>CAJMNH010000001.1 GCA_905214725.1 uncultured bacterium
TCGATCTGTCGCACGTGAAATATTTCGTGCTCGACGAGGCCGACCGCATGCTCGACATGGGGTTCTTCGACGACATCATGACCATCGTCAAACGTTTGCCCGAAGAGCGTCAGACGCTGATGTTCTCGGCTACGCTTCCGCCTAAGATCCGACAGATGGCCAAGCAGATTCTGCATAAGCCCGCCGAGATCAATATCGCCGTCTCGAAGCCCAACGAGGCGATCGAGCAGGCCGCTTACG
The DNA here is from genome assembly GCA_905214725.1 of uncultured bacterium. GTDB lineage: Bacteria > Bacteroidota > Bacteroidia > Bacteroidales > Rikenellaceae > Alistipes. The sequence goes on from CAJMNH010000001.1 coordinate 241, forward strand.
TCCTTTATGAGACGCAGAAACTCGGTCTGATCAAGGAGCTTTTTTCCAAGCCGCTCGAATCGAAGACGATCATCTTCTCCTCCTCGAAGTTGAAGGTCAAGGAGTTGGCGTTCGCTTTCAAGCGCATGCATCTGAATGCCGCCGCCATGCACTCCGATCTGGAACAGGCGCAACGTGAGGCGGTGATGCTCGATTTCAAAAACGGTAAGATCGATCTGCTGGTGGCCACCGACATCGTGGCGCGCGGCATCGACATCGAAGATATCGGCATGGTGGTCAACTACGACGTGCCGCACGATCCCGAGGACTATATCCACCGCATCGGCCGCACGGCGCGCGCGAGCGCTACGGGGCGTGCTCTGACCTTCATCAACGAGAAGGAACAGGGCAAATTCCATCGTATCGAAGAATTTATGGAGCGCGAGGTGGAGAAACTTCCGCTGCCCGAAAAACTCGGCAAGGCACCCGAATACGAGCCGTCGGCTTCGGGCGACCGTCGGGGCCGGGGCGGCCGTAACGGTCGGGGCGAGGCGAAAGGACGAGGCCGCGGTCGTGGCGGTGAACGTCGCCGCGACGGCGAGGCGAAATCGAAAGTTGCGCCTTCGGGGGGCGCATCCGATTCTGCGTCCGCAGCGGCTCCGGCGGCAAAGCCGGAAGGGCGGGACGCCGAGGGGCGTAATGCCGAACGCCGCCGTCATCGCGGAGGCCGCCACCGTCGGCGCGGTGAAAAACCGACCGAGGGCGTACAGCCGACGTCGGGCGGTTCGGATACTTCCGCCGGAGACGGGAACTCCTGATTTCGACGATCTGATCGACGGAGCCGGTTGCCATAGGGCGCCGGCTTCGCTGTTTTTTTTCGGTCGGTTAAAATATTTCCGTTCGTCGTTCGTCAGCATAAATGAGAGAGATCGATGAAGATGAAAAATGAAAACTCAGAAAGATACGATAACGAATGCGGCGAACGCCGATCGTCTCCCCGACTTTTGCTTTATACTTTCGATTGCTGCGGCTGCGGCCGCTGTGTCGAAAGTTGCCCGCAGGGAGTGCTGCAATTGGTCGATAACGGTCGCTGCCGTTTCGTGCAGGCGGTCGACGAACAGCGTTGCACCGCGTGCGGCCGTTGTGTCGGGGTTTGCCGGAATGAAGCTATAAAACTTTATAAAAAAGAGAATATGAAAAATTACGGAAGAAAGGCCGGATTCGGCCTGCTGTGGCTGGGCCTGCTTGCTGCCGGCGTGGCGTTGGTGATGGTGTTGTGGAATGCGCTTGTCCCCGGGATTATCGGCTGGCAGCCGATCGGTTATTGGCAGGCGCTGGGATTGATGCTGCTCACACGGCTGCTGTTCGGTCATTTCGGACGGCCCTTTATGCCGCACGGCGGTCACCGCCGTCTCCATGAGATGATGCGCGGCATGTCGCACGAAGAGAAACGGGAGTTTATCCGCCGCCGCATGCGCGGCATCTGCCGCCGTGAAGGCGCTGCCGCAGATGACGCAGAAGCGTGATCCGGCGACGGTCTTCGAGCGTTACAGACGGCAACTGCTGGCTTTCATCTCGCGTCGCGTCGGCCCCGAAACCGACAGCGAGGATATTTTGCAGGAGGTCTTTCTGCGTTTCGTACAGACCGACGCCGTCAATCCCATTTCGCAGGTCGCGGCGTGGCTGTTCCGCGTAGCTCGCAATCGGATTGTCGATACGGGCCGCAAACAGCGCGAGCAGTCGTTGCCGGCAGTGAGAGACGATGACGATGCGTTGCTATACGAAGTGACGGATTTTTTGATCGATGATAATGGATCGCCCGATATGGAACTGATACGCACGACAATATGGGAGGAAATGACGGCTGTTCTGGACGAATTGCCGACGGAACAGCGCGACGCTTTTTTGCTGACGGAGGTGGAGGGCTTCTCGTTTCGGGAATTGTCGGAAGATACGGGAATTCCGGTGGCGACGCTTCTCTCTCGCAAACATTACGCAGTGAAGCATCTGCGCCGACGATTGGCCGATCTTTATGTGGCGTTGTTGGAGGATTGATCTCGACCAATTCGTTCGAAATAACGATCCAGCAGGCGCGGAATCGCATACTCTTCCATGTTTTCTTTCGCCGAGAGCAACCATCGTCCGGCGGCGGAAGGCCACCGTTCGAGTTCGAGTCGGTGATACACTGCGTGGAGAGTCTGGTGCGACAACTGATGCTTGGGCATACGGGTCGTTTGCAGCAGGCGGTAGGAATGCGCGCCGAACAATTCGCGGAAGGTCTCCGTCGCGATCAGTTCCGTGAAATCCAGCGGCCGGTCGCTTTCGATCGCCGGCAGATCGTATAACCCCTGCCAGATATCTCCTTTCGGGCGTCGCCGCAGTGCGATACGGCCGTTGCATTCCAAATGAAGATAGTTCAGAAAGCGGGGACGCACTTGTGTTTTACCCTCCTTGACCGGACGTTCGGCGACGGTTCCGGCAGCATGGGCGAGGCACTTGTCCAGAAGCGGACAATCGTCGCAGAGGGGATTGACAGGCGTGCATTGCAGCGCGCCGAAATCCATGATCGCCTGATTGTAGAGCGCCGGTCGCCGCCGGTCGAGTTGTTCGGCGGCCAGTGCGGCGAAGGCTTTGCGCCCTGCACCCGTGTCGATCGCGAGATTGAGATCGAACAGCCGCGACAGCACGCGGTAGACATTGCCGTCGACTACGGCATGCGGAGCGTCGTAGGCGAACGAGCAGACGGCCGCCGCCGTATAGTCGCCTATGCCTTTTAGTGCGCGTACGTCGGCGTATTCGACCGGAAAACAACCGTTGTATCGTGAGACGATCTGTCGGGCTGCTGCGCGGAGGTTGCGCGCCCGACTGTAATAACCCAATCCCTGCCAGAGTTTCAGCACTTCGTCTTCGGCGGCGGCCGCCAAGGCTTCGACATCGGGAAACCGCTCGACGAACCGCAGATAATAATCCATGCCCTGAACGATTCGCGTCTGTTGGAGGATTATCTCCGATAACCAGATACGGTAGGGATCGCGTGTCCGCCGCCACGGCAGATCGCGGCCGTTGACCGTATACCAGTCGATCAGTCTGTCGGCAATTTCATTCATCGGAAGACAAAAGTAGTAAAAAAACAACTGCGCGGAACACATTCGTTCGGAATTCCGTAGGGTCGTATTGCGGAGATCGAGCGAGGCCGGCCTCTTCGTTTCGGTATCTTCCCCTCTTTTGCAATTATTCCTGAGGTTAAAGTTATCGGCTGGCAATGAGAAATATATCCTGATTCAGCGTGCGTTTTTTCGCCGTTCGATTCCGATTTTCGGAATCACGTATACCGGCGTTTCGGATTGTTTGCCGCCTTTTCGGTTCGGGTAAAGGCTTGTTTTTAAATGATTACCTTAATTTGTCGATTAGGCAATTTCATATTGTATTTAATGCAATTTCATCCTTCTGATAATCGGAATAATAGCAAATAAATAATATGTTTTATTGCATTTGGAATTCTTGCTTAATAGATTGATATACAATATTTTAGGGGGGGGGGTATTTTTGGGGATGAAAAAGTTGCTGGAATTAAATAAATTATCTACCTTTGTAAACAGTTTTGCATCTTTCGCGTATATAGGACAGATGTGAGAATTTAAACATTTCAAACTTTTGGCAGACCGTTCAAATGGCTGCCAGCCAACGTTTTGTGACGTATGGTGTCCTGAGATTGTATACCTAATGCAAATATCGGAATCCATCAATGAGTAACGAACAGCGACACTGGTATATCGTTCGGGCGACTTACAGTCGCGAGATGTCGGTCAAGCGTTATTTCGACCGGTTGAAAGTTCGCAGTTATATACCGATGCGTTATGTAGAAACGGAATTGAACGGTCGAAAGCGTTTGGTGCAGCGTCCGGTTGTCCATAACCTCGTTTTCGTGCGTATCACGCCCGCATGGTTGCTGAAAATCCGTCAAACGAGCGCCCTTCCCATCGGCTTCTATTACGATCGGGAGAGTCGGGAGCCGGCCGTGGTTCCCGACAAGGAGATGGATGATTTCATCTATGTAACCGGCGGCGGGTTCGAGGATACGCAACTGATCGACCTGCAACGGGAGCAACTCGAAGCGGGTGATCGGGTACGTATTACGGAAGGTGTTTTTAAAGGTGTGGAGGGGGAGTATCTCCGCTATAAGAGCAAGCAGCGCGTCGTGGTAAAAGTTCTGGGTTTGCTTGCCGTCGCTACGGCCGAAATTCCGGCCCGTTTTGTTGAGAAAATCTAAAACAACATACTGATTATGAATATTTCGATTGTAGGTACGGGCTACGTCGGACTGGTGTCGGGCGCCTGCTTTGCAGAGATGGGCATCGACGTGACGTGCGTCGATATCGATGAAAAGAAGATCGATCGCCTGCTGGCTGGCGAAGTGCCGATTTACGAGCCGGGACTCGACGATCTGGTCAAGCGGAATGTAGAAGCAGGGCGTTTGCATTTCACGACCGACCTTCGCAGCTGTCTGGATCAGGTGGAGGTCGTCTTTTCGGCTGTCGGCACGCCGCCCGACGAGGACGGATCGGCCGACCTGCGTTACGTGCTGGAGGTGGCTCGTACGTTCGGCCGCAACATCAACAAATATACGATTCTGGTCACCAAGTCGACTGTGCCCGTAGGAACTGCCAAAAAGGTCAAGGCTGCTATTCAGGAGGAGCTGGACAAACGCGGCGCGAAGATTCCGTTCGAGGTGGCTTCGAATCCCGAGTTCCTGAAGGAGGGTGCGGCGATCAAGGACTTCATGTCGCCCGACCGGATCGTTATCGGTACGGAGTCGGAGCGCGCTCGGAAAGTGATGACGCGGTTATACCGTCCTTTCCAGATCAATAACTTCCGTATCTATTTCATGGATATACCCTCGGCCGAGATGACCAAGTATGCAGCCAATGCGATGCTTGCTACCCGGATCTCGTTTATGAACGATATTGCCAATCTTTGCGACATCGTAGGGGCCAACGTCGATATGGTTCGAAAGGGAATCGGAGCGGATGCCCGTATCGGGAGTAAATTCCTCTATTCGGGATGCGGTTATGGAGGTTCCTGTTTCCCGAAGGATGTAAAGGCTTTGGCGCGCACCGGAAAAGAAAACGGATATACGATGGGCGTGATCGAAGCGGTCGAGGCTGTGAACGAACGGCAGAAAGAGATCGTCGTGCAGAAACTCAAGGCTGAACTGGGTGATCTTCGAGGCAAGACCGTCGCTTTATGGGGACTTGCCTTCAAACCCGAAACCGACGATATGCGCGAGGCTCCGGCACTGGTGGTCATAGACCGTCTGATCGAGGCCGGCGCTGTGGTGAAGGTTTACGATCCGGTGGCAATGGACGAATGCCGTCGACGTGTCGGAGACTCGGTAGTTTATTGCAACGATATGTACGAAGCGGTGATCGATGCTTCGGCGCTTGTCCTGCTTACCGAGTGGAAGCAGTTCCGCGTGCCCTCGTGGTCGGTCATTAAGAAAGTCATGGTCAATCCGCTGGTGATCGACGGCCGCAATATCTATGATAAAACCGAATTGGTCGCGGAGGGATTTACCTATAAGGCGATTGGGAAATAATGAAGATACTGGTTACGGGCGCCGCCGGATTTATCGGTTACCACCTTATTGTAAGGTTGTTGTCCGAAGGACATGAAATCGTCGGATTGGATTGCATCAACGATTATTACGACGTTCGTTTAAAATACGGCCGTCTGGCTCGAATCGGGATCGAGCGTTCGACGATTACAACCGGCCGGATCGTAAAAAGTTCCAACAATCCTTCTTTTCGGTTTGTGAAAGTGGCATTGGAGGAGCGCGAAGCGCTTCAGAGCCTTTTTCGGGAAGAACGATTCGACTGCGTGATCAATCTTGCCGCGCAGGCCGGTGTGCGTTATTCGCTCGAAAATCCGTATGCTTATGTCGAAAGCAATATTGTAGGGTTTGTCAATCTGTTGGAGTGCTGTCGCCATTATCCCGTCCGGCATCTTTTGTACGCTTCGTCGAGCTCCGTCTATGGCGGCAATACAAAAGTGCCTTTTTCGGAAACGGATAGCGTCGACAATCCGGTGTCTTTATATGCCGCAACGAAAAAATCCGGTGAACTGATGGCCCATGTTTATGCGAAACTATACAAAGTTCCGTCGACAGGTCTGCGTTTTTTCACAGTCTATGGGCCTTGGGGACGACCGGATATGGCGCCGATGCTTTTCACGAAAGCGATCCTAGCCGGAGAACCGATCAAGGTCTTCAATAACGGAGACCTTTCGCGCGATTTCACCTATATCGACGATATTGTCGAAGGGGTGATGCGCATTCTTTGCCGTGTACCTTCAGGCGAAGTTCCGACCGATATTTACAATATCGGGTGCGGGCATCCCTTGCCGTTGATGGAATTTATCCATACGCTCGAAGATGCGCTTGGTAAAAAAGCGCAGATGACGATGCTCCCGATGCAAAAGGGTGATGTCTATACGACCTATGCCGATACGACGAAACTTCAGAAAGCAGTCGGGTACCATCCCGAAACTTCTTTGAAAGAGGGAATTATCCGATTTGTGGCATGGTATAAAGAATTTGTTTGAGTTTGTGTTTTATGGAAACAGGACAATCCGTTTTGAATATCGGGCTTTTAGGTGCCGAACCGGTTAGTGGGAATAAAGGTTGTGAGGCATTGACTTATTCAACATTGTATTTATTGGAAGAGATTGCGCAAAATAAACGTATTCATTTCAATTATTACATTCTGAATGGATATAGACAGGCAAGAAGAGTCCGATTTCAGATAGGTTTGCGATCGATTCCCGTTGAAATTCTGCCTCTACCTGGTTTTGATACGTTGTCTAATGCGATTTATACGATTGCTCGCGCTCGCTATATCCCTAAATATTTGAATCTGGATTATGTGTTGGCGATCGGCTTGGGGGATAGTTTCGCAGATATTTACGGAAAAGATAATTTTTTTAAAATTAACAATCCAATTCGGCTGTTTGAGCGATTGGGGAAGCGTGTGATTTTTATACCTCAGACGATTGGACCTTTTAGTGAGAAACGAACATTGAATGCCGCCATAAAATCGTTGAATGCCGCTGTTGGTATCATGACGAGGGATGTTTTAAGTACAGCTTTGGTTCGACAATATACAAATCAAAAACGGGTTGATGAGATTATTGATGTCGCTTTTGCGTTGCCCTATGAACGAACTGAAATTTCGGGGGAAGGGAAAATTTTACAGATTGGTTTGAATGTTTCGGCATTACTTTGGAGAGACGAAGGCCGGATCCGTTTCAACCTAATGTCGGATTATCAACGGTTGATTCGATCTTTACTGGATTTTTTTTTATCATACCCTGATATTCGAATTCATCTAGTTCCTCATGTCGTATACGGGGATGCTTTAACAATAGATGATTACAATATTTCGTATCATTTACAGCGGGAATATCAAGATGATCGGATTATCCTTGCTCCATTTTTCAAAGATCCCGTTTTGGCAAAATCTTATATTTCGAGGTTGGATTTCTTTGTTGGTGCACGTATGCATGCTTGTATTGCAGCATTTTCCTCGGGAACTCCGGTGTTTCCGCTTGCATATAGCCGCAAGTTTGGCGGCCTTTTTCAGAAAACTCTTCTCTATCCTTATATGGGCGACCTGACGACGATGGATGAGTCTATGATTTTAAAGGCAGTTCGAACTGCATTCGAGGAGCGAGAGCAAATCTCAAAAATAACAAAAGAGAGAATGCGAACAGTTGTACAGGAGCGGTTAAATTTATTTAAGTCCGTATTGATGGATTATATGCAGATCAGATGAAGAAGTTTGTAAGACGTTGTATCGATTTTCTGCAGATCGCTCGTTACTATTGGGCTGATTATCGACAGTGTATTTGCTATTCGCGGACTACCGGTAGAGATTCCGAGGCGAAATCCATTGCGGAAATCATGCTGCTTATGCATGCGTTGGAAAAAGGGATGAGTTTTTCGGAAAAGAAAACGGAATTTGGCGGAGAGAAGGCCCGAGTTCTTGTACGGATTTTGCAAAAACATATTGAGACATATGGCTTAAGCGATAGAGTTTGTGTGGCTCTTTCCATTTTGAATGCTTATTTAGCTGATCCTCATTCAACAAGTCAGCCACAGATTCGAAGTGAGATTTTCGCTTTGATCGAGCGATATTCCTCTAAAATAGATTTTTCTTGCGGTGGCGCCAAACGTATTGGAATGCCGGATTTCGATCTATCCTATGATCAGCTTGTAGCTTTTTTCGATAGTCGAGTTAGCGTTAGAGACTATGCGGATGCTCCTATTACAGACTCCGAAATTGAATGCGCTAAACGGATTGCTATGACTACGCCTAGCGCCTGCAATCGTCAGGCATCACGAGTGTATGCAGTACGTGATAAAAAGATGATGGCACAGCTTTTTGCATTGCAGGGAGGTGATCAAGGATGGTGTCAACACGCTGCTGCCGTATTCATTGTGACAACTGATCTTTTATTTTTTGGAGGGTATTATGAACGTAATCAAGCTTACATCGACGGAGGCCTTTTTGCAATGAACTTTACGTTGGGGCTTCATGCTCAAAAAATAGCGAGTTGTTACAAAATGTATTTGCGCGATCCCCGCATGGACAGTGCGATCAAACGGCTTTGTGGAATCCAAGATTCTGAAATACCTATTGTATTGATACTTGCAGGGCATTATCTGCCATTGGCTCAGTCTCCTGTTTCACATAAATATTCATTAAAATGAGTCGAGTTTTATATTTGTTATACAAACACGTAAAGAATAGAAAGCTACGTGCTTTGATCGAGCGATTGATCGTACGTTTTGAAGACGGATACGCCTATTCTCCAACGATTCGGCGAATTTATCGGGATTTTTATCGGATAGAGATTGGTTATGGTACTATTGATGGATGTTTTTCTCTGGGAAATATTCGCCCGAATGTTGTGTTTGGTAACTATTGTTCTATCGCATCTGGAGTTAAAATATTTCGTGCTAATCATCCTTATCATCGATTTACAACGCATCCGATTTTGTATGATCGGCGTTACGCCCCCCCCCTCCAAAAAAATCACTCGTTGTCTGATAATGCATTGATATACAAGAAGTTAACAGTCGGACACGATGTGTGGATTGGGGCGAATGCAATTATCCTGCCGGGTTGTTGCAATATCGGTAATGGCGCGATTATTGGGGCCGGTAGCATTGTCACTAAAGATGTTCCTCCTTATAGTATTGTTGCTGGAAATCCGGCACGAATGATTCGCATGCGCTTTCCTCAACAGGTAATAGCTAGTTTAGAAGCAAGCGAGTGGTGGCTCCTTTCCAAAGCCGAATTGTCCAAATATGGATCGTCGTTCGATGAGATGACACATTTATGTAATGAATAATTATTATGTAAACTCTTTCCTATGGAGTACAGCCGCTAAGTTGATCAATGCACTTCTTAATTTTATTTCGTTGCCGATTTTGCTCCGGCAGTTTGGGATAGATAATTATGGAGTATTGACCTTGGCGATTGCCACTAATGCCTATATGTCGTTGTTAGATTTAGGCATCAATACTGGTTCTATTAAGCATTTTGCACAATGGCGTGAAAAGAAAAGGTTTGATCTTATCAAGCGAGTTGCAGGAACAAGTATTTCATTTTACGGAATAATCGGAATATTAAATGCGTTATTATTGCTGACGATCGCCTTTTGGGGCTCATCTTGGTTCCAATTGACTCAGGATCAATTTGCGCAGTACCGTATTTCATTATTCATTCTGGCTGGGTTTGCCGTTATAAATTGGGGATCTTCGGTTTTTGTCCAATTATTGACTGCCGCCGAGAAGATCAGCTACATTCAACGGCTTAATATTTTGAAAACGCTTACCGTTTTCATTCTTATCTGGATAACGGTATGGTTTGATTTGACGATTAACGAATATTTTTTCTTCTTTATATTGATAAATAGCATTCTGTTTATTCCTTACTATATTTTAAGTCGAAAGATTGGGATGATCGATCGGTGGCAGCCGCTTTTCTATTGGAAGGATTTCGGTCATGTGTTAAAATACAGCCTTGCGATTTTTATTATGGCTATTTTTCAAGCAACGGCAACGCAATCACGTCCGATTGTATTGGGGTTCGTCGCTGAGAACGCCGCTACTACATTGGCAGAATATCGCATCATAGAAGTCTTTCCTCTTTTTATCATATCCATCTGTGGCGCAATGATCGGAATTCTTTTACCTAAATCCGCTCAGCATATTGCGCGAGGGGATCAAGCTGCAATCGAAAGATTTGCATATACGGGAACACGCTACACGTCAATATTGACGACTCTTATATGTATTCCGATCATGTTGTGCGCATATGAACTGATTACCGTATATGTCGGACTGGACTTTGGATACCTTAGTAAATGGTTAGTACTGTGGACCTTTACCTTGCTATTGAATCTTTATAATTCACCTATTTCCAGTTTGATCCTTGCGACCGGACGTACACGAATGCTCGTTTATAGTAGCGCAATCGCTTGCATTATATCTATTATTGTCAATGTCGTATTGTGTCGATTTTACGGCGTAGGTTCTGCTGTTATCGGCTATTTCGTTTATATTTTGATTCAACAGGGGTTTTATTACTGCTATTTCAATACGCGGATTATGAAGCTTAATTCATGGACTGTTTTACGGATGTTCATTGTCCCAACGGGAATAGGGTTAGCCCTTTTTCTCTGTATTTCATGGCTTGATATTGATTTGGGTTCAACAAATCGGTTTTATTTGATTTTACAAGGCTTTTTGAAAGGAGCGATTTGGTTATTTTTGTTTCTGACTGTTATCTGTTCGTTTAAAATATTGCGGTTGTCCGATTTAAAAAATTGGTTGGTTTTGAAATCTCATTGATTTTTATTTATGTCGATTCGAGTATCGGTTGCCATGACGACATACAATGGCGAAAAATATCTGGAGGAACAATTGGAGAGTATCTACACGCAAACGCGATTGCCTGATGAAGTGGTTGTGGTAGATGATGGGTCTTGGGATGGAACAGTTGAAATTCTTCAGCGTTATTATGAACGTTATGGGTTGATCTATTATATCAATGAAAAAAGGTTAGGTTTTAATCAAAATTTCGGCAAAGCGATCAGTCTATGCACGGGGGACTACATCGCTTTGTGCGATCAGGATGATATATGGTTTGCACAAAAGATCGAAAAAAGTCTCCGGTATCTGCAATCTGTCGAATCTCCGGGAGTGCCGGCATTGGTCTCTTCGCAATGTCAGGATATCGATGAGAATAGGCGAGTACTGCCGAAAAAATATCCTTCTGAAGATACATGGAATTATTACGACACGTTGTGGGGCATGAATAATTCACAAGGATGCTGTTTTGTATTTAACAAAGCCTTGGCCGAGCGGGTCTTGCCGATTCCCCCCAATAAAGAGGTGATTTTCGACATGTATATCGCTCTGGTAGCAGCAATGGTCGGAGTGAAGTATAATATGGCGGAACCGTTGATGTATTACCGGCATCACGGGGACAATGCCATTGCCCGGATCTCCGAAAAATCACGTTCTTTAAAAGACCGTTTGCGGGTTAATAAATATTCCCGCATTATTTATCCTGATTTCATTCCCTGCAATGAACGTTTTGCTCTGATTGGGTTCGTCTGTCGAAAATTCAGAGATCAAATTCCTCCAGAGCGGTTGAATTTGGTTGAGAAACTGTTACTGTTGGGTGATTTATCCCTGCCTTTGTCCCGACGTTTGAATGTCATTTGGACGCTTCAAGAATTATCCCGAAGCCGAAAACTAAAAGTGATCTCTAACGCATTTTTTGCGGCTCTTTATAAATTGTGTATGAATGCCCAATGACGATTTTTTTACGAAATGCCATTTATCGTATTTTTATGGCCATACAGCTTCGATTCCGTCTATTTGATTGGATGCCGGACAAGTTGTATATTTCAATTCAGTATTATTTGACCATGGGACAACGGATGAATTGGCGTCATCCGTCGGGGTTTCATGAAAAGATGAATTGGTTGAAGATTCATTATCGCCGTCCGCTTTTGACGCAGTTGGTCGATAAATATGCCGTTCGCGATTATGTTGCAGAGAGAATCGGGAAGCAATATTTGGTTCCATTGATCGGAAAATGGAATTTGGCCGAAGAGATTGATTTTGATTCATTGCCTGAAAAATTCGTGCTTAAATGCAATCACGGTTCGCATGACGTTACTATCTGTCTAGATAAACAATTACTCGATCGGAATCGGGTGCGGGCCAATTATCGGAGATGGCTAAGACGAAATCTGTATCCTGCATATCGCGAGTGGCCCTATAAAAATGTTGAGCCGTGTATCATATGCGAGCAATTTATTGAAACTCGATCCGATGGAGGGATCCCTTCGGATTATAAATTCACGTGTTTTAACGGACAGGTTGATAGCGTGATGCTCTGTATGGAACGAGGGACAGGTGATACGAAATTCTATTTTTTCGATCGTGATTGGCATCTGTTGCGTTATAATAAGCGCGGTCTAGCGGCGCCGGCCGACTTTACGTTGCCCAAACCGGAAGGTTTGGATCGAATGTTCGAATTGGCTGCCGTGCTATCTGAAGGATTTCCATTTGTTAGGGTTGACTTCTATTGTGAAGCGGGAAGAATCTATTTTGGCGAAATGACGTTTTATCCTCAGGGTGGATATGATCCTAATGTTTTACCTTCGGTTGACCGTCAATGGGGCGATAAAATGAACATAACTTTTTGATAACGTATGAAAACAATTGGATTTCCTATCGGCAATAAGGAAAACGAATATCGGCGGGCCCTAACTCCCGATAGTTTGTCGAGTGTTTGCCATCCTGAATATATATATATCCAAAAAGGATACGGCGAAGTACTGGGATTCTCAGATGAAGAGTACCGTAGATATGGTGCACATGTCGTTTCATTCGATGAAGTATTGTTGCAGAATATTATTTGCGACCCTAAAGTTGGAGATGCTGAGTATCTTACGATTTTGGACGAGCAGGTGGTTTTTGGTTGGATACATGCCGTTCAGAATCGCGATATTACCGATAAACTCATTGAACATCGGCTGACGGCTTATGCATGGGAGGATATGTATGAGCGGGGACGACACATATTTTGGCGAAACAATGAAATCGCGGGAGAGGCGGCTGTGCAACATGCTTATTTGTGTCATGGAATATTTCCTTATCATACCAAGGCTGCGGTCTTGGGCCGAGGAAATAGCGCGCGCGGAGCTATCCGAACGTTAAATTATATGGGTGCGGATGTCGTGGTTTACGACCGGAGAACGGAAGCTCTGCTTCAGGAGGAATTGGGCCAATACGATGTGATTGTGAACGCTGTGTTATGGGATACGTCGCGACGGGATCATATTATCTATAAGGACGATTTAAAACGGATGAAGCGCAATGCCATGATTATCGACATAAGTTGTGATAGGGCAGGTGGAATCGAGACCAGCATACCGACTACGATCGATAATCCGACATATTTGGTAGACGGTATTCGGCACTATGTAGTTGATCATACGCCGTCTTTATTTTATAAGACGGCGTCGGAAAGTATAAGTCGGGCCGTTGCTCCTTATTTCGATTGTCTAATAGAAGAGATTGAAAATCCGATATTGCAAAATTCCCATATTACAGATCGAGGTAAAATTTTGGATAAACGGATTGTGTTGTTTCAAAATAGATAAATTATGAGATTTTATCATTCGTGCCTGCGTTTTATTTACGAAATATATTTGCGAGGCAAATTATTTTCGATAATTATTTTACGAAATAAAAGCAATAGGCGAAATTCATATTATCCGGAATATAAATTGAAATCAAGGTTTCGACAATTCGTGGAAGAGGCTATACATGTTTTGAAATACGGAGAAATAAACCGGTTTTATCAGTTGTATGGTTTTGATGTTATCGGATTTCGTAATTCTCGCGATTATATTGATTATCGATCTTTTATGAAACGAAGAAATCGTTTGAATTTGCTCCCTATGAATTATTCGTGTATACTCCGAGATAAATCACTATTTTCGGCGGTTGCGACATCATACGGATTCCCCTGTATAAAAGAACTGGGAACCTATTTGGCTACAGATAATAAGGTTATACCGGCTAATATCAAGTGTTTCGAGGGGGGGGGGATTTTGTATCTATTGCGGGATAATTCGGAACTTTTTTTTAAGCCGAATGATGCCGAGTGCGGAGAGGGTGTTTTTTGTTTGAGTTATCGCAATAACTCTTATTTTTATGATGATGTGCCGATTGCGATGGATGATCTGCAAGCAAAACTATCCGAAAAGAAAGGAAATTTTTTAATCCAGACACGTCTCGTTCAACATACCGAAATGAATCGTATGTATGCGCATTCTGTCAATACGTTGAGGATTGTTTCGGTATACAATCGATCTACCGAATCTGTCGAAATTTTACATACGCTGTTACGGGTCGGTACGCATGGAAATATTGTAGACAACTGGGCGAGAGGAGGATTGATCATCGCTGTCGATTCTGATGGTAGATTAGGTGAGTATGGTTTTTATAAACCGAAATTTGGAGGTAAAACGAAAGCGCATCCAGATTCACATATAGAGTTTTCTTCGTTTATCGTTCCGTATTTTCATAAAGCCTTGCAGATGGCAAAAGCTTTCCATCGGATGCTTCCCGGAATTCATTCGATTGGGTGGGATGTAGCAATTGCCCCTGATGGACCAATTTTTATCGAGGGGAATGATAACTGGGAGATCTCTATGCATCAAGTGTTTGCCGGACTTAAACAGGAGTTTGATCGTTTGTTTATTGATTGATAAAAGTTTTTAATGAAATATTTTACTTACTTTTTTTTATTTATCTATCTTTCCTATTTTTCTCAAGGAATTCTCTATGAAGAGGAATCGATATTTTCGAAAGGCCTATTGTTGTGTTTTTTCGGAATATGCGGTTGGGGCATAATTAAAGTCCTGATGGACAAACCGAACGGTTTTTCGAAAATATTACTACTCTTCGTTTTGGTGCAGTTTGTCTATTTTTTGTTTTCGACGAAATATGCCATATCGGGAACCCATCGGGTTATTTCTTCTTTTCCTCAGTTGAAGAGTATTTTTATTTCATTGCTGCCATTCTATCCGCTATATTATTGTGCTCGTCGCGATAATTTATCATCCGGCCTTCTCTTTTTTTTAGTAGCTTGTTTAGCACTATATATTTTCCGTTTTTTCAATATGCAGCATGAACTCGTCTTCGAAAGTGGCCAAGACAGTGAGGCGGTAGTGAATAATATGTCATATGCTTTTATTAAATTGTTGCCGTTTACCTGCCTGTTATTCAATCGGAAGATTTTTTCGATGGGCATTTGGGGATGCTGTATGGGATTGATTTTGCTGGGGGCTAAACGAGGCGCAATCCTTACCGGAATAGTAGCGGCGATATTATACATTTGGTATTTATTGAAACATACTTGGCGGGAGAAAAATGGTTTTTACATATTATTGATATGTATTGTTGTCGCTATAGGGGGATATTTCGGTTATCGATTTATTCTTAGTAATGATTTCGTGGTCGGACGTTTTCTTGAGTTGGCAGAAGGTAACGATAGCGGCAGAACATATCTTTATGTCAGGATATTCGATTATTGGAAAAATACTCCTTCGCTCTTACATTTGTTATTCGGATTCGGTTTCAACTCATCGATTACTATTGCGGGAAATTTAGCTCACAATGACTGGCTAGAATTGCTTTCTTGCTGCGGAGTCTTCGGAGTGATTATATACAGTCTGTTATTTATTCAAGCAATTCGATATATCCGGCTGCTACGTCAGACACCAGCCTTGCAAAGTATGCTTGTGATGATTATAATTTGCTGGCTAGCGATGTCGGCATTTTCAATGGGATATACGGATATGACATTGTTTTCGATTTTATTGGGGTATATAATGGGTACGCGGGAATCAGCAGCCTATAATAATATTGAATGTCGAAAGGTAAACGGCTCCTATGCACATTTGTATCGTTAGCCCCGGTTATCCATCGGAACAAAGGCCACAATATCCGTTTGTTGCTCAGATTTGCCACGCATTGGCCGATGCGGGACACCGAATTACGGTAATAGCTCCCCAGAGCATTACTAAATCAATTGTTCGGCGAGTGCCGTTGGCTCCACGGTTTCATAAGGATAGAACAAAGATTGGTTACGAAATAGCCGTTTACGCTCCTTGTTATGTCAGTGTAGGAAATCTTCCGTATATTGGAGCCCGAGTCAATTATAGGCAGTTTTCGTGTGCAGTAAATAGGGCGTTCCGCAATTTACCTGAGAAACCCGACATCTGTTACGGACATTTTTGGCATACGGCTTATGCTGCATATCTGTCTGTTTCGAAATATGGTATTCCGTTGTTTGTTTCCTCTGGTGAAGCCGAGATAGAATTACACTCGTATTTTAGTCTGAAAAAATTACTTCCGTTTGTGGATTATGTTCGAGGGGTAATCTGTGTATCTTCGAAAAACAGGCAGGAAAGTATCGATGCCGGACTTACGTCTGTAGATAAATGTATAGTCATTCCGAATGCAATAGATGAAACGCTATTTTATCCAAGGGATAAATACGAAATGCGAAGACTTGTCGGATTCCCTATTTCCGATTTTATAGTAGCTTTTGTTGGAGGGTTTATCCATCGAAAAGGTTCGCAGCGTATCGCTGAGGCGATTACGATGTTGAATGATCCGCAAATCAAATCCATTTTCATCGGTTCGACACAGGACAACGACCGGTGCGACCCGCTCTGTCAGGGTATTTTGTTTAAAGGAAACCTTCCGCATGACCGGATTCCGGATTATTTGAATTGTGCGGATGTGTTCGTTATGCCGACGTTGCATGAAGGGTGCTGTAATGCTATTATCGAAGCGATGGCTTGTGGACTGCCGATTATATCTTCCGATCGATCGTTCAATTTCGATATTTTGGATTCTTCTTGTGCGATTCTTGTTGATCCGATGAATATCCGAAAGATTGCAGATGCCATTCATTCATTGAAAACCGATTTAGGCGAAAGAGCACGATTGAGTAAAAATGCTCTGCGACGTGTATCTGAGTTTACAATCAAGAAACGGGCGGAACAGATCGTTCGGTTTATATACGACAAACTTCAATAGTATTGTGATTTCTACCTCTGTAATCTGGTAAACAATTGGTCGTATCCGAATTCGGTTAGGACGATTCTGCGAGGACCGGACTATTTGAATGTGTATGAATTTGGTATCGATAGCGATATAGGAGCTAGTCGACTAAACTGAAGGCTCCCTTTCAGATCTGGATTATTCTGATGGATGAAAGAAATAATTAAATGGGCCTCTCTCGATTTTATTATTGTTTCGATCTGCTTCATTATAGGGGCTTTGATGGATAATGATTATCTTGTTTTATAGTGTTAACGAAATCGCTAGTTGTGAATTAGATATATGAAAAAGATAATGTTGGTATTCGGGACACGCCCCGAAGCGATAAAAATGGCTCCGTTGGTCATTGCTTTTCAGGCTCGACCGGAGTCGTTTCGGACGATTGTATGTGTAACGGGGCAGCATCGTCAAATGTTGGATCAAGTGCTCGACATCTTCCATATTCGTCCCGATTATGATCTGGATATCATGCAGCAGGGGCAAGACCTTTATGATGTGACTTCACGGGTCATGCTCGGAATGCGGAATATACTGCGGCAAGAACACCCCGATATTGTACTTGTACACGGCGATACGACAACGTCGACGGCGGCAGCGTTAGCGGCTTTTTATCAACAGATTCCCGTCGGACATGTCGAAGCAGGATTGCGTACACATAATATTTACAGCCCTTGGCCGGAGGAGATGAACCGTCAGATCACAGGCCGCATTGCGACTTATCATTTTGCTCCCACGTCGTTGAGTCGCGAAAATTTATTGCACGAGGGGATTGCGGATTCGTCCGTCGTTGTTACGGGCAATACGGTCATCGATGCATTGCATTTGGTCGTTGGGAAAATCAAAGCAGACCGCAAACTTGCCGGCAATTTAAGGGGGGAATTGCTTGGGTCGGGTTATGACATATCCCGCTTGTCGCAGGAAAGAAAACTGATCCTGATCACGGGACACCGGCGTGAAAATTTCGGAGAGGGATTTATCCATATGTGTGAGGCCATTAAGACGCTTGCATTGAAATATCCGACTGTGGATTTCGTTTATCCGATGCATCTGAACCCGAATGTCCGACAAGCTATCTGTCAGGTCTTCGGCGAAAAAAATACGATTACAAACCTCTTTTTCATAGAACCGTTGGAGTATCTTTCTTTTGTGTTCCTGATGGAGAAATCGACATTGGTGTTGACCGACAGTGGAGGTATTCAGGAAGAAGCTCCCGGATTGGGAAAACCCGTTTTGGTCATGCGCGATACGACCGAACGTCCTGAGGCGGTAATGGCCGGAACGGTGAAATTGGTAGGTACCGATTACGATAAAATCGTATGCGAGGTATCTCGGTTGTTAGAAGACTCTGGTTATTATCTTTCGATGAGCAAAGCTGTCAACCCTTATGGAGACGGTAAAGCTTGCGAACGGATTGTCGATTATTTAAGTTAATCATGCGCCGTATTGTTTTTATCTTGGACGCCATTCAGGACACGCATGCACTGAAACGTGTCGAAGAGTTCGTCGACAACGGATTTCCGATCAAAGTCTACGGTTTCAACCGCGAAAATTGCCCGATCCCGACCAATCCGAAATTCGATATTACTATATTGGGCGAATTCCCGTCGGGAGGGAAATATCTGTCCCGATTTCCCGCATTGTACAAGGGCTTCCGGCGCGTGCGGCGGGAGTGCAGTAGGAAAGATCTCTATTATTATTTCGGGTTGAATGCCGCGTTCGTCGGGGCGATCTTCGTTCCGGGCGAGTATGTTTACGAGGAGTGCGATATTACGCATGCCTATTTCAACAACAAATTTTTATTCGATCTTCTCGAACGTGTCGACAAGCGTCTTATCCGGAAATCGAAGCTGACCGTACTTACATCGGACGGGTTTCGAAAGTTGCATTTCGGAGATAAAACGCCGGAAAATATCGAGATCGTTCCGAATCGGCTTAATCCGTTATGTTTGAGGGATTATCTTCCCATTCCGAAAGTGAAGTCCGATCGGTTGAGGATCGGTTTCGTCGGCGTGATCCGCTCCCGCCAAATCTATAATTTCGCCAAAGTATTCACGGCGCTTTCTCCGGATCATGAATTTCATTTCTGGGGCGTTTTCTCGCCTTCCTATTCTCAACGGGAGATCGACGATCTGCTCGGAACGCCGAATATTTTTTATCATGGACGATTTCGGAATCCGGATGATCTAGCGACCATCTATTCACAGATCGATTTGACGATGGCGACCTACGATACGACCCAGATCAATCCGCAATATGCAGAGCCGAACAAGCTGTATGAAGCTATTTTCTACGAAACGCCCATTATCGTGAGTCACAATTCGTTTTTGGCCGATAAGGTGGAACGTATGGGTGTCGGTTTCAGCGTCGATGCACTGGACGATGCGGATATCCGGCGGGTGGCCGCTTCCATTTCGAAATCTGTGTTGCAGGAGAAGATTGCGACGTGTCATGCTATTTCCAAAAGTGAAAGCGTCAATATAAACTCGGCATTCATATTGAAATGCCGAATATTGTGTAACGGGCAAGATTAATGACGTATGACTATCAATGACCAAATTAATTCGCTGGCACACCATTCGACCTTGTTGCATCGGCTTACGGAGGAAGAATCCCGGCTCTTGAAAAAGACATTGCTCGAAATTTATGACGACGTGAGCGACTTTTGTATTCGTCATCGCTTGGTATATATGTTGGGCGGAGGGTCCGCTTTGGGCGCCGTCCGTCATAAAGGATTTATTCCTTGGGATGATGATTTGGATTTGCTGATGCCGAGGGATGACTACGATCGCTTCATTCGAACCTTTTTGGATGAATACGGGGAGAAGTACGAACTTACGGCACCGTGTCTAACGCAGGAGTCCAAAAATTTGTTTCTTAAAATCTATAAGCGGGGAACGTTATGGGAGGAGATTATTTATTCGGATTCCCCCAAATGGCCGAATGGTATCTATCTCGATATTTTTCCATTGGAAAACACTTCAGATAATCATTGGTGGCGAAAAGTAATAGGATATTGCTCCGATGTGTTATCGGCCGTGACGACGTGTACGCTTTACAGGGAAAATCGCAGCCCGAAATTCGAGGCTTTTATGTCGGAGTCATCGGCCACATTGCGCGATTATAAATTACGAGTTTTCATGGGGCGCCTGTGTTCGTTCGCCAGTCATCGTTGGTGGTGCGATTTTACAGATCGGTTTGTCCGCAATCCCAATAAGGATTCCGAATATACGGCGATACCTACCGGTAGGGAGCATTATGCCGGAGAGGTTTTACCGCGCAGCGTGATGCTGCCTGTTTCTTATGGCGAATTTGAGGAGCGGAAAGTTCCTTTGCCTCACGATGTAGACGCCTATTTAAAAAATCTCTATAACGATTACATGCAATTGCCTCCTGAAGAGAAACGGGAGCGGCATTTGATCCATGCTATTCGGTTCTGAGAAGATGTGGCGGCGATTGAAAAAAGTAGGTAGGCCTTTCTATTCGTAGGGGGGGGGTCATTCTTCAACTTCTATTTTCTTCCGTTTCGTCAGGCGATTCGGTTGCCGAGTTTTCTTCCGAGAAAGACGACGATATGGGGATGACATCATGGGCGTATGGAGATTCATGGTCCGGTCCGGACAGGCATGATCGATTTCAGTATGCATCAATTGGAACAATGTTCGCGGGAAACGCGGACTTTTATCAATTTATATCGTGGCACCGTTGTGTTCAATGGATCGTGTGCATTCGGAAGAGGTGTAACGCTTAACGTGGCATATGGCGGGCAGTGCGTTTTTTTGGCGTAATGTCCAGATTGGAATCGCGTATAGATTGCAATCCGTGTCTCGATATTTAAAGGGTATTGTGATTCCGAACGGTGTATCGTCTCTATTGGTAGTATCGTTAAAAGAGTCCCGGAAAGCGACATGTATTCCGAAAACTGTATTTTGACTGGAGCTCCGGCGAAGTGCATCAAGACTGGGGTTGAGTATATTGGGAATTCTGCCGTTGAGCAGGAACTTGGTGTCTTTTTTAAGCAAGGGAATGCTTCAGCAACGAAGGTAATATGATATGAATATTGCAGTTATTTTAGCCGGAGGAAGTGGTATCCGTATGGGGAAGGATCTTCCGAAACAATTCCTTGAACTCGGAGATAGATTGGTAATTGAGCATACGATCGATGCTTTTGAGCAGAACGCGGGGATTGATCGAATATTCGTTGTTTGTCGTAAAGATACTACTTCGCGGATTCGGCAATTGGTGGAAAATCGTCGTTACAGGAAGGTGACGGATATTCTGCTGGGAGGTAAAGAGCGTTATCATTCCAGTCTCGCCGCTATCGAGGTTGTCGAAAACGATGAAGACAGGTTATTGTTCCATGATGCGGTACGCCCGTTAGTGAGTCAACGCATTATAGATGATTGTGTTGAAGCCCTTGGAAAATATCGAGCTGTCGATGTTGCGATCAAATCCGCAGACACGATTATTCGAGTCGATGAAAACGATCTGATTGTCGATATTCCGGTACGAGCGTCTTTAAGGTGCGGGCAGACGCCGCAGGGATTTCATGCTGGAGTGATTCGTAGGGCATACGAACTGGCTCTCGAAGACCCTTGTTTTCAGACTACAGATGATTGCGGAGTGGTAAAACGCTATTTGCCTCAGGAACCGATATTTGTCGTAGAGGGAGAGAACATCAACATGAAGCTGACCTACCGGGAGGATTTGCCGTTGCTCGAACAGTATTATTATAGTCAACACGGCGGAATACAATGAATCGGGAGGTAGCTATCGTCATTCCGACCCTGAACGAGGAGCGGTTTATTGCGGATTGTCTCAAATCGATTTTTCTTCAGAGCTATCCTTCGAATTTGATGGATATCGTTGTCGTGGACGGCGGCAGCACGGATCGTACGCGAGAGATCGTTTCCGATATTTCCCGAAGTCATACGAACGTTCGGTTACTCGATAATCCCGGAAAAATTCAATCCATAGCCTTCAATATCGGGGTGAAAAACTCTTCGGCCCCCATCGTCATTCGGCTGGACGCTCATGCATGGTATGATTCCGAATATGTCTCTTTGTGCGTACAACATCTTCTTGAGAACGATCGATATGGAAATGTGGGCGGCAGATGTGGAATAGTATCGCAGAGGGAGACTGTCGCATCGGAGGCGAATGTCGTTCTGAACCGAATGAAATTCGGTATCGGTGGGGCGGATTTTCGAACCGGCAATTCGGCGGGAATCGTAGATACAGTACCTTTCGGCGCTTTTCGTCGGGAGGTTCTTCGGCAGGTCGGCCCGATGAACGAACGTTTGGTCCGCGGCGAGGATAACGAATTCAATGCCCGTATTCGGGAAGCGGGTTATCTGATCTATTTCGATCCGGCCATAAAATGCCGCTATTATGCTCGTCCGACATTCGTTTCAAGTGTGAAGCAGATGTATGCCAATGGAGTCTCGATCGGGAATCTGCTCGTGCATTTTCACAGGGCCGTAGGGTTAAGGCATCTGATCCCGCTGCTTTTCATCATGAGTTTGATAGTGGGTGCGGTATTGTCTCCCTTTTTTCCATTTGTCGGTTATTTGTTGGCAGCGGAATTGGGACTTTATTTCTTGCTCAGTATCTTATCGTCGGTTTCTGCCGGTTGGGCGTCGGGCTGGCGTGTGGTATTGTATCTTCCCGTGTTGGTTTTAGCTGTTCACTGCGCATACGGCGCGGGAACATTCGTGGGGATTTTTAAACCTATTCGATAATATAGATGAAACATATACCTTTTTCGCCTCCCGATATCACGGAAGCCGAGATTGCCGAAGTCGCCGAAGCGCTTCGTTCGGGTTGGATTACGACGGGGCCCCGTACCAAGGAGTTCGAACGCCGGATCGCTCGATATTGCGGTACGAACAAGACCGTATGTCTGAACTCTGCGACAGCCTGCATGGAGTTGGCGTTGCGTGTTTTAGGCGTTGGTCCCGGGGATGAGGTCATTACCACGGCTTATACTTATACGGCTTCGGCAAGTGTCGTTTGTCATGTCGGAGCCAAAGTCGTTTTGGTCGATACAGCTCCCGATTCGTTCGAGATGGATTACAATCGATTGGCCGATGCCGTTACTGAACGCACGAAGGTTATTATTCCGGTCGATTTGGGCGGTATTGTTTGTGATTACGATCGGATTTATGCTGCTGTCGAGTCGAAAAAGCATCTTTTCCATCCGTCTAACGAGATTCAGCAGGCATTCGGTCGTGTGATTGTGCTGGCCGACGCCGCTCATGCCTTCGGTGCGCAATGGCATGGAAAAAAGTGCGGCGAGATTGCCGATTTTACCTCGTTCTCGTTTCATGCCGTGAAAAACCTGACGACGGCCGAGGGCGGTGCCCTGACATGGCGGCCGATCGACGGCATCGACGACGAGTGGCTTTACAAGCAGTTCCAACTGTTATCGCTTCATGGGCAGAGCAAGGACGCATTGGCCAAGACGCAGCTCGGTGCATGGGAGTACGACATCGTTTCTCCGGCCTACAAATGTAATATGACCGATATTATGGCGGGAATCGGGTTGGCACAGTTAGAACGCTATCCCGACATGCTGGAACGTCGCCGTCGGATTATCGGGCGTTATAATGAAGCGCTGGACGGTTGTAACGTGCAGCTCCTCGACCATTACGGGATGGAGCATTCGTCGAGCGGTCATCTCTATCTGGTGCGTCTGCTCGGACGGGATGTTGCCGAGCGCAACGACGTGATCGTCCGAATGGCCAAACGAGGAATCGCATGCAATGTCCACTATAAGCCACTGCCGATGATGACAGCTTACGAGAAGCTCGGCTTCGATATTAAAACTTATCCGAATGCCTACGATCAGTATCGTAACGAAGTGACGCTCCCGTTACACACATGCCTAACGGATGACGATGTGGAGTATGTCATTTCGAATTTTGTCGATATTATTTCCAAATAATTTTTTTATTGAAACGGTTTTTCGATCTGGTGACGAGCGGTATCGGACTGCTTGTTTTAAGTCCTTTGTTCCTTTTTCTTGCCGTTTGGGTCAAACTTGATTCTCCGGGTCCGGTCTTTTACCGGCAAACGCGTGTCGGACGAGGTAATCGGGATTTTCGATTATTCAAGTTCCGCTCCATGCGGGTCGGTTCCGACCGCGAGGGCCTTATTACGGTCGGTGATCGCGATCCGCGGGTAACCCGTTCGGGGTATTTTATTCGGAAATATAAACTCGATGAATTGCCGCAACTGATCAATGTTTTTATAGGTGACATGAGCCTTGTCGGCCCCCGACCCGAAGTGCGCAAATATGTCGATCTTTATACTTCGGAACAGATGCATGTGCTTGATATCCGGCCCGGAATTACGGACCCCGCCTCGATCTGTTATCGTAATGAAAGCGAGTTGCTGGCCAAGGCCGATGATCCAGAACGCTACTATCGGGAAGTCGTCATGCAGGATAAGTTGCGTATCAATTTAGATTATGCGGCTCGATGTTCGGTTGGGTATGATGTGCGATTGATATTTAAAACATTTTGGGAAATACTTTTCAAATAAAACCCTTGTTTGAAGAATTGGTTTCGTTACTTCGTTTAGGGCTTGATAAGCGCGAGCTTTTACCGGATTTATCAATTCTCCGTTCGGAAGGGAAACAGTGGAATGAACTCTATCGTCTTGCATCGCTTCAGGGCATATTGGCTATTGTTTGGGACGGTTTGCAAAAATTGCCGCCGGAGTTACAACCGCCGCGTGAGTTGCGGCTCCGGTGGGCCTATAACGTCGAGCAGATCGAACGGAGATACGAAAACCAGCGGCGGGCGGCTTCGCGGCTGGCTGAATTGTTCGCCGCCGAGGGAATTCGCACCGTCGTGCTCAAAGGACTTGCGGTCGGTGCGCTCTATCCTGTTCCGGCGCATCGGCCCTGCGGCGATCTGGATTGTTTCCTCTGCGGCGACTATGAACGCGGGAATCGATTGGCCGAAATCGCAGGGGCCGAGGTCAAGCGTGATTTTTATAAACATTCCCATATCGTTTTTCGCGGATTGACCGTCGAAAACCATCAGTTTTGTACGGCGATCAGGGGAAGTCGGCGGGCAAAGGATTTCGAACGGTATTTGCAACGATTGCTCGCGATGCGGCCTCTCGAACATCTCCCCGATTCTTCGTTACTTGTTCCGCCGGCTGATTTCAACGCCTTATTTCTGATCAAACATGCCTTGTCGCATTTCCTGACCGAAGGCATCTCCCTGCGTCATCTTTGCGACTGGGCCGTTTTTATCGATCGGGAAGGGGCGAATGTCGATTGGGCGGCGTTCCGAAAAGTTGCGGCCGAACATCAGCTGCTTCGTTTTGCGGAGATCTTGTCCGATCTTTCCGTCCGATATCTGGGTGTCGAGACAAATCCGCTTCCGGCAGACGCGTCGTCGCTTGCCAATCGGGTGATGGACAATATTCTTTATGAACGGCGGCACTTACACGATTCGCCCGGAAATGCATGGATGCAACGGTTGCGGTTAATGGGAAATATCTTTCGCGATCGGTGGAAATATCGAGACGTTTATGACCGGAGTTTCCTGCTCGAGACCCTTCGGTTGCCGATCGGATTTCTTTTCGACCGGAATCCAAAATTATAAGGTGATTTATCCGTTTGAGAACGCAGAAGTTTGAAAGAGCTTCTGCGTTTTTTTTGTATGCGGCCGGAGATGCCGCTGCCGGTCGTAACGACGCCCCTCTTTCCGCTGCGTGGCAAATCGGCACATTCCTTGCGCAACCGATTGAAAAATAAACGGTCGGTGGATGAGAAGCATCAAGGAACAATACTGGCGTTATTCGCTCTTCGTCATTATTCTGGGGCTGGGAGCCGTCATTTTTATCGAGCTGACGCCCTATATCGGGGGCCTGCTGGGGGCCATGACGATCTACGTATTGCTTCGGCGGCAGATGCGCTACCTGACAGCCCGCCGCAAATGGCGGCGCAGCTTGGCGGCTTCGCTGCTGCTTGTCGAGGCCATCGTTTGCTTCCTGATCCCGCTCAGCGGGATTGTCTGGCTGTTCGTGAACAAGGTGCAGGATTTTACCCTCGATCCCCAATCCCTGATCGATTCCATTCGTCATGTCACCGAACTGATCCGTCAAAGAACCGGATACGATTTGTTGAGGGAAGACAATATTTCATCGTTGGCCGCCGTGGTAACCAAGATCGGGCAGGCGTTCTTGCAGGGTATTTTCAGCTTCGGCGTCGACGTCGCCATCCTGCTGTTCGTGCTCTATTTCATGTTGATCGGCGGGAGCCGCATGGAGAATTATTGCAGGGCCATTCTTCCGTTCAATGCGACCGTTACGCGCAATGTGATGAGCGAAATCTATATGATTGTCCGCTCGAATGCGATCGGCATTCCGTTGATCGCCATCGTTCAGGGCGCGATCGCTTATGTGGGCTATCTTATTTGCGGCATTCAGGGGGCGCTTTTCTGGGGAGTGATCACCTGTTTCTCCACCATCCTCCCCGTTATCGGAACCGCCCTCGTGTGGGTACCTTTGGCATTCTACCTCGCCGTGGAGCATAATTGGGGCGCTGCTGTCGGACTGATGGTTTACGGCGTGGTAGTGATCACCCAGTCGGACAACGTGATGCGTTTCATCCTGCAAAAAAAGATGGCCGACACCCATCCCCTCGTGACGATTCTCGGGGTGCTCGTCGGATTACCGCTTTTCGGATTCATGGGTGTGATCTTCGGCCCGTTGCTGTTGGATATGTTTACTTTTTTCGTGCATATCTTTAAGCGGAAATATATCGACGGTACGGAGACCGCCCGCCTCTTTATTCCCGATAGCTGATTTGTCGGGATTTCCATGATAACGAAACGGGAACCGAATATTCGGTTCCCGTTTCGTTATTCAATTTTACAGCGGAGCTATTCGCGGATGCAGCGCACGGAGTAGGCGTCGGCACGGGCACCTCCTCCGGCCGGCGAGGTCGTGATCATCTCGCCTCCCTGCTGGTCCTTGATCTGGAAGGAGAGAACGGCATAGGCTCCGCCTTGGAACATGTCTCCCGGATAGGGAGCGTTGCCCCAGTAGGAACCCCACAGGCCGCTCATGCTGCCCATTAACATCGCGTATGAACCGTCGTAACGGGCTGCGGCAGGGAAATAGGAGGACGCGCTGTCGCTCAGATTGAAGACCCAGCCGTAGTCGTAATCGGCCAACGTTTTCGCATCGTCGCCGCTGATGTCGGCGATGTCGAATTCGTCGATTACCCACGCATAACCGCCCGATGCGGTGAAGTTGCGGAATACGTCGGCGGGCGGGACGCGCCAGCCCACGGGGCACGGATCGTAGAAGGACTTTGCTCCTTTGTTCAGGAGGTTGTTACCGGCGTCTTTTTCACCGCCTTTGGGATTTCCCCACAGGGCGTCGTTACTTTTGTCCGCTTCCAACCAGTCGCGCGAGGTGGCGAATTGCTTCATACTGGAGAGGCAGACGGTCGGATGCGCAATGGCGTAGGCGAGGTTGTTGTTGTCGGTGCTCGACCACGACGAGTTGGTGATCTTGATCTCGTTGTTATCGCCGTCATAGATCGTTGCGCCGACGGTCGTGGTTGTTCCGGTCAGCGTAGGAGCCGCAGGGAACGGATCTTTACGTCCCCATTGGTAGAGCAGACCGTAGCTCTCCACATCTCCCGTTTTGTTGTCCATGGCTCCGAGGTTCATGTTCATTACTTCGTAGCCCATTTTCGAACTCAGGCTCGCAACTTCGGTTTTGGGATACCAGATATGCCAGCTCCACAGAATCTCTCCGTCCCGCACGGCAATCAGGGCATTGCCCGGTTCGGCGATCTTGAAACCGATCCGACCGTCGGCAAGCGTCACGTCGGTGATCAGGTTCGGCGAACTCTGCCAAACGATCTCGGCGCTGGTTCCCGCAACGGCCGCGGGCGCGTCGAGACCTTCGGTCGTTGCTCCGTTGCCGCGTACGGTCGCATTGAAACTATAACTGCCCGCTGCTGTGACGAGGTAGCAGTTCGAAGTGCCGCCTGCACTCAGGTCGACGACTTTTTCCTTGCCCGCCTCCTGCGACACCTGCAATTTCTTGCTGATGCTGCGCTCTCCCGATGTCGCGGTCACGGTCACGGTGGCGGCCGGCATCGGTTCCAGCGTCTCGTTTTCTACGGCCGATACCGTAAATTTACCCCCCCCCGATGTTACGGTGCACCAAGTCTGATCCGATTTGGCTTTCCATGTATCCATGTTGGTCGTAACGGTGATTTCGACGTTTCCGCCCTCTGCAGGAAAGGAGATCGGGGAATCGGGAGCTAGCGTCAGTTCGGGATCGGGAGCCGGTTCGGTCTTGTCATCGTCGGAACATCCCGCCAGACATACGCACAATGCGCACATCCAATACAGTACAATTTTTTTCATACGCCTTTTAACTTTGAGTTAGACAATATATTTCCCTTCCGTTTTTGTCGCTCGGACAAACGGGCAAATCGTTTTTATTGCATGACTCGGGCGAATGCCCTAACTAACCTTTCGGGGTAAAGATAAGATGTTTCAAGGGAAAAAACAAACATTTGGCTGTTTATCCGAATCCGGTCCGTGTTTATTTTCTTGACCGTTTCGTATGCACAAACCTTTGCGCCGTCTATGCAAAAGCGTTCGATAAAAAGAAAAAGCCTCCCTGTTCACCCGTGTCGCAAACCGATGGCATTCGCTTGCAAAGTGTCGAGGTGCCGCAACAGAATTCCGGCTAAGCCTCCCTTTTCAAAGGGAGGTTTGGAGGGATTGTCTGCATCCGCGCAGCGGCAACGGCGTGCAAGGACGATACCTCCGATTCCGAGTTGCATTAGCGCCGATTCGGCAAACCGTTCCGGTTCGGAGGGTTTGTCAGGACTTGGATTTCTCCGGCCAGTCTACTTCGCCCTAAAGTACAGCTGCAACGGAACGCCGGAGAAATCCCAGCGTTCGCGGATCTTGTTCTCCAAAAACCGGCGGTAGGGTTCCTTGACGTACTGCGGCAGGTTGACGAAGAAAGCGAATTGCGGCGTCGGCGTCGGCAGCTGCATGGCGTATTTGATGCGGATGTATTTGCCTTTGGTCGAGGGCGGTGGCGTCTCTTCGATGACGGGCAGGATGTAGTCGTTGAACTCCGAAGTGGGAATACGGCGTTTACGCGACTGGAAGACGCGCACGGCCGTCTGCAACACCTCCAAGATGCGCTGCTTGTTCAGAACCGAGGTGAAGATGATCGGGATGTCATTGAACGGAGCCAGTTTTTTCATCAGAAACTCGCGCCACTCCTTCATCGTGTTGTTGCCCTTTTCGATCAGGTCCCATTTGTTGACGACGATCACGCATCCCTTGCGGTTGCGGACGATCAGGTTGTGGATATTCAGGTCCTGCGATTCGAGCCCCTGCTCGGCGTCGAGCATCAGAATGCAGACGTCGGAGTTTTCGATGGCGCGGATCGAGCGCATCACGGAGTAGAATTCGAGGTCTTCGGTCACTTTGCCCTTCTTGCGCATGCCGGCCGTGTCGACCAGATAGAAGTCCATGCCGAACTTGTTGTATCGCGTGTGAATCGAATCGCGCGTGGTGCCGGCTACCGGCGTGACGATATTGCGTTCGGTTCCTAGCAGGGCGTTCGTGAGCGACGACTTGCCCACGTTGGGACGCCCGACGATGGTGATGCGCGGCAGGTCTTCTTCGTACTCGGCCGTAGTCTCGGCGGGCAGCGCTTCCAGAATGGCGTCCATCAGGTCGCCCGTGCCGCTCCCCGACATCGACGAAATGCAGTAGGGGTCGCCCAGCCCGAGTTTGTAGAACTCGTGCGAGGAGTAGATCTGGTCGTAGTTATCGACTTTATTGCAGACCAGAATGACCTTTTTCGAGGTGCGGCGCAGAATGTCGGCCATCAGCGTGTCGAGGTCGGTGATGCCGGTCGATACCTCCACCATAAAGAGAATCACGTCGGCTTCGTCGATGGCCAGCATAACCTGCCGGCGAATATCTTCTTCGAAGACGTCTTCCGAATTGACCGTGTAGCCGCCCGTGTCGATCACGGAAAACTCCTTGCCGTTCCAGTCGGTTTTGCCGTAATGGCGGTCGCGGGTCGTGCCGGCCGTGGAGTCCACGATGGCCTGACGTTGTCCCACCAGACGGTTGAAGAGAGTGCTTTTGCCCACGTTGGGGCGACCGACTATCGCTACTAAACTCATATCGAATCGTTGTTAAATCAGGTTGACGCGTTGATACAGACATCTTTCGTGCCGCATGCCGCGTGCAATTTTTCCAGACGGCAAAGGTACGATAATTCGGTGAGCTAAAAAAGTTTTGAAATAATTTTCACGCTTATTTGCGAAAAATCCCTATATTTGGCTTCGCCTTAGATACTCCGTCTCGGCATAATCAAACTGACGTTTGTTTCTGCACTCGGTTTTTTTCGTATCTTTGGCTTCGCCTTAGATACTCCGTCTCGGCATAATCAAACGAAACGTTTGCTTCTGCGCTCGACTTTTCGTATCTTTGACATCATATACTATGACGACAATGAAGGGAAAACGCATTCTTACGACGATTGTTCTGCTGATTTCGGTACTGTCCGCATCGGCTGCGGGTCCGCGGCTGGGATTGCAGGCGCGTGCCGGTCTCAATATCTCCGATTTCTCCGCTTCGGCCGACGGACTGAGTTTATCGACCCGGCTGGGATTCCACGCCGCCGTGGCCGTGCCGCTCTCGTTCGGGGCCATCGGCGTGCAACCGGAACTGATGTACATGCGCAATACGCTGAAAGTGAACGGCCAGAAGGTGAAGATGTCCAATGTCGAACTGCCCGTGCTCTTTACCCTGCGCATTCTTGGGCCGCTGAGCGTACTTGTGGGCCCGTCGTTCGCTCTTTCGGACAGCAGCTATTATCATATCGACGGCGAACGCCGCGAATTCGGCAACGGCAAGCCGACGCTCACCTATATGGCGGGCGCCGCCGTGCGGCTGAACCATCTGGTGCTCGACTGCCGTTTCAACGGAGCCTTCAATAAAACCAAGAACTATTTCGAGGGGGTTTATCCCCGAATCAAATCCTATACGCTGCTGCTGAGCGTAGGTTATGCTTTTTAACCGATGGGGGAGGAGATCAGCAAACAGATAACGGTCGACGGCGTCGATCCGCGTGAGTTGTACGGCGCGCAGAGTGTTTATCTCGAACAGATTCGGGCATTGCATCCCGCGCTCAAAATCGTGGCGCGCGGTTCGTCGCTCAAAGTGTTGGGTGCAAAAGCCGATGCCGAGCGTTTCGAACGCCGCATGCAGGGACTTATCGATTACTATCTGAAATACGGGCATATCTCCCGCGAGGTGGTGGCGCAGGCCTTCGCCGCGTCGGGCATCTCGTCGGACGAGGCGCCGGCCGATCAGGACGTGATCGTCTACGGCAATAACGGCACGATCGTGCGCGCCCGTACGGTCAACCAGCAGCGGTTGGTGCGACTTTACGATACCGACGATCTGCTCTTCGCCGTCGGTCCGGCCGGATCGGGCAAGACCTATACGGCTATTGCGCTGGCCGTGCGCGCGCTGCGCGAGAAGGTGGTGCGGCGGGTGATCCTTACGCGTCCTGCCGTCGAAGCGGGCGAGAAACTGGGGTTCCTGCCCGGCGACATGAAGGAGAAACTCGATCCCTATCTGCAACCGCTCTACGATGCGCTCAACGACATGATCCCGCCCGCCAAGCTCCAGAAGTTCATGGAGGAGGGGACGATTCAGATCGCGCCGCTGGCTTACATGCGGGGTCGGACGCTCGACAACGCCTTCGTCATTCTGGACGAGGCGCAGAACACGACCCTGCCCCAGATCAAGATGTTCCTCACGCGCATGGGACGCAACGCCAAGTTCATCGTTACGGGCGACGTGACGCAGATCGACCTGCCGCGCAAGGGGGACAGCGGTCTTACGCGGGCCATCGAGATTCTGCGCGACGTGAAGGGGATCGGCGTCGTCGAGTTCGACCGCCGCGACATCGTGCGTCACGAGTTGGTCA
Source organism: uncultured bacterium (assembly GCA_905214725.1). Classification (GTDB taxonomy): domain Bacteria; phylum Bacteroidota; class Bacteroidia; order Bacteroidales; family Rikenellaceae; genus Alistipes. The sequence goes on from CAJMNH010000001.1 coordinate 32,462, forward strand.
AGCACATCGTCGACGCCTTCGACCGTCGCAGCGAGTTGGAGCAGTCGCTCAATCAAGTTGATCATAAATCTTAAAAATATCCGATTATGAATACCGATTTAACCGCTTTGAAACCCGCACTGGTGTGGAAACACTTTGCGGCGATGACGCAGATTCCGCGTCCGTCGTTTCACGAGGAGAAGATTCGTCGTTATGTGATGGAGACGGCCCGTTCGTTCGGCTTGGAGTGCAAGGAGGACGCGGCGCACAACGTCTATGTGCGCAAGCCCGCCTCGAAAGGGATGGAGAATCGTTGCGGCGTAATTCTTCAGGCGCACCTCGATATGGTGCCGCAAAAGAACAACGACAAGAAGTTCGATTTTCTCAAAGATCCTATCCACGCCTATATCGACGGCGAGTGGGTGACGGCCGACGGTACGACGCTGGGCGCCGACAACGGTATCGGTGCGGCGGCTATCTTGGCCGTGTTGGAGGACGACTCGTTGGCGCACGGCCCGCTGGAAGCGCTCTTTACGGCTACCGAGGAGACCGGCATGGCCGGTGCGTTCGGCCTGAAAAAGGGGCTGCTCAAAGGCGATATCCTGCTCAATCTCGACTCGGAGACCGAGGGCGAGTTATACGTCGGCTGTGCCGGAGGTCTGGATGCGAACATCAAGTTCCGCTATACGCCCGAAGCGACTCCCGCCCGCAACTACGCGGCGGCGACGCTCACGGTCAAAGGGCTCAAAGGCGGCCACTCGGGTATTCAGATCATCTGTCAGCGCGCCAATGCCAACAAATTGCTGTTCCGTCTGCTGCGTCGCTGGACGGCTGCGCACGACCTGTTGCTCTGCTCGGTCGACGGCGGCGGCCTGCGCAATGCCATTCCGCGCGAGGCGACCGCTACGGTGATGGTGCGCGCCAAGGATTTCGAAGCATTCCAGAAGGAGGTGAAAGCCTTCGAGAAGCTGATGAAGGCCGAATTCTCCGGTATCGAGGAGAGCATCTCGATCAAGGCGAAGGCGTGCGACCGTCCTGCCGAAATGATCGCGAAAGAGGTGCAGGGGAATCTGATCCGCGCCGTGGCCGCTTGTCCCGACGGGTTGCAGCGCATGTCGCTGGCCATGCCGGGACTGGTGCAGACCTCGACCAATCTGGCGCGCGTCGTCTCCGACGGGCGGAGCGTGCAACTGCAATGTCTGCTGCGCAGTTCGGTCAACTCCGAGAAGGAGGCGCTGGGCGATGCGATCGCTGCGGTCTTCGAACTGGCGGGCGCCAAGGTCGAACTGACGGGCAGCTACGACGGCTGGAATCCCGATATGGACTCTCCGATCCTGAAAGCGATGACCGCCTCTTACGAGAAACTCTATGGTCGCAAACCGGCCGTCATGGCGATTCATGCCGGCTTGGAGTGTGGTGTGATCGGCGGCGCCTATCCCAAACTCGACATGATTTCGTTCGGTCCCACGATCTGCTATCCCCACTCGCCCGACGAGAAGGTCGAGATCGCGTCGGTGGGCAAGTTCTATGATTTTCTGCTTCACACGTTGAAGCATATTCCCGTCCGGTAGCCGTGGTCGCTTCGCCGCCTCACGTCGAAGGGCATCAGTGGTTCGCCATCGTCAACCCCGTGGCCGGCAACGGCCGCGGGCTGGATGACTTTCCGCGCATTTCGAAGCTCCTGCGCGAGCAGCAGATTCACTGCGAAGCGGTTTTCAGCGAGCATAAGTTCCACGCCGTCGAACTGACGGTCGAAGCCGTGCGGCGCGGTTACCGCCGCATCATCGCCATCGGCGGCGACGGTACGCTGCACGAGGTGGTCAACGGCCTGTTTATCCAGCAGGTGGTGCCTCCGTCGGAGGTGCTGCTTGCAGTGATCGCCGTCGGTTCGGGCAACGACTGGATCCGCATGTTCGGCATTCCGCAGAACTATGCCGACGCCATCCGCGCCATCGGCGAGGAACATTCGTTTTTGCAGGATGTGGGCGTCGTGTCGTACGAAGAGGCGAAATACCGGCAGAATCGTTATGTGGCCAATGTGGCCGGTGCGGGCTACGATGCGCAGGTCGTGCGGCGTTTTACGCACCTCAAAAAGAAGGGCCGGCACGGCCGTTGGCTCTATACGTGGTCGGTCATCCGTTCGTTCTTCCGTTATAAGCCTACGGGCGTCAAGGTGTGGGTCGACGGCAAGCGGGTTTACAACAATCTGCTGCTCAGCATCGCCCTCGGTGTGGGAAAATACAACGGCGGAGGTGTGCAGCAGTTACCCGACGCGGTGGCCGACGACGGCATGTTCGACATTTCGCTGGTGCGTCCCATCCACTTTTGGCACATTATCTTCCGTTTCCATAAACTCTTCAACGGCAAGATTTACGAGATTCGTCACATCCTGCGCGAGCGGGGCAGTACGATCCGTATCGAATCTTCCCCCGAGATCGAACTCGAAGTGGACGGCGAACTGCTGGGGCATACGCCGCTCGAATTTACCATGCTGCGGCGCGCCGTCCGCGTCGTGGTGTCGCAGGAGTTCCTCGCGTCGAAGGTGGAATAGCGCATGTTCCCTGAACGCAGATGCGGGCAGCCACAAAAGGCTGCCCGCATCTGCGTATAAGGCGATATGACCGGCGTCAGTTCGTCTCGACGACTTCGACTTCGGTGATCTCCCAGTCGAACAGGTCGCCTGCACATTGTCCTTCCAACTGCCGCATGGTCGAGGTGTTGACCGTATCGGCCATCACGGCGTTAACGAACTGATCCAACGTGACGAAGGTATTGTTGACTTTGCCTGCCAGACAGTTGTAGAAGGCGCGCAGCTGGTCGCGGTCCAGACCTGCCGGAAGCATCTTCTGAGCGACGAGTTGCTCGTAGGGAAAGATGTGGCGCATGTTGCGGGCGTCGGCCTGCAATTCCTGCACGACGGTTTCGACGATTACGAGTTGTACGGTATCCTCCACGCCCGGCATGGTGACGAACGTCGTATAAACGGGGTAGTCGCCTTCGAGCGTCGTTGCCACGTCGTCCGAAAAAAGGATGAACTCCGCGTCGGTCAAGTCGTTGAGATAGGCCATCTGACGGTAGTCGCGCAACATTTCGCGCATCTCCTTGCGTTGCTCGCGGTTCCATTTCCGCTGCTCGGAACAACCGAATCCGGTAGCAAGTATCAGCAGCACCGGCAGATAGAGTAGGATTTTTTTCATATCGATTGAAATTTTACGTTACGACGTGCAAAATCGCAACAGTTGTGCCAAAGAAGCATTACCTTTGCAGCAAACCCCGTGAGAATGGATATTATCGAATACCGCGATTACTGTCTCTCGCTGCCGCTGGCGGAGGAGAGTACGCCGTTCGACGAGACGACGCTCGTCTACAAGGTCGGCGGTCGGATGTTCACCTATGCCGGCATGGAGGATTTCCGCCGGTTCGCCGTCAAGTGCGATCCCGACGAGGCTGTCGTGCTGCGCGAACGTTACGAAGGGGTTGAAGCCGCGTGGCACAGCAGCAAACGCCACTGGAACGATCTCTATGTCGACCGCGATCTGACTGATGCGTTCCTGCGCGAACAGATCCGCAACTCCTACATGCTCGTGCTGCGGCAGAACGTCACGCCTCGAACGTTGCGCGACGAGATTCTGGCGTATGTCGAACGGCACGGGCTGCCCGAATAACCGAAGCGCAGGAATCCGACGTCTGGATTCCTGCGCTCTCGTTTTTAAGGTTCTACCTTGTTTGGCTTTCCCGCTGTATTTGCTTTTTCCATCTTCGGTAGCCTGCAATGGCCAGCGCGGAGTAGAGCAGATACAACCCCGCCGTGAGCGGAATATCCTTGTAGAGATAGAGTCCCACCGTTATGACGTCTACCGCCAGCCATACGAGCCACTGCTCGACGTATTTGCGTGAGAGCATCCACATCGCCACGATCGACAGCGCCGTGGTGAGACTGTCCCAGAAGGGAACGGTGCTGTTGGTGAAGCGCACGAGCAGCAGATAGATCGCCGCGTGCAGCAGAAGATAGATTCCCAGCAGCCGGCCGGCGACTCCCGCCGGAGTCTGCCCGATACGGAGCTCCGCGCCCTTCTCGCGCGGCGCGCGGCGCCAGACGGCGAGCCCGTACAGACCGGCAAGTACGTAATAGCCGTTCATCGCGCAGTCGGCGTACAGTCCCGATTTATAGTAGAGTACGCCGTGTACGATCGGCATGACGAGCCCCACGACCCACAGCCGGATGTCGGCGCGATACTCCAGCCAGAGGTAGAGCAGTCCGAGCGCGACGCCCGCGAGTTGCAGCAGGAGTTTCCAGTCCATCCGCGTCAGAATTTTACCGTCACGTTAGCCAGTACGTTCAACGGCGCCTGCGGGAAGTAGTAAGCGGTGTCGGCGCGCGAACCGTCCGATTGGAAATGGCTGCTGTAACCGTAGCCGTTGTTGCTGTATTCCGCGTCGAAGAGATTGTAAACGGTCAGTCCGAGCCGTACGCTGCGTGCCGCGCGCGTGCGCAGCGTATAACCCAGATTGAGGTTCGTCACGCAGTAGGCGTCGAGCGACAGCGCGTCGATCTCGTTGTTGGTGAAGTACTGTTTCGAGACGTATTGCGTGTGCAGCGAGGCCTCGAAACTCCGGTAGTGAAAGTCGAAAAAGGCGTTGGCGATCGTCGACGGCGAGAAGGCGATCGTCGTGGCGCCCATGTAGACGTCGCGCTCTGCGACCTGATTCCAGTCGTCGGGATTGTCGTAGACGATCTGATGGTCGACATACTTTTCGATGCGGTTCTGCGAGAAGGTGGCGTTGGCCCCGACGGTGAACCAGTTCGTCGCGCGCCACGAAGCCGAGAGCTCGACGCCGCGGCGGTAGCTGTCGGGAACATTGATGTTCAGTGCGTCGCCGCCGTCGTTGACCAAGCCCGTGCGCACCAGCTGATCGCGGTATTTCATATAGTAGAGGTTCACGCCCGCCGACACGCGCGGCGACGTATATTGATAGCCCAACTCGTAGTCGTAGAGCTTCTCCGCCGAGGGATAACTGTCGTCGCCGGAGAACATGTAGCGGTCGGTGAAGTCGTTGCGCGTCGGCTCTTTCTGCGCGATAGCCAGCGAGAAGCGGAAATTGTGGCGTTCGGTCAGCGTATAGCTTACGCCGGCGCGCGGATTGAAGAAATGGTATTTCTTGTCGACGTCGATAGGCTGCATGGCAAGGGTGTTCCAGTCGTAGTTGTCGTTGGTTCCGTCGGCCTCGTAGCGTACGTAACGGTACTGCATGTCGGCGAAAAGCCGCAATCCCTCGGCCACGCGCCAGTTGGCGCGCACGAAGAGGTTGGCGTCCTGCTTGTCGACGTCGTTGTCGTACCAACGGCCGCCGATCGCCTCCGGCTTCATGCCGTCGACCCAATCCAGTTCGCCCCAGTGCGGGCAGGAGTAGTAACTCCACGAACCGCCGAAATTCAGATCGAGATTGCGCACCGCGTAGGAGGCCGAGGCGTTCAGTCCGCCCAAGTGGTTGCGCATGATCTTTTCGCGGATCAGGTCTGCCTGTTCGATTTCGGTCGCGAGGTTGGTATAGCCCATCAGCCATGCGTCGTCCTTGTACTGCTTGAAGTAGCCGTAGCCGTAGGTGTAGAACGCCGTGGCGTTGAGCGCCCACCGATCGTTGAACCGGTGGTTGACGATGAGCTGGTTGTTGATTTGCAGGTAGTTGTCCGTCTGGTCGTCGTAATAGTCGACGTGCGATCCGTCGGCCAGTACATAGGGCCCGTCCGAGGTGTGGTACTGACCGCTGTCGTGATAGCGGCGGCCGTAACGCTCCATGTCTTTCTCCGTAACGCCGTTGTAGGTGAGGTAGGTCTTCGCCTTGCCGCCGAACGAGAGGAGTTTGACCATCGTGCGGCCGTTGTAGTAGCCGCTTTGGAACAGATAGGATTTCAGGTCGGTCGCGCCGCGGTCGATGTAGCCGTCCGAACCGATGTGCGTCAGGCGCGCGTCGACCGCCCAGTGGCCGCCCAGCAATCCTGACGAGATTCCGACGGCCTGCTTGTTGGTGTTATACGAACCGTAGCTGAGCGAGGCTTCGCCCGTGAACTCGGTCGAGAGCGATTCGGTGGTCATGTTGATCGCGCCTCCGAAGGCGCCCGTGCCGTTGGTCGAGGTGCCTGCGCCGCGTTGCACCTGCATCGTTCCGACGGCCGAGATCAGGTCGGGCGTGTCGTACCAATACATCGCGTGCGAATCGGGATTGTTCATCGCTACGCCGTTGATCGTGACGTTGAGCCGTGTAGCGTCCGTACCGCGCAGGCGCACCGATGTGCCTCCGATGCCGATGCCCGTTTCGCTGGCGGCGACCATCGAGGGCGTGAGCGCCAGCACCGACGGAATGTCCGTGCCGTAGCTGTTGCGGGCGATCTGATTGCGGGTGAGGTCTGTGTAGGCCACCGGCGTGCGGGATGTGGCGCGCGTAGCGGTTACTTCGATCTGCTGGAGACGGTACATGCGCACCGAATCGTCCTCCTGCGCTTGGACGGCGACCGCGGCGGCGACCGTCAGAATGGGTAGTAAAAACCTTTTCATTGAACCTTTAATTTTGGTTAAAGAACTGAAAAGGGGTATGCGATGTCGATTATGCGTCCCGGTCTCGGCATTACCCGTCTCCGGTTCAATGGGTATAATCTCAGCCTGAAAAGTAAGGCACCCCTTTGTGAATATCGGGGGCAAAGGTAGAAAATAATAATTAAAATCAAAAATGTCATTCCGACTATATGGAAGGAATCTGCCTCGCGATCCCGCCGTTCGGTGGGGTGTCTTTTTGCGACGCGTCATCGGACGCCGTGGTGATCCGATCGGAAGCGGCGGCGTAACTCCGCTGCAAGTTGCCGCATCGCTCCGCTCTTCGCGATGATTTTCAGGGAAACTTTACCTCTTTCATTTCCCATATTTTCCAAGTTTTTATTTAATTTTGCGCTTTCATTGAAAATCATCTCTGGCAAATGGAACTTATGTCATTCAGGCCCAAACTCTTCACTACGCTGAAGAATTACTCTCGGGCGGATTTCCTGCGCGATTTGATGGCTGGTGTGATCGTCGGCATCGTCGCCCTGCCGCTGGCCATCGCTTTCGGTATCGCATCGGGCGTGTCGCCCGAGAAGGGCATCATCACGGCTGTCATCGCCGGCTTCGCCGTGTCGCTGCTGGGCGGCAGCCGTGTGCAGATCGGCGGCCCTACGGGCGCCTTTATCGTTATCGTTTACGGTATCATTCAGCAATACGGCGAAACGGGTCTGCTCGTGGCTACGTTCATGGCCGGCGCGCTGCTGGTGCTTATGGGCCTGTTCAGGCTGGGCACGGTCATCAAGTTCATTCCCTATCCGATCGTAGTGGGCTTCACGAGCGGTATCGCCGTGACGATTTTCACTACGCAGGTCGCCGACCTTTTCGGACTCGATTTCGGGGGAGAGACGATTCCCGGCGACTTTACAGGGAAATGGATGCTCTATTTCCGTCACTTCGGCACGGTCAACGGTTGGGAGGTGCTGGTAAGCGTCGCGAGCATCCTCGTGATTGTCTTCACGCCCCGCGTCTTGCGCCGGATTCCGGGGTCTCTCGTGGCGATTGTCGCGATGACCGTCGGAGTATGGTTGCTGCGCACGTATGCCGGGGTCGAGGGCATCGACACCATCGGCGACCGTTTTACCATCCGCACCGAACAGCTTGCCGCAACCCTTCCCCGAATCGATTGGGAGGCTATTCGCAGCCTTTTCTCCGTGGCCGTTACCATCGCTATACTGGGAGCTATCGAGTCGCTGCTGTCGGCGACGGTGGCTGACGGCATGATCGACGATCGCCACGATTCGAACGTCGAGTTGGTCGCACAGGGCGTCGCCAACCTGCTGACGCCGCTCTTCGGCGGCATTCCGGCCACGGGAGCCATTGCCCGCACGATGACCAACATCAATAACGGCGGCCGCACGCCCGTCGCGGGTATCGTCCACGCCGCAGTGCTGTTGCTGATCTTCGTGCTGTTCATGCCGCTGGCACAGTATATCCCGATGGCGTGCTTGGCGGGCGTATTGGCGGTCGTTTCCTACAACATGAGCGGTTGGCGAACCTTCAAGGCTCTGCTGCGCAATCCTCGGGCGGATGTCGCGGTGTTGCTCGTGACCTTCTTCCTGACGGTGGTTTTCGACCTGACGGTGGCCATCGAAGTCGGTCTGCTGATCGCTTGCGTGCTTTTCATGAAGCGCGTGATGGAAACGACCGAAATCTCGGTCATTCGCGACGAGATCGACCCGTCGGCGGGGCTCGACATGACGCTACACGAGGAGCCGCTCGCCGTGCCCGAGGGGGTGGAGGTCTACGAGATCAACGGCCCTTATTTCTTCGGCATCGCCACGCGCTTCGAGGAGTTGATGGCCCAGATGGGGGATCGTCCCCGGGTGCGGATCATCCGCATGCGCAAGGTGCCGTTCATCGACTCCACAGGCATCCACAACCTTACGGCATTTTGCGAAATGTCGCAGCGGAACAAGATTACGGTGGTGCTGTCGGGTGTCAACGACTCCGTTCGCACTGCGCTCGAACGCTCGGGCCTTTACCGATTGCTGGGCGGCGAAAACGTCTGCCCCGACATTCATGCCGCTTTGGCGCGGGCGGCGAAACTGACCGCTGCGCCGCGGAGATAAAAAGCGCGGCGACCTCGCGAGAGGTCGCCGCTTTGCTTGTCGGTACGGTTTTCAGCCGGCCGTCGATCGTATAGGGATGCCGCAGCCTTGCTGTTGTAACCGTTAGTTCTCGAACCACATCTTGGTCCAGATGCCCTCGATATACGGAACGTTGCCGTTTACGCTGCCTTCGCGGACGGGATAGGGCCAGCGATGCATGATATCGGGATAGTCGTCTCGGATCAATGCCGGAACTTCCAGTTCGGGGTAGCCCGTACGACGCTGGTTCGACCACGCTTCGAGCGGGCGCATCATCATCTCTATGCGCTGCTGCGAAGCGATAGCCTCGAGCGCTTTCGCATCGCCGCCGAGGGTCGAGAGCGACGGCACGCCGGCTGCGAATGCCGATGCCGTAGCGGCGGTTACGCCGTTGTAGACGCACGACGCCTCGATGCCTTTGCGATAGGCCGCATCGGCCTGCGCCATATCCTTGGCGACGCCCAATCCCCGAACATAGGCTTCGGCCACGTAGAACATCGTCTCGGCATAGGAACTGATCACGTCGGGATAGTCGGCGCGCAGCAGGGTCGCCGAATTGAAGACTGCCTCGGTACACTTCGACGGGTCTTCCAACTCGAGTACGGATCCCTCTTCCGAAGCTTCCAGCGAGATGTATTCGCCGTCGGCATTGGCGCGGAAATAACGCGGTAAGCGCGGATCGTCCAACTCCTTCATCGGGTCGAGCACCGTCGGATTGGCGAAGAAGCAGTACTCGTAGTAGTCGGGATACTGCACGACGAGCTGGTAGTTGGGGTTCTGGTTGCCCGGCGTCGAGAAGAAGGGGAAGATGAAGTCGTCGGCGGAAGAGCTCATCAGTTCGCCTCCTTCGATCAGCGCCTTGATTTCCGATCCCACATCCTCCTTGTTGGCCAGATACATGTAGACCTTCAACTTGATGGAGTTGCCCAGCCGGCGCCATTTTGCCATGTTGCCGGTGTAATAGATGTCGTACTTGTCGATCTTCTTGCTGCTCGATTCGTCGATTCCGTCGAGTGCGTCGTCCAACAGTCGGATGATCTCATAGAGGACGTCCTTTTGCGTATCGAATTTCGGCGTCTGCGTCCCTTCGATGTTCCATGCCTCGGAGTAGGGAATGTCGCCGTAGATCATCGACGATTCCCATATCGTATTGGCCAGCAGAATCTTGCATTGGGCGACCGCGTTGCTGTCGTTCTCTCCCGCTGCGAAATCGATGGCGCGCAGCAGGTTGTAACCGCAGCTCGAGTAAGAGGTCACCCAGCCGTTACCGGTGGCATAGGTGCTGATATTGTACATGTCGTCGCCCCAGAACCAGTTGTCGCCGTCGGATGCGACCTGTGCGGCGTAGATGATCGGCAGCCATTGGTCGCCGCCTACGCGCTTGCTGCTATAATTGATTGCGGCGTAGTTGAACAGGAAGCCTGCCTCGGTTTTGGTTGCCGCGAGTTCGTTCTTGTTGATATCGAGCCAGTCGCCGCAGGACTGCAATCCCAGCGAGCTGCCCGTTATCGTGAGAACGATCAGAATTTTATTTATTAATCTTTTCATACAGCCTGCTTGTTTAGAAGGTTAATTTAATGTTGAAACCCCAACTGCGGGTCGAAGGAATCGCGGAGTACTCGACGCCCGATCCGACGGCCGACGGCCCGAAAATGTTGGTTTCGGGATCGATGTGCGGCACGTTCGATTTCATGAGCCACAGGTTGCGGCCTTCAATGCCTACCGACAGCGAACCGACGAAACTGTTCTTGAACCAGCGCTGCGGCATCTGGTAGCTGAATACCATTTCACGCAGTTTGACGAACGTGGCGTCGAAGACGTTGGCTTCGGTCGCCGAGGTGCTGTAATTGTTCACCCAGAACTTGTAGGGCGAGATGGCGTTCGTATTGGGAGTTCCGTCGGCCAGTACGCCGTTGTCCACGATGTCCGTCCGGTTTTTGCCGACGGTCTCCTCGGCCATACCGCTGGTACGCAGGTTGGATACGGTTCCCGAATACATCGTGCCTCCGTAACGGACGTCGATCAGAAAACTCAGCGACAAGTTTTTGTAGCGCAGCGTGTTGCTGATGCCCATCGTCCAGTCGGGAGCGACCTTGCCGAGGTTTTTCGTATCCTCACTGACCATACGCGTACCGTCGGCCTTGATGATGTAGTTACCGTTGTCGTCGGTCACCCAGTACTTTCCGTAGAGGCTGAACGCTTCGCCCTCCGCCGCTTTGATTTGAAGCGAGTTGAAGCCGGAAGAGAGGTTGTAGCTCGAAATCGACGGATCGAGTTTCTTCACGAGCTGACGGTTCGACGCGAAGTTCACATCCAGATCCCAGCTGAAATTTCTGGTCATCACCGGCGTAAAACCTGCGAGAATTTCGACGCCCCTGTTGGTAATCGTACCTGCGTTTTTACGCATGTAGAAGAAGCCGGTCGAATTGGCTACGTCCAGACGTACGATGTTCTTCGTCGTCTTGTTGTAATAGTAGGTAGCGTCCAAACGGATGCGTCCGTTGAAGAAACGCAGGTCGGTTCCCACTTCGAACGACGATTGATTCTGGGGTTCGAGGTTGGGATCGGGATAGGTGGGCGTCGCCATGTAGGCCAGCAGCCCGCCGTGCGGAATCGAGTTGTCGCCTACGAATTGCAGGAAGATCGAACTCTCCGGGTAGTAGAGGAAGTCGAGTGCGTAGGGTACCGTATCGCTGCCGACGTTGGCATAACTCAGACGCAGTTTACCGAAACTCAGCACGTCGTTTTTCGGGATCAGTTCCGAGAAGACGAAGCCGGCGCTCACCGAAGGGTAGAAGTACGAACGGTGCGACTTGGGCATGGTCGACGACCAGTCGTTACGTCCCGTAACGCTGAGGTAAACGATGTCCTTGTATCCCAGATTGACCTCGCCGTACACGCCGATCAGACGCGATTTCGTCTGGTCGTTGGTCGTAAGGACGCTTTCGGCGTTGGCATACGAGTAGATATCCGCCACCAGCAGATTCTTGGCCGTTACGTCCAGATACTTCGCGGAGCTCTGGTTGATGTTGTGTCCCAGCATCGCCTTGAACGACCAATCCTTGCCGAATTTGGTGTCGTAGGAGATCATCAGGTCGTTGTTGATCTGACGATAGGTGATGTTGTTGGTGTTGAACTGTCCGTCGGGCAGTCCGACCGTACCCCAAGCGTAGATCTGGCGACGCGATTCCTCGAAAAAGTCCGTACCGAGGTTGTTGGTGATCGTCACTCCCTTGAAAGGCTTGTAACTGACGATTGCCGAACCGAACATGCGGTCTACCGTACCGGTGTTTTTGTTCTTGTTGACCGTCCAGTAGAGGTTTCCCGTCTTTCCGGTTTCGTCCACGCTGCCCTGCGTTATGGTCGTACCGTCCTGTGCATACCAGTTGTTTTTCAGCCAGTTGATGTCGGTCGTACGCGGAATCGCATTGATCTGGTTGACGAGCACGTTTACGTCGTTCGAACCCTGTGCGGGACGGCCTTCCGAGGTCGAGTGGGCATAGGAGAACGAGATGCGGGCTTCGAGTTTGTCATTGAACTTGCGGCCGCCGTTGAACGATACGTTATACTTGTCGTATTCGTTGTTCGGAATAATGCCTGTCTGGTTATGCGCCGTGAGGCCCAGACGGAAATCGTTCCGCTCGTCGCCTCCCGCTACCGACACGCTGTTGATATAGGTGTGACCGGTCTCGTAGAAATCCTTTACATTGTTTTTGTAAGCCTGCAACGCGACGTCCTGTCCGAGGAAATTCTTGACGGTCTGCCCTTCGATTTTCGGGCCCCAGCCGTTCTGGTAACCGTAGGAATAGACTCCCGTAGTCGGCGCGCCCTGTGCATACGAGTTTTGGAAATCGGGCAGGCGCAGCACGCTCTCGAAGCGCATCGTCGAATTGATCGTTACGCTCGTCTGCTGATTCCGCGAACCCTTCTTCGTGGTGATGATGATCGCACCGTCTTTTGCGCGTGCGCCGTAAAGCGCCGTGGCCGCAGCGCCTTTGAGGACGTTGATCGACTCGATATCGTCGCTGGCCACGTCGCCCATGCGGTTCCCCGGGTCGACGGCGGCGCCGCTCAGCGCAGTGCCTGCATTCGCCGGATCGTAGGACTGGTTGCTTACGGGCATGCCGTCGATAATGAAGAGCGGCTGGCCTGCCGAACCGAGCGAGGACTGTCCGCGGATGATGATCCGCGACGAACCTCCGGCCGTACCGGAACTCGAAGAGATGTTCACACCGGCGACCTTGCCTGCCAGCGCGTTGAGGACGTTGCCGTCGCGGGCCTTGGTCAGTTCATCGGCCTTGACGGTCGATACGGAGTACCCGAGCGTCTTTTCCGAACGGGTGATACCCATGGCGGTTACCACCACGTCGTCGATGGTGTGCGTGTCCTCTTGGAGGGCGACGGAGATATGGGTTCGTCCGGCGACTTCAATCTGCTGCGGCTCATAGCCGATAAACGAAATGTTCAGTTTGGCGTCTTCGGGAGCGCTGATGGAAAAATGTCCCGAGGCGTCGGTCGTAGCTCCGACCGTTGTTCCTTCGATCAGAACCGTTGCGCCTGTGACGGGCGCTCCGGCCGGATCGGTCACCGTGCCTGACACCTGCATGTTCTGCGCTGTGGCTGCTGTGCCGATGCAAAGAACAGCGATTAACGAAAGTAGAATCTTGTTAATCATACACGTGATTTTTTAAGTGGGTTTTTAATCTAAAAACTGGTTTTATCCGAGGCAAAGTTACGAATTATAATACTTATAAACCAAATATTATTAAAGAAATTTAATAGGTGCTTCTGTTTTCAATGAAAAGCAGCTTATATGCATTATAATTCATAATCTAAAATCACTTTAATAGGTTACAATTTGTAACCATCTGCGAAAGACGCCTTCGGTTTATTTGGCATTATTTCCGGTTTTGTATTCGATTTTTCCCTTCCCGTAAACGGCGTTTTGCGGCTTATCGGGCTCCGAACGGGGCCTATTGCATCCAACGTGCATATGTGACATGCTCTGCATATCGGCGAGTCGATGAATTTGCCGCTTTCTTTCGTAGACTGTTGATTGATAGGATATAAACTCTTATGGTTCGGACGCCCGAAACAGTCGAGACCGGAACTATTCCTGACAATTCGTAAGATGGCATTTTCCGGTTTCGATTTTACCCGATCTGCAATAGCGCTATTAACAGGTAATTACGCGGCGTTTTTTTCGTTGATCGGACCATAATCCGCAAAGATGAATTCCGAACGAAACCCTTTTTCGAACGTCAGCGCCGGAATCTGTTCGGGCCGACGGTGTGCCCTTGTACCTGAAAACAGGAATCCCGCACCTTTATATTAAGATGCGGGATTCGAAGAGCAGTTGTGTCGTCAGAATCGATAGACTGTTTTGTGGCAATAGGCGCTTTCTTCGTCGAGTGGAGCGGGCCGGCTTTCACCGCAGAGAACGGCTACTGTGTCGCCGTGGCGAAGAATCCGCGCTTCGGGTTGCGACGTGAGAATCTCCACGATGCGGTTTGTTGCCGGATTCTCGAGTCGCGCCGCTTCGCCCAGAATGTTTTTGTGCCATCCGTCGATGGGGAGGAAATCGCCGTCGGAGGCCGTCGTCCGTTCCTTTGTGCGGATCGTCGGCTGCCAGTCGCCGTGCCAGAACAGTTGTGTGGTCATCGTGAAGGGCATCGCCGTCGCGCCGCGCGCCAGATGCGTAACGGCGAACTGTCCGTCGTCATCCAGATCGAAGAGCACGGCCATCACCGGAGAGCCGTCGTCGCCTGCGGGCAGCTCCATTACGACGCGGTTGGTCTCCACACGGCTTTCCCAGATGCGTCGTCCGAAGCCGTAGAGGTTGCCGCAGAGCGTTTTGCCGCAGTCGGCGTAATCGCTTAACAGTGCTTCAGGCGTTTCGAAGACCGGCGCCAGCGCTTCGGGCATTCCCGCCGGTCGAGGAACATAAATTCCCGTCACGGCGGCGCCGGCGTTGGAGAGGCGTACCTCCCGTCCGTCGGCGCAGCGCAGCGTATAGAGCAGTATGCCTTCGCCTTCGGCCGAGGCGCCCCACAGAAACTGTTCGATCTCCACTATTCGACCGGTTTGAGGTTCGCCAGCAGGGCGTTGATGCGGCGCAGCGTCTCCTCCTTGCCGATGAACGACGTTATGTCGTACATGCCCGGCCCTTTGCCTGCGCCTACGAGCGCCAACCGCAGCGTGTTCATGATCTGTCCCATGGGGTAACCCTTCTCTTCGATCCAGCCATGGACGATCCGTTCGGTGTTTTCCAGCGAGAAATCGTCGATCGCGGCGAGTACCTCGCGCACCTCGCGCAGGCGGGCGGGGTTGTCGCCCTTCCAGTATTTGCGAGTCTGTTTCTCCTCGTACTCCGTGGGTGCGACGAAGAAGAACGAGGTCAGCTCCCACAGATCGGTGATGAAGGTCGCGCGCTCCTTCATGATTCCTGCGGCGCGGCCGGCCGTTTCGTCCGATACCTCGATGCCGTGCTCGCGCAGGATCGGCTGATAGAGCGCAGCCAGTTCGGCGTCGCTTTTATGGTGCATGTACTGGGCGTTGAACCATTTGGCCTTTTCGGGCTGGAACCGTGCGCCCGATTTCGAAACGCGTTCCAGCGAGAAAGCGTCGATCAGCTCCTGCATCGAGAAGATCTCCTGCTCCGTGCCCGGATTCCATCCCAGCAGCGCCAGCATGTTGATGAAGGCTTCGGGAAAATAGCCGTCCTCGCGGTAGCCGTGCGCCGTCTCGCCCGTCGGCGACTGCCAGAAGAGCGGGAAGACGGGAAAACCCATTTTGTCGCCGTCGCGCTTCGAGAGCTTGCCGCCGCCCGTGGGTTTGAGCAGCAGGGGCAGGTGGGCGAACTCGGGCTGCGAGGCCTCCCAGCCGAAGGCGCGGTAGAGCAGGTAGTGCAGCGGCAGCGACGGCAGCCACTCTTCGCCGCGGATGACGTGCGTGATCTCCATCAGATGGTCGTCCACGATATTGGCCAGATGGTACGTCGGCAGCGCGTCGGCCGACTTGTAGAGCACCTTGTCGTCGAGCGTCGAGGTGTTGACCTCCACGTCGCCGCGGATCAGGTCGTGCATCTTCACCGCTTCGTCGGCCGGCATTTTGAAGCGGATGACCCACTGGTCGCCGCGTTCGATGCGCGCCTTGACCTCGTCGGCCGGCAGAGCCAGCGACGTCATGAGTCGCTCGCGCACCGCCGCGTTGTAGGCGAAGGTCTCGCCGCGCTCTTCGTACTGCGCGCGCAGGGCGTTGAGCTCGTCGGCCGTGTCGAAAGCATAATAGGCCCATCCTGCCTCGACGAGTTGCAGGGCGTATTTCAGATAGATTTCGCGCCGTTCGCTCTGGCGGTAGGGGGCGTGGGGGCCGCCCTGTTCGATGCCCTCGTCGATGCGGATGCCGCACCATTTGAGCGACTCGATAATGTAGGCTTCGGCGCCCGGCACGAACCGCTGCGAATCGGTATCCTCGATGCGGAGGATCATCTTGCCGCCGTGGCGACGTGCGAACAGATAGTTGTAAAGCGCCGTGCGGACGCCGCCGATATGAAGCGGCCCCGTAGGGCTGGGTGCGAAACGCACTCTTACTTCTCTTGTCATTTCCATTTATGAATGTTAAATCCGTATGATTATTTTTCTGCGGCCGATTCGTCGGGTTCCCCGATTTTCCGGCGCAGGTAGCGGCCCGCCCGAATCCGACGGGCGCAGCCCACGCCTCCCGCGATGATGCAGAGAACGACCAGCGCCGTACCGGCCCATTGCAGCCACAGTCCGCCGAATTTGCCTTCTGCGATCAGAACCGCCATCGCCAGCAGGAAGAACCAGCCCGAGTCGAGGATATGCAGCAATCTTCTCATAAGTAACGTCATTTTGTTCGGGATCCGATCCGCAGGGCAGTAGGTCGCATGTACGGGTGCGAATCTTTGTCTCCGGTCTATTTCAGTTCTATTTTATGGTTCCCGTCAGGCGTGCCGGCTTTTTTGCGGCGGACATAAACTTCGTATTCGGGCGTATGCGGGAAATCGCGCTCCGCACGCCGAGCCTCCCGCAACGGGGCGATGCTGCCGGCGATGACCGCGCCGACGGTCAATGCGACCGCCGTACCCGCAACGATCCATGTCCATCTCTCGCCTGTCTGAGCGGCGACGAGGATCAGCGCGAAGCAGATGCGTTCCGTCCAGCGCGAAGCCGCGATGCGGAGGAGTTTGTCCGGGAAATTCATGCCATGCGCCTACTTGATCCGATACTCGATGCGCATCGTGATGCGGGCCTTCTTGTGGCGGCTCGCGGTGTTGAACGAACCGCCGGCCGAAAACTCCTCGTTGGCGTTGGCGCCCGTGATCTGGAAAACGCCCATGCGGGCCGATGCGACGGCGCCGATGCCCGTTCCTGCGTTCTGCGCGATCTTCTCGGCGCGCGCCCGCGCGTCGGCCGACGCACGTTCGATGAGCGACAGTTTCACGTCGTCGAGTTTCGTATAGTAGTAATCGGGCTGGCGCGCTTCGATCGAAACGCCCTGCGCGATGAGCGCCGAAATCTCGCGCGAAACGTTCTCCACCAGATCGACGTTCGCCGATTCGATGCTGAACTCCTGCCGCAGCGAATAACCCGTAAACCGCTGTCCGGCATAGTTTCCGTTGGCGCTGTATACGGTCTGGTAAGTCTTGTCGACATTGACGAAATTCCAGACGACGCTCTTCACGTCGAGGCCTTTTGCGGCGAGGTAGTCGTTGACCTTGCGCTTGCTCTGTTCGATCTGGCGGTAGCCGTCGGCGACGTTGGCGGCTTCGGCCGTCAGAACGCCGCTCCAAACGATCAGATCCGATTCGAACTCCGTCTCACCCAGACCGGTTACGACCACCGTATCCTGCGAACGGTATTTGTAGGTGTAGGCGCGCCCGAGCAGGTAGGCGCTTGCGATGATGGCGATGCCGATGATCGCGTACTTCAGTTGTTCTTTGTTCATAGCCCCTAGGTTTTTAGGTTGTTATCGGTCAGACGTTAAACAGGAAGTGCATGATGTCGCCGTCCTGTACGACGTATTCTTTGCCTTCGATACCGATCTTGCCCACGTCGCGGCACGCCTTTTCGGAGCCGAGCGCGACGTAGTCGTCGTACTTGATCACTTCGGCGCGGATGAAGCCGCGTTCGAAGTCGGTGTGGATGATGCCGGCCGTCTGCGGCGCCTTCATCCCCTTGCGGAAGGTCCATGCGCGCGTCTCGTCCGCACCGGTGGTGAAGAACGTCTGGAGATCGAGCAATTTATAGGCCGATTTGATCAGACGCGCCACGCCCGACTCCTGCAGTCCCAACTCTTCAAGGAACATCTGCCGCTCTTCGTACTCCTCCAGTTCGGCGATGTCGGCCTCGGTCGCGGCGGCGATGACAAGCATCTCTGCCTTCTCGTCGGCGATGGCGGTTCGCACCGCCTCGGTGTAGGCGTTGCCCGTTGCGGCGCCCTGTTCGTCGACGTTGCAGACGTAGAGCACCGGCTTGTCGGTCAGCAGGTTCAGGTCGGCTGTCAGTTTGCGGTCTTCCTTGTCCAGTTCGACCGTGCGGGCGCTTTTGCCCTGTTCGAGCGCGGCCTTGTACTGCAACAGCAGCTCGACGGTGCGCTTGGCGTTCTTGTCGCCGCCCGACGTGGCCTGCTTCTGAGTCTTTGCCAGACGGCTTTCGACGGTTTCAAGGTCTTTGAGCTGCAATTCGGTGTCGATGATCCCCTTGTCGCGCACGGGATCGATCGATCCGTCCACGTGGGTGATGTTGCCGTTGTCGAAGCAGCGCAGCACATGAATGATGGCGTTCGTGTTGCGGATATTGCCCAGAAATTTATTGCCCAGACCCTCGCCTTTCGAAGCTCCTTTGACCAGACCGGCGATGTCGACGATCTCGATCGTCGTCGGAACGACGCGCTTCGGATGATCGATCTCCGCGAGCCGGACGAGCCGCTCGTCGGGTACGGTGATGACGCCCACGTTGGGTTCGATCGTACAGAAAGGGAAATTCGCCGCCTGCGCCTTGGCGTTCGACAAACAGTTGAACAGAGTCGACTTGCCGACGTTGGGCAGACCGACGATTCCGCATTGTAAAGCCATTGTATTTCGTTTGATGTTAAATCTTCCGGCAAAGATACGAATAAGCGAGGGCAATGTCAAATTTATTTGAACATTGCCGAGCGGGAGTATCTAAGGCGCAGTCAAAGATATATGACTTTTCCCGAGAAATAGCCCCCGATGCGGAGAGAATAGCCGCTTTCCGCCTTTTCTTTTAAGGCAGACGACCGACCGGCTCCCGACGTAAACGTTGCCGTTGCAGCACGATCTTTCCCTGTCGGGATACGCCTTCGATTAGAATGTTGTAATCGACGGGCGCGTCGGAGGTGTAGAACTCGACGGTGGCATGACCTGTATCGTCGAGTTCGACAGCGGGGTTCCAATAGAGCGTCGTGCGGTAGTCGGGAACGTTTGAACGGCGGGTCTTCTCCGAGGGGTAGGCCGGAGCGTAGAACTCGGCGGGGGTCTGGTAGCCCAGCGGGGATATTAATCCTATTTCACTCGCTGGAACGTCGCTTATCGCATCGTTTAAATCCTCACCTCTTTTTAATGTAATAGATATAATCCCGTTTTTGGCGAGTCCCGGCCCCCATAAAACCGTATTCGCGCCTTCAATCACGCCAATTCGATCTACAAAAGGCAATGGGTAGGACAGGCATAAGGGCAATGACTTGTAATCGTCCGTATAAGCAATCTGTCTTCCCGAATTAAGCTCTCCGGTATATCTGTCATCTCCAAAGTACTGAATTTCTCGGCCGGGATTTTCCAACATAGAAATCGTTTCTTCGATTTGGCCATCGACCATAAATACAGGCACTTTACCTCTATACCACACTTGAGATCCGACAACGTTCATCCCCGGCATCCGTGCGATGAAATCGAGAATCGTCCCTGCACCGGACTCTTTGATCTGTTCGGCTGTCCATGTGCGCGCGGCGAGACGATGTTCCGGTCGCGTGGATTCGAGTCGTTTGTGATGGGTGACGTATACCGTGTCGATCAGGATGTTTCGCATGTCTGTCTGCCCGCGCTGCTCGATGTAGTGCCGCGCTTGGGCGATGTAAGGCTTTTGCTGCTCCTGCGCGGGCGGGCGCGGTGGTAGCGTCCCTACCTCGGGAAAAGAATCCCGCACCACCTTCACCGTCGCCTCGGGCATCGATCCTCGCGCCGCCGCGGGTCGCAGCACGTAGAGCGTACTGTCCGGGAAATCGAACCCGTTGAGCGCGAATTCTCCCTCTTCGGTAATGGAGGATTTGTTTACATAGTGCAGCGAGGGGACGATCATCCGCATCTCGTAACGACTGAGTTTCTTTTTGCGGTTCCATAGTCCGCTTTTGTGGATGCGGCCCGTGATCTCCTGTCCGATTTCAAGCGGATAGGCCGGTTCCGTGTATTCCTTTCTCATCAGCGTCGGCACGTCGTAGCGTCGCCATCCCTGCGTGAGCAGCAGCGCATCGAGCGCCGAGACCCGTGCGGCATCGCGGCCGTCGAAATACCAGTCGGGCGTCTCGATGAATCCCCGTAACTCAGAGGTGAGCAGCAGCGTCGCGTAAATGCCGCCCGACATGGCTTTCGGCACCGTCGCGCGGTCTGTTACCGAGATCGAGAAATTGCCCGTCGCAGGTTTTCCCGCGGGATCGGTCGCCGCAATGTCAAACGTTACCTTCGTGCGCTGTTTCAGTGTGCCCGTAGCCTTTATTTCGGTCGTCGCCACTTCCTCGCCGCGATTGAATACCAACCGTTCGGAAAGGGCTTTTCCCGTCTTGTCCAGCAGCAGAAGCTGGAGAATGCCGCCCGGCAGATCGGAGCGCCGGAAGATCAGCGATGCATAGTCGTAGTTCCACGGCTTGTGGTAACAGATATTGCCTCGGCAATGTACCAGCAGTTTCAGCCCTTTGGGCAGCGGACGCCCCGAAACGACCATAACGGTGAAATTCTCTTCGGTCTGTAAAATTTTCAAGATGCAGGCGGTGTTTTGCGATGCGGGTAGGTTGAAGCGTCTCGTCCTGTCGCCCTTCATCGTACACTCTGCAAAGTAGCGCTCGTCCGTGTGGGGCGTGAAGCGCAGACAGCCCATTCCGGCATGGAGCGAACGGAGCGTATCGACGATCTCGTTCTTGCCGTTCTTCACCACGCCCGCGATCTCGACCGATCCGCCGTCATCGCCTAACGCCTTGAAGGCCACGCAGCAGTCGTAACCGTCGATCAGGTAACCGCCCTCGGGAAAGAACGAAACGTCGAAATCCGTGATCTTGCGCGCGGAGGTATTGCGCCGCGTCTTGCGATCTTCCTGATAGGGCGAAATCGTAAGCGGTTTCTTGAAGAAATAGTCCGGCCCCTGATTGCGCATGTAGAGCGTGTAGGCTACCAGAGAGTAACCGCCGAAGCGTTCCAACGCTTGTGTGGGAAGATAGCCGCAGTACACGCTGTCGCGCGCCATGAGTTTGATGCGGCGCGCCAGCTCCCCGCGGTCGTTGCGAAGTTCTACGTAGACGTAGCGGCTCGCCGCAACGGGGCGGTGCGTGGCGGCATCGGCGCAGTGCACACGCAGCCAGATCGTGTCGCCCCCAATATAGGAGTCCTTGTCCGTCGTAACGTGCAGTTTTTCCTGCGGATAGTGTTCGATCTGTTCGATGAACGGATTGGCGTAAATCGCCGTTTGAGCAGTCGACCGACCGATGGCGATGAGCAGGATGCATGACAGCGGCAGAATTAATCGTATACGCCTCATTGCTTATCGGGTTGATGACCGAAGATAAACAATCTTCACGAAAAATGCAAGGAAAATGTTTTGCAATTTTGCAGGGCGGAAAATTCCGGTGTAAGGGTGCGTTGGATTTTTCGTTCGGAGGAGGTGAAAAACGGCGGTACGGTTTTCGTGTTCCGTGAAAATTTTATACCTTTGAAAAATTAAAATACGACAGAATCTATGGATTTGAAAACGCTTCGTGCAGAACTGCAAAAGCTCTCGGCATTGGCCGACGGGTGGGATGCAACGCACGAAATAGCTGATATAGAACGCGATCTGGCTCTCGGGAAATTGCGGGAGTTGTATGATGCCGTACGCTTCGGCCTCGCTTCGGCAACGCAACCGCCTGCCGAAGAGCCGCTGCCCGACGATTTGCCGCCGGTGGAGATCGATCTCGACGCCGTGATCGGTCTGACGGCGGTAGCGGATCCGGTGGAAATGATTCCTGCCGAGATGCCTATGGAGCAGACGGAGGCGGCTGTTCCGGTTTCGGATCCGATCTTCGTCGAAGAGCCGGCGGAGCCGTTTGCCGAAGTCGCGGGTGTGATTCCGGTTGATGAACGAACGGATGCGCCTGCCGAGGTTCCGATCGAGCCGCCGGTTGTTTCCGCCGTGACGGAATCGGTTACCGAAACAACGGAGGAAGCCGGTGCGGCGTCGGGACTTTCGGGCGGAGCGGTATCTGCGGAACCTGTTGCCGAAGCCGAGCCGCTGAGTCTGTTCGAACTCGATCCCGTGGATGTGAAACGGGCCAAACACCGCGTTGTCCTGTCGCTTTACGGTGATACGGAGCCCATCGAATCCGTGGGTCCGGCATCGGGAAAAGCCGCGGTCGAACCGGTTGCGGAGGAGACTGAAACGCCTGTTTTGCAGTCCGTTCCGGTTGCGTCTCCGGCGGAAGAACCTGTCGAAATGCCTATTGACGCTCCCATTGAGGGGCCGGCGACGGCGGGGCACGCGGCGGTACCGGTCGAAAACGGGTCGGCGGTATTGGGCGAAACGCTCAATTCGAATGTGAAAACGGTCTCGGACATCATTGCCGTAACCGCGCCTGCGGTCGCCGTGGGGCAGGAGCCGGTGGCCGATCTGCGAAAAGCGTTGTGTAACAACGACCGGTTCCTCTTGGCCCACGACCTCTTCGGCGGCGATATGGCGGCCTGCGAGCGGACGATCGACCGGCTCAACGAATTCGGCGATCTGGACGAGTGCATGATCTATATTGCCGAGAATTTCGACTGGAACCCCAATTCCGACGGGGCGAAACTGCTGGTCGATCTGATCGAACGAAAATTCGCCTGACCTTATGGCGAAACTTTACATCGTTCCTACGCCGATCGGCAACCTCGACGATATTACGCTGCGTGCCGTTCGGGTATTGCGGGAGGTCGATCTGATCCTTGCCGAGGATACCCGCACGTCGTCGGTGTTGCTCAAACATCTCGGCATCGAGAAGCGGCTGCATGCCCACCACAAGTTCAACGAGCATGCTACGGTGGCCATAGCGGCCGAGACGATCGCTGCGGGACGAACCGTGGCGTTGATCTCCGATGCCGGAACGCCGGGCATCTCCGATCCGGGATTTCTGTTGGTGCGCACCTGCGTCGAGCAGGGGATCGAGGTCGAGACCTTGCCGGGCGCTACGGCTTGTATTCCGGCATTGGTGCAGAGCGGATTTCCTTGTGACCGCTTCTGCTTCGAAGGGTTCCTGCCCCAGAAGAAAGGGCGGAACAAACGTTTGCAGGAACTCTCCTGCGAGGAGCGTACGATGGTTTTCTACGAATCGCCCTACCGTGTGGTGAAGTGCCTCGAACAGTTCGCAGAGGCGTTCGGCCCCGACCGGCCGGTCTCCGTGTCGCGCGAGTTGACCAAGAAGTTCGAGCAGACGGTGCGCGGAACGGTGGCCGAGGTGCTGGAACATTTCCGGCGGACGGAGCCGCGCGGAGAGTTCGTACTGGTGGTCGCCGGTCGTCCCAAGCCGGTAAAGAGCCGAAAGAATGAATCTGAAACCGAAGATAACGATGAACAATAATAGCACGGATATGAACACGGACAAGCAGTCTGCCAGACATTCGTGGTGGGAGAGTCTGCGCGACGATCTGGCCGACCGCTTCAACCTCTCGGAGGACAGCGCCCGGCAGGAGGAGACGGTGGATATGATCTGCCGCGGCGTCGAATTCCGCGGCACGAATCTATGGGTACTGATCTTTGCCACGATGATCGCTTCGTTGGGCCTGAACGTCAACTCGGCGGCCGTTATCATCGGCGCGATGTTGGTTTCGCCGCTTATGGGGCCGATCATGGGCGTGGGACTGTCGCTGGGTATCAATGATTTCGATCTGTTGAAAAAGTCTCTGCGCAACTTTTCGCTGATGGTCGTCGTGGCTATCGCCACCTCGACGCTCTACTTTTTCATCTCTCCGCTCGGAACGGCCCGCAGCGAGTTGCTGGCCCGCACCGTTCCCACGACCTACGACGTGCTGATCGCTTTCTTCGGCGGTTTGGCCGGTATCGTCGCGCAGTCGCGCAAGGATCGTAATTCGACGGTCATTCCGGGCGTGGCGATCGCCACGGCCCTGATGCCGCCTCTCTGTACGGCGGGTTTCGGTCTGGCGACGGGGCAGTTCAAGTTCTTTATCGGGGCTTTTTACCTCTTCTTCATCAATACGGTCTTCATTGCGTTGGCGACCTACATGATCGTCCGCATGTTGAAGTATCACAAGAAAAAGTTCCTCGATCCGGTGCGCGAACGATACGTCAAGCGGATCATGCTCGTCATCACGCTGGCTACGTTCATCCCGAGCGTGATCATCGGCCTGCATATGGTGCGGGTTTCGTTTTTCGAGTCGGCCGTCGACCGGTACGTACAGCAGGAGTTTCAGTTCGAACATACGCGCGTGATCGAATGCAAAAAGGTCTACAAGCACGGCGACAAGGAGTCGCGTATCGAGTTGCTGCTCATCGGCGAACCGCTGGGCGAAGAGGTCATCAACAACGCCCGCGCCCAGCTCTATAACTATGGCTTGCAGGAGGCCGAACTGATCGTCCGACAGGCCCGCACGGGCGATCGGGTCGATCTCAAATCGTTGCAGCTGAGCTACTCGGAATTGCTCGATGAGAAGAACATGCAGATCGACGAGTTGAAACAGCGTCTGTCGAAGTACAAGATGAAGAACATCGAGTACGACGATATTTCGCGGGAGGCCGGAACCGTCGTGCCCAATATCCAGTCGATCTCCGTGTCGAAATGTCTGTCCTTCGACGTTGACGGAGAGGTGCAGGATACGCTGCTGATCTGCGTGGTAAAATCGCATGAGAAGATGAGCGAAGCCGATACCGAACGCCTGCGCCGTTGGTTGGAGGTGCGTACCAAGATCGCGCAGGTGAAGTTGTATACCGAATGATTACCTATCGAATAATTCCGAACGCATGAAACGAGCACGTTCGAATCTGACCCTGTGGCAACGAGCGATGGTGAATGTCGTATGGGGATTTTGTTGGCTGATCGGCGCGATGCCTTATTGGTTGCGCTATTACGTGTTGCAGGATACCATCTATTTCATCGTCTACAAATGTTTGCGATATCGGGTGGGAGTCGTGACGGAGAATTTGCGGAACTCGTTTCCCGACCGTCCGATCTCCGAAATCAAGCGGATCCGCCGCTCGTTTTACCACAATTTGTCGGAGATCTTCATTTCGACGGTCAGTCAGGCCCGCATGTCCGACGACGACTGCCGTCGGCATGTGCGGGTGAAGAATCTCGACGAATTGCGGTCCGATTTACGGGGACAGGACGCGTTGCTCTCGACGGCCCATTTCGGCTGCTGGGAGTACGATTCCTTCTTGGCCCTCTATACCGATGAACACTATGTGGCCGCGGTTTATCACCCGCTGGAAAACAAGGTGATCGATGCGGTCTACATGCGATTGCGATATCGGCGGAACATCCGCTTGATTCCGATGAAGGAGATCATCCGCTATTACATCGACCACCGGCTTCCCGCCGGTGCTCCCGGACAACGTATCGGCATCGGCCTGATCGCCGACCAGAATCCGCCGTTGCGACCCAACAGCCACTGGTTCCGTTTTCTCAATCAGGACACCGTCTTTTTCGACGGTATCGAGAAGATGGCGCTCAAATTCCATATGCCGGTCTATTTTTGCAGTCAGCGCAGGTTGCGCCGCGGGTATTCCGAATTGGAGTTCCGCCGTCTCTACGACGGTGTGGAGCCCGTTGCTCCCAACGAGATCACCGAACGCTACGTGCGGCAGCTCGAAAGCGATATCATTGCCGATCCGGGGATGTGGCTCTGGTCGCACCGCCGTTGGAAACATCGTCGTCCGAAATGTCAGTCGTAAAAGTCGTCATACTCAACTGGAACGGAGCGGCTCATTTGCGGCGCTTCCTGCCTTCGGTGGTGCGCAATACGCCGCGCGGGGTGGAGATCGTCGTGGCGGACAACGGCTCGACCGACGAATCGGTTGCGGTTCTCGAACAGGGGGTTTCCTCGGTTACGGTGCTTCGCCTGCCGGAAAATTACGGTTTTGCCGGTGGCTATAACCGTGCGTTGGAACAGTTGGACGGTGATTATTGGGTTCTGCTCAATTCCGATGTCGAAACGCCCGAGGGGTGGCTCGAACCGCTTGTCGCCGCACTCGATGCGGAGCCCGACGTAGCGGCCGTGGGGCCGAAGCTGCTCGACTGCGCCGAGCGCGATCGTTTCGAATATGCGGGCGCTTCGGGCGGATTCGTCGATTGGCTCGGATTCCCTTTTTGCAGGGGGCGTATTCTTCAGACGTTGGAGAACGACAGGGGGCAGTACGACGATGCGCGCGACGTTTTCTGGGTAAGCGGAGCGGCCTTCTGCTGCCGAGCGGAGGTTTTCCGCCGTATGGGAGGTTTTGACGCCGATTTCTTCGCCCATATGGAGGAGATCGATCTCTGCTGGCGGATGCAGCTGGCGGGCTGGCGCATTCGAATCGTTCCCGAGAGCAGGGTATGGCATTTGGGCGGCGGTACGCTGCAAAACGATTCGCCGCGCAAGCTCTACCTCAATTACCGCAACAACCTCTCGATGTTGTTTAAGTGCGCGTCGCCCGTGCAGCGCATTGCAGCGGCGGTGTTACGGCCGCTCACGGATGCCGCCGCGATGTCGGTTTATCTGCTGAAGGGACAGCGCGCGCAGGCTGGCGCGGTCGTACGCGCCTACCGCGATTTCTTCGCTCGACACGGTGACCTTACCCGCAAACGTCGATCCGTACAACGGTCGAAGCGGAAGTCAGCATCCCATATCTATCACGGTTCGATCGTCGTGCGTTACCTGTTGGGACGGAGGACGTTCGGTAAGATGAACGGCTTATGAAAAAGTTAGTGATTATTCCGACCTACAATGAGCGAGAGAATGTCTCGCGCATGATCTCGAAAGTGATGTCGCTCGCCGGCGGCTATGACCTTCTGATCGTCGACGACAGTTCGCCCGACGGTACGGCCGCCATTGTCCGTGAACGGCAGCGGGAGTTCCCGGAGCGGGTGCATCTGCTCGAACGCAGCGGAAAGCTGGGGCTGGGAACGGCCTATATCGCGGGATTCCGCTGGGCGCTGGCGCGCGGTTACGATCTGATTTACGAGATGGACTGCGACTTTTCACACAATCCCGACGATCTGGAACGGCTGACGGCCGCCGCGACCGGAGGCGCCGACGTGGTGGTCGGCTCGCGTTATTCGCGCGGGGTGAACGTCGTCAACTGGCCGATGTCGCGGTTACTGATGTCTTATTATGCCTCGAAATATGTGCGGATCGTCACCCGAATGCCGGTGTGCGACGCTACGGCGGGTTTCGTCTGTTGGTCGCGCCGCGTGCTCGAAACGATCGATCTCGACGCCGTGCGGATGGTGGGCTACGGGTTTCAGGTGGAGATGAAATATACGGCGTGGAAGCTCGGCTTCCGCATCGACGAGGTGTCGATCATCTTCATCGACCGCACGGAGGGAACCTCCAAAATGTCGGGCGGCATCTTCGGCGAAGCCTTCTGGGGCGTGCTCCAGTTGCCGTGGCGCAGAATTCGGCCGAAACGGGAAACACCGCAGAGGTGATAGGGGCGGGAGACATATGCCTGTCGCAGCGTTGTTCGGCATGTAAAAACAAGAGTTGAAGATGAAACAGATTTTTGTACTGGCGGCGGCTTTCGTGTTGGGAGCCTGCTGCGGCAATTCGGGGAAGAGCGGTACGAAGACCGTATGCAGCGAACTGCCTGCGGCGGCTTGTCCGCAATGTGCGGAGCGCGTCACGGCGAAGGGAACCGATTCATGGCAAGCCGTCAAACCCGATGAGATCGGCAATGCCGTTTCGTTGTTCCGTGACGACTGGATGGCGTTAATCGTCGGCAGAAAGGGCGACTTGAATGCCATGACCATCAGCTGGGGCGGTATCGGAATGTTGTGGAACCGTCCCGTGGTGACGGTCTATGTCTCGTCCGACCGTTATACGCACGGGTTTATGGAGCGTAACGACTGTTTCGTTGTCGAAGCGTTTGCGGAACGGTATCGCGATGCGCTGAAATACCTTGGTTCGCATTCGGGACGCGACGGCGACAAGATTGCCGGATCGGGGCTGACGGTGACCTATACCGATTCGGGGAATCCGATTTTCGAGCAGGGGACGCTGGCGATCGAGTGCCGCAGGATTTACAGCGCGCCGTTCGATCCCGCGCATTTCTGCGGAGATGTGGCCAACCGGTTTTATGCCAAGGGTACGGGCATTCACACGATGTATATCGGCGAGATCGTGAACGTCTGGCGCAAATAGAACCGCCGTCATGGAAAATGCAACGCCCTTCGATCAAAGATCGAAGGGCGTTTTTAGATACGTTCGGAACGGATTTACTTGTTGATCTTCGCCCACGAATCTTTGAGCGTCACCGTGCGGTTGAAGACGGGGCGCCCGGGCGCGGTGTCCGTGTCTGGACAGAAATAGCCCACGCGTTCGAACTGGAAAGTCTTGCCCGGTTCGGCGCCCGTCAGCGACGGTTCGAGCCAGCCCGTAGTCTTGATCATCGATTCGGGGTTGAGGTTGTCCTCCCACGTCTGCCCCTCTTCGCAGTCGTCGGGGTCTTCCTTCGTAAAGAGCGGATTGAAAAGCCGGATTTCGGCTTCGAGAGCGTGCGGAGCCGATACCCAGTGGATAACGCCTTTCACGCGGCGGCCGTCGCTCGACGAACCGTCGCCCGACTGGGGATCGTAGGTGCAGCGCAGTTCGACGACGTTTCCTTCGGCATCCTTCACGACCTCCTCGCACTTGATGAGATAGGAGTAGCGCAGCCGCACCTCGCCGCCCGGTTGCAGACGGAAGAATTTCTTGGGCGGATTTTCCATGAAGTCGTCGCGTTCGATATACAGTTCGCGCGAGAAGGGAACTTGCCGCGTGCCGGCCGATTCGTCCTCGGGATTGTTGATGCAGGTGAACGCTTCGACCTTATCCTCAGGATAGTTCGTAATCGTGACTTTCAGCGGATTGAGTACGGCCATGCGGCGTTCGGCCACCTTGTTCAGATCCTCGCGTACGCAGTACTCCATCTTCGCCAGATCGATTA
Organism: uncultured bacterium; assembly: GCA_905214725.1. Classification (GTDB taxonomy): domain Bacteria; phylum Bacteroidota; class Bacteroidia; order Bacteroidales; family Rikenellaceae; genus Alistipes. The sequence continues at coordinate 61,514 of CAJMNH010000001.1, forward strand.
CGTTGTCGCGCTTGGCGACGCCCACCATCTCGGCGAAAGCGCGTACCGACGCAGGCGTATAGCCTTTGCGGCGCAGGGCGCAGATCGTCGGCATACGGGGGTCGTCCCAGCCCATCACGGCGCCCTCCTGCACGAGTTTGAGCAGCTTGCGCTTCGACATCATCGTGTAGGTCAGGTTCAGCCGTGCGAATTCGTACTGGTGCGACGGCCAGATCCCCAACGCTTGGATAAACCAGTCGTAGAGCGGACGGTGCACGTCGAATTCGAGCGTGCAGATCGAGTGGGTGATCTGCTCGATCGAGTCGCTCTGGCCGTGGGCGTAGTCGTACATCGGGTAGATGCACCACTTGTTGCCCGTGCGGTGATGCTCGGCGTGGATGATGCGGTACATGATCGGGTCGCGGAAGAGCATGTTGGGGTGCGCCATGTCGATTTTGGCGCGCAGCACCTTCTCGCCGTCGGCGAACTCGCCCGCCTTCATGCGTTCGAACAGGTCGAGATTTTCCTCCACCGAACGGTTGCGCCACGGCGACTCCTTGCCCGGCTCCGAGACCGTGCCGCGTCCTTCGCGAATTTGTTCCTGCGTCTGGTCGTCGACATAGGCCAACCCCTTTTTGATCAGCACGACGGCCCAATCGTAGAGTTGGTCGAAGTAATCGGATGCATAACGTTCCAACGCCCAGTCGAAGCCCAGCCAACGGATGTCGCGCTTGATCGAGTCGACGTATTCGATATCCTCCTTCGTGGGGTTCGTGTCGTCGAAACGCAGGTTGCACTTGCCGCCATATTTCTGCGCCAGCCCGAAGTTGATGCAGATGCTCTTGGCATGACCGATGTGCAGATAGCCGTTAGGTTCCGGTGGAAAACGGGTCTGTATGGCGACGCCGCTCTCGGCGGCCTCTTTGACGATCTCTTCGAGAAAATTCAGCGACTTCTCCTTCGCTGCAGGTTCGTTGGTTTCGATAGACATTATCGTATGCTTGTTATGTTTTTTTTGCAAAATTAGGAAAAAATACCTCTGCGGTTATCTTCGCGGGTGATTTTTCTGGTCGTAGAGCGTTTTTCCCAGCCGCACGCTCACTTGCAGCACCTGCTGCGTATAAAGTCCCGTACCGTCGGTGTGAAAGAGCATGCCCGCCTTTACGCGGAGCGTCTCGGCGAAAAACGACCGTTCGTATCCCAACCGCGTGCGGTTGTAGATGTGGTCGTGCGTGCCGTACCACCGCTCGCCGGCGTAAAGTTCCGAGCCATAGCGGCCGAACAGCGGCATCAGGTTCTCGCCCACGTAGAGGTTGTTCTCGAATTCGAGCCCTTTCCAGCCCAGCCGCACGCGCAGTTCGCCGCCCATCGGGGCCTTCCACCCTTCGTCCGTGATGCGGTCGCGCTGCGGCGCCCACAGAAAGCCGGCGCGAAAGTCATACCAGAACGGCCGTTCGATCGTTGTCGGGCCGTTGGCGGTGCGGCGCGCCACCTCGGCCGCCTTGCTGGCGAAGCCGACGTAGGGGTTGGCCAGCAGGTTGTCCACGACATTCCCTTCGGTCTGCGCGCTGTTGGCAAAGTGGAACATCGAGAGCCCCCCCCCGACATACCATCGCCTGTCGCCGTTGCGCAGCCACTCTTTGTGAATTGCACCGAAGATGCGGAATTTCTCGCGCGAATAGTCGGAATACATGCCTTCCCAGTTGAGAACCATCTCGGCGCGCAGTCCCTTCGGATTGCGGTAGCGCAGCGCCATGCCCTGAATCGTGGGGTCGTAGACGCGCAGCGAGTCGTTGAAGAAGGCGTGCGAGTACTCGCCGCGCAACTCGTCGCGTGAGAAGATGCCCACGTCGGCCCCCAGCCGCTCGGCGCGGTAGGCATAGGCCGCCAGTGGGCGCACCTCCGAAAAATAGTCGCGGTTGTCGCCGAAATCCCGCTGCATCTGCACGCCGAAACGGAGCGTGTTACGCTCCATCCAACTGTAAGTGACCGCCGTCGAGAGGTCGGCCAGAAAGATCGTCTGCGACTCGTTGCACGAACTGCCCGTGAATTCACGGTTGTCGAAGCGGGTTTTGAAAGCGGCTTCCCAGCCGACGCGTTGCGCCTGCACTCCGCCTGCGACGGCAAGTGCGGCCAGTAATCCGAAGATTTGTTTGATGTTCATAGTCGAATTAGGAATATCGCGCCAAAATTACATATTTTATCCCGATTTGTGTTACTTTTGTCTCCGAAAATAGCTGTTGATCATGCGAAAAATCACGAATGAAGAGTTGGGCCGTCCTTCGCTCGACGAGTTCGCCGCAATGCCGAAACTGCCGCTGGTGGTTGTGCTCGACAACGTGCGTTCGGCGCAGAACGTCGGATCGTTCTTCCGTACGGGCGACGCCTTTGCCGTGGAGCGGATCGCTTTGTGCGGCATTACCGCTGCACCGCCCAACCGTGAAATCCATAAAACGGCGCTCGGCGCAGAACAGAGCGTTCGGTGGACGCGCCACGTTTCGACGGTCGAGTGTATCGACGAACTGCGCGCTGAGGGCTACCGCGTGCTGGCCGTCGAGCAGGTCGAGGGCGCCGTGATGCTCGATGCCGTGCGGATCGAGCCGGGTGCGAAATACGCCCTCGTTTTCGGCAACGAGGTCGAAGGCGTAGCGCAGGAGGCGGTCGACCGGTGTGACGGTGCGGTGGAAATACCCCAGCTGGGAACCAAGCATTCGCTCAACGTTTCGGTATCGGGAGGGGTCGTTTTGTGGGAATTCTTTTGCCGGATTCGTTCAAAAGCGTAACTTTGTCGCCGAAAAGTCGCCGAAGCGGTATGAAAAGCTCCGACGGATAAAGTCGAAATATTAACTAAAACAGGAGAATAGATGTCTGTTGAAAGTAAAGTTCGGGCGGTTACGACCCTCCGGCTCAAGGAGATGAAAGATCGGGGCGAAAAGATCGCCATGCTTACGTCGTACGACTATTCGATGGCGAAGATCGTCGACGCGGCCGGCATCGACGCGATTCTGGTGGGCGATTCGGCTGCCAACGTGATGGCGGGTTACGAGACGACGGTGCCTATTACGCTCGATGCGATGATTTATCACGCGCAGTCGGTTGTGCGTGCCGTCGAGCGGGCATTGGTGGTGGTCGACCTGCCGTTCGGAACCTATCAGGGCAATTCGAAGATCGCGCTCGACTCGGCGATCCGCATCATGAAGGAGACCGAGGCCGACGCCGTGAAAATCGAGGGCGGCGAGGAGATTCTCGAATCGGTCGAGCGCATCCTTACGGCTGGCATTCCGATCATGGGCCATTTGGGGCTTACCCCGCAGTCGATCCATAAGTTCGGCACCTATAATGTCCGCGCAAAAGAGGCAGCCGAGGCCGAGAAACTGGTGCGCGACGCGCATTTGTTGGAGGAGGCAGGCTGTTTCTCCGTCGTGCTCGAAAAGATTCCCGCCGTGCTTGCCGAGCGGGTGTCGAAGGAACTGGAGATTCCCACGATCGGTATCGGAGCCGGCGGCGGCACCGACGGGCAGGTGCTCGTGATCCACGACATGCTGGGCATCAACAAGGGCTTCTCGCCCCGCTTCCTGCGCCGTTATGCCGATCTGCATGCCGTGATGACCGGTGCGGTGGAACAGTATGTCGCCGACGTGAAGTCGCAGGACTTCCCCAACGGGCAGGAACAGTACTAACGGCGCGACCGCCGCAGAAAACCGAAGGAGACTTTGCCTTTCAGGCGGAGCCTCCTTTGTCGTTTCAGGAAATTTTCATACATTTACTCGATAAAACCTAACCCGAAAAAATCCGGCGATGAAACGAAATCTCCTTATCCTTATGCTGCTGACGCTGCTGAGCGCGGCCGTTCATGCAGCAGACTACCGCTTCGAGCGCAATATCCTCTATCGTCCCGATGCGCAGGACGCCTATGCGCAGCAGATGTGCCGTCTCGACGTGGCCTATCTTCCCGATGCGAAGGATGCGCCGGTGGTGGTGTGGTTTCACGGCGGCGGACTGACGGGCGGGAAACGCGCCGTGCCGCAGGGGTTGATGAAGAAGAATTTCGTGGTGGTGGGCGTCGAGTACCGTCTGATTCCGCAGGTCGAAACGCTCGACATCGTGGACGATGCGGCGGCGGCCGTGGCGTGGGTCTTCGACCATATTGCCGACTATGGCGGCAGCCCCTCGAAAATCTACATCGCGGGCCACTCCGCCGGCGGTTATCTGGTCAATATGGTGGGGCTCGATCGCTCGCGGCTGGCGCGCTACGGCAAGGATGCCGACTCGCTGGCGGGCATCATCCCTTTCAGCGGCCACGCCATCACCCATTTCGCTGCGCGCAAGACGATGGGCATGTCCGAGCTGCAACCGCTTATCGACGATACCGCGCCGCTTTACTACGTGCGTGCCGACTGTGCGCCGATGCTGATTCTCTCGGGCGACCGCGAACTGGAGATGAACGGTCGCTATGAGGAGACGGCCTATTTCTGGCGAATGATGCGGCTCGTCGGGCACAAGGATGTGACAATCTGCGAGTTCGATGGATACAACCACGGCAATATGCCCACGGCGGGCTATCCCGTCGCCGTGCGCTTTATCTGTCGCTTGGAAGGCATCAAGTAGGGTTGCCAGTTGTTGCTGTCGGCAGTTGTCTTGTCGACTGCGTGGTTTCATACCTTTAAATTACGTTCGGACTCCCTGTCGATGGGAAGTCCGAACGTCGTTTAAGCGGTTTCGGATGCAACCGTCCTATTGCTGCCGCGTCCGAGTGCCGGAATTTTTACAGCTCGTCCGGCATGGGTACCTTCTTCCCCGTCGCGCGTATCGTCGGCATCGGGGCGTTCCAGCCGCGCAGCCGGTCGCTCATCGCTTTGGCCAGCTCGGCTACTCGCTCGGGGTTGTTGGCTGCGATGTCGTTGCGTTCGCCGATGTCTTCGCGCAGGTTGTAGAGTTCCAATTTTCCGGTGTGCATCCGGTAGACGAGTTTCCAGTCGCCCTTGCGGATCGCGCTCATGAAATCGATGTCGTCCTGATCCTCGACGCGGTACTGGTGCGGATAGTGGAAGATCAGTTCGCGCTCGGGATCGATGCCCGACACCGAAGCCGGAACGACGAAGGCGTTGGCCTCCTTTTGCGTCGTGATCTCGCCTCGTTTTTGCGCCTTGGCCGCCGTTTTCGAACCGGCGGTGATAAGTTTCACCAGACTTTCGCCGTCGCATTCCTGTACGGTTTCATAGCGATTTACGCCTGCCATTTCGAGAATCGTCGGGAAAATGTCCTCGTTGATGACCGGCGTGTTGAGGCGTGTCCCGGCCGAGACTTGTCCCGGCCAGCAGAACATCAGCGGCACGCGAATGCCTCCTTCGTAAACCGAGGCTTTGCCCTCGCGCAGCGGCAGATTCTGCGTATGCGGCTGTCCGCCTTTGTCCTGCCCCAGACAATGGCCTCCGTTGTCCGACATGAAGAGGATGATCGTGTTGCCGGCGATTCCTTTCGCTTCGAGGTAGTCGAGTACGTCGCCCAGACTTTTGTCCATCCCTTCGACCATCGAGGCGTAGCGCGCTTGTTGTTCGTCCATTCCCGCGTCGAGATATTTTTGTATGAACCGCTCGTCGCGCTGAATGGGGGTGTGGTTGGAGTAGTGGGCGAAGTAGAGGTAGAAGGGCTGTTTGCGGCGGATCGGATCTTCCAGTGTTTTGAGCGCTTCGAGTGTCAGCGCCTCCGTCAGATGGATTCCCGAACCATAGTATTGCGACAGGTTCTGTACCGAGGCGTAAGTACCCTGTTGCGGGAGATTGCCGAAATGCTCTTCGGGCAGATAGCTTTGGGGATGCCCGTTGCCCGAACCGGAGATATTGACCGTGAATCCCATGTTGTAGGGGTTCGAACCCGGCGTGCCCGTCGGCGCCCAGTGCGCCTTTCCGACGTGAATGGTGTGGTAGCCCGCATTGCGGAGCAGTTCCACCATCGGGGTGGCGTAAAGCGTGCGGTTCAGGCCGTAGGTGAGGCTGTCGGTTTCATTGCGGAAGGCGACGGGACACAATGCGTTGTAGTTCCATTCGGGATGGGCGAAGATATCGTCTTCGTTGTCGTTCGTCGTTCCCGGTCGGCCGCCGATAGCATCGGGGCAGGTATCTTTATATAAGGAGCAGTACGACGTGATGCCCATGTGCGCGGCGTTCATTCCCGTCATCATGCTGGTTCGCGTCGGGGTCGACACGGGGCAGGCGTAAGCATTGGTCATCATGACGCCCATGCGCGCCAGCCGTTCCATGTTGGGAGTATGGAACCGAAGGTTGTTCGGGTACGTCTCTTCGCCGAAAGGCAGCGAGGTTTCTGTCCAGCCGAAATCGTCCACCAAAAAGAAAATGATGTTGGGTCGTTGTCCGGCATTCGCGCTTTGCGCCATTGCGAGCGGGGCGAGCGCCGCCAGACTGCATACGGTTTTGTTGATCGGTTTCATATAAAACGTTTTAATTTATATGGCAAAAATAATATTTTTTCGATTTCATGAAATCGATTCAGTTGAAATTTTATTTAAATAATCTGAATTTATTCGTTTTGCTGATGTTTAAAACGTTTTATTATTTTCGGTGAATTCGAAGAAGACGAGGGCGAACGAAAAATTCCGTCCCGAAAAGGGGCGGAATCGTGATTTGAATGCGGAGAGGACGAGATTCGAACTCGTGGAGCAGGTTGCCCCGCTCGTCGGTTTAGCAAACCGGTGGTTTCAGCCACTCACCCACCTCTCCATCGTGTGAATGCGTGCAACTGAATTCGAGCAAACGCGGAGCAAAAGTAAATCAAAAATGCGGAATTACCAAATAAAATCGGTTCCTTTTTCTTCTGTGGGATTTTTTTATGTCCTGTTTTGCAGGCGAACCGTCCAGAGGTAGGATGACAGGATGCTGTGTGTAGACCGGTATAAGGGCTGTCCTGCGCCGGTCTGCGGCTGCATGGGCCCAGTCAGGGCATCCACTCGACGATGCCCGTGAGCGGGTGGTTACGACGCCATTCGGCGAAGACGTCGTAGCTGCGCACGCCGTCGCGCAGCACGGCTACGTAGTACTCGATGCCGGCGATCTTCACGTCGTCGGGCGTGTCGTATTTGAGTTGCAGGATGGCGCGCCGCGTCGCGGGCGTCAGCGCGGCGGCGATCCGGTCGGCCACGCGCTCGAAATAACCGTCGTAGCGCGAGTCCCGCACGATGTGGATCATGTCGAGCTGCCACTCCTCGCCGTCTCGGTCGCGGTACATTGCGTGCCATTCGACGCACGCCTCGTCGGTCTCGAGCAGGTTGCGGCACTCGATGTGTCCCACGGCCGGATCGGCCGCCAGCTGCGCCATTGCCGCGAAGCTGTCTTTCAGGCGCAGCGGCGACGAATAGACGTGGAAGTCGATGTCGCGGTGCTTCATCAGCAGGCCCGACCGCAGCGATCCGACCTGTTGCACCTCGGCGCCGACCGACTGCCATATCTCCGCGAGCCGCGAGTCGCGGATGATCTCTTCCGCCCGCAGCCGGTTGCGGCGGGCGATCCGTTCGATAGTATCCATGATGTTTTCGTGATTTCGGGCTGCGAAGATACGCAAGTTTTCCGGTTCCGACGCGTACTCCGGCACGATTTTGCGTGCAGGTGCTTGTTTTTCGCGCCATGCGGGATATTTCGGCCGCTTTGCCGCCGATTTTTGCCGCTCGGCGGTACGGCATTGTACGTTCTGCATTTTTTTTGTACATTTGCGTGATATTTCCACCGATATGTCAGAACAGGATAACATCATAAAAGAGATAGAGGGTCAGGAGTACAAATACGGCTTTACTTCCGACATCGAGACCGAGACGATTCCGCGCGGTCTGAGCGAGGAGGTCGTACGCCTTATATCGGCCAAGAAGGGCGAACCGGAGTGGATGACCGAATCCCGCCTCAAAGCCTATCGTCACTGGCTCAAGATGGAGCCGCCGACATGGGCTCACCTCCGAATTCCCGAGATCGATTTCCAAAACATCATCTATTACGCCGCGCCCAAGGTGCGCCCTAAGCTCGGCTCGATGGACGAGGTCGATCCCGAACTCAAGCGGACCTTCGACAAACTGGGGATTCCGCTCGAAGAGCAGATGCAGCTGGCGGGCGTGGCCGTCGACGCCGTGATGGACTCCGTGTCGGTCAAGACGACCTTCAAGGAGACGCTGGCCGAGAAGGGGATTATTTTCTGCTCGATTTCGGAGGCGATCCGCGATTATCCCGATCTTATCAAAAAATATCTGGGCAGCGTCGTGCCCTGCACCGACAATTTCTATGCGGCGCTCAACGCGGCGGTCTTCTCCGACGGGTCGTTCTGCTACATCCCCAAGGGGGTGCGCTGCCCGATGGAGCTGTCGACCTATTTTCGCATCAACGCCGAGGGTACGGGCCAGTTCGAGCGTACGCTCATCGTCGCCGACGAGGGAGCTTATGTGAGCTATCTGGAAGGTTGCACCGCCCCGCGGCGCGACGAGAACCAGTTGCACGCCGCCGTGGTGGAGATCATCGTCGAGCGCGACGCTGAGGTGAAGTACTCGACCGTGCAGAATTGGTATCCGGGCGACAAGGAGGGGCGCGGCGGCATCTACAATTTCGTCACCAAGCGCGGTTTGTGCAAGGAGAATGCCCGCTTGTCGTGGACGCAGGTCGAGACCGGATCGGCGATCACGTGGAAATATCCCAGCTGCGTGCTGTTGGGTGACAATTCGGTGGGGGAGTTCTACTCGGTGGCGATGACCAACCATTTCCAGCAGGCCGACACCGGTACCAAGATGATCCACATCGGCCGCAATACCCGCAGCCGGATCGTCTCGAAGGGCATTTCGGCCGGCCGGAGCGAGAACTCCTATCGCGGGCTGGTCAAGGTGGCGCGCGGTGCGGAGGGAGCCCGCAACTACTCGCAGTGCGACTCGCTGCTGATCGGTTCCACTTGCGGCGCGCATACCTTTCCCGAAATCGCATGCGGCAACCGCACGGCCATCGTCGAGCACGAGGCCACGACCTCGAAAATCTCCGACGAACAGCTTTTCTATTGCAACCAGCGCGGTCTTTCGACCGAGGATGCTGTGGGGCTGATCGTCAACGGATTTGCCAAAGAGGTGATGGCCAAGCTGCCGATGGAATTCGCTATCGAGGCGCAGAAATTATTGTCTATCAGCCTTGAAGGCTCGGTAGGATAAAGTTGAATATAAAGTGAAGACGAAATATGCTTTCCGTTAAGAATTTACACGCTACGGTCGACGATAAGGAGATCCTGCGGGGGATCGACCTCGAGGTGAAGGCCGGCGAGGTGCACGCCATCATGGGGCCCAACGGCTCGGGCAAAAGTACGCTGGCCTCGGTGCTGGCCGGTAACGAGAAATTTACCGTCACCGAGGGTTCGGCCACCTTTCTGGGACGCGACTTGCTGGAGATGTCGATCGAGGATCGGGCGCGGCTGGGGTTGTTCCTCGGCTTTCAGTATCCGGTCGAGATTCCCGGCGTGTCGATGGCCAACTTCATGAAGATGGCCGTGCAGGAGCAACGTAAATATCGTGGCGAAGAGCCGCTTACGGCCGCTGAGTTCCTGCGTTTGATGAAGGAGAAGAGCGCCGTCGTGGAGCTCGATCCCAAGTTGATGTCGCGCTCGGTGAACGAGGGTTTCTCCGGCGGCGAGAAGAAGAAGAACGAGATTTTCCAGATGGCGGTGCTCGCGCCGAAACTGGCCATTCTCGACGAGACCGATTCGGGGCTGGACATCGACGCCCTGCGCATCGTCGCTACGGGCGTTACGAGACTCCGCACGTCCGAGAACGCCACTGTGCTCATTACGCACTACCAGCGTTTGCTGGACTATATCGTTCCCGACTACGTGCATGTGCTCTACAAGGGGCGCATCATCCATTCGGGCGATAAGACCCTTGCGCTGAAACTCGAAAAGGAGGGCTACGACTGGCTCATCAACGATTATAAGGAGGCGTGATGGAGCGGTTGGATTGGATCGAAGGCGAAGGGTTCGAAGCGTTGGGCGGCGAGTGTGCGACGTTGGTCGGCGGGCCGGTCTATACGTTGCTCGACCCGACGAAATACGCCGTCGCAGTCGGCAGGGGCGATACGGCGCGGCTGGTGATCGTCCATACGAAACCCTGTCCCGCGACATTGAGCATCGATGTAGATGAAAACGCAAAACTGTCTGTCGTAGAGTTGTTTCTCGGAGAGGCTTTTGTCGAATGTTCGATCCGCCAAGGATGCGACAGCCTCTGCGAAGTGACGATGGTCGAGCTGGCGAGCGCCAACGTGAGCTACCGGATCGACCTCGACGGAACGTTCGCCCGCAGCGAGCTGGACGGTCTTTTTTTGGCCGCGGACAGGGAACATTGCGAGGTCGACGTGCGGGTCAATCATAACGTGCCCGACTGCAGCAGCCGTTCGCTCGTCAAGGGCGTTGCGGGCGGCGAGGCGACCGGCGCCTTTCGGGGCTTGGTCTATGTGGCGCCCGACGCGCAGCGCACCGACGCGCAGCAGACGAGCCGCAATATCGAATTGTCGTCGGCGGCGCGCATCGTGACGAAGCCGCAGTTGGAGATCTACGCCGACGACGTGAAGTGTACGCACGGTGCGACGGTGGGGCAGATGGACGACGAGGCCGTTCTCTACATGCGCCAGCGCGGTCTGAGCGAACAGCAGGCGCGACGGTTGCAGATGGAGGGCTTTGTCGGGGCGATCGCTGCGCATTGCGCCGTGGAGCCGGTGTGTGAAGCGCTCCACCGGCAGATCGTTGCGAAACTCGAACGAATGTAAAGATGTTAGACGTCGAAAAAATACGTGCGGATTTCCCGCTGCTCTCGACCGAGGTCTATGGCCGCCCGTTGGTTTATCTCGATAGCGGAGCGACGGCCCAAAAGCCTCGTTGCGTGATCGATACGGTCGATCACCTGCATCGCGAGTTGAATGCGAATATCCACCGCGGCGTACACCGTCTGGCCGAGGAGGCGACGGAGCGTTACGAAGCGGCGCGCGACCGAATCCGCAATTATATCCGTGCCACGCACCGCGAAGAGGTGATCTTTACGTCGGGTGCGACGGCCTCGCTCAATACGGTGGCGTATGCGTGGGGCGATTCGTTTCTGAAAGCGGGCGACAACATTGTCGTGAGTGAGATGGAACACCACTCGAACCTCGTTCCGTGGCAGGTGATCGCCCGTCGCAAGGGCGCGGAGTTGCGGATGCTTCCCTTCGACGACGAGGGACGGCTGATGACCGAACGACTGGACGAGTTGATCGACAGTCGTACCCGCATGGTGGCCGTCACGCAGGCGTCGAATACGCTCGGCACGCGTCCCGACCTGCGGCCCGTGATCGAGGTTGCGCATGCCGTCGGCGCGTTGGTTTGTGTGGACGGTTGTCAGGGCATCGTTCACGGAGGAGTGGACGTGGCGGCAATGGGTTGTGACTTTTATGCCTTTTCGGGGCACAAACTCTACGGCCCGACGGGAATCGGCGTACTTTATGGGCGGCGCGAACTGCTCGACGCCATGCCGCCGTTCCTTTACGGCGGCGATATGGTGGATCAGGTGTCGTTCGAGCGGACGACCTATGCGCCGCTGCCGTTGAAATTCGAAGCCGGCACGGCCAATTTCGTCGGCGCGATCGGACTTGGCGAGGCGATCCGTTACGTGGAACAGTTCGATCCGGCCGAGATCGAAGCTTACGAGCGCGGACTGCTGACCTACGCCGCCGAGCGCCTTTCGGCTGTCGACGGCCTGCGGATTTACGGCACGACGCCCGACAAGTGCGCCATCGTGTCGTTCACGGTCGAGGGGGTGCACCCTTACGATATGGGGATGATCCTCGACAAGCTGGGCATCGCCGTGCGCACCGGCCAGCATTGCGCCGAACCGGTGATGACCCATTACGGCGTGTCGGGCATGTGCCGCGCGTCGCTGGCGATGTACAACACGCGACGGGAGATCGACGCGCTTGCCGCCGGTGTGGAACGCGCCGTAAAGATGCTGCGCTGAGTGCGCGTGCGAACGAATACCAAAGACAAAACTACTGCCTGATATATGTTTATCGTACTCGAAGGATTGGACGGAGCGGGGAAGTCTACCCAGATCCGCATGTTGCAGGAGCTTTTCGCCCGGCGTGGCGTGGCGTGCCGCTACCTTCATTTTCCGCGCTTCGATGCGCCGGTTTTCGGCGATCTGATCGCCCGTTTTCTGCGCGGTGAGCTGGGAACGGTCGAGACGGTCGATCCCTATCTGGTGGCGCTGCTCTTCGCTGGCGATCGGGGCGATGCCGCTGCCGAGATCCGGCAGTGGCTTGCGGCGGGCGAAGCCGTGGTTTTGGACCGCTACGTCTATTCGAACGTGGCGTTCCAGTGTGCGAAACTCGCTTCGGAGAAGGAGCGACGCGCGCTGAAACGGTGGATTCTCGATACGGAGTATGGGTATTACCGTCTTCCGCATCCCGACGTATCGTTGTTTCTGGACGTTCCCTTTTCGTTTACCGAGCATAAGTTGACGCAGGCGCGCGAGGGCGACGACCGCGAGTATCTACAGGGGGCGCACGACATTCACGAAGCGTCGCTCGATCTGCAACAGCGCGTGCGCGAGGTCTATCTGGCGGCTGCGCGCGAGGACGAGACGTTCCGTGTCGTCGACTGCTGCGCTCCCGACGGATCGATGGATGCGCCGGAGGAGATCTTTTCGAAAATCGAGGCAGCGCTCGCTCCGCTGTTAAACGCCGCCGCCGATGAATAACCGCGCTTTCAAGTGGCTGGCGCACGTGTGCCGGATCGTGCTCGGCGTGACCTTCATCTTTTCGGGATTCGTCAAGGCCGTCGACCCGTGGGGTACGGCGATCAAGGTGCAGGAGTACCTCTCCATCTATGGATTGGAGAGCCTGAGCGGTCTGCGTTTCGGCTTTTCGATCTGGTTGTGCGGCGCCGAGCTGATGATGGGCCTCATGCTGCTTTTCAAGGTGCGCATCCGTCTGATTTCGATCTTTGCACTGGCCTCGATGCTCTTCTTTACGGGGTTAACCTTTCTGAGCGCCACATGGCTGCCGGTCGAAGACTGCGGTTGTTTCGGCGATGCCGTGAAACTCACGCCGTGGCAGACCTTCGCCAAAAATCTGGTGCTGCTGCCGCTGTCGGTGATTGTCTGGTGGCGTTACCGCCGCGACCGCATCTTCGCTTTCACCAAAGCCGAGGTAGGGTGCACCTTGCTCTTCTTCTCCATTGCCATGGGGCTGGGAATTTATTGTTATCTCCATCTTCCGCTGATCGATTTCCGGCCGTTCAAGGTGGGGGTGAATATCTATGAGGCGATGAACGCCTACTCGCCGGAACAGGACGGGGAAGTCGGGAAAACGGTATTGGTCTACCGGAATAAAACGACGGGGCGTCTGCATGAATTTTCGCTCGGCGACGTCGAATGGCAGGATGCCGAACGGTGGGAGTGGGTCGATACCCGTATCGAAGAGATCGGAGAACCGAAGGTCGATCCCACGCTCTCCGAATTTTCGCTGCGTGACGCCGAAGGCGACGCCACCGAGACGTTGCTGACCCGTCCGGGACGGGTTTACATGCTCTGCATCACCGACTCCGAAGGGTTGGACGCTCCCTGTGAACGCCGTTTCCGCAGGGTGGTCGAACGGGCCGTCGCCGAAGGTGCGTTGGCCGTCTGTCTGACGCCCGAACGGCTGCACGGCGTGACCTATCGTTCGTTCGCCGGCAGCGAGGCCGTGCGTTGCTACAATATCGACGCGACGACGCTCAAAACCATGCTGCGCGCCTTCAACGGGATGGTCGTGCTCGACGACGGGACGATCTCCGACAAACGCAACTGCCGCGACATCCGTTGACGGGGTGCGGAAGAGGATATTGCGGGATCGGTGGAATGTGCCGGTCCCGCCTTGTTTTCCCGCCGTTGCCGTAGGGATTCTTTGTAAAAATCCTTATATTTGTCCGATTGTTTTATCCGGCGAACTCTTTCCGGCCGGCGCCGGCGAAGGAGCACGCCGTTCAATACCGTTGAATGATGCGTAAAGGATTGATATTGCTGATTGCGGCGCTGGGCTGTCTCTGGTGCGAGGCCGGCGCGTCGGCGCTGAGGCCCGATGGTCGGGACCATTTCAAACGGGGCCGTGAGCTCTATGCGCTGGGGCGCTGGGCCGATGCCAAGGAGGAGTTCGCGGCGGCCTGCGGGTCGGTTCCGCAATCCTCCGAATCGTCGCTGTGCGCCGAAGCCGATTATTATATGGCAATGTGCGCCATGGAGCTGAAAGAGGCGGGTGCGGAGGCGCGGCTCGCCGATTTCCTGCGCCGGAATCCCGAATCGACCCATGTCAACGACGTGGAGTTCGCCCTTGCGTCGATGGCCTGCACGTCCGGCCGTTACGACGATGCGCAACGGGCTTTCGGCAAGGTCGACTACGGTACGCTGTCGCCCGAACACCGCCAGCAGTACGACATCCGCATGGGCTACATCCGTTTCCAGCAGGGCGATTATGACGATGCGCTGCGCTATTTCCGCCGCATTCCCTCGCCGAGCGAATATTCGGAACACGCGCTCTATTACATCTCCTATATCGCCTATGTACGGGGCGATAACGTTACGGCCAAAGCCGGATTTACGGAGTTGAGCCGTTCGGCGGCCTATAACGCCGTCGCGCCGTTCTACCTGTTGCAGATCGAGTTCAACGAAGGAAATTACCGCTATGTGGTCGATACGGGAGGCGCGCTCATCGACCGTGCGGCGGGAGATCGCCGCGTCGAATTGGAGCGCATCGTCGCCGAAGGATGGTTTCATTTGGGCGATTACGGACGCACCGAGGAGTTCATGAACGCCTATCGCCGCGACGGCGGCGCAATGGGACGCAATGAGAATTACCTGCTGGGTTACAGCCTCTACCGGCAGGCGCGTTACGAAGAGGCGCGGCCTTATTTGCAGCAGGTCTGCGGTGCGGACGACGCCCTGACGCAGAATGCCTCCTACCATCTGGCCGACTGTTATCTGCGCGGCGGTGACAAGCAGCATGCCATGCAGTCGTTCGCCATGGCGGCCAACGAGTCGTTCGACGCTGCAATCGCCGAGGATGCGCTGTTCAACTACGGCAAGTTGCAGTACGAACTGGGCGGCGGCCTTTTCAACGAGGCGATCCATGTGCTGAACCGTTACATTGCACAATATCCGGCTTCGGAACGCGCTACGCAGGCCCGCGAACTGCTGATCGCCGCCTACTACAATTCGCGCAACTACGATGCGGCCTACACGGCGCTCAAACACTATCCTTCGCCCGACAGCAATCTTAGGGCGGCGTTGCAGAAGATCGCCTATTTCCGGGGGCTGGAGGCTTATTCGCGCGGTGATTTGGACGGTGCGGCGCAGAGCCTTTCGGAATCCGCCGCGATCAATGTCAGCCCTAAATACGGGGCGCTGGCGCAGTTCTGGCTGGGCGAAATCGCCTTCGCACGCGGCAATTACGCCGAGGCCGAACGCCGTTACAAGGATTATCTGCACCGCGCGCCGCGCTCGGAGGCCGAGTATGCCGTCGCTCACTACAATCTCGGGTATTGCTATTTCAATACGGGCGATATGTCGAACGCCTATTCCGCTTTCGCACGCTTCAACCTGCTCTATCCCGCTGCGGACCGCTACAAGGCCGATGCGCTCAACCGCGAGGCCGACGCGCGTTATTCGCTGCGGCAGTTCCCCGCCGCTCTGGAGACCTACGAGAAGGCGGCGGCCATCGGTACGAACGAAAAATATTACGCCGATTTCCAGCGTGCGGTGACGCTGGGCATTCTCGACCGCAGGCTGCAGAAGATCGAGGCGCTCAAACGTATCATCGCCGCCGACAGGGGCGATTACGTCGACGATGCGACCTACGAGCTGGGACGTACCTACATCGCTTCGGAACAGTATGCCGACGGCGCGAAGGTGCTCTCGAAATTCGTCGAGGAGAATCCGCATTCGCCGTTCTATACGCCGGCGCTCTCCGATTTGGGGCTGGCTTATCTCAATCTGGGGCAGCCCGACCTGTCGCGCCGCTATTACGAACGCGTCGTCGAGTCGGCGCCCGGTTCGGCTACTGCGCGCGACGCATTGCAGGGCATTCGCGAGATTTACGTGGCCGACGGCAATGTGGACGGTTACTTCGCCTATGCCGAGAGGGCCGGCGTAGAGTGCGACATGAGCGTCATGGCGCGCGACTCGCTGTCGTTCGCCGCGGCGCGCAAGATCTATCTTTCGGGAAATGCCGACGCTGCCGCGAAATCGTTGAAGAGCTATCTTCGGAACTATCCGAAGGGGTATTATATCGACGACGCGCTCTTCTATTTGAGCGATTGTCATCTCAAGGCGAAAGAGAACGACGCGGCGATCGAAACGCTGACGGAACTTGCCGGCCGGCCAACCAACCAGTATACGGTAAAAACGCTCGGCACGCTGTCGAAGCTGACCTCCGACGCCGGTCGTCACGGCGAGGCCGCGAAAGCCTATCGGGCTTTGTACGACGTCGTGCAGACGGCCGACGAACGGGCTGCCGCTGCGACGGGGTATTTCCGTTCGGTGGAGGCCGGAGGCGACGATGCGGCGACGCTGGCCGCTGCGGAAGAGGTGGCGGCGATGCCCGATGCCGGCGTGACGGCGCAGCGTGAAGCGAAGTTCGCACGGGCGACGATCCTGCGGCGCGGGGGACGGCAGGCCGAGGCGCTGCCGCTCTACCGTGAACTGAGCCATAAAGTCAAGACGGCCGAAGGCGCCGAGTCGGCCTATCGCGTGATCGAGGCGACGCTCGCCGAGGGCGATGCGGACGGCGCCGAGAAGTTGATTTTCGCCTTCGCGGAGAAGAGTTCGCCCCATGCCTACTGGGTGGCGAAGGCCTATATCGCATTGGGCGACATCTATGCGGTGCGTGACGATACGTTCCAAGCGCGCGCTACCTACCAAAGCATTGTCGACGGATATTCGCCGTCCGACGACGGCATCGTCGCCGAAGCGAAGGCGCGGATCGAAAAATTGAACGTTTTCGACAAGCCGAGTGCAGAGCCGAACGGAGTTCGGGCTATGCCGAGGCGAGAAAACGACAGCATAAAAGCTAAGAAATAGTTATGAAAAGCGTATTTATTCTTTCGGCCGTCGTGCTGTTCTGCGGTGTGTCGCCCCTGCGGGCGCAGGTCACCAAGCAGGTCGAGGTGACCAAAGCCTATATTCCCGAGGTGTCGAAGGCCGTCAAACTGCCTGTTGCGCCCGATATGACCGATACGGTGCGGCTGCGGCCTGAAATCGACTATACCGTCACGCCGTTGGCGCTGGCGACCAACCTCTCGACCGAGCCGTTTCGTCCGGCGTCGGTGACCTATTGGGAGTTCAATCGTCCGCAGCCGTTCTATTTGAAGGTCGGAGCCGGCGCGCCGCTCAACTCGGTGCTCGATTTCTACGCTTCGACCCAGAATCCCGGCACGGGCTATGCTGTCGGCTATCTCAATCACACCGGCGACTGGGCCAAGATCTGCAACGATTTCGGCGTGAAACCTACTTCGTGGCGGATGTACAACCGTCTGGGCGCGGCGGCGGGCAAGTACCTCGGCCGCCGACTGCTCGAAGGCAAACTCGACCTGACGAACCGCGTCTACAACAACTATGGGTTCGACGGAATAACGAAAGCGAATATTCCTTATGAATCGGATCGTTTCGACGAATCCTATGCTCCTTTCCGACATGTTGCCAATGACCGACAGCATTATGACGACGCCACGCTCAGCGTGCGTATCGGCGACGATTTCACCGATCTGAGCCGCTTCAACTTCGATGTCGAACTGCGCGGCGGCTATTTTCTGAATGCTTCGCAGATGTACCCTGTACTTTCAACTGTATATCATAGAGATCGTTATCATGAATTCTCCGGCGGCGGCGGCTTCCGGCTGGCCAAGGCGTTCGGGCTGCACGCATTCGAGTTCAAGGCCGATTTCGACGGCGCATGGCGCAATGTGCGCGACTACCGTTCGACGCAATTATTGTTCGGATTGCACTATGCTTATCGCCATGACAAACTCCGCTGGTCGGTAGGGCTGGATTATGTGCGCGACGGAGTGGGAAAGCAAGTTGAAGTCGACGGAATCTCCGACTCCTATTTCGAGCCGGCCTTGCCGTATTGGGTGTTGCAGACCGAGTATGCAAACCGTTTCCTGCCTACCGCCTCGATCGCCTACGATCCGGCCGACGGCAAGTTTGTGCTCTATGCCGAGTTAACCGGCAAGGTGCGCCGCAACGATATGCGGACATTGAGTCGGTTGAATCCTTACGTTTATCCCTGTTTGACCGTTCCCAATACCGAAGAGCACCGCGTGGCGGGAGGTATCATGGGGGTGACAGGTCACGGACACTTCTCTTACAAGCTTTATGTCGATTATACGCACGAGAAAAATGCGTTGCAGTGGGTTGCTCGTTTCATGTCTGATGATCAATCGGATAGGTGGCCTGATAATGCGGATGATATAATTTGTTCGGCTTATTTCCAGCCTTATACGATGACCCTGAAGGATCTTTCGCTCAATGCCGAATTCGCATGGCGTCCGTCGAGTCGGTTCACGTTCGACGGCGAAGTGCACGCGCATTCGTTCAAGGGAGCGGAGGATGTCGACTACATAAACAAGAAACCCTATACATTGGCCTATGGCCGTCCGCAGTTTACGGCCCGTTTGCGCGGCGAGTATCGTGCACGCAAGGTGTCGTTGGAGTTGGAGGCGCAGTTGCAGAGCGTACGCCATTGGACTGCGTATACTTGTACTTATGAGAAACTTCTCAGAACGCCCATTTTCGAACTGGATGATGATCTTTTTCCGATGGTTACTCTTTCCGACTACAAAGTCCCCGTTACGGTCGACCTTACGGCGCGGTTCAACTGGTTCCTTTCGCATAAAGTGACGCTCTTTGCCGAGGGTCGCAACCTCTGCGACGCGAAACTCTACGATTGGGCCTATTACCGCGATTACGGCGTGGGATTTACCGCCGGCGTGAAGTTGCGGTTTTAGGACGATCGGGACGAAACCCGAAGCTGGCTGCGGAAGGAAGGAATTTGACGGAAAGTCGCGGCGTTCGGTACGCGCCGTTGCCATTCCATGAGGACTCGTCCGACAGGCCGGCAAGATCGAGATGCTGTTTGAGGTTATCCGATCCGTCGGGATGTGCGCGAAGGTATCGCCGATTCGTCCGGCATCGACGTTTCCCATACATGAAAAGTCCCGCATGGATAATTCCATGCGGGACTTTTCAATTTATCTGTCGGGGGATTACCTCGTGAAATACCCCGTGGCGGGCGTTGCATCGGCCGAGGTTTTCACTCCGTCGATATAGGCGTTCCCGCCGACCTCGCCCATATAGGGCAGTTTTGTCCATGTTGCCGACATATAGGTGTTGTGTGCATCGGCGTCGACGATCGAACAATTCCCTGATACGGCGCAGTTCTCCAGATTCACGTTGTTTACGTCGCCGGCGAACGGAGCCGAACTGTAACAGTAGTGTCCGGTCTCGGGATAGTACGTGGAATAATTCGGATCATCGGCCCAGCAATACTGGCCCTTGTGCGTGATCGAGATGTTCTCGACGCTACAATTTTTGATCGTGTTGTAACCGGCCGACGGTTTCTGCGGCTGAATCGTACCCATGAAACCGCCGATGGCGTACCCTGCCGTGAGCGTAGCATTCTTTACCGAACAGTTCTCGACCGCAGCCGTCGTATTTTGGCGCGAGGTATTCGTCCATACGCCCGCCAGGCCACCTACGCGGTACATTCCCGGGGCGTAAATCGTCACGTTTTCGACATGGCAGTCCGCGACGTTGGTATCGCCGCCCATGCAGCCGACCAGCGCTCCGACCCACTTGCCCTGAATCTCGGCATCGTCGTTCAATGGGATCGCTACGTTTTTCAGCGTCAACTCCCTGATCGACGACCCCTTGCCCAGCGTCTTGCCGATGAATCCTTTGGCGTCGGCCACGATGTCGACGTTGAGATTCGAGACGGTGTGTCCCGTTCCGTGGAATTCGCCGTAGAAGGCGCACTTGTCGACGCCGCTCAACGAGTAGGAGTGGTTCTGACAGCCCATCGGCGTCCACGGCTTGTTGTTCAGGTCGATGTCATTCATCAGATAAACCTGCGCATAACGCTCTGCAGTTTCGAGGTAGAGGTAGTTGCCGCTGTTGATCTGGTCGGCGATCCACTTCAACTCGGCCGCCTCGTAGATGGGGTAGTCGCCGTCGGGATCGGCGGCCGGTGCATAAACGGAACTGCCGTCCCAAACGGTTGCCGGAAGCACTTTGGCTCCCTCTTTCCCCGATACGGTCACGCTCGGATCGACCTTGATGACGTTGTCCGTCGAATTATCGTAGCAGACCATAAAGTTCATGCGGGCGGGATATTCCGTAGTTTCGACTTCGATCAGTCGGGTCGAACCCTTCAGATTGACCGTATTGTGCAACGAGCGGACGTCAATCGAATACTGATGGTTGGTCGCCGTCTGCGGTTTGTTGTAGGAGTAGATTTCGGAGTCGGTGACGGTTACCGTATTGCTGTGGGATGTTGCGACGGCACGATCCAGCACGATTGTGGCAAAATCCTCCGTCGGGCCGCCGAAATAGTTGCGGCCGATCAGCGTGGAGCGGTTGACGTTGAAAACGCACTTCTGACCGTGAACGTTGATGGCGGCGCGACCGTCGAGTTGCGAGTCGTCGATCGTGACGGCGACCGGTTCGGTGATGCCGGCGATATTGACGGCATAGTAAAAACCTTCGATGCAGGAGTTGTTCCGCAGGGCGATGTTCACCTTGCCGCCCGTCGTGCCGACCGAGATGCCGCGCGGATAGTATTGGCTGTCGGCTACGCGTGAGGCGAAATACTTGATTTCGTCGGCCGTGTATTCGCGGTTGCCGATCGCCGTTTCGGTAGTGCGGGCCTGCGTATTGTCGAACGTGATGTAAGAGTCGGTGCTCGTCGCGTGGGTGTTGATGACGCTTGCGGCGCGGCAGTCGGTGCCCAGTGCGATGATTTCGGAATTTTGGACGGTTACGTCGGGATTCGCGCCGTCCAGACAGTTCACGGCATAGGTCTTCGGGGCGTTGCAGACGAGCTTCACGCCGTCGAGCGTCAGTTTGACGTTATCGCCGGAGACCATTACGGGGTGATCCGCTGCGGGCGATACGGTCAGATTGGCGATCTTTACATTTGCGGTGACGCAAACCTGCTTGGTCGTAGCCCCGCCGTTAAAATCGAGCGTTCCGGCCGGCTTCTCGACGAGAATATAGTCACAGCGGGTATCGGCGAGCGTGCGTTCGACTTCATCCTGAGCGTCGATGCAACGGATAATCTTGCCCGAACCCTCGTTTACGATTGTGCCGACGGTCCCATAGATTTTGACGTTTCCTCTTTTTACGGTCAGGGTTTCGATGGTGGTGTTTTTGGCCACGATCAGCGTATTGTCTGCCGTAGCCGCCTCGATATCTGCATACGAGCCTTCGAGCGCGACCGTCAGGCTCGGCGTATTGATAATCAGCGAGGCGGTGGTTTCCATCTCCACCGAAAGCGTTTCAGGAAGACTCTGATCGGCGGCCGACGTCGTTTCCGTGATCGTCACATCGGTCGAAACAGGCTGTTCGATCTCGATCGACGCGGATGCGCCGGGAGCGAACGTATTCGGAATTTCAAGGGTTGCGGGTGCGACCAGATCGGTCGTGGAGGTAATCGTCACCCCCGACGCGCCTTCGGAAAAAGCGGCGTTGGCCTCCTCGACCGTAGAGACGGGAACCGAATAGGTGAATGCTTTTACCGTTACGAGCTTGTTGGGGCGCGTCGTGAGCGGTGAGGCGTACTCTTTGACCATCGGTTCGGCGATGTCGTCGGTATATACCTTTACGGTGATGCCTTTCGTGAACTCGATGCCGGCGGGCAGAACGAAATAAAACGCTGTCGCCGAGGCGTCGTCCAGAGCGATCGGTTCCGAACAGGTGAGCGTAAGGGCCGTTTCCGTGCCGACGAATTTCATTTCGGGAATATCTCCCGAGAAATCGATCGTGTAGTCGCCGGCCAGCGCTTCGCCGTTGTTGCCCGTCAGTTCGAGCTTCGTTACGTTTTTCTGACCCGTTACCTGAAATTTGAGTACGGTTCCGATCGTACGGAAGGAGAGACGATTGTAATCGCTGCCCGAAGTGGCCATCGGACAGAGTTCGGTGGCGAAACTGTTCGCCGCAAAGGTTTGTGCGGCAGGGATCGAAAGACCGGAAACGACGACTCCTTCCGTCGCGGCGTTGGCCGAGTAGGGGTAGTAGGCGTAAAACGCCTCGGCTTCCGAACCTGCGGGATCGGTCGGATCGCCCGTGAAATCGGCCGAAGCGGTGCCGCCTGCCGTCGTGGTAAAGGGCGCGTTGACGAACCTCGTGCCGCAGAACAAACCGAGTCGGTCTCCCGATTTCCAGAGGATATCGTTGCCTTCGAGCTCGGTTTTGGTTTGGTTGACCGATGCCGTCAATTTGACGGATCCCGGCGTAACGATGGGGTCTGTCGTTGCATCTGTCGAACATTCGGTAAAGGAGAGCAGCAGAGTCGCGGCTCCCAGAAATAGGACGAAACTTTTCATGTCAGAGAGCGGATTTGAATTACTCGTAAGTTTCGTCATCGAGCGGCGCGTTGGAATTAGGCTCGGTGGCCGCAAAGCCTTTTTCAATCGATACGGTTGCGATTGTCAACTTTGGGGTTTCGTAAATCCCCCCCCCTTGCTGAAACGGGGTTTCGAAATTAGTAGTCATGTGTGTAATAAAAATTAATGTGTTGCATACGACTACAAATATAATTAAAAAGTCGTATCGATATTCGGGATTATTTATTTTTTATAGTTGAGATAGAATGGAATAAGTGGTCGGTAAAAACGTTTTGTCGAAGGAGCGGCGGATAGAGCCGCAAAACAAAAACCGGAAGTCTGTTTAACAGACTTCCGGTTCGACTTGGATGGCGTATCGGGGAAACTACAACTCCTCGATGTCTTTGTAGCTGCTGATAAGCAGTTGATAGGCGATGTAGCCGCCCGTGCGGGCCGAGTACTTCGTGTAGATGGCCGTGATGTTCACCATCGCGTTGTCGGCCGGCAGCTCTTTGAGCGCGAAACGCGCGTAGCCGCTGACGCGGGCCACGTAGCTGCCCGTCTCGAGCGACGAAGGCGTGGTCTCGTAGGTGAAGAGCGACGAACCGTAGTACTTGGTGTTGTCGTAGTTGTAGGCCCACGTGATGGGAAGTCCCTCGTCCTGATAGTACTTGTTGGTATAGACGCCGTCGATGTTTTCCAGATAGCTCGGATAGGTGTTGGAGTCGACCGTCGTGTAGCAGCTGCGAAGACCTTCGAAGCGGATCAGGCAGCCCAGCAGGTTGTCGCTGAGCGCCGTCTTGTAGTTGTCCTTGTTGACAACGGTGATATCGGCCTCCGTGACCGCATCCAGTTCGCCGCGGAAAACGTACTGCTGAATCATCTCCGTGGTGGGGATGTTCGAGTTGCCCGAGGCCGAGAAATCGTGTTCGCCGGGGTTGTCGTTCGGGAAGGTCCCGTCCGGCTCGACTGCAGGCGCTGCGCCCAGGCTGAGCATGTAGCGGTAGCTGGCCAGCGAAAGCCCCTGCGCTTTGACGTAGACGATCTGCCCCATGGGGTAGTTGACGTAGTTGTCGTTCGCCAGACGCAGTTCGATGGCCTGTTCGCCGTCGTAGATGTAGAGCGACTTGTAGACGTTGCCCTCGGCGTCGGACGAGATGACCTTGCCTTTGATGACCACGTTGTCGCTGATCTCGACGCGGCGGCCGAGTCCGTTGGCGCCCGATCCCCACTTGTTGTAAAAGTACTGCTTCAACTCCTTGATCGGAATGATCTCGGCGCCCGCTTCCGTGAAGTCCTTATCCGTGTAGATCTTTGCCGGCGCCGGATTGTCGAAATCGTTATAGCAGCCTGCAAGGAAGATTCCGACGGCGAGTGCCAACGCTATTTTTAGGATTTTGTTCATAATTCTTATTCTTTAATTCGTTGCCGTTAGAAACGGAAATAGACGTTCAGATAGTAGGTCGTGCCGAACATGTAGAAATATTTCGGATCGAAGCGTTCGTAAGAGGTTACGAGGCTGGTGTTCGATTCGTCGGCCTTGACCTTGTTCAGACGCATCTGCTCGTAGCCGCCCGTCTTGATGTCCTGATTGTTGAGGAGGTTCTTCACTTCGAGACTGAATCCGAGCGTATAGTTGCGATGGATGTACCAGTTCTTGCCGATGCTGGCGTTCAGTACGAAAGCCGAGTCGAATTTCTCCTGTGCGCGCATCGTGCGGATCATTTCAGCGGTCTCGGCATTGGTGTCGCCGGCGCGCAGCACCTCGTCGGTGCGGAACAGCGGGTTCATCGACAGGTAGTCGTTGTCGTAGAAGTTCAGGTCGGCCGAAGCGAACCAGTTGTTGTCGCTGCGGTACGACAGCCCCACGTTGATGGCCGTCTGCGGCGTACTCTCCACGCGCATATCCTTCCAGTAGACCGTGCTGCTGTCGACATCCGAAAGAATCTTCGAACTGTTGTCTGCCAACTGCACGAACGTGGGATTCGAATCGTAGGTGTATTGTCCGACGCTGACGGCTCCGTTCAGATTCAGACCCATATAGAGCGGAATGGTCATGCCGAATTCGAGACCGAAGAACTTCTTGTCGATGCCGCTGATGGCGAAGTTGACGAACGTCGACTGCAGGTCGTCATAGTAGGAGATGATGTCGGTCTGATCATGAATCTTGGTGTAATACCCCGACAGGCGGGCCTTGATGCCTCGGTAGCTGAGGTTGTAGGAGGCGTCGACGCCCCAGATCTTCTCGGCTTTGAGGCCCGGCGTCACCTCGTTGCGCGTACGCGGCGAGATGAAGGCGTTCTGGAACGTCGGAGCGTTCTGCAACGCGACAGCGTTGAACTCGACGGAGTGCGCCGCCGAGAAGCGGTAGGCGAGGTTCAGTTTGGCCTGATAGGTAAAGTAATCGAGTGTTTCCGAATTGCCGAACGAGTTGGCGGGGTAGGTTCCCTTCTGATAGCGGCCGTCGCGCCACATGGTCACCTGACCCACCTCGCCGCCGACGGTACCGTCCAGCCCGTAGATGTTGAAATTGTACATCGCCCATAACTTGGCCTGCCGGACGTTGGCGTAGTAGTTGTAGCTGAACTTGTCGCCCTCCTCCACGCGGCGGGCATGGCCGTATTTGTCGTAGTAGTGCAGGTCGTTCTGCTTCTCGGTTTCGCCTACGAAGTCGCGTTCGGCGAATTTGTCGATGTCCACCCAGTAGTCGCCGCCCAGCAGGTCCTTCACCTTATCGTAATAATCGGTGCGGTTCCAACGATAGAGGATTCCGGCGACGAGCCGCGAATTGTCGCGGAACGTGCGGGCGATCTGGCCCGTCAGGTTCAGATCGAGCTGATCGGCATGACGCTCCTCGATCATGTAGTTCGAGCGGCGGCCGGGGCCGTAAGTGCCTTCGTCGGTTTCGCCTCTGTAATTGGTGTCGTAAAGCTGATCCCAGTTAATCTGGCGCGTGTTGTAGCTCGTGCGCCACAGTTCGGCGATTTGGGCCGCATTTGCGAACTGATTCCCCGACACATAATAGCTGGGCAGATTGCGGTAGTAGTCGGGACGCGGGTCGGCGCCGCTTTTCCATGTGAGAGCCGAATAGCCGTTCGTACCGAAGCGGAACGAGGCCGCAGCGTCGATCTTCGTGCGTTCGTCGGGCGTATTGGTGTAATTGAGCACCATGAGCGGCTCGTGGTTGTTACGCACGCGCGCGTTGCGCTTCTTGCCGTCCTGATAGCCCCAATTGGGGTTGTAGAAGTTGTTGCCGACCAGATCGTAGACCTCCTGCGTCGACGCCTGCTGTGCGCCGCGCTCGGTCGGAGCGCCGAGGATGGTGAACGCCAGACGGTTACGCTCGTTGAAACGCTTTTCAACCGAACCGTAGTACCCGAAGCAGTTGTAATAGATGCCGTTGACCCAGTCGTTGCCGCCCTGACGCGTCGATACGGAGAAGGCGTAAGACCAGCCGTTGTCGAGCAGGCCCGATGCATAGGATACCATTGCGCGGAAGCGGTACATCTGGTTGCCGTTGGCGATGCTCACGCGAAAACCCTTGCGGATCTGCGACGCGGTGGCGTTGATGTTCGTCGTACCGCCGATGCCGCCCAGACCGTAGTCTGCGACCTGCAGGCCGTTGGTATTCTCCTGATTGCGCGTAGCGTCGTTCAGACCGCTCCACAGCGACCACGGCGTGTAGCCCGTCAATGCGTCGTTGAGGCGGATGCCGTTGAAGTAGACGTTGGTGTACTGCGAATCGTAACCGCGAAGGTTGAAGCGCATCTCTCCGAATTTGTAGGAGGCGATGTTGTTGAAGACATCCTTCGACGAAGAGAGCGACGAGGGCAGCGATTGCGTGTCGTTGGCCGTTTCGGTGTCGAACTCCGTGAAGATCGAGTCGTCGAGCGCCTCGCCGAAAGCGGGAACCAGCGCGACCGACCGGACGTCTTTCATGAGCTTGTCCACGCGAACTTTGATTTCGAGCGGTTCGTAGTCGTTGACGTCGAACGAAAGGGAGTACTCTCCCGGAGCGACGTCGTCGAACTGGAATCTGCCCTCGGCGTCAGAGATCGTCTGACGGTTGCCCGGGGCAAGGGTGATCTTCACCTGCTCGATGGCCGCACGGTCGCCGCGCGAGACGACTTTTCCTTTGATGCCGCTGCTTTGTGCGAAGGCCGAAAGCGATGCCACCGTGAGAAGCAATGTGAGTAAATGCTTTATTTTCATAATGAATCGATTTATTTGGCAATGTAGATGAATACCGGCAGGTGATCCGAAAATCCGCCTTGGAAGTTGTTGCCTACGTAGGTACGCAACGGGTAACCTTTATACTGTCCCTCCTGCTGAATAAGGTAGGACGGTTTGAAGATATTGCCGTAGAACTTGGTTTTCTTGTAAGGGTCTTTGACAAGCCGGAGTTTACCGGTAGAGCCGCGTGCGAGGTTCTCCGTGAGGACGATGTTGTCGAAGAGATTCCATTCGTCGTGGTAGGCGAGCGTACCCAGACCGGCTTTGAGCATGTCGGCGAAAGGCGTGTAGAAATCGCCCGGTTGCAGGTCGTTGATCTTCGTCTTGGCTCCCAGATAGACCTCGACGCTCTCGTCGGTCGGATCGTCGTTGAAGTCTCCCATCCCGATGATCTTCGTTGCGGGATTTACCTTCAATGCCGAATCCGCGATGGCGCGCATCTGCGCGGCGGCGGCGTTGCGTTTGAAAGCCGAAGCGGCCTGTCCGCCCAGCCGCGAGGGCCAGTGGGATACCATGAAGAGGAACGGTTCGCCGTCGATGGTTCCCCACATCGTCACGATACCGCGCGTGCGCCAGTTGGGCAGCGACGGGATCCTGACCGGAATGTCGGCGCTCCCTTCGAGCTTGAATACGTCCGGGCGGTACAAGAACGCCACGTCCACGCCGCGCAGGTCGGGCGAGTCGTAGTGACAAATGGCGTAACGTGCCGGCAGAAGCTTGCGCGTAGAGGCGATATCTTCGAGGATCGAGCGGTTCTCGATCTCCGAGACGCCGATCACGACCGGATAGTCGCGGTCGATGGCGGCGATGTCGAACAGAACGCGCTCCATGTTGTGAAGTTTCTTTTCGTATTTCGCCGAATTCCATTTTTTCGCGCCGTCGGGAAGGAACTCCTCGTCGTTGGTTTCGGGATCGTTGATGGTGTCGAAGAAGTTTTCCATGTTGTAGAACATGATCTTGTAGGGCTTCTGTGCGAAGCACATCACCATAACCGACGCCAGCGCGAGTGTGATTATCAGTTTCTTTCTCATGATTCGAATTGTTAGTTAAACCCCCAGTCCGAGGGAGTGTTCTGTGTCTTGACTGCGGCGTCCACATCAGGAAAGAACGTGAAACCCGTCGTTTTCTCGATCTCCGCCACGCTCAGGCAATACTGCTTGCCGATCTGCTGTCCGCTCCGATTCGCCACCCAGAAACCGATGGTTTTCAGTTCCGATGCTTTGCAGTCTGCGATTCGCTTGCCGGTCGAGCCGTTTCGCGTGCGCAGCAGCACCTTGAAGTAGTTCGAGGGAATCGGACAGACATTTCCGGCCTTGTCTTTCGTTGTTGAGTCGTCGGAATTTGCGAAATAACATCCCGTGACGACATAGAGCGTATCCGGGCAGACGTATGTGCGCACTTTCGCTTCAAGGTCTTTCCACATGTTCTGATTGAGCTGTCCGAGCTGCGGGGTCATGTTCGAAGCGTAGAACGTCTGTTTGTTCATTTCCAGAACGCTCGAGCGGTCTTTCGACGGAATCTGATGCCCGCGGTTGTAGACGTAGCCGTTCTGATAACCGCCCAGCCAGAGCGCCGCCTGATATTGCTGCGGAATCTTCGGATCGGCCGCCCACGCGTTGCTGCGATCCAGCGATCCGATGTACGAGGCGTGCAGCGGATAGGCCACCCAATGCGCCACGCGCAGTTTCTTGTCGAAGCAGAGCGAGTAGTTGCGCACGGTTTTCAGATTCATCTTGGCATAGTGGGCCGCATAAATGTAGTCTGCACCCTGCTTATCGGCGGGCAACTCGGGCCACTGTTTCGGCGTTTCGAACGGATTGTCGGTGGCGTTGGGCGCCAGTTGCGTCAGTTCGAACTCATAGGGCGCCGAGCCGTTGTCGAAGACGATCGAGAAGGTCGCGATGCGGCTTTGCGTCGAGGTGTTGGCCTTGTAATAAAGGAACAGCAGGTTTTCGCCGCCGTCGACCGTGCCGCTGCGCTGCCGCCCTGCGGCCGAAAAGTCGAGGGCGCTCAGCGAGAGCCAGTCGCCGCCGGTGACCGTAGCCGTATAACCCAGCTGTCCGGTGCCGGAGACATCGATGATCACGCGCAGCGAAGCGACCTCCTCGCCGCTTGCGATCAGGCCGCTGATGATCGACGACCGTTCCAGTTCGCACGACTCCACGCGAGCTGTCGCCGCATCGCCGTCGCTGTCGCTGCAGGCAGCGAAAAATACGGCGGCGATTACGACTGCGAGCCGGAACCATTGCTCGAGAAAATGTGTCTTTATAGTCATTCGAAACGTATCTGAACCACCGGCGGCGTTACCCGCCGGCGATCTTTGTCAACTTAGTTTTTTTTGAAGAAGCAGAAACCTTTTCCGTAGGACGATTGTACATAAGGTCGCAGGAACCGGCTCGTTGCACTGTTTGCACACATCATGTAGATGGCAGGGTAGTCGAATGTTTGTCCTTCTACCGTCCCCGATGCGCTTGTCGTGGCGATCACGCCGCTTGCATCCTCGGTGAATGTCCAAGGCTGTGCGGGGGCATCGGCCAGAACGAGTCCTTGTTTAGGTTTTCCGCTGTCGATGATGCCCGTACCGATCAGGTATTTGCTGCCTTGCTTGATGTGGAATCCGTTTTCTGCGGCTTCGAACGTGAATTCAATCGCTTCGTAATCGCCTGCTTGGGTCAGAGTCTTCGAACTTTCATCATAGGTATATACAGACGTGAAACCTTGTCCGTATGAAGCGAAACCATTAACCAGTTGGAGACCGTAGGTACCGCCCGGTTCGCAACCGATGAATCCGGTCATGCCGTCGACGATTCCTGTCACAGTGGTGATTTTGTCGTAGGTTGTACCGGAAGGTTGACCGCCCGCCGCAGCCTGCGAGACGGGGACGGTCTTCGCTGCGACTTTGGTCGTGCCGCCGTCGTTGGTCAGATAGACCGTGATCGTGGCGTTGCGTGCGCTGCCGGTGTTTGCGGTCGGGGTGACCGTGACGGTCGTACCGGAGACTACGGCGGGGAAATTGGTCGGATCGGACGACGTTGCGCCTACCGTGTAGCCGTCGGCGTTGCCGGGCGTGCAGGCGATCGTCTTGGCCGCATCGGTAGCGAGGAACGACAGCGAGGTCGGGTTGACGCTCAGCGTCGGCTGGGTCGGCGTGCTGCCGCCGTCGCCGTAGAAGAGTTCGATCTTGGCGAACTGACAGTTTTTCTTCGTAACGGTGATCCGGTAGGAGGTGTTGGCTGCCGTGCCGCTCAGTTCGTACGTTGCTACGCCTTGTCCGACAACTTGCGTCAGGCCGCCGCTGATATCAGATCCGTTTGTATCCGTGACGGAGGCTTCGCAATCTCCCGAAGCGCCGCTGGCACCGGTCAGGATGACTTTGGTCAGAGCCTTGCCGCTGATGGCGGGCAGTTCGATATAGGCGCCGGCCTTACCAATGAAGAATGCCTCGTATTCGGAACCTGCGTTGTAGTTGTTGTAGAACCAGTAGAACTCGCCGTCGGCACTGGCCTTGATATTATAGATATAGCCGTCGATCGTATAAGTTCCTTCGGTATCGGATGCTTTGACATCTTTGTCATGGTAGGTGAACGCCGGCGTAGCCATGTCTACTCCGCGCGTGAAATCGAGCACGATGTGCGACGGATCGGAAGGTTCGGTGCCGCCGGCCGCAGCCTGCGAGACGGGGACGGTCTTCGTCGCGACTTTGGTTGCGCCGCCGTCGTTGGTCAGATAGACCGTGATCGTGGCGTTACGTGCGCTTGACCCCGTATTTTCAGTCGGAGTGACGGTGACGGTCGTACCCGAAGTTGCGGTGGGGAAGTTGGTCGGGTCGGACGACGTTGCGCCTACCGTGTAGCCGTCGGCGTTGCCGGGCGTGCAGGCGATCGTCTTGGCCGCATCGGTAGCGAGGAACGACAGCGAGGTCGGGTTGACGCTCAGCGTCGGTTCGGCCGGCGTGCTGCCGCCCAGATCGATCTCCGTACCGCCCTGACCGGTCGAAAGCGTCATGTCGTCGATAGCGAACACCGATTCTTCGTCGACTGCGAATTTCACATAGAGATAGTTCGTGGCCTGCTTCAGTTTGAACTTCGAGGTGGCGAATACCCAGAATTGATCGGCCTGCGCATAGGTATACTCGACCGTCTTCCAATTGGTTCCGTCGGCGCTCAGCGAGAGATGGAACTTCTCCGGTTTGAATTCGTTGTCGTAGGTTTTATCCGTTTCGTTATACTTGGAATAGGCCGCGCCGAAGGTCAATTGCAGATCCTGTGCCGTTCCGATCGTAATTTTGTTGATATAGAAGACTGGACCGGTTGTTCCGAAGAAAACCTTGTTCGCACCGGAAGCTCCGCTATAACCGGCACTGGGCTTGCCGGTTGTACGGATCGACATCTTGCCTTCTCCGGTATAAGAGACTTCGCCTGCACCCGAACCGGTTTTTGCCCAGCCCGTATAGTTGCTGATAAGCGGTTTGGCCGATACGTCTACCGTACCGCAAGTCTCGTTGTAGATAACGTCGCCGGGCGTCGGGTCGGGTTCGTCGCTGCCGCCGAGATCGATTTCGGAGCCGCCGTTGCCAGTGGCGAGCGTCACGTCGTCGATAGCGAATACCGACTCTTCGTCGACTGCATACTTCACATAGAGATAGGTCGCCTTATTCTTCAGTTTGAACTTCGACGTGGCGAACACCCAGTATTGATCGGCCTGCGCATAGGTATACTCGACCGTCTTCCAATTGGTTCCGTCGGCGCTCAGCGAGAGATGGAACTTCTCCGGTTTGAACTCGTTGTCGTAGGTTTTATCCGTTTCGTTATACTTGGAATAGGCCGCTCCGAAGGTAAGTTGCAGATCCTGTGCGCCGTCGAGCTTGATCTTGTTGATGATCATGGCCGGGTTCTGCGTTCCGAAGAACGCCTTGTTGGCGCCCGATGCGCCTTCGTAACCGGCGCTGGGTTTGCCGGTTGTACGGATCGATACCTTGCCTTCTCCGGTATAGGAGACTTCGCCTGCACCCGAACCGGTTTTCGCCCAGCCCGTATAGTCGCTGATAAGCGGTTTGGCCGATACGTCGACCGTACCGAAGGATTCATAATAGATGGCATTGCCGGGTTCCGGTCCGGGGCCCGGCCCCCCCCCGTCGCTCAGGGCTTCGATATCTGCCTTCTTGGTCGGGATGAGCTGTGCGCTTTCGCGGTAGGTTTCGGCCACGCCGTAGATCGTACCGGTCTTGTCGGCGATGTACATGTCGGCGAATCCGGTCGCATAGCGTCCCTGATTCATATAGACGGTCAAAGGCTTGCCTGCGGCATCGTTGAGAATGACCGACTGGGGCGAACTTTCGACCGTCCAGCTCTTGCCGACCCACGACGACTGGGGCGTCATGTTGTTCAGTTTGACGTACTGCGCCTGATATTCGCCCGAGTTGAACTTCTCTACCGAAAGCGAGGGGATCACCAGATCGACCTTGTCTTCGCTGACGGTGACCACGACATCGGTCAACTGACGTACATTGTTGAATGCGTAGTAGTTCGCATTTTCGAGATTGAGCGTGACCTTCCGGCCTGCGGGATATTTCGTCGCCGGATCGTTCGACATGGCGAAATCGGCGCCGTAGAGGACGATGGCCGACTTCTCGAGGCCGTTGTTGTCGCCCACATAGAGTTTGCGGTTGTTGTTGCCCGCCGCGTCGTTGGCCAGAATCACGGCTTCGATCGTCGTCTCGCTGTACTGCAGCGGCATGGCGTTGTCCGAACCGACGGCTCCGCTCAGGCGGCTGTCGCCCAAAATGTACTCGACCAGCTTACCGACGGCACCCTTCGTCGGGGGAACATAGTTGCCCTGCGTAACGGTGAGGTATTTCCGATACAGCTCCCCATAGGTATTGCTCAGCGTGAAAACCAGCCGGCCCATATGGGGCTGCGCCGATTCGCCGACGGTGATTTTCACCGTGCCGTCGCCGTTGTAAACGCCTTCGGAGATTTCGTTGCCTGAAACTTTGAAATACATCCACTCCTTCTGGGTCTCTTCGTCTTCGTAGGCTACCGTCCACTGGCGATTGCTCTTCACCGTAACGGTCGCGTCTTCGGTGGTCGTTCCGGTAAAGGCGACGGTCTCCTCCGACAACTCCAGCATGGGAGCCTGCTTGTCGACATCGTCGTCCACGCAGGCCGTGAACGCCGTCGCGGCGATCGTCAGCATTGCGCAAAACAATGTCTTCCATAGATTTAGTTGCTTCATAATAAAATTGAATTTAGTGTGAATATAATATTACATTTATTATTCTTTTCCATAAGGTGGATTTTCAATCAAAGTTATGATCTTTTCTTCGAATAAGCAATTAAAAATCGATATATTTTCGGTCGAAAGAATGGAAATATGTAATGTATTCCGTCGGTTTTTGAACCGATTCATTCTTTGTGACGATTAAATCGATGAGGATAAAACAGATACCGGCCCATCGCATGACGGGTCGGTATCTCGGGGGATCGGATGGTTTTAACGGATTCGGTTCATTGAGCGGATCGTCAGTTCGTCGCGGAAAACGGCGCGGACGGCCAGATAGGTGAAGATCATCGCAATGAGCGGCAGAATCAGCGGAATCTTGACGCTCTGAACATGGAATTCGAAGGACGCGAAGACGCGGTAGCTCAGGAAATAATAGATGCCCATCATGATTTGCGCGCCCAGCAGCAGAATCATCTCCACGATGCCGAGACGGAATTGGAGCATCCTGCGTTTGAACAGAAAAATGGTTACGAGCGGCAACGCCAGCGCCAAGACCAGCAGAATGCCCATGTAAAGGGTCGACTGTACGGTCTCTCCGTCCGCCGATCGCAGTCCGAAGGCGTAAAGCGAGAACTCCTCGCCGCCGCTTGCGAACGAAGCCAGCGGCAGGAATGCGGCGCAGGCGACCAATCCTGCGACGAATAACAAATATACGGTTTGAATACGTTGTATCATGATTTTAAATTTATCGAATCGTCTTGTCAATCAGGTATTTGTTCCGGTCGGAGGCGTTTCGGTCGATCAGCTCGCCCAGAAATCCCGCCAGAAAGAACTGTACGCCGAGGACGACCAGCAGCATCGAGAGGTAGAAGAGCGGCTGTTCGGTAACGGCCCGCAGCGGCAGTTCGTGCGCCTGTTTGTAGAGTTTGGCGGCGATGATCCAGATCGTCGAAAAACCGCCCAGCAAAAACATGATCGTCCCCAGTCCGCCGAAGAAGTACATCGGCGAGCGGCCGAAGCGGGAGAGGAACGAGACGGTGATCAGGTCCAGATACCCTTTGAGCATCCGTTCCATACCGAATTTCGAGCGACCGTATTTACGCACCCGATGGCAGACCGTCTTTTCACCGATACGGCAGAACCCCGCCTCCTTGGCCAGAATGGGAATGTAACGGTGCATTTCGCCGTAGACCTCGATCGCCTTGACCACCTTGCGGCGGTAGGCTTTCAGCCCGCAGTTGAAATCGTGGAGTTTGATGCCCGAAACGGTACGCGCCGTCCAGTTGAAAAACTTGCTGGGCCAGCGTTTCCCGATGGGGTCGCGGCGCTTCTGCTTCCACCCCGAGACCATATCGTATCCCTCTTCGACGATCATGCGGCGCATCTCGGGAATTTCGTCGGGCGAGTCCTGCAGGTCGGCGTCCATCGTGAATACGACATCGCCTTCGGCAGCGGCGAACCCGCAGTAAAGAGCGGCCGATTTGCCATAGTTGCGCGCAAATCCGATGGCTCGCAGGGAGGAATATTGCTCTTTGAGGCGCTCGATCACCTCCCACGAACCGTCGGTCGAACCGTCGTCGACGAAAATAATCTCGTAGGAAAACCCGTTTTCATGCGCTACGCGGTCGATCCAAGCCGTCAGTTCGGGCAGCGACTCCTCCTCGTTGTAGAGCGGAACGACCACCGAAATATCCAATCGTTTTTCCATTCCGTTACTCCTCCGTATGGTTCGTCGGATTGTTGTCGAATCGCTGTCTGGGCTGTGCGACGGCGGCGAGCACCAGTCCGAAAAGCAATCCGATGATGAGTTGTCCGAGGACGGCCGAAACGGTGATCCACAGGGGCGACTGCACCATCCGGTTCATCTGGACGATCATTTCGTTCGTATAGAAGCCGGTTTTTGCAAATACTGCGAACATCTGCTCATAGGCGGCGGAGTATTTGGCCGTGAAGAGAATGCGGCTGGCGAGAATCGTGTAGGCGGCATTGATGACGCCTATGAAGAGCGCCATGGCTACGATGAACCCCAATCGCTTTCCGTATCCGTATTCCTCTTCGAGAGTCGAATAGAGGGACGCCCGTTTCCGGGTATAATGTACGAGCAGCCAGAGATAGACGGCGAATCCGATGAATCCGAAGATCCCTACGCCCGTAATATCGCTCAGCAGCGAGCAGGCGGCTGAAACGCAGCCGATGATAGCGCCGTACTTGGCGGCATCGTTCCAAAAATTCGTCTGATTCATATTGCTGTCAAAATTAGCGTTTGTTTGTCAATTGAGTTCGGCTGCGCCTTGCCGCACGATCTGCGGTTCCTCCTGCGTGAGGTCGACGACAGTGGTCGGCGTCAGCGAACCGTAGCCTCCGTCTACGACCAGCGCCACTTCGCGGCCGTAGCGTTCGTGGATCAGTTCGGGGTCGGTCATGTATTCGGTCACTTCGTCGTCGCTTTTGAGCGATGCGGTAATGAGCGGACAGCCCAGCCGCTCGACGATTGCGCGTGGAATCGTATTGTCGGGGACACGCACGCCGATCGTCTTGCGGCGCTGCAACGCTTTGTCGGGCATGCGCGACGATGCGTTGAGCAGGAAGGTGATCGCTCCGGGCAGGTTGCGTTTGAGTATTTTAAACGTCGCGTTGTCCACCCGGCAGTACTCCGCCGCCTGAGAGATGCCGTCGCAGATGATGCTCAGATCGTCGGTCTGTTTGCCGCTGAGTTGTTTGAGCCGCTCCAAACCGCGCGCCGAGCGCAGCGAACATCCGTAAGCATAGACCGAGTCGGTGGGGTAGACGATCACGCCGTCGCGCTCCAACGCGTCGACGACGCGCTGCATCTCCCGCTCAGCAGGATTTTGGGGATAAATACGCAGGATCATACGAGGGCAAAGATACGATTTTATTTTATCTTTCGCCGATTCAGTTCGGCGGAATATGCGCGTGCGTTGGCGTTGTGTTCGCGGAGCGTGCGTGCGAAGTTGTGGTATCCGTCGAAGGTGGGGCGTGCGCAGAAGAACATGTAGTCGTGTTGCTCGAAATCGAGTACAGCGTCGATGGCGTTGCGCCCCGGCATGCAGATCGGCGACGGCGGCAGCCCTTTGTTAATATAGGTGTTGTAAGGCGACGGGTATTTCAGGTGCTTGTGCAGGATGCGCCGCAGACCGAATTCCTGCAAGGCGTATTTGACCGTCGGGTCGGCTTGCAGGGGCCAGCCTTTGCGAAGTCGGTTGATGTAGACGCCGGCAATGCGGGGCATTTCGTCACTCTGGCGGGTCTCCTCGTAGACGATCGAGGCGAGCGTCATCACCTCCAGCCGCGACAGTCCGCTGCGTTTGCGTTTCGCGTCGCGCTCCGGCGTCCAGAAGCGGTCGTACTCGCGCCGCATGCGTTCGATGAACTGTGCGGGCGAGACCGTCCAGTAGAATTCGTAGGTGTCGGGAATAAACATCGAAAAGAGCGTCACCGAGTCGAATCCCGCTTTGCGAGCGGTCTCTGGATCGGTCAGCGCGCCGACGATTGCCGTCGAATCGGCCTCGATCTGCCGCGATAACTTACCGGCCAATTGCGCGGGAGTGCGTACGTTGTTGATCGTCACCCGCACCGGCGTCTGCAAACCGAGTTTCAGCATACGGGTTACCTGCACGACGTTCATCCCTTTTTCCAATATGTAATGTCCCGGTTTGAGCGAGCGGTCGAGTTCGACATGACGGGCGTAAAGCCGAAAGAAGGCAAAATGTTCGATGGCGGATTTCAGCGAATCCTCGAGCGTGCGGTAATCCGATCCTGTTCGCACATAGAGCGATCGTTGTTCCGGCACGCAGTTCCCGTAAAAACCGTTGCGGAGATAGATGCCGGCGCAGGCAAGCAGCACGATGGCGATGGAGAGACCGATGATAATTTTGCGACGCATTGCTGAGAATTTTCGAACAAAGATAGTGCAAGCCGAGCGCAAAAGCAAACTTGTTTGGGTTTTGCCGAGGCGCAGCCTATCTAAGCGGGACTTGTTCCCGCAAAGCGTGCAAGCCGAGCGCAGAACCGGATTCATTCGGGTTTGCAGAGACTTCGTATTTCTTGATAATATAGGTTGTGCGAACGGTTTTCCGTCGTATGAATCATTTTTCGACCACGAGACTATCGGAAATTTTCCGTGAATTTTCCGGTTTCTTTTTGCGCTTTCCGAAAAAAGAGTTACTTTTGCAAATGGGTAAGTCTTATACGACCAGCTCCTGTAGAATCCCCCAGGCAAGGAATTGAGCAAGGGTATACGGTTGTAGCGGTGCGATATAAGTAGCTTACCCTTTTTTTGTACCCGCCTTTGATCAATCGATTACAACTCTGTTTCCACAATAAGTAACTAAAATACACGACGGTGAATGATCGCTAACGAAGTTTGTATAGCCTTTGAGATTTCCAAATTCACTTTGCCGTATTATCGTTTCGAAAAATGATTCCTCATACTTTACGTGGAAATAAAATCGGATTGTCCTTACGGAATTTGAAGCCGCAGATATCGATCGTCACGGCATTGCTGTCCTTGAACTCGAAAAATTAAGGGTTGTTTTTCGACGTGGACTGCGTGGTGTGAACTTCCCTGCGGTTACCGATTGCTACCGCTTTGGGAACGGCGTCGACCTTTCTGGTTTCGGGGTTGTGCACGATCAGCTTAAGATCGGCGGAGTGCGTACCTTCGGATGCGTTCGTCCGGCAGATCGGATGCACGACGGATCAGGGGTTGTGGGACAAGCTCATTACGGAGTACAACGCCAAACATCCCGATAAGCTGCTCGACCGGTGAACACGAAATTAATGAAGCGGGGCATTTGCCCCGCTTCATTCAGCTAATATCGTTCGATATAAGCGAGAAAAAAGGATTACAGAATTTCTGTAATCCTTTAGAATAATAAGTTATTGATAGTTAATATCCTTCCCGTTTGTCGATTGATTCGGGACATGCGATTTTTTAATTTCTATCCGTATCCTGTCCTGAGTAGATTCGGCCTCTGGCTTTTCGCGAGTCAATTCAATGGCAGTAAGTAGACCGATCGTCGACAGACCGGTAAGTATAACATAAATCCACATCCGAAACCTATTTCTTAATCGTTTCTGTTGAGAAAGAGCATTATGACGCTCTATGATATTATCGATTTTCTTCTCATAAATAAAATAGTTAATAGCAGTCAAGCATGGGAAAAAACATAAATCTACCCAATACGAATAGGAAATATCCCAATTGAATATTAACAAGGAGGACCTCCAAATAAATTCCAAATTCCAAAATTGCAGAAATCCCAAATTCACACAAGCAGCTCCTTCTGGTGCTCCTCGTCCTTTTAGGAATGTACTCTTCATCGTATAAATATATATCCAAACATAAATCGCTTCAAAGAATGACAGCTTTGGATTAGATTGTGTTTTCATCTTTATTTAATGAATAGGGAGGGTTTTCACAATACGAGTATTATCCGGTGCAATCAGCATAGGCCCATCATTTCCAACAGTTACTGGCGGTACTGGTGTAAATATCATAAGTCCGAATCCCAACACAAGAGCCGTTTGTGGAGATTTCATGCCTATGCTGTATATAGCAGTATTTATCGACATATTTCCTACTGTTTCCCATGCACTTTGTGAGCCTGTCGCATATCCTAATGCATTAGCTCCTATTGATAACCAATAAATATTTTTCCCAATATAATTCGCTATCCCACTCGTTGACGTATATATTCTATTTGTATTGCGAATTAAAGTTCCACCTTCATTAATTTTTATGTATTTAGGCCCGAAAGTCAGCGGCTTGTCGTATAACGATGCCGCAGTTGCAAGAGTACCGCCGAGGCCGGAAGTAGATTTAAGCCCGTTGACCAATTTATTGGATTTTCTCTTTTGCCGAGGTTCTTTACTCTGCACAGTTTGTATATCCATGATGTAGGGAATCTCGGCTCCGCTCATACTATAATACATATCTCCAGCATCATACGTTACACCCAAATAAGTGTAACCTCCCTCTTGCATTTCGCGGTCGGACATTCCGCCATTTACATATTTGTATTGCGTTCGCGTTCTTACTTGTCCTTCGCCATCCACATACTCCTCCTGATAAGAATACCATTCTTTACCGTCGGAATCGATTCGAACAATCGGGTTGTTTCCGCAGAATCCGTATTGTGTAATATTGAAATAATCCTCCGCTTTAGGGTCTTGCGTTAGCCATCGACCCCGTTCAGGATCGTACATGCGCGCGCCGTAGTCTGCCCAAGGCAATCCGACGAACGTCTGCTCTTCCTTTCCGTTGAAACGATGCCTGTTGTCCGAGACAGGCATAGATGCCGTTTGCCACCGCGACCCGAAGGACTGGTAGTCATTGCGTTCGAGAATGTTACTTTTATCCTTCGCCACCACGCGCACGCTTCCGAGATGGTCGGTTAGGAAATAGAGGACTTCGCTGTCGGCTCCATTATTTGTCCCGATGATTCGACCGCCGCCGAACGGCGTACTCTCGAACGACAACACGTCTGTCGAGTCGCTGAACTCTTTGCGATATGTAAAAGAACCTCTGTACGCCATACCTCGTCCAGCACTGTCCAGCGCAGACTGCTTTATACCATCTGCAAGATACGAATATTTCGCGACAATCGTATCGTTTCGAGTCACTTTTTCCAACAAATTCAGATTGTTATATGACAGATTCAGTGCGTGTGCATAATCTTTTGTAATGTTGCCGTTCGGATCGTAAATATACAGTCGATGGGGGACCTTTATCGTCGTAGTAAAGCCCGAATCTCCATGGTCGACGATCGCTCCGTTCCGATAGGAGATCAAGGTATTTCCCGAATAGACGTAAGTCATATTGCTTTGTTCCTCGTTGTTATCGTAACGGATCATTGTCAGCAGATTGCCGTTGCGATCATAGGAGAGGCAACGTTCGACATTTTGGCGGGTTTTCTCGCCGTTCACGTATTGATTGGTGTTCGTCAGACGTGATAGAGCGTCATAGGTGAAGACATAGCGGTTTTGTGGGCCGTCACCCACCGTGGGGTCCTTGTGTTGCCACGACCACGAGGAGATATTGCCTGAGTAGGAATGTCCGAGCGCCATATCGAACAGATCGCCGGTTTTCGCGGTCAGCCAATTCCGAATGTCGTATTCCGACTGTTCCATGACAGCGTCCGACCCTTCGCCCAGCCTTCGTTCGGCGAGTCGTCCCAACTCGTCGTATTCGTAATCGACAACGGCCAGCTCTCCGCCGTTAACCTGTGTCGTCTCGCTCAACAGACGACTGCGGTCGTCATAGGTGAAGGTGCGGTCTATTTGGTCGTTAATCGTACCGTTGACATCAGCATAGCTCTCGCGCTGCGCAATGACATTGCCCACGAAGTCGTAGTGCTGTGAAGTGCAGAGGATGCCCCCTTCGGGGTCTCGCTCGACGGTCTGGATCAGGCGACCTTTGTAGTCGTAGTAGTAGGCGCGTTCGTGATAACCGGAGATCGTGTCGTTGGACAGAACCGCTAACTTCTCGTAAGTCTGCGACCCCTGCATTTCGGTGTAACGCAACGATGTGCCGTCGATCATCGTAAGACCTTCGATCCAGCGAAAGTCCAGACCGTTGCTTTGCACTTCCGACGGGTAATCGTCGTAGACAAACCGGTGGATCAATTGCGTGGAATCGACGGATGAGTAAATCTGTGGTGGGGTTCCTGCGTTAAATAAGTTTTGTATAAATCCGCGTGTCCAAAACTGTTCGATTGTCTGAGACACCTCGTCGACTGCTATGTATTGCGCCGATACTCGGCCAAAATCATCGTGATGATAGATAATCCACTTTTTCAACGTGCGTAAATTACCATCCTGCGACATGACCAGCCGATCGCCTGTGTCGTAAACCATATATTCAGCTTCGCGGCCGGGCAGTTGTTTTTCGACCATGCGTCCCCGATCGTCGTAGGTGTAGATGTAGCAATACCGTTTGGCGAAGTCATCGGTCTTCTCGAAGGTCTGCGAGTCGCTGAGCAGGTAACTCCCTTCGGGCGTTACGACCCACCGCAGCCGGCCGTAGTCGTCGTAGACGGAGTAGGTGTCGATCGCCTTATCGCCGTCGAAAGCACGGTTCAGCAGTGTCTGCCCACGCCCGTCGGTGAAACTCTGCATGACGTGGCCGTCGGCGTCGGTCGTCACGGTGCAGGCGAGCGTTCCGGCGTCGTAGCACCCCTCACAGATCAGTTCACCGTTGACACCGACTGCGAGCCATCGTACCTCGTCGACATCGTTGGTACGATAGCCGAATTCGATGTAGACAACCTCATTATCCTTTATATAGCCCGGCAACGCCTGTTTGCGAACGCGGTTCAGCGGCGACGACTCGTAGACCTTTTCTATAAAGGAGCGTTCGGCGTCAGTGCCGTAACGATTTTCGTAGAAAATCATTTGTTCGGAAATTGCGATATCATTAGGTATTAGCGCTTCATCCGATACCGAAACTTCGAAAGGAAGATAGGTGATTGCATCATCACGCAACAAGGCATCATAAACAATTGGTGTAACTGTATTGTAGGTATTGGGCGAGGCCATGACACCGACGGTTTGCATTGGAAGGCCCAAACCGTTGAAATAGGTTATATCCACTATGGAATAACCGTTTTCTACAATTGCCGTTTTAGTTATTATCCAATTTTTGTCGGAATCTTGTGCCCAAAGCCGTCCTGCGATGCAGAGCGCAATGGCACACAGAATCATATAGCGTTTCATAGTTTTCGGAGGATTGAGGATTATTGATCGAACGAATAGTCGTATTCCGTGACGATCTTGCCGTGATGATCGCGAATACGGACAAGATGGTTGTATGTGTTATATTCATAGGTCGTTTGGCGTCCCGACGGATCGGTTGAGGTGGCCATGCCCACGAGTGGAATATAGGTCGCCGTGGTGATGTGCCAGTCACGCCGGTCGAGGCGAAGCTGCTTGATGCGCGTCTCGTCGCTGCTCGACAGTACGACCGATGTGCGGATGCGTTCGACGGTCGCCGTACCCAGTTCCGCCGTCACTTCATCGTAGGTGGCGTTGCGGATCTCGGCTACCAGATACATACCCTTGTATCCCCATAGGTAACAGACGGGAGGTTGACCGATGGCCTGTACCTCGCAGATATTGCCGTCGGCGTCGTAGCGGATCGACGCTTTGCCGATGTAATGCTGGTCGGGAGTATAGGCGTTCTTGCCGCCTGTCGTACTGCGGTTCGAGAAGTGGAACGACGAAAGCGAAAGATTCAGTGCGGCGAGCGTCGACAGCGAGTTTGGTCGCCCGTACGGATCATACGAGATCGTCTCGCCTGTTGTGACGCAATCGTCCGTATAGACGACGCGCTCCAATGGTAGCGACACCAGATTGCGTGAAAGCATACTCTGCATGCTCGAGGCGAGGTAATCCTCGGCGTAGAGCGTCTGCTCCGTAATCTGACGCCCGTCGGCATAGGTCGTCTCCTTGCGGCTGGCGGTATATGGATTCGTGTCGTAGTAATAGCTCGTCTGTTGCCGGAGTACCCGACCGTCATCCTCTCGCTGGAAGAAATGTTCCTGCTTGAGCTGCATACAGCCCGGGATAATGGCGTTGTAGGAGTAGTCGTAGGTATGCCCCTCATTGATCGGATAGCTGCTGCCGATCAGATACCCCACAGCAGAGGCCCATACGCGGGCGCAGAATATCTTCTCAGAGTCATCGTAACGATTATAAGTATATCCACGGCGCGTCACCCAGTCGAAACGTCCGCTGTCGTACTTATACTGGATCACCGAATCCAACTGTCCGAGATACCATGTCTCGCTTTCGACGGGATAGGGGGCGTTCGGATAGGCGAAGACCTCGCGAACAGGCCGCGCGTGGCGGTTCGTCAGGTCGTACTTGTAGACGGTCTTACCTGAAAGCGTACCGCCCGCACTCTGGTATTCCGCCACTTCGTCGTACTGGATATAGCTGCCGTCGTCGTAGTTGGTGCGGTAGATCGTCTGCGGATAGTAGGTGCGCAGGCGCAGCGTCGCACCGAGTGAATAGTTCCCCGACCATGAGTCCGTCGGATAGTAGTAATTTACCGTCTGCTCCGTGTGGCAGTTGCCCATGTCGTCGTCCATATCAGGTTCGTGGCGGATGATGCCGCAGCCGTCCTCGTTGGGGCCGTATTTGTATGTGGTTTCTTTGAGCAACGTGCCGTCGGTGTCGTAGTAGCGGATGTATTTGATCCGGTAACTCGAGATACGGCGCACGATGTCGTCCATATCGCGGAAGCAGTTGTGGTCGCACACGAACTCCGTACGGCCGCCCGTGGGATAGGTGATGCTCAGCAGCTTCTTTTCTTCGTCGGGCGTGCGATAAATCCAACCGGGAGTGCTGTTCGACGGCATGTGAAACTCCTGCTGGAAATAGTCGTTAGGATAGGTCAGCTTGTTGCCGTACATATCGACGGGATCCGTTCCCAGATCGAGCAAGACCTTGTGGCAGGGAATGTCGGCCGACCCACCCGAGTAGTGACCTTCGTAGCCGTAGCCCCAGAAGTCGGTGATTACCTCGCCGAGATGCTGCACGCCATAGGCGAAGGAGTAGGTGTCGTTGCCGATCTTGACCGATTGCAGGTAGCGCTCGTAACGCTGATCGGTACCTTTCTGCGTAAAGACGATCGTTTGCCGGGCTACATCCCGATTATCATAGACGACGACACGTTCCAGTACGGGATTTGTGATGCGGGTACGTTCAGCGTCATACTCCTTATACTCGAATTGCATGTATCCGCCGCGAAAGGTGATCCGGTCGATATAGTGGCTCTCGACCCATTTGTTGACCGTCGACGAGTTTTCCGGCTGGTCGGGCAACTCCTTCCAGAAAAAGTTCGTCGGGCCATACCCTTCGTCGTCCCAGCCGAAGAGCAGCGTCCTCGAATAGATGATCGAGCCGTAGCGGTCTTCGCGCGGGTAACGGGCAGCATAGCAGACCTTTTCATTGGTGGTGTAGAGCGTCCCTCGGTCGTACAGCGATACGGATCCGGGCGTCTGCAACACGCGGCTGCGATGGGGGAGGTAGGAGAACGAGATACGGTTTGCACCATCGGCGCTTTCGATCTCCGTGCATTTCCATGCTGTCTTCGATCCTACATCCGACTGCAATTCCGTAGCTGTATCCGCAAGGGTCGAACTGAAACGGTAGATCGTGCCGTCCGTACCCGTGATAACGAACGTCTCCGCGCCTAACTCGTCGAAAACGATCTTGTCGC
Source organism: uncultured bacterium (assembly GCA_905214725.1). Taxonomy (GTDB): domain Bacteria; phylum Bacteroidota; class Bacteroidia; order Bacteroidales; family Rikenellaceae; genus Alistipes. The sequence goes on from CAJMNH010000001.1 coordinate 105,810, forward strand.
CCGTTATGGGGACGGTTTTCGGGCCGAGTTCTCGCTCGATGTAGAACGAGCCGCCGCCGTTGAGCAGTTTGTAATAGAACCTGTCGGGATCTTCGTCGGCGCCTTTTCGCCAGAGCAGCCGCATCTGGTCCGTTGTGGGGCGCAGAAGCGTCGTTCCCGTAATATCGGGTTTCGAAACGCCTGTGTGGAGATAGCCTGTCGTTTTCAGGTCGTCAACGCCGTTGATAATACGCGACACCTGCAAGTCGCAGCTCAACGACCAACCGGCGCCGGCCGCACCTGCGAGCTGATTCAGACGCGCGAAGTCGTCGAGGTGGAAACTCAGGTTTACGGGCAGTTCCAATGATCCCGATTTTACCGTATAGAGCGGAATCGTAATCTCGGGAATACCCGTACGGTGCGAAACCGGATAGTCGATGTATTTCATCATTGATACCGCCGCCGCCGGATAAAAGTGTACGTCTGTTAGATCGGATGTCTCCTGCCCGAAGGCCGGAGAGACCGCGAGAGTGCCGAACAACGCGGCATAACATACAAAGAACGATTTCTTCATAATTCAAAGGTTGGTTTAAGGTGAACGGATGTATGGAGAGGCGGTTGTAAAACCGCGTGATTCAGTTATGAACAAAGATAAAAACCATTTCCTGAAAAAACATGATTGCAGACCTTACATTTTTGCGAGTAAGTATCTGGTTATAATGTTGTTGTGAAATAAAAATCTTAACAAAGCCAAATTATCCGTTTTTGAGCGAAATGCCGTATTGAAATAGGAGGGGAGGGGCAGTACAAGGAGCGTAAAAGGTAAGCGGAGCATGAACACCGCTTTTTTCTTCGATAACGCGCCGTTCGGCGAGGATCACCAGATCGTATGGATTGTATATCATCTGTTTCTTCGGCTATAAATACAGACCGCAAAGATGGTTACATTGTCAGGTATATAAGATTTTCGTTATATGGTAAATTTTTCTGCCAGTTTTTCCTACACATTATCGATTGCATATTCGATCATTGGCTCGGGGAGGGCATGATGACATATTTATGTCTTGGCATCGTTTTGAATGTAGGAAATGGAATTCCGTTTTTAAGGCGATGGGCGTGGCGAATGTATGACGGCCGTGTGAGGTGATTGTCCTTCGTTCGGAATAGCAACGATGCCGGTATGAAAATTTACAAATCGGGACGTAAATAAGGGGAAAATCTTGCAAGGATTTTTTCTCCTTATTTTTTATGGTCGTATGGAGATCCGTTAGTCCTTCTCTCTTCCTGATTTTTCTTCTTTTCAGCGCCGTTTTGTAAAGGCTAACGATCTCAAAATAGCTATGTAAAGTATTGATAAGATTTTTATTTTATAACATATTGATTTATAGTGTACTATAAGTAAGTCGTTAAGTGTGTAATATCCTGTAAAATGCTTTTTTTACGACGAGAGGGACGTTAATTTTGTTAAAAACTAATTAATCCTCTCGCCTTATGAACTCTCGCCTCCATCGTCTGCGGGCTTTTTCGTTACCGGAACTATTGGTTGTTTTGGTGATCATCGGCATTCTGGTTTTGATCGCGCTTCCGAACCTGATGCCCCTGATATCCCGCGCCAAAGCCACCGAAGCACAGCAGCAGCTGACCTACCTGCATACGTTGCAGAAATCGAATTTCTATACCTATTCGCGTTACTCCTCGTCGTTGGAAGAGCTGGGTTTCGAGCAGTCGAAACTGGTGACGGACGGCGGTCAGGCCAACTATCTGATCGAGATCGTCGAGGCCTCGGAACACGGTTTTCGCGCCACGGCGACGGCCGTCGTGGATTTCGACGGCGACGGCGTGTACAACGTCTGGGAAATAGATCAGGACAAGACGCTCAAAGAGACCGTCAAGGATTGAAGCAGCGAGCGATTTGATCCGCGCTGCCTGCAAAACCCGTTCATGACCCGCGCTGCTTGGGAATTCCGTTCATGCCGTATCGATTCTCTTCGCAGAAGAAAACCGGATCGGACGCCCGACCGGATAACTCCGAAAACCGATTTTACACCCTTATAAACGCTTTCCATACGATGTTTGCCGCTTCCTATCCCTGCCTGCTTTTGCTGCTTCCGGCCGCCGTTCTTGCCCGCGACGATTTCCGCACGCGGCGGGTCGGCATAGCGTGGCTCGTCGGGTTGGGGCTGGCTGCCGTTGCCGCCGGATGGTTTTGTGACGGCTGGCGGACGATGCTGCTGCATGCGGCGGTCAATGCGCTGCTGCTGGGGCTACTGGGCGTGTCGCTCGCCGGTTATCTACGGCTGCGCCGCAAACGCATCGACCGCTCGCTGGGTGCCGGCGACGCGGTGTTCCTGCTTGCAATTACGCCGCTTTTTTCTCCCGAAGCCTATCTGCGTTTTCTGATCGCCGCGTGTGTGCTGTCGCTCGTGTGGTGGGCGTTCCTGCGCCCTTCCCGTCGGAGCACCATTCCCTTTGTCGGCATGGCAGCGCTTGCGCTCGGCGGCTGGATTCTTCTTAAAATCGTCCGCGTATGGCTGCCGTAGACCCTATCCCGACCGAGATCGTCCAGTTGCTGACCGCGAGGGATGCTGCGGAGTACCGGCTCGTGCCGTATGCCCGTGAGGGAACTGCCGTGAAGTGTTACGGTACGACGGACGGCGACTATGCGGCGGCTGTCGAGGAGTTGGAGGTGCTTTACGGCTGGCAGGTGGAGGTCACGCCGCTTGCGGACGACGAACTGCAACGCCTGTTGGTGCGCTGCTACCGTACCGAAACCGCTTCGACGGTCGCCGCCTGCCGGAAGCCGGAGATCAGACAGGGACAAACCTTCCTGATGAGCCTGATCGGCGAGGCGTTCAGGGATTACGCCAGCGACATCCATTTCGAACCTTATGAGAATCGCTGTCGGGTGCGTTTGCGTATCGACGGCAAACTCGCGGAGCGCTACGTCGTGGAACGGACGCAATATGCGCCATTGGTGAACCAGATCAAGATCATGGCCGGATTGGATATCTCCGAGAAACGGCTTCCGCAGGACGGCCGCATTCTTTACGACCGCGACGGCAACAAGTTCGACGTGCGGGTCTCGTCGCTGCCGACGATCTATGGCGAGAAGATCGTGCTGCGCCTTCTGACCCGCCACGTCGAACTTTTGGAGTTGCGCAACCTCGGTTTTTCCGAACGACAGTACGACGACTACTGCCGCGCGATCCGCCGTCCGTTCGGCATGGTGCTGATCTGCGGCCCGACGGGTTCGGGCAAGAGCACGACGCTCTACGCCACACTGCGGCGGCTGAACGCCACGGCCGATAATATTCTGACGATCGAAGACCCGATCGAGTACACGCTCGAAGGGGTCAATCAGGTGCAGCTCAAAGAGGAGATCGGCCTCACGTTTTCGAGCGCTCTGCGCACGTTCCTGCGTCAGGACCCCGATATCATCATGCTGGGCGAGATCCGTGATCCTGCTACGGCACAGATGGCCGTGCGGTCATCGCTGACGGGCCACCTCTTGTTCTCGACGATCCACACCAACACGGCGTGGGGTGCCGTGGCGCGGCTTTCGGATATGGGCGTGCATCCCTATCTGGTGGCCGACACGTTGGTGATGAGCGTCGCGCAGCGACTCGTCAGGCTGCTGTGTCCGCACTGCAAGCGTGAGGTCGAGGCCGGCGAAGACGTGCGCCGGCTGCTGCCCGACGCCGCGATCGGGGTGCACTATGAACCGGTCGGATGCGAAAAGTGTTTCTACACGGGTTACAGCGGCCGTCGGGCCGTTTACGAGGTGATCCCGATGGACGATGCGCTCTCGGCCGCCGTCCGTGCGGCACAGTCCGATGTCAGCGAACTGCTGCGCGAGCGGGGCGTCACCTCCCTGCGCGATTCGGTCGTCGACCTCTTCCGCCGCGGCGAGACCTCGCTCGGCGAACTCATCCCGCTGCTGAACTATTGAGCCTATGAAATACCTTTACTCCTTGCTTTTTCTGTTGTTACCGTTGTGGAGCTCGGCGCAAAACGATTCTGCTCGTCTTTCTCGCATCGACAGTCGATTGTCGGCGCTCGTGGAACGCGATTCGACGTTCCGGCGTGAGGTGGACGTCACTACCGGCAAGCTGCCCCTTTCGGAGCTGCTGCGCAACATCGCCCGTGCGAGCGGCGTGAACCTTTCGGTGCGCAGCGTGGAGAACGTCCCCGTGTCGTGCAATTTCACGCGGGCGCAGGTGGACGATCTGCTGCGCTTTTTGTGCCGTGAATACCGGCTGGATGTGGAGACGACGGGCAATATCGTCTCCATCTTTCCCGCGGCGGCCACACCTGCACCCGCACCCGATCCCGACGTGCGCTACAATGCCGCCGACACCACGCTGGGCTACGATTTGCGGGGCGAACGGCTGGTGGATGTCGCCCGTAAGATCACCGACCTTACGGGCCGGAACCTCCTTGTCCCGCAGCCTTTGTACGACTATAAAGTCTCGGGGTATGTGCGCCGCATGCCGTTGGACGACGCGTTGCAGACCCTGGCGTCGGTCAACGGTCTCATGGCCGAAAAGGATGCCCGGGAGGTGTGGTCCGTCTACCATGAACCCGCCGACGGTAAAGGCACGGAACGGAGTGCGGCGCCGGCCTATGTCCGCCGCCGGCAGTTCTCGCCCAACGAACTGTCGGTCGACTCGCTGGGGCGTATTACGGCGCACATCACGCGCGGCAACGTGCAGGATATGATTCTCGATCTGTGCGACGCGCTCGACCTGAACTACTACTTCAAGTCGCCCGTAAACCTCTCTACGGGAATCTACGTCGACGACACCGATTTCGAGACGCTGCTCACGGTGCTTTTGAAGGGTTCGCCCTACAGCTATTATTCCGAACGCGGCATTTACATCTTCGGCGCGGCGCAGAGCGACGCGCTGACGGCCGTCGAGGTGTTGTCGCTGGCCTACCGCTCGGTGGCGAAGGTCGATGAACTGATTCCCGCCGCGCTGAAAAAGGAGGTCGAGATCAAACTCTTTCCCGATCAGAACAGCCTTGTGGCGAGCGGCGACCGGCGCGACGTGGCACGTGTGGAGACCTTTCTGCGCGAGATAGACAAACCCGTCCCGATGATTACGATGGAGATTATCATCGCCGACGTGACCAAGAGCAAGATCCACGAGATCGGCGTCGGAGCGGGCGTGGGCGACAAGGCGGTCAAAACGTCGGGGACGCTCGGCCCCGGCGTGGACATGACCTACAGCGCCGGAGCGGTAAACGGCCTGCTGCAACGCATCCGGGGCACGGTGAATCTGGGGCGCGTGACGCCGAATTTCTATTTGAGTCTGCAAGCCTTGGAGGAGAACGGTACGATTCGCCTGCAATCCACGCCCAAGCTCTCGACGCTCAACGGCCACGAAGCGACGCTCACCAGCGGCGAGACGCAGTACTACAAGGAGGTGCAGAACAACTACTACGGCACGCAGAATCCCATCTCGTCGGAGTCCTACCAGTGGAAGTCGGTCGACGCCAACCTTTCGATCAAGGTCACGCCCTACGTCTCGGAAGACCGGCATATTACCCTCGAAATCGAATTCGAGCAGACCGAATTTACCGAGCGGGCCGCCGAGAACGCCCCGCCGGGTACGGCTACGCGCAGCTTCAAGTCGATTGTCAAGGTGCAGAACGAAGAGATGGTGCTGCTGGGCGGGCTGGATCGCAATACGATGGAGAAGTCGTCGCGCGGCATTCCCTTCCTGGCCCGCGTGCCCGTTATCAAGTGGTTCTTCGGCAAGGAAAAGCGCAACAAGGTCGAGCGGACGCTCAATATCTTCATCAAACCCACGGTCATCGAATGAAATTAAAAATGAAGAATTAAGAATTAAAAATTAAAAAGTTGAGAAGCAGCACAGCTTTATGCTGTAATACAGTATCAAAAATAACCGACTCGATGCCGAAGGCATCTGTCGGCCGGTTTTTCGTCCTTTTTGCCGGAACAAAAAGGCCGTAAGAAGAAAAATTTGAATATGAAACTGTTCCCCTATATCCTTGGCCCCATCTGGGTATTGGACGTCACGTTGACGTCCGACAGCCACACGATTGCGGCGTGGCGCTGTCGCTCCGGCCGTGAACCGGAACAGATGAATTACGATGCGGCGGCGGTGGCCAAAGGCGTCGCGGTCGTGACCGTCTCGGGACACGGAGTGGTCGCAAAACCTGCGGATGCGGAGATCGCCGCGCGGGTCAGGGTCGACGCGGATACCTTCGTGTGGAGCGAGTCGGACGGCCGGATCGCCTTCGTGCGGCGCGAACGGCTGCAACCCTTGCTCGACGAGCTCTCCGCAGCGGGCGTCTATCCGCAGCTGCTCGCCATTGCTATAACGCCAGAAGCGGCTGTACAGGAGTTCTTCGACTCACTCCGCTGGCGCGAGCTGCTGCGCCTTGATGATCGGGCTTCGGCGCTGGCGCAGGCTGCAGTGCGGCGGGCATTGCCCGTATGGCTGGGCGCGCTTTTTCTGCTGTTGTGCGTCAATGCCGTTGTCGGCCCCGAGTGGCAAAGCCGCAGGCAGACGCTCATCGAGGCGCGGCAGGCGCAGGATGCCGCCGGAACCCGATCGGCCCGCAGCTCCCTGCGGCAACGACAACTGCTGGAATCCTTCCGGCAGCGGCTGCCGGTGGACTACTGGCTGCTTGCCGACCGGATCGGCCGTGCGGTTCCGCCCGAGGTTGCGCTTCTGCAACTGGAACTGGAGCCGCTTGCCGGACGTATCGAAGCGGGGAAACCGGTCAAACGCGCCGAACGAACGGTGCGCATTACCGGACGGAGCCGCACGTCGTCGGCCATCACGGGGCTGAATGAGACGCTGACACGGCTGCCTGCCGTGCGCGAGGTGCGGCTCACGCAGGTCGAGCGGGTGCGCGACGACGAACGGCTGCAATTTCAGATCGAACTGCGCTTATGAAGATCGCTCATAAATACCGCGGCCTCGTGTGGCTTGCACTGCTGTTCGTGTTGCTGCCTTTTGCGACGTGGCGCTATGCACTGCGCGATACGGTGCGTGCGGTCTTCGACTGCCGGCGTCTGAGCCGCGAGGTGCGAACTCACGCGCAGTCTGCCGAAAGGGTCTCCGACACCGAACCGCTCGCCGGCAGGGAACTGGTGCTCAGCGGCGAGCTGCTTTCGATGCTGCTGCCCGAAGCCGCCCGACACGAGGTCGCGCTGACCGATTTCCGGCCTGTCGTGACGCTGAACGAGCAGGGGATGGAGATTCATACCGCTACGCTGACGCTGCGCGGCCCCTATGCCCGTATTCTGCATGTCGTGCGCCATCTGGAGACGACGATTCCCGCCTGCCGTCTCGCGTCGCTGGAATTCCGGCTCCGCAGCCAGCCCAACCGTCGCATGCAATGGCTCGAAGCCGTGCTCTGCGTCGAACAAATCGTCCGAACCGATAAAACCGATATGCCATGACACGAATCTTTACGCTGCTTTGCCTGCTGCTCACTGCCGCGTCCTGCGAAGTCTTGGAGGAGGATATCTCCGGCGACAAGGTCGAAGCGATCGCTCCGGCCGACGGAATGGAAGTCGCCGCCGGAGAGACGCATTTCCGCTGGCGGGCCCTCGATTACGCCACGCAGTATGAATTCACGCTGGTCGAATCCTCCTTCGTCGCCGTGCGCCGCGTGGTGTGCGACACACTCATACGGGCCGACACACTCGGCGCGGCGCGCAGCTACGGTTGCCGTGTAACGCTTGCCGCGGGCACCTATCAGTGGCGCGTGACGGCCTACAATGGGGGCTATGCCTCCACGCCTGCCGTGCAGACGCTTTTTGTCGTGGAGCCCGAACCCGATCCCACGCCGGACGATCCGCAGCCATCGGCTGCATGGAAGCCATGAAATCGCGTTGGACGACCTACGTATTGCTGCTCGTAGTGAGCGTCGTGTGGGGCGCGATCGCATGGAAAATTTTTGCGCCGAAGCCCGAGGGAAAGGCCGTCGCGCCGTCACCCGTCGCGAAGACGGCTCCGGCGAGCTCGGCCGATACGCTCTGCTGCGACTATCCCGATCCTTTCCTGAAAGAGACGCCCGCAAAAACCAAATCGCGTGCCTCCGCCTCTGCACGGCGTTCCGCCGCGGGGCCGCGCAAACCTGCGGCCCGACCTCGGTCGAAACCCGTCGCCCTGCAACATTTGGGGACGATTCGTGCGGGACGGCGAACGCTTCATATCCTGCTCGTGGGGCAGACGCAGCATGAACTCTATGTGGGAGAAGAGGCCGACGGCTATCTGCTCGGGCGGATCGACGCCGATTCGCTCTATCTGGAACGCGAGGGCGTGACGTACGGCGTAAAACGATGCGAATAGATGAAACCTCCTGCTAAATACCTGCGCGGCTCGGTGCTGCCGACGGTGGTGGTCGTCTCAGTGGTGATCCTCACCGCTCTGCTGGGATTGCTGTCCCTGTGGGAGCAGGAGTCGCTGCTCGCAGCGCGTGCCGCGCGCTTGCAGCAGGCGCGCGCCGACGTGGAGTCGGCCTATGCCCTTTATGCGCTGCATCCCGACGATCCGGCCCTGACAGCGCCGGACGGCTATCTGCTTTACGATTCGCTGCCGCAGTCGCGCGTCTTCCTGCGGGCGGAGCCGTGGGGCCTCTACGAAGCGGTGCACTGTACGACGGCCGACTTGCTCGTCGCCGCCTGCCGGATTTTCGGCGTACGGCCCGAGGCGGCACAGACGCTCTATTACGCCGATAACCGTGCGGCGTTGACATTGGCGGGGCGTACCGAGCTGCGGGGGAGGCTGCGTCTGCCGCAGAACGGCGTGGCGTACGGACGCGTAGGCAGCGACTATTTCTCGGGCGCGCCGGTGGCGCAATCGGCCGTCGGGCGCAGCGATACGCTGTTGCCGCAGATTCGGCCGCAGGCGCGGCGCAGGGCGGCGGAAGCGTTCGCCGCAGAAGAACCTGCGTCGCCCGTCCGGCAGGGCGACAGTTTGCGACAGTCGTTCCGCAGCGATACGACGCTGCTGCTGGCCGCCGGAGCGGAATTGTACGCCTGTACGCTGCGGGGGCGCATTCGCCTGACGGCCGAAGAACTCCGCATCGATTCGACCTGCCGTATGGAACATCCGCTCGTCGTCGCCCGCAAAATCATTGTCGGAGCCGGTGCCCGTATTACGGCGCAGCTTTTTGCCCGCGATACGGTCGTCGTGGAGCGGGATGCCGCGCTGGAATACCCTTCGGGCATCTATACGGGACGTTATGCCGAGATAAGCGAAGGCGCCGAGGTGAACGGCTATGTCGTCGTGTGCGACACATCGCGGCACGACCGGATGGAAGCCTCCTACCGGCAGGCCCCGACGGCCCGCGTGCGGGGACTCGTCTATGTCGACGGCGTGGCGCAGGTACAGGGCATCGTCGCAGGGCGGGTGGTGCTGCGGCGGGCGGCCTACTTTTCGCCGCAGGGCTATTACAAGGATACGTTCTATGATGCGACGCTGCTCGAAAACCCCGTAACGGCGCATCCTTTTCTGATCGAAAGCGACACGGTGCGCAGAAAGGAGGCCGCATGCGTCGATTGACCGGATGGCGCGGGCATGGTGCGCGCCGTACGCTTCGTGCCGCGTCGCTTCTGGAAGCGATCGTCGCCGCCGTGCTGTTTCTCATTGTCTTCGCCTCGGCGATGGAGTTGATCCCGAGACTTACCGTGCGCGACGACGAGGCGTTGCTCCTCGCGGAAGCCGACTATCGCGTGAAACGGGCGATGGAGAGATACGCCACGGGCGTATGGCCCTGCGGGATGTACGGCGAATCGTACGATTGGGGACGTGTGGAGGTGCGGGTAGCTCGGTACAGGGATTTCGCCGATATGCAGCAGGTGATGGTCACGGCCTGCATCGACGGCAGCCGCCGACGGTTTCATTTACAAAGGGTGGTCGAATGGCAGGAGTAGGACGATACGGATTGCGGGCCTCGACGATGGTCGAGACGCTGGTGATGATGCTCGTCGCGGGGATCGTCTTTCTGGCGGTGATGGACGGCATGACGCTCTTCATGCGCTTGCAGACACAGCGTGCGGCGGCAATTCTGGAGAACCGCCGGTTCGCGGAGGGATATTCCCGTTTGGAGTCGCTGGTTGCCGGAGCGGATACGCTTCGAATGTCCGACGGCCGGCTGTCGCTGTTCAGGGACGGGCGTCAGACGACATTGGAAGTAAGGGATTCGGCGCTGATCTGCATGTACGGGGATCTCCGCGACACGTTGCTGCGGCCCGTGGCGTCGCTGTCCCTGCGACAGAGCGATGCGCACTGCACCGATACGGTGGCGGTAACGGTGCGGATGCCGCGGTCGATGTTCACGATACGTTTTGCGGTACAGCCGTCGTCGCGGGAGTCTTACCGCACGACCTTGCAACTTCTCGAAGAGGGATATGGCTACGAAACAGATAAATAAGTTGAAAGACGGGCGGTGCGAAACGCTCTATGCCGAACTGCACACGCTGCTGCAGGCGGGGCTGGACTTCTCGAATGCCTTCGCGCTGCTGATCGCCGGCGAGCGCGACCGGCAGATGCGGGCCTTGTGGCAGCGTCTCTTCGACGGCGTGGTTGCCGGAGCGTCGCTCGCCGAGGCGATGGAGCGCAGCGGAGCTTTCAGGGCGTTGGACTGCGGGGTGATCCGTATCGGCGACCAGACGGGGCGGCTTACCGAAGCTCTCGATTTCTTGTGCGACTACTACCGCAAGCGGGCCGAGCAGAGGCGCATGGTCTCTTCGGCCGTGAGCTATCCGCTCGTCATCCTTTGCGTGGCGGTGGCGGTCGTGGCCTTCATGCTCGCCGTCGTCGTGCCGATGTTCGAGCAGGTCTACGCCCGCATGGGTGGCGAACTGCCGGCATTGACGCAGGCGATCATCCGTCTGTCGCAGGCATTTCCGCGCTATGCGCTGGGGCTGGCGCTCGTCGGAGGAGTCTGCGGAGGATTGTTGTACCGCTATCGGCGTTCGGAAAGCGTGCGAGCGCGTTTGGCGGCGTTGCTGTTGCGGTTACCGTTGGTGGGAAATATCGTGCGCAGACATTACGAAGCCCATTTCTGCAAGCTGCTCTATCTGCTCACGTCATCCGGCATACCTCTGCTCGACGGCGTCGGGATGCTCGACCGCGTGATCGATTTTTACCCCTACCAGCAGTCGTTCCGCAGCATATGCCGGGGACTGGAGCGCGGCGGGTCGTTCGCCGAGTGCCTTGTGGCCGACGCCTCGCTCTACGATCCCAAACTCGCGGCGCTCATGCGCGTGGGCGAGGAGACCAACCGCCTGCCCGAGATGCTCCGCCGGCAGGGCGAAAGCCTTACCCGCGAACTCGAATACCGCATTCGACAGCTCGGAACGATGCTCGAACCCCTGCTCATTCTCTTCGTCGGCATGCTCGTCGCCGTAATCCTGATCGCCATGTACATGCCCATGTTCCGATTGGGCGGGATCATGGGGTGAAAACAAGATGCCGGTACTTTATGCAAACTACTGAATACCCCTAAATATTAAACCTGTCGAGCTATGAAACTCTTTGGCCTTATGCTGCGAAATTCCCTGCTGTGCGGAGGATTCGCACTATCTTCTTTGATTGTATGTGCCCAAAATTCCGAGATGACCTATCCCGTGTCGTATGAACATTTGAACGTCGTTCCGGCGGAATCGTGGATGTTCATGAAATACGGGCCGGAGCGCCCTTCTCTCTATACAGGAACCGCGCGGGCCGAAATCCCGCTCTACACTTATCGCGACGTAGATTTCGAGATTCCCCTGACATTGAACTACGCTTCGAACGGATTACTCCCCAACGTACAGGCGGGATCGTCGGGTTTGGGTTGGTTCCTTGCCGCAGGCGGGGCGATCACCCGCGAAGTGAACGGCTTTCCCGACGAAACGGGCGGCAGTTGGGACCAGAAATTCATCGCAGGTTACGAATATTATGTCAAAGAGATGCCGCCGGTTAAGAGTCCGCTAATGCAGAAAATAACGCATTGCAGCAACTATCCGGTCATTTCCGACGGAACTCGTTATTACGAAACGACCCCCGACATATTCCGCTTTAATTTTCTCGGTCATTCGGGAACCTTTCTGCGGACGCATGACGGAATCAAAGTCTTCAATACGTCGAGCCCTTCGGGTGAGTATCGCGTAGAGATTGAGAAACCGTGGAAAATCACCATTACTACCGGCAACGGCTATGTCTATCGATTCGATCGGGAGGAGAGCTACGTCATCGCCGATATCGCGGGAGGCGACGGACCTGCCGCTACATCCACGCACCGATGGACGCTCTCGGAAATAGAAGCGCCTAACGGGCGAAAAGTTTTGTTCCGTTATAAAAATATCGGCGATTGCGTAAACCGTCGTCCGGCGGGAGATATCGGTAAATTCTACGGCAACAACCGAATCGCCAACTATCTCTATACGTTTCAAAACGGTGTGCTCCGCAGAGTCCCGACCAATCATGATTCGGCATATTCGCCTTACTGTTACACGACCGATACGCATACGTTCGCTTTGAGTGAAATCATCGTCGACGGCGGAACTCACATCCAATTCGAATACAACGACCGACTCTACAAAGAGCGAGGGTATCAAGCTGCTAATCTCGGTATTGGGACTGCTGTTGACAATTTGAAGACGCCTCAGAAACTGAATGCGATCTACGTCTATCGAAAGACGGCGACCGATTCAGTCCTTCTTAAAAAAGGAATGATGGGGTATATCTACGGTGTCAGCGGTGGAAATCCTGTCATAATGCTTCGCTCGGTCGATCTTTCTGGCGAGGGGCGTTATGAAATGCGCTATTACGATGAGACGAAGGCTTTTCCTTTGCATTTTAATTTGGGAATCGACCATTGGGGCTACTACAACGGAAAGCGAACAACGTCGCTCTACGATTTCATCCCGGATCCCACGATCGGTGATCAAGCGATAGAAGTCCTTGGCAGCGACAGCCGTGATCCCGATGCGACGAGCGCCCGACAAGGTATGCTGCAATGGTTGATCTATCCTACAGGCGGATGTTCGGAGTACGAGTACGAAGAACATACCTTTTCGAGAACGACCTGTGGGTCGCACATAGACCGGTCTCGTTTCTTGTTGGGCGGCAGTCTGCAAGGTTGGCGAACAGGCGGTTTGCGGATTCGGAAAATCACCGATTACAACCTGTTTACGGAGGCAAACAAAAAAGTACTCAGTTCACGCGAATATATTTATGATAACGAATCGGGCGTCAGTTCGGGTATTTTAACATTTATGCCGCAATACCGAACGGTCCGCGGGTTCCCGTATGAAGACGAACCTGTCGGCGAAACGGCGGTTTCACTAGCTAGGTTCATGGCCCTGATCCAACTCGCCGAATCGGCGCACGAAGCGGTCTACGGCTACGACCAGAACAGAACGCATATCGAATACAGGCATGTCCGCGAACGCTACCAGGACGGCTCTTCCCGAATTTATGAGTTTTCGACCACATGGGATACACCGGATGAAATGGCAGAGGATGAATATATACCTTCGGGATCAGGCGCGGATGCTCCCTATGACGAATGCCCTTCCGAAGACCGTCTGCCTTGTTCGCTGTTAGCTCAGCGGGGCAAGCTCGTCTCGACCGACTCCTACGATGCTATGGGGCGACTCGTCCGCCGCGAGGCGACCGTTTACGGGGCCGATGCGCTCGATTATATCGAGGAGGCGAAAAGCGGACCATTCTGCACGTACAGTCACTATATCTATACTGACGATTATCCGATTGTCGGAACCCGGACGACTACTTATTATGACGACGGTGCTCTTGAGGAGTCGGTGCGATATACGTATAATGCGTTGAAACAGGTCGACTGTACAGCGGCGACCGGCAGTAAGGGCGACACTTTGATCGTTCGGAGAATTTATGCCCATCAGTTGCCTGCCGGCGCATTGGGTGACAGTGTACGGCGTCGAAACTTGAGATCCTATCCATTGAAAACGGTGACCATCCGCAAGAACGATCGCAATGAAGAACAGGTGGTGGATGCGACACGTTACGATTACATGGACAGTTGCGGTATGATCCTTCTCTCTTCTTATGCAAAAGCGCGGATCGAACCCTCTGTCGGTTCGGAACAACTGCAATTCGACTCGAAAATGCACTACCAATATAATTCGATGGGGCGAATCATGGAAATAAGAGACGAGTTCGACCAGCCGACCTGCTATTTATGGGGTCACGGTGGAATGTATCCTGTTGCAAAGATCGAGAACATCGACTATGCTATTTTATGGGGCTTTTACAGAATCAAAGGGTTATACCCTGAGGCCTTGCCAACTAATATCGAACGGGATTTACGAACTCTCGACGATGTCCTCGTTACGACTTACGCTTACAAAATGCTGGTAGGCGTCACTCGAATCACCGATCCGTCGGGACATAAGACCACTTATGAATATTACGACGACGGCAAACTGCATTACATTCGCGACGATAACGATAAAATCCTGAAATCCTATGATTATCATCTCATAACAGATAACTTCTAACTTATTTTTTCAACAAACCTTAAACTTAAAATTATGTCAAATTACCGAACGCTATTCAATTTATGCAGCCTATTTTATTTGCTGCAATTCTCCGGTCCCGTATGTGCGCAGGAAGAACAATCGACGTCCATTCAGGCGCACATGCTTTTCAGCGAAGGTTTCATCAATGCCAATTCGCCCGACGCATGGTCGATGATCAAATACGGCGATGCGAATGTAAATCTTTATACGGGTTCCATCGGTCTAACGATACCCGTTTATACCTATCAGGACGAGGATTTCACAATTCCGATCTCGTTCGATTATGCTTCTACCGGATACAAGCCCAATATCCAGACCGGCGTGCTCGGTATGGGCTGGTATCTCAATGTCGGCGGTGCTATCACACGCGAGGTGAAAGGCGTTTACGACGAAGAGGGGACCACATCGATGGATATATACAGCTTTAAGGATAAGTGGGAAGGGGATAATTTTTTTAATGATACTGATCATCATGCACCCGGTGTCCGAGGTTTTGGCGCTTTGTATAATCTGTCAGGTTTCTCATTCTCCGATTATCGTTTGGATTATGGATATTATGGCAAAGCCGGAGAAGAATATCTGCCGATTTATGTCCATCCTAATGATATCGGTTATACTACTTGTTATGAAACACGTCCGGATATTTTTCATTTCAACTTTTCGGACCACAGCGGTTCATTCGTTTTACAGCCTAACCATAAAGTGATCATTTTCAATAGCAAACACCCCGCAAAAGAATATTCCATAGAAGTAACTTTGAAGCGAGAAGGGTTTACGTCATTTGTTATTACTACAGGTGACAAGACCAAATACTATTTCACTCAAATAGAATCGGCTCATAGTGGTAGTGTTTCATTCTCAGATCGAGGAATTCGAACTGCTAACGGTTGGAAATTAACGAAAATCGAAGCTCCAAATGGACGCGTTGCAGAGTTCATTTATGCAAAGAAATATCAGTCTTACAGCTATATTCCTACAATAATGGAAGAAATATACGACCGTAAAATGGTGTGTAAACCTAACGGGACGGATGAAGACTGGTTATTTAGTTCATCGGAACAGGATCAGCCTACGGAAAATGACGTTGAAACATGGTGTTTGACATCGATCAAAATCACAGGCCGTGCCGAGATAGTATTTGCCTACTCCGATAAGAAACGGGAAAGTGGAGCTGGCGGAAATGCGGCACCACAAAAACTAGATGCCATAACGGTGTACAATGCTGATCGTAGCCAAGTAAAAACATGTACTTGTTATTATCGAGGAAATAATGCACTGGTTAATGATACATATGATCCTAAGGTGGGTGGCATCACATTTCTGGATTATGTTACTCTTTCAGGAGAAGGCTCTTATCATATGCAATACAACGATGCTGGTCTGACGTTTCCGTCGCTCAATACGTATGCAGTGGATTGGTATGGATACTACAATGATGCGATCTCTAAAAGTAATTTTATGCCAACACGAGCATCGGCACGTGAGGGAAACAATTATTTGGAGACAATGCGTAAACCTAAATTTGCAACGACACAATATGGAATGCTTGTCGGTATTAAATATCCTACGGGCGGTTCATCTCAATTTGAATATGAACAAAATACATATAGCGTTGATGCAACAGGATTTTATGCATCGCCAGTTGCCAATAGGACTGCGGCAGGATTAAGAATTGCACGAATTAGGAATTACGATGCCGACGGCGCTGAAGTTTTGTGCCGTTCTTTTTCTTATGTCAATGAAAACGGAGAATCTTCGGGTCAATTACTTTGGCGCCCTATTGTTTACTCTTATTATCTATCTCTTTCGTCTGGTTATGATCAAATTAAGAGGGAAACTATATCGTCATCCAGTGATTTCCCTTATTCTCCGGGAACTCATATCGAATATTTGCGAGTTACTGAGGAACGATCACAACCGACAGATAGCAATAATAAATCCCTTACTGAATATTGTTATAATTCGGCGATAGACTACAATTGCAAAGATGAGATCGGATATGCCGTAAGTATTTTTGGTGTGGGCGGACCTGAAGAAGCATATATGGATTGGATGTATAAAATGCCCGCGACTCTCAACCCTAATCCAAGACTTGCACTTGTTCTGCAATCGCGAATGGGTGGTAAAATAGTGGCACAAAATAGTTATACAAATGACCTGAATCATCCGATCGAGATGATAAAATATGAATATTCTTATTATAACCCGTCAGAGACCCCCTACTGGGAGGCCGAATGTATGTGGTTAGGTTATGGCATACTGTATCGATATACTTTTGGTACTCCATATTTGTACAAGACTACAAAACAATCTTATGACGAGCAAGGAAAAATAATCTCCGAATCAGTGACCGAAATCGAACTCGACGATATGGGGCGGACAGCGCGGACTACGACCACCGACAGTAAAGGCAGTATACTCGAACAATTGTATTCGTATCATCCTGTGGTCCCTGCTTATCTTACGGAACACATCGTACAGAGAGATAATAAAGTAATTGATGCAACGCGTTATAACTTTCAAGAACTTGTATCGTCGCAGAGCGAATATTTCTATGTTCCATACTCACGTGAGAGAGGCAAAATTAGCCCCGAAACCACTACGCTCAATCTGAATTACTATACTGATGCGACTTACGATCATTATGACAGCGAGGGTCGTCCAATTCAGATTACAGACAAGACGGGTAAAAGCACCTGCATATTGTGGGGCTATGGAGGATTGTATCCTGTCGCAAAAATCGAAAATACAACCTATATGATGTTAAGGGATATGTACGGTATTCCATTCTTATACTCGGGTGCTCTGCCTCTCAGTCTTGATATGCATTTACGTACGATGAATGCTGAAAATGTCTATACGACAACGTACACTTACAAACCGCTGGTGGGCATAACGAGCATGAAAGACCCATCGGGGCATACGACGACGTACGAATACGACAATTATGGAAAACTGCTGCGGATTAAGGATCATAAAGGTCAAATCATCAAATCCTATGAATATAATATCGTAACCGACAACAATCGATAAAACTTATTTGCCATGAAAAAATTATATCTGTTGCTCGTCCTCGTTATAATGGGCTTGCAAACCACCTTCGCACAATTGGTCTGGCATCCCAACTTGGGTACGGCGCCTTCGGGCGTCATCTCCTTGGCATGGAACGAAACCTCCTATACGATCATCGCCGAAGACGGTGATGAGTTTACCCCGGGCGGAGCTGGTGAGTCGATCAATCAACAACTCTTGGAATTAGAAATCAGATGGATACGTGTTCAATATGTCGATAGCGCCGAAACGGGTACATATCATGTTACACTCCAACTCAGTCCCAATACCACAGGCAGCGAGCGCTCTGTGGCTTTCGGCACCTATGCCAGCCATCTGCTCATTCAGCAGAAGGCGCAGAACAGCTATCCCCTTGTCGATTGGCCGGCAAACCATTGTTTTTACATCTGTCCGGGCGAACGGGTCGATATAACGCTTCACAACACGACGCTTAATACGTCGTATTATGTGTGGCAGACCTATGAAGACGATGTGCCCGAAGAATGCGACTTCTTCAACGGTACGGGTGGTGACTATACCTATAACGGCATCGGTTCCCCCGGCACCTACTGCTTCGATTTTCCGAATTCCGATTTCATGGTCAAATATTACGAAGCCTTCGACTACGTCTATGATGCCGGAGAGGAGATACTCTCGGCCGATCCCAACGGCGGCGTATATCGGTATACGCTGACCAAATATTGGAAAGACGGCACGATTCATCCTGTCTACGACCTTGCCGATGTGGCGTTCTTCGATGCACCGTTCGACATCTACAATTCCGGGGGCTCGACCGCTTGGAATCCGCACATGCGTATTTCTTACGGTTATGACGACAGTCGGGGAAAGCTTTATCTAGAAATTTATTGTCCACCCAATCTCTCGGCTACGACGATAAGGAGCGCTACGAAACTGCGTTTTGACGATGACATGTCCATGGAGGTTCAACAGTCGGGCGGCGGCAAGGTATTGGTGCTGCCGGTTGTCTATACATATAATGAAGCGACAGCAAAGGTCGCAGCCCGCATTGACAATTCGCAACCCGATGTGGTCTATACGCTCTATCGCGACGGCATCAAACAGGTGGCGACACTCGGTGACGGTGGAACGATCTCGTTGCTGGCGCCGAAAACGACCGGATATTATCATGTGACGGCCCTCTACGAAGAGAACGGCCTCAGCGCTTCCGCTGAAATGGAGGGTGCCAAATTCGTAGGCGGTTGTATGGCAGTCTTGCCGACGGATCGTAACTGGATTTTCTCACAGACTTATAACTCGAACGACAAGCACGCCTATGACCTTACCTATTACGACGGTTTGGGCTATGCCGAGCAGGAGATCGGCATCGGTGCCGTTGCAAACGGTACGGCTGATTTGGTACGGCCGATCGTTTATGACTTGCATCACCGTGAGGCGCGCAAATACCTGCCATATGCCCGCACGAACGGAAACGGCGTTTACGATCCGCAGGCGATCACGCGTCAGGAGGCCTTCTATCGCAGTAAATTCAGTCTCGGCTCCGCTGCGCCTTACGCCTTCGTTTTCGATGAATACGAGGCTTCGCCCATAGGACGCATCCTGCGATCGCGTAAACCGGGCCGTGAGTTCCAGACGGAAGAGCATTCGGTGCGCAATAATTATTTTGCCAACGGCGAATCCTCCGTTTCGCGACTCGATGTCGATCCGGCAACCAATACCCTGCATGTCAACGGATATTATGCGGCCAATATGCTTTCGGGTGTGCGAACAACCGACGAGGACGGCGCAGTTGCCGTTACCTACACCGACAAGGAGGGGCATGCCGTTTACGAAGAGCGGCAATTGCGGGGAGAGGGCAATACCGTCGATCGCATCGTCACGCGCTACGTCTACGACGACTGTGGGCGACTGGCGTGGGTCGTAACGCCCGAAGGCGTCGACAGACTTGTACAAGGACAGACCTACGCCAGCACGAGCGATGTGGCGCGCAACTACTGCTATGTTTACACCTATGACGAACGCGGCCGTCAGATTGAAAAGCGGATGCCGGGCCGTGCACCGGAGTATATGGTCTATGATCGGGGCGACCGCCTCGTGATGTCGCAGGACGGCAACATGCGGGCGAAAAAACAGTGGATGATCTACAAGTACGATTATCTCAATCGACCGACACAGCAATCACTGGCGACGGACACCTCCACGACCGATCAGACCCTGCGCTACAAGGAGTTCTGTGAAGCATTCGCCTCTCAGAATCCGCCAGCGCTCTATACAGGGACTTCGACGCTGGTGCGGAAATACGCCTATGATCATTATAACCGAGTTCCCGATGCTGCGCTTGGGTTCGAACACGTCGACGGCCTGACGCGCGAAAACGGCGTGTCGTTGCAGGACGTCGAGGTTCATGGTCTTCCGGTCTACGAACAATTGGCGGTGCTGACCGACAACGGAATCCGCAACTACCACGACCGAGCCTATTATTACGATTATAAAGGTCGGATCATCCAACAAGTCGAGAAGATAAGTTCGACCGAGATTCTCCGCACGACCAGCAAATACGATCTAGCGGGAAATCTGCTGGCGCAACGCGAGAGTTACACGCAAGGAAATGCGACCAGCGTATTGAATCGCACCTTTGAATACGACACGCGCAACCGTCTGACGAAGGAGACGGCGCAGTACAACAATGGCGAGTTGGCAGTTGTAAATCATACATACGACAATCTGGGGCAACTCACGGGCACGACTTACGGCACGGGAAGCCATGCTATTCACGAGACGATGGACTACAATCTGCAAGGGTGGCTGACCGGTAAAAATAACGAATTGTTCGAGATGAAATTAAACTATTTCGAGGCATATCGAGACTGGCTCGAACCTCATTATTCGGGGAATATCTCGACTTGGATCTGGCAGCATAAACTCATTGACGGCATGGACGATGATTACGAATATGCCTACGGGTATCGTTATGACGATCTGTCGAGACTGACCGCTGCCGAGCAATTTTATTGGGATATGGAAGGCCCGAACGACGATTGGACGGAAAACGGCATCACCTATGACAAAAACAGCAATATTCTTACGTTGAACAGGTCGAGCCGATTGGAAGAGGATGATCGACAATTCGAGTTTTCATATATTGGAAACCAACGAGATGAAGAATTAGGAGAAGGTCGAAGCTATATTTATGATGCCAATGGAAACATGACACAAGACGGAACGAATTATTTTTTAGTTTCATATAATTTTCTTAACTTGCCATCATGGATGGATACCTACGCCGACTACACCAATATCTACGACTATTTGGTGGATGGTACGAAAATCCGACATGAAGCATGGGACGGCCGTAATCATGCATACAGGGGTTCTTTGGTATACAACAATGGGCAATTCGAAAGCGCGTCGTTCGGCGGCGGACGAATCGTCGGAACGAACAACGGTTTGGACTCTGAGGTGCACTATTTCCTGACGGACCATCTGGGCAGTACGCGTGTAGTGGCAAAGGTAACCCCGACAGGCCGTGCAGACCTCGACCGTAGAGATTACTATCCCTTCGGTAAAGAGTGGAGACAAACCGATATGCCGGCCTCCGACAATCGGTATATGTTCTCCGGCAAAGAACGGAGCGACATCTGTTTGGAGAACGACTATTCCAGTATCCTTCCGATTTATGATTTCGGCGCACGTAATTACTATCCAGAGGGCGTGTTCTTCTTGCAGCAAGATCCGTTGATGCACAAATATTATCCTATCGGACAATATGTCTATTGTGCGGGGAATCCTGTAAAATATATCGATCCAGATGGAAACCACCCGGCAGCGGTTGTTGCTGCAGTTATGGTCAAAGCAGCTGTAACCCGTGCCGTAATAGGAGCGGCAATCGATATTACAGCACAAGTTGTAGCGTCACGACTTACAGGGAGTGAATGGAGTGAAACAATTCAAGGAATTGATTGGACGAGTGTTGGGACTGCTGCCGTAACATCCGCTCTTACGACACCCGGAGTATCTACAGGAGCTAAGATTGGTGGGGTAGCGCTCGAAGGCATCAATGCTGCGGTGGATTATTCTCAAAAGGATGGACTCCAATATCTTGGAAAAGGAAAATCAATGACTGATGTGGCAATAGATGCAGCAACGCCGGCTGTCGTAGATTTAGGAACAAAAAAATTTATTGGAACCTTCAGTAAATCGATTGCGAATGATTTGACCTCTAAATCAGCAGCAACGCTTTCCAAAGCAGCAAAGAACGAGTTGAAACAATTGCAAAAAATAGTAGATAGTAAAACGACAAAATTTGTAATAGGCCAATTCGGAAATCTATCTATGGGAATAGAATTCAGTATTTTAAAAGAAATGATTGAACCGGAGAATACGATTAAGAACGGAACGACAATTCAGGAGGATCATAAAAATGACTGATTCGGAAAAGAAAGAGATTCAAGAACTCCAAGCTAAAATGTTAGATAAATTAGGTTGGATAATTGCTGTGGCGGCTGTTATGTTCGGTATATGGATTTTTTTTATCAAAGGTCCAGATATTGACCGATCTCTTCGAGAACATGCAAAATACACAACTGCCTACATTAAACGGGTCGGGCCGGGAACAAAAGGAAAACCTACAGTAACATTAGTGTTTGAATATAATGGGGAAATCTATATTAGAGGAGTTCGTTATCGTCCCCGAGTTGAGACTTTCTCTATGCAACCGATTCGTGCAGGAGATTCGTGTGTAGTTGCATTCGACAGTTTGCATCCGAGGTATTGTACAATTTATAAAGATTTTAAACGGTAGTTGTTAACGAGGCTGTTCAGTTTTTTGAGCAGCTTCGTTTACGTGATCGGTTTAAAAGACGGTACTTGGTTTCGGAAGAGGAGGCTTATTCCGTATTTAGACCACAAAGATTTACCTGTTTACTAAATGGGATTCTCCGAAAGTTGTAAAAGAATTAACTGTATAAAAAGCACAAAGACGACTTGTTTCGAGTCGTCTTTGCGCTTATATTTCTTCGTATTGTCTTACCAATTCAAGTGACAGTGATGCCGCAGTGTTTGCAGGAGAACGGCAAGAAGCAATGCTGCGAGAATGTAGCATGCGGCGTAGAGGGCGATGCTGCGCAATCCTTTTAGGTGCGAAGCGCGGGTAAAGGCCAGCCAACCCCAGATCATACTCCAGATTCCGCACAAGACGGTGGTGCTGCTGACGACGGCAAAGCCGCCTGCCTGCATTATTTCGCGCAGCGGCGAAGCCGGACCGTTGCCGAGCGGCATGAGCCATGCGTAGAGCCATATGCTGACGGAATCCGCCGTAAGACGGGGAATTTGGGCGAAGAGAACGCCGCTGAAAAGCGCCGTCGCATCGGTCGATTGGCGGTTGAAGATGCGGTCGGCAGCATAGAGCAATACGGGCAGGCAAAATCCCTGCATCAGCACGACCAGCAGCTGACCGCCCAACTCGACCGTTTGGTTTTGGTAGATGCGTGCGCCCCAGACGGCAAAGCCGTATCCTACGGTTGCGAGCACTCCCCATGCAAGCTGCTTGCAGGGGGAAACGGCCTCGAATGGATTCAGCAGTTTTTTCAGCGCTCGTTCCATTGCGAAGAGGTTTGATAAAATGAAATGGCGCGGGTGAGGTGCATGCTGTCGATTTCGTCCGTCCGTTCCAGTGCATAGGGATCCTCGTCATTCGGCCGCAGCAGAAACTGTTCCGTGCGGTTGACGGGCGAGAGCACCGTGAAGCGGTCGCCTTCGAGATAGCCCAAATCCTGATAAGTCGCGACGAATGCGCGTTCGCGGAAGTCGTCGTCGAGGATGTCGCGTCCGTAGAACCACGAATCGTAATCCATGCCGAGCAGCGAAAAGAGCGTAGGCATCAGATCGATCTGCGACGCGATTTTCGCGACGCTTTCCGGCTCGATCATGCCGGGTGCATAGATCATCGCCGGAATATGGTATTTTTCAAGCGGAATCTCGGTTTTTCCGGCGCTCGATGCGCAGTGATCGGCCGTGATGACGAAAACCGTATTGGCGAACCACGGCTGGCGACTCGCTTCGTCGAGGAATTGCCCCAACGCATAGTCGCTGTACATCACTCCGCCGGCGCGTGATTTGGCGTCGTTGGGAATCGGAATACGCCCTGCGGGATAGGTGTAGGGCCGGTGGTTGCTGACGCTCATGATGTGGGCGAAGAAAGGCCGCCCGCTTTGCGCCCGTTCGCTGACCGTACGGATTGCCTTTGCGTAGGAGTCTTCGTCGCAAACGCCCCAGATGTTTTGGAAGGTGATCTCATCGGGCGAATAGCTCTTTTGATCGACGATTTCGTAGCCGTTGCCGCCGAAGAAGGTCTCCATGTTGTCGAAATAGCTGTTGCCGCCGTAGAAATAGAGCACGTCGTAGCCTTTGTCGTGCAACATGGCGCCAGTGGAGTGCATGCCGGCGTTGCGGGGGCGTTTGATGATGCTCTGTCCCGGGCAGGGCGGCAGCGACAGCGTCACGGCTTCCAGTCCGCGTACCGTGCGGTTGCCCGTTGCGAAGAGCCGGTCGAAGACCAGCGACTTGCCGCAGAGCGAATCCAGTCGGGGCGTCAGCGTGTCGGGATTTCCGTAGCGCGCCATGAACGATGCGCTCATGCTTTCGAGCGTCACCAGTACGATGTTGGGATGCCGTTCTTCACCCGGGGAGTCGACGGATTGACGATTCTGTCCCTCGCTCCGATATTCGTTGTGGACGAGGGCTGCGGCCTCGGCTTCGGGCAGCGTGCGGTAGAATTGCGCGTAATCGAGTTCGTTTTTCAGAAAGGCCTCGTAGAACTTGTAGAGACCGTTGGCCTGCAACTCGTTGTAATAGACGTTGTCGCTCGTCTGAAACCGCGTGTTGAAGGGCAGCAGCCACAGAGCGACGCCGACCATCGCCAGATAGATCGGCGAGGCGGCGAGTTTCCACCCGCCGCTTTTGAACGCTTCGGTTTCGCGGATATCGCGTCGGAAGAGCCGCCATGTCACGGCGATCGTCACGGCGACGATCAGCGTTGCCAGCGGAATGATGGGGTAGGATTCCATGATGTTGCCCACCACCTCGTTCGTGTAGACCAGATAATCAACCGCAATAAAGTTATAGCGGACTCCGAATTCGTTCCAAAAATAGTATTCGCTGACGGCGTTGAAGAGAATCGCGCCGACGTAGATCGTGAGCAGGGCGGCGAACCACGCCTTCGACCACAGCGGTTGCAGCCGCCGCCAGAAAAGCCGCAGGGCGAAGCTTCCGGCCCAATAGCCCAGCACGATCGAGGCGACGAGCGGCGCCGCGCTGCCGTATTCGTCGAAGATCGTATTGCAGAAGGCGACGTAACAGAATGCTGCGACCAGCGCGCCGAGCAGAATGTACCCCGTCGGACGACTGTATTTCCATTTCGAGAGCGAGAGCATGAAGACCCACAGGAATGCATAGCCGACGGTCAGGGCCGCGAGATCGTTGACGGCTCCCAGCCCGAAGACGGCGATCC
Organism: uncultured bacterium; assembly: GCA_905214725.1. GTDB lineage: Bacteria > Bacteroidota > Bacteroidia > Bacteroidales > Rikenellaceae > Alistipes. Next base: position 130,859 of record CAJMNH010000001.1, read on the forward strand.
ATTGAAGGAAACTGAAACCCAGTTCGGAAGTCTGCTCGTTGAAGAGCAGGACGATGCGCAGCAGCGTGCAGACGACGAGCGTCAACAGCGCCAGCCGCAGGTAGATTCCAAAGAAACGTTTCAAATTATTCGACATGAATTTACATGAATAGGTCTGACAATGCCCGAAGCAGATGTAACGGCTGCTTCGGGCATTGATAGATACGGTCGATCGGGCGAATTATTGTACATTGTCCTTGAGCTGCCGCCAGAACGATGCGTCTACGGCAAGTCCTACCGACATGATAACGGCAAAGACGGCGAGCATGACGACGAACGTAATGAATCCGACGTCGATCGCCGCGCAGATCCATGTGAAGATGCCTGCGACGATATAGGCTGCGATCACGAATACCAGCAGGACGAAGAATATCGTCCATTTGCTGCCGTAGGTCGCTTCGTTGCTGGCCGAGAGCGCCTGCATCGGATTCTTTTTCTTCTCGAAGAGGAAATAGTAGGCAAGGCTCCATGCGATCGAAAGCACGATGCCCGGTACGATCATGAACATCATGGCAATGAAGATGGGAATGATCATCAGTCCGGTCGTGATGAGAAAATCGCCCATGTATTTGCGGTACTTGGCGTCGAAGATGCTCAGAGGAGAAATAACATTGCCCTTGGCCAGTTCGATCGGCAGTATGTTGATGGCGATCGTAGTTCCGACGTTGATGTAGGGAACCCAGATCGTGAGCAGCCACAATGCGACGCAGCCGATGATCGACGGCGCATTCTTCACGCCGATTTCCAATGCTTCGGCGAAGGTAAGTCGGAAAGATACTTTGTTCATACACGTTTGTTTTTGAGAGTGATTATTTATGCGGAATTCGGTTGTTTAGGTCATTTGCAGTTACCGCAGAGCCGGGTGCAGATCGATAAAACGAGCGTAGTTACATGGTTTCTGCCTGTTTTCGTTAGGTATTCCGGTCGAATTTTCGGATTGGTAGACGAATATTGAACGGAATAACAAGAGACAAAAATATGTTTTTTTGGCCGCCGTGCAAAATATTTGAGTTATTATTTATCTGCCGGATTTTCGATTTTGCGTTTTACGAAAAGGTGCGTATTGCGAACGAACTCCCGCAATACGCATCTTTTGAAATTAAGAAGGTCGCTATTTCCGTTCGCCCGCAAGCATGTCGTTCAGCCGCAGCAGCGAGGTAATGGAACCGTAGGAACAGTTGATCCAGAACGTGCGGTTGCGGGCGCTCTTCGTGTTGCGGAAATCCCACGTGGTCGGGATCTGGCCGTTGACGGCGTTCTGCACGACGGTGATGTTGTCGATGAGCGCCTTGCCTTTGGCCAGATAGATCGCCTCGCCGGTGGCTTCGTAGAGGCTGAGCATGGCATTGGCCACGTTGCAGGCGCTGGCGTCGACGGGTTTCTGGTATTTGTACTGCTCGTAGACGCAAGGCGTGGCTTTGTCCTTGATGCCGTCCGCGGTGATCGGCGTGTCCCAGAAGGTGAACTGATCCTCGCTGAAACGGGCGAGGTCGACGGCATAGGTCAGCTCTTCGGCCGAGGGGGTTCCCTTTGAGAGCAGGTAGGTGGCATAGGGCGCCGCCGTGCAGTTGGTCAAGTTCTCGTAAGGTTGCAGTCCCATGACGGTCACGTCTTCGAACTGGCCCGTCATGTCGAAATCGCGGAGCGCCACCTCGTGCATCCACCGCTCGCCTTTGGCCTGCGCCTCGGCGTAATTCTCTACGCCGTAATCGGCTTTCAGACGCTGGAAATATTTCAGCAGGGGGTGCAGCATGGCGCATGCGTCGTTGACCGGTTCGCCGGTAGTGAAATCGACCTTGACGGGCAGCGATCCGTCCGCCCGTTGCAGGCGCACATAGGTATCGGCGATCCCGAGGGCGCGGTCGTAGTAGGCTTTGTCGCCTGTCAGGTCGTAGAGATCCAGAAAGGCGTGGCCGGCCGTTGCGGCCTCCATCATCATCGTCTTGTTCTGATTCTCGGCGCGTTTGGAGGCGATCAGATCCTTATAGTAGGTCGGCGGAAAGAAGGCGAGCGGCGCGCCTTCGGGCTGGCTTTGATCGACGAGGAACCGTGCCGCGTTCTCGGCGATGCGGGTCGCCTGCCCCTTGTAGGCGGGAAGCAGTTTCGCCAACAAGACCTCCGAACGGATCGTCGCGCCGATGATCTTGCAGGCGTAGGTGTTGTGGCTGTAATTCATGTCGGGCTCCGTGTGGTTGGCCCAATACTGTATCTCCGGCATCCTGTGAATGTAGAGCAGCCCCATCAGGGCTGCCTGACGGTAATCCCGCACCGCAGGCGTATAAGGGCCGGCGAAGGGATAGTCGCGGCGGAACTCGCGTTCGCCGGCCTTGCCGATCGCTTTCTCCTCTGCGTCGAGAGCTTCGACGACGACGCGTACCTGCCCGACCGGAACCTCATTCCAGATCGGCGAAAGAGCGGCTTTCGGCGAATCGGCGGTAAAACTCCACGAACCTCGTACGCCCTCGTCGAGCGGCGTCAGGGTAAAGCGGTAGCTCTCGGCGCCGGCGATCTCCTGAAAATCGAACGCCGGAGCGTAGATGAATTTTTTGGCGAATCCGTTCCAGAAGGGATTGCGCCCTTCGAACCCGGGGCGGATGGGCTCGAGATACCGCTTTGCTGCTTCGGTGTTGATTTTCGCATAGTCGAGCGAGACGTTTGCGGTTCCGCAATCGGAGCCGCAGCACCCGCAGAGCAGGGCGCCGGTCGAAAGAAGGGTTACGAGTAGTTTCATTGATTGGCGTCTTTTGAGTGGTGTGTCGGACTGTTTTTAATTGTGAGTAGTTGATGGAAATGGTTGATGTGTACAAATTTATTATCTATTTTTCTTTTATACAAGTCTACGGTTTGCTTTTTTTGTTTTGAGAGGCATTCCGATTTCCGTTCGGCGGACAGGTTTCGCATCGCTTTCGGAAAATGCGTCGACGCCCGAGCGAAAAGCGGTTCTCTACGGCATTTCGCGGGTTTCAAAAATAAATTGTATCTTTGCTATCATAAAACAGAAAAATTATGGCAACTAAAACGGCATATCCTTTTCGGGTAGAACCGCAGGAGGTCGATTTTTCACTGCGCATTACCCTTGTAGCGTTGGGCGGCAATATTCTCAACATTGCGGGTATCGACGCTCATACCAAAGGCTTCGGGGTGGACGCTCTGAACAAGGATAACTTTTCATGGGTGCTTTCGCGCATCGCGTTCGAATTCGATTATCGTCCCAAGGAGTATGTGAAGTACGAAATCGCGACGTGGATCAGCGATTACGGGCGGATGCTTTCGACGCGAAATTTCGAACTGACTGACCAGACCGGTACACGGTTCGGCCGCGTGGTGTCGCAGTGGTGCATGCTCGATCTGACGAAGCGCACGGCGGTCGATCTGCGGGCGGTGGCTGAGAGCCATAACGATGCGATCGTGGAATCTCCCTCGCCGGCCGAAAAGCCGCGCAAGGTGCCCGCACCCAACGCAGAACCGGTATTGACCCATCGGGTTGCCTATTCGGACATCGACTTCAACCGCCATGTCAATACGATGCGTTACATCGAGATGATGCTCGACGTGCTGCCGATCGAGCGGTTCGAGGAGGAGCGTCCGCTGCGTCTGGACATCAATTTCCTCAAAGAGTCGCGTTACGGCGAGACGCTTTCGGTGGCGTTGGAGGAGCGCGGCTCGGAAACGCTCGTCGAAATCCGCAACGATGCCGGTACGGTTATCTGCCGCGGAGCGTTCGAGTGGCGGTAGGCGATCCGCGCGTAACGCGTAAGTAAAATAATGCTGGGGCTGTGTCTTGCGGGACGCAGCCCCGCGTCTTTATACGATGACGGCAGTTCGGCTCGATCGTCAGCGTCGTCTACCGCGATGCGCGTCCGTCGCCGCGGAGGGGTGAAACCGGCGCCTTCGGCTTCGATTTTTGATAGATGGTTCAGAACGTGGTACATAGTTTGCGGAGGTGGGGTGTGCATAAATCCATTAATTCATTTTAAGTATGGCCACCGTAAACAAGTATCAGAAAAGTATCGACCGCCTGAACGAGGCGATCGGCAAGGAGATCGCCACTACGTTGCAATATCTCTATTTCCATGTCCATTTCGAGGACGACGGCTATGAATATTTCTCGAAGATGATGAAACAGACCTCGATCACGGAGATGTTCCACATCGACAAGATCGCCGACCGCATCATGTTCCTTCAGGGCGAGGTCGAGATGATGCCCTCGTTTGAACCGCGCAAGATACGCGACGTCAAAGAGGCGATGGAATTTTCCATGACGCTCGAACAGCGCACCGTCGACTCCTACAACGAGTGGGCGCGCCTGTGCGCCGCCGAGGACGATCAGATCTCCCACAAGCTGTTCCAAGACCTCGCCAAAGAGGAGGAGGAGCACCTCGATATGTTCCGCACCGAGATGGAGAATATGCTCAATTACGGCGAGCAGTATCTCGCCTTGCAGTCGATCGCTCATAGCAAGGAAATTACTGAAAAATAACGGAACCGGAGGGATTGTTGTCGGGAGAATCGGAGCGAATGTTTGTTTTTTAGCCGTTTCCGCGGACAGTGAATCGAAATTTTTGTTATCTTTGATTTAGTGTCAACGGAAATTTAACTAAAAATTCTAAAAATGAACATTCCTTCGATTTTTTGGCTCGTGCCTGCGGCTTCGGTCGTGGCGCTCGTTTTTGCCTATGTGTTTTATCGGAAGATGAAACGTCAGAGCGAAGGCACGGAGCGTATGCAGGAAATTGCAGGTCACGTCCGCGCGGGCGCGATGGCCTATTTGCGCCAACAGTACAAAGTCGTTGCGATCGTCTTTGTCGTGCTGGCACTCTTTTTCGCCTATCTGGCTTACGGCGCCGGCGTGCAGAATCCTTGGGTTCCCTTTGCGTTCCTCACAGGCGGATTCTTCTCGGGTCTGGCGGGCTTTTTCGGTATGAAGACCGCGACGTACGCTTCGGCGCGAACGGCTCATGCGGCGCAGCAATCGCTCGACCGCGGACTGCGCGTCGCTTTTCGCAGCGGTGCCGTGATGGGGCTTGTCGTCGTAGGGCTGGGGCTGCTCGATATCTCTCTATGGTATATCGTGCTGAACTGTTTCGTCGATGCCACGGGCGCACAGAAACTGGTGATCATCACCACGACGATGCTGACCTTCGGCATGGGCGCTTCGACGCAGGCGCTCTTCGCGCGCGTGGGCGGCGGCATCTATACCAAGGCGGCCGATGTGGGCGCCGATCTGGTCGGCAAGGTCGAAGCGGGCATCCCCGAGGACGATCCGCGCAATCCGGCTACGATCGCCGACAACGTGGGCGACAACGTGGGCGATGTGGCCGGCATGGGAGCCGATCTCTACGAGAGCTACTGCGGTTCGGTGCTCGCCACGGCGGCGCTCGGTGCGGCGGCTTTCGCCGTGACGGGCGATGTGGAGATGCAGACACGCGCCGTGCTTGCGCCGATGCTGATCGCCGCCGTAGGCATTCTGCTCTCGATCATCGGAATCTTCCTCGTACGGACGAAAGAGGGAGCTACGATGCGCCAGTTGCTGCGGGCGTTGGGCGTGGGGGTCAACGTCAGCTCTGTGCTGATCGCCGCCGCGACCTTCATCATTCTCTATCTGCTCGACATTCAGAACTGGCTGGGACTTTCGTTCTCGGTCATCACGGGATTGGTGGCCGGCATCGTCATCGGTCAGGCGACCGAATACTATACGTCGCACTCCTACCGCCCGACGCAGAAGATCGCCCGCAGCGGCCAGACCGGCCCGGCGACGGTCATCATTTCGGGTATCGGGGTGGGCATGATCTCGACGGCCATACCGGTCATTACTATCGGCGCGGCGATCATTCTGGCCTATCTGTGCGCCATCGGTTTCGATATGGGACATCTGATGACGGCCCACAACATGTCGTTGGGGCTTTACGGCATCGGCATCGCCGCTGTGGGTATGCTCTCGACATTGGGAATTACGTTGGCTACCGATGCCTACGGCCCGATCGCCGACAATGCGGGCGGCAATGCCGAGATGAGCAAACTGGGCCCCGAAGTGCGCCGCCGCACCGATGCGCTCGATGCGTTGGGCAATACGACGGCTGCCACGGGCAAAGGCTTTGCCATCGGCTCGGCCGCACTGACGGCGCTTGCGCTGCTGGCTTCTTACATCGAGGAGATCAAGATCGGTCTGATGCACATCGGGCAGACGGTCATTACCTTGCCGGATGGCGCGGAGCGACTGGTGCAGGAGGCTTCGATCATCGATTTTATGGAATTTTATCAGATCAATCTGATGAATCCGCTGGTGCTCATCGGCGTCTTCATCGGTGCGATGATGTCGTTCCTCTTCTGCGGGTTGACGATGAACGCTGTAGGCCGCGCCGCCGAGAGCATGGTCGAAGAGGTGCGGCGTCAGTTCCGCGAGATCAAAGGCATTCTCACCGGCGAAGCGACGCCCGACTACGCGCGGTGCGTTGCCATTTCGACGCGCGGCGCGCAGCGCGAGATGCTGTTTCCCAGTCTGCTGGCGATCGCTGTGCCGGTGTTGGTCGGCGTTCTGTTCGGCGTGGCGGGCGTTATGGGCTTGCTTGTCGGCGGACTCAGTTCCGGTTTCGTGCTGGCGGTCTTCATGGCCAACTCGGGCGGCGCGTGGGACAATGCCAAAAAGATGATCGAGGAGGGTAATTTCGGCGGCAAAGGTTCCGACTGCCACAAGGCGACGGTCGTGGGCGATACCGTCGGCGATCCTTTCAAGGATACGTCGGGCCCGTCGCTCAACATCCTTATCAAGCTGATGTCGATGGTCTCGATCGTGATGGCCGGCCTGACGGTGGCTTGGCACATTTTCTAAAGTGACGTTTCAACTGATCGGGAGCGGCAGGAAATTTGGCGACTCCCGATTATTTTTATACTTTTACGCGGCAAAATCAGATGGAAAATATGAATTTTCGGATAAAATTATTCGCAACGACCGCGATTGCCGTATTTCTGGCTGTCTTCGTTTCGGCGCAGCCTGCTGTAACCGTGCGGTGGAGCGATTCGACGGAAAAGACCGTCGACGGAATCTATGAAATCACCTTTACCGGTAAGATTCTCGAGGGATGGCATACCTACGACCTCCATTCGGGATTCTCTTCCACGGTCGTTACGTTCGAACCTTCGGAAGGCGTGGAACTCGTGGGGGAGCCCTTCGAGAAGGTCGCTTCGAAACGCAGTTACGACGAGATTTTCGAGGAGGAGATTGGCGAGTACGAGGGTGAGATCGTCCTCGCGCAGCGCGTGCGTCTGACGGCGCCTGCGGGAGTGCTGAAAGGGAATATCAACTGGCGCTCGTGTCAGGGCACCAACTGCAACATGCCCGAAGACTGGCCGTTCGAAATCAAACTGGGAGACGCTTCGACCGTGCAGGACGCTGCGGCCGATAGCCTTCATCAAACGCCGATCGGAGAGTCGGCCGATGTCGGAGGAGACGATCTGCTGGGGCTGATTCTGGTGGCGATCGGCTGGGGACTGCTGGCCTTGCTGACGCCCTGCGTCTTCCCGATGATCCCGATGACCGTGTCGTTCTTCCTGAAAGGGAGCGAGTCGGCGGCGGCCGGCCGGTTCAAGGCGTTGATGTACGGATCGTTCATCGTGTTGCTCTATACGGTTCCCATCGCGGCGATCATTCTCATCACGCGTGTGCTGGGAGGCGATGCCGTGACGGCGGATATCTTCAATTGGCTGGCGACGCACTGGCTGCCCAATCTGATCTTCTTCATCGTCTTCATGGTTTTCGCCGCTTCGTTCTTCGGGGCGTTCGAAATCACGCTTCCGAGCTGGATGGTCAACAAGAGCGACCGCAATGCCGATCGGGGAGGTCTTCTGGGCGTCTTCTTCATGGCGTTGACGCTGGTGCTGGTCTCGTTCTCGTGTACGGGCCCGATCGTCGGCTCGGCGATCATCGGCGCGACGAAAGGCGCTTTCTGGGCCCCGATACTCACGATGCTGGTCTTTTCGATCACCTTCGCCCTGCCCTTTACGCTCTTTGCGATGTTTCCTTCGCTGTTGAAGAATCTTCCCAAGAGCGGCGGCTGGCTCAATTCGGTGAAGGTCGTGCTGGGCTTCGTCGAGGTGGCGCTGGGCTTCAAGTTTCTCAGCGTGGCCGATCAGACCTACCATTGGGGCCTGCTCGACCGCGAGGTCTATCTGGCGATCTGGATCGTTTCGTTTACGATGTTGGGCTTTTATCTGCTCGGCAAACTGCGTTTTGCGCATGACAGCGAGGTGAAATCGCTCTCGGTGACGCGCCTTGCGCTGGCCATTATCGACTTCACCTTCGTCGTCTATATGATTCCGGGTATGTGGGGAGCGCCGCTCAAAGCGCTGTCGGGTTATCTGCCTCCGTTGCAAACGCAGGATTTCGTGCTCGGACAGAGTCCCGTCATCGGCGGGGCCGACGCTCGGACGGCTATCCGCATTGCGTCGCCAGAGGTCAAATATGGCGACTTCCTCGCCATGCCGCACGGCATTACGGGCTATTTCGAGTGGAACGAGGCGCTGGCAGCGGCCCGCGCCGCCGATAAACCGCTCTTCGTCGACGTGACGGGGCACGGCTGCGTCAACTGCCGCGAGATGGAGCAGAAGGTGCTTTCCGACGCCCGCGTGCAGCAGATTCTGCGCGATGATTACATCGTCGTGGCGCTTTATACCGACGATAAGGCGCGCGCCGCGAAGGAGGACTGGGTGACCACCGAGGGCGGTACGACGCTCAGAGATATCGGTCGCATCAACTCCTATATCGCCCGCACGCGATTCAACGTCAATGCCCAGCCCAATTACATCGTGGCCGACCGTAACGGCGATGCGTTGCTCCCGCCGCGCGGCTATGACCTGAGCGTCGAAGGGTTCATCGACTTTCTGGAACGGGGTGTTGCGGAATATAAAGCGCGGAATTGAGCATGAAAATCTGCATCGTAGGTCCCGCCCATCCCTATCGCGGCGGTCTGGCTTCCATCATGGAGATCATGGCGCGTACTTTCGGTTCGCGCGGCGATGACGTGGACATCAAGACCTTTACGGTGCAGTATCCTTCGTTTCTCTTTCCGGGCGAGAGCCAGACGGTCGACACGCCGCCGCCTGCCGATCTGCATATTACACGTTGCGTCAATACGGTCAATCCCTTCAACTGGTGGCGCGTGGGACGGGCCATCCGCCGCGAACGCCCCGATTTCGTACTGATGAAGTACTGGACGCCTTTCATGGCCCCCTGTTTCGGTACGATCGCCCGTTTGGCGCGCGGCAACGGTCACACACGTACGATCTGCCAGATCGACAATGTCGAGCCGCACGAGCATCATTTCGTCGACCGGCCGTTCAATCGTTATTTTCTCTCGTCGATCGACGGGTTCATCTATATGTCGGAGCAAGTACACGAGGAGCTGAACGCTTATACCTCCGCTCCGGCGCTTTTTTCGCCGCATCCGTTGTTCGAGAACTTCGGTTCGGCGGTTCCGCGCGAAGAGGCGTGCCGGTATCTGAAACTCGATTCGCAGCAGCGTTACGCTCTTTTTTTCGGCCTGATACGGGACTACAAGGGACTGGATATTCTGCTCGATGCATGGGCGCGGTTTCGCCGTCCGGGACATCGGCTGATCGTGGCGGGAGAGTTCTACGCATCGCGGGAGAAATACGTGAAGCAGATCGAGTCGCTGCAATTGGACGACGAGGTGATCCTGCATGATTTTTTTGTTCCCGACGCCGACGTGAAATACTATTTTTCGGCGGCCGACCTTGTCGTGCAACCTTATAAAACCGCCACGCAGAGCGGAGTGACCCAGATCGCCTATAATTTCGAACTGCCGATGATCGTCACCGACGTGGGCGGCCTCTCGGAGATCGTGCCCGACGGTCGTGCAGGGTATGTTTGTCGCCCCGATGCGGCAAGCGTCGCCGAGGCGCTCGAACGTATTTATGAGGGCGATACTCTCACGCGGTTCCGCGCCGCCATGCACGAGGAGAAACGCCGCTTTTCCTGGGAGGAGATGTGCGACCGCATTACGGAACTTTACGGACAAATCCGGTAAGGCGCCGATATAAAACGAAGCGCAGGGCCGACAATCGGTCCTGCGCTTTTATTTTGGCGGATGCGGTTATTTCTGAATATTCGCCTTTTCCAGTCCGTAATGCTTCTTCCGGTCTTCGGCTTTGAGCATGAAGGCCAGCACGACGGCCACGACGCCGAACAGGGCGAAAATACACATCGGAATCGTGTAATCATAAAGCAGTACGACTTTCCCGTCACGGACGACTTCTCCGGCGATGCCGTAATTTTTCAGGACTTTCCCGATCAACAGAGGAACTCCTCCGAGGCCGATATTCTGAATCCAGAAGATCAGGGCGTATGACGAGCCGAGCAGTTTTTGAGGTACGATCTTCGGTATGCTCGGCCACATGGCCGACGGGACGAGCGAGAAAGCCACACCCAGCAATACCATGACAAACGCCGCGAACCACCAATAGTTGAGGATCGGTAGTGCGAACAGCACGTGCACGAGGATGAGAAGCATCGATCCGATAATCATGATCGTCGCACCCTTGCCTTTCCGGTCGTAGATACCACCGAAAATAGGCGTCATGATCAGATTGCCGAATGGAATCAACGATGGCAACAGACCTGCAAGCCCCGGAGCGACGTCGTATTTGTTGATCATCAGTGAGGTCGCATATTTGATAAAGGGAAATACCGCCGAATAGAAACACAGGCAAAGCAATGCGATGAGCCAGAACCCGCGATTGGTGAGAATGAGTTTGAGGTCGGCAATCTTGAATCGATCATCGTTGTCGGATGTGTTAATCTCTGCCTCCTGCCGGTCGAGCTTGGTGTCCATGACACAGTAGTAGAGATAGGCCAGCAAGCCGACGACGAGTAGCACGAGGGCCAGCAGCAACGGTGCCGACATCTCGAAATGACGAGCCAATGAGGGGCTGATGATCAGTGCCAATGCCGTACCGAGGCGCGCGACGGCGACCTGTACACCCATGGCCAGCGCCAGTTCGTGACCGTAGAACCACTTCACCAGCACCTTTGAAACGGTGATGCCGCAAGTTTCTGTTCCGATGGCGAAAATGGCGTAACCAAAACAGGCCATTAACACCTGTTCGTTCAGTCCCAAGAGGACGGCGTTGCCGCCCGGCTGGATGTATTGAACGGCGTAGTATTTGATGCCGGCGCCGATTACCATTAACAGACAAGAGACGATTCCAGTGAAACGGACGCCCATTTTGTCGAGAATAATACCCCCGAAGATGAGCATGAAGAGGAATACGTTGAACCACATGTAGGCCCAGTTGAAGCTGCCGAAATCGTCGGCACTCCAACCCATCCCTCCCTGTTCGATCGAGATGCCGAGCATATCCATCAGCGGTGACATAGCGTCGGTTAGGAAGTAACCCCACATCATCGTAAACGAGACGATGACGAGGGCGGTCCAACGGGCCGCTTTGGAATCGCGCAGAGTCTTTTTGATTGTTTCTGTCATTGATTATTGAATTTGGGTGATTTTTCCATATCGGATTTTCCGCTGCGCCGTCGGGACGAGACCCGATGAGGTGCTGCCGGTGTAAACGCGGCCGACGGCCGTGACTGCGGCCGTCGGAATCGGGGGTAATGGATTCGTGCGGATCATCGTTCCATCGAGGTGTATTGTTTCAGAATTTCGTAAGCCTCCTGAATGCCCAGTTCGCCCGCCTTCGACATATCGAGACATCCTTTGCGCGTATCCTTCATGAAAATCTGTACCAGACCGCGGTTGTAGTACGCCTCTGCGAACGCGGGGTTCAGTTCGATGGCCTTCGTGTAGTCGCTGTAGGCCTCGGGCAGTTTCCCCGACAGCGCCATCAGGTTCGCGCGGTTGTAGTAGGTGTAGGGGAAGTCGGGGTAGAGCTTGGCCGCCTTGTTCAGATCGGCGATCGCCTCGTCGTAGTTGTAGGTGCGCGACTGCGAGTTTTGGAGCCGCTTGGCCGGATCGGATTCGATGGTGATCCGTTGGTAGGAGTTGTCGATCGACGAGATGAAGTCGATCATCTCCGCCCGCGTGGTCGAACGGTTCAGGTAGAGGAACGGGTTGGCGGGATATTGGTCGATAGCCGACGTGAATGTTCCGACGGCATTGGTGTACTGCTTGATGAGCGTCTGGGTGATGCCGCGCTGGAACAGCAGTTCCCACGATGCGGGATCGGCCATCAGTTCGCGGGCGTAGCGCTTGTCCAGCATGACGAGCGAGTCGGCCGGCACATTGCTTTCGCGGGCGGTGAGCGTCAGGTACTTGTTGTCGATACGACGGCGGAAATCGGTTTCGCGCTGCGAGTGGTAACGTCCTGCCGTGACGCTCGAAAGGCTGTCGGGCGTGCAGAGCGTGAAGCGGAAGAGCGGCAACAACGCTAGACGATTGTCGGCGTTCTTGGAGGTGATGCGTCCGAAGGTGCTGCCGGCGACATTGGCGTCGAACGACAGCAGACGGTCGAAACGGTGCGTCGTATCGGCGTAGATCGAATAGGTGCTGTCGCTCACGCGAGTCTTGTATTCGGCGATTTTGCGCTGGGCGATGTCGCGGTCGCGGCGCGAGCCCTGCTCGTCTTTGAGCAGGTAGCGCAGGCGGCTGCGGTTGAGATAGGCGTTGGCGAAATCGGGGTAGAGTTCGATCGCTTTCGTGTAGTCTTCGACGGCGCTTTCGATATCGCCCAATTGCGATTGGATGCCTGCGCGGTTGTAATAGACCAGCACGTTTTCGGGGGAGTAGAACGCCACTTTGTCGTAGTCTTCGAGCGCGCGGTTGTAGTCGCCGATCTGCGAGCGGACGATGGCGCGGTTGAAGTAGGTGAGCGAGTTGGTCGAATCGAGTTGCAGCACGCGGTCGAAGTCGGCGAGCGACTGCATCGGCCGGTTGGTGCTCGAGTAGACGATGGCGCGGTTGAAGAAGGAGAGCAGGTAGTTCGAATCGCAGCGGATGGCCATATTGAAATCGGCCTCCGCTTCCTTGTAGCGCTGCTGCTTCATCTCCAGTTCGCCGCGCCGGTTGTAACTCATCGGGTTTTCGCGGTTGGTGCGGATCGCCGTGTCGAAATCGACGTAGGCCTGCGTCGTATCCTTGAGATAGAGGTAGCAGACGCCGCGGTTGAGATAGGCGTCCGAAACCTTGTTCTCCTGCCGGATGAACTTGTCGAAGTCGTCGATCGCCTCGCGGAACTGCTGGTTCAGCAGGCGGGTGACGCCCCGGCTGTAATAGGCGTTGGGCAGGTCGGGACGCAGCTCGATCGCTTCGGCGAAATCGGAGAGTGCGTCGTCGTAGTTGCCCAGCCGCGAACGGGTGATGGCGCGATAGGTGAAAGCGGTGGTGAAGACCGGATTCTTTTCGATGGCGGTGGTGAAATCGGCCTCGGCGCCCAGCAGGTCGTCGAGATTGTATTTGGCGATGCCGCGCAGAAAGTAACCTTCGTAGGCGTCGTCGTCGAAACGCAACAGAATGTTGAGCGTGCGGATGGCATCCTCGAAATTGTTGTTGATCATGAACGAGCGGCCGACGTAGTAGAAGTAGTCCCTGTCGTATTGCGCGCGGCTGCCCAGACCGATCGTCAGCGCGATCGCCAGCAACACTCCTGTAATTCCTTTTCGCATCGTAAATTTCTTCATTTCCTCAACGTAAACGCTCTCTTGGGCGGTTTATTGCCGTTATTGGGGATCGTAGCCGAATCGCCGCAATTGTCGTTGGTCGTTGCGCCAGTCGTCGCTGACTTTGACGAAAAGTTGCAGGAAGACCTTCTTTTGGAGAAATTCCTCCATCTCTTCACGGGCCTGCTGGCCGACCTTTTTGAGCTTTTCGCCCTTGTGTCCGATCAGGATGCCTTTCTGTGAATTGCGCGCCACGTAAATCACGGCCGAGATCCGGTCGATGTCAGGCTCCTCCTTGTAGGCTTCGATCTCGATCTCGCAACTGTAAGGGATCTCCTTGTCGTAGTTGCGGAGAATCTTCTCACGAATGATCTCCGAGGCGAAGAATCGCAGCGTCTTGTCCGTGAGCGTATCTTTCGGGTAGAAGGGTTCGCCTTCGGGAAGCAGCGCCAGAATCCGGTCAAAAAGTCCGGCGATGTTGAACCCTTCCTTGGCCGAGATCGGGATGATTTCGGCGTTGGGCAGTGTTGCGTGCCACTTCTCGACGAGCGCTTCGAGCGCCTCCTGCGTCGTGAGGTCGATCTTGTTGACGACCACCAGCGTCGGCACTCCGCTCTGACGGATGCGGTCGAGAACCTCGGCCGCGCGTTCGTCGTCCCGTTCAACGGTGTCGGTTACGTAGAGCAATACGTCGGCGTCCGAGAGGGCGCCGCGCACGAAATTCATCATCGACTCCTGCAACTTGTAGCTGGGTTTGAGAATGCCCGGCGTATCGGAAAAGACAATTTGGAAATCGTCTCCGTTGACGATTCCCAGAATGCGGTGGCGCGTGGTCTGCGCTTTGGAGGTGATGATGGAGAGTTTTTCGCCCACCAGCGCGTTCATCAGCGTCGATTTTCCGACATTGGGATTTCCGATGATATTGACAAAACCCGATTTATGCATTTGTCTGCTGCTATTTAAGACCCAAAGGTAGGAATTAATTCGTTTTTTCTAAAATTTGGGAAAAGAATCCGTCAAATAATTTATCCGGCGAACCTCAGAAATTACCCTGCCTGTTCGGGATTATTCCTGAATGAACAGCCGGTAATAAGCATCGGAATGGATGAAGCGGGAATCGAACCCGTTGATTGATATGCGGATTACCGTTCGCGGAACCCTCTTGCGCCGTTTGATCGGCGCAAGAGGATTCTTACCGGTCGGGACGGATTTTGTGTTTAATTTTTATCCGCGCCGATTCGGCATCGAACCATTCGACGGTGTTCCTTGTCTCTTCGGCCCTCCGTCGGTATCGGATTAATCTTTCCCTTGTTCAGTTGGAATTCTGCTTTTTAGAAGACGATGTGAGCAGGGAGGCGATCCACAGCAGGACGACGGCTCCGACGATCGAGGCGATCAGACTGCCTAACGTGCCGACGGCGACCAGCCCCAACAACGATAGAATCCAGCCGCCCAGAATACCGCCGACAATGCCGACGATGAGATTGATGATAAGCCCCGAACCGTGACCCTTGACCAAAAGATTGGCCAGCCAGCCGGCGACGAGTCCGATAAGCAGATACCAGAGAAAGTACATAATACGATTTTTAGGTTTTGCTGAACGTTGCAAAAAACGTTCCGAGATGCAGGGATATTCCGTTCATACTGATGCCTGCTCTCGTTGCGAATCGACCGATTGGCGCGGAGAGGAGCGCATGGAAATGTCGAACAGCATCGGGTCGGAAGAAGGGATAAGGAGCAGGGTAGAACGCTTGCGGTGATTACCGACTGCTTTTCAATTGCGTCAGCGCCTTCGCCAGTTGATCGGGGCAGGAGGTTCCCCTGCCGCCGCAATCGATGCCGCTCAATTTGGCGATCGCTTCATCCACCTCCATTCCGGCGATCAATGCCGCAATCCCTTGTGTATTGCCGTGACAGCCGCCGATAAACCGTACTTGTTTGATGCGACCGTTTTCAATGGTTACGTCGATAAATTTCGAGCAGGTGCCGAGGGGCTTATAAACGAGGTTTTTCTCCATAAATCGGTAATTGAACACGGCAGAGACGGCAGGAGTCGAGTGCGGCGGCATCTTCCGCTGGCTATGCCGAGCGAAGCCTGTCTATGCGAAAATTTACTTTTCGGCAAAGATAACGATTTCTTCAAAAAACGAATGCAAAACCGCTGTTTGAAAACCTGTAAACTACGACGGTCACTTGTAATAGGAGGCGTCCAAACCGAGCGTAAAGTTCTTGCGGCGTCGGAAGGCGAGGACGGCAAGTCCGATAGCCAACGTACCGTTGAGCAGGAAGGGGAAGCGGTCGCTGTGAAACGTGGTGATGCGTGCGAAGAGATCGATGATAAAAGGACAGAGCATGATGGCCAAGTAGTTGACAGCCATTACGAACGAGAGCGCCAGCGTCGCCGAGCGGGGCGGCGCGATGATGGCTGTTTTGTCATAGATGAGCGGCTGCATCAACCCGTATCCGAATCCCGTCAGCAAGGCCCCGACGACCATCATCGTGCGGTCCTTGAAAATTCCGAAGCAAAACAACCCCATGCAGATCATGACGATGGCGGCGAAATTCGTATAACTCCGCAAAAAGCCGATAATGCGGTTGAGCATCAGCCCCGGGGACATGATTGCGAGGAAGAACAGCGAGATCAGTATACCCGAGAAGGCCTTGGGCAGGTGATATCCGTCGACCAGAAACGCCGCGTAGAAGGTGATCGTAAGCACGGCGTAGGTAACGAAAAAGTAGAGTCCCATGAGCTGAATGAGCTTCGGACGGTCTATTTTCTTGTTGCGCATCTGGTCGCTGGCGGCCGGTTCGGGAGTCGAGCGTTGGCGGCGGAGAAAAGGTGAGAGGATGAGCGAGACGGCCGGCAGCGTATAGACCAGAAACGAAAGATGCCAGTCGATATTTGCGAGATAGCCCGAAAGTGCGGTGGCCAATACGAGCGTCAGGTTGTTGATCGAGGAGCTGTATCCCAGCTGGCGAACGCGGTAATCGCCTGTAAAATAGGCGACGACAAGTCCCGTAGAGAGGGGGATGACCATGCCTGCCCCGATGCCGAGGATGCAACTGACGAGAATCAGCGCCGTGATGTTGCGGATAAAGAGGCAGGCGATGCCGCTCAGCAGAAAAATCGTCAGTCCGATAATCAGAATACGCAGTTTGTCCCGCTTGACCGAAAGCCGTCCCGAAAGCAGGACGAAGGGAATGATGAGCAGCGAGGGCAACGAGGTGAGCATCTGAATTTCGAGATCGCTTGCCGAAGGAAAGATCGTATTCAGATCACCCAAAATCGGCGAAACGGCCAGACCGGGCAGCGACGTGACGGCCGACACGGACCAGATCGCCAGTAGAACCGGAAGCGTGATCGTACCTTTGCCAGTGCGGATTTTCATGGTGACGGGATTTTGTTTCTCCTGTCGGTGTCGCAACCTTTATGCCAACATCTTCCGGTGCGGTTGCGGCTCCGAATTGACGCAGATAAGCCGTTTTGCCTCGTTCCTATTCCGCTCCCTTCGGCTTGATGTCGCTTTTCGATTTACGGTATTTCCAGCTCATTTCGATATTTTCCGTCTTTTTAGGTCGGATATTTTATGCTGGAAAATTCCTTTTTTTAGATGTAAGCCTTTGTTTAGAAGTTTTTTTTCAATTACAATGATTATTAACTGTTTATGAACAGTTCGTTAAGGTCGCTATTTTCTCCAAAATGCTTTTTTTACCGTATTGAAACTGTTATTTTTGTTTAAAACCATTTCCTGCCTTTACATCTTGCTGTTAATCAATCGATCCGATGCAGCAACCGTTACCGCTCTTGCGCTTTTACAATAGAATTTCGAGATAAAACGAATTGTAACCAACCTAAATACTTCTATTATGAAACGAAATCTACTCGGACAGGTGTTGATCGCATCTTTTACGACCCTGTTGCCATTCCTTCCATATGCACAGGAAGCAACGGATTATCCCAAGTGCCAACCCTTTGACAAAAGTTTCTTTACTCCGGTATCTCCCGATGTCTGGAGCATGGTCAAATACGGGGATGCCGAAACGAACCTCTACACCGGAACGCTGGGGTTGTCCATTCCGATTTACGAGTATAAGGATATGGCGTTCCACCTCCCTGTCTCTATCCAATACGCGAGCACCGGTTATAAGCCCAATATACAGGCAGGACTTGTCGGTTTGGGATGGTATCTGAACGTCGGAGGCGCGATTACGCGGGAAGTCAGGGGAATTCCCGACGAATCGACCCAATCCGTTTATTATTGGATAATGGGTTATTCTCCGAATGAAGCGAATCCCAATGATCCTGTGCAAGAGTTGAGGGGGTTCGAATATACATGCGATGAACAGAATTTGTCTTTGGATTACAGCTATTGGGGAATGATCTCCAACGACTATATCGCAACATATGTCCATCCGGTCCCTCCCGGAGAGAATGCCTATCCTACGGTATGTTACGAAACGGAACCCGATATTTTCCATTTTAATTTCATGGGTTATTCAGGGTCGTTTGTTCGCCGTTCGAACGGCGAATTCGTTGTCTATGGCACGAATAGATCCGATGGGGAATTCAGGGTGGAAGGGTCATGCAGATCGGGTTTTACTATCGTTACGGGCGACGGTTACCGGTATTCGTTCGGAGAGAATAATATCAGCGAGACGGCCATATGCTATACCGAAGGGCAATCCGACAATGGCGATAATTATGCTTCGAGTTGGTCGTTGACCAGTGTTTCCACACCTGACGGAGCGTATCTTACGTTTGAATACAGTACGCCGCAAAATGATTCCCGCACCGATCTGAATTATTCGTGGAGTTGTAATCCACGAGTATATCAGGAGGTTAAATACATTAGGCGGATCGGTACGGCAAATCCGTCTTACCTCGATATCAATTACCCGGACAACAATAACCTGCTCCACGACTTTGTCGTGAATGCAACCGAAATACATCCGATAAAAACGATTCATATTAACGGCGTGTGCGATATCTGTTTCGAATACGACATTCGAAATGGGGAGCGATGGGATAACTCTTACGGAATTTCCGATCCGGGGTATAATTCCAGAGAGATGAAAATCCTTAAAAATATTTCCGTATTAAATACGATCGATCAGGCGCGAGATACCCTGCGGACCTGCCTGTTGAACTACGACACGATCGGCGGAAACAATCCCGTTCCGGTATTATCGAATGTTACCGTATCGGGCGTCGGGACCTATTCGATGAAATATTATAACGCGAATGCGACATTCCCTCCAATCAATACGTTCGGCATCGACTGGTGGGGATATTATAATGATCCGACCGCATCGCCTTCCGGTTTCGAGCCGAGCCTGACGACGGCTGCCGGCATAAAATATCTCTCTCCTAACTATTCTCGACGAAATGCCAATCCCGATTATGCAATCTACGGCATGTTGCAGGAGATAACCTATCCCACGGGTGGCCGTTCTGTTTTCTCCTACCAAGGCAATACGTACAGTGCGTCCGTCAATCGGAATCATGAAACGGGATATGTGCCTTCGCTTCAGAGCGAGAGTGGAAATGCCGGCGGCGTCAGAATCAGTCAGATCGTCGATTATAAAGACGATTCCGGTTTCGGGATATGCAGATCGTTTGTTTATGCGAATGCTGACGGCAGTAGTTCCGGTACGCTGCTGTGGGGCCGGCCGGCCGTTTACACCCAATACCGACTGTCTTTAATCTATGGTTTTAACGATATCGATCGTGAAATGCTCTCTACCCAGCATAGTTTCCCGTTCTCGATGAACAACCACATTGAATACGGGCGTATCGTGGAGACAAGATATGTGACGAACAATCCGCTTAAAAAGACGATTACCGAGTATATCTATGAAACATACAAACGTAACGGCAATACGGAGGATCGATTCCCGACAATAGCAGAATCATGGCTTCCGATCGATGTGGTAGGATCTGCGACGGCCATCCAAAATATGTTGTTGACGCCGATCTCCAAAAGCGCGTTGCGAGGAAAGTTGGAGAAAAAGAGCTATTATGCGGATCAACTTACCTCGGCGAACAAACTCTATGAGGAAGTGTATCACTATAAATCGACAGATTCGAAATACATTTCTTATCCCAAATTCGCGTTGTATCAGCTATACGATCAACGTTTGAATATCGAGAATCCCCAATTGACATCTATTGATCGTCAATATTATCAGAACGGGAATCCTTCGGTTTCCACTACGACTGCATATCGTTATAACGCCAAGGGACAGTTGCAGGCGACAACGGTTGCAAATAGTAAAAATCAGGCAATCACTACTGCCTATATCTACCCGCATGAAGTTGCTCATCCATCGAATGCCGAAGTGTCGCTTGTTGCGAACAATATCGTAAATGTACCCGTCAACACGATTACGATGTATGCAGATTCTACGCGGGTGCTCTCTGCGGAAAAAGCCGTTTATTTCCGTCCGTTCAATACCATGGATATTGTAAAGGTGAACCGACTGCAAGCCGCGTTGATCGAGCCGACGACGAATTTGGATAATATCTCCTATGAAGATCAGGTAACATACGGTCGCTATGACAGAGCGGGGCATCCCTTGCAGTCTACCGACAAGTCGGGAACGAGCACTTGCTACGTTTGGGGATACGACGGCCTGTATATCGTTGCGCGTATCGAAAACGCAACGTTCGATCAGATCGAATCGTTGCTGCCGTCAACGATCGAACAGCGACCGTTAGCCGGAGCATTGACGGAAACGCAGGAAGCTGCTATCCGGGCATTGCCGGATGTCCATGTCACAACCTATGCCTACGAACCGTTGGTGGGCATTACCCGTATTACGGATCCGTCAAATCGTATCGCCACCTATGAATATGACTATGACGGAAAACTCGTCTGCATCCGCGATGACGCGGGCGTACTGACGCAAAAATACCAGTATAATATTGTGAATCGATAAATGAATTCCGCTATGAAAAAGTTCTATATTCTCTTCGCGGCGCTCTTCGCAGGCGTATGGTCCGCTGCCGGACAACCTTTTTGGCATGCCGATTTAGGCAATGCGCCGACCGGAACCGTCAGACTCAGTTACACAGCTCAAACCTATTCGTTTGAAACGACGGACGGTACGGAGACCGGTTACGACGCAGATGCAATTCGCAGTTCTCTGAATCGGCAGTTGTCAACTGCCGGATTTTCTTGGATTACGGTCTCTTTTATCGAATCACAGACCGATACGCAATTTATCGTAACGCTTCAACTCTCTCGAAATACGGGAACGTCGTCCCGATCTGTCTATTTCGGAACGAATTCCCGCCGGCTGGAGATTCTTCAACAAGCGGAGACAGGAAATCCTGAGCCGGACTTACCTGCCGACAAGGTCGTTCGTGTATATCCGGGATGTCGTGAAACGATAACGCTGAATGATACGAACCTCGGGCAGATATACAGCCTGAAAACTCGGCGCGGGAATAACGAGATTACACTTAAATCGATTACCGGAACGGGAGGATCAATCGCTTTCTATGAGGTGATGAGCCCCGGCGATTATTGGATCGAGAATGCACGGAACAGTAATTTTACGGTTGACTATGTTTACCCGTTTACACTACGATTCGATACGGATATAGACGGGTGCTCGATTGCAGCTGACGGGGATGTTCAGTACATATATTTCTATATGGCGTGGGACCCCGATTTCAGTGAACTGGTCTTCTCCAGCGAAGAGGATATTCATTTTTTTGAAGATTCGTTCGATCAATACAATTTCGGGTATTCCGAAAACTGGAACTCGCACATGAAAATTTATTACGGATACGACGATGAGGTAGGAATGTGTTATGTTAGGGTTGTCAGTCCGCCCAATCTGGGGCCTGCCCCGATTTACAACGACTCGTTTCTCTGCAACGGAAATCGTGAGCATATTACATTTGAACAGAGTGGAAACGGCCATGTGAATGTCGTCGATGTGAATCATCAGGTTGACCGATCGGCATTGCAACTGCATGTCGGAATTCCCGATCCCCAGCCGTTTGTGACTTATTCATTGTATAAAGACGGAACGAAACTCGTCGGCAAGACGGCCTTCTTGGATGCTTTGGCATTGACGGCTCCATTGTCTGCCGGACGTTATGAGATTCTGGCCGAATATGAGGACGAAACGGGTCGCCGCGAATGCAAGAGTCTGAAAAGTGTGAGTTTTTACGGCGACAGTCTGGTCGAATTATCCGACGATCAGAATTGGATTTTCAG
The DNA here is from genome assembly GCA_905214725.1 of uncultured bacterium. Classification (GTDB taxonomy): domain Bacteria; phylum Bacteroidota; class Bacteroidia; order Bacteroidales; family Rikenellaceae; genus Alistipes. The sequence goes on from CAJMNH010000001.1 coordinate 152,756, forward strand.
CCAGACATCCAACGAACAGGGGAAACATACTTGCGACGTCACTTATTATGATGGATTGGGCTATCCGTCGCAGGAGATTGCCGTCGGCGCTACCGATAACGGAACTTCCGACCTGATCCGTCCGATTGTCTTCGACGAGTTGCATCGAGAAGCCTACAAGTATCTTCCTTATGCATTTGAAGGTAATTACGGAAAATATGTAGATAAGGCCATTGGTGCGCAGAATGCATTTTATATCATGAAATATGGCAATCAGGGGAGTTCGGTTTATCCTTACATGTACGATGAGTACGAATCGTCTCCCCTCAACCGGGTATTGCGTTCGCATAAACCGGGAGCCGAGTATCAGACCGACGAACATACGCTTCGCAACAGTTATTTCGGTAATGATTCGACGACCGTTCTGCGGTTGGATATCGATGCTGCGACCAATGAGTTGAGGGTCAACGGTTATTATGCCTCCGCAGAGCTTTCCGGTGTACGGACGACTGATGAGGACGGCGCCGTGACGATAAACTATACCGACAAGGAAGACCATCTGATTTACAGCGACAAACGAGTACGGCGCGGAAGTTCGACCGAACAGACGATTACCCGTTACGTATACGACGATTGCGGACGTCTGGGCTGGGTTGTCACCCCTGAAGGCAGTGAAAATCTGGAAGCGAATGCAAGCTATGCCCCGAACGGCGCATTTGCCCGCGCATATTGCTACGTTTACACCTACGACGATCGCGGACGTATGTCCGAGAAACAGTTCCCCGGCCGTGAACCCGAATTCATGGTTTATGACCGAGGCGACCGGTTGGCAATGCAGCAGGACGGTAATTTACGCACGTCGAAAAAGTGGATTATCAACAAATACGATGCACATGGCCGTATTGTTGAACAACGGCTGGCGCAGGATGATGCGACCGATCCGTCGACCCGTGACACCTTGCAGGCGCAGTTCGACGATAGCCGGCTTCCGCTTCTGTATACTCTGGCGGCTAAGTCGACCTTGCTTTATGAACACTGTTATGACGAATACCCGATATCGCTCAGTTCCGAGTTGGCATTCGCTGCCGTACCGGTGCTGGCGGCCGCGAAGGACAATCGCACGAAAGGCCTGCCGACCTATGAGAAACTGGCTCTGTTGGGTGATGGAGGAGTATTGGATTATTATGAACGGGCGTTTTACTACGATTATAAGGGGCGGGTGATCCAGACCGTGGAAAAGGACTCGAGAGCCGGAATCTTGCGTACGACGAACAAATACGATTTGGTCGGAAATCTGCTGAAACAGCAAGAACGTTACACCTACGGTTCGACTACAGATATGCTGGACAGAACTTACGAGTACGATTCACGTAATCGCCTGACAAAAGAGACCGCGCAGTTCAATAACGGCGAACAGGCCGTCGTCACGTATACCTACGACAATCTTGGCCAACTCACGGGTAAGACTTATGGGACGGGCAGTCATGCCATCCACGAGACGATGGATTACAATATTCAGGGGTGGCTGACCGAAAAATCGAGCGAATTGTTCGAAATGAATCTTCGTTACTACGAACCCCGCCGCGATTGGGTCGCTGCGTCTTATACAGGGAACATCACAGAGTGGAAATGGCAGCATAAGAGAGTCAACGGATCTACGGATCGGGACGACTATACTTACGCCTATACTTATGACGATCAGGGACGTCTGCAAGATGCCGATCTCTATGCGAGAGATTACGATACGTTCGACGGGCTTGTTTCGGGATTAGCCGAACGGCTGACCTATGATAAAAACAGCAACATTCTTACGCTGAACAGACAGGGGACGTCGGACTCCGAAATACAATCGTATGCCTTTGAATATACTGGAAATCAACGTGTAAAAGAGAACAATAGCGATTGCGTTTATCTTTATGATGCAAATGGAAATATTACGGAAGATGCGTTAACGGGTTTTGGAATGTCGTATAATTTCCTTAACTTACCGGAGTATATACAGGACAACTGGGGCTCGGGCGAGATTTCGCACCGTTATTCGTATCTTTCCGACGGGACGAAAAAGAGCATTGGGGATTATGAAGACAGCGGTTATCTGTATGCAGGTTCTTTGGTATATTCGTCGGACTACGGAACGGTAAACTGGTTCGAGAGCGCGTCGTTCGGCGGCGGGCGTATCGTTGCGACGAATGACGGTGCAAGTTCGGAAGTACATTATTTCTTAACGGATCATTTAGGCAGTACGCGCGTGGTGGCGAGAGTGACGCCGACGGGCTGCGAAGACCTCGACCGCAAGGATTACTATCCGTTTGGCAAGGCATGGGAACAACCCGACATGCCGACCTCTGACAACCGGTACACCTTTTCGGGCAAGGAGTTGCAACGAGCCGGTACATCATCGGCTCATTATGCCGATTTCGGCGCTCGGTTCTACGATTCCGACGGCGTGCTTTTCTTGCAACAAGACCCGTTGTCGGAGAAGTACTATCGCATCGGGCAATATAACTATTGTTTAGGAAATCCGGTAAAATTTATAGATGTGGATGGGAAATATACAGGTGATCCTGTTAAAGATCCGAAGATTCGGCATAATCGAGCAAGCAATTTATATGGTGAAAATATCCGCACGAAAAGTGGAGGAAAATTAGGAGCTCATCAAGGGTTTGATTATGAAGTTCCAGAGGGTACGGATATAATGGCGGTAAAAGATGGAACGGTGGTACAAAGCGGAGATAGTGAATCATCTTATGGACAAACCGTTACAATTGAGCATACCAATGAAAATGGTGAAACCGTATATTCTTTCTATGCACATTTGTCAGAACCTGAAGCTAAGGAAGGCAGTCCAGTCAAAGAAGGAGAAATTATTGGTAAATCCGGTACAACGGGAAATGCAAAGGGGATGAAAGGAAAAGATCAACATTTACATTTTGAGCTTAGAACTCAGAAAAAAGGAGCGAAAGGGCTTACAGGGAAACGAAATCCCAATGAAATTGTGGATACGAAATTTAAATCACAAAATCCTGATAAACGTCCGCAAACAACAGTAGGGGTTATCAAGATAACGTCAGACGGTAAAGTTGAACATTTAAATATTGATTAATACTTTATGAAATTTTTCTCATGTTTTTTAATATTTTTTGTGCTTATTTCATGCTGCTTGAATAGCATGCCTGATAAAATTTTTATCAAAACATATGAAAATCATCAAGGAGAATGCCTATCTCAATGTTTTATTAAAGAGGGGAAAGATCTCCATTTGCTTTATGATACATATAATGTCATAAAAATAGATACAATATTGTATCATTTATCAAACAAACAAAGAATATATATTTTCAGAGAGGAGATTCTGTCGGAGGAATTAACTAACAGGTATCTTATATACAATGATATTGATAATTCTTTATATAGGTCAGATTTGGAAATGCTTCTTAATATACTAACAAGTAAGGAGGTTGAACAAATTTGGAATGATCAAGGTTATTATATTGGAATTATCGATAGTATTGAATCGAATTTTTCGAATTTATATATTAAATATCATGGAACCGATAAGCGTAATAAGTTGAAATTATATAAAGTCGAAACACGATAATTATAATAGTTTTATGATGTGTTTACACGGCAGAACAATCTGCCGTGTTTTTTGATATTTGTTGATGATATTTTCATCCTTGATGAGAAAACATATATTAAGGGAATATTACTGAAGATACGTTGAGCGGTTTTGGAATTTCGTATAATATTCATAACTTACCAGAGTGTTTACAGGATAACCGAGGTTCGGGCGAAATCTCTCACCAATATTGGTATCTTGCCGACGGCACGAAAGAGATGTTGTGCGATTATGATTATATAGGGCAAAGATATGTAGGTTCTTTGGTATACAATGCAGAATTCATCGATTCACACTCATTCGAAAGCGCATCGTTCGGAGACGGACGGATCGTTGCAACGTCGGAAGGGACTGAAGTCCATTATTTTCTGACGGATCATCTGGGTAGTACGCGCGTGGTGGTGAAAGAAACAGCTAGTTTTCCTTGCGACCTCGATCGTAAGGACTATTACCCGTTCGGTACCGCTTGGAAGCTTCCGATCATGCCGACCTCCGACAATCGTTATACTTTTTCAGGCAAAGAACAACAGGTTACAAATTACGCCTCGACAGACTTTCTCGACTTCGGATCGCGACTTTACGATCCGAACGGAGCTATCTTCTTGCAACAAGACCCGTTGTCGGAGAAATATGTTCATATTGGGCAGTATAACTATTGTGCGGGAAATCCGATTAAACTTATTGATCCTGATGGTATGGCTTGGGTGAGAAGTGTAGATGGTAATAATTATTCATGGATGGATAATGTGACAAAAAGTTCTGAGACTCCTGAGGGATATATTTATATTGGAAATAATAATAAAGATATATTGACTGATTTAGGCGTATCAAGTTCATATAGAGGTGAAGAAAAATTGACTGCTATTGGTTTTGCGGATGAGTCCGGCGCCTTGAATACGCCCAATATGTCGACACGAGCGGAAGGTGTAGCAACTATAATTTCATCAGTTGATAGGTCAAAAGTAGAAGGTAATATAACGATTACTCCGAATATTTCATATGGAGAATCAAGTTCCAACAATAGTATGGGAGTAACATTTGATGGAATTACAATATCGGGAAATTATGCCCAACCCTCACAAGCTGGAAATCTTCAAGGAGGGAAAATAGTTGTTACCAACAATGGAAGTGAGCAAGAAACAATGATGCATAATAACTCTACTAACAGTATAAGGGCCTCTGATAGTAAGGTATTATCCGGAAGTACGACTATTCCGGCAAAAGAGTTATCTCCTGGATCAATTTCAAAAATACAGGTTAAAGCAGGAAATCCTGATCCAACAAAAATGCATATTACAGCAGTTGTGATAAACCTTAAGTAAATATATATGAATAAGAAAAAAATATCAAAGGTTCCACAATGTTCCTTAATCTTAACCTTGGTTTGTTTTCTCTTCTTTCAACCGCGTTGTTCCTCCGAACGGTCACAACGGTTGCGGATCAAGGAATACGAAGGACTCATATCGCAGAGTGCCAAGTGGGTCGATAGTTTTTTCATGTCACTGAATCCCGATTCTATTTATCTCGATTCGGCGTTGATGTATCTCAATGCCGCAGCGAAGTACGAATGTGCGGAACGCGATATTGTTCTGTATAATAAGGGATTCGTATATTTTCATAAGCGAGACTATGAGAAGGCGATCGAAGCGATAGATTCGATAGATACCGAGCAGTTTGCGTTAATGGAATCGATCATTATCGAAAAGATAAAGGCGAAACGCGCTGAGTCTTTCGGAAATATTATTGAACGAGATATTCATTACAACAATATCGTAGAGGAAATCGACCGATATCTTGCATTAAATCAGCCGATTTTCGACTCTATTATGCGGTTGCCCGATAAAGCGGCGATATGGAAAGATTCTCGGTTTGCCGGATTACATTATTTGCAGATTTATCATCGTGCAAAAATAATCGGTGCGGATCGGATGAATCGGGAACTTGATTCATTGCAGGCGCAAAAATCATATAACAAAGATTATATCGATGAAATAAAAGAGGATGTAAGAAAATGGGGATCCGGAGAATCAAATTTTAACTTCCCATTTAATTAGTCTCTATCAATGATGATTGGAATCGGATTAGAAATTTTTCTAATCCGATTTTTTTAACTTTGAAGTAGAACAAATTTTTTTAATAGGTTTTGAAATATCGTATAATAGTTTTAACTTGCCTATGGTGATCTATACCGAGGGCGACGGCTCGCCGAGGTATGAAGATCGAGATATGCGGATACGACGACAACGAATCTACGTGTTACGCAGGTTCTATACAACAATGGACAATTCGAGAGCGTGTCGTTCGGTGGCGGGCGTATCGTTGCGACGAATGACGGTGCAGGTTCGGAAGTACATTATTCCTTGACGGATCATTTAGGCAGTACGCGCGTGGTGGTTAAGGTAACGGACACGGGCAGGCAAGACCTCGACCGTAGAGATTACTATCCCTTCGGCAAAGAGTGGGGACAAACCGACGCCGACCTCCGACAACCGGTACACTTTTTCGGGCAAGGAGTTGCAACGAGCCGATACATCATCGGCGCATTATGCCGATTTCGGCGCTCGGTTCTACGATTCCGACGGCGTGCTTTTCTTGCAACAAGACCCGTTGTCGGAGAAGTACTATCGCATCGGGCAATATAACTATTGTTTAGGAAATCCGGTAAAATTTATAGATGTGGATGGGAAATATACAGGTGATCCTGTTAAAGATCCGAAGATTCGGCATATCATGGTGGAGTATATGTTCGGATAAGTATATGACCCCCAAATTGAACGATATATACGAAAGGCAAGAACCGAGAAATTAGATGAATCAGGACTTGTTGTTGGTACAAATTGAATAAAATCAATGAAATGAAGATTAATCTTTTTTTATTAATTCTATTACTCTGTAATAATGAATTAAAGAGCCAGACTAGGTCGCCTGAGCATGTTGACATCTATTATGAGAATCTTGACGGATCCCATAGTATTACAAGTATTCAACCGCAAGATTATATCAATTATTATGAAAAAAGTATATCAATCTCGGATATTGATACCATTCGAGATTTGAGAACTCGTATGTTGCTTACATTGCGTCCGTCAAAAGAGGATTGGAAATTATTTGATACGTATATCATGATTATAGATCGAGGAAAGCAAGATACACTTTTTCTAAGTCGGCAACCTCATTGGCCTATGAGATATAATCAAATAGATATTCAACCAGATACAGCTTTTTCAAAATATATATATAGACTAATAGATTTTCGGGATCCATGTTATATTTTAAATTCTTTCCCGGATGAGTAAAAAGAAGCCGAACGAATGTATTCGTTCGGCTTCTTTTATATAGGATTAATTTATTGTTTCCGAAATATATAGCGAACTTATCCACAATATTCTAAAATAACCTTGAATTCAGGAGAATTACTCAGTTAGTATTCGTATCTTGCCGATGGCACGAAAAAAAGCAGCCTATTACATTTGCCCCGATAATCTACGGAATTACAAACGTGTTATTTCTCATATTGCAGTCGGATGGTATCCTCAGCCTAAATTGAAATGCAATAAAGAGTAGGAAGTATTTAGAATCTGAGAGTATCTCCGTTTGAGATACTCTCAGATCGTTTTCGGGACTCAGGTCTTTTCACGTACGATTACAAGGCTATCAGACATAATAAATAAGAAGAATATCATTCTCCGATAGACTTCATAATAACGAATAACAGATTACAAATTACGCCTCGATAAATTCTCCTGACGGGGCATGATTCTATGATCCTAATGGAATAATTTCGATCCAACGGGGATCCGTTAATGGAAAATATTATCCATCGGTAATACGACAGCCGATCGTGTGTGGCTGTAATTGCCGTTAAATTTCCGTCCATATTACCGAAGCGGTCTCCGCTTCGTTTTCCCCCTCTTTTCAGAACCTTCTCAAACTCTGAGAAAAGCTCCCTTTTGGCCAATAAATACTCCTCTTCGAACTATTTTCGGGAAATTATACATATGTTTGCAATAAGCCTATCGGAAAATTCCTACAGCTTACCTAACAACCGTCGATGACCCCGTCATGCCAACCGCTGCCAAACAACGAGATTCCGTGTCCCGGTCATTCGTTTATTACCTATTTTTAAACTACATTTTATGAAACACGAAAAAGAGAAAGCAATTTACGTGCTTCCGCAAATCGATGTGACTCCCATCGCTGTGGAACGGGGATTCGAAGGCTCATGGGCCGGAGAGAGCGACAATGAAGAATACGATATTGAAAAAGAGGTTTGGGGATAACCCGTAAATCTGAGAAACTATGAATAAAATATACATCGCACTTGGAGTAGCGGGATTGCTCTTCGCCTCCTGTCAGAAAGACAACGAAACCTCGACGCAACTTCCGCCGGTCAGTCCGAAACGGATCACGACGCTGCTCGCCACCATCGACGATTCGGCGCCGGAATCGCGTACGTACCTTGACGAAGACGCGACGGTCGGACTCGGACGGGTAAAGTGGGAGCTTTACGACGTCGTGGCTCTCTATATGACCGGCGCATTCGATCAGCGGGTACAGGAACTCGCCGACAGTGTCGATCAGGGATTGCCGCCCTCCATTCAGTTTGTTACGCCCGAATTCTATGTGGTTCGCAGTCCCGAGTCCATTGATAATACCACGGCGACCCTTACGGGCACCAGTTCGGTTACGCCGCTCGCTTCGGACACCTATGTGGCTTTCTGTCCCTACCGGCGCGTCAGCACCGACGCATGGGAGGTCGGTCGCACCTACATCAAAGCGACGCTGGCCGAACAGCAGAGCCATCCTTTCCAGTTCAAGGAACTGGGTATGATGGTCGCCAGAACCCCGAATTCGGGTTTCGAGCAAATCAAACTGACGTTCAAGAATATCTTCCCGATTTTGAAGTTCTCGCTCACGGGCAATCAGACGTTGGCCTCGATCAAATTTCGGGGCAACGACAACGAACCTGTCGCCGGGGCGTTCAAGCTCGACATCTCAGGCGATAACTACATGGACGCCGATTTCTCGGCTTCGACCGTCAGGGAAGTTTCGCTCACCTGCGGCGTACAACTTTCGGCTACGCCCCAGACCTTCTATCTGGTCGTTCCGCCTCAGACCTACGCCAAAGGCTATACCGTCGATTTCGTTGCCAACGACGGCAGCACGATGACGCAGGTCGTCAGCAACGGCATTCCCAAAACGTTGGTCCGCAGTAAAATCTACGAATACCCGACGTTGGAGTTCGCACCGCAGTCGACGGCCGACGCCGCCTGCGACTGGCTGTGGCAAAGCGAAGCGGGGCTGGTATCGAACGTCGGCTTCGATGAGCTGCCCGGTGCCATCGACTTGGGCGACGCTGCCAACTGCTTCATCGTCAACGCTGCCGGCAACTACAAGTTCAAGGCGGTCAAGGGCGACGGTTCGGCCATCGACGGTGTCGACGGCTACATTTACTTCACGGCGGGAGTGGCCAAGGGCAACGCTGTGATCGGCGCCTTCGCGAACCGGCAGGTGACATGGAGCTGGCATATCTGGTGCACCGATACGCCCGTCGAGAAAGAGGCCGCCTCCGGTTATACGATTCTCGACCGCAATCTCGGTGCTACCTCTGCCACGCCGGGTAACGCCTCCTCCTACGGACTTTATTACCAGTGGGGCCGCAAGGATCCGTTCGTCGGATCGAGAACGGTCGGAAGCGACGTTACGATGAACGGCGCCAGCGAAACCGCAGCGTTCGGAACGCTGACGGCGGCATACGAGAAGAATACGGTCGATGCGACGACCTACTCGTTCGGCGTGATCGATAACAACGACGTCGCCATTACCGACTGCGTCGCTTACACCGTTCAGCATCCGACAACCTTCATAAAGTATATTGCCGCCATCGACAATAGCGGCATATCGACGTGGTTCAACGCCGATATAGCGAATTTTGTCAACTTGTGGGGCGGGGTATCGGGCCAAAAATCGCTCTATGACCCGTGTCCGGCAGGCTACAAGGTTCCCGTAAACAGCACCGAAGCATGGAACGGCTTCACCAAGGACAACGTAACGTCGTCCGCCGGTTCGTACGGCGTTACGCTCAACGATGCGTTCTATCCCTGCGCCGGCTGGCGCGATGTAGGCGGAATGCTCAAACAGATCGGAACCTATGCCAAGAGTTCGAGCGCCACAGCGCCGACGAATCAAGCCAATATCCTTCAGATCATGTATTATAAGGCTACGGCTTCGGCATCGACCTATACGACCATGTTCTCCAACGCCGGAAAAAGTTACATCGGCGGCGGCGTGCCGGTACGCTGTGTGAAGGTTGCACCGTAAATTCGCGACGGCATAAACCGAACCGGACGGAATCTTCTACAAGATTCCGTCTGGTTTCCTTTTCAGAACGAAGATGCGATTATTCTCCTCCGCAGGGCTGGACGCCGAGGGATCGAACCCCGTCAACGTTTCACGACGATCAGGTCGACGCCCGCCTCCTCGATCAGTTTGCGGTACTGTTCCGAAATACCGTCATCGGTAACGATGCAGTCGATCTGCTCCATCGAGCAGATGCGGCCGAAGCCGCGCCGCCCGAATTTCGACGAGTCGGCCAGCACGATGTTCTTGGCCGAAGCCCGCATCATCTTCTGCGTGAGTGCGGCCTCCTCGGCCGTGGCGCAGGTGATGCCGAAATTGGAATCGATTCCGTCCGCGCCGAAGAACAATTTGGAGCAGACGACGTTTTCAAATCCCTGCGCCGCATATTCGCCCCGTACGGAGAGCGATTTCTTATAGAGCACGCCGCCCAAAACCGTCACTGTCGTATCCTCCAACTCGTTCATCAGCATCGCCACGCGGAGCGACGGAGTCACGACGTTGAGATGTTCGACAGGCCGTATCCGCTCGGCGAAGGCATAGACGGTCGAGCCCGAAGCGATAAAAACCGAATCGTTGGCGCGGATCAACTTGACCGCCTCCGCGGCGATCTTCTGTTTGATCTCGCTGTTGACATTGCTTTTGACGTGCACGCTGACATCCTGCACCAGCGGATTGACCGGACTGGCGCTGCCGTGCGCACGGTAGAGCAGATTCTTGCTCTCCAGAAACTCCATGTCCTTGCGGACGGTCGCTTTGGTCACGTTCATCTCGACGGCCATATCGGCCACCCGAACGAATCCGTAACGGGTCAATGCGTCGAGAATATATTTGCGTCGTTCGGCAATGCTTAACATACTTTTATTTTTTGATTCCTTCGTAACGATACTACAAGCCGGCCGCAAGGGCTGATCCGCCGGACTATGCCGAGGCCCAGTCTGTTTAAGCGGAGGCTTGTTTTCCGCAAAGGTAACTATTTTTTCATCAATCCGGTTCGATCCTGCACCGGCGACGCAAAACACCGGCCGGCGATGCGAATCGTCCGAATAACAAAGAGAAATCATTTTTTCAACAACCGTCAACTGTTTTTCGTTTAATGGGTTGTATTCTGTAAAAAACCAATAAAACATAGCTATAAACGAAAATAATTATATGAAAAGAAATGAATTTATTTGTCAAAACGAAAAATATACATATATTTGTTCTGCGATTTGCAGCCGAACAAGGTGACGGCTGGCTGAAAACAGAATCCGGTTTCGATCGGATGAAACCCGACTTTCGGCCGGACGTGAAAAATTAACGGACAAACGACAGTCAATATGAAAAAACTACTCTTGACAATCGGACTCGCAGCAAGCGTATTGACGCTTGCCGCACAGCCCAAAGTGGTCGCGCACCGCGGATTCTATGCTACCGAGGGTTCGTGGGAGAATACCGTATCGAGTTTGCGCAATGCCCAGAGGTTGGGTGTCTACGGCGTCGAGTTCGACGTTAACATGACGGCCGACGACTCTCTGATCGTCTATCACGGTCCGAAGATTCTCGACACGAAACTCCACGCTCAGAAAAACAAGTATGCCGAAATTCGCGCCGTGAAACTGCCTTATGGGCTTGAGATTTCCACCTTGCGGGAGTTCTTTGCGCAAGGCAAGGAGGAGCCTTCGACCAAACTGATTCTCGAAATCAAGAAGCATGCAACGCCGCAGCGCGAAACGCAGGTCGAGGAAGCTATCCTCCGGTTGGCGCGGGAAATGGACCTCGTGCCGCAGATCGAATTCATCTCTTTCAGCCGACACGCCTGCGACGAAGTGCTCCGCCTGCAACCCGACGCCGTCGTCGTCTACGTCAGCAGCGACATGCAGGCCATGCGTCCTGCCGAAGCGAAAAAACGGGGTTATCAGGGACTTTCCTATCAACTCGGCGTGCTGATGAACCGGCCCGACATGGTCGATGAAGCCAACGGGCAGGGTATCGCCACCACGCTCTGGATGGTCAATGATTGCGAACTGATCGACTGGGCGGCCCGTCACGGCATTACGTACGTATCGACCGATTGTCCCGATAAGGCGAAGGCCTATCTGGAAGCGGTCGCAGCTTATAAAAACAAAGAATAAACGATGTTGGAGGTACTGAAAGAGGAGGTTCTGTCCGCAAATCTCGATTTGGTGCGTCACGGTCTGGTGCTTTTTACTTGGGGGAATGTATCGGCTATCGACCGTGCGAGCGGCCGGGTCGTCATCAAGCCCAGCGGCGTGGCATACGAGGCGCTGAAAGCGGAAGATATGGTGGTGGTCGATCTCGACGGCCGCGTCGTCGAGGGACGGCTCCGCCCTTCGTCCGATACGCCGACCCATCTGGCGCTCTACCGCGCTTTCGACGGGATCGGCGGCGTGGTGCACACGCATTCGACCTATGCGACGGCGTGGGCGCAGGCAGGGCTGGATATTCCTTCGTTGGGAACGACGCATGCCGACTATTTTCATCAGGCCATTCCTTGTACGGCCGATATGACCGAAGTCCAGATCGACGGCGACTATGAAGCCGAGACGGGAGCGGTCATCGTCGAGCGGTTTCGCCGGCTCGATCCGCTCCACACGCCGGGAGTGTTGGTGAAAAACCATGGCCCTTTCGCATGGGGGCTCGATGCGCACGAAGCGGTGTACAATGCTGCGGTGCTGGAACAGGTCGCTCATATGACCTTCGTTACGAAACTGCTCGATCCGACGGCCGACATCGCCCCCTCGCTGATCGAAAAACATTTCCGGCGCAAGCACGGCCCTGACGCCTATTACGGACAAAAAGAATAATTGTCCGGCTTTGCGGACGGCGCCGATTTTCGGCGCCGTCCGTTTTTATCGGAGATCGAGATGACAAAAAATTGTGTGATTTGACGAATTCGCGGTACTTAATAAATTTGGTTCTGTGCTCGGCTTGTACTATCTTTGTCGACAAATTCGAAACGCTATGTTTGAAAACCTGACAGATAAACTCGAACGGTCGTTTAAAATTCTCAAGGGCGAAGGCCGCATCACCGAGATCAACATCGCCGAGACCCTCAAGGAGATCCGTCGTGCGCTGATCGACGCCGACGTCAACTACAAAGTCGCCAAATCGTTTACCGACGAGGTAAAGCAGAAGGCGATGGGGCAGAATGTGCTGACCGCCGTCAAGCCGGGTCAGATGATGACCAAGATCGTGCGCGACGAACTGGCGCTGCTCATGGGCGGTACGGCGACCGACATCCGACTGGAGGGTACGCCGGCGGTAATCCTGATCGCCGGCCTGCAAGGTTCGGGTAAGACGACTTTTTCGGGCAAGTTGGCCGCCTTCCTCAAGGAGAAGAAGGATCGTCAGGTACTGCTCGTCGCCGGTGACCTCTACCGGCCGGCAGCCATCGACCAGTTGCAGGTGCTGGGCAGTCAGATCGGTGTGGAGGTCTACACCGAGGAGGGAAACATGCATCCCGTCGAGATTGCGCAGAACGCCATCAAGTATGCCCGCCAGAAAGGCTACAACGCGGTGATCGTCGATACGGCGGGCCGTCTGGCTGTGGACGAGGCGATGATGCAGGAGATCACGGCGATCAAGGCCGCCGTCAATCCCTGCGAAACGCTCTTCGTGGTCGACGCCATGACGGGTCAGGATGCCGTGAACACCGCCAAGGAGTTCAACGACAGGCTCGATTTCGATGGCGTGGTGCTCACCAAACTCGACGGCGATACGCGCGGCGGCGCCGCGATCTCGATCCGTTCGGTGGTGGACAAACCGCTGAAATTCATATCGAGCGGCGAAAAGATGGACGCCCTGCAAGTCTTCCATCCCGAACGTATGGCCGATCGTATCCTCGGTATGGGCGATGTCGTATCGCTCGTCGAGCGAGCACAGGAGCAGTTCGACGAGGAGGAGGCGCGCAAACTGAAAAAGAAGCTCGTCAAGGATCAGTTCAATTTCAACGATTTTCTGGCACAGATCAATCAGATCAAGAAGATGGGTAACCTCAAAGACCTCGCTTCGATGATTCCCGGCATGGGCAAGGCGCTCAAAGGGGTCGAGATTTCGGACGACGTGTTCAAGCAGACCGAGGCGATCATCGGCTCGATGACCCCCGCCGAACGCGAAAAGCCCGAAATTCTCAATGCCCGCCGCCGTGAGCGCATCGCCAAGGGCAGCGGTACCACGATGGCCGACGTCAACCGGCTCTTGAAGCAGTTCGACGACACGCGCAAGATGATGAAAATGGTCGCCGGCGGCGGCAAGATGAAGATGCCTAAAATGCCGGGCGGGTTCCGCCGGTAGTACATATCGCGTAAGCATTCGATACAAAAGGCTCTCAATCGACAGAGAGCCTTTTTCATTTAACGGTATGCGAAAATTTATTGCGCTGCTGTCGTAAATCGTCGATCGACGAAATATCCGACTGTTGCATATCTGGATGAAAACGGGAGCTTGTCGTGCCGATTTCTGCCGGGGCAGCGATTCGCCGCACATCGAATCGCGATTCCCGAAAACATCGGAAAGAAGGAAACACGCTGTATATGCATTGCAGAGATATTTCCAGATCCGGCATTTATTATTGTCGGCGGCATGCCTATGTCGGGGCAAAAAAATTTTGCAATTTGAAATCTTTACTATACCTTTGCACAGCTTTCGAGCAACGGATTGAGCTATGGTGTAATGGTAACACGTCAGATTTTGGTTCTGAAATTTTGGGTTCGAGCCCCGATAGCTCAACAAAAAGAGACCGATCTATACTGATCGGTCTCTTTTTGTTCTTTTTGGTATTACCGTCCGGCTTTTTCCATAAAACGCTTGCGGTCGACCATATAGCGGATATGAACGCCTTCGCCGATCATTCCCTCGGCGTCGCGCGCTCCGACATTGAACGTCAGCTTACGGCCTTCCACCTCGGACAGTACCGCCGTCGCCACGATCTCGGCGCCGAGTCCCGAAGGCTTGATATGCGTTACGTTCATTTCGGCCCCCACCGTCGTCGAACCTTCCGGCAGCGCCTCGGCGACGGCCGACATCGCCGCATTCTCCATCAATGCCACCATCGCCGGCGTAGCGAAAACGTCCAGATCGCCCGAACCCATCGCCGCCGCCGTATTTTCAGCGGCTACCGTCACCTTGCGCTGCGCCGATAATCCTTTTTCCAATCCCATTTTTATTCCGTTGTTTCGTTAAAACAAAAATTCATTACCTTTGCAAAGGTAGAAATTTTTCGGGGCCTATGAAAAAATGCCTTTTCCTTCTATTGGCAGTATTGCTATCCGCTCCGCAAATCGCAGCGCAACAGCCTCCGGGCGTCGCCTATCAGGAGTGGCAGGTGGTTGCCGGCGATACGATTCCCAGTGTCCATATCCGGCCCGTACAGGTCTTTGCCCGTGGGGCCGATCTGCGTCGCTACCGCCGGTTGGTCGCGGCCGTCAAAAAAGTCTATCCCGTAGCGAAGATCGCCAAAGCGCGCATGGCGGAAATGGAGGCCGAGTTGCAGCGTCTGCCGACTAAAAAAGCCCAGAAAGCCTATATCAAGGACGTCTACCGCCAAATCAAGGAGGAGTATACCCCCATCGTCAAACACATGACCCGTACACAGGGCAAAGTGCTGCTCAAACTCATCGACCGTGAGACGGACTACACCGCCTATGAAGTGCTGCGGGAGTTTCGGGGCGGTTTCGTTGCGGGGTTCTGGCAGACGATGTCGCGTATCTTCGGGCAGGATCTCAAATCGGAGTATGACGCCGAGGGCGACGATCGCCTGCTCGAACAGATCGTTCGCTATTACGAGGCGGGACTGCTCTGACTTTTTTCCGCAGACCGTAGTTGGCCTATAAGGAATTCGTGATAATGCCGAATCGACTTTCCGGCGTCCCCTTCTTCTGATTTGACAGTTACGAAAAAGCAGCCCGACATCGGACTGCTTCTGATTTTCTGATAAGTGCAACTGCTCTATTCAGCGCAAATGCCTTTAATACTCCTCCTCGTTAAAGAAGAAATCGTCTTTCGAAGGATAATCGGGCCAGATGTCTTCGATCGACTCGTAAATTTCGCCTTCGTCTTCTATCTCTTGCAGGTTTTCCAATACTTCCAACGGCGCTCCCGAACGAACTGCATAATCGATCAGCTCCTCTTTGGTAGCAGGCCAAGGTGCATCTTCCAGTTTCGATGCGAGTTCAAGTGTCCAGTACATAACGGTATCAAGTTTTTAGTTCTGCGACCGGAAACGCCAAAGAGACGTTTTCCACTATTCGAAGGTGCAAAAATATAAAAAAAATCGAAAGTGCAAACAAATTCTTAAAAAATATTCGAAAGCATATGAAAATATTTCCGACGGTCTGAAATTTATTCCGCGGGATAGGGTGTCAGCCGATTGGATACGGCCTTACAAAATATCCTTTTTTTACGGGATTTCGGTCGCAATGTTTCCGAATTGCAATTCGGTGAAAAAACTTTTCTTCCCGAAAAATTGCCCGGTGTTCGGGAATCGTCCGGCGGGTTACGGTATCCAGAGCGTCTCCTCGACTTTGTAGTGTTCCGTAAGCGTGCGCCCCAGCAGATAGAAGTAGTCCGACAGCCGGTTGAGGTACGCCAGCGTATTGGCGCTGATGGTGGGATGAAGTGCTGCGGCACGCAGGCTGGCGCGTTCCGCGCGACGGCAAACCGTGCGGCAAACGTGACACAGCGAAACGGTAGGGTGGCCGCCCGGAATCGTGAATTTGTCGATCGGCTGCACGCGGGCCTGCATGGCGTCGATGCGTCCTTCGAGATACTCGATCGCTTCGGAACGGATGTCCGGCAATTTTCCTTCGCCGCCGCGGCCGACCGCCAGCAGTCCGGCCACGCTCATCAGTTGTGAGGCGATGCGGTTCAGGTCGTCGAGATATTCGGCGACACCTTCGTCTCCGCGAAGATGATCGCTCAGGTAGGCTGTGAAACTGCTCAGTTCATCGACGGTACCATAGGCCTCGACCCGCTCGTCGATCTTCGAAACGCGCTCTCCGCCGACGAGCGACGTGGTGCCCTTGTCTCCGGTTTTCGTGTATACTTTCGTCATAATTTGAAATGTTGTTTCGGCAACGGCCCGTTGAACAGCAGCAAATATCCTCGGTTGTCGATCGACGTGGAGGGGTGTTCCGCTGCCAGACGTCGGCAGCAGTTGCGGCGTTGTTCGTTGGCGTAAGGATTCATGATGCAGAGCGTCGCGCCATGCTGCCGGACTTCTTCCGCCAATTGCGGAAGTCGTTCGATCGAAACGTCGGTCGTGGCGATACACAGATCCGCGTCCGTCGCACAATTCAGGCCAAACCCTTTATATCCACAGTGGAGGAATAGATTTTGCAATTGTACGGCGCGGCGTTCGTTCACTCCTCGTTCCTTGAGAGCGACGTAAAGCGTACGGTCCCCCTCGACCATGTCGGTTTTCATGAAGACCTGCCGGACGATCGCGTATACGAAGGGCGAATGCACGCCGTGTCCACGGAAGAAACGGGCGCGCGCCAGATGGCTGCGAAGCCGTTCGGTGTTGCGACGAAACCGGTATTGGACGGGGAGTTTCATTGTTTGAGTTGTCCGGCCAAACGACCGGTCGAAAAGGCGATCTGGAGGTTATAGCCGCCGGTATTGGCATCCAGATCGAGCACCTCGCCGGCAAAATAGAGCCCTTTGACTTTGAGCGATTCCATCGTATAGCGGTTCACTTCGTCGCAGCGGACGCCGCCGGCTGTCACGACGGCGTATTCGAACGGCGCATAGTCCGAGATCGGCAGCACGAATCCTTTGAGCAGTGCGATCAGGCGGTCGATCTCCTTGTCGCCGATCTTCTTGACGTAGGTTTTCGGCAGAATGTCCAATTCCTTGCAGACCGGCATTACGAGCGGCTTGGGCAGCAGTTTGCGAAGCAGTTCGGCAAAGAACTCCTCCTCGGGCATCTCCGCGATTTCGCGGCGGATACGTTCTTGCAGGATTTCGGCCGTGAGCGCCGGTTTCAGGTCGAGCGAAAGTTTCACGCGCCGTCCGTCGATGAGCGCATCGACGGCGTCGCGGCTCATGCGCAACGCTACGGCGCCTTCGATGCCGCGTTCCGAGAAGCCGATCTCTCCGAACTCCTCGCGCACGGCTTCGTCGTCGACATAGAGCGTTGCGCGGATGTTGCGCAAAAGCAGTCCGTGCAATGTTTTCAACTGCGGATGCGGGGAGATGAGCGGTGTGAGCGAGGGCCGCAACGGTTCGATGTCGTGCCCCAGTTCGCTGGCAAAGGTGTAACCGTCGCCCGTCGAACCGGTAGCGGGGTAGGAGACGCCGCCCGTGGCGACGATCACCTGCTGTGTCTCCTCCTTGCGTTCGAATCCCCGCCGGTTCATGTATCGCACGCCGAAAATCTTGCCGCCGAGCGTCATCAATCCCGTCACGCGCGTATGAAACCAGAATTCGACGCCGTTGTCGCGGCACCACTCTTCGAGGGCGTTGGCAATGTCCCACGCCTTGCCGCTGTGCGGGAATACGCGGTCGCCGCGTTCGAAGTCGAGCTTTACTCCCTGCCGTTCGAAGAAGCGGATCGTGGCTTTGTTGTTGAATTCGGCAAAAGCCGTTTCGAAGAATTCTGCGTTGGTGCGCACCTGCTCGGCGAACTCCTCGGGCGGACGGGCGTTGGTCAGGTTGCAGCGGCCCTTGCCGCTGATGCGCACCTTGCGCCCCGCCTTCTCCATCTTCTCGATTACGAGAACCGTCTTCCCGTTTTGCGCGGCCGTCCCTGCGGCCATCATGCCTGCGGCGCCTGCGCCTATGATGATTACGTCGTACACTGAATCGCTGTTTTATTGAGACAAAGATAACGCAGGCCGAGTGCAGAAGCAAGTTCTTCGATTATGCAGAGGACTGGTTTATCCAAGCCGTAGTTTATCTCTTGGCAAAGATAGGCAATTCGCATGGAATCAAGAAACATTCCGCCGGTAAATCGCATTTGGCGGCGAACACCGTGTGTGCGAAATATTTCCCGTCGGGCGCATTGCGGATTGTAAATTGTTTGCTATCTTTGCCGCGTCAAAAGGAAACGCAAATTGTTCTCAGAAATATGTTAAGCCGCAGATTACTCAGAGTCAAGGTCATCAAGGGCCTTTTCGGGCACTTGAAGTCGGATGCAACCAATATGATCGCGTCGGAGAAGACGCTGCTTGCATCGATCGACAAGACCTATGATCTCTATTTTCAATTGATGGAGTTGATCGTCGAGGTCTGCCGTTATGCGGAATCGCGGCTGGACGTCTCCCGTCGGAAAAAGCTGCCGACCCATGAGGACCTGAACCCCAATACCAAATTCATCGAGAACAAGACCATTGCCCTGCTCGCATCGAGCGAGACGATCAACGATTATCTGGCTTCGCATAAATTGAATTGGGCGCATTATCCCGAACTGATCAAACTCCTTTATACCCGATTGTCCGCGTCGGATTACTACCGCCGTTACATGAACAGTCCGTCGCGGTCGTTCTCGGAGGACAAGCAGCTTGTCGAGGAGTTTTACCGCAACGAACTGGAGGATTGCGAAGAGCTCGAGACCGTTCTCGAAGAGCAGTCGATCCTGTGGAGCGACGACTTAGGTTTTGCGCTGTCGATGGTGCTGCGGACGATTTCCAACCTGCGTGCGACTTCGTCGGAGGTGAAGGTACTGCCCAAGTTCAAAAGCGACGACGACCTGACCTTTGCCAAGACGCTTTTCGAAAAGGTGCTGGTCAATTACGACCAGACGCAGCGATCCATCGAACGTTTTACGAGCAACTGGGATATCGAACGCATCGCGTTTATGGATTATCTGATTCTGGCTACGGCCATCGCCGAGTTGACCTCCTGCCCGGAGGTTCCGGTGAAGGTGACGCTCGACGAGTATATCGAGATTTCGAAATACTACTCCGGTCCGGGCAGCAGCGTATTTATCAACGGCGTGCTCGACAAACTGGTTGCCGCGCTGACCGAGGAGGGGAAAATTCAAAAGACGGGCAGAGGCCTGATTTAACGATGCGGACGCTTTTCAGAATACTCTTTACAAGGACTGTCGCCGTCGGCGGAGTCCTTGTTTTGTTTTTCGGCTGCGGGAGTCGGAACGAGCAGCGAACGTTTTCGGGCTCCGTTATCGCGGTTTCGGACCGATTGTTGCGTACGGACGTGTCGGATACCTTGCGTTTCGGACGCCTGCATTCCGGCGAGACGGCGAGGCTCGAAGCGGGGTTCTGGAATTGCGGCGAAGAACCGCTCGTGGTCGTGAAGACCGAATCGTCGTGCGGGTGCACTCGGTTGGAGTATGAAAATCAGCCGATTATGCCGGGAGATACGTTGCGCATCGCGGTTCGATTCGACACGAGCGGCCAGCGGGGATGGTTGTTCAAGGTGCTGCGTGTCTATTTTGCCGGCGGCGAGCGACCTCTGCGCCTCTATGTGGAAGCCGATGTGCAGTGATGTTGGAAAGTCCGAAATAATTGTTATATTTGCTGTCGTAAACCGACTGTTGCAAACAAAACTTAACTTTTGAAAATATGATGAATCTGTTACAGGCGGCTGCCGGTCAGCCGCAACAGCCGTCTCCGTGGGGCTTCTATATTATGATCGCGCTGATGATCTTGGTTCTGTGGCTCTTTATGTGGCGTCCCGAATCGAAGCGCCGCAAGGAGATGCAGAAATTCCGCGAAGGGCTCAAAAAAGGCGACAAGGTCGTTACGGCCGGCGGCATCTACGGTACGGTCAAGGAGATCAAGGAGCGTACGTTGTTGATCGAGGTCGACGGTAACGTGACACTGCGCGTGGATCGAAACATGGTCGTCGCCGATACGACCGAACAGCAGAAATAGCGGATTTCAATTCAAACCGATCGGCCGGAGAAGTATCCTCTTTTCCGGCCGATCTTTATTTCATGAATTATGAAAGTGATCGAGAGTACCGTCGAGACAATGCCCCGAGAGTTGGAATATACTTTCGAAGAGGGATGCTTCGGACGCCTGCTGGTGGCGGAAGATTCCGAGGGAATCTGTTTTCTGGGTTATTGCGACGGCGACGGTCGGGAGACGCTGGCCGATCTGCAACGACGATTTCCGAAAGTTCGCCTTCGGCCGATGGAGCCGGAGCGATCCTCGGGTCTCAACGGTTGGGACGTGACGTTTCATCTGATCGGCACGCCGTTCCAGTTGGACGTGTGGCGCGCTCTGCGTGAAATACGCTCGGGCGAGCGCGTCAGTTACGCCGAACTGGCTGCGCGCATCGGACGTCCGTCGGCCGTGCGGGCCGTAGCGTCGGCCGTAGCGCGAAATCCGATCGCTTATTACGTACCCTGCCATCGGGTAGTCCGCAGCGACGGCTCGACAGGGCAATACCACTGGGGTTCGGCCCGCAAGCGGCGGATGCTCGACGCCGAACGTGCGGGAGCTATTTCGTTGCAATAAAGAAGAGGTCGAAGCATCCGTCGGCTGCCGGTGCGATCCGGTAATCCTCCATTCGGATAGAGACGGTCAGCGTTTCGTTTTGACGCAACAGCCTGCGACGGTTGATGCGGTTGAGAATGTCGTAGGGTATTTGCAGCAGCCGGCGGGGCAGGCGGTGTTGCAGGTCGAAGATATCGAAGCGGGCGATTCGCTCGACGCTGCGACGATTGCGGTCGTAGTACGTCTTTACCTTTTCGTCGCCGAATACCCCGCAGGCTTCGACCGCCGAGAAAGAACCTTCCAACAACTGTCGCAGTTCGTCGATCCGGTATTCGCGCACATGCCACGGATTGCGCGTGAGCGACATCGGAGCGTTGGGCGTCGTGACGATAAAGCGACCGCCCGGTCGTAGCACGCGGGCGATTTCACGAACGAACGCGGCATCGTCTTCGATGTGCTCGATCACCTGAAACGAGAGAACGAAATCGAACGATTCGTCCGCAAAGTCGAGCGGCGGCACGCACATCTTCTGGAACTCGACATTCTTCGTCTCCGGTAATTCCGCCGCGGCGTACTTGTCCACCGTTACGAAACGGTCGCAGCGGGGGGCTATGATTTCGATCCCGTAACCCGTGCCCGTACCGATTTCCAGCACTTCGCCCGATACGATCTCGGCCGCCTTGTGGTAGGCGAGCAGCGAACGTTGAAAGACAAAATTATCGGATGCGTCGCGCGACACGCGCTCGGCGGTTGCGAGTCTGGCCATGTTTCCTATTTCGTTAATTTGATCCCTTGTTCGTCGGCCGTGACGACCCCGCGTTTGAGCAGTACGCCCAGCGAGCGTTTGAAGGCCTTCTTGCTGAGTTGCGTCCGGCGGCGGATCTCTTCGGGCGAACTGTCGTCGCCGAGCGGCAGATGCCCTCCGGCTTCCTGAAGCATCGAGAGCAGTTTGTCGGCTCCGTCCTGCACGCCGGCGAATCCCGGTTGCTGAAGCGATACGTCGATGCGGTTGTCCTCGGTGATCTTCGCGACATAACCGCGCAGCCGGTCGCCCACCTGTACGGGTCGGAACAGCTGATTGCGGTAGAGCATCCCCCAGTGGCGGTTGTTGACGACGACGCGATAGCCGATCTCCGTCTCCGAAGCCACCAGCAGATCGACCTCCTCGCGGGGACGGACACTCAATGTTTCGTTGTTGACGAAACTCTTGAGTTTGTTGGTCGCCACGCAACGTCCCGTCACGTCGTCCACATACATATAGATTACGTAGGAGCGGCCTGCCAGGATACCGCCTTGTTGGTTGCGGTTGGGCAGAAACAGGTCTTTGCCGCTCAACCCCCATTCGAGAAAGGCGCCGTGAAGATTTTTATCCACCACTTTCAGAAAGGCCGCTTCTCCGGCGCGGACGAGCGGCGTCTCGCGCGTGGCGACCAGCCGGTCTTCGGAGTCGTGATAGATGAAGACGTCGACCGCGTCGCCCACCTTGTCGGAGAGCGAGACGTAGCGGTTGGGAAGCAGCACCTCCTCTCCTTCAGTGTCGGCGAGATAGAGACCGTAGTCCGAGATGCGGGCGACGGTGAGCGTATGATTTTGTCCGGCTTTCATAATAAATAACGATTCAACGGCGAAGACAAAGCAAATCGTGCGCAGAAATAATTTGCTGCGGCGCGACCTGTCCGAGCCGTGATTTTCTTCGGCAAAGGTACGAAAGATTTACCGAACCCCTGCCGGATTCCCGATTTTATTCCTAATTTTGTAATTATGAATTTCAACGTCGCATTGTGTCAATTCTCGATGGCGTGGGAGGCTGTAGCCG
Source organism: uncultured bacterium (assembly GCA_905214725.1). Taxonomy (GTDB): domain Bacteria; phylum Bacteroidota; class Bacteroidia; order Bacteroidales; family Rikenellaceae; genus Alistipes. Next base: position 175,932 of record CAJMNH010000001.1, read on the forward strand.
ACAATCTTCGTCACGCCGAAACGTTCGTCGCGCGGGCCGAAGCCGATCTGGTCGTTCTGCCGGAGATGTTCGCCACGGGTTTCGTCACCGAGCCGCAGCGGGTCGCCCGGTCCGAACAGGGCGGGATCGTCGAATGGATGCGCCGTACGGCGCAGCGTTATCATACTGCGTTGGCCGGCAGCGCGATTATTCGCAGCGGCGGGCGTTTCGTCAACCGGTTGTTTTTCGTGCGGCCGACGGGCGACATGGAGTGGTATGACAAGCGCCATCTTTTTTCCATCGGCGGCGAAGATGTCCATTTCTTGGCAGGTGACCGGCGCGTAATCGTCGAGTACGGCGGCCTGCGATTCCTGCTGCTCGTCTGTTACGACCTGCGTTTTCCGGTTTGGAGCCGCTGTCGGGGCGATTACGATGCGATCGTCTATGTCGCGTCGTGGCCGGCGTCGCGCCGCGAGGTGTGGCGGACGCTTCTGCGGGCGCGGGCGATCGAGAACGAGGCCTATGTGATCGGCGTCAACCGCACGGGCGACGATCCGTGGAACCGTTATGCCGGCGATTCTGCCGTCCTCGATTTCAAGGGCGAGCCCGTGTGCGAAGCGGACGATTCGGAAGGCGTTTTCACGGCTGTGCTCGACCGCGATGCGCTCGACCGGTTTCGGGCGAAATTCCCCGTATGGCGCGATGCCGACGATTTCCTTCTTCGATGATCGGACGCGTAATGTGTTTTGCGGAAAAATCGTTACCTTTGCCGAGATAGCATTTCGGCTTAGGTAGGCGGCGCCTCGGCAAAGCCAAACAAATTTCGGTTCTGCACTACCTTTGCACAATATTTCGCATGCAGGAAGCGATTGGTTAAGATGAAGCAAGAGGAGAAGATCGAGGTGCTCGGCGCCCGGGTACACAATCTGAAAAATATAGACGTTACGATTCCCCGCCGCAAGTTGGTGGTAGTCACCGGTCTGTCTGGATCGGGCAAATCGTCGCTGGCTTTCGATACGATCTACGCCGAGGGACAGCGGCGGTATATGGAGACGCTTTCGACTTATGCCCGCCAGTTCGTAGGTACGATGGAGCGTCCCGATGTGGACAAGATCACGGGGCTGAGTCCCGTCGTGGCCATCGAGCAGAAGACGACCAACAAGAATCCCCGCTCGACGGTGGGAACCGTCACCGAGATCAACGACTTCCTGCGTCTGCTGTATGCGCGGGCGTCGCGCGCCTATTCGCCGGCTACGGGCGAGGAGATGGTGCATTACTCCGACGAGCAGATCCTCGACCTGATGCTGCGGGATTATCCCGGTCGTAAAATCGCCCTGCTGGCGCCGATCGTCAAGGGGCGCAAGGGGCACTACCGTGAGCTATTCGAATCGTTGGTGAAAAAGGGCTATCTCTATGCCCGCATCGACGGCGAGATGCGCGAATTCTCGACGGGCATGAAGCTCGACCGTTACAAAATCCATACGATCGATCTGGTCGTCGACCGGCTGCGCATAAGCGAGGAGTCGCGCGACCGGCTGATGACCTCGCTCAAAGAGTCGATGCGGCAGGGTAAGGGAACGATGGCCCTCTATGATTACGATACGGAGACGATGCGCTATTATTCGCGTCACCTGATGTGCCCCACCACGGGTGTCGCTTTCGAAGATCCGGCGCCGCACACCTTTTCGTTCAATTCGCCGAAGGGCGCCTGCCCCCATTGCAACGGGTTGGGCGTTGAGGCGGTGTTCGACCGCAGCAAGATCGTTCCCGATCCGAAGAAGTCGCTGCGCGCCGGCGGCGTCGAACCGTTCGGACCTTACCATAACAATATGCTGTTCGCTCTGTTGGAGATGCTGGGGCGTCGCTATGATTTTACGCTCGACGATCCCGTGCAGAGCATTTCGGAGGAGGGGATGAACGCCATTCTGTATGGCGATTCCGAACCGCTGACCGTCGATCTGTCGGAGTTCGCCAATGCCGGCGGCAAACGGCTGGTGTCGTGGGACGGCATGGCCGAGTGGATCGGTCGCAACTACGACGAGGATTCGAAGCGCGGCGAGAAGTGGCGCGAACAATTTCTGGTCTACAAACCGTGCAGTGTCTGCGGCGGTTCGCGCCTCAAAAGCGAGGCGTTGCAGTTCCGTATCGGAGGGCGGAATATCGCCGAGGTGTCGGCGATGTCGATTACCGACTTCGCCGAGTGGATGGAGCATGTCGAGGAGCATTTCAACGCGAAGAAGCGGAAGATCGCGCAGGAGGTCGTAAAAGAGATTCGCGAACGGCTCCATTTCCTGATCGAAGTGGGGTTGGGTTACTTGTCGCTGGGGCGTGCGTCGCGTTCGCTGTCGGGCGGCGAGAGCCAGCGTATCCGGTTGGCGACACAGGTCGGATCGAAGTTGGTGAACGTACTTTATATTCTCGACGAACCCTCGATCGGCCTGCATCAGCGCGACAACCGGCGTCTGATCCGCAGTTTACAAGAGCTGCGCGACGCCGGCAACTCGGTGATCGTCGTCGAGCACGACGAAGAGATGATGCGCTCGGCCGACTGGATCGTCGATGTGGGGCCGAAGGCGGGTCGTAAGGGCGGTCATATCGTGGCGGCAGGCACGTTCGACGATATGCTGAAATCCGATTCCATCACGGCCGATTACCTGACCGGCCGCAAACGGATCGAGATGCCGGCTGCGCTGCGCAAAGGCAACGGCCAGCATATCGTTATTCGCGGTGCGTCGGGGAATAATCTCAAACATATCGACGTCGATTTTCCGCTGGGTAAACTGATTCTCGTAACGGGCGTGAGCGGTTCGGGGAAATCGACGCTCGTCAACGAAACCCTGCGGCCGATCCTGAGCCAGAAACTGTATCGCTCGCTGAGTCGTCCGTTGGCCTACGATTCGATCGAGGGGATCGAGCACGTCGACAAACTGGTCGTGGTCGATCAGTCGCCCATCGGTCGTACGCCGCGCAGCAACCCTGCGACCTATTCCAATGTTTTCGCCGACATCCGCAAGCTCTTCGAGATGACGCCCGACGCGCAGGTGCGGGGGTTCAAGGCGGGGCGCTTCTCTTTCAACGTCAAGGGCGGCCGGTGCGAGGAGTGCCGCGGCGCGGGGGTGCAGACCATCGAGATGAATTTCCTGCCCGACGTCTATGTCACCTGCAAGAGCTGCGGCGGCCATCGCTACAACCGTGAGACGCTCGAAGTGAAGTACAAAGGCAAGAATATCGACGACGTGCTGAACATGACGGTCAATATGGCCGTGGAGTTTTTCGAGAATATTCCGTCGATCTATCAGAAACTGCGCGCCATTCAGGAGGTGGGACTGGGCTATCTGACGCTCGGACAGCCTTGCACGACGCTGTCAGGCGGCGAGAGCCAGCGTATCAAACTGGCTTCCGAATTGTCGAAACGGGACACGGGCCGCACGCTCTACATTCTCGATGAACCTACCACAGGGCTCCATTTCGAGGATATCCGTCTGTTGATCGACGTGCTGAACAAATTGGTCGACCGGGGAAATACAGTCATCGTGATCGAGCACAACCTCGATGTGGTGAAGGTCGCCGACCATATTATCGATATCGGCCCCGAAGGCGGAGCTGCGGGCGGAGAGGTGGTCGCAGCGGGTACGCCGCACGAGGTAGCCGCCGTCAAGGCGAGTTATACGGGCCGATTCCTGCGAAAAATGGGCGTCTAAAGAATTTGTGGCAAGGAGTTTGCGCTGGTAGGGTGCAAATGCAAACTCTATTGCCTATGAAACGTATTATCGTATGGATGGCTGCCGCTGCCGTAGTGGTATCGGCGGTCGCAGTTACGGCCCAACAGCAGTCGAAGTCTCAGCGGGCCCAAACCAAATCACAGCGCACGGAAGCGCGTGAAGAACGTCACGAGGAGCGTGTGAAACGGCGTGCCGAACGGCTGGCCGCTTTCGAAAAGCACATGGACTCGATCATTCTGTCGCGTAACTTCCAGTTTAACCCCTCGTCGATGCAGCGTCAGCCGGCGGGCCCCGTGCGCCAACTGATCAACCCCAACTTCACGGTCGGGTTCTGGGACGGCACGGTGGACATCTGTCTTCCCTACATCAAAGGGTATGTTCCTCCCTATTACTACACGATTCTCAACTACGTGCTTCCGTCGGTCGATGGCTATCGCGCCGAGCAGACCAACGAGGGCTGGATCGTGACCTTCTCGACGTCGCTCTTTTCGTCCAACGACTACACCTTCACCTTCGACATCTACTCGTCGTCGGGCGGCGCCAATCTGACCATTTCGTCGGTTTGGTACAACCCCGTGCAGTACTCCGGTACGATCACGCAGGTGTATTGATTGGGTTGATAGAATGAAAAAAGACGGCATAAAAGCCGTCTTTTTTTATGGTAATGATTTCAAAACGAAAAAGCCACTGATTGCTCAGTGGCTCTGAAGGGAAGGTTGTCGGGATACCGAGATTCGAACTCGGGACCTCCAACTCCCGAAGCTGGCGCGCTAACCGGGCTGCGCTACATCCCGAAACTGATCGAGCGGAACATCGGCCTCGCGGCCGAACGGGAATTCCGCTCCTTCGTGACTTCCCTTTTACTTTTTATCGTCGGGGTAACAAGATTCGAACTTGTGACCCCCTGCTCCCAAAGCAGGTGCGCTAACCGGACTGCGCCACACCCCGAGGTCGTTCGAAACCAATTTCCCAATCGATTTCGGTGTGCAAAGATACACGCTTTTTTGGTTATTACAAACTTTTTCGCAAGAAAAACGTCTTGCAGCCTCCTGTTATCCCCATTCTAAAAACGAAACCTTTCACCGCTGAAATTTCATCGTAAAACGGCGGATGCGGCGCGTCAGGAAGTCGGGCATGTAGAAGAACAGCGGAACGAACAACCGGTTCCACCAGTCGGGTACGATGCAGCGGCGGCCGCGCCACAAGGCGTTCAAGCCCCGTCGGGCGCAACTGTCGGGCGAGATCAGCACGCCCAGACGGCGGCCGATGCGCTGCCATTTGGGCGTGAGTCCGTAGAGGTCGGTCGCCACTCCCGCCGGACAGACAGCCGTCACGCGGACGCCGGATTCGGCCATCTCCTTGGCGAATGCTTTGGAAAAACAGCGGACATAGGCTTTGGTGGCGGTATAGAGCGCCATCCCCGGAAAGGGCATCCAGACGGAGTAGGAAGACATATTGAGTATATACCCGCCGCCGCGTCGCGCCATGTCGGCTCCGAAGGCGCGGCAGTTTTTCGAAAGGGTCAGGTCGTGCAGCAGGATCATTCGCTCGATCCGTTCGACGGGCGTCGTCAGAATATCCCGATAAGAGAAAACCCCCGCGTTGTTTACCAGCACCTCCACCTCGACGTCCAACCGCGAAACTGCGTCGTACAACTCTTCCGAAGCGGTCATCCGCGCCAGATCCGTTGCGATCGCATCCACATGGACGCCGTGTGACGTCGTCAGTTCCCGCCGCGCCGTTTCGAGCGCTGCGCCGTCGCGGTCGGCGATCACCATGCGGTAACCCAGCGCCGCCAGCCGTTCGGCATAGCGGCGGCCGATGCCGTGCGCGGCTCCCGTTACGAGCGCCGCCTTCGAATTCGTTGCGATTGCGTGCTTTTTCATCGTTACGGGAGTTTCGCCAGCTCGTCCTGAATCTTGCGCGGCAGATCTGGGCAGTGCTTGCAGCACTGCATGTCGAGCGAATACATGCGGGCGATGCAGTAGTTGCGGTGGTCGCATGCGCTGCGCGTCGAGCGGTCGCCTTCGCGAAGCTTATTGACGAAAGCGGGGTCGTTGACCAGCGCGCGGGCCATCTGTACCAGTTCGAAACCGCTGCCGAGCACACGCTCGATACCCTCGCGGCTCACCAGCCCGCCCACGTAGACCAGCGGCAGTTTCAGTTCGGCGCGGAATTTTCGGGCGTTTTCCAGAAAGAAGCACTCTTCGAAGGGATATTGCTTGATCATGTATCGTCCGAAAAGCCGCACGAAGATGCGCAGCCACCACTGCATGTAGTAGCTCATCGTGTAGAGCGGAATGATGCCGCGCATGACGGCCATCGGCGCTTTGCTCACGAAGCCCGACGAAAGGACGATGCCGTCGACGCCGCAGGCTTCGATCGCCTTGGCGATTTCGAGACTTTCGGGGATCTCGATTCCTCCCTTGAATCCGTCCTCCATATTGTGCTTCACCAGCACGGCCATCCGCTCACGGGCGGCCGCCTCCATCACTTCGTCGAGACACATCCGCATGAAGCGCATCCGATTGTCGAGCGTGCCGCCGTATTCGTCGCGCCGGCGGTTGGTGTAGGGCGAAAGGAATTGCGAAATGAGGTAGCCGTGTCCGGCGTGTACCTCCACGCAGTCGAAGCCCGCTTCGTGCGCCGTGTGCACCGCACGGCCGAAATCGGCGGCCACCTGTCGGATCTCGTCGCGCCGCATGGCGCGTACGGGGGTGTAGGCGTAAAGGTTGAAGCCCGACGAAGCGCCGATCGGAATCTGTCCGGCGGTGGAGTAGTGGGTCATGTTGCCGCAATGGCCGATCTGGATCGACGCGGCGGCTCCCTCGCGGTGTACGGCGTCGGTGATGTCGCGCAGCCCCGGCACGATTTCGGGACGCAGCCACAACTGTTTTTCGAACGACAGCCCGCTGCGGCAGACGGCGGCGTAGGCCAACGTAGTCATTCCCACGCCGCCGCGGGCGACGCTCGCATGGTAGTTTTTCAACTGTTCGGTCGGGCCGTAGGCGTGTCCCATCGACTCGAAGGCCGCCGAGCGGATCGTGCGGTTGCGCAGCGTGACGGGACCCAGTTTATAGGGGGTGAACAACAGCGACTCTTTTTCCATAGGTTCAGTAGATAAAGGGTATGATGCGTTTGCGATGCAGCGAGGTGAACTCCTCGCCGAACTCCTGTTCGTAGCGTTTGTAGAGCGAAGCCGACCGCGGCGCCAGATTGGCGAAGGTCCACCATGCGAATACGGCGCCGGCCCACGACCACGAGGCGACGGCGAAACCCGCCCATTCGAGCAACTCACCGAAATAGTTGGCCGACGAGACGTAGCGGAACATCCCGCCGTAGGGGATGTAGTGGCGCGTATCGCCCGGGCGGCGCAGGTGACGGATGATGTAGTCGGAACGGAGATTGATCGCCATGCCGGCGATGAACAATGCCCCTCCGATGTAGATGTAAGGCTGCATGAACCAGTTGTCGTAGTACCCTTCGGGCGAGACGAAGAAGATCCAGCCTCCCTGCATCAGGGCGTTGAGCGTATTGAATACCATTCCCATCAGAATGATCCCCAACGGCATCTGCGACTGGCCGCGAATCAGCAGCGGGAAGATGAAGGCACGTTGCAGATAGTGGCTCTGGAAAAGGATGAAGAGTGCCAGCGGCCCTGCTTCGAAAGCGCGGTCGGAACAGAACCATAAGACGCACATGGCGATGAAAACGGGCGATTCCATCAGCACCCAGCCGATGCGGTTCGGTATTCCGGGCCCGAATTTCCGGTTGAAGAGATATCCGTATCCCGCCTCGACGAAATAGAGTGCGACAAAGACCGCGAGAGCTATCCCGGTCATCGTCCATAGAAAAAAAGAAAATGTTTCGCTCATAACGTTAACAAAGATACGCATTTTTGTCGATAATGCGCCTCCGGCTTTTCGGAATCGCTTCCGAGTGGCATAGTTTGTGGATTTATGAGCCATGTAATTTTTAAAAATAGTACCGCTATGAACACGAAACAAGAGACACGCGCCAATGCTACGACGGCTGTCTTCGGATCGGAAAAGATGCTTACGCCCGCTCCGACGCAGAACATCCCGCAGCACAAAACCACACCGGAGATCGCTTACCAGATGGTGAAGGATGAGACCTATCCGCAGACGCAGCCGCGTTTGAATCTGGCGACTTTCGTCACGACCTACATGGATGAATACGCTACGCGCCTGATGAACGAGGCGATCAATGTCAACTACATCGACGAAACCGAGTATCCGCGTGTAGCCGTGATGTGCGGACGATGCATCAACATCATCGCCAACATGTGGAATTCGCCCGAGCAGGCCGAGTGGAAGACCGGTGCGCTGGGCATCGGATCGTCGGAAGCCTGTATGTTGGGCGGTGTTGCTGCTTGGCTGCGCTGGCGTACGAAGCGCAAAGCCGAGGGCAAACCCTTCGACAAACCGAATCTGGTGATGAGCTCCGCTTTCCAAGTGGTTTGGGAGAAATTCTGCCAGTTGTGGCAGATCGAGATGCGTACGGTGCCCCTTACGCTCGAAAAACCGACGCTCGATCCGAAGGACGCTCTCGCGATGTGCGACGAGAACACCATCTGCATCGTACCGATCGCGGGCGTGACGTGGACGGGCCTGAACGACGACATCGAAGCGCTCGACCGCGAACTGGACGCTTACAATCAGAAGACGGGCTACGACATACCGATTCACGTCGATGCTGCGTCGGGCGGTTTCATTCTGCCGTTCCTCAATCCCGAAGTGAAGTGGGATTTCCGTCTGAAATGGGTGTGGTCGATCTCCACGTCGGGACACAAGTACGGTCTGGTTTATCCGGGTCTGGGCTGGGTCGTTTGGAAGGACAAGAAGTACCTGCCCGAGGAGATGTCGTTCAGCGTCAACTATCTGGGTGCCAACATCACGCAGGTGGGTCTGAACTTCTCGCGCCCTGCCGCGCAGATTCTGGGCCAGTATTACAATTTCATCCGTTTGGGTTACGACGGCTACAAGGAGGTTCAGCAGAACTCGATGGACGTCGCCTGCTACTGCCACGAGCAGATCGGCAAGATGAAGTGCTTCGAGAACTATTCGAAAGAGTTGCAGAATCCGTTGTTCATCTGGTATATGAATCCCGAGTACGACAAGACGGCGAAGTGGACGCTCTACGACTTACAGGCCGTGCTCCAACAGAGCGGCTGGATGGTTCCCGCCTACACGATGCCGAAGAATATCGACGATCTGGTCGTCATGCGCGTGGTCGTTCGTCAGGGAATGTCGCGCGATATGGCCGACATGTTGCTGAGCGACATCAACAACGCGGTCACTGGTTTCGAGAAGCTGAAATATCCTACGCAGTCGCGTCTGGACTACGAGGCCAAGATCAAGCAGAAGGGCCGCGTCTTTACGCACTGATCGATACGACGACGTCGATTTGCGAATCGGCCGTTCGATTCGGGGTGTCCGGCAAAATGCCGGACACCTCTTTGTTTGCCTTGGTTCGGTTGGATTATTCACGGATTTTGCATACCTTTATTCATTGAATGTGCGGTACGGCGAATGCCGTCCGTGAAAATCTGTATTTCCCGAAATGAAAAAAGTCGTGGTTTTTACCGGTGCCGGCGTGAGTGCCGACAGCGGGCTCTCCACCTTCCGCGATGCCGACGGATTGTGGGCGAATTATCGGATAGAGGATGTTTGTACGCCCGAAGCGTTGGCGCGGAACCGTCCGCTGGTGATCGAGTTCTACAACAAGCGCCGCCGTGAAACGATGGCTGCGCGGCCCAATCCGGCGCATCTGGCTATCGCCTGTCTGGAGGAGGATTTCGACGTCGAGGTCATTACCCAGAATGTCGACAACCTCCACGAACGCGCCGGCTCGACCCGTGTGACGCACCTGCACGGCGAGTTGATGAAGCTCCGCTCGTCGCGCAATCCCGATTTGATCGTTCCGATCGAAGGGTGGGAACAGCCGTTGGACGCTACGGCGCCCGACGGAGCGCTGCTGCGTCCGCATATCGTCTTTTTCGGCGAGGCGGTTCCCCAGTTCGACCCTGCGGCGCGGATTGCGGCGACGGCCGATATTCTGATCGTCGTCGGAACGTCGCTTGCGGTCTATCCGGCGGCTTCGCTGGTGCATTATGTGCGTCCCGAAGTGCCGATCTACCTGATCGATCCCGGTGAACCCGACGTGCGGATGATCCGCAACCCGCTGACGCATATCCGCGAGCGGGCGGCCGTCGGAATGCCGGAGTTGGCGGAGCGGCTGCGCGGGGAGTTGTGACGGAGCGTTCGGATAAAAAAGAAGCGGGGTTTTCTGAAAACCCCGCTTCTTTTTGTTCGGATTTATGCTCTATCCGAGGAACGACAGCAGAATACCGGCGGCTACCGCCGAGCCGACCACGCCGGCCACATTGGGACCCATGGCGTGCATCAGCAGATAGTTGGAACGATCGTATTTGATGCCGATGTCCTGACTTACGCGGGCTGCGGCCGGAACGGCCGATACGCCTGCATTACCGATCAGCGGGTTGATCTTATTGCCCTCCTTGAGGAAGAGGTTCATCAACTTCACGAAGAGCACGCCGCCGGCCGTTGCGATGATGAACGACAATGCGCCCAGAATGAAGATGTAAACCGTTTTCGGCGTCAGGAAGACGTCGGCCTGCGTCGAAGCGCCGACCGTAAGCCCGATCAGGATCGTCACGATGTCGATGAGCTGGTTGCCGGCCGTCGTCGCCAAACGCTTCACCACGCCGCTCTCTTTGAGCAGGTTGCCCAAGAAAAGCATACCCAGCAGCGGAATGGCGTCGGGCACCACGAAGGTTGTGAGCAGGAAGCCGATGATGGGGAAGAGAATCTTCTCGGTCTGCGACACGGCGCGCGGCGGACGCATCTTGATCAGACGCTCTTTCTGTGTCGTAAACAACCGCATCACGGGAGGTTGGATCACCGGCACGAGCGCCATGTAGGAGTAGGCGCAGATGGCGATGGCTCCCATGTATTCGGGTGCGAGGCGGCCGGTAAGGAAAATGGCTGTCGGGCCGTCGGCGCCGCCGATAATGGCGATCGAACCCGCTTCGTTTGCCGGAAATCCGAGCGCGAGCGCACCCATGTAGGCGGCGAAAATACCGATCTGGGCCGCAGCGCCGATCAACATCAGTTTGGGATTGGAAAGCAGCGACGAGAAATCGGTCAGCGCTCCGACGCCGAGGAAAATCAGCGGCGGATAGATGCCGTAACGAACACCGAAATAGAGGTAGTTCATAACCGATCCCTCTTCGTAAATGCCGATCAGGTGTCCCGACACCATCGGGATATTCCCCAGTATGATGCCGAATCCGATCGGCACCAAGAGCATCGGCTCGTACTTTTTCTTGATGGCCAGATAGAGCAGGAAGCAACCTACGAGGATCATAATGAGATACTTGTATCCGCCCTCCGTCGTGAAGAGGTTGGCGAATCCGGTCTCTCCCATGAACTTCGAGATGCTTTCGCTCAGGAACGATGATGAAGTGAGGAATCCGAGCATACTATTCGATCGTAATTAGAACGGCTCCTTCCAGAACGGAATCGCCTCTGGTTACCTTGACGGATTTCACGACGCCGGCGCGGTCCGCGTCGATGTTGTTCTCCATTTTCATCGCTTCGAGAATCATCAGTGTCTGGCCGACGGCGATGGTATCGCCCTCCTTGATCTTGACGTCGAGGATAACGCCCGGCAGCGGGCTTTTGATCGGCGTCTCACCGGTCGAAACGGTTGCGGCGGCCGCAGCGGCGGGCTTGCCGACGGCAACCGTCGAAGGCTGCACGGGATGCGAGGCCGGAACGGCTGCGACCTGCGGCTTTTTGGAAACTGCCGGCTTTACGGTGCTTCCCTCCACTTCGACCTCGTAGGTAGCACCGTTTACGGTTACGTTGGCCGTGCTGTCGCCGTTGATCTCGATCGAAACTTTGTATTCGTTTCCGTTGATCTTGAAACTGTATTCTTTCATGTCTTTTTCGTAAAGGAATTATTATTTACGTTCCGGCATCGGCGTCAAACCGTGGATTTTCGAGCTCCACGGCGAGTAGACGCGGGCTACGCGGTTGATCGTGATCACGTCGCTCTCATGATCGTGCAGTTCGGCCTTATGAAGCTTTACGGCCAATGCGATCGCTGCGATCACCTCGCCGTTATCCATACTTACCTGTCCGGCCGTCTTGGAAGCGGCTTTCCGATTGGCGCTCTTGACCATCACTTTACCGAAAAGCCAGATCAGAAGCGCAAGCACGATCAGCGCGGAAAGCACCACCGTTACTGATACGATGGCGACGTAGACTCCGTAAGGATCGTGTTCGAGAATCGTATCCGAACCTTTTGCGAAAAGCGCGGATGTTCCGAACGTTGCGGCGGCTGTTAAAAAGAGACGTTTCATGCTACAACGGAATGTTTGAATGTTTCTTCGCGGGATTTTGCAGCCGTTTGGTGGACAATGCCTGCAAAGCGCGGATGATGCGGAAACGGGTATTGCGCGGTTCGATCACATCGTCGATATAACCGTAACGTGCGGCGTTGTAGGGGTTCGAGAACTTGTCGTTGTATTCCTGTTCCTTCTCGGCCACGAACTTGGCGCGCTCTTCGGGGTTTTCGATAGCGGCCACCTCCTTGGCATGGAGAACGCCCACGGCGCCGCTTGCGCCCATTACGGCGATCTCGGCCGAAGGCCATGCGTAGTTGATGTCGCCGCGAATGTGCTTCGACGACATCACGATATAAGCGCCGCCGTATGCTTTACGCAGCGTGACGGTGATCTTGGGAACCGTCGCTTCGCAGTAAGCGAAGAGCAGTTTCGCACCGTGGGTGATGACGCCGCCGTACTCCTGCGTCGTTCCCGGCAGGAAACCCGGTACGTCCACCAGCGTTACCAGCGGAATGTTGAAAGCGTCGCAGAACCGGACGAAACGTGCCGCTTTGCGACTGGCGTTGATGTCCAGCACGCCGGCCATGAACTTCGGCTGGTTGGCGATGATGCCGACCGACTGTCCGTTGAAGCGGGCAAAGCAGGTGATGATGTTTTTCGCGTAGTTGGCGGCCGATTCGAGGAATTCGCCGTTGTCGACGATCGCCTTGATTACCTCGACCATGTCGTACGCCTTATTGGGCGAATCGGGAATGATCTCGTTGAGCGAGTCTTCCAGACGGGTGATCGAATCGTTGCACGGAGCCAGCGGAGCATCCTCCATGTTGTTCTGCGGCATGTAAGAGAGCAGGTTGCGGATCAGGCCGATGCCTTCCTCCTCGGTGTCGACGGCGAACTGCGCCACGCCTGACTTGGTTGTGTGCATCAGGGCGCCGCCCAGTTGCTCCTGCGTTACATCCTCGCCCGTGACGGTTTTCACGACCTTCGGGCCGGTGAGGAACATATTCGAGGTCTCCTTCTTCATGATGATGAAATCGGTCAGGGCCGGCGAGTAGACCGCGCCGCCTGCGCAGGGACCGAAGATGGCCGAAATCTGGGGAATGACGCCCGAAGCCATCACGTTGCGCTGGAAGATGTTGGCGTAACCGGCCAAAGCGTTGATTCCCTCTTGGATGCGGGCGCCGCCCGAGTCGTTCAGGCCGATGCAGGGCGCGCCGTTGCGCATGGCCATATCCATCACCTTGCAGATTTTGTCCGACATCGAGAGCGACAGCGAACCGGCAGTTACCGTGAAGTCCTGTGCGAAGACGTAGACCAGACGGCCGTCGATCGTACCGTATCCCGTCACGACGCCGTCGCCGAAGGTATGGCTCTTGTCCATGCCGAAGTCATAACAGCGGTGCGTGACGAACATGTCGAACTCTTCGAACGAACCCTCGTCGAGCAACATCTGAATACGCTCGCGGGCGGTGTATTTTCCTTTGTCGTGCTGTGCGTCGATTCGCTTCTGACCGCCTCCCATGCGGGCCTTTTCGCGGTTCTCGATGAGCGTATTTATCTTATTCTGAATTTCACTCATGGTTGTCGTAGTTAGATTAGTTGTTCTTGTCCTCGCAAAGTTCGGTCAGAATGCCCTGCGTCGATTTCGGGTGCAGGAATGCGATGGTCATACCCTCGGCGCCTTTGCGCGGAGTCTTGTCGATCAAGCGGATGCCTTTGGCTTCGGCGTCGGCCAACTGCTCCTCGATGTTCTTGACGGCGAGCGCCATGTGATGGATGCCGATGCCGCGTTTCTCGATGAACCCGGCAATCGTCGAATCCTCCGAAGTCGGTTCGAGCAACTCGATCTTGGTCTGGCCCAGTTTGAAGAATGCCGTGCGAACCTTCTGGTCGGGCACTTCCTCGATTGCGTAACACTTCAGACCCAATACGTTCTCCCAGTAGGGGATCGCTTCATCGAGGCTCTTCACTGCGATACCAAGATGCTCAATGTGAGATACTTCCATAACAAAGAATTTTTATTGTAGGTTGTTGAAATTTGAAATCTTCTCCGCGCCCGTTTTTGCGCACACAAAAGTAATTCTAATATTTTAAAAAACATAATTATTTGAGGGAAATATCTTCGAAAAATCTTATCCGAACGGCCTTTACCGGTATTTGCAGGGGTCTTTTCAGCTATCGAAGACATTCTTTGCCGCTATTTCCCTGCCTGCCGGCAAAGGCCCCGAACCGAAAACGGGTGAAAAATTAGCGCGAAAGGCAAAAAATCGTTATCTTCGCTGCAAAACAACGGCTATGAAACGTATCTTTCCTGCTCTGTTCTTTCTGTTGTCGTGGGCGATAACCGCCGCGGCGCAGAATGTCGCGCTGGGTGAAAAGACCCCCGATCTGAAAGTCAAATCGTGGCTGGACAATCGTGCGCCCGTACAGGGACGGACGACCCTACTTGTCTTTTTTCATTCCGCGAGCCGTCCGTCCGTCGAATCGCTTGCCGATCTGCAATCGTTGGGTCGGAAATTCCGCGATCGGGTCAACGTCGTAGTCGTTGCAAAGGAGAGCCCCGAAGCCGTCGGAGCGATTGTCAGACCTTATGCCGAGGGCAATCTGACGGTTGCGTTCGACGACAACGGCCGCAGTTTTACCGCCTACGATGTCCAATACCTGCCTTTTGGTGTGCTGATCTCGCCGAAAGGGCGTGCGCTGTGGATGGGAAATCCCCGTCAGCTGACCGAAGCGATACTTGAGTCAAATCTTTAAAACCGTATGAGTTTCACAAAAATAGATCACTACGAAAAAGAGTATGTAGATCATCATCACGATTCGGCCCTTTCCGTAACGGACGGCGTTGCCGATCAGCCCATCGTCAACCCTTATTTCGTCCGTAAAAAGAAGCATCGCCTTTCGACCGAGGAGTATGTGAAGGGTATTCTGGAAGGAAACATCACTACGCTTTCGCAAGCCATCACCCTGATCGAAAGCAGCAATCCCGACCATTACGCGCAGGCGCAGGAGATTATCGAACGGTGTCTGCCCCATGCCGGACGGTCGGTTCGCATCGGCATCACCGGCGTACCGGGGGCGGGCAAGTCGACCTTTATCGAGGCGGTCGGCAATATGGTTACGTCATTGCGGCATAAATTGGCCGTGCTGGCCATCGACCCCAGTTCGGAGCGCAGCGGCGGATCGATTTTGGGCGACAAGACCCGTATGGAAAGTATCTCGGCCAATCCCGACGTCTTCATCCGGCCTTCGCCGTCGGCGGGTTCGCTGGGCGGGGTGGCGCGCAAGACGCGCGAGACGATCGTGCTGTGCGAAGCGGCGGGCTTCGACGTGATCTTCATCGAAACGGTGGGAGTCGGCCAGTCGGAGACGGCCGTGCATTCGATGGTGGATCTCTTCATGTTGTTGCAGATTTCGGGCGCCGGCGACGAGTTGCAGGGCATCAAACGCGGCATTATGGAGATGGCCGATCTAATGGTTATCACCAAGGCCGACGGCGAAAACATCCATAAGGCCGAACTGGCGAAAACTCAGTTTCAGGGCGCATTGCGGCTCTTCCCCGTTTCCGAATCGGAGTGGCGGCCCAAAGTCTATACCTGTTCGGCCGTCTCGGGTGCGGGTCTCGAAGAGGTATGGAAAGGCGTCGAGGAGTTTTTGGATCACACGCAGGCCAACGGTTTTTTCAGGCATAACCGCAACCGGCAGAACAAGTATTGGATGTACGAGACGATCGACGAAACGCTGAGAAACAGTTTCTATCAGGATCCGCGCATCGAAGGCGAGATCGCCGTGCTCGAACGGCAGGTGCTCGACGACAAGCTCAGTTCGTTCATCGCCGCCAAGCGGCTGCTCGATCTCTATTTCGCCGAAAAATCGAAATAGCGCGTTGCCGTTTTATGATAATGAGCTATCCGTCTTCCGAAAGGGGGCGGATATGCTTGTTTTCGGGGTTGAATGTTTTTATTTTTAGGACGATGTTGCCGTTCTCGAAAATTATTACTATCTTTGCGCACCCGTAAAAGCGGGATTTGGATCAATTAACAACAAGTATTAATTAAACGTAAACAAAGTGGATTCATTAAGCTACAAAACCATCTCGGCCAATGCAGCTACCGTCACCAAGGAGTGGGTGGTGATAGATGCGACGAACGAGGTGTTGGGACGTCTTGCATCGCAGATCGCCAAGATCCTCCGCGGCAAGAACAAGCCCAGCTACACGCCCCACGTCGATTGCGGTGACTACGTCATCGTCGTCAATGCGGAGAAGGTGAAGCTCACGGGCGACAAGATGACCGGAAAGGTCTATGTACGACACACGGGTTATCCCGGCGGCCAGCGTTTCGCAACCGCGGCGGACTACCTGAAGAAGAAGCCGGAGTTCGTGATCGAAGAGGCCGTTCGCGGCATGCTTCCCAAGACCCGTCTGGGCGAGGCGATCTTCAAGAACCTCAAGGTGTACGCCGGTGCGGAGCATCCGCATGCCGCGCAGAACCCCAAAGCAATTAAGTTGAACGAGATTAAGTAAGAAGAGTATGGAAATTGTAAACACCGTAGGTCGACGTAAGGCCGCTGTCGCCCGCGTTTTCGTAAAACCGGGTAAAGGTCAGATTACAATCAACCGTAAGGCTCTCGAGGCATACTTCCCGCTCGATATCCTGCAGTTCCAGGTGAAGCAGCCCCTGCTGGCTACCAACACCGTCGAGAACTACGACATCGTCATCAATCTCGATGGCGGCGGTATCAAGGGACAGGCCGAGGCCGCTCGTCTGGGCATCGCACGCGCACTGTGCGAAATTGACGCTGAGATGCGTCCGGTGCTGAAGAAGGCCGGATTCCTCACACGCGACCCGCGCGAGGTTGAGCGTAAGAAGCCGGGTCAGCCGGGCGCACGTCGCAAGTTCCAGTTCAGTAAGCGTTAATCTTACCGGACGGATTTTCGGCATGCACGACGCGGGTTTCAAATCCGTAAGACCACATAATAATATATGTCTACTTGCAGATTGCCCCGTCGCGGAAAACTTCACGGATTGGCTCGGTCCACTACCGGGAAGTTGACAGAAAGAGAATTAAAATTAAAAAGTTGAATTAAAATGTCACGTACAGATTTTAATACATTATTGGAGGCCGGCGCACACTTCGGTCACTTGAAGCGTAAGTGGAACCCCAAAATGGCTCCCTACATCTTCATGGAGAAGAACGGCATTCACATCATCGACCTGCACAAGACCGTGCTCAAAATCGATGAAGCCGCTGCTGCCATCAAGCAGATCGCAAAGAGCGGTCGCCGCGTGTTGTTCGTAGCCACCAAGAAACAAGCCAAGGATATTGTTGCCGAAAAGGTGGCAGCTATCGGCATGCCTTACGTTACCGAACGTTGGGCCGGCGGTATGCTTACCAATTTCCCCACGATACGTAAAGCCGTCAAGAAGATGGCGACCATCGACAAGATGAACGCCGACGGCACATTTAATAATTTCTCCAAGCGCGAGAAGCTCCAGATCGAACGCCAGCGCGCGAAGCTGGAGAAGAACCTCGGCTCCATCGCCGACCTGACCCGTCTTCCGGCGGCCCTGTTCGTGGTCGACGTGATGAAGGAGTCCAATGCGGTCAAAGAGGCCAAACGATTGAATATCCCCGTATTTGCAATAGTAGATACTTGTTGTGATCCAACCGACATCGATTACGTTATTCCTGCAAATGACGATGCGTCGAATTCAATCGCCGTAATTCTGGAAGCCATCTGCGCCGCTGTGGCCGAGGGTACCGAGGAGCGCCGTCTCGAAAAGGAGAAGGAGGCTCAGGAGGGTGTTGTCGCCGAGGAGGAAGGCGCTCCCAAGAAGGAGAGCAAGCCCCGCATCAAGAAGGCCGTGAAGGCTACGATTGATGCCGAGGAGGCTGCCGTAGCGGAGGTTGTCGCTGCGACCGAGCAGGTCGAGGCCGCCGCTGAAAACGTTGCCGTTGCAGCCGAGGAAGTCGAAGCCGCCGCTGAGAATGTTGAAGCGGCAGTCGAGAAAATCGAGGCGCAGGCTGAGTAACTCCGATGAGAAATCAGTAACTACACTTTATTAAAAGAAAGGATAATTATGGAAATCAAAGCTGCTGATGTAATGAAGCTCCGCAAGATGACCGGCGCCGGCATGATGGATTGCAAGAATGCACTCATGGAGGCCGAAGGCGATTTTGCGCGCGCTCAGGACATCATCCGAGAGAAGGGTAAGCTGGTCGTTGCCAAACGTGCCGAGCGTAACGCTTCGGAGGGTGTCGTCGTAACGCGTATCGTGGGCACGAAAGCCTACATGCTGTGCCTCGCTTGCGAGACCGACTTCGTTGCTCAGAACGCCGAGTTTGCCGCATCGGCCAATGCGATGATCGAAATCGCCGTTGCCGCCGACGCAGCCGACAAGGATGCGCTGATGGCCGTGAAGAACGCGGAAGGCCGCACCGTCGACGAGATGGTGACCGAGAAATCGGGCCAGACCGGTGAAAAGGTCGAATTGGCTTATTACGCTCGTATCGAGGCTCCTTATTGCCATTCGTACGTACACTTCAACAAGAAGCTGGGTACGATTCTGGGCTTCAACAAGCCCGTTCCCGAAGAGGTGGCCCATGCGGTCGCCATGCAGGCAACGGCAATGGCTCCGATCGCGATCGACGTCGCCGATTGCCCGGCCGACGTAGTTGCGCACGAGCGTCAGATCGCCATCGAGGCGATGAAGCAGGATCCGAAGAACGCCAACAAACCCGAAGCTATTCTTGAAAAGATCGCCGAAGGCAAGATGCGCAAGTTCTTCGAGGAGAATACGCTCCTGAATCAGGAATTGGTCGGTGAGAAAAAGACCATCGCCCAGTATATCCAAGAAGCGGATAAGGAGGCTACCGTTATTGCTTACAAGCGTTTCGCGCTCGAGGCATAAACGGATAACTTTCCTTGCGAATGACGGCCGACCCGAATAGGGTCGGCTGTTGTCGTTTCATGGGAATTCCTTTTTCAGCGAAAAATCTTATCTTTGCAGGAAATAAACCTTCGCTTGGGAGACCCTGCGGGGTTTGCCGAAACCTTTGTTTTACATCGGTTCGTTCAAGAGCCGAACCCACTTCGATACTATGAAACGGATATTTCTTATCGGGGCCTTCTCCGTATCGGCCCTGTTGCCCGTCGGGGCGCAAAACGGCGGCGGGATCAGCGACGGGATGTTGCAGCGGATCCGTGCGACCTATCGGGATACGCCCGCCGATCGGGCGTTGCGCAATGCGATCTGCAACAACGACATCCGCAAGCTGGTCGTCAATCAGCCGAATCAGGGCGAGATCGACACCTATTTTTCGCATAAGGTTCCGTCGAAGGGCGTCACCAATCAGCAGCAGTCGGGCCGTTGCTGGCTCTTTTCGGGGTTGAACGTCCTGCGTGCCCGTATGATCGCGCGCTATGGATTGGGCGCTTTCGAGTTTTCGCAGAACTATTGTTTCTTTTGGGATCAGTTGGAGAAGGCCAATCTCTTTCTGCAAGGCGTGATCGACACGCGCGACAAACCGCGCGAGGATCGGACGGTCGAGTGGCTTTTTAAGAATCCGCTCAGCGACGGCGGACAATTCA
This sequence comes from uncultured bacterium, assembly GCA_905214725.1. Taxonomy (GTDB): domain Bacteria; phylum Bacteroidota; class Bacteroidia; order Bacteroidales; family Rikenellaceae; genus Alistipes. The sequence goes on from CAJMNH010000001.1 coordinate 195,622, forward strand.
CCGGCGTGTCGGACATCGTGGGCAAATACGGGTTGGTGCCGAAGGAAATAATGCCGGAAACATACAGCAGCGAACATACCGCCCAGATGACCAATCTGTTGAAACTCAAACTGCGCGAATATGGACTTTCGCTGCGCGAAGCGGCCCGCGACGGCGTGAAGAGAGCCGAACTGGATCGTCGTAAAACCGAGATGCTCGGCGTGATCTATCGGATGCTGGTGCTCAATCTGGGCGAGCCGCCCGTGAGTTTTACGTGGACGCGGCGCGATGCCGAAGGCAAGCCGGTCGATACGCGCGAATATACACCCCGATCGTTTTTCGAGACCTATGTCGCCGACGATCTTACGGGGAATTATGTCCTGTTGATGAACGATCCCACGCGCGACTACTACAAATGTTACGAGATCGAATACGATCGTCATGCCTATGACGGCCGTAACTGGACCTATGTAAATCTGCCTGTCGAGGAGATCAAGCAAATGGCCGTCGCCTCGATCCGTGACAGCACGATGATGTATTTCTCGTGCGACGTAGGTAAATTTCTCGATTCGGGACGCGGGCTGCTCGACATTGACAATTTCGATTACGAGTCGTTGATGGGCACCTCGTTCGGCATGGACAAGCGCCGTCGCGTCGAGAGCTTTGCCAGCGGATCGAGTCATGCCATGACCCTGATGGCCGTCGATCTCGACGCAGAGGGCCGGCCGAAGAAGTGGATGGTGGAGAATAGCTGGGGCCCGACGAACGGCTACAAAGGTCATCTGATCATGACCGACCGCTGGTTCGACGAGTATATGTTCCGGCTGGTGGTGGAGCGCAAATATGTGCCGCAGCGGGTGCTCGACATCCTCGCTCAGAAACCCGTTCGCCTGCCGGCGTGGGACCCGATGTTCGCCGACGAAGAGTAGTAAATGAAGAGCGGAGCCACAACGAAGGCTCCGCTATTTATTTGCGGCAGATGCGGCGCAGCGCCGCCAGCGGATAGCGGCGCAGCGAACGAAGGCGCATCCACCATTCGGCCAGCCGCAGGTGCATGCGTCCGCAGTCGACGATGCCGTAGATTCGTTCGCGGGGCATCGTCTCGGTTCCGACGACATTGCCGTCGCCCAGCAGCGTTACGGAATCTTCGAATACTTCGAGGATGCGGTGGACGACGAAGTGCCCGTTGTCGGTTTCGCCCAAAACCACGTGCCCGCGACGCAGGTCGCCGGAGCGCAGGGGGCGCAGTGTAATCCGGCTGCCGCTCTGGAAAAAGGGGAGCATGCTTTGCCCCAGCACCCGAATGGTGACCGAGCGTCCCGCAAGCAGCTGGTCGCGGGCTTCCGAGAATAACAAGCGGTTGGATACGGAGCGTTTCATCGGTCGCAGATCGTCGTTTCGAACGAGAGCCGCGCCGCGTCGGCGTCGGGCAGACACTCCAATTGATAGACGGGCACCTGCGCGATCAGTTGCGAAAGCGTATTGCAGATATTGTCCTGTAACTTCGCATCGTAGGCGAATGCCGGCGGACACGAGGGCAGCAGGGCGCCGATGGCCTGAATGACGGGAAGCCGTGCGATCCGGTTGTGCGGGGCCTGTTTCAGCCGCACGAAAGCGGCGAGGGGATAGCTCTCGTTGCGATAGCAGGGTGTCTTCCCGCTCCACGGCGATCCGAAGACGGTCGGCACGCCCCCGACGATGCGTATGATCGGCGAGTCGTCGTTAAGCAGTTGCGCGCCGAGAATATGCTCGCGCCACAGGCGCGTATGGGTGCTTTTGCCGGTTCCCGACTCTCCCAAAAAGAGGACGGCGCGTCCCGAGTGGACGATCACCGATGAATGGATGGCGATGCTGTGCGGATTGTGGGCGATGCCGAAGAGCATCCACAGTCCGAAACGCAGCAGCGACGGATCGGGGCGGCCTGCGGCTGCGACGTTGCTCCGTACGAGCGAATCGCCGTCGGCCTTGACGAAGAGAACCGGCGGCTGTCCGGGCGCGGTCATGTAGAAGAGGTAACCGCCGTCGTAGCGTCCGAAATGGCAGTCGGCGATCGCTTCGTCGAAATCGAACAGGTCGAGTTCGTGGTAGTCTCCGAACGCATTGATTGTCAATTGTTCCGCGAGCGATAGCCGGATGAGCGGCTCCGCCGCTGCATCGTAAGGCGTTTCGAAAGGTTTGAATCCGGTCAGTCCGCCTCCGCGTACGAGGTCGGCCGCGAGCCCCCCCCCTTCGGTACGAATCAGGTCTTGTGCTACGATATAATCCATGTCTATTCGGTTTCTTCTCCTAAGGTGATAATGCGGTCGCAGTAGTCCAGCGAACTTTCGCGGTGGGCGATAACGACGATCGTCAATTCACGGTTTGCCTGCGACAGCTCTTCGATAGCGCGGTTGATCCGCTGCTCGGTGCGGTTGTCGAGCGCCGAGGTCGCCTCGTCGAAAAAGAGGATGTCGGCCTGTTTGTAGAGCGCACGGGCGATACCGAGCCGCTGACGCTGTCCGCCCGAGAGCCGGCAGCCGCATTCGCCGATCGGGGTGTCCATTCCTTGCGGCAGCGTGTCGATAAACTCTTTGAGTTTGGCCGTTTCCAGCGCCTGCGCCGCCCGCCGACGATCGATCTTGTCGGGATCGCAGCCCAACGCCACATTGGACATGAAAGAACTGTCGGTGATAAAGACGTTCTGCGAAACGTAGCCGATCGTATTTTGCCACTGACGGCGGTTCGTCTCGTCGAGCGGCTGTCCGTCGATCGTGATCCGGCCCGCCGTAGGGCGGTAAAAGCCCAGCAGGATGTTGAACAGCGTCGTCTTGCCTGCGCCCGACGCGCCCCGTATGCCGATGCGCTCGCCCTTGCGGATCGTAAGCGACAGATCGTGCAGCACTTCGTGTTCGGGCGTGTCGTCGAAACGGAACGAGAGGCGCTCAATTCGAATTTCGCGCTCGAAGGGCATCCGGCTCACTGCCGAATCGACTTCGACCGGTGCGTCGTAGAGTCGCGCTTCGCGCAGCACGTCGATCGTGTAACGATTGTAGCGCAGCGACGTCCATGCTCCCATGATGCTGCGCACTGAGGGCATGATTCGCAGCGCAGCGACGGCGAAGATACCGAACAGCAACTTCATCTGCGTATTGTCCGTACCGGCGCAGAATGCCACGAGTACGGCCATGCCGACGGCCAGTCCCACTTCGGTGAACATCGACGGCAGGGTGGCGATCGTTGCGTTGCGCTGGCGCACGCTGATGATCTCGTCCATCGATCGGTCGAAATTGTTCAGCATGGCGGGATAGGCGTTGGCGATCTCCAGATCGGCATAGCCCCGGAAGGTTTCGATTACGGTGCGCGATTTCTGCCGCTGCGCCCGATTCTCCGCTTCGCCGTAGCGGTTCAGACGCTGCCGTACCAGATAGTAGTAAAACGCCACCGACGGAATGAAGATCGCCAGTGTCAGCAGCGAGACCAACGGGTTATAGACCGCCAGCGACCCGAAGAGCATTGCGAATAGCACGGCTTCGCTGGCCATTGCGGCGACGGGCATCAGCACCCCCGTGACGAAAGTGAGGCAGACGACATTGACGTTGCGCGCCAGAATCGCCGAGTTGGAGTTTTTGATAAAGCCCAAGCCTCGGTTGTGGTAATCGATATAGAGCCTGCGCGAGAGTTCGCGATAGAGGTCGTAGATGAAGTTCCGTTCGACTTTGTACAGCGCGAGATTGACGAGGCTTTTGAGCAGAATCACCGCCACGACACAGCCGCAGACGCTCAGGATGAACGCGCGGTCGCTCGTGAACCCGCCGAAATCGTAGATCGCCGCCATCCAGCGGTTGTTATGAATCCCTTCCGTGTCGAGGATAATGACCAGTACGGGAATCAGCACGGCCAGCCCTATGAAATTCAACAGTGCGCGCATAAAGACGCTGAGCGTCACCCACAGGCTTCTCCGGCGGAATCGTGGCGGGATGATATCGAGAAATGAGAGGTTCATCTGCGGCAAAGATAACAAAAAGCCGAGTGCAAAAGCAAATTTATTTGCATTTTGCCGAAGCGCCGCCTGTCTGAGCGGGGTTTGTGCCCGCAAAGTCGTGCAAGCCGAGTCTTTGCAGGTGTGCGATCTGCTTGGAAAAAAGCTCTAATTGTAAAAAGCGGTTGGATTTCCACGCTCCGTTTCACTCCGCTCGGAATGACAGACTATTGATAATCAACAATTGGGTAATGCGTGTGTTTTGTCATCCTGAGGAGGAATCCCCTTTCGGATTCCGACGTGAAGAGCGACCGCGGTGATTTGGCGCATCCGCTTGTCGCACTGCAAAAACGACGGAGCAAAGCGAAATAGTCATGTGCTATGGGCAACTGCGAAAATCTCCGCATCGGAAAATCTCCGATTATTGACTGTCAATCGTCGATTCGCACGACCCGTTCCGTTCGTACGTACCACAGATAACCCTCCACCTCCGTATATCCGATCTCGCGCAGCAGGTCGATGTATTCGCCGAGCTGCCGCCGGTGGTCGGGATTTTCGCGGAGTCCGAATTTGTAGTCGACCACTACTGCTCGGGCGCCTTTCACCATTACGCGGTCGGGACGACGGATCGTCCGTTCGGCGGCCTCTTCTTTGCGGGTGCGCCGGATTTGAATGCGGTGGGGGACGATGATCTCGTTCTCGTTGCGCACGATATTCCAACTGCCGTCGAACCATCCGGCGACGAGCGGGTCGGCGAACTGACGGCCGATGGCGGCCGTCAGCGCGTCGGCTTCGGGTTGTGAAAGCATTGCGTCGGCGACCGCACGGCGGATATTATCGTCGATCTCCTGACGCGTCGTCGCATTTTCGAAGGCGCGGTGCATCAGAATGCCGAGATTGCGCGGTGCGAGCTCCACCTCGGCGTCCTCCGCGAAATAGCGGTCCGACGGGAGCCGCAGCCGCAGCTCGGGAACGGTCGTAGGGTAGTTTTCCAATACCGTATGCAGGGGCCGTTCCGCAGAGTTCTCTGTTTCGGGCTCGGGGGCGGTCGCATCGCCGAATTCGAAGGTCTCATCCGCGTCGATCGCCGTATAACGTCCCGAAGTGCCGCAGAGCCGTGCGACGTCGCCCTCGTGTTCGAGACTTTGCAGCAGCAACGATCCGACGTTGGCGCCGCGCTGCGACTGCGGAATAAAGATGCAGAGCGCCTCGACGGCCCGCGTCAGCGCCACGTAGAGCAGATTGATGTTGTCGACATGCGAGTAGACCAGTTCACGGTAGTAGGCCTCCGAAAAGAGCGATTCGCCCATCGTCTTCTTGTACCGCACCGGAAATTCGCCGAGCGCCGCCAGCGGCGACGTTTCCGCCGTCTCCTCGCGTTCGGTACGTGCCGCGGCCCAGACGACGTTGTTGACGCCGCCGCCCGTTTTGGGATCGAGGGGCCAGTTGCAGTAGGGAATCATCACGACCTTCTTTTCGAGTCCTTTGGCCTTGTGGACGGTCATGATCTCGATGGTCGACTCGCTCTGTTCGACGCTGAGCGAACGGGAGGCTCCCTGCTCTTCCCACCAGTCGAGGAAGAGCGGGATGTCGGCCACGCGACCCGTCGAGAAACCGATGATTTGCTCGTGAACGGCCTGCAAATAGGCGGTTTCGCCGTTTCGGCGGTCGAGTTCGTAACGCATGACCAGTTTTTCAAACGCCTCTTCGGGCGACAGCAGCCGGATCGTGCGCAGGAAATCGGCTTCATCCGCCGGCAGCTGCGCATCGAATGCGCGTCCCAGATAACGGTTGTAGATAGCCTTGCGAATCGTATCCTGCCGCTCGACCGCCAGATGGAGCACCGCTGCGACGAATCCGCTTACGGGGGCTTTCCCGATAACGAGCGCCTCCTGCGTCATGATGTCGAAACGGTAGCGCGGGTCGTTGTTGCTTCGTTTGAAGTCGAGCAGCTGTTCGGCTACGCGGCTGCCGTCGTTGCGGCCCCGCACGAGAATGACGATCTCTTTGGGGCGGAATCCCCGGTCGATCGTCTCCTTGATCCGTTCGACGAGCGGCGGCTCCTCGGCGAAAGTCTCGATACGAACGTACCCTTCGTTGCGGCTCTGCTTGCAGGGACGCTGCGTGTGCGAGGCGTAAGCATCGGCAAGCGTCGTGGCCAACCGCGCTGCGGCCGTTGCGGAGATTGCCCCCTTTTCGACTCCTTCGTCGAGCGTCCGGCGCAGGGCTGCGCTGTCCGTCTCCACGACGCGGTCTATTATGAGATTATTGAAGTTGACGATGCCGCGCAGGCTGCGCCAGTTCTCCTCGAGCGGTTTCACCTCGACGTTGTCCGCTCCCAATGCTTCGACGGCGCCGCTGTGGAGAATTTTCCAGTCGCCGCCCCGCCAGCGGTAGATCGACTGCTTGATGTCGCCCACCAGAAGCACCGAGGTCTCCTCGCTCTGCGCCATGGCGTTGTGCAACAGCGGTAGGAAATTCTGCCACTCCTTGACCGACGTATCCTGAAACTCGTCGATCATGAAGCGTTCGAAGCGGTTGCCGACTTTTTCGTAGATGAACGGCGCGTCGTTGCGGCCGATGAATTTCGAGAGAATCTGTTTGGTCTCGGATAGAAACATCACGTTCTCCTCTTCGCACAGCTGACGCACCTTGGCGTAAAGATCGGTCAGCAGGGCGAAGCTGCGGTAATTTTCACGCAATAACTCCGCCGTGTTCCATAGCTTGACATGATCGTCGTAGAACGCGCACAACTCCTGTAACGACGGTTGCAACAGCACGGCGGCCGCAACCGCCGCGGGCGATGCGGTTTTCGTACACCAGTCGTCGGTCGAGAGGGCGCAGGCGCGTACCGTCTTCGTCGGCGGGACGATCTCGCCTTCGGCGGCCTTGCGGAAATAGTTGGCGAAACTGTTGCGTCCGCCCTTGAAACTTTCGGGGGCTACGCCGGCCTGATTCATCAATTCTAGCGCCTGTTTGCCGAGCGCCTGAAAACGCTGTTTCGAAGCGGCGCTTCGGGCGGAAGCCTCGTTCACCAGCCGAACGAGCGTCTCTTTGTCGCCGGCTACGGCCAGCGCGTCGCGGTTACGCTCTTTGAAAAGCTCGTCTCCCAATGCCAGGATGCCGTCGCGGATGTCCCATTTGGCTCCGTCGTCGATCCGTTCCTGCACGAAATCGGTCAGCCAGCGCTGCAATTCGGCGTCGGAGGTGATCTGCTCGACGAGCGCGTCGGCGCTTTTGGTCAGCACCGAGGCGGTCTCCAACTCGATGTTGTAGTTGAGATCGATGCCCAGCTCCTTGATGAATGCCCGCAGGATACGTTGGAAAAAGCGGTCGATCGTGAGCACCGTGAAACGCGAGTAATTGTGCAAAATGCGAGTGCGGGCCGTGCGGGCGCGCCGGCGGATCTCGGGTTCTTCGAGTCCCGTTTCGCGTCGCAGCATACGCATGTATCCGCTCTCCTGTCCCGAAGCCAGCGTGTTGATCTCCTTCAAGATGCGTGTCTTCATCTCTTCCGTCGCCTTATTGGTGAAGGTGACGGCCAGAATTGAGCTGTAACTTTCGGGACGCTCGATGACGTCGTGCACGTATTTGTAAGCCAGTTGGTAGGTCTTGCCCGATCCTGCGCTGGCGTTCAGGATTTTTGCTCTCACATTCGTCGTTTGTTTTCAACCAAAGGTACGAATTTCTATGCAGAATGACGAAGGGTATGGGAAATTTCGTATCTTTGGCTGCGCCTTAGATACTGCGCCTCGGCAAAATGCAAACTGTGTTTGCTTTTGCGCTCGGCTTTTCGTATCTTTGAAAAACAAAACAGAGCGAATTATGAGAAAAATCGGAATCATCGCCGCATTGCTCTTTGCAGCCGGAAACGTGTCGGCGCAGGTGAGTATTTCCGCCGCCGCTTCGAACGGAGCGGGCGGACAAACTGTCGTTCAAACCGATACGATCGCCGAACAGCGGCTTTGGCCGGACTTCCACGCCGTGGAGATCGAAGGCCCTATGAAAGTATGTTTCGAAACGGCCGATGCGGAGCATCCGGTAGGCATCAGTTATTATGCGAACGATTTCAAAACGGGGAAATACGTCAGCAAGGTGGAGAACGGCGTGCTGAAACTGAAAATGCAGCGTCAGAAATCCGCGGACTCGTTGCAGGTGACGGTGCGTTACAACAGTCTGAATTCCGTGAAGGTCTCCGGCGGAGACATCCGTTTTGTCGGGCTGTTGAAGACGAATCTTCTGGATGTGAAGGTGTCGGGCGGCGCTCGTTTCGAAGCGACGCTCGACGTGGCGGATCTTCAACTTGAGGTTACAGGGCGCAGCAATGTGATACTGAACGGGAAATCGCGCTATATGGATGCTTCGGTTTCGACGGCCGTCGTCGATGCCTCGCAGTTGCAGGTGATGGCGGTCACGGTCGACGCTTCGAACAAGGCCGAAGTGACGGTGCAGGCCACCGACCGCATAGTGATGAAGTCGACGACGAGCGCCGTGATCCGATATGCGGGAAATCCCGCTATCGAACGTTCGCGCACCTCTTCCATGCTGAGCGGCAGCTTCGAACGGCTGGATAGCAACAAGAAGTAGGATCGTCGGGCGATGCGGAGCTTTTTGCAGGAGGTCGCGGCCGATCTCTATCGGCGTTACGGAGAGGAGGTTTCATCGCTTCACATTCTCTTTCCGACGCGACGCGCCCGCCATTTTTTTATCGACGCTCTTTCGCACCTGGCCGAACGGCCGATGTGGCAGCCCCACTGGCTGACGATCGACGATCTGATGCAGGAGGTATCGGGGTTGCATGCGGGCGAGCGCATCCGTCTGATCGCCGAGTTGTACAAGGTCTATTCCTCCTACCATGAAGAGCCTTTCGACAAGTTCTATTTTTGGGGCGAGATGCTGCTCAACGACTTCGACACGATCGACAAGTACCGCGTCGACGCCGATGCGTTGTTCCGTAATATCTATGAATTGAAAGAGTTGGAGACCGACGTCTCCTACCTGACCCCCGAGCAGTTGGAGGTAATCCGCCAGTTTTGGGCCAATTTTACCGACGGAACGACCCTTTCGGAGGAAAAACGCCGCTTTCTGTCGGTGTGGCGGACATTGGGGACGGTCTATCACGGCTTTCGCGCGCGGTTGCAGCAATTGGAAATCGCCTACGGCGGCATGATGCAGCGGGCGGCGGCCGATCGGTTGCTGTCGGGCGATTTCGCCTTTACCGAGCGCCGGCATTATGTCGTGGCGGGATTCAATGCTCTTTCCGCCTGCGAAAAGGTGCTGTTCCGGTTTCTGCAAAACAATGCGGAGACCGATTTTTATTGGGATTACGACGATTATTATTTGAAGAATCCCGATCAGGAGGCGGGTATGTTCGTGCGTGAAAACAGGGCGGCGTTTCCTCCCATCGCAGAACTTTCGCACGACAATTTCCGAAAAGATAAGGAGCTGACGGTCGTTTCCACCCCCTCGAATGCGGTGCAATGCAAATACGCCGGTCGGATTCTCGACGAGTTGCGTACCGATGCCGGCGGCGAAAAAGCGGCGCTGGATAAGGATACGGCCGTCGTCCTGACCGACGAGAACCTGTTGCTGCCGCTGCTCCATTCGCTGCCCGGGAAAGCCGGCGGAATCAATGTGACGATGGGGTATCCGCTCAAAACGACCCTTGCCTATGCTTTTCTGGAACGACTCGTCGAGTTGCAGGCTCATCGGCGCGAGACGAAAGAGAGGCCGTCGTTTTATCATTCCGATGTGGCGGGGATACTTACGCATCCGTATGTCGTACAGAGCGATCCGAAAGCGATCGCGCAGTTACGCGAAGCGATGTCCGCCGACCGCCGTATTCGGATGAACGCTTCCGAGTTGGCGACTACGCCGCTGTTGGCGACGCTGTTTGCGCCGGCCGCCGAATGGCGGGAACTTTCGGACTATCTGCTGCGCGTCGTGGCCGCCGTCGCCCGCGAACCCTACGACGGCGATGATGCCCGACAGCGGGTAGAGTTTTTGGCTGTCATCTCCGAGCAACTTACGCAGCTTCGTAATTCGCTGGATGCTTGTGATATTGAAATTACCACCTCAATCTATACATCGCTTCTCCGGCGGCATTTGCAGACCGTGCGGATTCCCTTCGAGGGAGAGCCGCTCGAAGGATTGCAGGTGATGGGAATTCTGGAGACCCGCAACCTTGATTTCCGCAACGTGGTGCTGCTCTCGATGAACGACGACAATTTCCCCGGCAACCGCGTGGCGCAGGCTTCGTTTATTCCCTACAATCTGCGGGCGGCGTTCGATCTGCCGACGCCGTCGCATCACGAAGGCGTCTATGCCTATTATTTTTATCGGTTGATTCAGCGCGCCGAGCGGGTCTACATGCTCTATTGCGCCCACGCCGACGAAAAGACGACCGGCGAGCAGAGCCACTACATCTATCAGTTGGACTTCGAGACCGATTTTCGGATTCGGCGCGTCGAGGTGGGGATCGATGTCAATCTGGCAGAGAATCCGCCTATCGAGGTGGCCAAGGAGGGCGAAGTCCGAGAGAAACTCTTCCGCTTCGTCGATGCGGAATCGCCGGCGATGCTCTCGCCGACGGCATTTTTCCGTTACATCGCTTGCCCGCTGCGCTTTTATTTCTATTCGGTGGCGCGGCTGAAAGCCGACGACGAGTTGACCGAAGAGGTCGACGCTCCGATGTTCGGAACGATTCTTCATGCTGCCGCGCAACGACTTTACGAACGCATCGCGGGTGAAGAACATCCCGGTGAAACGCTGCGGGCGCTGGTCAAAAGCGGAGCTGTCGAACAGGCCGTCACCGCGGCGATCAACCGTGAATATCTGCAAAAAGAGTCGGCGGATGCGAAGGAGTACCCCGGGAATCTGTTGCTGGTACACGACATCGTCTCCAAATACCTGCGTCGCGGCGTGATCCCCTACGATGCGGCGCACGACGGATTTCGGGTGACGGGGTTGGAACATCCCGTCGAAGACCTCTTCTCTTTTACCTCCGGCGGTCGGGAACTGCGGGTGAAATTCGGCGGCATCGCCGACCGGATCGATCGGCTGGACGACGGCCGCCTGCGTGTGGTGGATTACAAAACGGGCGAGTCGCAATTGGAATTCGCAGGGGTTGAAGCGTTGTTTAACGGCGATGCCAAACAGCGGCAATCCAATGTTTTGCAGACGCTACTTTATGCGATGATGCTGACGCATTCCGAAGGCTGCGAAGCAGTCCCCGCGCTCTATTACGTGCGGCGGATGAACCGGCCCGATTACAGTCCCGAGCTGATCGACCGTTCCACGGGCGGCGTTGGTGAAAGCTATTCGGCCTATGCCGTCGATTTCGAACGGCTGCTCGGCGAGAAACTCGCCGAATTGTTCGATCCCGCCGTGCCTTTTCGTGCGACGGAGGATACGGAACACGTCTGCCGCTATTGCGATTATCGCTCGATCTGCCGCAGGTAATTCTTATAATGCGGAATTCAGTTAAAGTTTTACGACGAAGTACGCCGCGCCGCTGCGCCGTGCCGCTTCGATGCCGACTGCCGAATCTTCGAAAATAAGCGTTTCGGCGGGCGTCGCTCCTTCCATCTCCATCGCTTTGAGGAAACAGCCCGGATCGGGTTTGCTCCGCGGCGCGTCGAGCGCCGAAATAATGCCGTCGACGCCCTGTTCGAGGTGCAGATGGCGCATCACGTTGTCGATATTAGCGCGCTGGCCCGTCGAGACGATCCACATGCGGCCTCCCTGTGCCCGAAACTGCTGACAGAACTCCCACAGCGGACGATTGAGCGCAATCAGGTCGAAATAGTTGGGATAGAGTTCGATTTTGCGTCGCCGCAGCCGGTCGGCTTCCTCGGGGTCGTCGATGCCGATCGACCGCAGGAATTCGGGACAGCGCACGCCGAAATAGTTGGCGGCATACCGCTCTTCGGTCATCTCGTAGCCCGCTTCGCGCAGCGTTTCGACATAGGCGCGGCAGTTGGCGCGGCGGGTATCGACGAGCGTGCCGTCAAAATCGAGCAGAATCAATCGGATGCGGGACATGATTTCAAAGATTTAATCGAACGACTGCATGCCGGAGCGTGCGATGCGCATCATCCGCTGATACCCGTCAGGCGTGAGCTCCATGAAAAAGTAATGAATCGGATCGACGCGCATTCCGTTGCAGCGCACCTCGTAGTGAAGATGCGGGGCTAGCGACAGACCCGAATTGCCCGAAAGGGCGATAATATCGCCGCGCCGAACCTGCTGCCCGCGCCGGACATTGATCTTACCGAGATGCGAATAGAGGGTCTCGTAGCCGCGGCCGTGGTCGATGACGACGGTTTGTCCCGAGGTGCTGTTGCGCAGCGAGACTTCCTTGACCTTTCCGTCGGCCGTGGCGAATACGCGCGATCCTTCGGGAATGGCGTAATCGACGCCTTGGTGCGAGCGCAGCACCTTCTGGAACGGATTGATGCGCATACCGTAGGAAGTTGTGAGCAGGGTCAGCTGTTTGTTGATGATCGGTTGGATGGCCGGAATCTGATTACGGTAGGAGCAGCTGTCGATTGCCTCGGCCATGCGGTCGTAGGAGCGTTGCAGCTCGGCGGCGGCTCGTTCGGTGGCGCTCAGTTGCCGTGCGAACTGTTTTTGCAGTTCGGTGGTCGACTGCGACAGCAGACTTTCGTAGAAATTCCATCGGTTTGCAGCGTTCTCCTCCTCGAAATCGTAAGGATCGGCCTCGAACAGAATATGGAAGACATTGCGGTCGCGCGCCACGACGTTCTCCATCACGCGACTGAGCGAATCGTAACGCTCGGTGAGCGTCTCGTACTCCCGCCGCAGCCGGTCCGTCGAGTGTTTGAGCCGGTATTCGACCGGCGTATCGAAGAAGATCGAGAAGGCGAAATAGTAAAGCACGGCAGCCCCCGTCCAGACAAAAAGCTGGATGACGACGCGCACCACGTTGTTCCAGAATATCTTGCGGCGGCGCACTTTAGCTATATATTTACTGTCCGGCATGGCGTCAATCGGTTTCCATGGTTGTTTCGTGCATCTCCTCCATGAGTTTGTTGTACTCTTCGGGCGTCATGTCCTTGTTGAAGTAGTTGATCGGATTGACCACCTGCCCCATATACATCACTTCGTAGTGGAGGTGCGGGCCGGTCACGCCGCCCGTGCGTCCCGCCTCGGCGATAAGCTGTCCGCGCACGACCGGATCGCCCGGCTTGACGAAGACCTTGTTCAGGTGTGCGTAACGGGTCTTGTATCCGAATTCGTGGTTGACGATGATGAAGGTTCCGTATCCGTGACGGGCGCGGCTCAAATCTATTTTTTCGACCACGCCATCGCCCGTGGCGTAGACGGCGTCGCCCACGTTGCACGCCAGATCGATGCCCTTGTGCATGATGTAACGGCCGTAGATCGGGTGGCGGCGCATGCCGAAAGCGCCGATGCCGTTGCGCAGTTTGTTACGGTCGATGGGCCATGTGGCAGGAATGGCCGAAGAGAGCTTCTCCTTGTTCTTGGCCAAAATCTGCAATTGGTCGAACGATACCGATTCCATGTAAAGTTGCCGCGCCAGCGCATCCAGTTGCTTCCATGTGCCGATCATCAGCGACGAGTAGCTGTCGTCGGCCATCGGGCGGTACTTTTCGCTGGGATATTCGGTGTAAATGCCGTCGAGCGAGAGGGTGTCGGTCGAGAACAACGCCCGGTAGACCGACTGGTCGCGGTGGCGGATCTCGGCGATCTTGCGCTCGGAGGCTTTCAGGCGATCCTGCATGATGCGGTACTTCATCACCAGCTCGCGGTTCGCCCGGTTGATGCGGTACATTTTCGGCGTATAGAAGAAGTAGGAAAACACTACGTTCGCCACCGAAATGAGGATGAATCCGATGAGTATTTTACGCAGCAGGCGATAGGTGCGCAGACGGAACGGAGCCGTGATAACTTCGTAGGTAAGGGTCTGTGGATTGAATCGGTGCTCTTTTTTTGCCATGCCTGAAAAAACTCAGCGAGATCGTGCAAATTTAGGTTAAATTGTGTAATTTTGCAACCTGATAAAAGTAAACGCAGGAATCGAATAAAACAATATATATGGAATCGAATAAAATTCGTCAGGCTTTTCTGGACTTTTTCGAAAGCAAAGGGCATACGATCGTTCCGTCGGCCCCGATGGTGGTCAAGGGCGATCCTACGCTGATGTTCACCAACGCGGGCATGAACCAGTTCAAGGATATCTTTCTGGGCAACGCTCCGCGGAAGTATCCGCGTGCGGCCGACACCCAGAAATGTCTGCGCGTATCGGGCAAGCACAACGATCTGGAGGAGGTGGGCCACGATACCTATCACCATACCATGTTCGAAATGCTGGGCAACTGGTCTTACGGCGATTACTTCAAGAAGGAGGCGATCGAGTGGGCGTGGGAACTGCTCGTCGGAGTCTACAAACTGCCTGCCGAAAGAATGTACGCTACCGTATTCGAAGGTTCCGAGGAGGACGGCGTACCTTTCGATCAGGAGGCCTACGACGTGTGGGCGCAGTTCCTGCCGGCGGATCATATCATTCGCGGCAACAAGCACGACAATTTCTGGGAGATGGGCGAAACGGGCCCCTGCGGCCCCTGCTCAGAGATTCATTTCGATCTGCGCGACGAAGCGGAGATCGCGCTCAAATCGGGCCGCGAGATGGTCAATACGGGGCATCCGCAGGTGATTGAGATCTGGAATCTCGTCTTCATGCAGTTCAACCGCAAGGCCAACGGCTCGCTCGAACCGCTGCCGGCCAAGAATGTCGATACGGGTATGGGATTCGAGCGTCTCTGCATGATCATGCAGGGCAAGAAGTCGAACTACGATACGGATGTCTTCCAACCGACGATCGGCCGGCTGGCCGCTTTGTCGGGAAAAACCTACGGTGCGGACGAGAAGAGCGACGTGGCTATGCGCGTGGTGGCCGACCACCTGCGCGCCATTGCCTTTTCGATTGCCGACGGACAACTGCCGTCGAACGTCAAGGCGGGATATGTCATCCGCCGCATCCTGCGCCGCGCCGTACGTTACGGCTATACGTATCTCGGTTTTACCGAACCCTTCATCTGCAAACTGGTGGCAGGATTGGTAGAACAGATGGGCGGTCAGTTCCCCGAACTGAAAGCGCAGCAAACGCTGATCGAACGTGTTATCGAGGAGGAGGAGAGTTCGTTCCTGCGCACGCTGGCCACGGGCATCAATCTGCTCGACGGCGTGATCGCCGAGACAAAGAAGAACGGCGGCAGCAAGATTTCGGGCAGGGACGCTTTCGTACTTTACGACACGTACGGATTTCCGATCGACCTGACGGAGTTGATCGCCCGCGAACAGGGCGTAGAAGTCGATTTGGGCGCTTTCGAAACGGAGCTGCAGGCGCAGAAGGAGCGTTCGCGCAACGCCGCCGCCGTAGCTACCGACGACTGGCAGGAGCTCTTCCCGATCAAGCAGAGCGAGTTTGTCGGCTACGATACGCTGACTGCGCCGGTGCGTATCGCGCGTTACCGCCGTGTCTCGGCCAAAAATCGGACGACCTATCAGCTGGTCTTCGATCAAACCCCTTTCTACGGCAATTCGGGCGGTCAGATCGGCGACGTGGGCTTTATCGAAAATGCCAACGAGAAGATCGACGTCGTAGCCACCGACAAGGAGAACGGACTCATTATTCATATCGTCGAGCGTCTGCCGGAGAACCCCGCCGCCGATTTCACGGCGGTGGTCGATCCTGCCAAGCGGCAGGCGGCGGCCAACAATCATACGGCCACGCACCTGCTCGACGCCGCGCTGCGTAAAGTATTGGGCGGCCACGTCGAGCAGAAAGGCTCGTTCGTGACGCCCGATTACCTGCGTTTCGACTTTTCGCATTTCCAAAAGATGACGCCCGAGCAGTTGCGCGAGGTGGAGCGTCTGGTCAACCGTGAAATCCGCGCCAACCATCCCCTCGTCGAGAAGCGTGACGCTACGCTCGACGAAGCGCAGGCCGAGGGCGCGATCATGCTCTTCGGCGAGAAGTACGGCGACCGCGTGCGCATGGTGCGCTTCGGTGATTCGGTAGAGCTGTGCGGCGGTACGCACACCTGTGCGACGGGTACGATCGGATTCTTCAAGATTCTGAGCGAGAGCGCCATTTCGGCCGGCGTGCGGCGCATCGAGGCCGTGACCGGCGAAGGAGCCGAGAAAGTGCTCTATGCCGCCGAAGATACGTTGCAGAATGTCGCCGAATTCCTGAACAACACGCAGGTCGTGCAGGCGATCAAGAAGATTGTCGAAAGTAACGACGCCCTCTCGAAAGAGGTCGAAACGATGCGTCAGGAGCAGGTCAGGGAGTGGGCCGACCGGTTCGTGAAGAGCCTCCCCGAACAGCATGGAGTGATTCTGCTGGCCAAACAGTCGGAACGGATGCCGGCCTTCATTAAGGATCTGGCCTACAATCTGCGTGCACGTATCTCCAATCTGGTGATGGTTGTCGGAACCTGTCAGGAGGGGAAACCCAATCTGACGATCATGCTCGGCGACGATGTGGTCGCCAAGGGTGTGAACGCAGGCAAGGTGATCCGCGAAGCGGCCAAGGAGATGGACGGCGGCGGCGGCGGTCAGCCGTTCTTCGCAACGGCGGGCGGCAAGACCCCCGATAAATTGCAGGCGGCGATCGACAAGGCCGTCGAGTTGATAATGGGTGAATTGAAATAAACTTGAATAAATCGATGAAACAGAAAGTATTGCTTATGATTCTGGATGGTTGGGGTATCGGCAACCACTCCGAGGGCGACGTTATTTCGACCGTCCATCCTGCATATATCTCGGCGATGACCGAGAAGTATCCTCACGCGCAACTGCATACCGACGGCGAGAACGTGGGCCTGCCCGAAGGGCAGATGGGCAACTCCGAGGTGGGGCACCTCAATATCGGGGCCGGCCGCGTGGTTTATCAGGATTTGGTGAAGATCAACCGCGCCTGCAAGGACGGTTCGATCATGGAGAATCCCGAAGTGAAGGCGGCGTTCGAATACGCCAAGCAAAAGGGTGTGAACGTCCATTTCATGGGCCTCGTGTCGGACGGCGGCGTACACTCGTCGATCGACCATCTCTACAAGCTCTGCGACATCGCGAAGGCCTACGGCATCGCGAATACCTATGTGCATTGCTTTATGGACGGCCGCGATACCGACCCGCGCAGCGGCAAGGGATTCGTTGCGGCGCTGGAACGGCACATGGCGCAGTCGACGGGCGTGATCGCCTCGATCATCGGCCGTTACTATGCGATGGATCGCGACAAGCGCTGGGCGCGCGTGAATGTGGCTTACGACCAGCTCGTGAACGGCGTCGGCGAGCCTGCAACCGATATGGTCGCTGCGATGCAGAACTCTTATGACGCCGACGTGACCGACGAGTTCGTCAAGCCGATCGTCCGCGTCGACGCCGAAGGGAAGGCCGTCGGTACGATTCGTCCCGACGACATGGTGATCTTCTTCAACTACCGCAACGACCGTGCAAAGGAGTTGACCGTCGTGCTCACGCAGGAGGATATGCCGGCCGAGGGGATGCACACGCTGCCGCTCTATTACTGCTGCATGACCCCCTACGATGCGAAGTTCAGAGGTCTGCATATTCTTTTCGACAAGGAGAATGTTCAGAATACCATCGGCGAATATGTCTCGTCGCAAGGCCTGTCGCAACTGCGCATCGCCGAGACGGAGAAGTACGCACACGTGACCTTCTTCCTCAATGGCGGCCGCGAGGAGAAGTTCTCCGGCGAGGAGCGTATTCTGGTCGCGTCGCCCAAGGTGGCTACTTATGATTTGCAGCCCGAAATGAGCGCTTACGAGGTGAAAGACAAGCTGGTCGAGGCCCTTGATTCGCAGAAATACGATTTCATCTGCCTGAATTTCGCCAACGGCGATATGGTGGGGCATACGGGGGTTTACGAAGCGATCGTCAAGGCCGTGAAGGCCGTCGACGAATGCGTGGCCGAGGTGGTCGAGGCCGCCAAGCGCAACGGTTACGAGGTCGTGCAGATCGCCGACCACGGCAATGCCGACAATGCTGTCAATGCGGACGGTACGCCCAATACGGCGCACTCGCTCAATCCGGTGCCTATCGTCGTCGTTTCGGATCGCGTGAAGGCTGTTCACAACGGCGTATTGGCCGATGTCGCTCCTACGGTATTGAAACTGATGGGACTCGATCAGCCTGCCGAGATGACCGGTAAGGCGCTCGTCGAGATGAAATAACCGTCGAACGACGGATGCGGGGAGCCGATCTTTTTCGAGATCGGCTCCCCGTTTTTTGTGATACCGATTGAAATTCCTATTTTTGCAGAGGACACGCCTCCGCTTAGATAGGCTTCGCCTCGGCAAAACCGCAAACGAGTTTGCTTTTGCGCTCGGCTTGCACTATCTTTGTTTCGAACGACCGGATTCTAACCTGACGGGAGGCCTCGAACCGTTATCGTATCCGAATTAAAAAGAGTTGAAAATGAAAATCGCTATTTTAGGCGCAGGGAATATGGGCGGCGCCATTGCCTGCGGATTGGCGCAGGGAGGTATGTTCCATACGGAGGATATTGTTTGTACGGCGCGTACCGAAGCGACGCTCGAACGTTTGCGCACGCAGTATCCGGGTCTGCGGACAACGACCGACAATGCTGTCGCCGTGCGGGACGCCTCGATCGTGGTGCTGGCTGTCAAGCCGTGGCTGACCGAACAGCTGATCCGTGAAATCCGGCGTGAGATCGATCCCGACCGTCAGTCGGTGGTTTCGGTGGCTGCCGGCGTGTCGTTGGCGCAACTTGCCGAGTGGCTGACGGCCGACAGCGCGGCGCAGCCGGCCTTGTTTCGGGCGATTCCCAACACGGCGATCGCCGTGCGCCATAGTATGACCTTCGTAGCCGCTCAGGGCGCCGATGCCGCCGGCATCGAGCAGGTGACGGGTATTTTCCGCGAGTTGGGCGAAGTGATGCTTGTCGACGAACCGATGTTGGAGACCGGCATGATTCTCGCTTCGTGCGGGATTGCCTTTGCGCTGCGCTATGTGCGTGCATCGGCCGAAGGCGGTGTGGAGTTGGGCTGTCCGGCGCAGCAGGCGACGCGCATCGTTGCGGCGACGCTCAAAGGTGCGGCCGAGTTGCTGTTGCAGCGGGGCGAGCATCCCGAAGCGGAGATCGACCGCGTTACCACGCCGGGCGGGATTACCGTTCGCGGCCTGAACGAGATGGAGCATGCCGGTTTTACCTCGGCCGTAATAAGGGGATTGAAGGCCTGCAAGTAGACAGGCAATGGAGTAAAGCGATGCGTCCGAGCCGATTCACGGCCCGGACACATCGCTTTTCGGAGCGGATGTTATCTTTTCAGAAACTCTTCGATATTGCGCACGATACAGCCGATCAGCGTGTCGATCGCTTCGCCGGTCGCCCATGCGTTGTGGGGCGAAGCGAGCAGTTTGTAGGGATCGCGCAGGCCGAGCAGCGGATTGTCGGCCTTGACCGGCTCCGATGAAAAGACATCGAGCGCTGCGCCGGCGATCCGGCCGTCGTCGAGCGCTTCGGCCAGCGCGGCTTCGTCGACGATACCGCCGCGGGCGACGTTGATCAGGATCGACGAGGATTTCATCTGCCGGAGTCGATCGACACCGATCAATCCCCGTGTCTGTTCGTTCAGCGGGCTGTGAATCGATACCACGTCGGCCCATGCGAGCAGATCGTCGAGCGAGAGGGCGGGGTAGTCCTCCTCCCGAGCGACGCCCGACGTGGAGTGGTAGCTCACCTCGCAGCCGAAAGCCGTCGCCAGCCGCGCCACCTCGCGTCCGATGTTGCCCAGTCCGATAATGCCCCAGCGGCGGCCGTGCAGCTGCCGGATCGGGCGGTCGAAGCAGAACAGGCGCGGCGAGCGGGCGTAACGGCCGCTCTTGAAAAATTCGTCGTAGTAGACCGATTCGCGCAGCAGGGCGATCGCCGCCCCGAGTGTCGTCTCGGCTACCGAGTGGGTCGAGTATCCGGCGGCGTTGCGCACCTCGACGCCCCGATCGGCCGCGGCGTTCAGATCGATGTTGTTGGTTCCCGTCGCAGCGACGCAGATCAACCGCAGATGCGGCAGTTGCGCAATCGTTGCAGCATTGAGCCGCACCTTGTTGGTGACGACGATCTCGGCCTCCGCGCAGCGTGCGACCACCTCGTCGGGTGAGGTCATGTCGTAGCCGGTGTAGTCGCCCAGCGCTTTCACGGCCGAGAGGTCGCGGCCTGCGAGCGAGTATTCGTCCAGAAAAACAATCTTCGGTTTCATATTTTTTCGTATTTGATGCTGACGCAATTCAGTATAGTGGGGTGATTTTCCATCGGACACGGTCGCCCGAATGCGAAATCTGTTTCATCCCCGCTTTTTTTAATACGCTCCTCGAAGCGTAGTTATCCGGTTCCGTTTCGGCGGCGACCGACCTGACGCCGTCCTGCTGAAACGCCCAATGGCACATGCCGATCACTGCTTCAGTCATATATCCGCGATTGCGGTCGGCTTCGTTTATTCCGTATCCGATCTCGACCTCGCCGGTTGTATCCGGTTCCCGCATGAAGCAGGCGCTGCCGATCGATCTGTTTTCCGATTTCAGAATAATCTGCCAGTTTGTGTACCAATGGTGACGATCCGCATGCCGAAGCGTTTCCTGATAGAGGGCTTCCATCGCCTGACGAGTGTGCAAATCCAATGATTCGCCGCAGGGTGTCCATCCCATTTGCTTCTCCAACAGATCCATTCCGTCTATCAGCAATCGGAATTGATTAGGTTCGAGCGGAATAATTCGTAGTCTGGTCGTCTCCAAAAACATGGGCTATGCTTTTTGTGTTTCCATCTCTCCCAGCAGATCGCGCACGACTACCGATGCGCAGCCGATACCGAAAGTCGCAGGCAGGTAGGAGATCGTACCCACGTTCGACTTCTTGTTCTGCTCCTCGCACAGGACGAGCGCCCCTTCGCGCGCCGGTTCGGGAGAGAAGACGGCGCGGAAACCGGTGCGGATGCCGAGTTTGTGCAGACGTTTGCGCAACATGTGGGCCAAAGGGCAGTGGTGCGTTTTGCCGATGTCGGCGATCTCCATCCGCGTGGGGTCGGTCTTCGCGCCGGCGCCCATCGAACTGACCACCGGCAGACCGCGGTCGAGGCACCCTTTGATCAGAGCCAGTTTGGGCGACAGCGTGTCGATGGCGTCCACTACATAATCATAGGGCGCGGCGTCGAGCAACCGGTCGGTCTCCTCGTCCTTGATGTATTTTTCGACGACGGTCAGTCGGAGATCGGGGTTGATGTCCAGCAGTCGCTCGGCGAGTACCTCGGCTTTGGGACGGCCGAGCGTCGAACGGAGGGCGACCAACTGACGGTTGATATTGGTTTCGGCGACCCGGTCGGCGTCGGCGATCGTGAGCCGCCCCACGCCGGCGCGGGCGATCATCTCGGCGGCGTAGGCTCCCACGCCGCCCAAACCTACGACCAGTACATGCGCACGGCGCAGCCGTTCGAGTTTTTCATCGCCCAGCAGCAATTGGGTCCGTTCCATCCATTGTTCCATCGCTTATTCGAAAATGCGGAGATAGTTTGTATAAATTATCTGTTTCAGCGCTTCGAGCGGTGTTCCCAGCAATTGCGCCGCTTGTTCATAAACCGATTCGATAGCTACCGGCTCATCGTCCGTTTCGAGAAAAATCCGTTCCTGCGGGGCGCTTCGCAGCGCGCGCACCGTGCGGGGAGATCGGAACGAGCGTTGCCCGAACGAAAGATAATAACCTTCGGCGACGGCCTGCGCGGCTTGTTCGGACGAGCCGATGAAGCCGTGAAAAATGACGGCCCGCAGGCGATAACGTTTGAGCAGCGCCATCGTCGGTTCGAATGCCTTTACACAATGCAGCATGACGGGTTTGTCGGCGGCCTCGGCCAATTGCAGCTGTTGTTCGAAAACCCGTGCCTGCAATTCGCGGTCGGGGTGCAGGTAGTCGAGTCCGATCTCTCCGATGGCCTGCGCTCTGCCGATACTCTCCCGTACGAGCGAAAGGTCGCTTCGGGCAACCTCCCACGGATGAATTCCGATACTGTCCGGTTCGATGCCGCGGCCTGTCGGACAATGGGTGTGGATATTGACAAAAGGCGTTTCCATCGGGACAAAGATACGAATAAGCCGCGGGCAAAAGCAAATTTATTTGCATTTTGCCGAGGCGGAGTATCTACGGCGCAGCCAAAGGTAGGAATTTTTGGGGAGCTTCATCCTTTTTTCGGGTCGTCAAAAAATAATTCGATAAATTCTTAAATAAATAGGTAAAAAATCGTAACTTCGCGCTCGGAAAAAACAATGTTATAAAATTAACAGAACTTTACATAATTATCACACTAATCAAACACTTTTACACATGTCGAAAATCATTAAACTGAACAAAGGTCTCGACATCAGACTCGAAGGTCCGGCGGCCTCCGTGTCGGTCAACGCCCCGTTGGCCGATACGTATGCCGTTTCGCCGCTCGATTTTGAAGGTGTAACTCCGAAATTGCTGGTCAAAGCAGGGGATCAGGTGAAAGCGGGCACTCCGTTGTTCTTCAACAAGTACGACGAACGGGTGCTGTTTACCTCTCCCGTGAGCGGAACCGTCGAGGCGGTCAATCGCGGCGAGAAGCGCAAGGTGCTCTCCGTGACCGTCACCCCCGATGCGGAACAGCGTTACGAGGAGTTTACGATTCCCGATCTGTCGAGTGCGACCCGCGACGAGATCGTGGAACTTTTGTTGAAGTCCGGCTTGTGGCCGATGATTATTCAGCGCCCCTACGGTATTATCGCCGATCCCGCCGATGCCCCCAAAGCGATTTTCGTCTCGGCATTCGACTCGGCGCCGCTGGCACCGGATTACAACTTCGTGCTTGCGGCGGAAAAGGCCAATTTGCAGAAGGGCGTCGAAGTCTTGAAGAAACTCACGGCAGGCAAGGTGCATGTTTCGGTTCGCGCCAACGCCGAAGGCGAAGCGGCTGCACTCAAAGGCGTCGAACTGCACGCCTTTGCGGGCAAACATCCGGCCGGTAACGTCGGCGTGCAGATTCACCACATCGATCCGGTGAACAAGGGCGAGGTGGTCTGGACGGTCAACGTGCAGGATTTGGCCACGATCGGCCGTTTCTTCTCGACGGGCAAGGCCGATCGCTCGAAGGTGATCGCCGTGGCCGGTTCGGAGGTGGCCCAACCGCGGTACTGCCGCATCATCGACGGCGCTTCGATCCGTTCGATCGTCGACGGGAACACCAAACCGCAGGCCGAAGGCGACAGCATCCGTTTTATTTCGGGCAACGTGCTGACCGGCGTCAAAACGTCGCTCGACGGCCATATCGGTTTCTATGCGCATCAGTTGACGCTGATCCCCGAAGGCGATAAATACGAACTGTTGGGCTGGGCGATGCCCCGTTGCAATAAATTTTCCGTTTCACGCGCCTACTTCTCATGGCTCTGCCCCAAGAAGCGCTACAATCTGGATACCAATCTCAACGGCGGCGAGCGTCCGTTCGTGGTGACGGGACTTTACGAGCAGTATTTGCCGATGGACGTCTATCCGATGCATCTGCTCAAAGCGATTCTGGCCGGCGACATCGACAAGATGGAGAACCTCGGCATTTACGAGGTCGTGGAGGAGGATTTCGCGCTCTGCGAATTCGTCGATCCTTCGAAGACCGAAATGCAGCAGATCATCCGCGACGGTATTAACTTAATGATCAAGGAGGCTTAACGATGAGCGGATTAAGAAATTTAGTAGATAAAATCAAGCCGACCTTTTCCGAGGGCGGCAAACTCTCGTTCCTCGCATCGACGTTCGATGCGTTCGAGACGTTCCTTTTCGTGCCGAACACCACGACGCAGAAAGGCGCGCATATCCGGGATTGCAACGACATGAAACGCACGATGATCGTCGTGGTCGCGGCGCTGCTTCCGGCGTTGCTGTTCGGTATGTACAATACGGGGTATCAGGTGGGCATGACAGGCTGGGCCGCTTTCTGGTTCGGGTTCCTGCAAGTGCTCCCGATGATCGTCGTGTCGTACGTCGTGGGTTTGGGTATCGAATTCGGATTCGCGCAGGCGCGCGGCCATGAGGTCAACGAGGGCTTCCTCGTTTCGGGCCTGTTGATCCCGATGATCATGCCGGTGGGTACGCCGCTGTGGATGATCGCACTGGGTACGGCCTTTGCCGTGGTTTTCGGCAAGGAGGTCTTCGGCGGTACGGGTATGAATGTTTTCAACCCTGCACTGCTGGCGCGTGCCTTCGTTTTCTTCGCCTACACGCCGCAGATGTCGGGTGAAAAGGTCTGGTTCGCTCTCGACGGCGTGTCGGGCGCAACGGCGCTCGAACAGCTCTCGACGACGGGTTCGATGGCCTATTCGAATTTGGACGCCTTCCTCGGCTTCATTCCCGGTTCGGTCGGTGAAACCTCGACGCTGGCGATTCTGATCGGCGCCGTGATCCTGCTCTTCACGGGCATCGCGTCGTGGCGCACGATGATTTCGGTTTTCGCGGGAGGTTTGGCGATGGGTTTGCTCTTCAATGCGGTCGGCGGCAACGCTTACTGCGAGATTCCCGCGTGGCAGCATCTGATCGTCGGCGGCTTCGCTTTCGGCGCCGTTTTCATGGCGACCGATCCGGTCACTTCGGCGCAGACCAATGCCGGCAAGTATATCGTCGGAGTGCTGACGGGTGCGCTGGCCGTGATGATCCGCGTGGTGAACCCCGCCTATCCCGAGGGTATGATGCTTTCGATTCTCTTTATGAATGCGCTGGCTCCGCTGGTAGACTACTTCGTCGTCGAACGGAACGTCGCGCGCAGAAAGAACCGTGTCAAACTTGCAAAATAGGGAGTGAATTATGGCAACTAAGAAATTTAAATGTAAAGTCTGCGGCTATATCCACGAGGGCGACAAAGCGCCCGACGTGTGCCCGATCTGTCAGGCTCCCGCTTCGGAATTCGAAGGACTCAAAGAGGAACAGGCGGCAAAGAAAGGAGGCCTTTTCTCGGATAAGAACAGCAACGCCTACATCATCCTCTACTCGACGGTGATGGTCGTTATCGTGGCCGTGCTGCTTTCGGTTGCGGCTCTGTCGTTGCAGAAGCGCCAGTATGAAAACGAACTGGGCGAGAAAAAGACCAATATCCTGCAATCGCTCGGTGCCTCGGGCGAGAATTTCGACACGCTGGTCAAAGCCTATGTGGTCGACGCCGACGGCAACAAGACGGAGAAGTCCGCCGAGGAGGTCTTCAACATGATGAAGACGAACAAGGATCTTCGCAACGATTACGAACAGAAGAATCTGATCCTTTTCGAGGCGACAGACGGTCGCGTGGTCATTCCGCTGATCGGCAAGGGCCTGTGGGACGACATCTGGGGCTATATCGCCTTGGAGAAGGATATGAATACCGTATCGGGCATTGTAATGGCTCACAAGGGCGAAACGCCGGGTCTGGGCGCCGAGATCGCCACGCCGGCGCATCAGGCGCTCTACAAGGGCAAGACGCTCTTCGAGAACGGCGATTTCGTCTCGGTCACCCTACGTAAGGGCGGCGCGAAGAATCCCGCCCACGAAGTGGATGCCATTACCGGCGGAACCAAGACTTCGGACGGTGTGACGGCTATGTTGCGCAACAACCTGAGCGAGTACCTCCCCTTCTTCGAGAAGGTGCAGCGTGCCGCTTCGGCCGAAGCGGCGGAGGTGTCTAACGATCAAAAAGTAGAAAGCAATGAGTAATAAGGAAAAAGAGCCTCTGTTTTCGGCTAAGAACATGAAGTATCTGACCGGTCCGTTCGGCAAGAACAATCCGGTCATCGTACAGATCCTCGGTATCTGCTCGGCGCTGGCGGTTACCGTCCAACTGAAACCCGCCATCGTGATGGCGCTTTCGGTGACGGTCGTGACGGCTTTCTCGAATCTGGTGATGTCGTTGCTGCGCAAGGGCATTCCTTCGCGTATCCGCATCATCGTCCAGCTGGTGGTGATCGCCGCGCTGGTGATCCTCGTCGATCAGGTCCTCAAAGCCTACGTCTACGAAGTATCGAAACAGTTGTCGGTCTATGTCGGCCTGATCATCACCAACTGTATCATCATGGGGCGCGTCGAGGCCTTCGCGTTGGGCAACAAGCCTTGGCCCGCATTCCTCGACGGCATTGGCAACGGTCTGGGTTACGGTATGATTCTGGTGATCGTCGCCTTCTTCCGCGAACTGCTGGGATCGGGTACGCTGCTGGGCTTCCGCATCATCCCCGAGAGCTGGTACATCGCCAACGGCGGCGTCTACTCGAACATGGGCCTGATGCTCTTCCCGCCCATGGCGCTTATCATCGTGGGGTGTATCATCTGGATCCACCGCTCTTACAACAAGGATTTACAGGAAAAGTAGCAGGTAGCGTATGGAAACTCTGAATATTTTTATCCGGTCGATCTTTATCGACAACATGGTCTTCGCCTTCTTCTTCGGCATGTGTTCCTACATCGCCGTGTCGAAGAGCGTCAAGACCGCACTGGGACTGGGCGCCGCCGTTACCTTCGTGATGGTGATGACCGTTCCTCTGAACTATCTTCTGAACGAATATGTCCTCAAGGCCAACGCGCTGGTCGAAGGCGTCGATCTGAGCTTCTTGTCCTTCATCGTCTTCATCGCTACGATCGCCGCGTTCGTGCAGTTGGTGGAGATGGCCGTCGAGAAGTTCTCTCCGACGCTCTACAACCAGTTGGGTATCTTCCTGCCGCTGATCGCCGTGAACTGCGCCATCATGGGTGGTTCGCTCTTCATGCAGCAGAAGGTCGACGCCGGCACGATCGGCAACCTGTGGCAGTCGATCGTCTACGGTTTGGGATCGGGCATGGGCTGGTGGCTCGCTATCGTCATGATGGCCGCCATCCGCGAAAAGACCGCTTATTCGCACATCCCCGCCGCACTTAAAGGCCCCGGCATCGCTTTTATCATTACGGGCCTGATGGGTATCGCCTTCATGATTTTCAGCGGCATCAAGTTGTAACTGTTAAAGATTAAGTAAGATGACATTAACGATTATAGTTGCGATCGTAGCCTTTCTGGCGGTAACGCTCATTCTGGTGGGGCTGCTCCTCTATGCGAAGGCGAAGCTCACATCGTCGGGCGATGTGACGATCGATATCAACGACGGCGAGAAGGTGCTGACGACCGAAAGCGGTTCGACGCTGCTCGTAACGCTCGCCAACAACAACGTCTTTCTGCCTTCCGCCTGCGGCGGCGGCGGTTCCTGCGGCATGTGCAAATGCCAAGTGCTCGAAGGCGGCGGCGACATCCTGCCTACCGAAACGGGTTTCATCACCCGCAAGATGGCCAAAGAGCATTGGCGGCTGGGCTGTCAGGTCAAGGTGAAGGAGGACCTTAAAATTCATGTTCCCGAAGCCGTGCTCGGCGTCAAAAAGTGGGAGTGCGAGGTGATCTCGAACCGCAGCATCTCGACGTTCATCAAGGAGTTCGTGGTGAAGCTGCCCGAGGGTGAAAACCTCAATTTCCGTTCGGGCGGTTACATCCAGATCGACATTCCGAAATACGACGCGATCAAGTTCTCCGATATGGAGATCGATCCGCAGTTCCGAGCCGATTGGGACAAGTTCAAGATGTGGGATCTGGTGACGACCAATCCCGAACCGACGTTCCGCGCCTATTCGATGGCCAACCATCCGGCCGAGGGAAACATCATCATGCTCAACATCCGTATCGCCACGCCGCCGTTCGACCGCGTGAACGGCGGATTCATGAAGGTCAACCCGGGTATCTGCTCGTCGTATATCTTCTCGCGCAAGCCGGGCGACAAGGTAACCATCTCGGGTCCTTACGGAGAGTTCTTCCTGCCGGACAACCTGCCCGACACGCAGGAACTGATCTTCATCGGCGGCGGCGCCGGCATGGCGCCGATGCGCAGCCACATCATGCACCTGTTCAAGACCGAGAAGACAAAGCGTCCCGTGTCGTTCTGGTACGGTGCGCGTGCCTTGAAGGAGGCTCCCTATCTGGATGAATTCCATCAGATCGAGAAGGATTTCCCGAATTTCTCGTTCCATCTGGCGCTCGACCGTCCCGATCCAGAGGCCGATGCGGCAGGGGTGAAGTACACGCCCGGATTCGTTCACAACGTACTTTATGAGAACTATCTGAAGAACCATCAGGCACCGGAGGATTGCATCTACCTGATGTGCGGACCTCCCATGATGACTGCGTCGGTCGAGAAAATGCTCGACGAGCTCGGCGTTCCGCCTGAGAATATCCTCTATGACAACTTCGGTGCGTAACCGAGTTGAGAATTGAAACGGATGCAGCCTTCAGATTATTCTGAGGGCTGTTTCCGTTGATACGGGATCGCCGAAATCGGAGGCGTGAAAACAGGCTTTTGCGGTTGTTTATCGGCTTGTTGCGATGGGATGGGTGGTTCTCGATAGACGGGAAGTGCGATAAAAGACGCCGGCCCGATTGGGCCGGCGTTCTCGAAAAAAATGTCGGAATGGAAGCTTAGGGCTTCGTCTTGATAAGAATAACGCCGTGTTTGCCCCGTTCGCCGTATTTGGCGATGGCCGAGGAGTCCTTGTATACCGAGATCGACTCGATGCTTCTCGTGTCTACCTTTTTCATATCGGATACTGTGATCTCCTTGCCGTCGATGAATACCAAGGCCTCGCTTGCTTCAAAGTTACTATTGCGAACTTTTACGACAATACCGTTTTCGGAATCACCCTTCGCTGTCGTATCGGAATCCTTGACGGTTTGCTTTGCGTTTTTGAAATCAAGGGGAACCGTATACCGCACGCGAACCGGCTGGCCGTCGATCGTACCGGGTTTCCATTTCGGCGAGGCGGCGACGATCTGCTCCGCTGCGGCCGTCATCTCGGCGCAAGGCGACTGAAGCGTGCGGATGCCGGCGACCGATCCGTCGCGTTCGACGATGAAGGAAAGAATTACCTTTCCCTTCATCAGGGGATTGTTTCCGATCTCCGACCGTCGGATTTGCGCATTCGCCCAGTCGCGGAAATCATTCAGCGTTCCGCGTCCTTCGGGGAATACGGGCATCTTTTCGGCTACCAGATAGATGTCGGGTTCTCCTTCGACGGTACTATACCCCTTTTTTTTATTCGAGTCGGCGGTTTTGAACGTACTTTTTACTTTCTCGGCGGCGGCGCGTTGTTCAGGCGTTTGGTCTTTCGTCGTGACGAGTATGACGCCGGAATTGAGAACTTCTACCAATTTGATGGATTCATGCCCGATTTCGGCCATTTGCTGCTGCGTAATCTCTTTGCCGTCGCAGAAATAGCGTTTGGGCTCCGTTCCGGCTTCGGCGACGGACACGGTTTTGATTTCGTCGGCACGGGTCGTGAAGGCGAAGCTCACCAGTAACAGGGCGAGGACGGGAAGCGTGCCCGCCAGACGCAACAGCGCGTGGCTGTCGCCGGATGGTTTGGTCATCATTTGGAATCGTTTTTTAGTTAGTGAATCCCGCAACCCGTTGGCGATACCCGGGCTATACCCGAAGAGGGTTTTGAAGATCGTGGTAATGTATTCGGAGGGATCATACCCTTGTGTCAGCACGTCGCGGTCGGCTTCGTACTCCTCGACCTCGGTCAATTTCCTTGCGGCGATCCAGACGAAGGGATTCCACCATAGCAATCCTTTGACGCACTCCATGACGATGCGTTCGGCGGAATGACGGTGACGGATGTGGCTCAGTTCATGGGTGACGATGGCCGGAACATCCGTTTCGGAGGTATCTTTTTGCAGATAGATCGTGTGGAAAAACGAGAATGAAGCGATATTGGCCGATGTCAGAACAATGTCGTATCCGTTGCGGCGGATGAGTTGCGCTCCTTGTCTGAGCCGGTGAATCCGCACGATTTGCCATGCCATGAGTCCGAATGAGAACAGCACGCCGAGGCCGTAGAGAATCAGCGTGATTTCAAGCAGCAAGCCTGTGGGGGCTGCGGCTGGCGATATCGCGGCCGTGTCCGATGCTGCGCCGGTTGCGGCGGCATCGGTCGCGAGATAGATGATTTCGCTCTTCCAGACGGGAATGCTGAGTGCGGGAATCAGCGCCGAAAGGATCATCGAGCCGATCAGATACGGGCGGCAGTGGCGGAAGGCTGTCCGGCGTTCGAGCAGCGCCGAATAGGCGAGCAGCAGGGCGGCGCTGCAAGCCAATACTTCAAGCGCGTAGATCAGTAGTTCTTTCATAGTGTCAGCGCTTTTCCTTGATTTGTTGCATGACGGAGAGTATTTCGTCCATCTCTTTCATCGAAATGTTCTCGTGTTTGGAGAAGAAGGAGACCATTTGCGCGAACGAACCGCCGAAATAGTTGTGCAGCATCGACTGCATCCGGCGGCCGGCGACCTCTTCGCGTGCGACCAACGGTGTGAATACATAGCTTTTGCCCTCGTTCCGGTGGGTGACGTAACCCTTGTTTTCCAGAATCTTGATAAAGGTGGCGACGGTGGTGTATTTCGGTTTGGGTTCGGGAATAATCGCAAGGATGTCGTTTACCGTCCCTTCGCCGAGCGACCAAAGCATCTGCATGATCCGCTCTTCTCCTTCGGTGAGTTGTTCTAACATAAGCGCCTTCATAATTGTATCGGGTTTATCTACGGCAAACTTAGTACTAAAATTTTAGATAAACAAATATTTCTTCGATTTTTTTAGAAGGAATAATGTGTTTTCGATGGAACGACTGAAACGATATCGAGTGAAAAATTCGATTGAAATCCGTTTTTAGTTAAAAGCTTCGGAACGGTATGGTGTTATTTCAGACTATTTTACTAATTTTGAGGCGATGAAAAATATTGTTTTTGACTTGGGCGGGGTCGTATTCCACCGCGATTCGAAAAAGGTGAGTCGGGAGATGATCGACTTTTTCGCATTTATCTTCTCGGCGAAGATGCCCGTTTTCTGGGAAGAGTACGATCGGGGAACGCTGACCTATGACGAGGTGCTGGACGAACTGAGCCGGTTGAAGGGCTGCGACAGGACGGTGGCCGAGAGCTATCTGCGCGAGGCGCTGGCCCGTCAGGAGGCGATTCCCGAAACGGCGGCGCTGATTCGCGATCTGAAAAAGGCGGGTTATAATCTTTATGTGCTTTCGAACATGTCGCGGGAGTTTATCGATTTTCTGCGGCAGACCGAGATTTATTCCCAATTCGACGGGGAAGTCGTATCGTGCGAGGAGCGCGTTATCAAACCCGAGCCGCGCATCTATGAGATTTTGCTCAACCGTTTCGGTCTGAATCCTGCCGAGACGCTTTTTATCGACGACCGCCGCTCGAACCTCGAAGGCGCCGCTGCGTTCGGTATCGCGACGTTTCATTTCCGCGATCCGGAGACAAGCTGCGCGCAGCTGCGCGAACTGTTGTTGGATGAACGATAATCAACTTATATTTTAAAACAATCAGCAAAATGGGATTTTTCAAGGAATTCAAGGAGTTTGCCATGAAGGGTAACGTGATGGACATGGCCGTCGGCGTAATCATCGGCGGTGCGTTCGGAAAAATCGTTTCGTCGTTGGTCAACGATATTCTGATGCCGCCGATCGGGGCGTTGCTCGGCAATGTGAATTTCGCCGATCTGAGGCTCGACATCTCAAAAATCCGTGACATGTCGCACGCCGTTGGCGAAGTGGTCAATGAGGTGACGCCCGACGGCGTGAACATCGCAGGCAAAGCGGTCGAAACGCTCGAACCGGTCTACTGGAACTACGGCGCCTTTATTCAGCAGTGCATCGATTTTACGATTCTTGCCTTCTGCGTTTTCCTGATGGTCAAATTGATGAACCGTCTGATGAAGAAGAAAGAAGAAGCTCCCCAGCCCGCACCGGAACCCGCTCCGACGAAAGAAGAGGTGCTGCTTGCCGAGATTCGCGATCTGCTGAAAGAGAAGAAGTAATTCGAAGCATTCGATAAAACGACAACCCCCGCAATGTTCAAGTTGCGGGGGTTGCTTTTTCGGATCGCATACAACTGGATTATTCGACCGGTTCGAAGGCCTTGTCGGGATTCCCCGTCCATTTGTAGAGATGGACGGTGCTGCTTTGATTACCCGTCTCCTTGGACTTGGCGTTGTGCGAGATGTAGAAATAGCCGTCGCCGATAGGGCAGAGACCCGTCGTACCCCATTTGAAATTCCACCCCCATGTATCGCTGGCTTCGTCGTGCAACCCTTCGGGCAGCAGCGAAAGAACCTCTCCTTCGACAACGGGATCGAAGCCTTTCAACGGTTCCGTCTTCGGGGCCTTGCTCCCGTCGATGACGAAATAGGAGTAGTTGGGATACTGCGACTTCTTGCCTTTGTAGACGGCGGCGTGCACATTGCCGGAGGCTTTGTCGTAAGCGAGGTTCTGGATGCCCCACGATGTGTTGCCCGTGAAGACGAAATATTTGTGCAGCGGTTTCTCCGGCCCGCTCTTGTGCAGGTTTTCCTGTGTCAGCGGCTGCTCGTATTGTTTCCAGTCCTGCGTGTCGTAAGCCAGAATCACCTGATAGTCGTTGTCGGTGCGCAGCGTGTCGCCGTAGATGCCATAGGCGACGTAGAGGTACTTCTTGCCGTCGCGGCTCTTCCCGAATTCGGGTGCGAAGGTTACGCCGTCGATGCCCGAGCAACCGAAACGGTGTTCCAGCTTTTGCCCGTTGTTAACGACATTCGCATAGTAATCGTCCACGGCCTCTTTGATATAGACCGTTTTCATCACATCGTCCTGTTCGGCATTCATCCCGATGCGGTCGATGCGGTCGACATCGAAGACGGCGACGTAAAAGGCCGTTTGTTCGTCGTTCTTGGTCCCTTCCAGCTTGTTGAGAATACCCTTGCCGATGGCGTCGTGCTTGTACTCGATCGACGCATAGAGCCGTCCGTCGTCGGGGTTGAGCGTCATGCAGCCCAAATGGCCGGTCATGCCCTCGACGCTGCCGAGCAACTTGCCTTGAAGATCGGTTTTGAGCAGCGAGGTGGTGAATGAAAAGTACATGTAGCCGCGGTCGAGATCGACGGCGATTCCCTGTACATGGAACGGGCCTTGTTCACCCGAATAGATCTGGCGGGGCAGTTCGGAGATGTCGATCGGTTTTGTCTCCCCGTTCGAATTTCCCGACGGACAGGCCGCGAGCAGCGGCAATGCCAGCAGGACAGGCAGTAGTCTTCTGATAATCATGGAGTAGATAAGTTTGAGGTTCTGAATTCGGTTTGTGTTTTCTTTGCTTTTCCGGTTTTCTTTCTTTTGTTTTCGTGGCGGATCGAACAAAAATACGAAATAGTGTCCGATAATCCAACAATCCGTGTGAAATTCCGACGCATTTTCTTACCGGCCGTGACCGCAAAATAAAAACCGGAAAGCCCGAGAGCTTTCCGGTCGTACGATCCGGTAGGGAGACCTATGCATTTCGAAGTTCTTCGAGCCGCGCTGCGCCCGCCGGAGTGGCGATACCTCGGATCAACGTCGTGAAGAGTGTCCGTTGACGCTCCTCGGCCACTCCTTTGATTCGAGTTTCGTAGGTTGTCGTCAACACGTATTCGGCAATGACCCCCGATTCCGTGCCGGCGATGATCCAACCCGCTTCAATCCCTTTCGTGAGCAGTGTGGAAAACGTCGTCAGCCAAAGGCGGCTCATCGAAGCGTGGTTTTCCATACACTCCGTGCGTCCGCGAATTTCCGAAAGGAAATAGCCGCTTACGGAGTAAATAGACCTTACGTAGACGTCGAACAATTCGGTCAGCCGTTCGAAAGCGTCTTTGTTCGTGTCTTCCGCTACGCGGCCGATCTCCTCGCGAAGCCGGTCGGTTTCGTGCGAACAGCAAGTCGCGATCAGGGTCGTCCGGTCGGGAAACAATTCGTAGAGCGTGCGTTTCGAAACGGCGATTTCATTGGCGATGTCGTCGATCCGAACCGCTCGGATGCCGTTTTCCGCGATCATCCGGTAGGCCGTCCGCAGAATATGCTCCCGAACTTCGCTGCGTTTCATCGCGCCGATTCCGTTTCACGTCCGCCGCCGAGGGCATGGTAGAGCGTGACTACGCTTTGCAGCTCGGTAAAGCGGTTGGCGACCTGCTGCAATTGAGCGGAGAGAAGCGACTGTCGTGCGGTCAGCACTTCGAGATAGGTCGTCGAGCCGTGCTGCATCAATAGTTCGGTGCTCTCCACGGCGCGTTTCAACGATGCGACCTGTCGGTCGTAGAGTCCGGCGACTTCGCGTGCCGTCTGGCAGGCGTTCAACGCATCGTTGACCTCCTGACCGGCGTTGAGAATCGTTTGCTCGTAGGCCAGCATCGCCTCCTCCTGCTGCGCCTTGGAGATCTTCACGCGGGCGCGGTTGGCTCCGGCTTGAAAGATCGGCTGCAAGAGTTGTCCGGCGGCCGAAAGAAGCAGTTTGCCGGGGTTGGCGATCATCGATCCGGCGCTGTTCGTCCATCCGGCCGAGCCGCTGAGGGTGAGTTTGGGATAGAGCGACGAACGCGCTTCGGCCGTGGCGTAGTAAGCCGCCATGAGCGAGTATTCGACCCTGCGAACGTCGGGACGCCGCGACAGCAGTTGTACGGGAACGCCGATCAGCAGTTCGGCGGGCGTTTGCTGGTTGTCCAGCTTGCCGCGCTCCACCTTGTGCGGAGTTTGAGCCAGCAGCGAACACAGCGTGTTTTCGGTCTCGCTGATCGACTGTTTCAATTGCTTGACGGAGGTCTCGACGCTGTAATAGGCCGCTTCGTTCTGCGCTACGGCTGCTTCGGTAGCCATGCCCGCCTCTTTCATCGCACGGATGGTGGCGACCATCTCGCGCCATGCGGCGGCCGTTTCGTTGGCGATGGCATACTGCTCGTCGAGCATACAGAGCGTAAAGTAGAGGTTGGCCGTCGTGGCGATCAACTGCGTGCGGACT
Source organism: uncultured bacterium (assembly GCA_905214725.1). Classification (GTDB taxonomy): domain Bacteria; phylum Bacteroidota; class Bacteroidia; order Bacteroidales; family Rikenellaceae; genus Alistipes. The sequence continues at coordinate 230,473 of CAJMNH010000001.1, forward strand.
GCCTGCCGGTACTCGATGCTCTGGGCGTAGAGCGCCTTGGAACGGAGTTTACCGTTGCGCAGCCGCGAGAAGATGTCGATCTCCCAGCTGGCGGTGACAGGCACGTTGTAGGTCCATGTCCCCTTCGAATTGTCGAAACTGCTTACGCCGCCTTGCGGGGCGAGCGTAAAGGAGGGCAGCAGCGAGAGCCGCGAGGAACGGAGCGTCGCTTCGGCCTCTTCGACCTGCAACTGCGCCGTGCGCAGATCGGTGTTGCGTACCAGTACCGTGTCGATGAGCCGTTGCAGCTTCTCATCGGGGAAGAGCGTCCGCCAGTCGAGGTCGGCCAGCGAAGCCGTGTCGGCCTCGTTCACGGGCTCGCGGTAGATGCCGTCGGTCGTGATTTCCGGGCGCGAATAGGGTTTGTAGATGCCGCAGCCCGTCGCCAGCAGGGCGACGGCTGCGAGAAGACTATTTCGTAGTATCATCGGTTTCAACATTATCGTCAATAGGTTCTTTTTGATTCTCTTCGATCTCGGCCTGAATCTGCCAGTCGGGTGAGGTGAACTCCACCGGCTTGATCTTCTCCTGAAGGGTCTGGAAGACGATGAACAGCGTCGGCACGAGGAACAGCAGCGCCAATGTACCGACGATCATGCCGCCGACCACGCCCGAACCGAGCGTCGAGTTGCCGTTGGCGCCTACGCCGTGCGAGAGTACCAGCGGGATCATGCCGAACACACACGTGAGGACGGTCATCAGGATCGGGCGCAAACGGGCTTTGGCGGCCGATACGGCGGCCTGCGAGAGACTCATGCCTCCGGCCCGGCGGTCGGCGGCGTACTCGGTGATCAGAATGGCCGTTTTCGACAGCAGACCGATCAGCATGATGATACCCGTCTGGAGATAGATGTTGTTCTCCAGTCCCATGATCTTGGCCAAAAGGAATGAACCCATCAATCCGCACGGCACGGCGAGAATAACGGCGAACGGAACGAGGAAACTCTCGTAGAGGGCGCTCAGAATAAGGTAGATCAGCAGGATGCAGATACCGAAGATGATCGCCGTGTTGCTGCCGGTCTGCGCCTCCTCGCGCGTGATGCCGTCGAACTCGAATCCGTAGCCTTTCGGCAGCGCTTCGGCCGCCACTTCCCGAATGGCCTGAATGGCGTCGCCCGACGAATAACCGTTGGCGGCCGTTCCGTTCACGGCGATCGAGTTGTAGAGGTTGAAGCGGTTCAGCACTTCGGAACTGTAAACCCTCGTCAGATTTACGAACTGGCTCAAAGGAGCCATCTCTCCGCTCTCCGTGCGCACGAAGACATTGTTGAGCGATTCCGCGTCGAGACGGTACTTCGGATCGGCCTGAAGCGTTACGTAGTACATCTTCGAGAACCGGTTGATGTTCGAAACGTACTGACCTCCGTAGTAACCCGCGAGCGTCGAGAGGATCGTGCCCGGCGATACGCCTGCGCGTTTGGCTTTGGCCGCGTCGATGTCGACCATGTATTGCGGGAAATTGATGTTAAAGGTCGAATAGGCACGTTCGATCTCCGGCCGCTGGTTCAGCGCGGCGATGAATTTCAGGTAGATATTGTAGAAGTCGGTCAACTCGCCGCCGGCCTTGTCCTGCAGGTGCATCGAGAAACCGGTAGAGGTTCCGTAACCCGAAATCATCGGCGGCGCTACGGCGAAGATTTGTGCGTCCTTTATGTCGGCCGTGCGGCCGTAGACTTGTCCGATGACGGCCTGAACGGCATCTTCTTTATCGGGGCGCTCCTCCCAATCTTTGAGTTTGATGATACACATACCGTAGGAAGAACCCTGACCGGCGATCATGCCGTAACCGGCTACCTGCATGAAGTCGCGGATCTGCGGAATGCCCTGTATGCGCTCCGAAACCCGTTCCATGACTTTGTGGGTCTCCGCGAGCGAAGAACCCGGAGCGGTGGTGACGTTGACCATGATCGTACCCTGATCCTCATCGGGCACCAGACCCGTCTTGGTGGTGTTCATCAGCAGAACGAGCGCCGCGAGGGCGAGTCCGAGCGTCGACCACATCAGCCATTTGTGTTTGATGAAGAGCAGTACGCCGTGCTTGTATTTGTTGACCAAGGCGCTGAAAGAAGTGTTGAACGCCTTGCGGAAGCGGGCCGCGAAGTTGTCGCGCATCTGTCCGTTCTCATCCATATAAGGCTTCAACAGCAAAGCGCAAAGTGCCGGAGACAGCGTAAGGGCGTTGACTGCTGAGAGGCCGACGGCTACGGCCATCGTAATGCCGAACTGGGTGTAGAAGATACCCGACGTTCCGCCCATCATGGAGACAGGGATGAAGACGGCCATGAAGACCAACGTCGAGGTGACGATGGCCGATGTGATGCCCGACATGGCGTCGATGGTGGCGTGGTAGGAGGATTTGTATCCCACGTCGAAACGCGCCTGCACCGCTTCGACGACGATGATGGCGTCGTCGACGACCGTACCGATCGCAAGAACCAGCGCGAAGAGCGTCAGCAGGTTGATCGAGAATCCGGCCACCGCGAGGAAGGCGAAGGTTCCGACCAGCGCCACGAGAATGGACACCGTCGGGACGAGCGTCGAGCGGATGTCTTGCAGGAAGACGTAGACCACCAGCACTACGAGAAGGATGGCTTCGATCAGCGTTTTGAGTACCTCGTTCATCGAGGCGTAGAGGAAATCGTTCACGCTTTGCAGGTGGGCGATTTCGACGCCTTTCGGCAGTTCGGCGCGAACCTCTTCGAGCAGCGCCTCGACGTCTTTGACGACTTGCGTGGCGTTCGATCCCGCTGTCTGGAAAATCATCGTGCTGACGCCGGGATGGCCGTTGGTGTAACCTTTGTAGGCATAGGATTCACTGCCCAGTTCGATGTCGGCCACGTCCTTCAGCCGCAGAACTTCTCCGTCGGACAGGGCGCGGACGACGATCTGCCCGAACTCTTCGGGCGTCTGATAGCGTCCGCGGTATTTCAACGTATACTGGAATGTATTTTCCGAGTTCTCGCCCAACGTACCGGTCGCCGATTCGATGTTCTGTTCTGCCAGTGCCGCCGTTACGTCCGAGGGAATGAGTTTGTATTGCGCCATTACGTCGGGCTTCAGCCAGACGCGCATCGAGTAAGCGGCGCCGAGCGTGAAGACCTCGCCGACGCCTTGTATACGCTGGATACGCGGCTCGATGTTGATCTTCGAATAGTTGGAGAGGAACGTTTCGTCGTAGGAGTCGTCGGGACTGTAAAGCGAAAAGATCTTCACCATCGAGGTTTGGCGCTTCATGGTCATCACGCCGATTTGCGTGACCTCCGAAGGCAACTGGCCGGTGGCTCTTGCCACCTTGTTCTGTACGTTCACGGCAGCCATGTCGGGGTCGGTTCCCTGACGGAAGTAAACCGTGACCGATGCGCTGCCGACGGCGGCGCTGGAAGTGACGTAGGTCATGTTCTCCACGCCGTTGATAGCCTCTTCGAGCGGTACGATAACCGACTTCTGAATGGTTTCTGCGCTGGCGCCCGGATAGGAGGCGCGTACCATGACCGTTGGGGGCGCGATGTCGGGATACTGCTCGATGGGCAGCGTAGCAAGTCCGATCACACCTCCGATTACAATTATAATGGATATGACCGACGCCAGTACGGGTCGTTCGATAAAATGCTTGAGTGTCATAGGTTATTCCTCTTTTGCAGTTTCGGGTTGAGCCGTTGCGTTATCGGCTGCGGGAGTCGCGGCCTGCCGGGCTTTCGGCTGGATGGGCGTACCCTCGCGCATGAGGCCCACGCCTTCGGCGACGATCACGTCGCCCGGAACCAACCCTGAGTTGACGATGTATTCCCTGCCGTTCGAGATCTTGTCGACCGAGACCTGAGCCGACGTAGCCTTGCCGTCGACAACCTTATATACATAGATTTTATCCTGCAATTCGAACGTCGCGGCCTGCGGAATGGCGATGCATCCCTTGCGGATGTGCGGCAAAACGATGTTGCCCGCGCCGCCGCTGTGGAGCAGTCCGTTCTTGTTGGGGAACGCCGCGCGGAGCTGCACGGAGCCCGTCGACGTGTCGATAATGCCGCTGATGGCCTCGATACGGCCCGTTGCGTCGTAAGTAGAGCCGTCGTTGAGCCGCAACTGTACGTCGGCCATGTTTTTCAGCGTATTGTCGATCGAACCGTACTCGCGCACCAGACTCAGGAGTTGATTCTCGGTCATCGAGAAATAGACGTACATCTCCGAATTGTCCGATACGGTGGTGAGCGGCTGCGGCGTCGAAGGGCCGACCAGTGCGCCAACCTTGTAGGGGAGTGTTCCGACTACGCCGTCCGAGGGACTGCTGACGACCGTATAGGAGAGATTATTGGCGGCGTTTACGCGCTGCGCTTCGGCCTGAGCGAACTGCGCTTGGGCCGTCAGCAGGTTGTTCTCGGCTGTCGAAAGATCGAACTGCGAAACCACGTTGCGGGCGAAAAGTTCCTTCTTGCTGTCGTAAGTCAGCTGTGCCGTTGCAACGCCGGCTTTGGCGGCGGCTACATTGGCCTCGGCGGTTTGCAGAGCGGCCTTGTAGGGAATTTGGTCGATGACGAAGAGCGTCTGTCCGGTGCGGACCCGCTGGCCTTCGTTCACGCACACTTGTGAGATTTTGCCGGATATCTGCGCATAAATCGCAATATCCTGACGGCCCCGAATCGTCGCCGAATAGTCCTCCGTAAGAGTACGGTCGGTTGGAGCCAACGTGATGACGTTGTATTCCGAATTGGGAGATTGCGTCGGCGTTTGGTGACAGCCGAGCATGAAAAAGCAGCAGGCGAAAGCCGCTGCACGAATCGAATGTTTCTTCATGTTTCGTATTTCCTTTTAATCGACTGCAAAGATACGGCAAAAGAGCCGAATATTCGGTTTCAAAAAATGAGTAAAATTTTTCAAAACGTGAACACATACGGGTCTTTGCCGAATTTTGTCTATCTTTATAGCATGGTTTATTTCAAAAACGGGAATATGATCGAGTTGTTGTTGTCCGACGAACAATCTTTTTCGGCCGAGGATACGAATCTGTCCGCCTTTCTGAAACGCCCCGTTCGGGTGAACGGCGGCGCCGTGTTCTTCTGTACGGCGGGTCATGCCGTCGTATCGATTGATCTTCAGGAATATGTGATCGGAAGGGATATGGAGGTGCTTCTGCTCACCGATACGGTCTTTATGCTTGTCGAAGCAAGCGGCGATTTCCGCGTGATCTTTTTCGCCTCGAGCCTCCAAATGTTCGATGGGGCGATGCAGCGACTCAATACCGAATGCTTTCACTATCTGGAGAATCATCCGGCGATCCGACATTACGGTGCGACCGTCGATACCGTGAAAAAACTTTATGCCGTGATTCTGGCGGCCGGCAGAGAGACGGAGAACATCTACCGTTCGCAGATCATGTATCTTCTGATACGTCATATTCTGCTGAATCTCTGCGATAAGGTGCGTCGGAACTACATCCGTTCTCAGGAAGAGGGCGGTCGTCGCAAGCGGGAACTCTACGACCGTTTCGTAAAGTTGATCGCAGCGCATTTTACCGAGCGGCGCGACGTGGCGTTTTACGCGCAGGAGCTCTGTATTTCGATGAGTTATCTGGCTTCCGTCACACGGACCGTGATGGGCGAGACTCCCAAGGAGACGATCGACAAGTGGATCGTTCAGGAGATCAAGCTGATGCTGGTCTTTTCCGATCTCTCGTTGCAGCAGATCTCCGACCGGATGAGTTTTCCCGATCAATCCTATCTGTCGCGTTATTTCAAACATCATACGGGAAGTTCGCCGATCGCTTATCGCAATGCGAAATAGGAATGGGGTCGTGCGGCAGGGGCGGCAGGTCGGCCGATCGGTAAAAATGGTAACGAAAACCGTAATCCGTATGCGGATGTCTCGGGCGGATTGGCTTAATTTTGTACCGAAAACCAAAACCGTAACACGATGACGCGAAAATTAATTTCAGTTACAGTCATGGCCGCTCTATTTATTACAGGTACAATTCATGCAGAGAGAAATCCAATGAAGAAAGACGATCAGACCTTCCGTCAGATCTTCCCGCAGGGCGAGAAGCTGCCGGAGATGTTTTCTCGGTATTTTATCGGGCAGGCGTATCTTGCGCCGCTGACGCAAAATAAGGCGTTGAACTGTCCGGTGTCCAACGTGACGTTCAGCCCCGGGTGCCGCAACAACTGGCATAGCCATACGGGCGGTCAATTGCTGATCGCAACCGCAGGCAGGGGGTATTATCAGGAACAGGGCGAACCGGCGCGGCTGTTGCTGCCCGGCGACGTGGCGGAGATTGCGCCCGATGTGGTTCACTGGCACGGAGCGGCTCCCGACAGTTGGTTCTCGCATCTGGCTGTCGAAACCAATCCGCAGACCAATCGGAATACGTGGCTCGATCCGGTGGACGACGCGCAATACACGGCGGCGACCTCTGCCGTCGGGATTGCGTCTCACCGTGGCGAAGCTTCGGTTCGGGCGCTGTTTCCGGCATTGATGCGAACCGATCCCGAATTGGCGGAGATCGTCGGCAACTTCGTTTTCGACGAGGTATCGCAGTACGGAGAGCTCGACGAACGGGTGTGCATGATGGCGATTCTCGTCTCGACGATTGCGTTGCAGGCGCAGGCGACCTACCGCACGATGCTCGGAGGGGCGCTCGACAACGGGGTGACGCCTGTCGAAGCGAAAGAGATCCTCTATCAGGCCGTGCCGTACGTCGGTATTGCCAAGGCGTACGACTTTATCGATATTACCGACGAGGTACTGCAGCAGCGGGGTGTAAAACTGCCGTTGGCGGGACAGTCGACCACTTCGCCCGACGACCGTTTCGAAAAGGGGCTTTCCGTACAGAAATCCATTTTCGGAGAGCAGATCGACCGCATGTACGAAGCGTCGCCGAAAAATCAGCTGCATATTCAGAAGTATCTTTCCGACAATTGTTTCGGCGATTATTATACGCGTAACGGACTGGATGTCAAAATCCGCGAACTGCTTACCTTTTCGATGCTCGTATCGTTGGGCGGCTGCGAACCGCAGGTGAAGGGGCATATTCGGGGGAATGTCAATGTCGGCAACGATAAGAATACGCTGTTGGCTGTCGTGACGCAACTGCTCCCTTATATCGGCTATCCGCGCACGCTCAACGCGATCGCTTGCCTGAACGAAACGATTCCCGAATAAAATGAAAAAGTTAATCCGCCGTATGATAGCAATACTCTTATCGATTGTCGCCCTGATCGCTGTGGCAGGGGTTGTGTTCGTCAATCAGCGTAGTTTCGGCCGACTGCCGCGCGGCGAGCGGCTGGAACGCATCCGCCGTTCGCCAAACTACCGTGACGGAGCGTTCCGAAACCTGCGCCCTACGCCGCAGATGACCTCCGACAAGGGGTTTGCGGGCAGCATGTGGGCGTTCCTTTTCGGAGAGAAGAAGCGTCGCTATCCGGCCTCGACGCTCCCCGTATTGAAGACCGATTTACACGCTTTGAACCGGAGCGAGGATGCGTTGGTCTGGTTCGGCCATTCGTCCTATCTTCTGCAACTGGACGGGAAACGCTTTCTGATCGATCCGGTTTTTACCGACGAGTGGCCCATGTCGCTCTTTTTTCATCCGTTCAAGGGACCGGATGTCTTTATACCGGAGGATATGCCCGATGTCGACTGTCTGATTGTCACGCACGACCATTGGGATCATCTGGATTATCGTACCGTGATGCAGCTCAAGGAACGCGTCGGAAGGGTAGTTTGTCCGTTGGGCGTCGGGGAGCATTTCGAATACTGGGGATTCGAACCGGATCGGATCGTCGAGATGGATTGGGGCGAGAGCTGGGAACCGGCTTTGGGTTTTACGCTTTACTGTCTGCCTGCACGGCATTTTTCGGGTCGCGGATTGCAGCGGAACCGTTCGCTGTGGGCGTCGTTTTTGGTGGAAAGCCCTTCACGGCGGGTCTATCTGGCGGGTGACGGCGGTTACGATACGCATTTCGCAGAGATCGGACATCGGTTTGCGCCGATTGACCTTGCGGTGGTGGAAAACGGGCAGTATAACGCCGATTGGCGCTACATCCATCTGATGCCAGAGAAACTGGCCGAGGCAATTCACGATTTGCAGCCTCGACGCGTGCTGACGGTACATAATTCAAAATACACGCTGAGCCGCCATCCGTGGGACGAACCCTTGAAGAACGCTGCGGAAGCGGCGGCGCACGACGGTTTCGTCTTGTTGCAGCCGATGATCGGAGAGGTGGTTTCGTTGAACGATACCACTCGAAGTTTCGAGGCGTGGTGGCGATCTGTCGAGTAATGCAGCAACCTGAAAAATATGAAAAAGCGAGTTCTGATACTATCGTCCAGTCCGCGCCGGCGCGGTAATTCCGACCGGCTGTGTGACGAGTTTCTGCGCGGGGCGCAGGAAGAGGGACACGAAGTCGAGAAAATCTTCTTGAAGGAGAAACGGGTAAACTGCTGTACCGGCTGCGGCGTTTGCTACAACGGCGCCAAGTCCTGTCCGCAACGGGACGATGCGGCGGAAATCGTCGAGCGAATGATCGAAGCCGATGTAATCGTCATGGCCACACCGGTGTATTTCTATACGATGAGCGCTCAGATGAAGACGCTCATCGACCGATGCTGTGCGCGTTACGCCGAGATGGCCGGCAAGGAGTTCTACTTTCTCGTGACGGCGGCAGACGACAGCATTCCGGCCATGGAGCGGACGATCGACGGTTTTCGCGGCTTTCTGGATTGTCTCGACGATCCCCGCGAGTGCGGTGTGGTCTACGGCGTCGGCGTATGGAAAGCCGGCGAGATCGAGGGGAAGCCTGCTTTGAGACAGGCCTACGAAATGGGGCGGAATTGCTGAATCGGGGCTGCTGCCCGCATGCGTTCGCCCGGAAGATCAAACGGATGATATCGTTCGAAATAGCGTGTGATGGCGGCGAGACGGTTGGGGCCTGTCTCGCCGCCTTTGTTTGTATTGTTTACGGAATCGATAACGGATCGATCCGTTAATTAAAAATGCCGGAACGTACGCATTTTTCCCGAACCGATGGCGAATCGGTTGAGAGGTGCGTTACGCCCGGCTTTCCCGAACGAGGTGTTCTTGAACGGCTGTTCGACGGTATGGGCGAGACGTGCCCCTATCTGAACAATAATGAAACAAACACACACAAAAAAAGATGCCGTAACACATCGTCGGGAAATGGGTTATACCCCCCCCCATGCGGGCCGCGTCTCGGCCGTGAAGGGGTAGAGGAGTACGATTCACCGATCGACGGCAGGCACATGACATCTGACCGAAAAAGGGCATTTCGACCATTGAAAGGAATTCGCATACCGCAAACAGAATCGATAGACAACATAATTTCATTCATTCTAAATTATGCCATCCGCAGAAAGACAAAAAGACGAACGGGGCATTGTGCTATATGCAATCGTAGGTCCTGAGAAACCTGTCAGCAATATAACACAAGAGGCCCACGCCCGTTAGGGTCGTAGTCACCATAAAGAAGAATACCACTCTTCGGGGACGTGAGTCACGATCCGCGAAACGGAATTCTTGTGATTTGCCGCTGGCTGTAAATTTTCTCAGGTTTACGATTGCAGCAAATGCACCCGCTTTTCGGCGGATTGCACGACAAAGTTATGCATTTAATTCGAATCAGCCAACGAATCTGTCGTTCTTTTTGTTTGGAATTCAAACTTTAATGTCTCGATTCGGACTTTTTGCGGTCGGGCCGATTGAACGGAACATCATGCCGTAGGCTCGCTTGTCCACCGGTTGATTTTTCGTACGACAACACGCCGGCCACACTGGCCCCTCCCTTGCTACCGTCTCCTTTCGAGAAATACGGGAGCAATTACTGCGCCGGATTCACAACGGGGTAAATCGAAAACAGATGAAGAGATCCATCGGGAATTGAAAAGCGGAAAATCCGATTGTCCGAATCTTCCGCTTTTATGGGCAGGGGAAAACTTACCCCGCGATAGTTGCTCCCTATTTTATTTTGCGACTCTCAGATACCAAGTCTTGTTTTGTTCGCCCTTGCTTGTAACCCAACCGGTGAAATCGGGATAAAAATCGTCGATTTTCACCCGTTCGTCAGGGATCCGATACCCGATAACGGGCAGGTCGATGGCAAACGGATGCAGGTCGGAGGTCACGTAATAATACGGCCCGATGGGATTTCCATTCTTGTCTACCGGACTTTTATCGTCGTTGCGGCCGAACGGATAGGGATCGGCCAATGCGGTAGGCGCATAATTGGTCAGGTGAATTTCCTTGCGGAGAACGCCCGGAACAAATCCCTTGTCGCTTACGCAGATAAAGGGATTGTAGAGCGTTTTGCGCGATACGTCGTTCATCGACAATGTATTCTCCATCAATTCGATAGTCACGGTAATAGGGCCTCGCACAACGGCTTGTTTGATGTCGTCGAAGAGCATGACGACCGCTTTGGGCTGCTGCAATTCGAGCCCGCCGACCGTGTTTGCCGTCGAGGAGCCGTTTTCGATCTGCAGATTCTTGATTGCCGTGGCAGGCAAGTCGAGCTGATACCCGAAGGCGCTCTTGACCTGACCGCCGGCATGTACGGGCGTAAAGACATCCGTGATCGCGACGATTCGGTTCTCCTTATCGGTGGTAAACGTCGTGTTGTACGTGACTACCACGTCGTTCATGTCGTAATCGCCCTGACTGGGCCACAGATCTTCGAATGCCAATGTGCCGAAGATCGGGTCGCCCACAATATCGGGGTATTTCTCGTCGTCGGGACCGATATCCGGTCGCTCGGGGTCGGCGATAGCATCTGCCTGTCCCGCATCGACGTAAACGAGTACGTCTTTATAATCGCCCCGACCGACGCCGTCGCCGCTGTCTTCGAAGCCGAGAATGGTTTTGCCGCTCTCATCGTTCATGCAGACCATGTAACATCCCTCGTCGGCATTGAACTCATTGTTCGAATAGCGGATGCCGTGTTTCGATCCGGTGATATCGAGCGTGCCTATTCCCGCGTCGTCCATCTCGAATCCATCGGGCAGGATGAACCAACCGACAGTCGTTCCCTTGGGGAAAGTCTGAGACTTTTTGCCGTTCTGGTCGAAATAAACCAGTTTGATCTGCTCGCCGGGATTGAGGGGCGGATTGTAGTTGCCGATAAACCCTGAATCGGAATCCCAACAGAACATGGAACAATTCGGGAAGGAGATATATTTGGCGATCCGGTCGAACTCCTCCTGCGTTTTGGGAGGATTTTTCGTGTCGTAATAGTAATAACCGATCGCATTGCGCCATGCCGCCTGCTCGCTTACGAAGGTCAAAGTCAGGTCGGTATCCTTTATGATATCGAAATTGACGAACTTCGTAGGCTTGGCGTACTGGATGTTGTCGGACCCCGGCAGCAATACGTTCTGAATCCGGTTCAGCAGGCCGGAGGGAAGATCGACGCAGACGGGGTAGAGATACCCGCCATATACTTCTCCGACGACGTAGCTGGGCGATCCGTTGGAATCCCAAGTTCCGAGCATCTGGATATTGTACGGGTTTGCGGTAGAGTAGGCCCGTGTTCCGGCGGATTTGGCGACGACACTGCCGCCCTTGTCGGCCGTCAGTTTTGAACGGTACTCCTTGAAATTAAACGAAACGCCGTTAGCGGTTACTTCGGTGCTTACACAGGTGGGCAGCCCGTAATTTTCGCTGTACAGATATATCGTCTCGGTACCTATGGGCAAATCGACCACTCCCGAGTAACTGCAATTCTGGTCGGTGTAAGCCTTAAGCAGGGCGTTGACGCCCTGCTTCCTGACGGGGACTCCCTCCTTGTCGATCACGGGATTCTCCGCATAGACCTCGAACAGGGCCTTGTTGCCCTTCATCGAGTAATCTACATTCAACCTTGCGTTGACCGTAGTGGCGTAGTCGAATTTGTCGCTGCCGTCATTTCCTCCCCCGATATCGGGCGTATTGTTTGGATCCTTAACGCATCCCGTCAATAATGCCGTGAATGCCGCGACGCCGGACAGCAGCAGGCACAGATTCCGTATGTTTTTCATCGGTAAATGTTGTAAATTTAATTTGGTATGATAATTTTTCTCATATCTATCGGTCCTACATTTCCAACCCATGGAAATTCGAAAAATCATCGTGTCGTGTGTTATTAATATATTAATGTATATTGTTGCGCAAATGTAAAATATAATCCAATTGCATTTCTAATATAGGATTGTATTGTATGCGATTGATGAAAAATCACCGGATTTAATCCGATCGATCTGCGGAATTTGTGGGAAGAAATAGCTACTTTTGCACAATAAATGGAAACGGAGAAAAAACCGGTCGCCCCGATCGCTAATAACGAATTCGGTATCTTTACGGATATCGCCGATCTGCCGTTGTCCGAATATTCCTCTTATCTCAACGTGGGAATCGGAGGCGTCTGTGTTTCGGGAACCGCGTCGATACAGGTTTTCAGTACGAAATGCCGGATCGTCCCCGATATGGTCGTCACGTTGCTCCCTTGGCAGTTCGTTTCGATCAAGGAGGTCAGCGACGATTTTCGGATGACGTTTTTCAAGGTCTCGCAGGAGATGTTCACCGACAGTCTGAGTTCGCTGTGGAGGCTCACGCCGGAGTTCTTCTTTTACATGAGCAAGCATTTCGCACCGGAACCGCTCGAAGGCAATATCCGGCGTTTCGTAAATTACTGCGACCTTTTGGTTTACCGGATGGAACATGTCCCCCAGAACTGCCGCAGAGAGTCGATCATGCAGCTTTTGAGGGTCTATTATTGGGACGTTTATGCCGTTTACGTCAACGATCCGCTCGCGGAGAAAAACCTCAATTATACGCGCAAGGAGGAGCTTGCTTTCCGGTTCATGCGACTGATCATCGAGGGACACTCCCCGAATATGAACGTAGCGTATTATGCCGAAAAGCTCGGGGTCTCTCCGAAATATCTTACGAATCTGATGCGGAGCATCAGCGACCATTCCGCTCGTGACTGGATCGTCTATTATACGATTATCGAGATCAAGGCGTTGCTGCGGGAGTCGTCGATGGACTTGAAGACGATCGTTTCACGTGTTAATTTCCCCGATCAGTCGTCATTGAGCCGTTTCTTTCGCCACTATACGGGAATGTCTCCGTCGCAATACCGAAAGAGCATTCATTTTTAGTTCTGTGTTTCGCGTTCGGGAAGTTTTCTTCTTCGAACGGCCCCGATCTTTGGACGATCGGGGATTTGTCAAACGGCAAATTTATCATTAATAACGTGCAATAATTCCCCGAATTATTCGGGAATAGGTTTTGTCGTCTACATTTGTAGTAGTACAAATCCGCAGGATTTTGTAGGAAAAAGTCAAAATGAATAGACAGAGATACTTAAATCATGAGCGCTCTTTTTAAACACCCTGACGCGAGCGAAACGGATGAAAAGGCCTTCCTGACCCCCCCCCTCTCGGAGCCTTGCCGCTGCCCGGGCGCCGGTTATTTCTCCGATCGCATGTTGGAGGTCATTCAGACCGATGTGATCTTTTTCGATGCGGACGGGATCATCTATCGCATCAACTCTCTGGCGCGAACAGACCTTCGTACAACCGAAGAACTTGTCGGCCGTAAAATTGACGATTTGCTCTCCGTCGTTTATGACAACCGGAACATTCTGCCGGAGCTGATAGCCCGATTGGATGAGCCGGAGACCGATGAAGTCAAACTGCCGGCAGGCGCTTTCATGCGGTGCAACGACCGGAAGGTGCAGTTTTTCGTCCGCGGCAGCATTTCGCAGTTGGAATGCGGACGTTATCTGTTTTCGTTCCGTAATATCATGGACGAAATCACACGCGAGCAGATTCTCAGCATGGCGCTGGCGCGGACGCGGATTTTCCCGTGGTTTTACGATATGGAACGCGATAAAATGCTCATCGACAGTCATTGGTTCTCCTATCTGAATATCCCGACAGATGACTGCACGATGACGAACGAGGCGTTTTTCTCCCGCGTGCATCCAGATGAACGGGAAATGCTTGCCGAAGCGCTTCAGTTGCAGTTGTCAGATTACGAAATACAAGATTCGTTCGAATACCGGCTTCAGCGCGGAGACGGTGAATGGGAGTGGTTTTCGGCGCAATCGATGTACCTCAGTCAGGCAGATGACGGTTCGCCCTATCGCGTGGTGGGCGTATGTCAGAGCATTCAGGATCACAAGACCGTCGAGGATAATCTGCGCGCAGCGCGCGACAAGGCGCAGGAGAGCGATCGGTTGAAATCGGCTTTTCTGGCCAACATGAGCCATGAGATCCGCACGCCGCTCAACGCCATCGTCGGCTTTTCGAATCTTTTGGCCAATGGCGAGGTCGCGATCGACAGCGAGGAGGGACGGGAATATGTGACGCTGATCAATAAGAACAGCGACTACCTGCTCACGCTGGTCTCGGATATTCTCGATCTTTCGCGCATCGAAACGGGTACGATGGAGTACAGTTTTGCCGAACAGTCGCTCGGGCGGCTGCTCTTCGACATTTATGAGAATAACAAGCATACGATGCCCGAGGGCGTGGCGTTCAATCTGCTGTTGCCGCCGGAAGATATCCAGATCGAAACCGATGCCCTGCGCCTGCGACAGGTAGTAAACCATTTGATCTGCAATGCAGTGAAATTCACGGATGGAGGGCATATCGATATCGGGTATTCGTATCCCGCAGAGGGCTGTACGGACGTAAGTCTGTTTGTCGCCGATACCGGCAGGGGCATTACGGCGGAGCAGGCGGGCAAGATCTTCGACCGGTTCTACAAGGGAGATTCTTTCATGCAGGGAGCCGGCTTGGGACTATCCGTCTGCAAGACGATCATCGAGAGTCTCGGCGGTTCGATAGCGGTCTCTTCCCGTCCGCAAAAGGGTTCACGCTTTACCGTGCAGATCCCCCTCCGGCAGCAAGACCGGGTTTCACCATTAACGCATTAATGCCATGAGCGCTTCTATACCAACCGATATTTCCGGCTTGAGCAGCCGGATTCTCAGTGTCATACCCGATATGCTCATTTTGTTTGACGGCGACGCCACCATACTGGATATCCACAATCCCAAGCCCGAATTATTGGGCGCCGGCGGTATGGAACAGGCCGTCGGCCGACCGTTGGCGAAGGGGCCGTTGAAGGCTTTGTCCGAATCCTGTGTCTCGCATCTTCGTTCCGTATGCGATACGCGACAGCCCGTACAATTCGTGTATCGGCATGAAAAACAGGGCAGCAAGAAGCGATTTTACGAAATTTTTCTCTCTTATCTCGAAGAGAACCGCATTCTGGCCGATATCCGCAGCATTACCGAGCAGTCGGTGGCACGGATCGAATCCGAGCATCTGCACTATTTTTTCGCCGAAGTGCTGGACAATATCGCCATTCCCATTTCGGTGAAAAGCATGGACACGGGCCGTTATCTCTATTGGAGCAAAAAGGCGGAAACGTTCGGTCGCACGGCCGGCGAAATGGTCGGAGCCACGGAAGAACTTTTTATGCCTCGGGAACAGGCGCTTGCCGTACAGGCGATCGACCGGCAATTGGCCGAAGGAGAAACGAAGCAATATCAGGGCATCGAAAAATATACGATGAACGACGGCCGGAAACATACGCTCGTGGTCACCCGAACGCTATTTACCTTCGGAGAGGAGAAACTGATCCTGAGCAGCGCTCTCGATATTTCGAAACTGGAGGAGACGCAGGCTTCGCTGTTGGATGCAAAGGATGAACTCGCCCGTAAGAACCAGACGCTTTTTTCGGTGTTGAGTCTGGCTAAGGTTATCCCGTGGGGCTGCGATCTGTCCAGTCAGACTTTTTATTGCGATTACAACGCCTATCATCCCGATGGCGCCGAAGGGCCGGACGAGCAGGGACGCTACGTCATTCCGATGGAACGTTATTTCGCCGGCATTCATCCCGACTACCGGCAGCAAGCGATCGGAATGATCGAAGAATTGGTGAATGGGAGGCGGGACGAGTTCCACGAGACCTACCTCGTGCACTGGTTCAACGATCGGGAGTGGGAATGGGTTCGGGTACAGAGCAGCGTCTCCCGACGCGGCCCGGACGGTCGCCCCGAACAATTGATCGGATCGGCCCAGCGCGTTACCGAACAGAAAACGACCGAACTGGCTCTGCGCAAAGCCAAAGAGGATTTGGCTCTCAAGAATGTTATGCTGTCTTCCGTATTGAGCATCGCGCATATCATTCCGTGGGTCGGCAATTTGGAGGAGGAAACGTTCTGCTGCGACTATGACGTTTACCACCACGAAAGCGCTTCGGCTCCTGATGCCGACGGCCGCTACGTGCTCCCCATCAGTCTCTTTTTCGATCGCGTTCATCCTGATTACCGAAGCCGGATCGTCGATAATTTCACGGATCTGATAGAGGGACGGCTCCCTGAGTTCCACGAATTCTATCCCATCCATTGGAACAACGATAGGGAATATGAGTGGTTGGAAACGCAAAGCACGGTATCCAAATACGATCCTGAAGGAAAGCCGTTGCAGCTGATCGGTTCCGCCCGAGTCGTCACGGCCCAGAAACGCATGGAGGAATCTCTGCGGGAAGCAAAGGAACAGGCAGAGCGAAACAATACGCTGAAAAGCGCTTTTCTGGCCAATATGAGCCACGAAATCCGTACGCCGTTGAATGCGATCGTGGGCTTCTCCGAATTGCTGGCGCAGTCGGATGACCCACAGGAAAAAGAGGAGTATCTCGGGATCATACAGAACAGCAATGCGTTGCTTCTCCAACTGATCGGCGATATTCTCGACTTGTCGAAAATCGAAGCCGGAACGTTGGAGTTCAGTTTCGACGATCACAATCTGAATGCGCTGATGGAGGAACTCGAACAGACGACCCGCATGAAAGTGTCCGGTCCGAACGTCGAAGTGTCCTGTACGGACAAGGTTCCCGACTGCACGATTCATACGGATCGCGGACGTCTGTTGCAGGTGCTGCACAATTTCATCAACAATGCGGCCAAATTTACCAAACGCGGCCATATTCATTTCGGATACCGTCGCCAGCCTGACGGCCGGTGGTATTTTTATGTGGAAGATACCGGATGCGGCATTCCGACTGAAAAAACGGACAGCGTATTCGACCGCTTCGTGAAACTCGACGGAAAGATGCAGGGGACGGGTTTGGGACTCGCCATCAGTAAAAGTATCATCGAACGACTGGGCGGGGAGATCGGCGTTTTCTCTACCGAAGGGCTGGGATCGACGTTTTGGTTTCTTCTTCCGGCCGGAAGCGTCACCACGTCGATTCCTGTCACGGCGATGGAGAGCGTCGCTCCGCCGGCCGCCGATCAGGTTTCGGACCGGATGACCGTCCTCGTCGCAGAGGACGATCCCGCCAACTACAAGCTTTTCGAAGCGATGTTGAAGAAGCACTATACGTTGCTGCATGCATGGAACGGACGTGAGGCCGTCGAAATTTTCAAGGAACGTCAGCCCAGCATGATCCTGATGGATATAAAGATGCCGGAGATGGACGGTTACGAGGCCACGGCCGCTATCCGAAAACTGTCGGAAAAGGTTCCGATCATTGCTGTGACGGCCTTTGCCTATCCCGAAGACATGCGCCGGATTCTCAACAGCGGATTCGACGGCTGCCTGCCCAAGCCGGTGAATGCAGACAATCTGAAGAAGAAAATTACGGAATTGTGCCGTACCGATGAAAATTCGCGGTAGCGGCAAGACCGGATTCCTCCGGGAAATAGATCACAAAGCCTACGTCGAAACGTGGGCTTTGTGATTGTATAAGGGTCGAGAACCGATCTCGCAGTCGTTCGCAAACCGAGTCGGGTTATTTTTATGTGAAGGGGAATTCTTCGGACGATTCGCCGGTCCGTTCGTCCCGATTATCCGATAGCCCGCAATTCCGATTTGAAGATGGTTTTTCCATTTCGCCGGCCATCGAGAAGCGGGAAGAGCATAAGTTTCCAAAAAAATATTAACAAAATTGTTGGATATTTCGGATCTATCCGTATATTTGCACTGACAATATTGTTAAATATAACTGTTAACTCACGATAAAATGGGAGAAAAACCGGCACAGAACAAGGAACAGGCGATACTGAAAGCCGCCGAATGCGAGTTCCTTGCCAAAGGATTCGCAGGTGCGCGGACGACTTCGATTGCCGAAGCGGCCGGTGTGACACACGCCATGCTGCATTACTATTTTCGAACGAAAGAACAACTTTTCGAACGCATTCTCGACGAGAAAATGCATCTGATGGGCCAATCCGTTTTGCGGGCTTTCGGGCAATCGGGACTGCCGCTGACGGAGCGGATTCGGGACGGGATAGAGCGTCATTTCGATTTCATCGTAGCCAATCCCGATATGCCGCGCTTTATCGTCAACGAGGTCTTTTCGAGACCGGAACGCTACGAGACGATGCAGATGCGCATGCGGAAAATAGCCGAAGTGTTGATACGCGACGTTCAGAAGGACCTCGACGCATCGGCCGAGCGGGGTGAGACGGAACGGGTGGACGTGCGGATGCTGATGCTCGATATCATTTCGCTCAACGTCTTCCCGTTTATCGCCTATCCGGTCGTCGAACCGATTCTCGGAGACATGACCGCCGACAGGAAGCGCTTTTTCGAAGCGCGCAAGGCTGAAAATGTAGAGATCATCATGCGTCGCCTTAAAAAATCGTAACCTATGAAACGGCTTATTTTACTATGCGGATATTTGCTGACCGGATTTTCGGCCAGCGCCCAGCTGACGCTCGACGAGTGCCGTGCGTTGGCGCGAACTCATTACCCCGAAATCCGTCAGTACGATCTCGTACGGCAGACGGAGGAGTATACGCTTTCGAATGCACGGCGGGCATGGCTGCCGCAACTCTCGTTTTCGGCGCAGGCTACGTGGCAAACATCCGTACCCGCTTTCCCCGATGCGTTGACCGGTATGCTCTCCCAATACGGAATGGGAATGCCCGGAATGAATAAGGATCAATACAAAGTGCAGTTGGAATTGAACCAAACGCTTTGGGACGGCGGCAAGACGTCGGCCGACAAGCGAATTGCCGAAGCTGAAGCCGTCGAACAACGGCAAGCGACGGACGTAGATCTTTATGCGTTGGAAGGGCGCGTGGACGATCTCTATTTCGGCATCCTGCTGCTCGACGAGCGGATCGTACAGACCCGCCTGACGCTCGAACTGCTTCGCAGCAATCTCGACAAGATGCGTTCGCTGCAACAGCATGGGGCGGCGATGCAGACCGACGTCGACACGGTCGAAGCCGAATTGCTGACCGTCAACCAGCAGCTTACGCAGGTCGAAGCCTCGCGTGACAGTTACCGCCGCATGCTGGAGGTCTTTATCGGGAGACCGCTGAATGGAGAATCGTTGTCATTGCCGGACGTTACGGAGTCGGCATCCATGGAGCCGGCGCGGCCGGAGTTGGCCCTGTTCGATGCCCGAGCAGCGAAACTCGCGGCGCAGCAGCGGCTGGTGAAGTCGGCGACGCGCCCCCGTTTCGGACTTTTCGCACAGGGTTACTACGGATACCCGGGGATGGATTATTTCGAGAGCATGATGTCGTCCGACTGGTCGTGGAACGCTCTGATCGGCGTGCGGATGTCGTGGAATTTCGGAGCTTACTATACAAAGAAGAACTCGTTGGGAAAACTCCGTACGGCGCAGCGGCAAATCGATGTGCAACGCGATGTCTTCCTCTTCAACACGCGGTTGCAGACAACCGAGGAGAGCGGCGACATCGCCCGTCTGCGCAAGGCGTTGGCCGACGACGATCGCATCGTGCAATTGCGCCGTTCGGTGCGCGAAGCCGCTGAGTCGAAATTGCGCAACGGCGTAATCGACACCAACGATCTGCTGCGGAAGATCACCGAGGAG
This sequence comes from uncultured bacterium, assembly GCA_905214725.1. Lineage (GTDB taxonomy): Bacteria > Bacteroidota > Bacteroidia > Bacteroidales > Rikenellaceae > Alistipes. Next base: position 250,358 of record CAJMNH010000001.1, read on the forward strand.
GCGACGGCCGCCACGGCCCGCTCGGCTCGTGAAATCGAATTGCTGAAGACCATTTATGAATTGAAACATACGATAAACCGATAAAAAACATGAAACGAATTCTTATCTGCGGGGTTGCGTCGCTGATTGCGGTCGCCTGCGGCGATAACGGAAATTTCGATGCTACGGGAACGTTCGAGGCGACGGAGATCGTCGTGTCGGCCGAAGCTGCCGGACGCATTCTCTATTTCGATGTCGAAGAGGGCGATTCGCTGCAAGCCGGCCGGTCGGTCGGGGCCATCGACACCGTGCAACTCTATCTGCAAAAATTGCAGCTGGAACGTCAGCGCGCTTCGGTGCGGAGCAACCGGCCCGATATTGCGAAACAGGCCTCATCGCTGCGCGAACAGATCGCCAAACAGCAGATCGAACGCCGCCGTGTGGAGAATCTCCTGAAAGACGGTGCGGCTACGACCAAACAACTGGACGATATCGATGCGCAACTGAAGGTGCTCGGCGGACAGTTGGACGCCCTGCTTTCGACGCTGAAAAACAACATTGCGTCGATCGACGAAAATTCGTCGGCTATCGAGTTGCAGATCGCACAGATCGACGACCGGCTCGCCAAATGCCGCATCGCATCGCCCGTGACGGGAACCGTGCTGGCCAAATATGCGGAAGCGGGGGAGTTGGCTTCCGTCGGCCGGCCGCTGATGAAGGTCGCCGATCTCGATAAGATTTATCTGCGGGCCTATTTCACTTCGGATCAGTTGGCCGATCTGCATCTCGGAGAAGAGGTGACGGTAACGGCCGATTTCGGCGGGGAACAACAGATCGATTATCCGGGACGTATCACATGGATCGCGTCGGAGAGCGAATTTACGCCCAAGACCATTCAGACGCGCAATGCGCGGGCTAATTTGGTCTACGCGGCGAAAATCGCCGTGGAGAATGACGGCCGGCTTAAAATCGGCCTTTACGGAGAGGTGAAACGATAAGACCGATGGCTGTACAGAATGCCATAGAGATTCGCAATCTGACCAAGCGTTACGGTTCGCTGACAGCGCTCGACAATGTGTCGTTCGCGGTCGGACGGGGCGAGTTGTTCGGTCTGATCGGCCCCGACGGAGCCGGCAAGACGACGCTTTTCCGGTTGCTCACGACGCTGATCGAACCCGACGAAGGAGAGGCGGCCGTAGACGGATACGACACCGTTGGGGAGTACCGGCAGATTCGCGGAATCGCAGGATATATGCCGGGCCGGTTTTCGCTCTATCCCGATCTGTCGGTCGAAGAGAACCTCGCCTTTTTCGCAGCGCTGTTCGGGGTGAAAATTACGGACAATTACGACCTGATTGCGCCCATATACCGTCAGATTGAACCCTTCCGTACGCGCCGAGCCGGAAAACTTTCGGGAGGCATGAAGCAGAAACTCGCACTCTGCTGCGCCCTGATCCATCGACCTTCGGTGCTGTTCCTCGATGAACCGACGACGGGCGTGGACGCCGTGTCGCGCAGTGAATTCTGGGATATGCTCTCCGAGTTGAAAAGCAAGGGGATTACGATTCTCGTCTCGACTCCTTACATGGACGAGGCATGCCGTTGCGACCGTGTTGCACTTTGCAACAACGGTAAAATCCTCCGCATCGACACGCCGCAGGGAATCGTCGAGAACTTCGGAGAACCGCTCTATGCACTCTCGGGCGACGATATGTACGGCCTGCTGATCGAAGCGCGCCGACATGCCGACGTAAAGGAGTGCTATCCGTTCGGCGAAGCGCACCACCTGATTGCGGGCGAGGGATTCGATGCCGGACGGTTCACCCGCGAACTGACCGGACGGGGTTTTCGGAATGTAACGCTTCTTCCCGTAGAGGCGGGAATAGAGGATGTCTTCATAAAACTGATGCGCCATGAGTGATCCGATCATATCCGTCAGAGATCTGTGTAAAAAATTCGGCGATTTTACCGCTGTCGACCGTATTTCGTTCGACGTGGGTCGGGGTGAAATCTTCGGCTTTTTAGGTGCCAACGGCGCCGGAAAGACGACGGCCATGCGGATGCTGTGCGGGCTGAGTTATCCCACGTCGGGAAGCGGCACGGTCGCCGGATTCGACGTGATGCGCGAGGGAGAGCGGATCAAGCGCCATATCGGCTATATGAGCCAGCGGTTTTCGCTTTACGACGATCTTACGGTACGGGAGAATATTCGTCTCTATGCGGGCATCTACGGTCTCTCGCGGATGCAGACGCTGCGCCGTACCGTGGCGGTGCTGCGTCGTCTCGATTTCCGTTCGGAGATCAATACGCTGGTGGGTTCCCTGCCGCTCGGATGGAAGCAGAAACTGGCTTTTTCCGTTGCGACGCTTCATCGTCCCGAGGTGGTTTTTCTCGACGAGCCGACGGGCGGCGTCGATCCGCTGACGCGCCGTCAATTCTGGGAGATGATCTACGAAACGGCAGCTGCGGGGACGACGGTTTTCGTCACGACGCACTATATGGACGAGGCGGAATACTGTTCGCGCGTGTCGATCATGGTCGACGGCCGGATATGCGCGCTGGGAACTCCGGCCGAACTGAAAAAACAATATGCCACAGGGTCGATGGACGAGGTGTTCCGAACATTGGCCCGCACGGCGAAACGCTCGGAATAAGATGAACGGTTTCCTGTCATTCGTTAAAAAGGAGATGCTGCACATCCTGCGCGACCGCCGCACGATGCTCATCGTTCTGCTGATGCCCGTGATCCAGCTGTTGCTGTTCGGATTCGCCATTTCGGTCGAGGTCAACAATATCGATTTCGCCGCAGTCGTTTCCCACCGAACCGAAGCGGTGCGCCGGCACGTGGATCGTATCGCCGTCAATCCCTATTTCAGCTTCAAAGGGTACCTGCCGCAGCGCGAGGCGGACGAAGCGCTTCGTATGGGTAAAGTCAGTGCCGTCGTGGTTTTTGCCGACGACTACGACAAACGGACCGCCGCCGGTTACAGCGTGCCGGGCAGTGCCGTGCAACTGATTTTCGATGCGTCGAATCCCAACAACGCCTCTTCCGGTGCGGGATACCTGCAAAGCATCCTGCTCTCGGAAGGGCAGGCCGGAGCGCCGACGCCGGAACTGCACTTGCTCTACAATCCGCAGATGAAGAGCGCCTTTAACTTCGTTCCGGGTCTGATGGGCTTGATATTCATGCTGATCTGCGCCATGATGACCTCCGTGTCGATCGTCCGCGAAAAAGAGACCGGAACGATGGAAGTGCTGCTCGTGTCGCCCGTGCGGCCGTTGCGGATCGTCTTCGCCAAAATGATTCCCTATCTCCTGCTTTCGGGTGTCAATCTGGCGACAATTCTGCTGCTGGCCCGTTTCGTACTGGGCGTGCCGATGTCGGGCAGCGTCATCGGGTTGGTGGGGATATCCCTTCTGTATCTTGTGCTGGCGCTTGCACTGGGGCTGTTTATTTCGACGATGGCGGACAGTCAGGTCACGGCGATGCTTATTTCGGGCATGCTGCTTATCCTGCCGCTCATCATGCTTTCGGGAATGGTGTTTCCCATCGAAAATATGCCCGGTATCCTGCAAGGCCTCTCCTGTATAATTCCCGCTCGCTGGTATATTGAGGCCGTGCGTAAACTGATGATCGAAGGCCTGCCTTTCACCGCTGTGCTGAAGGAGTTCGCCTTTCTTCTGGTCATGACCGGCGCGCTGCTCGGTGTCGCACTTAAAAAATTCAACGATAAACTCGAATAACGATGCGAACGTTACTTGTTTTACTCGATAAGGAGTTCCGGCAGTTTTTCCGCAATCCCTTTCTGCCCAAACTCGCGGTCGTCTTTCCGATGATGGTGATGCTCGTTATTCCGTGGATCACTACGATGGATGTCCGGCATGTCGGCATTTCGGTGGTCGATAACGATCGTTCGGCGGTTTCACAGCGGCTCGTTCAGAAAATCGGCGCTTCGGACTATTTCACGCTTTACAATGTCACGGAACATTACGCCGCTGCGCTTGCGGCGCTGGAGCAGGGAGACGTCGATGTGATCGTCGAAATTCCCGACGGTTTCGATCGCTCGATTGCGGAGCGTTCGCCGTTAAAGGTCAGCATTACGGCCAACGGCGTAAATGCCCTCAAGGGCAGCCTCGGCTCACAATATATGGTGCAGACCGTGATGCAGACCTTGGCCGAATTGTCCGATGAGCAGGGATCGGTCGCCGTGCCCGATCTGATTACGGTGCAGAACCGCTACAATCCGACGCTCGACTACCGGATCTACATGATTCCCGCGTTGATGATCATGCTGCTGATCATGCTGTGCGGCTTCCTGCCGGCGTTGAATCTCGTGGGGGAGAAGGAGCGGGGGACGATCGAGCAGATCAACGTAACGCCCGTCAGCCACTTGACGTTTACGCTGGCGAAGTTGATTCCCTACTGGATTATCGGACTCGTCGTGTTGTCGATCGCCATGCTGCTGGGAAGGCTCGTTTATGGGCTGGCTCCCGTCGGAGCGGTCGGAGCGATCTATCTGGCCGCAGTGCTTTTCATCTTCACGATGTCGGGTCTCGGCGTGGCGATTGCCAACCAGTCGGAGACGATGCAGCAGACCATGTTCGTGATGTTCTTCTTCGTAATGATCTTCGTGCTGATGAGCGGACTGATTACTCCGATCGAGTCGATGCCCGAATGGGCGCAAACGATCACGCGGTTTCTTCCGCCCCGTTATTTTATTGCGATCATGCGCTCCGTTTATCTCAAGGGCGCCGCTCTCTGCGAACTGTGGGGCGATTACGTAGCGTTAGCTGTCTTCGCTGCCATTTTCAATATGCTGGCCGCATTGACTTACAGAAAACAGGCTTAGTGAAAGTAAAGTGTGACGTTGCCGTTCGTTACAAAATCGTGTTATAACGGCTGTAAAAACATAATAGGGTGATAATCGTTTGATTATCACTCTATTATCCGATAGCGGAAAACGGAAACCGAACCTTTCGGTTTCTATCCATTATATATCAGCGTTTTAATGCGACTTCTAAATTTCCAGGTCACTATTAAGGAGTAGTGATCTTGCGCCGCATTGCATTTCTATACTTCAATGGCAAAGATAGAAATTATTCATTATTATTATCATTTCCCAAAGACTTTATTTAATATTGATCAGACCAGATTGTCAACTCAATCAGACCATGTGTTAAACTTTCTATGGCATGACGCCCTATTTTATAAGTCCTGAGGGGATCTTCATGAACATACTCTCCGCAAGACCAATAAATGAAATTAGACAGGTTGGATATTGTATTATTCTGATAAACGATTGTTGTCGGGCGATGTTGGGTGTCGGGATTTCCCGATAGATATTTCATTAGTTTATTGAACTCAATCATTCCATTCGGTTTGAACATTCGATCAGGAACAACAACTTTATTTCTTTGGTTGATTGATTTATAAATCAACTCGTGAAAACTGCGGATATTGGTACAAATACCTTTAACAGTATACCCCGGCTTATCGCTCCATAAGTCTTCTAAGATAGATATAAGTAAACTCTCTGAATTTCCAACCATTTTGCCCGATCCGAGAATCCGAAACAATATCGGATTTTCACGCATTAATCGTGCAACATGAAAATGCTCGACGCAATATTTCAATTTTTCGAATAATGCATTTAATCCCTCGGGCGTTTTCAAAAAGATATGCTCATGAATATAGAGATCTTTAAATCGATCAAACTCTGTATCGTCGCCAGTTAGCACATATCTCGGTATCCGAACATAATTTTGATCCAGATAGCTTAATGCCACTGGAATGAAATTAGCATGTTCTATCTGTTGATCTCTGCGCATCAAACATTTAATATCTAGTATAATAGCAGATAATTTATGTGCACTGCACGATAGGGCATCTACCATCTCTTCGTAATTCGTCTTGTGAATTATACACATCTCCAGAGCAGCGGCTTCACGAGAAAAACTATCAGCGAAGTCTTTTTTATCGTCAACCAGTAAAATGTTGTTATTCATGTTATTTGATATTAAGTGGAATTTCAATTGTCATCGAAAAACCTATTTTCAACCCTTCTTTGATTTCAATTCCCCCTTTGTGAGCATCTACAATGCGAGAAATATAGCTACCTCCGATACCCGATCCTGAACTGGATTGACTCTTGACAAACGGTGTAATATAATCTTTCTGAGACAAAAGAAAAGGGGCACCATTGTTTTTATATTCCACAATTGCGACTTGTCGTTCTTTGACCACTCTAAGATTAAACTGTACTATTTTTCTTATGACAGGCAATTTGCTCTTAGAGAATCCATGACTATCTGCATTAATCAGTAATTGACTTATCAAGTCATCAAATGAGGGTTTATGTATTCTCAATAGGACGTGCTCTCCAGTTAATTCAATTTGAAATTTATCGATATATTCATTTGTTTTTGAGGAGATGTATGATTCAAAATATTCCATCAGATCAACTTCAGTCATTTCCTGTAGAGATATTTTATAATTCATCACCTTATTCACAGTAGTTAATGTTCTATTCAGGACTAATGTTCTTTCTTTCAGCTGATTGATAGCTTCTGACAAATTGATATCCCGCACAGAGACAACCATATCACGTAGTTCCGGATCAATCGGAACCACAATACCCTCGGAATAGTCGGATAAGTTGTTCCTTTTAACAATTCGGAGTATTGTATTGACGTTATTATCTATTTGCACCAATGTGGGACGCAACTGGTGTACTAGCGTTCTGACAATACCGCTTTCAGTTTGTCGCAATTCTTCTTTGTAGCCTAAGGCTTTAATTTTTTCTTCTATTTTCGCTCTTTCGGCGGCAATGATATTTGCTTTTTGAGATTGGACAAAATCTTTTTGTGCAGAAAGATTTACATAAGGGATGATAACCTGACGTAGGTTAGTCATGCTAATTGATGGCATAACAGCCCCTTGTCTTTTTTGTTTAATTTGTTCCTTAACAAAGTCTGAGTGGAGCTGATAATATAAATATTCGAGATCAATGGAAGACGATATAGGTATTAATGCCAGAACACCACTATGCAACATGATAGCAGGTGTTTCGGAAGTCGGCTTAAAACAAGTTGGTTTCAGATTATCGCCCACGCGAGCGACCAATATACAAGCAGAGTCGATTAAAGATGATTTGTGTGTAGCAATAGGAGCAATACAATCAAAGGTTACATCCGTTTGCAAATTCAAATCTAAAATATCTTTCGATAAGTTTTCAATTTTTACGATCGGAAGTCCCGTAGTAGTTATTTCTTGTTTATTGATAGTAGTTGCACCTTTTATTGACACCAGATCATTCAGAAATTTACCGGTGCCATCTAAAGCCATTTTCTGAGCATGCTGATAAACAGAAGTATAAATCCCAACAGATAAGTTAAGATCTTTACCTATCTCATTAGTATTAATAGAATGGATTTTATTATTATTTCCGAGAGTGCTGTATTGGGTGATAATTTTCGTTGTATTTAAACTTACAGAGCTTTTATTTTCGGCAATTTTATCAACTTCGAACAACATTATCCGATTCTGTTGGTCTGGAGACTTTTGTTTATTCAGAATCATAATGGAAGCTTTCGCTTCAGTATAAGGTCTTAATGCTCCGTGTGGTAGACTGATTATAGCTTCGATAATGTCTTGCTGCAACATTAAGCGCCTGATCTCTTTCTCTCGCCCTTGTTTAAAAAGAAAAGAATCAGACACTGTAAAGACAGCCTTTCCTTGTCGTGATAGTTTGGAGATTATGAATAAGACCAATGCCCCAAAACCTTTCCCCGAAGAGGGAACCTCTACCCCAAAATTACTATATAATTGATAATAAGCCCTATTATTGAAAATGCCCGTAAATGGCAGATCTGTTAAAATATAATCATAAATCTGGTTTTCTGATAATTCGTGGAAACAATCTTGAGCCTGGATATTTGGCTTGAAATAACCATGCATTACCAAATTCATGTAACCGAAAGAGGCAATTCGTTGGTTTACTTCGACTCCTTTTACGGCCTTAATCTGATCATTTTTTAAAACTTCAATTAATAACCCTCCTGTACCAACTGCTGGGTCGTAAATGACAGCTCCATCTCGTGGAGCTAAAATACCTGTCATCAAATCAGTTATATCGTGAGGAGTATATATAATTGGAGATTTCTGACTGTCAAATGAGTTTAAACTTACAAAGTAGTGAAAAATATCACCATATACTGCATCCGAGAAAGATCGGGTATCATATTCAAAAAGAAAGTCTAAATACTCTATATTGTTATCTGTAGATTTGCGAAGTAAGTCTTGAAACTCAATCAGAATATTTTTATCTCTATTATCTTGTTTGTCAGTAAGTTCAATTGCATAAATCAACTCTTGTAGAGTAGTGAATTTCATATTCGGATTAACATGAATTTCACCAATATCTATCAGTCGTTTTAGATATAATAAAACTGCAATTATGAATTGGGCATCATATATAGAATAATATCCTCTTAATGATTCTGATAGATAATAGTAGAAGCGAAGTAAAGCACTCCATTTTTTATGAGATGCCAGAACAATATGGCCGCCTAAATCTTGAAAAATAGATGGATTTTCTTTGACACATATTTTAATATCTTCTGGAGTAATTTCCCTGCCGCCCTCTATGAGGAATGATCCGGATAATTTTACACGCTCAGAAATTTCTTTCGAAGATAATATTTCCTGATCTTTTAATAATATTTTTTCTATGGCATATGCTAAGGACATATTTTATACTTTTTTAACAAAGTTAAGAAAAAATACCGTTATCGTGTGGTGTCTTAAATTTTCTCATTAATATTTTTTAGTGCAACAAAGTGCAATAGTTCCGCTACCACTTCTGACCCCTTCCATTTTATGATGATTACACTTTTAAAATCAGATACGTAGCTTAAAAAGCCGCAAATCATAAGTGCCTCAAGCTTTTTTTTGCGTTATAAGCCTTTTTCGGTTGTTTTACTTCCTTTCGACGCAATCGGAAGAAAGCGTTACCTAACCAAATCGTTACTTTACTTTTCGAGTAAAAAAATATCACACTGAAAATCTATACGTTACAAGAATAAAAAAGCCCGGAGGGATCACCTCCGGGACTTTCTTTTATACTCCAATGGCCGATTGTCTGTCAAGGGAGTGCACTAACTATTGTATGTTTGCCATAACCTGCCCGATTTTTGCCATTTCCCGGCTTATACTGCTCTCTGAGATTTTTGCATAGTGCCGCGTCATATTCGTATTGGTGTGACCGAGAATCTTGGCGATAATGTCGATCGGCATCCCATACTCGATCGCAAGGCAAGCGAACGTATGGCGAGCGCAATGTGTCGTCAGATTCTTGTCGATGTTGCAGATCACGGATAGCTCCTTCAGGTAGCTATTCATCTTCTGGTTGCTCGGCACAGGCAAGAGTTTAGCCTTAATTAGCAACTCCGTGTCGTACTCGTATTTTCTAAGCAATTCGATCGGATGCGGCAGTAACGGTATTCGACTCATCACAGCAGTCTTTTCACGTGGTTTGTGGATCCAGATCGTTCCATACTCGTCGGTAGAAAGATGTTCCTTTCGTAAATGGTCTACGTCGGTGAAGGCTAATCCGGTCAGGCAACAAAACACAAACACGTCGCGTATACGCTCCAATCGTTCGTTAGGCATTTGTTTCCCGATCAGCGTGTCGAGTTCCGGTTTGGTCAGATGGTCTTTGGCCTTGTTATGCTCTTCCTTCAGCTTATAATGTTGAAAGGGATTTTCTCTATCCATTCATTCCGCAGGCAATAGAGGATAAAGTTTTTCAGACAGCAGAGCAGATTGACCGCGCCATTGTTTTTGCAGTTGTGCGCGGTTTGCAGAAACGTGTTGAAGCCGTCGATGTATTCATAACAGACTTGTTCCAGCGATATATCCTCTTTCTTGTATTGTGCCTGTGTATATCCTTTGAGATAGCGCAACAAGCGGTGATACTTATTCGCCGTCAGTTGGGTAATACGAACACCGACCTCTTTCTGCCGCTTATCACAATACTTTGAAAGTTCGACAAGGAATTGTCTTATACCAGAAGAAGGGTTATCGAGCCGCTGCTTAATGACAAAGCAGTTTGGTTCTTTATTTTCTTTGATTAACTGATCGTAGGCCGCGAGGATGTTGGCGCGATAGCTGGCCACGATGTCGTTGATTTGAGTGGATACCTGATCGCGGAACAGCGACCTTTCGGCCTTCTGATTCCACTTCTCAGGTTCGATCTGGCTCTGAGTGTAAATCTCGGTGGATATGCCACGTGTGGTGATACGGGCGTAGATTGGGGCTTTGCCCTTGCGGGTGACTTTGGTTTTCTTACAGAAGAAAACCACGCTAAAAGTTTTTCTTTCCATACTGTTGCATTTTTTTTAGGATTGCAAAAATACTCTAACAGCACAGAAATGGTACGATGCAAAATACAGTGAAACAGTGCAATAACATCTATTCGTGACCTTTTTAGGGTTCGCGCCTAATAGGTCACGAATAAGGTCATAAAAGTCTGCCTTTCGTTGCTTTTTCCAAAAAGGAAAGTCCTCATATATCATTGATATATAAGGACTTTCCTTTGTCTTGCAGCCTCTTTCTCAAGGCTTCGAGAGCGGAAAACGGGACTCGGACCCGCGACCTCAACCTTGGCAAGGTTGCGCTCTACCAACTGAGCTATTTCCGCAATCTGTTGCTTCAGACCCTGTTTTGGGGTTTGCGTTTGCAAAGATAGCTAAAAAAATCGTATTTCCAAATTCACTGTGGGCGAGGATGTGTTTTTTTGTATCTTTGCATCGCATGAAATGCATGATCGACATATTCGTAACGTTAGGGTTGCGATTGAAAGATTTCGGGCAAACATCGGCTACGGCGGAGGTAATTCACCGCGCTGTGGCTGAAAATTCATGGTTCCTGCCGCAGGAGATCATCCGATCCGTAGACGCTATTCGTGATGAGATGCTCGAACGACGGCGGCTCGAAGCGTGGGCAAGCGCATATCCGCCGAACCCTATGCCGAAGCGGGTGCTGGTGATCATGGCCGGAAATATTCCGCTGGTCGGTTTTTTCGATCTGCTGTGTGTACTCGCAAGCGGTCATGAGTGTTGGGTCAAGCCCTCAAGTAAGGATGCCGTTCTAATAGGATATATCATTGATTTATTGAAAACTATCGATCCGAATATTCCGATTCGCTTATCGGGATCGGGGGATCGGCCGGATGCGGTCATTGCGACCGGAAGCGACAATACGAATCGGTATTTTCGAATGCTGTTCGACGGCATTCCATCGTTGTTGCGGGGAAGCCGGCAGTCGGTTGCCGTGTTGTCGGGGCATGAAACGGCGAAAGAGCTGAGCGGGCTGGAGGAGGATATTTTTGCCTACTCGGGGTTGGGATGCCGTAACGTATCGTTGCTGTTTCTGCCTCGCGGGTATATGCCCGAACTGCGTTGCACGGCACTCAATGAAAAATATCGTCGCAATTATCTTCAGGAACGGGCCATGCTGCGCATGCGCCGTTTGCCGTTTGTCGATTTGGACGGTGCCGTGCTCTGTGAAGAACGGTCGTTTCCGACCGCGCTCAGCCGTATTCATTATGCGTTTTATGATTCATTGTCCGAAGCAGAGGAGTGGTTGTCCGCCCATGACGCCGAATTACAATGCGTTGTCTCACATTGTGTACGGCATTCCCGGCTTGTTTCGTTCGGCGCCGCACAGCATCCGCGATTGCGCGATTATGCCGATGATGTGGATACGATGCGGTTTCTCGGCTCGATCTGATCTCTAAAAAACGCAGCGCGTGAGTTGTGTATCTGCGATTATTATTTATCTTTGTGAACAAAGTCCCGCTTAGATAGGCTTCGCCTCGGCAAAATGCAAACAAGTTTGCTTTTGCGCTCGGCTTGCACACTTTGCGGAGACAAGCTCCGCTTAGATAGGCTTCGCCTCGGCAAAATGCAAACAAGTTTGCTTTTGCGCTCGGCTTGCACTATCTTTGTCTGAGATATAAACGTCGCAGGGATGGGCAGTGCGCCGTTAAACCGAATCGGTCGGTTGCGTTGGCGGGTACTCTCTCTGTCAAAAAAAACTTATTATGTCGATGGTATTCAAATTCCGCATGCTGAGCGACGAGAACGACAATTTCGTGCGCGATCTCGAAGTGCCTTATGATATGACGCTGCGGGCGTTCCATGAGTTTATCGTGCGGATTCTCGGTTACGAGGAGTGCATGGCGTCGTTTTTTACGGCTGATGGGGAATGGGAGCGGCTGCAAGAGTACACCTTGTTCGATATGGAAGATGCGCAAAGCATTCCGATGGAAAATGCATCGCTCGGACAACTGCTTCATCACAACAGGGAAAGACTGATCTACCTCTTCGATCAGTTGAACAATCGGGCGCTTTATCTCGAATTGACCGAGGCGAAGAAGGCCGAACCCGCAATGGAATACCCACGCGTAGCGTTCGAACACGCTCCGGCCCCCGATCAGTACGATCCCGCAGCGAACGAAGACGACGGCTCGATTTTCGAACAGATGATGGACGATTTCGGCGAGTTCGAGGGTGAGGAGAATTACGACGATGAGTAGATCGCAGCTGATTGTGATCGTCGGCCCTACCGGAGCGGGAAAGACGGATCTGAGCATCCGCGTTGCCGGCCATTACGGCGCGCCGATCCTTTCGACCGATTCCCGTCAGATGTATCGGGGACTGCCGATCGGTACGGCGCAACCGACCTTTGATCAACTACAAGAGGTTGAACATCATTTTGTTGCGTCGCATGATATAACGCAGGAATTCAGCTGCGGAACATTCGAAACGGAAGCGTTGTGGTTACTCGAAACACTCTTTCGGAACAAGCGAAGGGTTATCGCCGTCGGCGGGTCGGGGCTTTATGTCCGAGCGTTGTGCGAAGGGATGGACGATCTGCCGCAGGCGGATGAGCCGCTTCGCAGAGAGTTGATGCGGCAACTCGAAACCGAAGGGGTGGAAGCGTTGGCCGAGCGGCTGAAAGAACTCGATCCGGCTTATTACGAAGCGGTCGACCGGCAGAATCCGTCGCGGGTGTTGCGTGCCGTGGAGGTGTGCCTGCAGACAGGAAAGCCCTTTTCGGCGCAGCGCACCGGAATGCGTAAGCAACGGCCGTTCGACATCGTAAAAATCGGCGTGACGCTCCCGCGCGAGGAGTTGTACGACCGCATCGACCGGCGAGTCGAGGCTATGATGGAGGCCGGACTGGAGGAGGAGGCGCGCCGGATGCTGCCGCACCGAAATCTCAATGCGCTGCAAACGGTAGGGTATAAGGAACTTTTCGACTATTTCGACGGACTGATTTCACGAGACGAAGCCGTAACGCTGATAAAGCGCAATTCACGCCGTTACGCCAAACGGCAACTTACATGGTTTCGACGCGATCCCGATATCCGGTGGTTCTCACCGTTCGAGGCGGAGGCCGTCATCGCATGGATCGACGCCCAGAGCGGCGCGGGGCAGCACTAATTCGATCGTTTTGCCAGCTACGTAGGCGGGCGACGCATACCAATAGCCTTTCCGTCCGGCGCGCTCGCCCCACGAATTTTTCACTTTATAATAGCTATTTCCGAGCGAATCGACCGCCGTGCCGACGATGTGCATGATGTGGTCGTCGGTCGTAGTCTGTGCGTCGAACATCTGCTGCCGGAGTTGTTGATCCATATCGATCTCCCGGGCAGGAAGCGTGATTTTACCCTCCTCTTGCGGCAGAACGGCTATGCCGGCCCGACGGCCGAATCCCCGTTCCGATACATCGGCGTCCCATGCAGCCGTATAACCACTGGCGAGGGCACGATCGAGCAGCCGCATCAACGAGTCGAGCGGTACATTGACGGAACTATGAGCCGCCCAATTGTCGGGAACCTCCAACACGAAAGGTTCATAGAAAGGGTGGTGGGTAAACGAGGTCAGAGCGATATAGTCGTTCCGCCGAATCCCGAGTGAAACGGCATAGGAGAGCGGCGTATAGACGCCGCCGTCGACTTCGAAGGTGTCGGGCCGCATACCCATCCGCCGGTCGAGTTCCTCGTCGATCAGACGTTGCCAGCCCTCCTTTTCGTACAACCTGTCTCCGACAATCTTTTTTGCCAATCGTTTCATCGCTCGGGCCAGCGAAGCGTGATCGTACGCTCCGTCCGCCGTTCCGCCTTCGTAAAGCGCTTGCGGCACGATGCCGTAGCGGTCGACCAGAAACAATACGTCCTGAATCTCGCCGCCCTGATCGAAAGCGACGTTTCCCCGTGTGCGAACATATTTTACGGCTTTCTCGAAATAGGCGTGACGGACCACCCACATCTCCGAAAGATCGAGCGTACACCGTCGGGTGCGGATCGCCTCGCTCTCGATGAGCGACACGCCGCCGAACGCCCAGCAGGTTCCCGATTTCGCCTGATCCTTAACCGAAGTCGCAGGCGCAGCTACTACGTCTCGCAGAGAGTAGCGTGCAGCCGTTGTGGCCGAAGCAACCGGTTGTTGTGGATTACGGCCGCAGCCGGTCAGCAATACGGCGAAAAGCAAACAGAGAAGCGTGCGTCTCATGATCCGAGGTTTTTATAGAAACAAAGGTAATCTTTTTTTGGGATATGGAGGCTTTTCAACGGCTTTCCTCTAACTGTAACCCGATATGAACTAACGGTCCGGCTGAAAACAGAGCGACCTCCTCCCGGTTTGTCCGGCAGAGGAGATCGCTCCTGAAGTAGGTTGCATTAAGGTTGTTTACAGTAGGGCGTTCGATGAATTACTTCTCAATAATCTCCACGTTGTTCTCCTTATCGTAGGAGAAATTGTTGTAGTAATCCAACGTGAAGCCCTTCCACACGTAAATCCGTTTGAGATTCGGGTTGTTCCCCATGAGATAATCGTTTTCGGGGTAGCGGTCGACTTCGCTCAGGTCGATCTCCTCGAAGGCGTTGCCGTCGGCAACCAGTCGCCACAGGCTCGTGCAGCCGCCGAGTTTTATCTCGGTCAGACCGTTGTCGTTGACATAGAGACGCTGCATGTTGGTATATCCCGTGAAGTCGAGCTTCGACGTTTGATCCTCCTTGCGGTTGAAGATGCCCAATGTGTGAATCTGCGTCTTGAGCTTTTCGATCTGAGGCAGAACCGTAAGGAAGAGGCCGTAGTTGCATCCCAACTCCATGAGTTTGGGCGTCTGCGACAGGTCGAGCGTTTTCAAATTGTTGCAATTGTGCACGTGAATACTCATCAGTTCGTGATTGCCGCTCAGATCAATCTCGGTCAGGTTGTTGGTAGAGTTGACGTCCAGATGGCGCAGGTGCGGGAAATTCTCGATACCTTTGGTGGTCGCTACCTCCCAACCGCCGGCGTCGAATCCGTAGGGCACGCCGTCTGCCGGTACGATTTCCGCTTCGTAGGCGGATATTTTGCCGTCTTCGTTGTAATCCATACCGTACATGATGGCGGAGATTTCGGCGGCCATCCTCAGCATTTCATCCTCGAGCAGATCCAGCATATTGGGACTTGCGGTCTGCGTGATGATGAACCTGCCGGTCTCATCCAGCGTGCTTATCTTCAGTTCGGCATAGCGGTCGTCAAAAAGATCGTTGGCGCTCGCTCTGAGTTTTATGGCTGTATTCCCCTCTCCCGAAATAGCGGTTTTCTTAACCCATTGCTGGGTGGCCGAGTCGTACGATTCGAACCATGTGCCTTCAGGAACCGTAACGGTCCATTTCGAGTCCGCAATGACGCGCACGCCTCGTTCCTCGCTCCAATAGCCGAAGGTCAGTTCGTCCTCACCGTTGTCGCTGACCATCAGTTTGACCTCCTTTTCGAGGTTGACGGTCACCTGATGCTGTGCGTTCAGGCCGCCGGCATCTTCGACATAGAGGGTAATGGTCAGCGAACCTTTCTGCAGCTTCTCGGGCGCGACCTCGTATTCGAAGAACGGCAGCGAGAGTTCTTCGTTGATCGTTTCGCCGCCGACAGTCAGTTTCACCGCCGAGATATTGTTTTCCGCATCGTTGATACGTCCCTTGATCGTAAGCGGCAGATTCGCATTGTAGGTCTCTCCCTCGATCGGGGCGGTTATTTTGCAGGTCGGAGCGGTATTCTTGCTCTCTTCCTGCGTATTATCATCGCTACATGACGTAAAAGCGAGAGACAGACACGCGGCTGCCAGAAACAGATAATTTTTCATATTCAGTCGTTTTGCAATTTATATAACATTTAATTTTTCACACAACGGAGGGAGTATCCTCGATCAGGTTCGGTGCCGCCTCGGCTGAACGACAGTTCGTATTTGCTGCCGAAGCTGACGCTTCCGCCCCCGGGGTTGTTGGGGAACGTAACGGCATCCCAATAGGGCGTCCAGAAATAAAGATAGGTCAAATTGGGCATGTTGGCGTAGTAGTAGAACGCAGGGGTGGACGAATAGCGCGCACCGGAGGGATAGCCGTTGAACCCGTAGTCGTCGGTTCCTTGTGAGCTGCAACCGGGGAACTCGTCTTCCCACATGCTTCCCGCCCAGCCGGTCTTACTTTTCAGTCGCCGGAGGACGTTCTTGATAAGGCGTTGTCCGGTGGGATGTTCGGGCGTTCCGTCTTGGTCGATCTGCATCACGCCTTCGCTGTCGGGAATCTGATCGGCGACCCACTTGCCCAGCGTCCACCACTCGCCGGCGCTCGGAACATGCCAGCCGTCGGGACACGGACCCTGAACCGTGCTCACGGCGAACAGGTCCGCCATCGGTTCTGCGCCGTTCATCGTCGCCCAGTAATTGTACAGTACGCCGGTTTTTTGGTATTCGGCAGTCGCCTTCGCTTCGGTAACGTCCGTTCCGTAGTAGTTGTATACGTAATACATCGGCCGGTTCTCCTTGCCTTCATCCTTCGAACCTTCGCTGCCCGGATTCACAACGGGCAAATAGGCCAGATTCTCGGCGAACCACTCCTGCTCGCCCAGCTTTACGGTCTTGTAAACCTTCCCGTCGCGCGGGTCGGTAAATTCACGCTGCATACCGAGAACGATGACCGTCACCTCGTCCGAAGCCGTTTTGCCATTGTTGTCGGTAACTTTCAACGCGATGTGCACGCTGCCCGGCTTCTTGTATTCATCGGCGAGCGTATATTCGAACGGCACTTCGGTTACCGATTCGATGACCTGATCGTTGATCTTGAGTTCCACTCCGGCGATACGTCCGTCTTGGTCGCTGCCTGTTCCTTTCACGACGATGACGTCTTCCTGTTCATAAGACGCGCCGTTTTCGGGCGCCGTGATCGAGCATACGGGCGCGATATTGAGATCGGCCAGCGTGATCGACACCATATCCTTGGCGATTTTGCCGCGACTGTTCTCCACCTCGAGCGAAATCGTGTATGCGCCGATGGGGTAGGTTTCGGCCGCTACGTTGTGTTCGAAGGGGAGCGAGGTCACTTCGGAAATAACCTTGTCGTTGATTTTCAGTGATACTTTGGATATTTCGCCGGAAACGGCTTCTCCCTCGCCCTTGATCGCAAACGGGGCGAATACGTTCAGTTCGTTGCCGTGAGCCGGAGCGGTGATGCTGCATACGGGTGCTTCCGACTGATCCTGAATGACGACCATGATTTCGTCGGTCGCCGTATTGCCGCCGTCGTCCTCGACCGCCAATTTGATCTTCAACGTGCCTTCCTTGAGATCCTTCGCAAGAACAGTATATTCGAACGGCACTTCGGTAACCTCCGCAACTGCCTTCCCGCCGACCGTCAAAGCGACTTTTGCGATGCTGCCGTCGCTATCGGATGCCGTACCTTTGATAACGACGTCTTTGTAGAGGTCGAGCACGGCTCCGTCCTTGGGTGCGGTGATCGAACATTCGGGAGGAGCCGCACTCGGAGCGGGATCATCCGAAGAACAACCGTACCCGACAGACAGCGCCATCAATATGAATGGCAGTAAAAATTTTCTCATTTTTTCTTGAACATTTAATTTAATTGAAACAAATGATTCAAAAATTCAAATCCGAAATTGCAGGACATTCGACGCCGTTTCGTTTCTCCGCTAACGAAATTTCTCCATTGCGGGAGTCGTTTCGGCTGGATATGCCGATTCAAAATCGGCGATTCCCACTGTAAGGTAATGGATACCGGCAGCGGAAATCGCCTTTGAAATCGGAGTTATGTCGAGACGTCGAAAAACAGGGCGCCTGCCATGATCGTTATTCCTTGTGAATGCTTCTTAATCCTGAACGCAGCGTATCGGATATGCCCGACCGAAGGCTACGGCCCGACTGAAATCCGGTTCGTACTTATAGTCCGAGAATCCCGTCGTAACGCCGCCGGAGTAGTTGTAGGTCTCGTCGTCGTAGTGCGGCGTCCAGAACGATACGCTGGTTTTCGAGAAACTGCCCGGTCCGTAGTAGAAACCGCTGCCCGGGAAGACGCAGCCGCTGGGACGGGCTGCAAAGCCGTAGGTATCCATGCCGCCGAGTGCGAGCTGCGGGAGATAGGAATCCGATTTGGTAGCCCAAAGCCCTTTGGCGCGCAGATGGCCGCTGACGTTGTATTGGACGGACCCCACGTCGTCCGTTGCAATCTCGTCTGCGGGAATCTGATCGCGGACATACTGGTAGAGTATGTTCCACTCGGGTTCGCTCGGCATGTGCCAGCCTTCGGGGCAGGGACCCTGAATGCCGCTGGGATTGTCCGTGTTCTTCGAACTTTCGATACCGCCGGCCGCCTTCCAGTTATAGAGGACGCCTTCGTTCTTATAGTTGTCGGTCGCTTTGGCTTCGGCGACATCGTTGCCTTCGTACCCATAGACGTAATAGCAGGGATCGACGGTCGACGATTCCGTCTTGCCGTTCATCACTTGGGGCAGGTAAGCAAGGTTCTCGGCCATCCATACCTGCGTGCCGATCTTCACGGCCTTGTAAACCTTGCCGTCGCGCGTATCGGTGAATTCGCGTTCGCTGCCGAGAATTACGATCGTCACTTCGTCCGTAGCCGTTTTACCGTGATTATCGGTCACTTCCAGCACGATGCGCAGACTGCCCGCTTTCTTGTCGTCGGTCGTAAGCGTATATTCGAACGGAGCCGTGGTAACCGCCTCGATCACTTTGTCGTTGATCTTGAGCACCGCACTGGCGATCGTACCGTCCTCGTCGGCGGCCGTACCCTTGACGACGATCTCGGCGTCCGCCTCGAAGGAAGCGCCTTCGGCGGGTTCCACAATCGAACAGGTGGGAGCCACGTTCTTGTCGGCCAGCGTGACGGTAACCGCATCGTTGGCGATTTTACCGCGGCTGTTCTCTACTTCGAGTGCGATGGTATACGTGCCGACGGGGTAGGTCTCGGCCGCTACGTTGTGTTCGAAGGGGAGCGAGGTCACTTCGGGGATAACTTTATCGTTGATTTTGAGCGTCACCTTCGAGATTTCGCCCGAAACGGCTGCACCCTCGCCTTTGATCGTAAACGGATCGTAGATGTTCAGTTCGGCGCCTTGTTCCGGTGCGGTAATCTTGCACGTCGGGGCCTGCGACATATCCTGAATCACGACCGTGATTTCGTCGGAGGCCGTGCTGCCCCCGTCGTCCTCGACCGTGAGCTTGATCTTCATGTTTCCCTCCTTCAGGTCGGCGGCGGGAATCGTATATTCGAAGGGGACTTTCGTCACCTCCGTGACGGCCTTGCCGTCGACGGTCAATGCCACCTTCGCGATCGTACCGTCGCTGTCGGAAGCCGTGCCCTTGATGACGAGATCCGCATAGAGGTCGAGGATTGCGTTGTCTTTAGGCTCGGTGATCGAACATACGGGAGCGTTGTTGGTGTCGGTTCCGCCTTCGTCGTCGGAACAGCCGTAACCGGCTAACAGCGCGAGCAATGCAAAAGAAAAGAGCGTCTTTTTCATGTGTAAAAATTATAAGAATGGATGAATGTTTCCGTTAATCCTGAAGACACCGTACGGGATATCCGCGGTCGAGAAGCGTTCCTCGGCCGAAATCCGTCTCATAAGCATAGTTCGACATGCTCGTCGTTACGCCACCCGGATTGGAAGGATAGGTTATGGCATCGTAATGCGGCGTCCAGAATGCGACGTTGCTTCCGATTGATCCCGGACCGTAATAAAAACCGCTCTTTCCTAACAGACAGCCGCTGGGACGGGCATCGAAGCCATAGGTATCCATGCCGCCGCGTGCGAGCTGCGGGAAATCGGGGTCGTCCTTGATGGGCCATATTTTCGAACGCAGATGACCGCTGACATTGTAGACTACCGTCTTGCCGTCCCAGTAGAGTGCGCCTTCATCTTCAGGAATTCGATCGCGGACATAGCTATACAGAACCTGCCATTCGGCCTCGCTCGGTACGTGCCAACCCTCAGGGCAAGGGCCTTGAATACCGCTGGGGATGTCTTCGTTTTTCGAATCCATGCTTCCACCGGCCGCTTTCCAATTGTAGAGAACGCCTTCGTTGCGATAGTTCTCGGTCGCTTTCGCTGCGGTTACGTCGTTGCCCTCGTAGGCGTAAACATAGTAACAGGGGGTATCGGTCGAATATTCGGCGGGCGTCATTACCTGCGGCAGATAAGCGCAGTTCTCGGCGAACCACAACTGATCGCCGATCTTGACGGTCTTGTAGACCTTGCCGTCGCGCGTGTCGGTAAATTCGCGGAACTGGCCGAGGATCACGACGGTTACCTCGTCCGTCGTGGTCTTGCCGTTGTTGTCGGTAACCTCCAGAACGATTTTCACGTTGCCCGGCTCCTTGTATTCCTCTTCGAGCGTGTATTCGAACGGAACAGCGGTAACCGACGCGATTACCTTGTCGTTGATTTTAAGCACTGCGCTGGCAATGGTTCCGTCTTCGTCGCTGCCCGTACCTTTCACGACGATAGCGTCTTCTTTTTCATAAGACGCGCCGTTTTCAGGGGCGGTGATCGAACATACGGGCGCGATATTGAGATCGGCCAGCGTGATCGTGACCATATCCTTGGCGATTTTGCCGCGACTGTTCTCCACCTCGAGCGAAATCGTGTATGCGCCGATGGGGTAGGTTTCGGCCGCTACGTTGTGTTCGAAGGGGAGCGAGGTCACTTCGGAAATAACCTTGTCGTTGATTTTCAGTGATACTTTGGATATTTCGCCGGAAACGGCTTCTCCTTCGCCCCTGATCGTGAACGGTGCGAATACGTTCAACTCACTGCCGTGAGTGGGGGCGGTAATTTTGCATACGGGAGCTTCGGACTGATCCTGAATGGCCACCGAGATTTCGTCGGTCGCCGTGTTGCCGCCATCGTCCTCGACGGACAGCTTGATCTTCATGACCCCCTCTTTGAGGTCCTTCGCAAGAACGGTGTATTCGAACGGCACTTCGGAGACTTCCGAAACAGTCTTTCCGTCGACCGTCAGAGTGACTTTTACGATGCTGCCGTCGCTATCGGATGCCGTACCTTTGATAACGACGTCTTTATAGAGGTCGAGTACGGCTCCGTCTTTAGGTGCGGTGATCGAACATACGGGAGGATTCGAACTCCCCCCCCCTTCATCATCAGACGAACAACTGTAACCAGCTACCAGCGGGAGGACAATCAGCGCAAATGCATGTAAAAATTTTTTCATCCTTGTAAAGTTTAAGTTAAACATTTGAATTAAAACTCGGCTATACCATATAAAATCATAATAAATAACCCATGAAATAATTATGAATTAAAATATGGCCGATTCGATATATTGTTCCAATAAAGGGAATATATATCGTAAAAAGACCGACTAACCGGCCCCCAAGATACGATAGATAATTCACATAACCAAATCTCGGTCAATCTATTTGTGCGGAATCAAAATTAAAATTTGTAATAAATTCTTTCTTTTATTTTACTTTTATTTCATCGGGTATTTTAATAATAAATATGCGATCGAAACAATCGCCCGATCCGGCTGTTTTTATGTTTCATTATTCAGTTGAATAGGAGGAATAACATATAAATTATTAGAATCCAATCATATGTTTTACATGTTATTCGCTCGTCGATTTTGTAAAATCTTTTCGTATCTTTGTCCAAGTAACTATTGGCCGCAAACGAAATATATGATGAATTGGAAAACGAATATCGGAAAATGTCTGATCGCAGGCATCGTCATGCTCTCCGCAACAGCGTGTGCATCGCCGAAAACAAACGAAGTATCGGATAGTAATTCCGTATTGGAGAACATCTTCGCGCGCACGAGCGTCCGAGCCTATCAGAATCGGAGCGTCGAACCCCAAAAGATCGATCTGTTACTGCGCGCCGGAATGTCGGCGCCTTCGGGGCGGGATCTGCGCCCGTGGGAGTTCGTTGTGGTAACCGATCGTCCGATTCTCGATTCGCTGGCCGCATCATTGCCTTACGCCAAGATGCTGGCGAAGGCGCCGCTTGCCGTCATCGTGTGCGGGAGTCCCGACCGCTCCTCCTATTGGTATCTGGACTGTTCGGCCGCGGCCGAAAATATTCTGCTGGCAGCCCGAGCCGTCGGTTTGGGCGGAGTGTGGACGGCAGCCTATCCCTATGCGGAGCGGATGTCGGCCGTTCGAACGCACGTCGGTCTGCCGGAGGGCATTTTGCCGCTGTGTGTTATTCCGATCGGTTATCCGGCGACGCAGGAGAGCCCGAAGCAAAAGTTCGACCGGACGAGAATTCATTATAACAAATGGTAGCATTCGGAAGCCGGATGTGGTTTTGATTCACACGGCGATCCGACTGCATTCGGATGCAGGCACGACGGCCTCGAATAAATTCGGGAACGAGCGTATCGGGACGGCTTGTTTGTGCGGAACAAGCCGTTGTTTTCTTGCAGAATAAAATATTAATTCGTACTTTTGCCCTGCCTTTCGCGTAAAGGCTGCTGCTCGGATGGTGGAATAGGTAGACACGCCGGACTTAAAATCCTGTGGCCAGTAATGGCCGTGCCGGTTCGACCCCGGCTCCGAGTACTGAAATATTATTGCATTATTTTTTTGAGTTACACAATAATGCACTATATTTGCAACGTTTTCGGTATGTGGGGGCATATCCGCATGCGGATTATGCCGAACGAAGGAAACGATGTTATTCACAGCAGCCGGTCATCCGACCGGATTTTTCACCAGAAACGATTTTTTGATTAGTAAAGATTATGCAGGATTTTAATGCGCTCGAAGGCAAGAGCCTCGCGGAGTTACGCGAAATCGGGAAGGCCTTGGGAGTAGGGAATGTGATGTCGAAGAAAAAAGAGCTGATCGAGCAGATTAAGGCTTCTGCTCCTGTCACGGAGCAGCGTAACGATACGGTAGCAGTGGGAGTGTCGGCCGAAGAGCCCAAACGTCGTGGCCGCCGTCCCCGAATGTCGGGCGTAAGAGTCGAAGGACGGTCGTCTGCCGAGGTCCCCGAAAGCATGGTTGAGACGGAGATTCCGGTCGCGGCCCCGTCCGTTACCGAAGAACCGGCTGAACCGGTCGCTGCCGCACCGAAACGCAGAGGCCGCAAACCCAAAAGCGCCGAAGATTCCGACCCCGCCGTTGCCGCGCCGGTTGCCGAAACGGACGTTACGGAAGAGCCGCAGGTTACGGAAACAGTGCCTCGCGCACGCGGAGGGGAGGTGATTACCAAAGACGATTTTGTCGGTGAAATCGAAGGAGAGGGCGTTCTCGAGGTCATGCCCGACGGATACGGATTCCTCCGTTCGGCCGATTACAACTACCTCAATT
Source organism: uncultured bacterium (assembly GCA_905214725.1). Taxonomy (GTDB): domain Bacteria; phylum Bacteroidota; class Bacteroidia; order Bacteroidales; family Rikenellaceae; genus Alistipes. The sequence continues at coordinate 274,036 of CAJMNH010000001.1, forward strand.
CGCCCGACGACATCTATGTATCGCCTTCGCAGATCAAGCTTTTCGGCCTGAAACCGGGCGATACGGTGAGCGGTTTGATCCGTCCGCCCAAAGAGGGAGAGAAATACTTCCCGCTGACGAAAGTCAACGAAATCAATGGCCTCGATCCCGAATATATCCGCGACCGCGTGCAGTTCGAGTTCATGACGCCGCTTTTCCCGAGCGAGAAGTTCTGTCTGACGGGCAAGGGGCACAACAGTCTTTCGAACCGCGTGGTCGATCTCTTCTCGCCGATCGGAAAGGGACAGCGCGGCCTGATCGTCGCCCAGCCTAAAACAGGTAAGACGATGCTCATGCAGTCGCTCATCAATGCCATCGCCGACAATCATCCCGAGGTTTATATTATCGTCCTGCTCATCGACGAACGTCCCGAGGAGGTGACCGAGATGGCGCGTAACGCCAAAGCCGAGGTTGTGGCCTCGACTTTCGACGAACAGGCTGCACGCCATGTCAAAGTGGCCGAGATGGTGCTCGAAAAGGCGAAACGAATGGTCGAGTGCGGTCATGACGTGGTGATATTCCTCGATTCGATCACTCGTTTGGCGCGCGCCTACAACTCGGTTCAACCGGCTTCGGGCAAGGTCTTGTCGGGCGGTGTGGACGCCAATGCGCTGCACAAGCCCAAGCGCTTCTTCGGCGCGGCGCGCAACACGGAGGAGAAGGGTTCGCTGACGATTATCGCCACGGCGCTGATCGATACCGGATCGAAGATGGACGAAGTGATCTTCGAGGAGTTCAAGGGTACGGGCAACATGGAACTTCAACTCGACCGGAAACTGGCCGACAAACGAATCTATCCGGCGGTGAACGTCATGGCCTCGGGCACGCGGCGAGAGGATTTGCTGTTGCAGCGCGAGGTAATGACCCGCACATGGATTCTGCGCAAATACCTGTCGGACATGACGACGGTCGAAGCGATGGAGTTCCTCGAGAAGCAGATGAACATGACCGCTTCGAACGAGGAGTTTCTGGCTACGATGAATCATTAAATCGCGATATGATGAAGAAACTTTGGTTATTCGTCCTCTGCGCCGGCTCTTTACAGACGGCTTTCGGATGGGGACAGAAGGGACACGACGTAACGGCTTACATTGCAGAGTGCAACTTGACGCCCGAAGCGGCTCAGGAGGTCGATCGAGTGCTCAACGGTCACTCTCCGGTGTACTACGCCAACTGGTTGGACAATGCCAGTCATACGCCCGAATATGCCTATTCGCGGACGTGGCATTACGCCAATATCGACGAAGGCTATACCTATGAGACGATGCCCAAAGAACCCGCCGGCGATGTCGTGACGGCGGTGACCGATTTGGTCGCCAAGCTCAAAAGCAAAAAGCTCTCTCCCGAAAAAGAGACCGAAGCGCTGAAAATGCTGGTGCATTTGGTGGGAGACATGCATTGTCCGATGCACTCGGGGCATAAAAGCGATCTGAGCGGAAATAGGATTCCGATGACCTTCTTCGGACGCCCGACGAACATGCACTCCATCTGGGATACGTCATTGCCCGAATCGGCCCACAAATGGAGCTATACCGAGTGGCAGAATCAGTTGGACCGGCTGTCGGACGACGAGGCGACGCTTATCGAGAGCGGCACGCCGAAGGAGTGGTTTATGGAGACCGCCGAACTGAGCGGAATGATCTATAAGGAGACGCCCGAGGGGATGAATGTTTCCTACGATTATGTGGAAAAATTCACGCCGCTCATCGAACAGCAGTTCCTAAAAGGCGGTCACCGGTTGGCCAAGTTGCTCAATGAAATCTACAAATAACCGGTCTCGGAAATAAAATACGGCCCGTCTTCACGACGGGCCGTATTTTTTGGTTGCGATTAAGTTGCGATAAATGGCTACACCTCCAAATCGAGATCGAACTTCTCGTGCCAGGGCAGTCCCTGCTCGCCCAACTCGGCCAAGAACGGATCGGGATCGAACTCTTCGACATTGAAGACGCCGGCGCCGCGCCACAGGCCCTTGGCCCACATCGATGCGCCCAACGCCGCCGGAACGCCTGTCGTAAAACTTACGGCCTGTGTGCCGGTCTCCTTGAAGGCCTGTTCGTGGTCGCAATTGTTATAAATGTAATATGTGCGCTCCTTGCCGTCCTTGATGCCCCGGATGCGGCAGCCGATCGAGGTCAGGCCGTGGTAATTGGCGCCGAGCGATTTCGGATCGGGCAGCACGGCTTTGAGGAATTGGATCGGAACGATCTCCACGCCGTTGTACATGATCGGGTCGATGCGCGCCATGCCGATGTTCTGGATTACGCGCAGATGCGTCAGGTATTCCTGCCCGAACGTCATCCAGAAGCGGGCCCGCTTGATGGTGGGGTAGTTCTTCACGAGCGATTCCAACTCTTCGTGATAAATGACGTAGGATTCGCGCTCGCCGATCTCGGGATAGTGCAACCCCTTGTGAATCTCGTGCGGCTCGGTAACGACCCATTTGCCGTTTTCATAATAACGGCCTTTCTGCGTCACTTCGCGGATGTTGATCTCGGGGTTGAAATTCGTGGCGAATGCCATGCCGTGATTTCCCGCGTTACAGTCCACGATGTCGAGGTAGTGAATTTCGTCGAAGTGATGCTTGGCGGCATAAGCTGTGAAGATCGCCGTTACGCCCGGATCGAATCCGCAGCCGAGAATCGCCGTGAGTCCTTTTTCACGAAAACGATCCTGATAGGCCCATTGCCACGAATACTCGAAATGCGCTTCGTCCTTGGGTTCGTAGTTGGCCGTATCGAGGTAATTGACGCCGCATTCGAGGCAGGCGTCCATGATCGTGAGGTCCTGATAGGGAAGGGCCACGTTGATGACGATGTCGGGTTTGAACGCCCGGAACAGTTCGCACAGTTCGGAGACGTTGTCGGCGTCGACTTGGGCGGTTTTCACACGGTCGCCGCCGATCGCCGCCGCAACGGCGTCGCACTTCGATTTGGTGCGGCTGGCCAGCATCACGTCCGAAAAAATAGGGTTGGCCGCCACTTTCTGCGTTACGACCGTGCCGACGCCGCCCGCGCCGATGATCAAAGCTCTACACATACGTTTATCGATTTGAAATGATTTCTTACTTTCAGCAATACAAAAATATCGTTTTATTTTGGTAAAACAAAAATATTCTCTACATTTGCACCACCAAATCGGAAGAAGGTTATTTCGGACGTTTGGCAGGTGTTGAATCCGTAGCTCAGCTGGTAGAGCACAACACTTTTAATGTTGGGGTCCCGGGTTCGAGCCCCAGCGGGATCACAGAAAGTCAGTCGCCTGACTTTGATCCTGCGAATATCGAACCTATAAAAACGATCTCCTAGCTCAGCTGGTAGAGCACAACACTTTTAATGTTGGGGTCGTGGGTTCGAGCCCCACGGGGATCACAAGGGGTAACGTATCAGATTAGGGGTTGCAGTTCATTTGAATTGCAACCTTTTGATTTTCTGATATATTCCAATTTTCAGTGATTCGACTGGGATGATATATAATTCATTTCAGCTATTTTTGCGCCCTTAAAACGGCTAAAAATGGCTTTATATCATTTAAGTTCGAATCTTATGTGTCAAATTAGGGGACAAATTACTTGTAAATTTTGCGACGGAAAATTAATTAAAGACGGACACCAAAAAAACGGCGTTCAACGATATGAATGCAGAGAATGCCACAAAAAACAACAGGCTTCATATTCATATAATGCTTACAATCCCGTCACAAATAAATCCATCGTTACCTTTATAAAGGAAGGCGTCGGCATTCGTAGTGCCGCAAGAATATTAGAAATCTCGACAACCACCCTTACTAAAAGAATTCTTGCCATTTCAAAAAAGATAACGCCTCCGCACATTCTTGCCAATGTTATCTATGAAGTCGACGAAATCAAAACATTCGTCGGCAAAAAACAAGATCATATCTGGATTGCCTACGCGCTGAACCGCGAAAACAAATCCGTTTCATGTTTCTCCGTCGGGCCTCGTACCAACGAAACTTTAAGTAAGGTGACGGACAAACTAACGAATGCAAAACGAATCTATACCGATAAACTCCGGCAATATAAAACCCTAATATCTCCAGAGATTCACAAAACGACCAATCGCGGAACAAATCACATTGAGCGACACAATCTCACTATCCGCACCCATATTAAGCGGTTAACACGTCGCACGATATGCTTCAGTCGCAAAGCTATAATGCTTTACGCGATCCTGAAGATTTATTTCTGGGGGTAATATATATTGAAATTAAAATCAGATAATCAACAGAATGTGATTTATATTTATTATATTTGATCTATTGATACAACACTTTTATAACTTGATATTATCATTGTCATGGGCAAAAGAAAAATTCTTGACCTATCATTATTGTTAATCGAAAGAATAATAATACATGATATACCTAAGCGTAGAAAAAGCGAAGTCGAGATCAGGCCAGACTATAGCGAACAAGACACTGAAATCCCTGATGGAACGAGGTCGATGTTCAAAGACAGGATTATTTCCGGGATGAGTAGTGTAAAGGCATTCAACATTTGTTTTGATGAAGACAATGATTCTCCGGTCCCTGCCTTGATTAAAGACATTATTGATTCTGAAGACGATGTGTTCATCGGCCATTCTAAAAGCATTGCGGACCGCTTGCTTGAGTCTCAGGATGGTGTTAATACAGCAGGGATATTGCTTGTAATACAAGGGCGCCTTTCCGAAAACAAGGTTTGTGCTATTATGAAACTTGAAAGGGATAAAGGACTTCAGCTGAGTCGTAATGAAGCAACGAGATCTTTTGACATACAAGAAATAGAGAATCTTATGTTTACCCAAAAGACAAAAATGTATAAAATAGCATTATTTATAGATAGGAGAGTATTTAATATCAAACATGACGGGTCCCTTATAGATTTCCAAATTGACATAAAAGCCAAAAAAGAGATACAAACATTTTTTATGAATAGTTTCTTAGGTTGTAAACCATTCGAAGATCCCAAAATAGCGACACAAAATTTCTATAAATTCTCAAAGGTATGGATTGAAACCATAGAAGACAAGGTGACACAAGCGAAATATATACAAGATTTAAATTCATACATTCAAAAGCCTCAAACAACAATATGTGCCAAAGAATTCGCTGAAGAATACTTTACAGATCCGGGCGAAAAAGACGGGTATAAAAAATATATGAAAACTAAAAGTTTTCCGTATGCCAAAGCCATCTATAAAGACAATTCATTAATAGAGGCTAAAATCAAGAAAATAACGGTGGATTTTGAGAATGGCGTATCAATTATTGGAAATAAAGGAACTTTAGATGATAACGTAAGTTTTTCCAGATTAGAAGATGGAACTGATAAAGCAGAAATTGTTTCTAAAATCCAAAAAGTGAAGTAATGCTTAATGTGGATGAAATAGTTAAGTTATGGGAACAAGATGAACCAATCTACAAAGAGATTGAAGATATTGTTGTTGGTATATTGAAAGACGAACTATTAAAAAATGAAATACTAACAGAAGTATCTTCCCGGACTAAAGATTTGTGTAGTACGGTCAAAAAGATAAAGAAAAAATCCGCGCAAAAGGAATATTCTTACGCACATCTAAAGGATCGTCTTGGAGTAAGAATAATTTGTACATTTGAATCGGAGCTTAATATTGTTGATGGCATTATCAACGCGAACTTTATTGTTCATAGCTCCGAATTCAAAAAGATAGGTGCTGATTATCAGACTTTAAATTATCAATCTAACCATTATGATGTAAGCATTAATCCGAATAATCCTAAGTTTAGCAAAATAGCTAATTACAAAGATTATATTTTTGAGATACAGGTAAGGACACTTAATCAACATGCTTGGGCTAATGCTTCTCATAAATTAACCTACAAGAGGGATGATGAATTGCCGGATGATTTACAAAGAAAGCTATACAGGCTTTTGGCTTTATATGAACTGGCTGATCAGGAAATACAAAATATTAAGGATTACATAAGTAATGAGGAGAATGTCTTTATGCATATTTTATCAAAAATCGAAGGCAAATTCTATAAATATGCTAAAGTAGATTATGATAGAGAAATTACGTTAGATAGCTTAATGTTTTTGGAGGGAATTTTCCCCGGTGATAATATAACCGCATTGAAAAATGAAATAGAAAATTTCATCGCATATAATGAAGAAAAGATAGAGGCCATTTTTGAAGAAAACAGATTAAGATTTCATGAAATTCCAGCGCTTACACAACCAGAGATTTTTATAATCTGGTATGCACTTGAAAATTTCGAACATACTTTAACAGATAATTGGAGTAACCACTTTGATACTTCCGACCTTGATCATATAAAAATACTGTGGGGAGGAGATACTGAATAAGATTATGATAGATTATACTCAAACCAACATTCGCAAAATTGCGATCCATGAAGTTGGAAATAAAAGCCTAAATGAACCTTTGCGATTATCTAAAAATGAAATAGACTTGAGTAACCCTTTATTGAGGGAATTGCTTGTGAAATATTTCATATCCTCTTTCAAATCTGACCTGTATTACAATTTTTTTCATGATATCGGATTAAGTATGAACGAGGTTTATGTATGCGCTAATCGAATATTTGAAAATGTAGACACCTTATATGAACAATCTGTTTACATAGCAAAGCACTTATACGATAAAAGTGAACACCCAAATATAAAAGAAGGAGAATTTTACATTGCATATTTTGAAGATTGCATGATTCAAGGGCAAACTGTAGATGCCATTGGATTATTTAAATCAGAAAATAAGGATACTTTTTTGAAAGTATATCCTTCGGGTAATAATTTTGAGATTGAATGTCAGCAAGGCGTTAACATTAATAAACTTGATAAAGGTTGTTTGATATTTAATATAGATAAAGAAGATGGGTATATAGTAGCTGTGGTTGATAATACAAATAAAGGGATTGAAGCACATTACTGGATAGATGATTTTCTTCAGATTAGACAACGACAAGATGAGTATTATAATACTCAAAATGTTATGTCTATGTGTAGAGATTTTGTGGGCATAGAGTTGCCAAAACAATTCGGCATTGACAAGGCGGATCAGGCCCAGTTAATAAACGAATCCATAAAATTTTTCAAAGAAAAAAACACTTTCGATTTTGAAGAATATGGTCATGAAGTGCTAAGAGAATCTGAAATTATCAAGAGTTTTAACGACTATAGCGACAAGTATCAACAAGATCGGGAAATAGAGTTGTCTGATAATTTTTCCATCTCAGATTCCGCAGTTAAAAAACAAACCAGGACTTTCAAAAGTGTAATTAAACTGGATAAGAATTTCCATATATATGTACATGGAAATAATCAATATATAAAACGTGGTTATGATGAATCTACTGGAATGTATTATTATCAATTATTCTTCAAGAACGAGTTATAAACATTTCTGAAATTAGCTTACGGGATTCCAAATCAATTTAAAGGAGTAAACTCGTTGTAATAAATATATTTATATTTGTCGATAACCTATTATGATGAATATACGACACGATACGACAAAACAGTATGACCACCTTGTGACCTGCAAAAGGATTTTTTGCCGTAAATTGAAGCAATAAAAAAAGGGCGAACCGCCCTTACTTACGACATATAGCGCGTTCTGCGCCCGTTACGCCACGTTTAGAGGCGATTCCGCAGGGGTATCCAAAAACCCCAGACGGATCACGGAGGGATTCCAGCTGGATCACTTGAAATCCCGGCGGGTTCACCGAGAGACAGGGTCGATAATCACATGATTATTGGCCCTGTCCTTTTATCTGTTTTCGAATGTTTCACTCTCCTTTGTACAATGCGGCGTTTTTTAGTATTTTTAGCTAAAATCTTTAATATAAACTGCTATTAATCAAAAATATTTGTTAATTTTACGTTGTATTAATTTCGTATTTTACGCTAAAAGGCCGCAGAATGCGATTGATTCTGCAATATTGGCCGCGTCGATCTCTGCAAAAATTATAGAGCGTGGATGCGATTCGGCCGTTTGAAGACTAAAAGTATGATCGTATGGAACGCTTGAAATTCATCGTATTTATTTTGATCGTCCTTTCTCTGGCAGCCTGCAAGGACGATTCGGAGCAGTCGGATTTCTTTATTCGCGGTACTTCCGTCCACTTTTATTACATCGACGAAAACGGCAATAGTCTGCTCGACCCCCATGATGCCGCGACATGGCCGATTCCCTCTGTCGAGTTACTCGCTGCGCCTCCGGCGGCTCCCGCCGATTACAAGAACGGCTCGTATTACGGGGGCTTGTGTCGGATCGGATCGGACGGCAATTATTCCTTCTATTACTTTACGACCGGAGTTTACGGGGATTACCGCACGGAGTCGTTTACCATGTACCTCTATTTTAAAGGCGAGGCGGATCGCATGGACATCGTTTACGACTATTCGACGCCGGATTTTGGCGGCAGGGATTATTATGCGAATATCGTTTCGTGGCGGGTCAACGGGGTGGAGATTTACGACGATGATGCCGAGGAGCGTACCGTCGATGTCTTCATCCGCAAAGCCGACGGAAAGACGACCGTGTCGCTCGAACGCTGATCCTTGCGCGTTGTTCGGCCAATCGTTCCGACAGCGCCGAAAATCCCTATTTATGGGTATTGGTGCATGGTGAAAAGTCGCTATCTTTGCATCAAACGAAAGGGATTCGATTATGCACAGACTCGGAAGATATACGGCTTCGGACCGGATGAGCGATCTGGTATGCGGCAACTACCATATTCTGCTTATCATGAGCCGGTTCGGCATCGCGCTGGGCTTCGGAGACCGTACAGTCGACGAGGTATGCCGTCAGAACGGTGTCGATACGGCGACCTTTCTGGCCGTGGTCAACCTGCTTTACGATGAGGGGGCGACGACTGTCGATTGCAGGAACATCTCCCTCGAAGCGTTCCTCCGCTATCTGCACAATTCACACGACTATTTTCTGCAATACCGTCTGCCGGACATCCGGCGTAAACTGATCGATGCCGTCGTCTGCGGTCACAACGAGGTCGCGGATGCCATCGTTCGCTTCTTCGACGACTATGCCGGCGAAGTAAACAAACACATGATGTACGAAGAGGAGACGGTCTTTCCTTATGTGCGCCATCTGCTTTCGGGCGAGAGTCCGGCGGGATACGATATCGAAACGTTTCATCGTCAGCACGATCAGATCGAGGCCAAACTGACGGAGCTGAAGAATATCCTGATCAAGTATTACCCCTCCTCGGAGAGTTGCGGCAAGGAGATGAACAGCGTGCTGTTCGACATCTTTCTCTGCGAATCCGAACTGACCTCGCACAATGACCTCGAGAACAGGCTTTTCATTCCAGCGGTCGCCGAGGTCGAACGCAAAATCCGCGACGCACGATGAGCACTTTTCTGAAAATCGTCTTGGTCGAGCCCTCGCTGATTCTGCGCAGCGGCATGAGCTACGTCCTGCGACGGTTGACATCGTTCGATGTGCAGGTAGTCGAAGCGGGAGGGATCGAGCGGCTGGAAGAGTTGATCGTCGAGGAATCGCCCGATATCCTGCTCATCAATCCGACGCTGGCGGATGAAGAGATGCTGCGACGCATGCAGCAACGAGCGTTGCGATTGATCGCTCTCCAAAGCGTATTGGCCGACGTCCGTCTGATGCAGTGTTTCGACGCCGTCGTTTCGATTTACGACTCGGCCGAGCAGATCAAGGAGAAACTCCGCTTGGTCTGCAACTCGCGCGACGGAGAAATTTCGCAGGAGTTGCTGAGCGCGCGGGAGAAGGAGATTATCGTCGGTGTAGTGAAGGGACTGACCAACAAACAGATCGCCGAGCGTCTGTTTATTTCGACGCATACGGTCATTACCCACCGGCGCAACATCGCGGCTAAATTGCAGATACACTCTCCGGCGGGTCTGACGATCTACGCCATCGTCAACAAGCTGGTCGAACTGAACGACGTGAAAAATACGATTTACAGCAACGAGGAACAATAATTGCCGTTATTTTTGAATTTTGTTAAGTGGCGCAGCGCCCGGGTTCTCCCGGGCGTTGTCGTTTTACTCCATTGCGCTCTTGATTCCGTTGCGGATCAGCAGAATATTGACCGGATAGGAACAGACGAAGCCGCACAACATTCCGATCTGCATGTTGAACCAGAAACTCCATGTCGTGCGATCCGCCGTCGTCTCAGGCCATAACGCGATCGTGAGCGCCATCCAGCCGTACATTCCTACCTGCCAAGCCGTCAGCGAGAGAAAATCGGCTTTCATGGCCTGTTCGAAAGCCTTCGATTTGGAAATCCGCCGCATGGAACGGATCGCAGCGAATTGGAAATAGATGCCAAATGCAAGCGCCAACAGGTAATCGACCACCCAGCTCCCCAATACGAAGCTGCCGCCTACGGCGATCGGGATGAAGCAGAGAAACCATTCGCCGATCAGATCGGCCAGCGTGCAGCCTGCGCCGCAATGCAGCGTCGAACGGACGACCGACCGCCAGCCGGGGTGCTTCGACGGCATTTGCATTCCGCCCGCCCCGTTCATTTCCATCGCCGATCCCGTCGGGTGCATCCCATGCTCCATGTGCGAGGCCTTTGGAGATACGGCGACGTCTTTCGGCATGCCGGACATCTGCGGTTGTGTCCGTCCGAGTTTTCGGTAGAACCAAATGCCGAGCGGCCCCGCCCACAAACCGGTCAGTACCCATACGCTTCGCATGATCGGCATCGGCTGGGGACGATGCCGCAGATCGATCAGAATGTAAAGGGCGGAGAGCAATCCTGCGATGACGAACAGAGCGGAGACAATGGTGAACATTAGCATGGTACAACGATATTAGACAAGAAGAACCGGTGCAAGCGCTGTGCCGTTCTCATGATCTCCGGTTGCATATCCATCGGAGGACTTTGTCCAAGTAGGGAATAACGTTCGGCTTGCACACTTTGCGGAGACAAGCTCCGCTTAGATAGGCTGCGCCTCGGCAAAATCGCAAACAAGTTTGCTTTTGCGCTCGGCTTACACTATCTTTGTCCGAAAACAATCGTCCGATGGATTTTGTGCTCGAAGAGCGGGTGGAGAAGGCCCGCGATCTGTTTCGACAGGGGTATAACTGTTCGCAGTCCGTATTTTTAGCTTACGGCGATCTGTTGGGGATCGATCCGACGCTCGCGGCGACCGTCTCGGGCCCGTTGGGCGGCGGAATGGGGCGTTTGCGCGAGGTGTGCGGGGCCGTAAGCGGCATGTCGCTGATCGCCGGATTTCTCGCGCCCTGTCCCGATCCGGCCGAACGGCAGGCCAAGGCTGCGACCTATGCGCTCGTGCAGCAGTTCGCCGAACGGTTTCGGGACGAAAACGGCGCTATCGTCTGCCGCGAACTGCTGGGACTTACCAGCCGGAAAGAAGAACCCGTACCGGCGGAACGGACTTCCGAATACTATAAGAAACGCCCTTGCGTCGAGTTGGTCGCTTGTGCGGCCCGTATCGTCGGAGAACATCTGCAACAAGAAAATATAGATTCCGCCCCGTCGGAACACGAAAAATAGATGATTTGTTTTCGATAAGCGGGCGAAGAACCGGATGTCGGTTTCAGAAAAACACCTGCAAAATGAACGCCTTATGAACTGGATTATATTGGTTGTCGCCGGATTGTTCGAAACGGCTTTCGCTTTCTGTTTGGGAAAGATCAAAGAAACGAGCGGAAATGCTTCCGTCGGTTGGTCCGTCGGATTTGTCGTTTGTCTGACGATCAGCATGCTGTTATTGATCAGGGCGACGAAAACGCTGCCCATCGGCACGGCTTATGCCGTATGGACAGGAATAGGAGCTGTGGGCACCGTAGTCATGGGTATTCTGTTTTTCAAGGAGCCGGCCAGCTTTTGGCGTCTTTTCTTTCTGATGACGCTTGTCTGTTCGATCGTCGGTCTGAAATTCGTATCGCACTGAAAAATAGTCGAAAATATGAGATCTGTCAGTTTCTTTAACAATTTCACTTCGCACAAATAGCGGCGAAAGGGTGAATACCCCCCCCCGTGTAGGGCCTTTATCGATTGTTATTATCCTTGTCGTTGTTCCGTCCGTTTTTCCAGTATTGGCCGCTATCCGAATCGAAGGGTTTGATAGCACGGAATTTATCCCCAAATAGAATTTTATACTTAGAATGGCGTTTATTCAGTTGCGCTCCAATCGAATTCAGCAACGAGCGATTTGCTTTTCTCATCAATAATGGTTAGAGTCAATCTGTGAGACTTGCTCAACGTCGGTTGTGATTCGAAAGTCAAAAAGAATATCGGATTCAACAAAATCAGGTCTCGGTTGTCGATCTCGGATAGGCGGATATAAATAGGTGAATCGTTCGGGTCGTACCATTTATAAAGTTGATCTTGTTCAAAAAAGAGAGGTGCGTTTTTCCAATCGAACGTTTTCGTATAGCCGCTTTGGATGTAATCGTAGGGGGACGCACCTGCGAGGAATGTAATATCCGCCAACGAAGCACCCGCTTTGTGCCGCTCATCGAAATCGCTGTCGCTCACGATGTCGATCGCCGTGAAACAGTTGGTAATAGCCTCGGTCGAATGCGGGACGATTTCCCGATTGTAACTTCTGTCGTTGTAATAAGTGCACAACGAATTACCGGAAATGCTTTTCCCTTGACCGACGACACTGAGATATTTCGAATTTCCTCGAACCGATAAATTCTCGACCTCGATGTAGTCTTGGATATAGCATACGGAGTATTGTGCCCCTGATATTTGGTCATCTTTACGAACCGTATCGCATGATCCGAAGAATAAAACCAAAATAATTAATGATATCGATGTGACTGATTTCATAATTGTAATAAGTTATGGGTGAATATTCGGAATCATTTTGAGTTGGAACCGGTAATAACCTGCCGCTCCTTCCCAATAGGAAGTCGATCTCACCTCCGGCCCTGCTATCGTATTAAAAGCATCTGCCAGATAATAACCGTCGTCTTGACCGTTCCATCCCCAATTGCAATGATATAAATATCGCGTTTCCATTTCCGTCTTGGCCAACGTCCCATTATAAAGGTAAGTGTATATGTATCTCGTTTGAGCCATACTTCCGTCTATTACCCATGTATGTCCGTTGGTGTGATTATAATGTGTTACGGGGACACCCATTACTTTGTCCAAAACCGTTTGTCTTCTGGCGTATCCTGTTACGAGTATTGGCTTTTCGGCATTACAATTCAAGTTTTGCAGCGAGCCTACCGATGCGTATCCGAAATTCCGAAACGTTCTTGCTACATTCTCCATACTGGCACCGCTGGCGTCTACACCATAATTCATATTCAAGTTTTCCGGCCTGCCTAAATCCGAGACAAGTCTGGCAGCCATATCAAGCGCCTCGGCTGGTTCATAATCGTATCGATACCGATAATTCCGCATGATGTTCCAATCATAAGCCGTGCCGTTATAGGTATGATTACATCCATAATAATACATGATTTGGGCGACGGCTACTGCAACGCATCCGACAAGCGCTTTCTCACCGTTACTTGTATAACAATATCTGTTCAACGGATTGCCTTGTCCCCAAGAACAATTTAGTTCCCGCTCATCATATTCCCGTGTAATTTCCCAGTCGGAATACTCGACGTAATCGGCATCGATATCGGGGTCATAACCGTCATCTCCATCGTCGCTCAAAACGACGGGCTCGCCACTATCATTATAAACAGGCAACCTTGTTTTGAGTCGATAATAGGTATCCGCATTTGATAAAAAAATAGCGAGTCCCGGATTATCAATCCCTTTTGCAGGATCGAGACGGCCGCTCTCTACGAATGCGAGAATATCGTGAACGCGCGTATCTCCCGAAACCAGAGCGTATCCCTTGTTGTCTGAAAAGTTAAACAGGTAAACCAAAGGTTGGCCTTCGGAGAATTCGGCAGATCGGGTCTCTGAAAAACCTCCGAGTGTGATAATCTCTGTAATCTCTCGCGGTTTGTCGGATCGTGTTTGCGTATCGAACTCATCCATGAATCTCAGTAAATTGGATGTTGCTTGCTCGACAGATACGTATGTAGACTGTTCTTGAGCAACAGTTGTTGACTCAATAAAATCTTTTTCATTTTTCGTGCAACCTTGTATCAAGGTTAACGAAATAAGAGAGAATAACAAAATGCCGATTTTTTTCATGGCATATAGTTTTAAGGTTGCCTAAATATACAAAATATTTCTGTATTCCAAATATTTAGCGCGAAAGAGTTCATGAGGGGAGAGTGAAAAAAACCGGCGGGAATTCAAATTCCCGCCGGTAGTCATTTAGTTTTTCCGACCGCTTATTCCACCTCCATCAGCACGGCGTCAGTCTGTACGTTGTCGCCGGCTTTCACCAGAATCTGCTTTACCTTTCCGGTGTAATCCGTCGTGATGGCGTTCTCCATCTTCATCGCTTCGAGCACGGCGACCTCCTGACCGGCTTTCACCGTGTCGCCTACGTTGACTTTGATCTCCAGAATGCGTCCCGGAAGCGGCGCGTTGACCGTATTGCCCGTGATAGGCTCTCCTGCGGGAACCTCTTCGACCTTCGTCTCCTCCTTCGGAGCCTCGGCGGCTTTCTTCGCTTCGTATGCTTTCACCTTGACGCCCGTCAGATAGGCTTTCGCCACCATCGGGAACAATTCGAGCAGCAATACCTCCTTCTCGTTTTCGGCGAGTTTCACGCCTCCGGCTTCCGGCAGTTCGGGATTGGGCTGCATCTGGTACTTCGAGGTGTCGTATGGCGTCTCTTCGCGCACGCCGGCGATCTTGAAGCGGAATTCGGGATCCACCGGAACGGGCGTCTTGCCGTATTCGCCCTTCACGAGTCCCACGAACTGCGAGCTCTTGGTGGTGTACATCGGACGTCCGGCCTTCTCGTCCATCGCGCAGGCGACGGCCTGTGCGCCGACGATCTGCGACGTGGGCGTTACCAGCGGCGGCAATCCTGCGGCCAAACGCACCGTCGGGATCAATTCCATGGCGCGGGGCAGAATCTCCTCGGCCTTGAGCTGTTTGAGCTGCGCTACCATATTGGAGTACATGCCGCCGGGGATTTCGGCGTTTTTCACCAGTTCGTTGGGTGCGGGGAAGCCGAAATGCGCCTCGATCTTGTGGCAGGCGTCCAGCAAAGTCGTTTCGTCACCGGCTTTGGCCGCTGCGATTGCCTTGTCGAATTCCGCGTCGATCTCGGCAGGCAGTGTGTCGGTCAGGGGATTGAATGCTTTCGGCGCAGGTTTCTCAGCTCCGAAGACCGAAAGTTCCAATTCCTTGCGAATATCTTTCAACTCGCCGTTGATCTTCGCGACAGCCTCCATATTGGCCTGCAACTCGATGCCGAGTTTCTTGCAGAAGACGTAGATCAATTCGATGGCCGGCGCTCCCGTGCCTTCGGCGAAATACCAGCAGTTGGTGTCGACGATGTCGGCTCCCGCCAGAATGGCGCTCAGCACCGATGCCAGACCGTATCCCGGGGTACAATGGGTATGGAAATCGATCGGAACGTCGACGTTCTGTTTGAGCAGCTTAACCAATCCGCTGACACGCATCGGCGGAATCAGGCCCGACATATCCTTGATCGTAATCATGTCGGCGCCGAGGGCGGCCATCTGCTTCGCCTTGTCGAGGAAATAAGCGTCGGTGAAGACCGGAGCAGGTTTTTTCTTGCCCATCAGACGTTCGAAGAACCCGGGGTCGGGGTATTTCGGATCGACGGTATAGCATACCGCACAATCGGCGATACCGCTGTACTGCTTGACATATTTGATCGTCGATTTGACGTTGTCCACGTCGTTCAGCGCATCGAAGATACGCATGATGCCCAGACCGCTTTCAATGGCATTCCGACAGAACCCGTCGATGATCTGATCCGTATAGGGAGCGTATCCGAAAAGATTGCGGCCGCGGGAGAGGGCCGTCAGTTTCGACACGTCGCCTACGGCCTTGTAAATCGATTCGAGACGGGTCCACGGATTCTCGTTCAGGTAACGCATCACCGAGTCGGGCACCGCGCCGCCCCAAACCTCCATCGCGTAGAAATTCGCGTCTTTGTAATAAGGGAGACAACGATCGATTTGCGCCTGCGTCATTCGCGTTGCAAACGACGACTGTTGTCCGTCGCGCAGCGTCAGATCTCTGATCTTAAGAGTTTTTACCATAACAACTGAAAAGTTAATTTTGATGAATTTACATCTTGTGACAGGTTTACTGTTATTTTTATAACAAATATAGCCAATTTCTTTCAATAAACAAATAAAACATCAAAAAAGATGATGCGGACATTCAATTTTTTTACATCATCCCCGTTATCGGTAACAATTCGACAACTTCGGCGTAATTTCTTCGATGCGGAAACGCGGATTTTTTTATAACTTTGTTCCTTTGAAGCGAAAAACGCTCCGCCCAAACTTAAACGTTACTTCATGACACCCGCCGCAGTCATTCTTACGGTCGCCGTTTACATTGCAATTCTCTTCGCCGTCGCCTACTTTTCGGGCCGCAAGGCCGATAATGCCGGTTTCTTCACGGGCAACCGCCGCACTCCGTGGTACATGGCCGCCTTTGCCATGATCGGCGCGGCCATATCGGGCGTGACCTTCATTTCCGTGCCCGGATCGGTGGCGGTCGACTCCTTTTCTTATATGCAGATGGTGCTGGGCTTCACGGTCGGGCAGATGGTCGTCGCCTTCGTATTGATTCCGCTCTTCTATAAAATGAAAGTAGTGTCGCTTTACGAGTATCTCGACGACCGGTTCGGCGTCGGTTCCCATCGGACGGGAGCGTGGTTTTTCTTCATCTCCAAATCGCTGGGCGCCGCGCTGCGCGTCTATGTGGTCTGCGCCGTCATGCAACTGCTCGTCTTCGACCACTACGGCCTGCCGTTCTGGGTCAATATGGTCGTAACGATGTTTTTCGTATGGTTGTACACGCAGCAGGGCGGCGTCAAATCGCTCATTTGGACCGATACGCTCAAAACGGTCTGTCTGGTTGCGAGCGTCGTATTGTGCACCCTTTTCATCGTCCGCGAACTGGGACTGTCGTTCCCTGCCGCAATCGAAGCCGTGCGTCAAAGTCCCTATTCGCAGGTCTTCTTCTTCGACGATCCCCGTTCGGCGCACTATTTCTGGAAGATGTTCTGGGCGGGCGTCTTCACGCTGATCGCCATGACGGGACTCGATCAGGACATGATGCAGCGAAACTTGAGCTGCGCCTCGCCGCGCGATTCGCAGAAGAATATCGTGTTGACGGCCCTTTGTCAAATGGTCGTCATCTACCTCTTCCTGATGCTGGGCGTCTTCCTCTACCTCTATATGGACGCAAATGCCCTCGCGATGCCCGAGAAAAGCGATCAGGTCTTCTCGCTCGTCGCCGTAGGCAGCGGCCTGCCCGTAGCGGTCGGCATCCTTTTCGTTCTGGGACTGATTTCGAGTACCTATTCGGCGGCGGGTTCGGCGCTCACGGCGCTCACCACCTCTTTTACGGTCGATATTCTGGAGGGCACGCGCCGCTACGACGACCGGCGGCTGACCCGTATCCGCAAACGGGTGCATGTCGGCATGGCCGTGCTGATGGGGCTGCTGATCCTCTGTTTCGAGGCCTTCGGCAACGACAGCGTCATCAATCTTGTTTACAAGGTGGCCAGTTACACCTATGGCCCGATTCTGGGAATGTTTGCCTTCGGCATCTTCACGCGGTGGAAAGTACGGGATCGTTGGATGCCGCTCGTGGCCATTGCCGCACCGCTGTTAAGCGGGTTGCTGCAATACGCGGCCCGCGCGTGGTGGAACTACCATATCGGATTCGAATTATTGATTTATAACGCCCTGTTCACCATGTTGGGCATGTTGCTGTTGGTTCGTAAAAAAGATGAAAAATAAGCTCCTTATCCTGTTCCTGCCGCTTCTGCTGTTCTGTTCAGCGGCGGCGGCAAAAGGCATCACTTCCGAAAAGCAGAAAGAGATTTCGGAAATGCTCACCCGCATTCTGGACCGCGAGGTACGCGGCGGAAAGACAAATCTCACGAAGGTCGTCGATTCGGGCAACCGTCTGACGCTCTATGCCTCGATCGGCATGTCGTACTATCCTTTCCGCGAACAAAGTGTGGCGGCGATTTACGATTCGATTCGCAGCGTGCTGCCCCCTTCGCTGGCGCGTCGGAGGCTGTCGCTCATAACCGACAAGCATGCCATCGAGGAGCTGATTCCGCAGATATATCGCGGAGGAAGCCGCGGCAAGGCCTTCACCAACCGTTCGGAACACCCGCTGGTGACGCGCCTTTCGTCGCCCGTTCGTCCGACGCACGGACTTGCGGGGCGTCATATCGCGATGTGGCAAAGTCACGGCCGTTATTTCGATCAGGAGGAGAACCGCTGGCGCTGGCAGCGTTCGCGTCTGTGGGAGACCTGCGAAGACCTCTATACGCAAAGTTATGTGGTTCCCTATCTGGCGCCGATGCTCGAACGGGCGGGCGCCAACGTGCTGCTGCCGCGTGAACGCGACGTGCAGACCGTGGAGGTGATTGCCGACAACGATCCGGGGGTGGACGCCGGATCGACCTATGCCGAATTCACAGGCGACCGGCGCTGGTTCGATGCAGGGGCGGGATTCGCCCACAATCGTGAAGTCTATGTCGAATGTGAGAATCCCTTTGCGGAGGGAACGGTACGCGGCGTACAAACCGTCACGGAGGGCCGCGAGAGCCGAGCGGAATGGAGCGCCGACCTGCCCGAAAGCGGCGAATACGCCGTCTATGTCTCTTACAAGACGGTCGACCGCAGTTCGGAAGATGCGCTCTACACCGTCCGACATCTGGGCGGTGAAAGCCGGTTCGCCGTCAATCAGACGATGGGCGGCGGCACGTGGATCTATTTGGGAACGTTCCGCTTCGCAGCGGGCGGGAACCGCGCGCTGGTAACCCTGAGCAACCGTTCGTCGAAGAAGAATCGCATCGTAACGGCCGACGCCGTAAAGATCGGCGGCGGCATGGGCAATATCGCCCGTACGCCCGCCGAAGCGTTCCGTACGCAGGATACCGAATATTTCTGCGAACCGAGCGGTTATCCCCGTTTCTGCGAAGGCTCCCGTTACTGGTTGCAGTGGGCGGGATTCCCCGAAACGGTCTATCGGCAGAAGGAGGGACTCGACGACTACAAGGAGGATTACATGTCGCGCGCCCACTGGGTCAATGCGCTGATGGGCGGCTCCGAACGGTTGCCCGATGAAGAGGGGTTGCATATTCCCGTCGATATGGCGCTGGCTTTTCATTCCGATGCCGGCGTGCGCCGCAACGACGAGACGATCGGCACCTTGGGCATCTTCTTCACGCAGGAAAACAAGGGACGTTTCGAAGGGGGTGCCAGCCGTTACCTGTCACGCGATCTGACCGATCTGGTGATGACCCAGATCGTCGACGATATCCGCGCCGCCTATGAGCCCGAATGGCGCCGCAGGGGATTATGGAACCGTTCCTATTACGAAGCGCGTGTTCCCGCCGCACCGACGATGCTGCTCGAACTGCTGTCGCACCAGAATTTCGCCGACATGCGCTACGGCAGCGACCCGCGTTTCAAGTTTCTCGTGTCGCGCGCCATTTATAAGGCGATTCTGCGCCATATCTCCTTTCAATATGGTCGTCCTTATGTCGTTCAGCCGCTGCCTGTCGAGCACTTCTCGGCAACCTTCGCCGAACGCGACGACGAAGTGCGGTTGCAATGGCGCGGAGTGGAAGATCCGCTCGAAGAGAGCGCTTCACCGACGGGTTACGTGCTCTACACGCGCATCGGCGACGGCGATTTCGACAACGGCGTGCCGGTAAGCGGCACGTCGACCGTCGTGCGGCAGAAGCCGGATGTGATTTACAGTTACCGCATCACGGCGACCAATGCCGGCGGCGAGAGTTTTCCGAGCGAGACGCTCTCGGCGGCCTGCACGCCCGAGCCGAAGGGCCGCGTGTTGATCGTCAACGGATTCGACCGCGTGAGCGCGCCGCTCAGTATCCAAGGCGACTCGCTGGCGGGTTTCTACCGCCGTCTGGACAGCGGAGCGGCCGACCGGCGCGACATCTCGTTCATCGGCGAGCAACGGGTCTTCGACCGACGGCTTTCCGAAGCGGAGAACGACGAGGAGGCGCTCGGATCGTGCTACAGCGACTACGCGACACAGGTGATCGGAGGCAATACGTTCGACTATCCGCGTCTGCACGGCGCTTCGATCCTGCGGGCGGGTTACTCCTTCTGCTCGACTTCGGCTGCGGCGTTGGCGGCGGGGGAGGTGAAGGCCGACGATTATTTCTTCATGGATGTGATTCTAGGCAAGCAACGCTCCGTCGAAATGGGCCGCGGAACGAGCGGAGTGGATTTCCGCGTTTTCCCCGAGGGCCTTCGGCGCGTACTGCACGATTTCACGGCTTCGGGTCGTTCGCTCTTCGTTTCGGGCAGCTTCATCGCCACCGATCCATGGCAGTCGCCCGCGGCGACGGATGAAGAGCGCGATTTCGTAAAATCCGTTCTGCGGTATGGTTATAGCGGAGGATTGGCTTCGCGCAGAGGCGAGGCGCGTGTCGTCGCATCGCCGGCACGAATGGAGCGCGAACGCTTTTATTTCAATACCGAACCCTGCCGCGACTTCTATCCTGTCGAGGCTCCCGACGCGCTCGGGCCGCTCGACGGAGGATTCACCGTCATGCGTTACGACGACGGCGATCAGACCGCTGCGGTAGGCTATACGGGAGATTATCGCTCGCTGGCGATGGGATTTCCGTTTGAGACGATCGTCGATGCGGCGCAGCGGGATCGGCTGATGCAACAGATTCTGAATTTTCTTGAACCTCGGAAATAGTACATTTGCAAATATTTAAATACGTTTATCTATCATGTCACTCGAACAACAGATTTCAAAGGGGATCATGGAAGCCATGAAGGCCAAGGAGCCCGTGCGCCTGCAAACGCTGCGCAATATCAAGAAGTACATCATCGAGGCGAAAACCGCAGGCACGGAGATCGCCGAGCTGCCCGATGCCGATGTGGTGAAGATCATCTCGAAACTGGCCAAGCAGGGTAGCGATTCGGCCGAAATCTACCGGCAGCAGAATCGTCCCGATCTGGCCGAAGAGGAACTGGCGCAGGTCGCCGTGCTCCAAGAGTTTCTGCCCAAGCAGCTTTCGCCCGCGGAGTTGACCGACGCAGTCAAGGCCGTTATCGCCGAAGTGGGCGCTACGTCGATGAAGGAGATGGGCAAAGTGATGGGCGTCGCTTCGAAGCGGCTGGCCGGTCAGGCCGACGGCAAGGATATTTCGGACAAGGTCAGGGAGTTGCTGGGATAACATGTCCTTCCGGTTTCAACTGCACAACCTCCGCACCGTTTCGATGCCTCTCGGAATGGTAGTCGGAGCGATGTTTTGCCGGCCGATCGCGGCGCTCGAAGCGTGGAGCGGGGGTATGATTACGCCGGCGCTTATCTTCCTGATGCTCTTTTTCACTTTCTGCCGGGTCAACGTGCGAAGCATGCGGTTGCAACCGCTTCATTTCTGGCTGCTGACGGCGCAGATCGTATTCAGCGTGGCTGTCTACGTCCTGTTGCTGCCGTTCGACGAGACGGTAGCGCAGGGCGGTATGATCTGCGTGTTGACGCCGATTGCGATGGCCGCCGTGGTGATCGGGGGAATGCTGGGAGCGGATATCGTCTCGATGACGACCTTCAGCCTGCTCTGCAATATGGCCATTGCGCTCGTCGCACCGGTTATCCTCTCTCTGACCGGTAACGGCGACTGTTCGTTCGCGGTAATATTAGCCAAAGTATCGCCGCTGCTGATTCTGCCGTTCGCCGCAGCGCAGGCGTGCCGTGCGCTGACGCCGAGGGTGGGGGAGTGGGTGGCCGCTCACAGCCAGATATCGTTCTACCTGTGGCTCATATCGCTTGCCGTCATCATCGGACGGACAACGACCTTTATTCTGGATCATCAGGAAGCCGACGGCACTGTCGAAACGGCTTTGGCCGTCGCGGCTTTGGCGATCTGTCTTATCCAGTTCAAATTCGGCCGTTGGTTGGGCCGCCGTTACGGCGATGCGGTCGCCGGAGGACAATCGCTCGGACAGAAGAATACGGTATTGGCGGTGTGGATGGCACAGTCGTTTCTCGACCCCATTTCATCGGTGGCGCCGACGGCGTACATCGTCTGGCAGAACTTCGTGAACTCCTACCAGATTTATCGTAAGGAGCGGCGCGATCTACGGTCTGAAAATAAAATAGACGGCTAATACGAGGCAGCAGAATCCGGCGATGTGATTCCATTGAAGCGATTCGTGCTTGCAGAAGAATAATACAAAGGATGCGAATACAATAAGCGTAATCACCTCCTGTATTACTTTCAGTTGCCAAAGCGTGAACGGTCCGCCGTATTCGACGCTGCCGATACGGTTGGCCGGAACCTGAAAACAGTATTCGAACAGAGCGATACCCCAACTCAACAGCACGATGGCCGCGAGCGAGAAACGTTCGATCTTCGATTTGAAAACGATATGGCCGTACCACGCCAGCGTCATAAAGGCGTTGGAGCAGACGAGCAGCAGGATGGTCAGTATTCCGCGGGGCATTTTTTCGCTTGTTTTGCGCCGCAAAAATAGCAAAAAACACATTCCGATGTACCGACAAAGGAATTAATCGCGGCTCTTCTGAAAGATTCGGATTAAATTGCTATTTTTGTAGTCGCAATCGCCGGTAGTTCCGAATAGCCGTTGCCCGCAAAACACGCGGTTGCATTCGGCCGGAACAAGGGTATTCAAACCGTGCCGAATGCAAAAAACGAAAGATGAAATTCAATCGTATGAAACAACACGCCAAACGGGTCATCGCATTTTATCTGCCGCAGTACCATCCTTTTCCCGAAAACGACGCGTGGTGGGGCGCAGGATTTACGGAGTGGCGCAATGTCGTGAAGGCGCGGCCGCTGTTCCGAGGGCATTACCAGCCCCATCTGCCGGCCGATCTGGGATTTTACGACCTGCGGGTGGCCGAAGTGCGCGACCGGCAGGCGGAGTTGGCCGAGCGATACGGTTTGTCGGGGTTCTGCTACTACCATTACTGGTTCAACGGTCACCAGTTGATGCAACGGCCGTTGGAGGAGGTGCTCGCTTCGGGGAAACCCGACTTCCCCTTCATGCTCTGCTGGGCCAATGAAAACTGGACGCGGGCGTGGGACGGCGGCGAACAGGAGGTGCTGATCCGGCAGGATTACTCCGAAGAGGACGACCGCACGCACATACGCTACCTGCTCGATCAGGTCTTCTGCGATCCGCGCTATATCCGCGTCGACGGCAAGCCGGTCTTCGCTGTTTATCGTTCGGCGCTCTTTCCCGACATGCGACGCACGATCGAGGTGTGGCGCGAAGAGGCCGCCGCGCGCGGCACGGAGCTTTATCTCTGCCGCGTCGAGAGTTTCAACGCCGCCGGCCGCGAACCGTTGAACGCCGGATTCGACGCCGCCATCGAATTTCAACCCTTTACCCCTGCGATGACCGACTTCTGGGAGCATCGGCCATGGCGGCAGAAACTCGCTTATCATCTGCGCAAGCTGTTGGGCGACCGCCGAAAAATGCGCAAGGCCGACTACGACGCCTATGTCGCCTACTCGCTGAGCCGTCCCCGTCCCGACTACAAACTCTATCCTTCGGTAACGCCCTGCTGGGACAATACGGCGCGGCGCAAGCGGCGGATGTTTCTGTTCCACAATGCAACGCCCGAAAAATACGGCCGCTGGCTGCGCGAAGTGCTGCGCCGGTTCAAACCTTACTCTGCGGAGGAAAATTTCGTCTTCATCAACGCATGGAACGAATGGGCCGAAGGCAACCACCTCGAACCGGATATGAAATGGGGGGGGGAATACTTGGCGGCGACCAAACGGGCGATCGAGGAGGACGAACGATGAAGACTCCTCCCCGTCTTCCGAAAGTCAGCGTTATCGTTCCGGTGCATAACACGGAAAAGTGGCTTGGCCGGTGTATCGAGTCGGTGCGGGCGCAAACCCTGCGCGATATCGAAATCATCTTGGTCGAGAACTGCTCGACCGACGGCTCGGCCGCACAGTGCGACGCATATCTTGCGCTCGACGCTCGCATTCGCGTGCTTCATCTCGACCGGGCGGGATTGTCGCGCGCCCGCAATGCGGGGCTCGCCGTTGCAACGGCCCCTTACGTGGGGTTCATCGACAGCGACGACTACATCGAACCCGACATGTTCGAACGGCTGTACGACGCTGCCGTCGAGAGCGACGCCCAAATAGCCTACGGCGATCTGGCCTATGAAGAGGAGGGGATGCCGCAGCCGGTGATTCCCGCAGGGCCGGTGACCGTGCACACGCCCGCAGAGGTGTTGCGCGACCTGATGCTCGAACGCGTCAGTGCGTCGGCTTGTACGAAACTCTTCGATCGGCGACTGTTCGACGATCTGCAATTTCCGCTCGATGTCTGGTTCGAAGACCACCGCGTCGTACACGAATGGGTCGCCCGATGCCGGCGCATCGCCCATGTGGAAAAAATTTGCTATCATTATATCCAGCGGGACGGAAGTATCTGCCACTCGTTCAGTCCGTTAAAACACTACCATTTCTTTCTGGCCAACTATGTCCGCTTCGAATTCGTTTGCAGACAGCGGCTCTTCGAGGGGCGGCCCGAACGGAACGCGGTCTACGACAAGCTGGTGCGCGATTGCCTGTGGAATTTTCGGGAGGCCCTGCGCCGCAAACGCACGTCCGATTTCGAGCCTGCCGTCGATGATATGCGCACGAAGCTGGCGCGGATGTACGAAGAGAAAGCGCAACTGTCGCCTGCGGTGCGAAAACGATTGGGGCGGGTCGTGAACCACTATACGTGGTATTATCTGACGCATTTCGCGTTTCGTAAAAAGAGATGAGATGAAGAAAATTCTGTTTATGGCCAATTCGTTGGGCGGCGGAGGGGCCGAAAAGGCCCTGATCGACTTGTTGCACCATTTCGATTATTCGCGTTATGACGTTTCGTTGTGTCTGGTTTTCAACGAAGGCTGCTATTTGCAGGATGTTCCGCCCGAAGTGAAGGTATTTTCACTCTACGAACGGGAGTGGAATTTTGCGCATCGCAAGTCGCTGAAACTCTATCGCAAGCACGGCATACGTGCGCTGTTGCGGCTCAGAGCGCGGTGGAAAATCAGGAAACATTACGACGCTATCATCTCATTCATCGAAGGCGATGCGCTGCTGTTTCACGATCTGGTGCGCGACCGCGCCGGGAGAAACATCGCATGGGTGCACTGCGACCTGCGGCTCTTCCACTGGACGCAGAAGACGTTCCGTAGCGACAGCGATGAAGAGCGGGCCTATGGCCATATGGATACAGTCATCTTCTGCTCGCGTATCACAAAAGAGAGCTTCGAACGGATGTATCGCGTATCCGTTCCAAAAACCTATATTTACAATATTATAGACAGCGCGTCGATTCGCCGCGCGGCAGACAGTCAGGACGTGCCGCACGACGAATTGACCGTTACCGCCGTAGGCAGCCTTTCGGAGGTGAAGTGCCATGACCGACTGATTCGCGTGGCGCGAATGTTCAAGGATGCGGGATACCGTCTGCGATTCCAAATCGTGGGAGCCGGTGCAATGGAAGATCAGCTCAAACGTTTGCGCGATGAATTGGGATTGCAGGATTCCTTCCGTTTTCTCGGATTTCAGAAACCGCCGTATCCGTTTTTGAAGGCGTCGGACATCTTCGTCAGCACCTCGCGTTCCGAAGCGGCGTCGCTGGTGATATGCGAGGCGATGGTGCTCGGCATCCCGATGGTCACGACGCACACGAGCGCGGCGGAGGAGTTCCTCGAGGAGAATCGTTACGGCATCGTCACCGGCCACTCCGATGCGGAGATTTTCGAAGGTCTGCGGCGGATGGTGGACGACGAAACGCTGCGGGCGCACTATCGGAAACAAAGTCTCAGGCGCGCGGAGATGTTTTCGGCCGAGCAGACCATGCGCCAGATCGAAGCGTTGTTGTAACTCAAAGCGACCGGAGCCGTTCGACGCTCATCTGCGAAAAATCGTCGATCACGAGCGCGGCGGTCGTCCGTTCCAACTCTTCGCGCGAAAGCGTGGTGGCAAGCGCTACGACCTTCATTCCTGCGCGATGCCCTGCCTCGATTCCCGCGCGGGCGTCTTCGAATACGATACACTCTTCGGGGCTGAGTCGCAACGCTTCGGCCGCCCTGAGATAAATTTCGGGATCGGGCTTGCAACGCGTAACCTGCTCACTGCTGATTACAACCTCGAAATAGGACGCAATGCCGCACTTGTCGAAGACGAATTCGATGTTGCGCATACCGGCGGAAGAGCCGACGGCGCAGCGGATCTCCGCCCGCCGGAGCTCGTCGAGAAATCCGCACAGCCCCTTGGTCGGCTCGATCAGCGGTTCGTAGAGTTCCCGATAGATCGCCTCCTTTTCGTCGCTCAGCGACTGCCAGCCGCCGAGTTCGGCAAGCGTATCGGACGGAAACAGCCGCTGCATAATCTCGTCGTTGCCCAAACCGCTGAGTTCCTTCTGGACGTTCTGTCGGTTTGCAATGCCGTGCCGTTCGTAAAAGAGATCGAACGCTCGAGCATGTACGTGCATGTTGTCGACCAACACGCCGTCCATATCGAATAATGCTCCTCTGATCATTTTCTTGAATTTTCCAGACAGACGGGGAATCGGGCTGCCTTGCTGTTAAAAATGCGATGTTCGTTATCGGAATAATAGATCCCGTCGGCAAAACGGAAACTAAGATTCACTTTGCCGACGGGATTTATCCGAATGGGCTTAGTTCGTAAAACGCTCCCACGGAATCTCTTCCGAGGTCGCTTTCCCCTCGATGATGGCGTCCATGTGCATCAGAAGCGGGAATTCGTTCGCATCGAGTTTGCCGGCTTCGGCCAACTGCTTGACGGCCTTGTTGATCCGGCCGATGATGACGAGCGATTCCAGCGTCACGCCCTTCAGCTCGGAAAGCGCCTTGTCGATGCAGTATCCTCTGCCCAGCAGCGTGCCGATCAGACGGGTGCGTCCGCCGAAAATCGTGACGTACATGTCGCCCGCCGCAGAATCGATCTGACGGTCGTTACCCGTGAGATAGGTGAGCAATTTGCGGATCTCCTTGACGCTCTGATAGAACATCGCCGCCTGCGAGTTGTAGTGCGGCGCGCTGCCGATGCCGTTAATCTTTTCGCTGAGACCGACGGCCAGCGCCACGCCCAATGCATATGCGTTTTTAAGTGCCACGGCGCTCTCTACGCCCATTACTTCGGTCGAGAGATGGATATGGTAATAGTCGGTGCGCATCAGATCGCGCAGCATTTCGAGCGTCTTCATGTCCCGACCGCAGAAGGTAACGATCGTTTGGTCGTGCGCCACAAGTTCATAACTGGTACACGGACCGCCCACGGCGTTCAGATTCATCTTGCGGGGTGCGATGTTCCGTTCCCAGTATTCGGGATAACTGATAAGCGTACCGTCATCGTAGGCGATAAGGCCTTTGGTGACGGAGAGAACGGGCGTTCGGTCGGGAATATGCGGAAAGACCGTCTCCATAAACCAGTCCACGCCGAAACTGTTCACGCCGCAAATGACCATATCGGCTCCTTCGAGCGCCTGCTCGAGTTCCTCGATATAGAAATATTCGACTCCTTCGGGAAAGGGTTTGTCGAATTTCGGATGTTTGCCCGTCCGCTTCGACTCGGCGATGATCTCCTTGTCCAGATGCGTGCCGGTCAATCGGACGCGATGACCGTTTTCCCGTGCGGGAAACGCCAACGCCGAACCCATCATGCCGGCGCCGACGATCGTAATGTTGCTCATAACGATAATTGTTTTAATTTTTCAAGACTACAAAGATAATTTTTTTATCCGATATCGGCGAAAACCAGCCGTAAAATCGCTATTTTTGTTCGATGGCTACGAAGAAAATCGAAAAGACCAATGCCGCCCGCCTGCTCGATCGGGCGAAGATACCGTATACGCTGATTCCCTACGAAGTCGACGAGAACGATCTGTCGTGCACGCACGTCGCCGCACAGCTCGGCGAGGCGATCGAATGCGTCTTCAAGACGCTTGTTTTGAAGGGAGACCGCAGCGGCTATTTCGTCTGTGTAGTTCCGGGCGACCACGAAGTCGATCTGAAAGCCGTAGCCCGCGTTTCGGGCAACAAGAAGGCCGACCTGATTCCGATGAAGGAACTGTTGCCCGTGACGGGCTATATCCGGGGCGGCTGTTCGCCTATCGGCATGAAACGGGCTTTTCCGACCTATCTCCATTCGTCATGCCTCGAACAGCCCGAAATCTATGTAAGCGCAGGCGTGCGCGGTCTGCAAATCCGAATTGCCACCGATGCGCTGATCGCGTTCACGCATGCCGAAACAGCCGATTTGAGCCGGAAAGGGGAGTAGCATGGAGATTGTCTTTGAGATCGAATATCACACGGAGTGGGGCCAACGGCTCGTTTGGTGCGGCGACGGACGACGTATTCCGATGGCATATCGGCACGACGGCGTGTGGCAGTGCCGCATGGCGCTTGATGCCAATATCGTCGAATACGGCTATGAGGTGGAGTACGATGGGCGAACGATTCGCCGCGAATGGCGGAGACACCGGCAAGCGATTCCGCAGAAGGAGGCGACATGCTTGTCGATCCGCGACCAATGGTCGGAACGACCGGCCGACGCGCCGTTTTACGCTTCGGAGTTCACGAAAGTGATCTTCGCACGGCCCGCTCGGATGAATCCCCTCTGTTCGAATTCCGCAAATTTGGAATTGCAGGTCGATGCGCCGACCATAGCTCCCGATGAAGTGCTCGCCGTCTCCGGCAGCGCGCCCGAACTGGGTTGCTGGCAACGGTTCGTCGAGTTGGACGACCGCGAATTTCCGTTGTGGAAGATCGCGCTCGACTGTACCGCTCCGTTCGAATACAAATTCGTGCGGCTCGACCGCCGCTCCCGCCGACCGGTCGCGTGGGAGGAGGGCGCGAACCGCCGCTGCGACTGTGTGCCGGCAGCAGGGGAGCGCGTCATCCTCGCAGGATTGCGGCTGCGCAGTACGGATGAACCCGAATGGCGAGGGGCCGGTACGGCCGTGCCGCTCTTTTCGCTGCGCACGGACTCGGATTTCGGCGTCGGGGAGTTCCCCGATCTGAAACGATTGATCGACTGGGCCGTGGCGACGGGGCAGCGGGTGATCCAATTGCTGCCGGTCAACGACACGATCCGCACGGGTACGCGGCTCGACTCCTATCCCTACAATGCCGTATCGAGTTTCGCACTCCATCCGCTCTACCTCAGCCTGACCGGAGCGGGATTGCAGCCCGACGCCCGCTATCGCCGCCAACAGCAGCGGCTCAACGCTCTGCCAACAGTCGATTACGAAGCCGTCATGCGGCTGAAACTCGACTGGGCGAAACGGCTTTTCCATAAGACGTGGGCGACCGTTCGGACTACGGACGATTATTCCGCTTTTTATACGCAGAACCGCGAATGGCTGGAACCTTACGCCGCATTCAGCGTTCTGCGCGACCGGTTCGACACGGCAGATTTCCGGCAGTGGGGCGATTATGCCCGTTACGACGAGGAACGACTTTCCTCGTTTCGGAAAGAAAATCAGGAAGCGATTGATTTCTATTATTTTCTGCAATATCATCTCCACCTTCAATTGAGCGATGTCGGCCGTCATGCACGGCGGCTGGGCATAGTGCTTAAAGGCGATATTCCCATCGGAGTCAGTCCGTCGAGCGCCGATGTGTGGCAATATCCGCATCTGTTCCACCTCGATGCGCAGGCCGGAGCGCCTCCCGACGCTTTCTCGACGACGGGGCAGAACTGGGGTTTCCCGACCTATGACTGGGAGGCGATGGCACGCGACAAGTACGGCTGGTGGCGGGCGCGACTGCGTAAGATGGCGGAATATTTCGATGTCTATCGTATCGACCATATTCTCGGCTTCTTCCGTATCTGGGAAATTCCGGCCGATGCGCTGCACGGCGTGTTGGGTCATTTCCGTCCGGCATTGCCCTATACGCGCGAAGAGCTGGCGGCCGAAGGATTCCTCTTGCCCGATCTTCGTTATACCCGTCCGCAGGCGACCGACAAGGTGTTGGCAGAACTCTTCGGCAGGGATGCGGCGGAGGTCAAACGCCGTTATCTCGCCGACGGGGCGTTGCTTCCCGAAGCGGCGACACAACGCGCCGTGCAAGCTCTTTTCGGGGAGCGCCCCGATCGCCGGCAACGACGTATCCGCGACGGTCTGCTGCGTCTGCTCGACGACGTGCTCTTTATCGAAGACCGCGAACGGCAGGGGCATTACCACCCGCGCATTGGCGCACAGACGACCTTTGCCTATCGGACGCTCCCGCCGGAGCGGCAACAGGCCTTCGACCGGCTGCACGAAGAATTTTTCTATCGTCGTCACAATGCGTACTGGCGCGACGAGGCGCTGCGCAAACTTCCTGCGCTGCTCGATGCGACCGGAATGCTTGCCTGCGGCGAGGATTTGGGGATGATTCCCGCCTGCGTACCGGAAGTAATGGAACGCCTGCGTATTCTCTCGCTCGAAATCGAACGGATGCCCAAGGCTTTCGGCGCGACGTTCGGCAACCCGCAGCAGTATCCCTATCTCTCGGTCGGAACGACTTCGACACACGACATGTCGCCTATTCGCAACTGGTGGCAGGAAGATGCCGCCCTTGCGCAGCGATACTTCGCCGAGATGCTGCACCGGCGGGGAAAAGCTCCGGCGGACTGTACGCCGGCATTGTGCCGGCAGATTGTCGGACGTACGCTCGGCGGCCGGTCGATGCTTGCCGTTCTGCCGCTGCAAGACTGGCTGGCGACGGACAAGCATTTACGCCGCGACGATTTCGAACAGGAACGGATCAATGTTCCCGCCGATCCGAATCACTATTGGCATTATAGAATGCATCTAACTATTGAAGAACTTCTTACGCATGATGAATTCAACCGGAACATTAGGCGAATGATCCGCGCTTCCGGCCGAAACCGATAAACCTGAATAAACCCAAAAACATGTACGAAAAAGACAACCGCGTAGTAATTACGCTCGATGCCGGAGGGACCAATTTCGTCTTCGGCGCCGTGCAGGGCGACCGTTTCGTCGTCGACCCGATCACACATCCCTCCAACTCCGACCGGCTCGATCGTTGCCTCTCTACGATGGTCGAAGGATTCCGTGCCGTCATCGACCGCCTGCCGAAACCGCCAACGGCGATCAGTTTCGCCTTTCCCGGGCCGGCGGACTATCCGCGCGGCATTATCGGAGGTTATCTGCCCAACTTTCCATCGTTTCGCGACGGAGTGGCGTTGAAGGATTTTCTCGAAGCGGAGTTCGGCATTCCGACGTTCATCAACAACGACGGAGACTTATATGCGTACGGCGAAGCGCTGGCGGGCGCCTTGCCCGAAATCAACGCCCGACTCGAAGCCGCCGGCAGCGCAAAGCGTTTCCGCAATCTGATCGGCTATACGTGGGGCACGGGATTCGGCGTGGGGATCGTTTCGGGCAACCGGCTGCACATCGGCGACAATTCGTGCGTCGAGACCTTCTGCCTGCGACACAAGGATCTGCCCGACATCAATGTCGAGGAGGGCGTTTCGATCCGCGCCGTCAAACGGCTGTACGCCGAATATTCGGGTATCGTCGACGAAACGCTCGAACCGAAACAGATCTTCGAAATTGCGGAGGGGAGCCGTTCGGGCGATGCCGAAGCCGCTCGACGCGCCTTCGCGCGGTTCGGCGAGGTGGCGGGCGACGCCATGGCTACGGCCGTAACGCTCGTCGACGGACTGATCGTCATCGGCGGCGGTATTACCGCGGCGCGGAAATATATCATGCCTTCGCTGCTGGCAGAGATGCGCGGCCGGCTGCATACCTTCAAAGGCGAAACGCTCGACCGCGTGCAGATGAAGATTTACGATCTGGACGACGAAACGCAGTTCGCCGATTTCGCCCGAGGCGATTCCCGTCGGCTGAAAGTTTACGGCAGCGATCGGGAAGTGGTTTACGATCCGCAGAAGCGTATCGGCGTAATGACCTCGCGTATCGGCGCCAGCAAGGCCATTTCGCTGGGAGCTTACGCCTTTGCGCTGAACAGCATCGACGGGCGCGATCGCTGATCGCGCCCTCGCGCAATGAACGGGCCGTCCGATAGAGACGGCCCGTTTCGCGTCAGCGAAGATGATGTTTGAGCACTGCGGCAACGAACAGAATCAAATCGCGTGTGGGAGCCAGCCGTGCAAATCCGTTGAGCATGCCCCAGTCGTGAATCACGCCGTTGAAACGAACGGTCGTCGCCTCGACGCCCGCTTCGTCCAACCGTCGTCCCATCGCCTCGCCCTCGTCGCGCAGAATATCGTTTTCCGCCACCGCGATCAACGTCGGCGGCAGACCGTACAGCTCCTCCTGAGAGGCATTGATCGGCGAGACGTAAATCTCCTCGCGCGCTTTGGCGTCGGTGGTATAGCGGTCGAACATCCACTTCATCAGCGGCGGCGTGAGAAAACGGTCTTCGCCGTAGCGTTCGTAGGATTTCCAGTCGAAAGCAGCGCTCGTCACCGGCCACAGCAATACCAATGCGCGCAGCGCAGGCGTATGCCACTTTTTAGCCAGCAAGGCCGTTGCGAGGGCCATGTTCCCGCCTGCGCTGTTGCCGACGACAGCCATCCGGTGGCGGTCGAGATTGAGTTCTTCGTCATTTTCGGCCGCCCATTTCACGGCGGCATAAATCTCCTTGACCGCCTGCGGGTATTTCGCCTCGGGCGACGGCGTATAGTCGACGAAAACCGCCGCCACTCCCGACTCCACGACCAGATCCCGCACCAAACGCTTGTGGGTGGGATAGTCGCCCAACACCCATCCGCCGCCGTGGATGAAGACGAAAAAGGGCAGCCGCTCGCGGTTGTCGCTCGGACGCACGAGATGCAGCGTAAGTTCGTGACCGTCCGCCACGATCTCGCGTTCCTTTTCGTCGATGCCCGACAGATCGACTTCGACGGCCGCCTGCGTATCGACGAGCACTTTTCTCGCTTCGGGAACGGACAGCGACTCGACGGGGCGGTCGCCGGCATTGAGCACTTCGAGATATTCCCGCGTGCCGACGCTCAAATGTTCGTCACGCAAATAATCGATCGGTTTGTTTTCCATATTGTTGACTGTTTCAGATTAAACCATTGCCGCAAGGGGATGAAACGCCGGATCGTTTTTCTCGTCGAGCGCCTCGTCCAAGGCGATGCCGAGCGCATCGGCCAATCCCTTTCCGTAGGCCGGATCGGCGCGGTAGCAGTTGCGCACATGGCGCTGTTTGATGAAGCGTTTGCAGTCGCCCATCGCCCGCGCCGTGTTTTCGAACAACGCCTGCTTCTCTTCGGGCGTCATCAGCCGGAATAACGCGCCCGGCTGCGAGTAATAGTCGTCGTCATAGGCGCGTTCGTCATAGTTGTCCACCGGCCCGTGCAACGGCAGGGGCGGCTCTTTCAGTTCGGGCGAATCGGGCCATGCGCCGTAGCTGTTGGGCGTATAGCTTACCGTCGCGCCGTAGTTGCCGTCCACACGCATCGCGCCGTCGCGATGATACGAATGCACCGGAGCATGCGGACGGTTGACCGGAATCTGATCGAGGTTGACGCCAAGCCTGTAACGCTGCGCATCGCCGTAGGAAAACAGGCGTCCCTGCAACATCTTGTCGGGCGAGAAGCCGATGCCGTCGACGGTATTGAGCGGATTGAACGCCGCCTGTTCTACCTCGGCGTAGAAGTTCTCGGGATTGCGATTCAGTTCCAGAATGCCCACGTCCTGCAACGGAAAATCGCCGTGCGGCCATACTTTGGTCAGGTCGAAGGGATTGATTCGGTAGTTGCGCGCCTCTTCCTCGGTCATGGTCTGTATCTGAAAGAGCCAGCGCGGAAAATCGCCCCGCTCGATGGCCTCGAACAGGTCGCGCTGATGCGATTCGCGGTCTTTGGCGATGACGGCCTCCGCCTCGGCGTCGGTCAGGTTCTTGATGCCCTGCATCGTGCGCAGATGGAATTTAACCCACGTACGCCGGTTTTCGGCGTCATAAAAACTGTAGGTATGGCTGCCGAAGCCGTGCATGTGCCGGAACGAAGCGGGAATGCCGCGCGTGCTCATCGTGATCGTCACCTGATGCAGCGCTTCGGGCAGCAGCGTCCAGAAATCCCAGTTGTTGTCGACGCTGCGCATGCCGGTGCGCGGATCGCGCTTGATGGCATGATTCAGATCGGGGAAGCGTACCGGATCGCGCAGGAAGAAGACGGGCGTATTGTTGCCCACCAAATCCCAGTTGCCGGCGTCGGTGTAGAATTTCATCGCAAAGCCGCGGATGTCGCGCTCGGCGTCGGCGGCGCCCCGTTCTCCTGCGACCGTCGAAAAGCGGACGAAGCATTCGGTCTGTTTTCCGATCTCGCCGAAGATCGAAGCGCGGGTGTAACGCGTGATGTCGTGCGTCACGGTGAAAGTGCCGTAAGCGCCCGAACCTTTGGCGTGCATGCGCCGTTCGGGAATGACCTCACGGTCGAAATGCGCGAGTTTTTCGAGCATCCACGGATCTTGCAGAACCACAGGGCCGCGCAGTCCGGCGGTCTGCGAATCTTCGTTGTCGGCGATCGGCCTGCCGTTGACCGATGTCAGTTTTTCCGGCGCTTTGCGGTTGTCCCGAGCGCTTTCGGTATCCGCCGGTCGGGAATCTCCTTTTTTCTCCATAAGACGTGCGATTTGAATTTATCCGACCTATTCGAAAAACGTGCCGTTTGCCTCGATAACGATAAAAAAGTCCGCGACAGTTACCCGTCGCGGATCCTTGCAAGGCCGTTATCCCGTTACAGGCGGTACACCTCCAACCGCGACGCATGACGGCGGTCATGAAAGATGCGCACCTCGCAGGGGAGAAAATCCGCCGCCGTACAATGATAAATATCGATCATCTGCTGGGGATTCCGGTCGGCCAGCGGGAACCACGAACTCTGCACCTGCACCATGATCCGATGCCCCTTACGGAAGGTATGAGCAATATCCGGCAACGTGAAGGAGACTTCTGTCACCGCATTCGGCGTAAAGGGTTTCGGCGTCGAGAAACTGCGGCGGTAGCGTCCCCGCATAATGTCGCCGCGCACGAGCATCTGATAGCCCGGATGCTCCGAATCGTCGGGCCAGACATCGACGAGCTTCACCACGAAATCGGCGTCGGTCGTCGAAATCGCAGTCTGCAATACGGCCCGAATGCCGCCGGCCAGCGTCAGGTCGTCGGCAAGCGGTTCGGTCGTAAAGCAGAGCACGTCCGCGCGGCCTGCAGCAAACCGTTGATCGGCTACCATATAGGCGACGTCCCGCGACGCACCCATCGGGAAATTGTAGGGCACGGGCGAAGCCGGATCGGAAACGTAACGGCTGAACGACCTCTTTTCGGCAGGCCGTTCGGTCGAAAGGACTCCGTTTTCATGGAGATAGAAGGTCTCTTTGCGCGCTTTTGCCGGCAGCCATTCATCGAACGTGCGCCAGCGGTTCTCGCCGGTGAAAAAGATCGTCGCCCCCGGCAGACGGTCTCCGTCGCCCTTGCCGAGCAGATAATAGTCGAAGAAAGGGACTTCGATCTGCCGCTGATAATAATCGGTGAGCGATTCGTCGCTGAAACGTATCTTGCCGAGTGTATTGCCGCCGTTCGACGAACGCCAGCCGCCATGCACCCACGGTCCGGCGACCATGCGGCACGACGTTCGGGGGCTTTGCCGCCGGATCGAAGCGTAGGTCGTCCACGCGCCGTAACAATCTTCGGCATCGAAGAGTCCGCCGACGACCAACATCGCCGGTTTGAGATCGTGCATGGCGCGTACCGAGCATCGCTCCCGCCACCACGCATCGTAATCGGGATGGCGCATCATCTCGTTCCAGAAGCGAACCGTGTCGCCCAACAGCCGCGTAAGACTGTCGACGGTCCCTTTGCACAGAAAGAAGTCGTATTCGTCGGCTCGGACATAACGCGGTGCTTTCGGCGCGACGGTCGTGGGGTTCTTCATCGGCCGGCCGAAGCTGCCGCCGATAAAGGAGAAGGCGTCGCGCAGAAACAGCACGCCGTTGTGATGCGTGTCGTCGCCCATGAACCAGTCGGTGACAGGCGCTTGGGGCGAAGCGGCTTTCAGCGCGGGATGCCCGCTCGCAGCGGCCATCAAAGCGTAAAATCCCGGGTAAGAGTTGCCATAGGCACCGACCCGCCCGTTGTTGCCCGCGACCTCGCGCACGAGGAAATCGATCGTATCGTAGGCGTCGCTCGCTTCGTCGATCTGATCGGGCCTGCGTTTGTCTGCGATGAAAGGGCGGAGATCGGCATATTCCCCCTCGCTCATCCAGCGGCCCCGCACATCTTGGAAAACAAGAATATAGCCCTTCTGCACATACAGGTTCAGGAACGATTTCCACAGCGACGAGGTGAACTCGACGCCATAGGGACGGCATGAATAGGGCGTGCGCGTCAGCAAAATCGGATGTTTTGCAATCGTATCGCACGGGGCATAGACGGTCGTGTGAAGCCGAGCGCCGTCACGCATCGGGATCATGTACTCGGTTTTACGGTAATTTTGCTCAACCCAAGTCCGGTTGATCGTCCCTTCGGCCGCAGCATCGAAACCGAGACAGAGGAGGAGCAGGAGGAAAAGAAGCGTTTTTTTCATAAAAGGGTAGCAGTTACCCTACAAAGATAACGTTTCTTGCGACATTTGTCAATTCCCGCTCTTTTTTCCCGTATAATATTGCGAAATGTAAACCGTGAAAATCGGAAAGAAAATCATGCCGACAATTGGCAGCAGTACGCAAACGACCTTCCCGACGGCAGTAACGGGGAAAATCGAGGCACCGACCGTGGTGACGTTCATCCACGCCCACCACAGGGCGTTGCCGTAATCGGTCAGATGGGGGTTGACCAGTATTTCATAATCATAGAAGACCAGTGATGCCAGATAGGTAAAGACCAGTACCGAAAAGAGATAGGCGGACAGCAGTTGATTGAAACGGTTTTTGGCAAGCCATGCGACGATGATGTACAGCGCCAGAAAAGCCCGAAGCATCGGCATCAGCCCGATAAGCATCGCCCAGTCGCGCGGGACTTCGAGTGAAAACCAGTCGATCAGATTGAGATAGGGGATGGAGATGAGTAGGAAGAGTAGGTTGCGGACGAAGAAGCGTCCGCGCCGGTCGCTGCGTCCCATGCGTACGAGTAAATCGATGAGAAAAACGAGGCAAACGACAAACTGTACCCACAGATAGGCTTCGGAAAAGTGCCGATGGTCGCCCATGAGAATCTCCACGGAAATAGCCAGCAGCAGGACGACTCCGGCCGCCAGCGTAACGAAATTCATCGGAAGGTTTCGAATGAAGGAGGTTTGCTGTTGATTCATAATCGGTTGAAGTTTACGGTCGAACGGACAAAATCGGTGCCATAGCTCTCACGATGTTTTTTTCGAGAAAAAAGCATTGAAAACTTTTGTGCGAATAAAAAAATCTATTACCTTTGCACTCGCTTTCAAAGCAATGGCGAGATAGCTCAGCTGGTTAGAGCGCATGATTCATAATCATGAGGTCGAGAGTTCAAGTCTCTCTCTCGCTACTAAACAGATCAACCGATTACGGAGTTCTCCTAAGAACTCCGTTTTTCCTTTTAATATCTTCGCTTTTGATAAGGCGGCCGGCATCGGCCGATCTCACCGCGTCTTCCTCCCGAAACCAATCTTTTTCCATCGGGCGCGGACGAATCCCCTCCCTGCTTACAATCATGTCTCAAACGAAGAATCCGGCCGAAATCCCGTACGAAATGAGATAGAAAAGAGTCCCCTAATAAGGACTTTTTTCATTTGTATGGGCAATCGAGGAGCACCCGAATTTAAAGTTTCATGCCTCGAAGAAACAATAATTTTTTAACTTTAATGTATGAAAAAATCGATTCGATATCTACCGTCAGAAGTCCAGTACGATCTGCACAGACTGGTGGCGCTTTTTCAAAAGAAGATGCAGGAAATCAAGATGATTATTCTTTACGATTACCGTCTCGCGGAAACGCTTTTCGGCAAGGAACCGCCGGTGCCCGACAATGTCCCCGATTCCTACGGATTCGTTATCGTGACCCGACGTCGCCTGCTCAAACGCCGTTGGAACGATCTTTTCAGCATCTACAATCGATTTCTTCAAGACAACGGCGATTCGATTTCGGCGGCACGGCCGGTTTTTTTCAATCTTTCTCTTTCCCAACTGAACCGGGAACTGAAAGCCGGTTGTCTTTTTTGCTCCATACTGAAAGAAAAGGGGATCTTTCTGTACGACAATACAGGACGCAGATTGGCCCGTCGCTGTAAATTCGATTTTCGCAAAATCAGAGACGACGTACGGAAATACTATGAAGAGATGCTCCTCGTCGCAGACGAATTCCTATGGTGTGCGGAACGCAGTCATAAGGAACGGAAAAGTCGCTCCGCAATGTTTATGTTGCACCAAGTCGCAGAAAATTATCTGCATACGGCGTTTTATGTCTATATTCAATACGGCATCAAATTCCACGACATCGACATGTGGCTCGATTACTGCCGACTGTTGATTCCCGAATTCGCCTCGGTTTTTCCGCAGAACACCGAAGAAGACATCCGTCTGTACCATCTTTTGCAGAGCGCCTATATAAAGGCCCGTTACGATCGATATTATCCGGCCTCGGACAATGAGACAGCCTTGCTGTTGCTCCGAATTCGCGAGTTGCGTTACCTGACCGTGCAGGTATGCCGGGAACGGTTCGAATGCTACGACCGGATGATTCCCCGCAAGGATATTCGATAGGCTCTGCCGGTTCGCTCTCAGGTAAGGTAACGCGAGCCTTCGTCGGTGCCGGCCTGCAACGGATAGACCAGCACGAAATTATTCGCCCGAAAATACTGATTCAGATAGCGGGAAACGCGCGCCATGGACGATTCGTAGGAGACGCCGTTCTTGCGGCTCATCCAGATCCACAGCG
Source organism: uncultured bacterium (assembly GCA_905214725.1). Taxonomy (GTDB): domain Bacteria; phylum Bacteroidota; class Bacteroidia; order Bacteroidales; family Rikenellaceae; genus Alistipes. The sequence continues at coordinate 313,114 of CAJMNH010000001.1, forward strand.
CATCGTCGTTTCGCACGTCGCGCGAAACGATCAGAAAATCTTCCCAGTTTACGAACGGGACATAATTGATTTCGCCCGACGACTTGGCAAAGCGTTCCCGAATCAGGTCGAGCGTAGCCGGCGACCCGTAGAACATCGCCTTGGCACCCGTGTTTCCCACCACGTTGGCCACCCGTTCCAACGCGCTGAGGAAGCCGGCCTCCTTTTCGGCCTGCGGCGGCAGAACGATCAAGTGACGCTTGACGGTCGACAGCGGCTGCGAGGGCTTGTAAACGAAGACGTTGGTGCTGTTATCGGCGATAGTACCCTCCGCCACACGGCCCAGAAACCCCGAAGAGATGTCTTTGCGCTCGTGTAATCCCAGAATGACATCGGAGATCCCGCACTCGCGAATGACGCCCGAAATGGCATTGGCCGGACTCAGGTCATAGCGCAGCAGCTCTTGCAGGCGGGTGTCTGTCGCCGCGGCCGTTTCAACGGCCAACTGCAACAGACGTTTCGAACGTTTCGTCAACGGGCTGTCCGAGCCTCGATTCTCGATGACGGTGAGCGCATGCAATCCGTCCTTCGCGCGTTTCGGTTTAAGCGCCAGTCCCAGATTGACCAGCTCCTCGACATTGGCTTCGTTACTGACCGGAATCAATATCTCCACTTCGTCCCGCTCCGGCTCTTCGACGTCCGTCGTCTCCTGCATGGCGATATTGTGTGCGCCCTTCTGTGCCGAGAACGAAGCCATGGTGCAAGTGACCAGAATCATCAGGATCGTACCGTTGAGCACGCTCTCGTTCAGCAGCCGGATCGGCTCGCCGTCGGGAGCCGTTCCCAAAATGACATTGTAACCTACCAGCACGGCCGCCAGCGTAGCCGCAGCCTGCGCATTGCTCAATCCGAAGATCACGCGTCGCTGATCGACCGACATGCAGAACGTCTTCTGCGTCAGCCAAGCCGCGATGAATTTGGCCGCCGTGGCCACGGCGATCATTACCGCTCCGACCTTGATCGTCTCGAAACTGGTAAAAAAGGCGCGGTAGTCGATCAACATTCCGACGCTCAGCAGAAAGAACGGAATGAAAATCGCATTGCCGACAAACTCGATGCGGTTCATGAGCGGCGAGGTGGCGGGAATCAGCCGATTGAGCGCCAGACCGGCCAGAAAAGAACCGATGATCGCCTCCAGACCGGCCAACTGGGCCAGAAAAGCACCGAGGAAAACCATTGCCAACACGAAGATATACTGTGAAATATTGTCGTGCACCCGCTTGAAGAACCAACGACCGATCAGCGGGAAGCCCAGCAGTACGAAGAGGGTGAAGGCCGTGATCGACAGACCCAACTGCACCCAGAACAGATTGTCGGCGCTTCCCGTCGAGAGGGCGACGACGATCGTCAACACCAACAACGCGAGCGTGTCGGTGATCATCGTTCCGCCGACCGTAATGCCGACCGCATTGTTCTTGCTGATGCCCAACTTGCTGACGATGGGGTAGGCGATCAGCGTATGCGAGGCGAACATGCTGGCCAGCAGTACCGAGGTGAGCCATGAAAAACCGAGGATATAATAACCGGCGACGATGCCGAGAAGCATCGGTATGCAAAAGGTGTACATACCGAAAGTCAGACTGCGCAGACTGTTGCGTTTGAAATCGCCCATATCGATTTCCAACCCCGCAAGAAACATGATGTAGAGCAGACCGGCCGTACCCGAAAGAATGATGCTGCTGTCGCGCAGCACGAGATTGAACCCGTGGGGACCGATGACGGCGCCGGCGATAATAAGCCCCAGCAGCGGCGGGATGCGAATCTTGTTCAGCAACAGCGGAGCGCCGAGGATGATGAGCAGAATGATGAAAAACTTCAGCACGGGATCGGCCAGCGGCAGGGTGAAATCCATTGCGGTGAGAAAAAACATAGATATTTCGTTTTAGTCGCCCGTAAATTTACGTTTTTTCCCGATTATTTTCTCATATGAGAGCGTATTTATGCAGTTCGGAAAAATAAAATCAGGTATTTCATCGTTTTGTATGTGATTTGCAGAAAGAGAGAAAACGTTTCACATCAAAAACATACGACAACATGAAAGACGAACAGACAACCTGCACGCCCTGCGAGCAGAATTTCGAGAACAAAGTCAACGAATTGGTAGATCAGGTGGAAGACTACACCAAGAAGGACCACATGCAGAAAGAGCGTGAAGTCGAAGACGCCTTTGCGTCTGACGGAGAGGCGAAACACTAACGGTTTCCACGATTTCGGGGCGGAAATCCGCCCGCACGGAATTTATCCCGCAAGGGGTAAATTCCGCTTTTTATTTGTCCCTGCCGGAATGCGTATTTATACGTAGTGGCACTTTGCGATATTATCACTATATTTGCACGATATTTCCATTGGATTAACTACACGACCGGATGATTGATTTCAAGCGGATTCCTTCTCCTTGTTTTCTGCTCGACGAACATTTGCTGGAGCAAAATCTGGCTGTAATCGACCGTGTGCGCCGCGAATCGGGTGCCGAGGTGATCGTCGCGCTGAAAGCTTGCGCCATGTGGAGCATCTTTCCTACGTTGGCGCGCCACAGCGACGGAGCGACGGCCAGTTCGGCCGCCGAAGCACGTCTGGTCCGCGAGGAGTTCGGGCAGCCGGCGCACACCTACGCTCCGGTCTATACCGACCACAACATCGGCGAGATCCTCGATTGCAGCAGCCACATTACCTTCAATTCGCTCGGACAGTTCCGCCGTTTCGGCGCAATGGCGCTGCTGCGCGGCATCTCATGCGGTCTGCGTATCAACCCGCAATATTCGCCGGTCGAGACCGATCTCTACAATCCCTGCGTAGCGGGCTCTCGGCTCGGCATGACCGCCGAGGAGCTGGAGTCGCAGGGAGGGCTTCCCGACGGCGTCGAGGGGCTGCACTTCCACGTATTGTGCGAATCGCGGCCGGAGCATCATCGCAAGGCGCTCGAAGCCGTCGAACAACGTTTCGGCGCTTACCTCGGCCATATCAAATGGCTCAATATGGGCGGCGGCCACTTGATGACCCACGCCGATTACGACTGCGACGAACTGATCGCATCGCTGCGCGCCTTCCATGCGCGGCATCCGCACCTGCGGCTGATCCTCGAACCGGGAAGCGCGTTCACATGGCGCACGGGCTATCTGGTCTCGACCGTCGAAGATATCGTCGTGAACGGCGGCATCCGTACGGCCATGCTCGACGTATCGTTCGCCTGCCACATGCCCGACTGTCTCGAAATGCCCTACAAACCGGCTATCGTCGGCGCCCATGAACCGCAGACGGGCGAACTGCGCTGGCGTATGGGCGGCAACAGTTGTCTGGCGGGGGATTACTGCGGCGATTGGGCATTCGACCATGAATTGCAGGTCGGCGAACGGATCGTCTTCGAAGATATGATCCACTATACGATGGTCAAGAGCACGATGTTCAACGGCGTGGCGCATCCCTCGATCGCCATCGCCGGAGAGGATGGCGGCATCCGCATCGTCCGCGAATTCGGTTATGACGATTTCAAGTCACGCATGTCCTGAAACAGAAGAAACCAAGATATTACATGGAGAATTTTACACCTACCGATTACACGCTCGAATGTGTCGCTACAGGCCGACAGTTCGAAGACGAAGGCTGGATGCTCGACGACCCCTGCTGCAAAATGCCTTCGATGATCCGCACCCGTTACGCCGTCCGGCAAATCGATGTGCGGCCTGACAGCTTCGGCTTCTACAAGTTCTGCGACTGGCTGCCCATTCGCCGTATGTTGCAGGGTTCGAGCGCTCCCGTAACCTATAAAAGCAAAGGTTTGGCCGATTATCTCGGCCTCGAAAATCTCTACATCACCTTCAACGGGTATTATCCCGAAATAGGCGCAAAAATGACGACCTGCTCCTTCAAGGAGACCGAAGCGTACAGCGTCTGCGCCCGCATCCGCGAAGGCGACGACCGGATTCTGGTGGTCGCTTCGGCCGGCAATACGGCGCGCGCCTTCGCCAAGGTCTGCTCAGACAATAACATCAAGCTGCTGCTTTCGGTTCCCGAGGAGAACATCGACGCACTTTGGTTCGAGCGGCCGCTCAACCCCTGCGTCAAGCTGATCTCCCCCGAACGGGGCGGCGATTACTTCGATGCGATCTTCCTGAGCAATCTGGCGCTCAAATCGCGGAAATTCTACGCCGAAGGCGGCGCCAAGAACGTCGCCCGACGCGACGGCATGGCCACCACCGTCTTGTCGGCCGCGACGACCATCGGAGAAATTCCCGACTACTACTTCCAAGCCGTCGGCAGCGGTACGGGGGCCATCGCCGCATGGGAGGCCAATATGCGTCTGAAAGAGGACGGCCGTTTCGGCAACAAGACGATGAAACTGATCGTCTCGCAGAATGCGCCCTTCGTGCCGATGTTCGACGCATGGCGGGTCGATTCGCGCGAATTGCTGCCCTACGAGGCCGCCAAAGCGCGGCGCGACGCCGAGATCATCGACGCCAAGGTACTTTCGAATCGCAAACCGCCTTATTCGCTGGCAGGCGGTTTGTACGACGCTCTGAAAGCAACCGACGGCGACATCATGGTCGCAACGAACGCACAGGCCCGCAAAGCCCGCGCCCTGTTCGAAGAGACCGAAGGTATCGACATCTACTCCGCAGCGGGCATCGCGACGGCATCGCTCATCAAGGCCGTGGCCGAAGGCCGCATCGACAAGAAGAAGATCGTCATGCTCAACATCACGGGCGGCGGAGAACGCCGCTGCCAACAGGATAAGGAACTCTGGTATCTCAAACCGAGCCTCGTCTTTCCGCTCACTCCCGATCCCGAGGAGGTCGTAGCAAAAGTCGAAACGCTGTTTGAATAAAATACGATTGAACTATGGCGAAACAACCACTCCCGACAGCAACATCCCGCCGCCGTCATCACCATCGGCGGCATCGCAAAAACACCAAGAAACGGACGCTGCGCAACGGCGTACTGATCGCCACGATCGTCGTAGGCATCCTGACCGTCTTAGGCCTGAAACTCATCGGCAGGGGAAAAGGACACCAAGCGGAAATCGTCCAGCGCAGCTACCCCGTACGAGTGATCAGCGTGGTGGACGGCGATACGTTCGTCGGATTGGGCGACAACGGCGACACGCTGACCTATAACGTTTACGGCATCGAAGCGCCCGAAATCGAACAGCCGCAGGGCTACGAGGCCCGCAAATATCTCTACAATATGATTTTGCAGCGCCGCGTCGAGGTGACGCCCAAGGGCGGACAGACGCCGCACGGAGTGCGGGTGATCGCCACTACGCGCGACAACGACGATATCGCCGATCTGATGTTGCGTTCAGGTTATGCATGGTATCGCAACGATACGGTCAACGAACTGCGCTACATGCGTTCCGAACGCTTTGCGCAGGAGGAAGGAATCGGCATTTGGGCCCACCCCGATCATGTAGCGCCGTGGGTGTGGCGTGAACAGCACGGCAACCAATAGACGGTAAAACGCCGAACCCTATTTCGATGGGTTCGGCGTTTTGTTTCGATCTTCGTCACGACATTGCGCGGGACACTCAGATTCCGGCGATCTTCTTGATTTCGTTCAACTTGTTGAGCGCTTCGAGCGGTGTGAGCGCATCGATGTTCAACCCCTTGATCTGATCGCGAATCTGTATCAGCACCGGATCGTCGAGCTGGAACATAGACAGCTGCATCGAAGTTCCCTTGTCCGCCTCTTCCACCGCATCTTTGACCGACGCCGGCTTTCGTCCGCGCTGCTTGGGACTCCGGCTCGGTACGATTTCGTCGGTGCCGTAGACCTTCACGAGGTTTTTGAGAATCTCTTCGGCCCGCGTCACGACCGACACGGGCATACCGGCCATCTTCGCCACATGAATACCGAACGAATGTTCCGTACCTCCGCGGGCAAGTTTGCGGAGAAAGACGATCGTATTGTTCATCTCCTTGACCGTCACGTGGTAATTCTTTACACGCGGGTACATCTTCTCCATCTCGTTCAGCTCGTGATAGTGGGTGGCGAAAAGCGTCCGTGCATGAGCCGTAGGGTGGTTGTGCAGGTATTCGACCATTGCCCAAGCAATGGAGATTCCGTCGTAGGTGCTCGTACCCCGTCCGATTTCGTCCAGCAGGACGATGCTGCGGTCGGAGATGTTGTTCAGAATGCTGGCCGATTCGAGCATCTCGACCATGAAAGTCGATTCTCCCTGCGAAATATTGTCCGACGCGCCGACGCGGGTGAAAATCTTGTCCACCACACCGATATGCGCCTTGCGCGCCGGAACGAACGATCCCACCTGCGCCATAAGAATGATGAGCGCCGTCTGCCGCAGCAGAGCCGACTTACCCGACATGTTGGGGCCGGTAATCATCACGATCTGCTGTTCCTTGTCGTCGAGCCGGATATCGTTGGGAATATATTTCTCGCCTACGGGCATCAGCGTCTCGATCACCGGATGGCGGCCCTCCTCGATGTCGATCAACGTCCCGTTGTCCAGCTCGGGGCGGACGTAGCCGCGTTCGCGGGCAATGCGGGCGAACGACTGAAAACAGTCGATACGCGCTACAACATGTGCATCGCGCAACAGTTGAGATAACGACTGAGAAACAAAACAAATCAACGCATTGTAAATCTCCTGTTCGAGCATCAGAATGCGGTCTTCGGCGCCGAGGATCTTCTCCTCATACTCCTTCAACTCTTCGGTGATATAACGTTCGGCGTTGGCCAGCGTCTGCTTGCGGATCCACGTCTCGGGAACCTTCTCCTTATGGGCGTTGCGCACTTCGATAAAATATCCGAAGATGTTGTTATAGCCGATCTTGAGCGACGGAATACCTGTCGACTCGCTCTCTCGCTGCTGAATCTGCTGCAATACGTCTTTGCCGTGCAGGGCGATGCGCCGCAGATCGTCCAGTTCGGGACTGACGCCGTCGGCGATTACGCCGCCCTTCTGAATCTGATTATTGGCGGGATCGGGGTAAATCTCCCGTTCGAGTTTTACGCGCACCTCCTTCAATACGTCGATCTCCTTTGCCAGCCGGTGGAAATTCCCGTCGTCGGTCGATTCGAGAATTGCTTTGAGCAGTTCGACCGCCCCGAGTGAATTTTTAAGCTGCACCAGCTCCCTTGGCGTCACGCGCGAAGCGGCGATGCGCGATGCGATGCGTTCCAGATCGCCGATCAACGAGACCTGCTCGCCCACAGCCTCCGCCAACTCGGAATCGTCCACGAGCCGCTGCACCGCATCCAACCGACGGTTGATACGTTCGATGTCGCGAATCGGCATCGCTACCCACCGTTTCAGCAGCCGGCCGCCCATCGGCGTAAGCGTACGGTCCATCACGTTGGCGAAGCTGCTCCGGTCGTGCGTGCCGTTGGTGGTAAACAACTCCAGATTGCGGATGGTGAACTTATCGATCCAGACATAGTCGTCCTGATCGATGCGCGAAATCGACGAGATATGACCGATCTCCTTGTGCTCCGTAAATTCCAGATAGTAGAGGATAGCGCCAGCTGCCGAGATACCCGCCGAAATATGATCGATACCGAACCCTTTGAGCGACTGCGTACCGAACTGCTTGCAGAGTTTTTCCCGATTCAGATCTTCGGAGAAAACCCAGTCGTCGAGTTTATAAGTGTAGTAATTCGCGCCGAAGGCCTGCCGGAAGCGCTCGTCGAATCCGCGCTGATAGATGATCTCCTTGGGTGAGAGATTCGACAGGAGCTTATCCACGTAGTTGTCAGCCCCCTCGGCGACGTAAAATTCACCGGTCGATATATCGAGAAAGGCCACGCCTGTGGTCTGACGACCGAAATAGACCGACGCCAGATAGATATTCTCCTTGTTGGCCAAAAGATTGTCGCCCAGCACAACGCCCGGAGTCACCAATTCGATAACGCCGCGCTTGACAAGCCCTTTCACTTGTTTGGGATCCTCCAACTGTTCGCAGATCGCCACGCGCTCGCCGGCCCGCACCAACTTGGGCAGGTAGGTGTCGATCGCATGGTAGGGAAATCCCGCCAATTCGACGAATGTCGCCGAGCCGTTGGCGCGACGGGTAAGCGTAATACCCAAAATACCGCTTGCTCTGATGGCGTCGTCGCCGAAGGTTTCGTAGAAATCGCCCACACGGAAAAGCAGGATCGCATCGGGATGGATCGACTTGATCTGATAGTACTGCTTCATCAGCGGAGTCTCCACGTATTTCTTATCTATACCGGCCATAATTATGCAATATAATATACAATAACGAATGCAAAACAGTTCTTATTCACCATTTTCAGCATAGCAAAGATACGAAAATTATCAGATTATCCCGACCTTTTCGAACATCTTTCGATAGAAGTCGGCTTTCCATTCCACCGAACGGGGATAGGCGCGCGACGACGACGGCATGCGAAAAAGCTGCATCCGGCGTCCGGCGTGTTCGAAGGGCACGGACCCGCCGACAACAGGGCGTTCGCAGCCGAGTTGTTCGACCAAGGTTTCCGTTGCTTTCTCACCCGTCGTCACGACTGCCCGGCATTCGGGCAAACGTTCCAGCAAACCGTGTACGTCAGTCGATTGCACCACTTGCAGAAAATTATCCGAAGCATTGTCCTTCAAGCGAATAACCTCGCTTGCAGTATCGTAAAGCGCCAGTCCGATCGTGCGGCAAAACGCCATGATGCGTTCACGGTCGAAATGTTTGGCATCGGCGAGAAAATGACTTTTGTCGTCGAAAAAAAGCAATCCCATGATTCGCCACATATCGTTTTGAAGATTGGGATAAAAAAATTCCATCGACCAACGCACGCGTTTGGGCGGAAAACTGCCCAACATCAGCAAACGTGCGTCGTCCGGCAGGAACGGAGCGAGAGGATGTCTCTCCGAAGGCAGGTTATTCATAGAATCGAGGGTCGAAATTTACCAAATACAGTTTTTCGGTGGCGCGCGTCAGCGCCGTGTAAAGCCAGCGCAGCATATCGCGTGTCATCGGCTCGTCGCCGAACAAACAACGGTCGACGAAGACCGCACGCCACTGTCCGCCCTGCGCCTTATGGCACGTCACGGCATAAGCGAACTTCACCTGCACGGCGTTGAAATGCGGATTCTCGCGAATCTCCTTATAACGCTTGATCTTGCTCTTCGTGTCGGCATAGTCCTTTTCCACCTCGTAAAAAAGCTTGCTGCTCTCCTCTCGCGTAAGCGACGGCGATTCAGATTTTATCGTGTCCAACAATATCTTACACTCGATCTCCATATCCCCGTAATCAGCGAAGGCAAGTACGGCGTTCGCAAAATGAAAGCCGTAGAAATCCTCGAAGCGCCGCAGGCGAACGAGTCGGGCGATATCGCCGTTGGCGATGAAATTCATCGCCCCTTCGGCATCCGCCGCCGCATAGTGGTAATTGTTTTTCACCACCATCAGCATATCGCCGCTCTCGATCTCCTCCTCGGCGCTGAGAACATAGCGGCGAATTCCTTCGTTGTAACGATTCGCCCGCTTATTCGAACGTGTAATGACAATCACCTCGTCGTGTCCGTAACGATCGTAGGCATCCTGTAATTTCTCCATGAATTCACCCCCTTCGACCGCCTCGAAATCAGGGTAGTCCATCTCGAATTTAGGCACTTCGTAAATATTGTTTTCAAGCATACAGCGCACCAGCGTCGCATTGAAGAGAATCCCCGATTGCATCTGCTGACGCACCACCTCGTCCATCTGTCCGTAAACGACATCGCCGTAACGGGAGACCGTCGCCGGATCGAGCGCGGGGCTGAAATCGCACTCTATGGGCGGTAGCTGCGCGCTGTCGCCGACGAGAATCAGCCGGCAGGCCCGTCCGCTGCGCACGTAGCTCACCAGATCTTCCAGCAACGACCCGCTGCCGAACAAGGCTCCGTCGCCCGTCGTATCGGAGAGCATCGAAGCTTCGTCCACGATAAAAACAGCCCCTTGCTCCTTGTTAAAATCGAGCGAAAATTTCGATTCGTAATCGGCATTGGTGCGCTGCCGGTAGATTCGTTTGTGAATCGTAAGGGCCTGTTCTTGGCAATAGCGGGCGAGAACCTTCGCCGCACGACCGGTCGGTGCGAGCAACACGGTCTTTATCCTTAATTCTTTGAGTGCGGCAACTAAAGCGGCGATTAACGTCGTCTTACCCGTACCGGCAAAACCGTTCAACACGAAAATCCGCGAAAAATCATCGTCCGCGAGGTATTCCGATAAATTTTCTATGATTTTTTTTTGACTATTTGTTGCTTCGAAACAAATTTTGGCGTAAATTTGAGTCGCGATTGTCGTGTTAAACATTGCGGTTGTTACCTTACTGTTATTTAAACGGGATACAAACTTAAACAAATAAATTGAAATGAAAAAAATCGTTCAACTGATTCTTGCCTTGGTGATCATCGGTCTGGTATATGTCATCTACGATCAGATTTCGACACCCATCCGTTTCGAGAAAGTAAAAAAAGCGAAGGAAGAGGCCGTTATCGAGCGCATCAAGGACATCCGTACCGCTGAACGCGCGTTCAAAATGAAATATCAGCGTTTTACGGGAAGTTTCGATACGCTGATCAATTTCGTTCTCAACGATTCGATCGAGGGTCAGCGCCGTATCGTCGACGAGGATGACTCCGTGGCTATGGCCCAACTGAAAAAAGCCGGCAGGAAGAATATCGAGACCTTCACGGTAGCCGTTATCGACACGATTTTTGCCCCGAAGAAACTTTCGCCCGAGCAGGTGAAAAATTTCCGTTATATCCCGGGAACAAACAAACAGGCCGAGTATTCGATTGCCGCCGGTCAGGTCGCCACCGAATCGAAAGTCGTCGTTCCGGTCGTCGAAGTCAAGGCTCCCTACGTGAAATTCCTCGATACGGTTCTGTTCCGACAGGAGGTGATCAATCTCGTCAAGGCTCCCGAGATCATCACCTATAATAAATACCCCGGCATCAAGTTCGGTTCGATGGAGGGTGCAAACAATGAAGCAGGTAACTGGGAGTAATCGACCGGCTGCTTCGGAAGAGATGTCCATCCAACTTCGGTCGGGTGGACATTCTTTTCCGAAAGGGTTTCCGGCAGCGTGTGAGACCGTACGCCGGGTAAACTGTTCCGTACTGACACACAAAACGGTACTGGTGCCGGCCGAGGTGTTCGACAGGGAGTCGGCCGGCAACTACCTCTCGATAGCCGGACTCGGCTGCGCCGAAACGGAGACGCCGGTATACAGCGATCCGCAACAGCGGCAGATCGCCGTAATGGCGATCGATAAAGCGTGCCGTCGCCAGCTGGACGAAACATTTGGGAATCGTTTGACCTATACTTCGCCGCTGCTGCATCAACCCAAGTTCTCCGAGTCCGGCATCTGGATGATCCATACCGACGGGCTGCTCTATCTAAAACTCTACGACAAAGTACTGCGTCTGGCCGAAGTGGTGCGTGCGCAGGGGACGACCGACATTCTCTTCTATCTCGGTCAGCTTAACCGGACGGTTCCGCTCAAAACCTACCCGCTCTGCCTGTCGGGCAGCAGCACGCTGGCTCGTCAGTTACGAACCTACTTCCGAGACGTGCGATGCGAATAATAAGCGGCAAATACAAGGGTAGGGCGATCGATCCTCCGAAGAATCTGCGCGCACGGCCGACAACCGATTTCGCGAAAGAGAATCTGTTCAACGTCCTGACTAATCTGATCGATTTCGACGAGAGCGATGTGCTCGACCTTTTCGCCGGTACAGGATCGATCAGTTACGAATTCGCTTCGCGCGGCGCCCGCAGCGTCACATCGGTCGAGATCAACGCCGTGCATTACGATTTCATCCGCCGCACGGCGCGGGAGTTGGGATGCGAAACGCTGTATCCGGTCAAGGCGAATGCCTTTCTCTACCTGAAAAGCTGCCCGAAACAGTTCGATGTCATCTTCTCCGATGCCCCGTACGATCTGGAAGGCAGCGAAGAGGTGGTACGGCTGGTACTGGAAAACGGCCTGCTGCGCGAAGGAGGGATACTCATTTTCGAACATTCACGGAATACGGATTTTTCGAATTACAGCGCTTTCTGGCAATTAAGAAGTTATGGGAGCGTCCAATTTTCTTTCTTCAAAAAATAGATCGAAGTGTTGTATTTTCGAAAATTTGTACTACCTTTGCATTCGCAATCAGCAAAGGGTGTGTTAGTTCAGCTGGTTAGAATACGTGCCTGTCACGCACGGGGTCAGGGGTTCGAGTCCCCTACACACCGCAAATTTCGATAACGTTCTTGGTGCGTTAGTTCAGCTGGTTAGAATACGTGCCTGTCACGCACGGGGTCAGGGGTTCGAGTCCCCTACGCACCGCAACCTTTAACGGCAATTCAGAAGGAACCTTTGTATCTCACAAGATGCGAAGGTTTTTTATTCGCCTCCCTGAAAAATACTACATTCCGAAGCTCCTGAACATATGACGATCGGGAGAAATTTTCAAGGCAGAAAATCGCACACAGGCATTTTTACACCTTCTTCTGTCGCTCCATTAAATAAAACGGCACGACTATGCCATCATTCAATTACCGACAGGAAATGCGAATCGCCACAATCGAAACGACCCAATTCTGTACGGAAACCGATACCCGGGAAAAAGCCGATCGTATCGCTGTCGGAATAACCTGTTACATATAGTCGAGAGAATCCCTCCCCGAGAAAGAAGGAAGTCGGGCCTCCTCGAAACTTATCGGACACCGCGTACCGTAGTTACAACACCGGTAGCCGTCCCGCATGTTACGGTATAGCGTTCGCCCTCATTCAACCCGTTGAATAAGCACTCCTCCGAAGTAGGAAAGCGGGAACGGTAAGTATTCAGTAGATGTTTTGCGCTCGTCAGATAGTCGGACTCATTTTCGAGCAAGGACACGGCCTGAGCCATCGCATCGTAAGCAGCCCAGATGACTGCCCGCGCCGCGAAATAGGAGGAAGTACCTACCGAAGCGACATGGCACTGTGCAAGCACGAAGTAAGCTATCCCGTTTTCAGGATTCAGATCGCATACCTGACGCATCGCCATTGCAGCAATCGTATAGTTTCTCGCCACTAGCTCAATCAAACCTATACGCATCAGCAGTTTTTCACGCTCGGCGTTGTCGCTTTCGGTGGCAAGGACCTCGTTCAGATATTTGACTGCCTTATTATACTCGCCGCAGTTTTCAAATTTCCGAGCCAATACCAATGCAATCTCAGACGAGGGTTTGATTGCATAGCATTTCTCAGCGATCGTGAAGAAATAGTCTCCGTCGCACCCTGCAGGTAACATCAACGTAAAGGCCTGCCACAGCAGCGCCTCGTCATCGGGAGCAACTTCGAGTTTGCCGCGGAACGACTTTTCGAGGAGATCGCATCTTATAGCGCCGCTATCCAAAAAGGCACTATCGAACAGGCCCTTGAATTCGGCGGCATCGGGGTTATTCATAAATACAGGCATCAAGCGGGCGTATTCATCCATAACTTCGTCGGGCGTCACCTCGTCGGTATTTTTATAGTCATTGCAGAGGTTGGTGAAGTAAAGCTCCACGGTCTCGGGATTCACCTTATCTCCGCCAGCAGCAATCGCGTCCTGAAAAAACTTGCGGATACCGGCACGATCCGTAGGATTATAAATCACATACTCGCGGGCCTTGCGGTCGAGAATATAGGGAGTGCCCTGCCTGAGATGGTCGCCGAAATACTTGGCGCGCAGATCATACATCAGCACCAGCGAATCGACGCATCTATTTCTTTCATCTATGCTTTTGGCACGGCTGATCTTGCTCTTATAGATTGTAGTACCGCGGATAAACGTGTTCTCTGATGCCTCGGGAACCCGATCGATCAGGATTTTCAGATATTTGGCCGCCTCGTCCCAGTCACGGTTTTCGACCGACTCTTTCAGGAGGTTGCTGTTCTGGATATTCTGCGCCCTCTCTTCGGCAGTCGCGCCCCATTTTGCGTATTGAGGACTGTTGAAATCCTGTGCTATCGCCGCCACGCTGAAAAGTGCGGATACTGCGGCGAATAAAATCTTAACGTGTTTCATTTTATCTGTTGATTTCTGAGTTTTATATTCCTGTTCGTGCCGTCATTAATCATTTTCGAGATGAAAAACAGTATTCGCTATTCTCGGTGCCTGCAAAGAGCGTGTAACCGATGATGATTAAGCCGCATAATACCTCTTTTTCATTTAGCTTAAAGAGGTATTATATCTTAAAGATATGAAATATTTTGATATGTAACTACGACAAAGCTTGGTTTTTATGAAAAACCGGCGACACGATTCGTTTGACTGCCGGTTGCCGCCCCTACTCGTTATGAATCCATCCTCGGATATCCCGACAGCGTAAGGTGGGGTACAATGAAATCTCGTTTTGTATTGATTCATGCGAGCTGAGCACCCTGCGGATCAGTTTACCACCTCTTTCCCCTGATAATCCGAGAAACGCTGTGAAAGGTCCTCCTCTTCCCGCTGGCGGCGGATTTCCTGATGAAGCTCTTCGAGCGCCTCGTTGTACCGCCGCGTATGCTCGGCGACGGAGAACTTGAGGATGCGGATATAGGAGTCGAAAAACTCGGCGAATTCGCTCTTTCGCCGCTGCAGGCACTCGATCGAGAAGAGAACGGCTTCCGGTCGCAGCAAGATTTTGACCATCCGCATCGAGTTCATCACCTCCTGCGCCATGCGGGCCATCAGTTCGTCGTTCAACTCCGAACGTTTACGGCCGAACCCGATATGCAATTCGAAATAGTGTTCTTTGAGATGAAGCACGTATTTTATGTTGTCGATCCGAAACAGCAGATCGCCGTCGCCGTCCACTTCGGGTTCGAGTCCCCGCATCCGCAGAAAACCCAGCAGCCATCGGCAGGAAAGAAGCTGTCGTTTCCGGTACTCGCGATATCCCCGCACCATGCAGATGCCGATCATAAGCGCGAGCATCGCACCGCCGAGTACGGCCGCGATCCGCTTCGAACCGGAAAAAACGGCCAACACAGGCGCTGTTACGAGAAATGCAATGATGAGATGCACCCTGTATCTTCTGAGCCGCGCAAGAGACTTATGTAAAGCAGATGTAACCGACTGTTTCATCTCGATTTGGGATTGTCTGCAAATATAAGAAAAAAAGAGACCAACCGTTCCCGATCAGTCTCAAATTTCGATCCGAACGTAAATTACTTCGCCGCAATCAACGAACGGATATTCTGGATAAGCATCGCCACGGCCACCGAATTGAATCCGCCTTCGGGAATGATGACGTCGGCATATTTCTTCGACGGCTCGACAAACTCCTCGTGCATCGGTTTGACAGTGGTGATATATTGGTTGATGACCGACTCCATCGTCCGGCCACGCTCGCAGACGTCGCGCAGAATACGTCGCGCCAGACGCACGTCGGCGTCCGTATCGACATATACCTTGATGTCCATCAATTCGCGCAGCGCCTTGTTTTCGAAGATCAGGATACCGTCGACGATAATTACTTTCGACGGTTTTACGGCAATCGTTTCGGGCAGACGGTCGTGCTCGACGAACGAATAGACGGGATGGGTGATCGGCACGTTGTTTTTCAGCGCACGGATATGCTCCACCATCATATGGGTGTCGAAGGCCTGCGGATGGTCGTAATTGAGTTTCGTACGCTCTTCATAGGTCAATTCGGGATGCGCCTTATAATAATAGTCATGGCACAGCGTAGCGACGTCGTCGTCCTTGAACGCCTCCTGCAACCGTTTTACGAGCGTACTTTTGCCGGAACCGGTGCCTCCGGCAACGCCGATGATCGTAACGTTCATATGAATCGCTTTATTAAATGTCATACAAAAGAGGAGCCGCCCTTACGGACAACTCCTCCTGCGTTCGAACTATGCGTCGATATTGGCATACGTAGCGTGGCGTTCGATGAACTCGCGTCGGGGCGGAACGTCGTCGCCCATCAGCATCGAAAAGACGCGGTCGGCTTCGGCGGCGTTCTCGATCGACACCTGACGCAGAATGCGCGTATCGGGATTCATCGTGGTCTCCCACAACTGCACGTCGGACATCTCACCCAGACCTTTGTAACGCTGAATATGTACGCCTTTCCCGAATTCGGCCGAAATCTGGTCGCGCTCCTCTTCCGTCCAGCAATAACGCTCCTGCTTCCCCTTTTTAACGAGGTAGAGCGGCGGGGTAGCGATATAGACATGGCCGTTTTCGATCAACTCCTTCATCTTGCGGAAGAAGAACGTCAACATCAGCGTAGCGATGTGGCTGCCGTCGACATCGGCATCGGTCATGATAATGATCTTATCGTAGCGCAATTTCTCCAGATTGAGCGCCTTGCTGTCTTCCTCGGTTCCGATCGTGACACCGAGCGCTTGGAACATGTTCTTGATCTCCTCGTTCTCCCACATCTTGTGTTCCTGCGCCTTCTCTACATTGAGAATTTTACCGCGCAGCGGCATAATGGCTTGGAAGTTACGGTCGCGTCCCTGCTTGGCCGTTCCGCCTGCCGAATCGCCCTCGACGAAGAAGATTTCGGCGATCGAACGGTCGCGGCTCGAACAGTCGGCCAACTTGCCCGGCAGACCTGCGCCCGACAACGGCGTCTTGCGCTGCACGGCTTCACGAGCCTTGCGGGCAGCATGACGGGCCTGCGCCGCCAATACGACCTTTCCGACGATCGCCTTGGCATCCTTCGGATTCTCTTCCAGATAGTTGGCCAACGCCTCCGAAACGGCCTGATCGACCGAAGCGGCCACCTCGTCATTGCCGAGTTTGGTCTTGGTCTGGCCTTCGAACTGCGGTTCGGCGACTTTCACCGAGATTACGGCCGTGAGACCCTCCCGAAAATCGTCGCCGCTGATATCGAACTTCAACTTGGCAAGCATCCCCGAATCGTCGGCGTACTTTTTGAGCGTGCGCGTCAGCGCGCGGCGGAACCCCGTGAGGTGCGTACCGCCCTCGATCGTATTGATGTTGTTGACATACGAGTGGACGTTCTCCGAAAACGAATCGTTGTACTGCATGGCCACTTCGACCGGCACGCCGTTCTTCTCGGTGTCGAGGTAGATGATCGACTCGATGATCGGTTCGCCGCGCGTAGCGTCGAGATACTGCACGAACTCCTTCAAACCGTCTTTCGAGTGGAAGGTCTCGCTGAGGTAATCGCCCTGCTCGTCCTTCACGCGCTTGTCGGTGATCGTGAGCTGGATGCCCTTGTTCAGGAAGGCCAGCTCGCGCAGACGGTTTGCCAGAATCTCGTACTTATACTCCGTCGAATGGGTGAAAATCTCGTCGTCGGGCATGAACGTAATCGTCGTGCCCCGATCGCTGCATGCGCCGCAGATCTCCAGCTTCGAAGTCGGCACGCCCTTGCAGAACGTCTCACGATAGATTTTGCCGTCGCGGTGTACTTCGGCAATCAGCAGTTTCGAAAGGGCGTTGACACACGATACGCCGACGCCGTGCAAACCGCCCGACACCTTGTAACTTCCCTTGTCGAACTTACCGCCCGCATGCAGCACGGTAAGCACAACCTCCAACGCCGATTTGCCCTCTTTTTCGTGATAGTCGATCGGGATACCGCGACCGTTGTCCCGGACGGAGACCGAGCCGTCCTCGTTGATCGTTACATCGATATCCGTACAATAGCCAGCCAACGCCTCGTCGATCGAGTTGTCGACCACCTCATATACCAGATGATGGAGTCCCTTCTCGCCGATATCGCCGATGTACATGGCCGGACGCTTGCGCACGGCTTCCAATCCCTCCAGCACTTGAATACTCGACGCGGAATACTCCTTCTCCTGTTTGTTCAGTTCTTCAGTACTCATTCCTATGATGTTAAATTAACGTACAAATATACGATTTTTTTACGACATCTGCAAGCCCTTCGAGAGGCTTTTTCGCACGGCTAAACGCGCTCCAGAAGCGCCTGCATATCGACCTCTTTGACACGGCCTTTTTCAAAGACGATCGTGCGGGCCGGATACTCCTCGATAAGATTGGTATTGTGCGTCGACATCACCACCGCGCACCCGCTTTGTGCAATCGTACGAAACAGCCGCATGATCCCGTCGGCCGTCACGGGATCGAGATTCCCTGTCGGTTCGTCGGCCAGTAGCAGCCGTGGTTTATTGAGCAGCGCACGGGCGATAACCAGTCGCTGCTGCTCGCCGCCAGAAAGCTCGAACGGCATCTTGTAGTGCTTGGCCTCCAACCCGACGAGTTGCAGCACCTCGTCGATGCGGCGACGAATCTCCGATTCGAAACGCCAACCCGTAGCTCGCATCACGTAATAGAGGTTCTGAAAAACATTGCGGTCGGTCAACAGCTGGTAGTCCTGAAAGACAATGCCGATTCTCCGGCGCAGATAGGGGACCTGCCGGCGGCGCAACTTCCGCAGGTCGAACTCTACGACAGTGCCTTCTCCGACAAGAAGTTGAACGTCCGCATATAATGTTTTCAACAAGGTGCTTTTTCCGCTTCCCACGCGGCCGATCAGATAGACGAACTCTCCTTCGTCGACAGCAAGATTCACTTCCGAGAGCACCAACTCGCCGGAACGAACCAGCCGTTCGGCCGATTGTCTGCCGAACGGATTTTCGGCGTGATAGATCGCAACGTCTTTTAACTCGATAACGCGTTTTCCGCTCATATGCTGTATTCTCTATTAAAGTAAGGTCAAAGATAGTGTTTTTTCGCGGGATCGGGGGCATTTCTTCTACAAAAAACACGATCCGTGCGGAGAATAAATCCCCGTTCAGATTAGTTTTATCGCGGCAAACGTTCTTGCGCTCGGCTTGCACAGCTTTGCGGGTGCTGCGCCCCGCTTAGATAGGCTGCGCCTTGGCAAAATGCAAATAAAATTTGCTTTTGCGCTCGGCTTGCACTATCTTTGCATTGCATTTCAATGGAACTTTCCCACCGAAAGTCCCTGCCAAAAGAGGGGATGACCGGTTTTGACAGCAGGTAGAGTTTGATTGTAAGCACGTCGAGCGCTGTGTGGCGGCTCGTAAATCCCGACGCTCAATGTATAAATGGCAATAATAGCTATGCACTCGCTGCCTAATTTTCAAAGAAAATTAGCTTAATCACCGGATCCCAGGCGGTTCGGCGACGAGTATCCCGAGGGGTGGTTCCGCTCTTTAATCGCTCTTCATATGGGGTATCATTCATTTAGAGATAGTGCGGTGCAGCGCCTCGGGCGCCGTGCGAAATAAAGAGGCTGGGACTTGAGTTAGGCTGCCGCCTGCCGGGCTCAAGTAGAAGGATGAAACGGTCGGCTAAACGTGTAGAAAGCAGTTGAGGTCCTTGTTTGGACGCGGGTTCGACTCCCGCCATCTCCACTGAAAGCGACGCTCGGGATGATCCCGAGCGTTTTTTTAATTCGTGTCCCTCCTCCGAATTCCGCGTATTTTTGGAACGGAGACCCGACTCGAACGGCCGTTTATCTCGGTAAAAGGATCCGAATCGTCCGAAACGATATATTTGCTTTTCAGTCCGAATTTTTCTACTTTTGTTCAAATTTATCCCTACGAAGAAAAATCCGGTTGCATTTTAGAAAAAGTCGAATGGAAGAACATAATTTACTGCACGATATTCTGCTCGATGCAAAGATAGGGTGGTGGAAAGTCGATTTCCCCAAACGGGTCTTTCTGCTATCCGATTATCTGAAGGAGATCTTAGGGACGAAAAACCACGAGATCGGATTCGACCGGTTCCTCGAATTCGTCGACGATCAATACCGAGCCTTCGTAGATAGCCAGATCAATGCAGCGGTCATCCGTCCATCCCAAGAGCAGGTCTTTCCGCTCATTTGTCCGAACGGTGAAATTTGGCTTCGCTGGAAAATCCTGCATCGGGAAAATTCAGACAACGGCGAACCGCTCCGCCTTGCCGGATATGCGCAGGAGGTCGATCCCGCCGCTCTTCAGAAAGCCGGCAACTTTTCGTATGTCCGAATGAACAGTCTGGCCTATCGGCTTAACAGCATCTCCCATACGCTGCTCTCCCTGTTGCATGTCGAATCGACGGACAGCATCATCAATAAAGTACTGGCCGACATTCTCAAAATGTTCAAAGGAAGTCGCACGTATATCGGCGAGTTCGATTGGGAACGGCGAATGCATCTCTGCACCTACGAAGTAACGGCTAACGGCGTAACGCAGGAATGCGACACGATGAACCGGATTTCAATGGACGAAACCCCTTGGTGGATGCAGCAGCTCGGGGCGGGAATTCCCGTCATCCTCTCCAATCTGGGCGAACTTCCGGCCGAAGCGCAGCGGGAGAAGGATATACTTGCCCTGCAGGACATCAAGTCTATGATCGTCATGCCGTTGATAGCGCATGAAAAGATATGGGGTTATGTCGGCATCGACATCGTGGAGCGGCACCACGAATGGAGCAACGAAGACTGTCAATGGTTCGCTTCGCTGACGAACATTATCAACATCTGCATCGAGTTGCAGCGCTCCAAGGAAGAGGCGCAGAACGAACGCGACTACCTACAAAGCCTCTACCGATATATGCCGTTAGGATATATTCGGTTTAAGATTCTGTACGGAGACGCCGGCCATCCGATAGACTGTCTGATCCTTGACGCCAACTATGCCGCCGATGCAATCATCGAATTACCGAGAGAACAATATGTCGGAAAAAAGGGCAGTGAACTGGGATCGAACGTAGTGGATTCTCTGCCCGTACTCACCCGAATTCTCGATTCGGAGCATTATACGGAACAGAACTCCCGTCTTAAAATATCAGGGAAATTCATCCATTCCATACTCTATTCCACACGAGAGGACGAAGTCGTGAGCCTCTTCTCCGACACAACCGAGGTGACGAAAACGCACGATGCGCTCGACCGCAGCGAGAAGCTTCTTCGCAACATCTATGACAACATTCCCGTCGGGTTGGAATTATACAACAAGGACGGTCGTCTGGTGGACATCAATAACAAGGATATGGAGATCTTCGGTATCCGGCGGAAGGAGGACATTCTCGGGGTCGATTTCTTCGGGAATCCCAATGTCCCGGACGACGTTCGGAATCGGGTGCGCGCCGGCGAGGAGTTCGCATTCAAAATCTACCACTCGCTCGATCGACTGAAAGGGTACTGCCATACGTCCAAAACAGGGTTCCTCGAAATTTACACGACAGTCAGCATGCTCTACGACAAGCAGGGCGAGTTGTGCAATTTCATGCTCATCAACATCGACAATACGGAGATCAACCGAGCGCACAGCCGCATCGCGGAGTTCGAAAGTTCCTTCTCGCTGGTCAGCCGTTACGGCAAAGTAGGCTATGGCCGTTTCGACCTGCTCTCCAAGGAGGGGTTCGGCATGCCTCAATGGTTCATCAATCTGGGCGAGAAACCCGACACTCCGCTGAAAGAGGTGATCGGCATTTACAGGCACATCGAACCGGAAGATCGAAATTCGGTAATGGAATCCATCTCACAGGTTCGGGCCGAGAAAATCTACGTCTTCACCAAAGACCTGCGGGTTCACACGCCGGAAGGTCTGAAATGGACTCGCGTCAATGTCATGCGCAATCCGATGAACAACGACCCGTCGAAAATCGAGATGGTATGCGTCAACTACGACATCACGGAGTTGAAGGAGACCGAGATGCGGCTGATCGAGGCCAAGAACAAAGCAGAGGTGAGCGATCGGCTCAAATCGGCCTTTTTGGCCAATATGAGCCATGAAATCCGCACGCCGCTCAATGCCATCGTCGGTTTTTCGAATCTGTTGATGGAGGCCGACGACGCCACAGAGCGCAGTGAATACATGGCCATCGTACAGGAGAACAACGATCTTCTATTGAAGTTGATTTCAGACATTCTCGATCTTTCGAAAATCGAAGCCGGAACCTTCGAATTCAACTTTACGACAGTCGACGTCAACCAGATGTGTCAGGACATCATTCGGACGCTCGGAATCAAGGCGCAGGAACGAAACGATACGCTTCTGTTCGGGAACCACCGACCGGAATGCCACCTCGTGAGCGACAAGAGCCGATTGGTGCAGGTATTGACCAACTTCATCAACAATGCGCTGAAATTCACGACTCAGGGCACGATTACACTGGGTTATGAATTCGGCAAGGAAGATGAAATAACATTTTACGTGGAAGATACCGGAGCCGGTATCCCGCAGAAAGACCTGCCCTCCGTATTCGATCGGTTCGTCAAATTAAATACGTTCATGCAGGGAACGGGTCTGGGACTCTCCATTTCCAAGAGTATCGTCGAGCAGCTGGACGGCCGGATTGGTGTGAATTCCGAAGAGGGAAAGGGTTCCCGATTCTGGTTTACGCTTCCTTATTCGCAGCCTCCGCACACGGAGCAGGCTCCCGGACAATCCACGCCGATACCGCCGGAGACAACCCTTCGGGACGAAACGCCCGTCCTGCTGATCGCCGAGGATACGGACAGTAATTACCTGCTGCTTTCGTTGCTGCTGAAAAAAGAGTATGAGATTTATCGGGCGAGAGACGGAAGGGAGGCTGTGCGTCTCTTCCGCGAACTTTCGCCGGATCTGATTCTGATGGATGTAAAAATGCCCGAAATGGACGGATTGGAGGCCACACGAGCGATACGCAAGGAGAATCAGACAATCCCGATCATCGCCATCACGGCTTTTGCTTATGATAAGGATCGGCAGCGGGCGCTAAGCGCCGGATGCAACGACTATCTGTCCAAACCGATTTCGGCGGATGAACTCAAACGCAGGCTCCGCGAATATCTGAACGGGGCGGGACCTGCGAAATGATCCTTAACCGCCAGCCCCGACTCGTATCGGGTAACGTTTTCCCACAATGAGAAAAGCCCACGGATTTACAATTTTACAATGCCGAATTACGGGACATCGATCGTCCGAGGCGGAAAATTCCCGTGCCGAGATTCGGCTTTCCGACCGCACGAAAAGTGGCGTACATGAAAAAGAGATGCGGAAAAATACGCGTTAATACGGACTTAAAACATAAAGAGTATGCAGGATATAATAAACGGACGCTGCGGTTGGTGCGGAACGGACGAGTCGTATGTGAAATACCACGATCAAGAATGGGGGAAATTGGTGACCGATGACAAGACGTTGTTCGAATTTCTCGTACTGGAGAGCGCTCAGGCCGGATTGAGTTGGATAACGATTCTTAAAAAGCGAGAGGGGTATCGCAAGGCCTTTTGTAATTTCGAGGCCGAGGCGGTGGCGCAAATGACCGATGAAGACGTTGAACGGTTGATGCGGTTCGACGGCATTGTAAAAAACCGGCTGAAAATCAAAGCGACGATCACTAATGCCAAACTGTTCCTTGCCATACAAAAGGAGTTCGGCAGTTTTTACGACTACACCCTGTCGTTCTTTCCCGACCGAAAACCGATTATCAACACGTTCCGATCATTGAGCGAGATTCCCGTATCATCTCCCGAATCCGACGCCATGAGCAAGGATATGAAAAAACGGGGATTCAAGTTTTTCGGAACTACGATTTGTTACGCCCACTTGCAGGCTTCGGGATTTATCGACGATCATCTGACGGACTGCATTTGCCGAAAAAATAAACAACAGTAGCAGGGACTTTCCGCACTTGCGCATTTAAACACCCCGTTCTTTTTTCACAATATAAAAGCCAGATTGCCAAAGCGGCTAATACTTCGTCGAAACGAATCGGTCGCCAGTTAAGATAAAGAGCCGGAGTTATCTCCGGCTCTTTCCCTACATCTGTTCTTCTTTTAGAAACCGCGTCAACAGTTCCGGCAGCGCAATATTGCAAGGTTGCAGCCGGTCGAGTTCTGCCCGCCCCTGCGGAGTCAGCGAAAAATACATCTGGCGCTTGTCGTCTTCGCCCAGTTTACGGGTCACAAACCCCTTGTTTTCCACCGACCGAATTACTTTCGACGTATTCGAACAAGTCAGCCGCAACACCTCCGCAATTTCGCCCGACGAAAGTTCGCCCTGTCGCGCAAGACAGCAGAGCAGCACACCTTCGTTCATCGACAGATGATATTTCTGTTCAAATCGCTGCTCGAATTCGGCGATGGCGCGCGATATTTCCCGTATCTTGCAGAGCGTATTCATCGGATTACTTCAACAGATACTCGTTGATCGCCTTCTTGAAAGCCTCTTTGGGCATTGCCCCTTGCAGCATCTGCGGCTTTCCGCTCATCGGAATAAAGAGGATCGACGGAATGCTGCGAATGCCGAATGCGGCCGACAAATCGGGTTCCTTTTCGGTGTTTACCTTATATACGACGATCTGTCCCTCGTATTCGCCGGCAAGCTCTTCGAGAATCGGAGCGACCATCCGGCAGGGACCGCACCATGAAGCATAGAAATCGACGATCGCAGGCTTGTCGCCCAAATAGGTCAGCGCCGACGAGGCGTTTGCATCCGACAGATTATAAACCTTTTGCTGGAATTGATCCAACGTTAACTCCTGTACCATAACTTTTTTTGTTTTTGATTGTTCTTTCGGGTTCATTCCGTGCGCCACGCCCGCCACGAGGGTCAGACCGGCCACCAAACTCATTAATTTCAACATAATTTTCATTTTTTATCGATTTATAATTCCCGACGGTTATCGATCGGCCTGCAAAGAATCGTCAGCGCATCTCCACCGTTAAGAATTCCTACAAATCTGCTGCAAAGATGGTGCAAGCCAAGCGAAGAGTCGGGTATCGTCGATTCTGCCTGAACGCATCCTGTCTCAGCCAACATCCATTCTTCTGCAAAGGTACAACAATTTTCCAACAAAACAAATTTCCAAAGGAAAATATTTAAAGAAACATATAAAATGATCGGATAGAACTGAGATTCGTCCGTTTCGAATACGTCGAAGCGATTCCGATTCTGCCGCTTTTTAAAGACCCGAATGTTTATTCCCCGACGGCCGGCAATGTCGGCCGATTCCGTACGCTGCCGTAAGACGAAAAAACGGGAGGCTAACGCCTCCCGTTCCTGTTCAAGCCGATATGAATTCGCAATTAACGGCAATCGTTACCGGTTTTTGTACATCTCTTCGTAATACTTTTCATATTCGCCGGAGGTAATGTTGTCCATCCACTCCTGATTGTCGAGATACCAACGCACCGTCTTTTCGATTCCCTCCTCGAACTGCAACGAAGGCTCCCAGCCCAATTCGTCCTTCAGCTTGCGGGAATCGATGGCGTAACGCAAGTCGTGCCCCGCACGGTCGGTTACGAAGGTAATCAGATGTTCCGACGCGCCCTCGGGACGTCCCAACAGTCGATCCACCGTCCGAATCACCACGCGGATCAGATCGATATTCTTCCACTCGTTGAACCCGCCGATATTGTAAGTTTCGGCCACTTTGCCGTTATGGAAGATCGTATCGATGGCACGCGCGTGATCGACCACATAGAGCCAGTCGCGGACATTCTCGCCCTTGCCGTAAACGGGCAGCGGTTTCCCGTGACGGATATTGTTGATAAACAACGGTATCAGTTTTTCGGGGAATTGATACGGCCCGTAGTTGTTGGAACAGTTCGTTACCAACGTCGGCATGCCGTATGTGTCGTGGAACGCACGCACGAAATGGTCGGACGATGCTTTCGAAGCCGAGTAGGGCGAATGCGGATCGTACTTGGTGGTCTCCGTAAAGAGCGAACCGTCGAACTGCAATGCGCCGTAAACTTCGTCGGTCGAGATATGGTAGAAGAGTTTATCCTTCCAATCCCCGTTCCAGCACACCTTAGCCGCTTGCAGCAACGACAGGGTTCCCATCACATTGGTGCGCGCGAAGGTGAAGGGATCCTTGATCGAACGGTCGACATGCGACTCGGCCGCCAAATGGATCACGCCGTCGATGCGATACTTGCGGAAAATATCGAGCACCCGTTCGTAGTCGCAGATATCGCACTTCTCGAAATGATAATTTTCGGCCGTTTCGATATCCTTCAAGTTGGCCAGATTGCCCGCATAGGTCAGTTTGTCGAGGTTGACGATGCGATATTGGGGATATTTGGTGACGAACAGCCTCACGACATGGCTTCCGATGAAACCCGCGCCGCCTGTGATCAAAATGTTCCTTGGCATAAAATCTGATTTTCTGAATTTACTTCGGAAATTCTCCGCTGACTCGGAGAGAACCGTTTTCCGAAACTATCCTATTTTCCGATCAGCGCCTTCAATTCGACGGGATTGTTCGTCGTGATAAAATCCACGCCCAAATCGAGCATCGCCTGCATATCCTCCTCCTTGTTGACCGTCCATACATTGACCTTCAACCCGAGATCGTGCGCCTGCTTCACCCATTCGGGATGCTTCTTCATGACTTTCAGGCTGTAATCCAGTCCGTTCATTCCGGCCTTCTTCAACTCTGCCGGAGATTTCTCGCCGTTGAGATAGTAAACCGGAGCCTTGCGATCGGCCTTCTTGATTGTTTCACAGACATTCCAACTGAAAGAAATATACTCCACGCGCTTTTCCAACCCCAATTCCTTAACCATCGCCATCGTCCGGGCTACGATCTCGTTTTCCCGTTCGGGCGTATCGTGCTTTTTGATTTCGAGGATATACTGAGTAGAGGGGTCGCTCAATCCCGCCAACAGATACTCGCGCAGGGTGGGCAACTTTTCTCCGTTGCCCAACAACGTATTGCGCACCGTTTCATAGGGCGATTTCTGAATGACGAGGTCTTTCACCACAGGATGCTTCGAGCCGTGAACCACCACAATCGAATCGTCGGAAGTGAAGTTGATATCGAATTCACTGCCGTAAATACCGAAGTTCATGGCGTTTTCGATACTTTTGATCGAATTCTCGAACGCCCCCTGCGTATTCCAGTAACCGCGATGTGCAATCACGATGTTCTTGGCCGTACGAGGTGCGGGCTTGTACTTTTTGGCCTCTGCATTGCCTACTGCAAGCGACAGCATCAGCAGGCTCATCAACACTACTTTCATGGTTTTACAAGTTTTTAAGGTTGGAAATACATAGTTTAAGCGACTCTGTCCAGTGCGGGATCCTCACTCCGAACGCCGCCTTGATCTTGCTCTTGTCCAGTACCGAATAAGTGGGGCGCGTCACTTTCGAGGGGTATTCCGACGAATGACAGGGGACGATTTCACAGTGTGTGTGTCCCACTTCAACGGCGATGGCATGCGCGAAGTCGTACCACGAGCATACGCCTTCGTTCGAGAAGTGATAGATGCCCTCTTGTCCGGCATACGTTCCGCGCTCGACGATATCGAAGATCGTCCGCGCCAGATCGCCGGCATAGGTCGGCGACCCCACCTGATCGAAGACCACCGTCAGACGGTCGCGTTCGGCCGTGAGTCGCAGCATCGTTTTGAGAAAATTATGTCCGAACTCCGAATAGAGCCACGCCGTGCGGATAATGAGCGCCTTGCAGCCGCTGGCCTGAACCTCCGCTTCACCCGCCAGCTTCGTCCGGCCGTAAACGCCGAGCGGACGGGTTTCGCTCGCCTCCGTATAAGGGAGATTGGCGTCGCCCGAAAAGACATAATCCGTCGAGACATGGATCAGCGTAGCGCCCGCAGCCGCAGCCGCGCAGGCCAAATTGCCGGCTGCTTGCCGGTTGATCCGATCGGCCGCAGCCTCGTCTTCCTCGGCCTTGTCTACATTGGTATAGGCCGCACAGTTAATTATGACGTCGATCCGCTCGTCGCACACCGTTCGCATGACCGCCTCTTCGTCGGTGATGTCCAGCTCCGCCACATCGGTAAACAAATAGTCGTTTTCAGAGGCTGCGCCCAACTGCCTCATCTTATTGCCCAATTGACCGTTGGCGCCCGTTACAAGGATTCTACGCATAATAATCCACATTATAATCGAACAACTCCGTGCATTCGGCCAACGTCGGATGATTGCTGTCTTTCGGCGAAAGGATCACTTCGTCGGGTTTCAGCCGCCAGTCGATCCCGATGGCAGGATCGTTCCATGCGACCGCGCCCTCCATGTCGGGGGCATAGAGATTGTCGCACTTATATTGGAAAACCGCCTCGTCGCTCAATACCGAGAACCCGTGTGCGAACCCGCGAGGGACGAAAAACTGGCGTTTGTTTTCCGCCGTCAGTTCCACGGCGACATAGCGTCCGAAAGTAGGCGATCCCCGACGGATATCGACCGCTACATCCAGCACCGCGCCCTTGACGACGCGCACCAGCTTCGACTGGGCCGCGCGGCCGCGCTGGAAATGCAGCCCCCGCAGCACGCCGAATTTCGACTTCGATTCGTTGTCCTGCACAAACCTCACCGGACGCACGGCGGCGTCGAAACGCGCCTGATTGTAACTTTCGAAAAAATAGCCCCGATCGTCGCCGAATACATCCGGTTCGATAATCACAACGCCGGCGATCGCTGTCTGAATAACCTTCATTCTTTACACGATTTAAATAACGCGCAGGCACACGTTTAGTGTTCCAACTGTTTCAGCAGATACTGCCCGTAAGGATTCTTTGCCATCGGCTGCGCCAGTTCGCGCATCTTCTCGGCCGTAATCCACCCCTGACGGAAAGCGATATCTTCCAGACAAGCGATCTTCAATCCCTGCCGTTTCTCGATGACCTCGACGAAGATAGACGCCTCGGCCAGCGAGTCGTGCGTTCCCGTATCGAGCCATGCAAAGCCCTGCGAAAGGGTTTGCACCCTCAGTTCTCTCGCTTTGAGGAACTCCTGATTGACGGTGGTGATCTCCAACTCGCCGCGAGCCGAAGGCTTGATCCGCTTGGCGACCTCGACCACCTTGTTTGGATAGAAATAGAGTCCCACGACGGCATAGTTCGACTTGGGATCCTTAGGCTTCTCCTCGATCGAAAGGCAGTTGCCCTCCTTGTCGAATTCGGCGACGCCGTAACGTTCGGGATCCTTGACCCAATAACCGAATACCGTCGCCTTTCCCTGTTCGGCAGTGCGAACGGCTCCGCGGAGCATCTCGGAAAACCCCGCGCCGTAAAAAATATTGTCACCCAGCACCAGACACGCCGTATCGTCGCCGATAAACCGCTCGCCGATGATAAAAGCTTGCGCAAGGCCGTCGGGCGAGGGCTGCTCGGCATATTCCAGATGCACGCCGTAGTCCGAGCCGTCGCCCAGCAACCGCCGGAATCCCGGCAGATCCTGCGGGGTGGAGATCAGCAGAATATCCCGAATCCCGGCCAACATCAGCACGGAGATAGGGTAGTAGACCATCGGTTTATCGTAAATCGGCAGCAACTGCTTGCTGACGCCCTTGGTGATGGGATACAACCGAGTCCCCGATCCTCCCGCCAATACGATTCCTTTCATTCCCGTATATGATTTAATTGTATCCGTTAAGCCGTTCGCTCCGCTTCCAACTCTTTGTCATAAACCTCGAAGTCGGAGTTCTGCGAGTGATATTCCGGCACGACCCGCTTCATCAGACGCACGACATTCGGAATATCGAATTCGCGCGCCAGCCGCTCCAACTCCTCCGCGGCTTTGCATGCCTCCTCATAATCGTACTCGCGCACCTTGGCAATGCGAATCTTCTCATGTTCCGTCGGCAGGGTGTTTTCCGTGTTGCTCAACACCTCCTCATAGAGTTTCTCTCCCGGGCGGAGCCCTGTGTAAACGATTCGAATGTCCTGATCGACACGGGCTCCCGCCAGCGCGATCATTCGTTTGGCCAGCTCGGCGATCTTGACGCACTCACCCATATCGAAAACGAAGATCGTATTGCCTCGTCCGATAGTCGCCGCCTCCATCACCAGACGGCAGGCCTCGGGAATCGTCATAAAATAACGCCGGATATCGGGATGCGTAACCGTCACGGGACCGCCGTGCTCGATCTGTTCCCGAAAACGCGGGATTACCGAACCGCTGGAACCCAACACATTGCCGAAACGAGTCGTAATGAATTGCGTGCGTCCTTGAATTCGACCGCTCACGATCGCCTGCCCGAGGCTTTGTACATAGATTTCGGCCAGTCGTTTCGTACAGCCCATGACGTTGGTCGGATTCACGGCTTTGTCCGTTGAAATCATCACCATCTTCTCCACGCCGTAACGAATGCAGAAATCCGCCACGTTACGCGATCCCACGACGTTGACCAAAACCGCTTCGCAGGGGTTCTCCTCCATTAAGGGAACATGTTTGTAAGCGGCGGCATGAAATACGACCTGAGGCCGGTAGGTGCGGAAGATGAAGTCGAGTCGGGCTTTCAGCCGCACATCGCCGATTACGGGGACAAATTTCAGTTGGGGGAAACGATCCTCCATTTCCAACCGTATTTCGTGCATCGGCGTCTCGGCATTGTCGAACAAGATCAACTGCCGGATGCCGAACGTCGCCAACTGGCGGCACAGTTCCGAACCGATTGAGCCGGCCGCCCCCGTCACCAGCACCGTTTTGTCACGAAAATTCTCCGTGATCTCATTGAGCGAAATTTTAATCTCCTCACGGCCCAGCAGGTCTTCGATCTTGATATCGCGGATGCCGTTCTGATGCGCCAGCTTTCCGTCGACGATCTCATCGATAGGCGGGGCGATCAGCACCTTGACCCCGCGCGCCACGCAATATTTTATCAGGCGATCCGATTCGGCTTTGGCGTTCGAGTAACTGGCGAAGAGGATGGCCTCGATCCCGAATTTATCGAGCACATACTCGATATTTTCCTCCGTTTCGAAGTAGTAGACCGGACGGTCGGCGATCTCGTAATATTTGAGCCGGCGACCGTAGGTGATAAATCCGCACATATCGTAATGCGGCGAGTTCTGCAACCGCATTACGAGCGCCACCTCCTTCGATTCGACGCCGTAAACCAGCGTGCAAATACGGTTTGTCCGCCGAACATGCGAAAGAATGATCGCGTCGTAAACCATAATCATCAATACGCGCACCGTAATCAGCATGCTGACCGTTACGAACGTATCCAATACCACACAGACACCGA
Organism: uncultured bacterium; assembly: GCA_905214725.1. Taxonomy (GTDB): domain Bacteria; phylum Bacteroidota; class Bacteroidia; order Bacteroidales; family Rikenellaceae; genus Alistipes. The sequence goes on from CAJMNH010000001.1 coordinate 343,991, forward strand.
TCTCCTTAAACGTCAAGCCGTACGGATAGAGTCCTAAAAAAAGAAGCATCAACAACTCCTTCAGCAGGGTTGCGGCGCCGAGTTTCCAAACTTCGCGCAGCGACGAATGCCGGATGACGGTTCGATAGGTTCTGAAAATATAAAACGCTACGGCGCTGCTGAAAAACGCCAAGGTCAGCAAAAGCAAATAATGGAGCAACGAAGAGTGAACGTCCTGAACGAAATAATCGATCGTCAGAAAAGCGACCAGCGTCGCCATAACGGAAACCGCAAGGTCAATGGCCAAAATCAACCATGATCGAATATAACTGCCTTCCAAATGCAGTTTTTTAATCAGTGAAAGGAACATGAATATGAATCGATTTCGCTATCGTTTGCAAAATAACTTACATGCTATTAAGGTACGACACCTACAACCATTCGAATGGCTACCGGTACCATACCCCGACACGCATTGCCAAAAAAGCTGTTTGCGGAACGCTCCGCAACGGATTACAAAGGTAGAATTTTTTTCCGAACAAACAAACTTATTTCCCGACCTTTTCCATCTTCCGAAAATAGATAAAACAGAGGCGGCTTTCTCCCGAACGACAGCAGCGCGCAAAAAGCGCAATCGAACATCCGAGCGTCGAAAACCGATGAAACGAAGTCGTTTTTCGCGAGAAATGTTTATCTTTGTATTCCGTTATCAAACAATCACCGTAAAACGAACAATCTAAGACTACGAACTCATTATGTGGAAACTTTTACAACCGGCAGCGCACAAACCCGAACTGCCCGCCGAAAAGATCGATAAAGAGTATTCCCGCCTGCGTCGGCAGGTGTTCTGGGGAATCTTTATCGGGTATGCAGGCTACTACCTCGTACGCAAGAATTTCTCGATCGCCATGCCGGCGCTCGAATCCATGGGCTACGACAAATCCGATCTGGGCTGGGCGCTCTCGGCTGTTTCGATCGCTTACGGCATCAGCAAATTCGTCATGGGAACGGTTTCCGACCGCAGCAATGCGCGGGTCTTCATTCCATTGGGACTGATCGCTTCGGCGCTCATCATGATCGTCATGGGCATTCTGCCGTGGAGTTCGATCTCGATTCCCGTCGCCATTATGATGATGTTTTGTCTGTTGTTTGTCAACGGCTGGATGCAGGGTATGGGCTGGCCCCCCTGCGGGCGTGTTATGACCCATTGGTTCTGCACCAAGGAGCGAGGCGTGAAGATGTCGGTGTGGAACGTGGCGCATAATATCGGCGGAGCTGCGATGGCGCCGCTGGCCGCATTCGGCATTACGCTGGGTTACACGCTTTTCAGCGACCCGCTGGGCGGCGCTTTTTACGTTCCGGCTCTCGTCGCGCTGGTTATCGCCGTGATCGCCTACCTGATGGTGCGCGACACGCCCCAATCTTGCGGACTTCCGCCCATCGAAATCTGGAAACACGAGACCAAGCAATACTCCGCGTCGAACGAGAAGGAGATGACCACGCGGCAGATTCTTTTCGAAAACGTGCTGAACAACAAACTGCTGTGGCTCATTGCCTTCGCCAACGCCTTCATCTACTTCGTCCGCTACGGCGTACTCGACTGGGCTCCCTCCTATCTGACGACTTCCGTCGCCGAAGGAGGCAAAGGCATGGCGCTCGACGGAAGCAGCTGGTCCTATTTCATCTTCGAAATCGCCGGCATCTTCGGTACGATCCTCTGCGGCTGGCTTTCGGACAAAGTGTTCAAGGGACGCCGCGCACCGGCCACGATCATCTATATGGCATTGGTCATGGTAGCGGTCTACGTATACTGGCAAAGTGCATCCGAGTTAGTAACCAACGTGGCTATGGGAACCATCGGATTTCTGATTTACGGTCCGGTGATGCTCATCGGTGTCTCGGCGCTCGATCTGGTACCGAAAAAGGCCGCCGGCACGGCAGCCGGATTCACCGGTCTGTTCGGCTATCTGATCGGGTCTGCGATTCTGGCCAACATCGGTATGGGCTACGTCTTCCAGCATTTCGGCTGGGACGGCGGTTTTATCGCCCTGATCGGAGCCTGCGTCCTGTCGATCGGTTTCAGCGCTTCGACGTGGAACCGCGAGAAGCAGTATATCGCTTAACAACTTTATACATCGAAATGACCAAAAAGATTCTCTTATTAGGCTCCGGCGAGCTGGGCAAGGAGTTCGTGATCGCCGCCAAGCGGTTGGGACAGTATGTGGTGGCATGCGATTCGTATGCCGGTGCGCCGGCCATGCAGGTGGCCGACGCGTGCGAAGTGTTCGATATGCTCGACGGCGACCGGCTGGAAGCTGTCGTAGCGAAACACCGCCCCGACATCATCGTTCCCGAAATCGAAGCGATTCGCACCGAACGGCTCTATGCCTGCGAGGAGCGGGGCATTCAGGTCGTGCCGAGCGCACGCGCCGTCAACTTCACGATGAACCGCAAGTCGATCCACGATCTGGCGGCGAAGGAGTTGGGACTGAAAACTGCGAAGTATTTTTATGCCAAATCGTTCGACGAGTTGAAGGCCGCCGCCGATCGGATCGGTTTCCCGTGCGTCGTCAAACCGCTGATGTCCTCCTCGGGCAAGGGGCAGTCGCTGGTACGCACGCCCAAAGAGTTGGAACCTGCGTGGGAGTACGGATGCAGCGGCAGCAGGGGCGACATCCGCGAACTGATCATCGAAGAGTTCATCCCCTTCGACAGCGAGATCACGCTGCTCACCGTCACGCAAAAGAACGGTCCCACGCTCTTCTGTCCGCCTATCGGCCACGTACAGAAGGGCGGCGACTACCGCGAAAGTTTCCAGCCCGCGCCGATCTCATCCGAGCATCTGCGTGAAGCGCAGGCAATGGCCGAGAAGGTGACGCGCGCACTGACCGGAGCCGGACTGTGGGGCGTGGAGTTCTTCCTCAGTCACGACAAAGGGGTCTATTTCTCGGAATTGTCGCCGCGGCCGCACGACACAGGTATGGTAACGCTGGCCGGCACACAGAATCTCAACGAGTTCGAACTGCACTGCCGCGCCGTGCTCGGCCTGCCGATCCCGCGCATCACGCTCGAACATATCGGCGCCAGCGCCGTCGTTCTCTCGCCGATCGCCAGCAAGGAACAACCCCGTTATCGAGGCGAAGAGGAGGTCTGCCGCGAGGAGAATACCGATCTGCGTATCTTCGGTAAGCCCTCTACCAAACTCAACCGTCGTATGGGAGTCGTCGTCCGCTACGATGCGCTCGACGCCGACCTCGACGCGCTGCGTGACAAAACAAAGGCGGCCGCCGCCAAAGTCGAAGTCTATTGATTCTCCGCGGCCGGTTCCACGGCGGGGGGGGGCGTAAAAACGGGGTCGCATCTTTTCGGATGCGGCCCCGTTTCACTAAAAAGTTGGGAACGTTTTCGTTAAGCCGAGCGCAGAGCCGAACTTGTTCGGGCGATGCCGAGGCAAGAAAACGATTGTTGGAAAACGAACTATTTCCGTTCGCCTGTGCACCTGCGTTCTTCCACTCGTTTGAGCCACAACTCGATCAGAAATTCGAAGAAGATAAAGAGACCCATTCCAAGCACCGTCACCGAAATGATTTTGAAAACGGCGACCGGAGAAATATCGTACCCTTTGACACCGAATATTTCCGTTGCGAAACACTCCATTCCGATCAGTAACCCCACCCCGATACCGCAAATAGCCATACCGAGCCGCAAAAACCAGAGATTGCCGGCGCTTCGCCGCTTGCGCTCGATTTCGATTTCGGCGTCCACGCGCCGGATGTCGGCCAACTGTTCGGGCGTCATGCGCTCCATCATCGTCAGACTTTCGCGCCGACGACCCCATTCGCGGTAGATAAAATAGCCGACGATCCCGAAAGCGACACCCATCCACGTAATCTGTTCGAGGACTTCACTTATCTGATATCCGATACTCATAACATTATTGTTTTATAGGTTAATAATACGTTTCATCTATTAGACCGCTTTAACTGGAAAAGGTTACAGCCTACGCAGAATTTCCGTCGCCCGATCGCCGCAGGCGATCACCATCGCCGCGACGGCACCCGCCAGAATCGCCAGTACCTGCAACACCCCCTCCGGCGAATCGACCGACCGCAGGCAGGCGAACGCCACGACGGCCATCGCCGCAGCGGTTCCCAGACAATAGCACGCCATCGCCGCGATCGCCCTGCGTTCGCGCCGTCGTCGATCCCGCAGCATGACCTGCGCCAGAATACGCGTTTCCAACCCGACGGGAGCCTCCCGCCGGGGCGCAGCGGCGCGGATCAGTTCCGCCAGCCGCTCGTCGTTCAATTCTCGTTTTTCCATCGTCACTCCTCCATATATTGTCGTATCCGCCCCCGCACGCGGTGCAGCCGCACCTTGACGTTGGAGAGCGTCAAATCCAAAATCTGCGCGATCTCGGCGACCGGTCGCTCCTCTTCGTAAAAGAGAGTTACCAACGCTCGATCTTCGGGCGTAAGCCGCACCAGCGCCCGACGCATCCGAGCGACCGTATCTTCATCGAACCGCTCCACGGACGGCTCCTCCGCCACAGCGCAGGATTCGGCGTCGAGACCTCCGTAAGACTTGCGGCGGCACTCACTCGCAGCTCGGTTGTAGGCGATGCGGTAGAGCCACGTGGCGAAGGCGCTCGCGCCCCGGAAACCGTCCAAATGCTCATAAGCGCGGATAAAAGCCTCTTGCGTGACATCTTCGGCCCGCTGCGCATCGTGTACCACGGCGAACGCCAACGCATACACCCGTCCCGAATAACGGGTCACCAACGCGCCGAACGCCTCGGCGTCGCCGGCTTTTACACGCTGCACAATCTCCATATCGGTCGGGGTCTCCATTCAAGGTCGCAATTCATCCGTTTAGATACAAAGGTAGCCAAAAGGTTACAAAAAAAGCGGGCGCTTTCGCACCCGCTTTCGATAAACAACCCAATGTCGCTATTTATGAAAACGCTCCTTGATCGCGTTGGCCGCCTTTTCGAGCAGTTCGGCCGGACAGCAGAGCGTGATACGGATGTAGCGTTTGCCCTCGCTGCCGAAAATCGCACCCGGCGTAAGGAAGACGTCGCACTTCTCCATCACCTCGTCCGAGAACTGGAACGAATCGCCTTCGTAGTCCTCCGGCAACTCGGCCCATACGAACAGTCCGGCCTGCCCCAAGCGATATTTGCAGCCCAGCGCATCCAAAAGCGCATACGCCTGTTTCTCACGCGCATAATAGATTTCATTGAGTTGCGTGAACCAATCTTCGCCCAGACCGAGCGCCGTGGCGGCTGCGGCCTGAATAGGGTAGAACATGCCCGAATCCATGTTGCTGCGGAACGTAAGCACCGCATCGATCCACTCCTTCTTACCCAACAGGGCGCCCACGCGCCATCCGGCCATCGAGTGGCCCTTCGAGAGCGAGTTCAATTCGAGCGCAACCTCCTTCGCACCCGGCACTTGAAAGATGCTCAGACGATTCTTGTTGCGCACGAAGCTATAAGGATTGTCATGCACGATCAGAATGTTGTGTTTGGCGCCGAAAGCAACGATCTTCTCGAACAGCTCCATCGTAGGAGTCTGACCCGTCGGCATGTTGGGGTAGTTGATAAGCATCATCTTCACGCCCTCCAGTCCGGCTTTCTCGATCGCATCGAAATCGGGCAGGAACCCCGTCTGCTTGTTCAACGCATAGGTCACCATCTCACCGCCGGCCAGTTTCACGGACGCACTGTATGTAGGGTAGCCGGGATTGGGCACGAGCACCTTGTCCCCCTTGTTGAGAAAAGTCATACTGACGTGCATCAGGCCCTCTTTCGAACCGATCAGAGGATAAACCTCCGACTTCCAATCGAGATCCACGTTGTAGTACTTCTTATACCAGTCGGCAAAAGCCTTACGCAGAATGGGCTCTCCCTGATAGGACATGTACTTGTGTACGTCGGGACGCTGCGCTTCGCGGGCCAACGTGTCGATAACCACCTGCGCAGGCGGAAGATCGGGACTGCCCATGGCCAGTTTGATGATTTGACGGCCGGTAGCCGCTTCCGTTTCGGCGATCTCGCGCAAACGACGCGAAAAATAGTACTCGCCGATACCGTCCAGACGATGTGAACGCTCGATAGTTACTCCTTTTCCCATAAGATTCAGTGTGAAATCATTAACCGTACAAAGATAATTAAATAAATTAATTTTACGGTAAGATTCCGCCACTTATTTTCCCCGGGCGGTACACTTTTGCCTCTGTTCGTCGTATCTTTGCGCCCGTGTTAGGACTGTTCCATATCCTTTTATTCTGGTTGATAGGCAATGCAATCGCCTATTTCACAGGCGGCTATATCTCAGGCAACGTAATCGGGATGATCCTGCTTTTCGGGGCGTTATGCACGGGCGTCGTCAAACCGCACCGCGTGCGCCCCGCCGCACGGTTCCTGCTGGGTTCGATGGGGCTCTTCTTCGTCCCCTTCGGCGTGGGGCTGATGGTTTCATACGACCTGATCGCGCAACACCTGTGGGCGATTCTTGTCGCCAGCGTCGTCAGCACGCTGCTCGTACTGTTGTGCGTAGGAGGGTTGTTCCAAAAAATCGGTCGCAAACCATGATCCGAACCTTCATCGATTCCGAAATGTTTCTGCTCACGCTCACCGTAGGCCTCTACTGCGGCGGTGTGGCGCTTCACCGCCGGCTCAAACTGGCGATTCTCCATCCGACGCTGCTGGCATTCGTCGCCCTGATCTTCTTTCTGAAAGCCTGCGGCATCGAATACGAGCACTACCGCGAAGCGACGCAAATTCTGGATTTTCTGCTCGGCATGTCGGTCGTGGCGCTGGGCTATCTGATGTATGAACAGATCGACCGTCTGCGCGGGCAGGCGCTGCCTATCCTGACCTCGATCGGCACAGGGTGCGTGGTCGGTGTGCTGAGCGTCGTATACATTGCTCGGGCGCTGGGCGCCGACCGTACGATTCTGAGCTCCATCGCTCCCAAGTCGGTCACCGTTCCGATCGCCGTAGCCATCAGCGAACCGATCGGCGGAGTGGTGAGCGTCACCTCGGTAGTGGTTTTTCTCGTGGGTATTTTCGGCAGCATCGTCGGCCCGCGCCTGTTGCGCAAATGCGGCATCCGCAATCCGATGGCGCAGGGGCTGGCGCTCGGCTCGGCCGCCCACGGCATCGGCACGGCGCGCGCTGTCGAGATGGGGGCCGTCGAAGGCGCACTGAGCGGACTGGCAATGGCGCTGATGGGAATTATCACGGCGTTGTTGATTCCGTTGTTCGAAAAATTCTGTTATTAATTTTTTACCTATTGATAAAGTATTACCTTTGCCGGAAATTCGTCAAAGGTTAATTTTCGTTAGTTAGTATGTATTGGCTGTACAACCTCTTTTTCGGCGACACGCTGGCGCACACGATCTTCGTTCTGGCGCTGGTGATTACCGTCGGAATTCTGTTGGGTAAAATCAAGATCGGAGGCATTTCGCTGGGCACGACATGGATTCTCTTCGTCGGCATTGCCGCCAGCCATTTCGGAATGACCATCGATCCCGGCGTGCTGAACTTCATCAAGGAGTTCGGTCTGATACTCTTCGTCTTTTCAATCGGACTGCAAGTCGGGCCGAGCTTCTTCTCGTCGTTCAAGAACGGCGGGATGCAACTCGTCGGACTGGCGACGCTCATCGTCGCACTGGGCGTCGCCACCGCCTATCTCCTGCACCTGACCACCGACACGCCGATTCCTACGATGGTCGGCATTCTGTCGGGCGCCGTGACCAATACGCCGGGATTGGGCGCCGCTCAGCAGGCTTACAGTGATGCTTCGGGAATCAACGACCCCTCGATCGCATTGGGCTACGCCGTAGCCTACCCGCTGGGTGTCATCGGCATCATCTTTACGATGATCTTCATCCGTTATACGCTGCGCATCCGTTTCGAGAAGGAGGACGAAGCGCTGGCGGCGATGAACAACGAACATAAAAAGTTCGCCGAAAAAATATCCATCCAGTTCACCAACGCCGTGCTCGACGGCCGGACGATCGGCGAGATAAAGAAACTCATCAACCGATCGTTCGTCATTTCGAGAATCGCCGACGCCGACAACCGCATCACTGTCGCCACGCAGGAGAGCCGGCTGCACGTCGGCGACAAGTTGCTGATCGTCTGCACATCGGAAGATACCGACGCCATAACCGCTTTTCTCGGACATGTTATCGACATGCCCTTCGAGAAGTGGGGATCGCTCGACAGTCAGCTCGTATCGCGACGCATTCTCATTACCAAACCGGCTATCAACGGCAAGAAATTCGCCGATCTGCACCTGCGCACCAAATACGGCATCAACATCACCCGCGTCAACCGCGCCGGCGTCGATCTGATTCCCTATCAGGGCATGGAATTGCAAGTGGGAGACCGCGTGATGGTCGTCGGTTCGGAGAAAGCGATCGCGCAGGTAGCCGACCTGCTGGGCAACTCGATGAAGAAGCTGCGCGAGCCGAATCTCATCACGATCTTCATCGGTATCGCTTTGGGCGTGCTGCTCGGTTCGATTCCGCTGCTCAACGTTCCGCAGCCCGTCAAATTGGGTCTGGCGGGCGGCCCGCTGATCGTGGCGATTCTGATCGGCCGCTTCGGCACACACTTTCATCTGGTGACCTATACGACCATGAGCGCCAACCTGATGTTGCGCGAGGTGGGCATCACGCTCTTTCTGGCGGCGGTGGGTATCGGCGCGGGCGACGGATTCGTCGATGCGATCGTGAACGGGGGTTACCGCTGGGTCGGTTACGGCGTCATTATCACCGTCGTACCGCTGCTCGTCGTCTCGCTAATCGCCCGACTCGGCATGAAGCTCAACTATTATACGCTCATGGGCCTCATCGCGGGCAGTACGACCGACCCGCCTGCACTGGCTTACGCCAACGCCACGGCCGGCAACGACATGCCGGCGGTAAGTTACGCCACGGTCTATCCCGTCGTGATGTTCCTGCGCGTGCTTACGGCGCAAATCTTCATTCTCTTCGCCCTGTAAAGAGGAGACTCGAAAATAAAAAGACCGCTCAGAAGCGGTCTTTTTTCGTTCGTTTCAAATCGTGCAGCGGACAATCGCGCGTACAGGAGGCGCAGCCGCCCGACCGGTTTCCCCGCCCGCGGCAAAAGAGCCGTCGAACGACGATCCACACCAGCACGACGCCGACGACCGCAACCGCTATATCCTGCCAATCCATCATCTACAACAACAATGCGACATGATAGACGGCCCATGCCACCAGCCATGCGACAACCGTACTGTAAACCATCGAAGCCAACGCCCAACCGCGTCCCGCTTCGTTGCGCACGGCCACGACCGTAGCGATACAGGGAAAATACAAGAGGACGAAGACCAAAAACGCCAGAGCCGACTGCGGCGTAAAGTCGCCGCTCGCACGCAACGTCTGCGAAAGGGTGGCCTCGCTGACGGTGGCGTCCTCCGAATAGAGCACGCCGAGCGTACTGACGACGATCTCCTTGGCGGAAACGCCGGAGAGAATCGCCACGCCCGCTTTCCAGTTCAGACCGAGCGGTTCCACCGCCGGTTCGCACCAGCGGCCCAACTGTCCCAGATAGGAGTTTTCGTAGTGTTCGATCTCCGGTTCACCGGCCACGGGACGGGGGAAATAGCTCAGGAACCAGACGAAGAGCGACGCCACGAGAATCAAACCTCCCATTTTGCGCAGATATTGCGCGCTTTTGTCCCACATGTGCGACAGCGTCGCGCGCATCGTCGGCATGCGGTAGGGCGGCAGTTCCATCACGAAAGGCGTCTCGTCGACCTTATAGAGGAAACGCCGCATCAGTCGCGCCGTGACGACCGCCAGCACGATGCCCAGCAGATATAAGCCGAACAGAACCAGCCCGCCGTGATCGGGGAAAAAGGTTCCGACGAAGAGGATATAAATCGGCAGCCGCGCGCTGCACGACATGAAGGGGGTGATGAGCACCGTGATAAGCCGGCTGCTGCGACTTTCGATCGTGCGCGTGGCCATGATGGCCGGCACGTTGCAGCCGAAGCCCATCACCAGCGGAATGAACGATTTGCCGTGCAGGCCGATGCGGTGCATTACGCGGTCCATGATAAAGGCCGCGCGCGCCAGATAGCCCGAATCCTCCATGAAGGAGATGAAAAGATAGAGGATAATGATGTTTGGCAGGAAGACGATCACGCTCCCCACGCCTCCGATCACGCCGTCGATCAGCAAATCCTTGAACGCCCCGTCGGGCATCGCCCGCTGCAATCCAGACCCGATCCAGTCGACCAGCATCTCGATCCACTCCTGTGGATACTGTCCGATGTGGAACGTGCAATAGAACATCAGCCACATGAGGAAGAAGAAGATCGGGAAGCCCCACAACTTGTGCGTAACGAAGGTGTCGATGATATGCGTCGTCTGCGCCTGCTCCTTTTCTCCGGGAGTGTAAGTCTCCTTGAGCGCACCGGAAATAAAGCCGTATTTCTGGTTGGCGAAGGCCGTTTCGACGTCCTCGCCCAGCTCCTCCTCGACCTGCGACACGGCGCGGTCGCGCAGCGCGACCCATTCGGCGAAATGGGGACAATCCGACAACTGCGCCTCGACCTCCTTGTCGCGTTCGAGCAGTTTCATGGCAAAATAGCGCGGCGGAAAGTGCTTGGGCAGTTCGTCGCGATCCGCCTTCAAATGCTCGTACAGCGGTCGGAACGCCTGCTCGATGACCGGACCGTTATTGATGTGGATGTGACGCACACGGGGATCTTGGTTCTCATAGACGGCGATCACCGTATCGAGCAACGCCTCCAAACCGCGCCGTGTTTTGGCTACGACGGGTACCATCGGCACGCCGAGCATCGCGCCCAAATGTTCGTAATCGAGCGCCGCGCCGCTCGCCTCCAACTCGTCGTACATATTGAGCGCCACGACCATTTTGGGATCTATGTCGATCAACTCGGTCGTGAGATAGAGATTGCGTTCGAGGTTCGAGGCCACCACGGCGTTGATCACTACGTCGGGCGTGTCGTCGACCAAATGGCGACGCACATAAAGTTCTTCGGGCGTATAAGCCGAAAGGGCGTAAGTGCCGGGCAGATCGGTAATGACGAACTTGTATCCTTTGTAACGGTATTCGCCGCGCTTGGCGTCGACCGTCACGCCGCTGTAATTGCCCACGTGCTCGTGGCCGCCCGAAATGGCGTTGAACAGCGAGGTTTTGCCGCTGTTGGGATTACCGATCAGAGCGACGTTGATCGTACGGCTGCGCGTGGAGATCACCTCCTCCACGTTCACGTTGCCGGGCGCAGAAGTCGTACCCCCGGATGAGGAGAGTTGCTGCTGCGCCTCCTCGGCCGTTATCACGACGATCATCGCAGCCTCGCTGCGCCGCAGCGAAACCTCGTAATCCATAATCCGGTATTTGATCGGATCACGCAGCGGGGCGTTCTGCAACACATCCACCCGCTTGCCGCGAACGAACCCCATCTCCATGATCCGGCGACGGAACCCGCCGTGCCCCAGCACGTTAAGGACTGTAGCCGACTGGCCGGTTTTCAATTCTGAAAGGCGCATTTTCTTCTCTCTATTAACTTTGCGCGGCAAAGTTAATGGAAAAAAACGGTTTTCCGATACCTCGATATAGGTATTTGAATAGTGTCTGCTACCGCAAAACCACGTTTACCATCCGCCTCCCAACGCCTTGTACAGCCCGACGTAATTGACGTACTGCTGCACGGCGATCTCGACGAACTGCATCTGCGAAGCGTACAATTCGCGTTCGGCGTCGATGACGTCGAGATAGGCCGACATGCCGTTGCGGTATAATTCGCGGTTCATCTCGCTGATGCGGTTGTTGGCCAGCACCAGCTGCGCCTGCCGCGTCGCCTGCTTGCGATAGGTTTCGATGCTCACCAATGCCGTTTCGACATCGGCAAAGGCTTCGATCACCGTCTGTTCATACGTGTAAACTTGCTGCTTGTAAGCCTCGACAGCCGCCTGCTCGGCGCGCTTCAGCTTTCCGAAAGCAAACAGGGGCTGGGCGATCTGCCCGACGGCCGACCAGACCCACGGCTCGCCCGAGGTCAACTCTTTAAGCGAACCTCCCGCCACGCCGCCTGCTCCGGTGAGCGAAATCGATGGAAAACGCACGCTGCGCGCATAACGGGCCTTGTAGGCTGCCGCTTCCATATTATAATAGGCTTCCATAATGTCGGGACGCCGTTCGAGCAACTCCGAAGGCAGTCCCACCGGCACGTCGATCGGCTGATAGTCCTCCATCAGGCGCACGCCTGTTCCGACATCCAACGGCCGCTGCGGATTTTCACCCAGCAACGTACAGAGCGTCAGTTGCATCTGCGCCACGGCACGGCGATAAGTGGGAATATCGGCCGCCGCCGTGTAAACCAGACTGCGGGCCTGTTGCAGCGCCACACCGTTTGCCATGCCGTGACGGAACATCGAATCGATCAGCGCCGCCGACTCGCGCCTCAAAGCATAGCTGCGTTCGGCGATATGGAGATTCCGCTGATAGCCGAGCAGTTGAAAATAGGTCGTGGCCACCTGCGCCGTAAGCGACAACATCACGCCCCGCAAGGCCCATTCGGAAGAGAGCAGCTCGGCGCGCGCCGCACGCGAAGTATTTCTGAGCGCGCCGAACAGCGACACTTCCCATGTCATCTGCGGTTCCACGGCGTATTTCTGGACGATTTTCGTCTCGGCATTGTAGTCGCCTTCAGCCGACACGCCGACACCAAACGAAGGCAGGAAATCGGCTCGCGCTACGGCGATCTGCCTCCTCGCCTCCTCGACGCGCGAGTAGGCGACAGCCAGATCGCGGTTATTCGCCAACGCCCGCGTCATAAGCGTATCGAGCGTCGAATCGCGGAAAACGCGCCACCAGTCGGGATTCCCCACAACCGAATCCTGCCGGAACCTACCTGCATACAGATAATTATCCGGCGCCTCCACCTGAGGCGGATAGAGACGGGGATTGCAGGCCGCCAAACCGGCCAGCGCCATCAGAAAAAGGATCGTGCGTCTCATAGGTTCTGCGATTTTAAATCCCGCTTTCGCTCGAACCGGCCCAGTCGGGCGATCAGGTAGTAAAGTGAGGGATAGATAAAGATTCCGAGCAGCGTAGCCAGCAACATGCCGCCCACCAATGCCACGCCCATGATATTGCGGGCGGTAGAGTAGACTCCGCTGGCGAAAATCAGGGGCATGACTCCCAAGATAAAGGCGAAAGCGGTCATCAGGATCGGCCGCACACGCAGTTTGGCTGCGCCGACGGCGGCGTCGATAAGCGACATCTTCTGTTCGAAGAAGAGCCTGTCGGCATATTCGACTACGAGGATCGCATTCTTGGCCGCCAGACCGATAAGCATTACCAGCGAGATCTGCATGTAGATGTCATTGATGAAGAGCGAATCGAACAGATGGGCGAACCACAACAGCGCGAAGGCACCCAACACGGCCGGCGGCACTCCCAGCAGAATCGCGGCCGGAAGGCCCCAGCTCTCGTAGAGCGCCGCAAGAGCCAGAAAGACGATCGCCAGCGACAGCAGATAGACCAGCGACGAGCTCTTCGATTCGTTGCTTTCGACAAGCGACGTGCCGCTCCACGCCACATCCACGTCGTCGGGCAACACTTCGTCCGCCACCTCGGTAACGGCCTGCATCGCCTGCTTCGACGAAACGCCGTCGGCAGGGGCGATGTTCAGGGCGATCGACCGATAGAGGTTGAACTGCGAAATATAAGCCGGCCCGACCGTGTCGCGCACGCTGACGAAAGCAGAGACGGGCACGCTTTCATTCTTGGCGTTTTTCACGAAATAACTTTCCAACGACGCGCGGTCGATCCGGTAATCGGGCGCCGCCGACAGATAGGTCTGATACAACTTGCCGAAACGGTTGAAGTTATTGACATAAGCGCCGCCAAGATAGGTTGTTATGGCCGAATAAACATCACTCAGCGCCACCCCTTCCTGCATGGCGTAAGCCTTGTCGATCACCAACCGGCGCTGGGGTACGCCGGCGTTGAACGAAGTGGTCGCCGCAGCGATCTCCGGCCGACGGCGCAGCGAGTCGAGATAACGGTTCGTCTGCCCGCTCAGATAGGCCGTGCCGCGGCCTTCGAGATCCTGCATGACAGCCGACAGACCCGACGTAACCCCCAGACCGGGAATCGACGGCGGAATGAAAGCGAAAGCCGTTGCGGCGGGCAGCCCCTCATAAAGCATTCCGTTGAGCGCCGCGGCGATCTGCATGGCCGAACGTTTGCGGTCGGAGTAACCGACCAGTTTGACGAAGACCACGCCGCTGTCTGTTTCGGCAATTCCGGCCAGCATATTAAAACCTGCGGCATAGGAGGTATACTGCACCTCGGGCAGCGAACGGATGATTCTATCGGCTTCGACCAATGCCTCCTGCGTTACCCGCAGCGACGATGCTTCGGGAGCATTCACGACGACCATTACATAGCCCTGATCCTCTTCGGGAAGGAACCCGCCGGGCATGAAATACCAAGCGGCGCCGATCGCGGCGCCGATCGCCAGCAACAGCACTGCCGTACGCACCATGTGCCGCACGGTTGTGGCAATGTGCGCGGAGTAATTTTCCAACCAGCGGTCGAACCAACGGTTGAATGCGGCAAAGAACCCCTTCTTCGCCTCCTTACGAGGTTTGAGAAGCAGGGCGCACAAAGCGGGCGAAAGTGTCAGGGCGTTGAAGGCCGAAAGCACGACCGAGACCGAAATCGTCACGGCGAACTGCTGGAACAACCGCCCCGAGATACCGCCGACAAACGACATGGGGATAAATACGGCCAACAGCACGACGGTCGTGGCCACGATCGGCGAGGCGACATTGCGCATCGCCTCCATCGCCGCCTCGTGGGGTTTCATTCCCCGTTCGATATTGACCTGAGCGGCTTCGACCACCACAATGGCGTCGTCGACGACCAATCCGATCGCCAGCACCAGCCCGAGCAATGAAATGATATTGATCGAAAATCCCAGCAGCGGAAAGAAGATAAACGTGCCGATCAGCGACACGGGAATGGCGATCAGCGGAATAAGCGTCGCCCGCCAATCCTGTATGAAGAGGTAAATGATGGCGATCACCAACACGAGCGCCAGAATCAGCGTAAAGATAATCTCCTCCACGCCCGAACGGATGCTCTCCGTCGAATCGACGATCGTCATGCAACCAATGCCGTCGGGGAAACGATCCGAAAGCTGTTTTACGGCCGCTTTCACGCGGTTGCCGACATCCACGGCATTGCTGCCGGGCTCCTGATAGATAACCAGCAGCGTGGCAGGGTCCTCGCCGAATGCCGAAGCGACCCCGTAGGATTTGCTGCCCAGCGTGACATCGGCTACGTCGCGCAGGAAAATTTGTTCGCCGGCAGGAGTGGTTTTCAGGACGATGGAGGCGAACTCCTCGGCCGTGGAGATCTGGCGCGGCATCGTTACCGTATAGGTATACGTCGTTCCGGCGGGCGACGGTTCGGCGCCGAACTGACCGGCAGGGTAGATACCGCCCTCCGAAAGCACGGCGGCACGCAGTTCGTCGAGCGAAACATTGTAGTAATTCAACAGATCGGGCTTGACCCAAATACGCATGGCGTATTCGCCGGCGCCCATGATCGAGACTTTGCCTACGCCGTTGATTTTGAGCAGCTGATTTTGGAGGTTGATGTAGGCGTAGTTCGAAAGGAACTCGTTGTCGTAACGACCGTCGCTGTGCAGCGCGAAGACCATCAGGAATCCCGTCATCGTCTTCTGTGTCACCACACCCTGCGTGATAACCGACGAGGGAAGCAGCGCGGTCGAGGTGGCAACGTTGTTCTGGGTAAAAATGGCGTCCAGATCGGGATCGGTCCCGACATTGAAGACCACTTGCAGTACCATCGTACCGTCATTGGCGCTGGTCGACTGCATATAGAGCATGTCGCTCACGCCCATCACGCTCTGGGCTACGGGCGTCGCCACGGCGTCGTTCACCGTCTCGGCATCGGCTCCGCTGTAACTGGCGGTCACCTCCACTACGGGAGGCGTGATGTTCGGGTACTGTTCGATCGAGAGGTCGAAAATCGAAATCGCGCCCAACAGCACGATCGCCAAGGCGATGCAGATGGCGAAGATCGGTCGGCTGACGAAAAATCGTTCCATAGGCTATTTGATTAGGGTCGGAATGACTTTCTGCCCGTTACGCAATTTTTGAATACCTGCCGTGACGACCCACTCGCCCGGCTCGACGCCCGACAGGATGCACCAATCGCCACCGGCGATCCGGCCGAGCTCCACACGCCGGTACTGCGCCGTGCTGTCGCGGCCGACGACCCATACCGAACTGAGGTTCTGCATCTGCGTTACGGCACGCTGCGGCACGACGACATAGGGCAACGACGGTCCGACGTTGGTCGTCACGCGGGCGAACTGCCCGGGTTTGAGCGTATAGTCGGGATTCGAGAACTTGACGACCAGCACAATGGTCCCCATCGAACTGGTGATGTCTTTCTGCGTATAGCTATACCACCCCTTGAGCGGATAGACCACGCCGTCGGCCAGCGACAGCGTGATATCCGACAACAACCCGTCGTTTTCGTAGAGCGAAGGGCGGTTGCCCGCATATTGAAGATACTGCGCCATCGGAATGGCAACGTTCACCGCAACGGTATCGATATTCGAAATGGTCGTCAGCACCGTGAACTGTGTGCCCACGCCCACATAATCGCCCGTATGGGCGTTGCTCGACGCAATGATGCCGTCGATAGGCGCGTAAATTCGGGTATAACCCACTTGCAGGCGGGCATTGCGCACCTGCTGCTCGGCCGAACGCACCGAAGCCTGTGCAGCGACGTATTCGGCCGTATACTGATCGAGCTGCGTCTGGCTGATGGCGTCGATTCTGGCCAGCGGCACGGCGCGTTCGTAGTTGTTGCGGGCCGAAACCTCCTGCGCCCGCGCCGATTCGAGCGACGCTTCGGCCGAAAGCAGGGTGGTGGAGAGCAGATTGGGATCGATCGTAAAGAGTAGCTGCCCTCTCTTGACCGGCATACCGTTGCTGAAATACTTATTCACGAGGTAGCCGTTCACACGGGGTTCGATCAGCGCATCGAAATTACTCTCGATACTGCTCACGAAACTCATGCGGTTGGGGACGGTATCCGTCACCGCTTCGATCACCTCGACGTGTAGGGCAGGCAACGCTCCGATTGCATGTCGGCTGCGGCAACCACCCGCCAGCAGCAGCGCAAAGGCGCAAAGTAATGTTCCGATTTTATCCATTGAAAGCCATGATTTTCCTTGCAACGAGGCAAAAAACATACCGACATTCGGATTTAAAACCGCTAAAACACCGCAAAATAGCGTTTTATATGTATTTTTTTTCGAAAAAAATTTTCTCAATTCGAGATAATTCCTATATTTGCAAACGATAAACAACCCAAAATTTACGATTATGGAAAAATTAGTAGAGCAAATCAAGGCCCAGTACGCTCTTTTTGCTGAGAACGCAGAGGCTCAGGTATCTAAAAACAACAAAGCCGCAGGAACCCGTGCACGCAAAGCTGCATTGGAGATCATGAAGCTGATGAAGGAATTCCGCAAGGCTTCGGTCGAGGCTGCCAAATAAGTTTTGGAACCTGCAACGAATAAGGGCTGTCCTGATTGGACAGCCCTTATTGTTTTCCGATCCGGTTCAAACCGGCAGAGCATTACAGCTCGATCCCGCGCCGACGGAAATAGGCCAGATCCGTCTCATTGAGTCCCGTCGCGCGGAAGGGCACGGCACGGTTGTGATCGTTGAGATAACACCGCCGGGCCGTAGTGTCGTAGAGCGGACTGGCGAGCGACGCCTCGCGATACACGTAATCGCCTTCGATTCGGGCAATATCGGCAATGGTCTGAAATAAGGCATGGGTCGTCGCAGGAGCCATCTCGTGGCTTGCCGTTGCAGCGACCTGTTCGGTGAATTCTCGCCGGTAGTCATCCGAGAACCATGCCAACGAAGCGATGTGCAATTGCCAGCAAGTGGTCGTGGGCGAGGCATGAAGGAAGCGTTCCCGCTCGTCGTCGAGCATATCTTCGCCATGGTCGGCGCTGTAAAGCAACGCGCTGCAAGCATCGAGCGATGCAAGATAGTCGATCGTCGACGACAGGAATTCGTCGGTATAGCGAATCGAATTGTCATATGCATTCCAGATCTTCTGCTTGTGCTGCCGCTCGATAGCCACGTCGTCGTCGGGCAGGAAATAGGCGGCCTCGCGCGGATAACGCTGATGGTAACTGAAATGCGAACCGTAGCAATGGAGGATAAAAAGCAGATTGTTCGTCCGGTCTTCGTTGACGATCCTTCTCATCGTGTCGAGCAATTGCATGTCGTAACGCGGATTGCCCATATAGATCAGACTGTCGGCGTCCCGCGCCAGATTATCGATCATCGCTCCCTGCTTCGACTGATTCGAAAGAAACCATGTGCGGAACCCCGCCTCGTTGAAGAGTGCGGGAAGGCCTTTGCGCCGGAACAATTCGTCATGCTCGTTCGTTTTAACCGACGAAAGGATCATCGGCACGCTCTTGTGAGTGGTATTGCTTTGGGTGAGCATGTTGCGGAATACGACGATCCGGTCTCCCTTTGCTCGCAAACGGGGATTTGTAGGACGGTCGTAACCATATAGCTCCCAATTGGCGGCCCGCGACGCCTCGCCGATCACATAGACGTAAATCTCGCGTTTCGAGGCCTGTTCCACGCGTCGGGCATGATAGGTAAAGCCGACCGAAGTACAGTCGTAATTCTTGATCTTGCCATACTCTCTAAAGCATAACAAGACGTTGTACGCCACATTAGCCGGAAAAATCTCATTGCGGACAATGTTTCGGCCTGCATGGTAAGCCGGAATCAGCAGTCCGGCACCGACGAGCGCCAACACTCCGCCTACAAGGGCCGTCCGCCGGCGAAAACACGACGAAAAACCGACTTTGCGCCGCAGATGTACGGTAGCCGCCCACAACAGCGGCACATAGATGACGCAGACCAGAATTACCGAAGGATAGATGTTGCTCAGCAGCTCCGTCGCCTCGCCGGGATTGGTCGTGACGATATTGATGAACATGTCGGTCGCTGCGACCGAATTGCCGAACAGATAGAGCAGCACGATCTGCAAGGCGCAGAAGAAGATCACGGGAAAACTCAGCCACACGGCAATTCCCGAACGACGGAATGCAACGCTCCACAGCAGATAGCCTCCCGCCGGCAGCGTCAGCAGCGCAGCTTTCGACCACGCCGAATAGGGCTCCGTAAAAAACAGAATGGCATTCGGCAGCATCATGGCCACAAAGTAACAGATGGCCAGTATCGCAGCGTGACGACTGCTTTGGATGCGTTCTTTGCCAGTCTGTTCCATGCTTGTCAGAATGCTTCGTTAATATTGAAAATCAATCCGTTGGTCTTACGACCGAAACCGTAGTCGATACGGACGTTCACACGCCGCTTAAACTCCCAGCGCGCACCCAAACCGTAGTTGGGCAGCGTCTGGTCCCAACGGAAGCGTTCGAACGACGAAAAGACGTTCCCCGCACCGCACCACACGGCACAGCCGATGCGCCGCCAAATGTGCTGACGATATTCGATCTGACACGAGAGGAGATTATTGTCGATGTAACGCCCCTGATAATAACCGCGCATGCGGTAACCGCCTCCCAGTTCCGCCAGCATGCACCATGGCGTCCCCGAGCTGTTGAACTCACCGAAAATATCGGTCGCCAGCACGGCTCCGCGCCAAAGGCGCTGATAATAGTCGGCTATTGCGGTGGTCTTGTAGAGCGTCCGTCCGCTGTTACCCAGCCCTTTGGGATAGATAACCTGCTTGACCATCAGAAAGGTGCCGCGTTCGGGAGCGGGGATGAAATCGCGCGAGTCGTATTGCAGCGTCACGCCGATACCCGACGAAGTGTAGTGCAGCTTCTCTCCTGCGAGGTAGGCTATGCCCCGATCGTCGAAATTCGTTCCCTTTGTATAAGAGAACAGCAGCGATCCGCCGACATAGAGATGCCGCCACACCTCATAGAGATAACCGGCATCGAATTTCACCTGTTTTCGAATGTAATCCGTGTATTCGTTGAAGCGTCCCGCTTCATAACCTATCCCCCAGAAATCGAGCGGCTTCGAGGCGAACGACACCTCGTAGATCACCCGTGAACGGTTGTGGTTGAAGAGCGTATTGCCGCTCACGCCGAACATGTAGAACCCCGACAGCGAAACGTTGCCGAAGAATGAAACGTCCGACGGAGGCGTCAGCGAATCGGTGCGATCGATGCGGTAGAGTCCCGACGCCAGCACGCCGAGACCCACGCTCGCCTCCTTGTTATAGTTGGGCGCGCCGATAAAACTGAAATCGATCTTCTTCTCGAACGTACGGTCGACATTGCCGTGAAAAATCCGGCTCCAGAAATTGTCTTTGGTTTTCGGGGTTTGCGCCTCGGCGGTTACCTCGGGCAACGGAGTGTAGGTGAAACGAAGCGTATCACCGTCCCGCACGCAGATGGAATCCTGCTGCGCACGGGCGGTAAAAATCAGAAAACAGCAAACGACGGCTGGGAGGAACCTTCGCAATACCATTTTATTTGTATTTCTCTAACGCCTCGTAGAATGCCTCTTTGTCTGCCTCCGAAAGAATTCCTTTGCGCAAAAAGACCAATTCACCCTCTTTGGTGACGAGCATCAGCACAAACTTGTTATTGCAGTCGCCCAGATTCCACGCCGTGCTCAGCGCCCGCGTCTGATCGGCCAGTACGGTCGCGCCGTTCGACGCCGTACGCTTGCGGGCCATCGAACGGGCCATGCCATTGGGCACCATCGGCGCATCCTTGAGATTCATCACCCCGAAACCGTAGATATTGTCGCTCTCGGCGCGGTGATTCTGTTCCAATTCGATGGTAAAATCCTCGTTCTGCTTATGATGGTCGGGATCGACGTAGAAGATCATCAGGTTTTTTTCGCCCCAGTAGGGAAGCGTTACGGGTTTACCCTCCAAATCGAGGACTTCAACATTCGATACTTTTCGCGGAAGAGCCGTCTCTTCGCTCTGAGCCGAAGCGGTGCCGAAGCCCATCAAAAGGGTTGCCAACACCATCATTTTTTTCAGTTTCATCATATCTCGGTGAATTTAATATCACGCCTAATTTCGGGCAAAGATACGAATTTTCCGACAGATTAGCCCTTTGTCAAGTCCGAATAATGTTCGAAATGACCATTATACTATATTTTAACTCCCTTTTATAAAAGATAACGCCGTGCGGAAACAACGGGTCGGTGTTTTTCCGAAGCGCCGATAGGGTCGATCTTCGTCGAGAATCGACACCGCGTATCAAACAGGCTGCACCCAAGAAGCCGATAAATTTGGCAATGCGCACGGCTTATACTATCTTTGCCGACGATGAAAACCAGAATTCTTTTCGTCTGCCTCGGAAACATTTGCCGCTCACCGGCCGCCGAGGAGATTTTTCGTACGGCGATCGCCCGCGAAGCATTGACCGACCGCATCGAAACCGATTCGGCCGGCACCTATTCGGGACACGTCGGCGACTTGCCCGATCCCCGTATGCGCCGTGCCGCCGCCCGCCGCGGCTACAATCTCACACACCGCGCCCGACCGCTGCGCGAAGCCGATTTCGAACGCTTCGACCGGATCGTCGTCATGGACGACAACAACTACGAAACGGTTCATCGGCTCGCGCCCTCTCGCGAACTGTCACATAAAATTTACCGCATGGTGGAATTCTGCCGCCGTTCGACGCAATGGGATCATGTACCCGATCCATATTATGAGGGGCACGAAGGATTCGAGCTGGTGCTCGACCTGCTCGAAGACGCCTGCGAAGGACTGCTCGAAGAGATTAAAAATCCAAGCCGACCGTAAGCGAGTAGGCGTTGTGCATGGGCGAAGCCTTCTTGGCGACCGTATAGCCCGCATCGAAACAGAGGTGCATGAAACGCACGCCGACACCCAGCGAAAAATAATCGGGATAGTACAACCGCGACTCGCCGCCGTGATAGCCCATGCGGAATTGAAGCAGTTGCATTAAGCTGTACTCCACGCCGATGCCGCCCTCCACGCCGCGCGCTGCGGCAGGTGAGAAGGCATAACGGCACTCGCCGGCAAAGGTCAGCGCATGCACGTCGCTCAGAAACCAGTCGTAGGCGGCGCCTACCGCGAAAGCGACCGGCAATTTCATCTCCGCGGGACCGTCGAGAAATCCGCCGATACCGGTCAGTTTCGCCCCCAGCCGCAGGGCGGAATAGTTCTCTCCCTTATCGAACGGAACGACAGCCTGCGCCGTGATTCCCGCCGAAAGCGCATTGCCGGTCCGTTCACGGACGAAACGGGCGTAATCCGCCGTAAGTCCCAACGCCACGATGTCGTTCAGACGATAGGCATAAGCCAGCGACACCGACTTGTCTTTCAATTGATCTTCGAAACCGAACGTCCGCCAACCGCCGGCCAGCACATGCTGCGTATTGAACTTATAATAGCCCGCTGC
This sequence comes from uncultured bacterium, assembly GCA_905214725.1. Classification (GTDB taxonomy): domain Bacteria; phylum Bacteroidota; class Bacteroidia; order Bacteroidales; family Rikenellaceae; genus Alistipes. The sequence continues at coordinate 366,502 of CAJMNH010000001.1, forward strand.
GGAATAGGTTGTCTTGTTCGAAAGGGTGAAAAACGAGGTCGCCACCTGCGCCTTCTGCCGGTCGAAAAGCGTCGCCGAGGGATTGTTGAAGACGCTGTAAGCATCGGACGAAATCACCGTCTCTATGCCGCCCATACCCAACGCCCGGGCATCGGGATTGGCGATCCCGTAAGGCTGCGCCGCAACCGTCGCGAAACCGCCGAAGAGACTTGCCGCAAAAAGAATCAATCGTTTCATATTCTGTTCGTTAAAAACAAACGAGGCGAAAGGCCATACGGCCGTCCACCTCGTTCGTATCGTGATTCGGTGCTAAAAGTTAGCAGTTCATCGCGCCGCAGCAGTGGATAACCTGACCGCTGACATACGACGACAAATCCGATGCGAGGAACAGGGCGACCTTGGCCACATCCTCAGGCGTACCGCCGCGCCGCAGCGGAATCTGCTTGTACCAGCCTTCCTTCACCTCGTCGGGCAGTTTGTCCGTCATATCGGTGATAATAAAGCCGGGGGCGATGCAGTTGGCGCGGATGCCGCGGGGGCCCATCTCCTTGGCGATCGACTTGGCCAGACCGATCATACCGGCCTTCGACGCCGAGTAGTTGCACTGACCGGCATTGCCGCTCACACCCACCACAGACGACATGTTGATGATCGAACCCGACTTCTGACGGGCCATGACCGGCGTCACGGCATGGATGAAATTGAAGGCCGACTTCAAATTGACCGTCAACACGGCGTCCCACTGCGCTTCGGACATACGCATCATCAGGCCGTCCTTCGTAATGCCGGCATTGTTCACCAAAATATCGATCCGGCCGAAATCCGCGACGATCTGCTCGACGACCTTGTGCGTCTGCTCGAAATCGGCGGCGTTCGAGGCATAGCCCTTGCACTTCACGCCCAGCGCAGCGATCTCCGCTTCGGCGGCTTTACCGTTCTCGTCGATCACCAGATCGGTGAATGCAACATTCGCGCCCTCTTTGGCGAACTGCAACGCAATCGCCTTGCCGATACCGCGGGCGGCACCTGTCACGACTGCGACTTTTCCTTCCAGTAATTTCATGTCTCTTTTCTGTAAATGTTATAGAGTTGTTGATAAAATTCCGTTGACAAAGATAGTAAAATAATTCGGATTGCGTATCTTTGTCTCGGATAAAACCTCGGCTTGGATAAGCGGCGCCCGACACAGCCAATACGTTGTATTTCGGTTCGCACGATCTCCGACCGTCAAAAACCACGCATAACACATATTTATGAAAAAAGATTCTCAGATTTTCGATTTGATCGGCGCCGAGCGCAAGCGCCAGACGGAGGGCATCGAGCTGATCGCCTCGGAAAACTATGTCAGCGACCAAGTAATGGAAGCGATGGGGTCGGTGCTGACCAACAAATACGCCGAAGGTTATCCCGGCGCCCGTTACTACGGCGGCTGCGAAGTCGTCGATCAGGTCGAGACGCTGGCCATCGAACGCGTCTGCCGCCTCTACGGAGCCGAATACGCCAACGTGCAGCCCCACTCGGGCGCGCAGGCCAACATGGCCGTTTTCTTTGCGGTACTCAAACCGGGCGACACCTTCATGGGACTCGATCTGGCGCACGGCGGCCATCTGTCGCACGGTTCGGCGGTCAACATGTCGGGCATGTATTTCAATGCCGTAGGTTACCGGCTCAGCGAACAGACCGGAACGATCGACTACGAAGACATGGAGCGCAAAGCGCTGGAACACAAGCCGAAACTCATCATCGGCGGCGCGTCGGCCTATTCGCGCGAGTGGGACTACAAGCGCATGCGCGAAATCGCCGACAAGGTGGGCGCGCTGCTGCTCGTCGACATGGCTCACACGGCCGGTCTGATCGCCGCCGGTCTGCTGGACAATCCCGTGAAATACGCCCACATCGTCACCTCCACGACCCATAAAACCCTGCGCGGCCCGCGCGGCGGCATCATCCTCATGGGCAAGGATTTCGACAATCCGTGGGGCTATACCACTCCCAAAGGCGTCGTCAAGAAGATGTCGCAGTTGCTCAACTCGGCCGTCTTCCCCGGCATTCAGGGCGGCCCGTTGGAGCATGTGATCGCCGCCAAGGCCGTTGCCTTCGGCGAGGCGCTCGACCCCAGCTATAAAGAGTATCAGACGCAGGTGCAGAAGAACGCCAAAGCGATGGCCGAAGCCTTCGCCAAACGCGGTTACAAAATCGTTTCGGGCGGTACGGACAACCACCTGATGCTCGTCGACCTGCGCACGAAATTCCCCGAACTGACGGGTAAGCTGGCTGAGAAATGCCTTGTGGCGGCCGATATCACCACCAATAAAAACATGGTTCCTTTCGACAGCCGTTCGCCGTTCCAGACTTCGGGTCTGCGTTTCGGTACGCCGGCCATCACCACGCGCGGGCTGAAAGAGGATAAAATGGATTATATCGTGGAACTGATCGACCGCGTGCTGCACGATCCCGAGAACGAGGCCAACATCGCCGCCGTTCGCAAGGAGGTCAACGCACTGATGTCGCAGTATCCGCTTTTCGCTTGGTAGATGAAAGAGGTCGTCGAATTTCTGCGGCAGTTGCATGCCCACAACGAACGCACGTGGTTCGAGGCGCACCGCGCCGAATGGTTGCAGCTGCAGGAGCGCATCCAGACTTTTGCCGGCGGACTGATCGAGGGAATCGCCTCGTTCGATCCCGCCGTGAAGGGATTGACCGTGAAGGACTGCACGTACCGCATCTACCGCGACGTGCGTTTCAGCCGCGACAAGTCGCCCTACAAGACCTGGCAGGGCATCTTCATCGCGCCGCACGGCAAAAAAGCGGGGTATGCGGGATACTATTTCCATTTGGAAGGCGACCCTGAAGAGGGACTGATCGGCGGCCACATGCTTTTCGCGGGGCTCCATATGCCGCATCCCGTCGTGCTACGCAGCGTGCGCGAAGAGATTCTGGACAATGGCGCGGAATTTGTTGAGAACATCCGGCGCGCCAAGGGATTCGCGCTCGACGAATCGCAGAAACTCCGGCGGACACCGGTGGGTTTCCCCGCAGATTCGCCCTACGACGAACTGCTGCGGCTCAAAGAGGTCGCTCTCTGTCGTGAATTCGGCGACGATTTCCTTGCCGGCGACGACCTGCTGGAACGCACGCTCGCTCAGTTCCGCAAAACCGCGCCCTTCGTGCAGCAGCTCAACCGCGCCGTACAGTACGCCTACGAAGAGATGATGTAATCACAAATACGTGCAAACTATGCGAAACATTTTTCTGTTGATATTGATGCTCGGCTTTCTGCCGGTCGGGTGCAACCGCTCCGCCTCCGACGCGGACGAGGTCGTATGCGACACCTTTGTCTACTCGGTCAAAAGCGGCGACTCGCTGCGGCTCGACCGCTACACCTATGCCCCTGCGGCAAAGGTCGGAGAGCAGACGCCCTGCATGATCTTCGTCTTCGGCGGCGCGTTCATTCACGGTACGCGCGACGCCGAATCGTATCGTCCGTTCTTCGAATACATGGCCCGCGAGAAAGGGTATACGGTCGTCTCGATCGATTACCGACTCGGACTGAAAGAACCGCTTGCCGCCGGCAAGCTCTCGCCCGAAAGTTTTCCGCAACTGCTGCCGCAAACCGTGCTGATGGCCGTCGAAGACCTCTACGACGCAACGAGTTTCGTCGCAGGGAAAGCCGAGGAGTGGGGCGTCGACCCCGACCGTATCGTTGCCTGCGGATCGAGCGCCGGAGCGATCACTGTCTTACAGGGCGAATATTTCATCGCCAACAGGAATCCGTTGACCGCCAAACTGCCGAAAGGGTTCAACTACGCCGGCGTAATCTCCTTTGCCGGAGCCGTCGTCAACATGGGCGACGAATTGGGTTGGGAGAGCACACCCGCCCCGATCATGCTCTTTCACGGCGACGCCGATGCCAATGTCCCCTATGAAGCGCTGCGACTGGGCGGCGCGGGTATCTTCGGTTCGAAGTACATCGCCCGCCAACTCGCCGAGATGAAATCGCCGTACTATTTCTATTCGGTGGAAAACGCCGACCATGCGATGGCCAATGTGCCGATGAACAACTACCGCGACGCAATCGACTACTTTCTTACGCAAATGGTGGGCGAGCGACTTCCCGCCATGATCGACACCGACGAACGTTTCACCTACGCCAAGCCGGTCAACAAAGTCTTTACCGTCGCCGACTTCATCAACAGCAATTTCGCAGGAAACTGACCGCGGAAGTAAGGATACGAAAAAAGCCGTCGCTCGTTGAGCGACGGCTTTTTTCTCGGTCGACCGGAATTACATCTCAGCGAAATAACGGTAGAAATAGGGGATCGTCTCAATGCCGCGAAAGAACTGATCCAACCCGAAACTCTCGTTGGGCGAGTGGATCGCGTCCTGCGCCAGACCGAATCCCAGCAGGATCGATTTCACACCCAGGATCTCCTCGAAGGCGCTCACGATCGGAATCGAACCGCCCGAATAAAAGGGCAGCGGCTTCTTACCGAAGGTGGCTTCGACAGCCTTCTCGGCCGCCTTGTAGGCGGGCAGGTCGGTCGGCGAGACGTAGGGCGCGCCGCCGTGCAGGAACCGCACGTCGACCTTCACGCTGCGGGGCGCAATGGCGCGAAAATACTTTTCGAAGAGCTTGGCGATCTTGCGGAAATCCTGATTCGGCACCAGCCGCATCGAGATCTTGGCCGACGCACGCGCCGGAATGATCGTCTTGGTTCCCTCCTCGATGTAACCGCCCCAGATGCCGTTCACGTCGAGCGACGGGCGCACACCTGTCCGTTCCATCGTCGTATAGCCCGCTTCACCGGCCACATCGCCGATATGCAGCGACCGTTTGTAATCGGCCAGACGGAACGGCGCCTTGTTCAACGCCTTGCGCTCGGCGGCCGACAACACACGCACGTCGTCGTAAAAGCCGGGAATCGTCACCCGCCCTTGGTCATCCACAAGCGAAGCGACCAGCCGCGCCAGCACGTTGGCCGGATTGGCCACCGCGCCGCCGAACAACCCCGAATGCAGATCCTTGTCGGGGCCGGTTACTTCAACCTGCATATAAGTCAACCCTCGCAACCCGCAGGTAATCGAAGGAGTATCCATCGAGATCATCGAGGTGTCCGAGACCAGAATAACATCCGATTTCAGCAATTTCCGGTTCTCACGGCAGAATTTGTAGAGGCTCTGCGAACCGATCTCCTCCTCGCCTTCGAGCATGAACTTCACGTTGCAGGGCAACGAATCGGTAGCGCACATCGCCTCGAAGGCCTTGATGTGCATGAATGACTGCCCCTTGTCGTCGTCGGCGCCGCGTCCCCAGATACGGTCGTCGCGCACGACGGGTTCGAACGGCTCGGTCGTCCACTCCTCGCGCGGGTCGACCGGCATTACGTCGTAGTGACCGTAGACCAGCACCGTCTTGGCCTTGGGGTCGACGATCTTCTCCGCGAAGACCACCGGATTCCCCTCGGTAGGCATCACCTCGGCATGATCGGCACCGGCCTTGACGAGCGCCGCCGCCAGATGTTCGGCGCAGCGCACCATATCCTCCCGATGTTCGGATTGGGCGCTGATCGACGGAATGCGCAACACGTCGAACAACTCCTCGACAAAGGCGTCGCGATGCGAGCGAATGTAACTAAGAACCTCTTTCATAGCGTATTGTTTTATAAATTGCAAATTTCACGCAACTCACCGATAAACCGCTGAGCCAGCGCATCGGCCTCCGCCATCGACCGTGCCTCGGTGTAGATGCGGATGATCGGCTCGGTATTGGACTTGCGCAGGTGCACCCAATTCTCCGCGAAATCGATTTTCACGCCATCTACATCATTCACCTGCTCACCGGAATAACGCATCTTTATCTCACGCAACACTTTATCCACATCGATAGCCGGCGTCAAGGCGATCTTGTTCTTCGAGGCGTAGTAGGCGGGATAGGTGGCGCGCAGTGCGGTCATCGTCATTCCCGTCTGCGCCAGATAGGTCAGGAACAAGGCCACGCCCACCAGCGCATCGCGGCCGCAGTGCAGTTCGGGATAGATCACACCGCCGTTGCCCTCGCCGCCGATCACCGCGCCGACCTCCTTCATCTTCGCCACGACGTTGACCTCACCGACGGCCGAAGCGTAATAGCGGCCGCCGTGACGTTCCGTCACATCGCGCAACGCGCGCGACGAGCTGAGATTAGAGACCGTATTTCCCACTTTATGCGAAAGCACGTAATCGGCCACGGCCACCAACGTATACTCTTCGACAAACATCGAGCCGTCCTCGCTCACGAAGGCCAACCGGTCGACGTCGGGATCGACGACCACGCCCAGATCGGCCTTCTCTCGAACGATCACCTCCGAAATCGCAGTCAGGTTTTCCGGCAGCGGTTCGGGGTTGTGGGCGAATTCGCCCGTAGGCTCGCAGTTGAGTTCCACTACCTCGCAGCCCAGCTCGCGCAGCAACTTCGGAATCACGACCCCGCCCACCGAATTGACGGCATCTACGACGACCTTGAAACGTTTGCGCCGCACGGCCTCGACATCGACCAACGGCAAAGAGAGTACCTGCCGAATGTGTTCGTCATTGAACGATTCTCGCGAAAGCACATGTCCCAGCGCATCGACCTCGGGAAATTCATAGTCGTTCTGTTCGGCCAGCGCCAGCACGCGTTTGCCCTCGGCGTCGGAAAGGAACTCGCCGTCGGCATTGAGCAGTTTCAGCGCGTTCCATTGGCGCGGATTATGCGAAGCGGTAATGATGATGCCGCCGTCGGCCTTGTGAGCGGTGACCGCCAACTCCACGCCGGGAGTCGTGCAGAGCCCCACATTGACTACGTCGGCTCCGCACCCCAGCAGGGCGCCCTCGATCAGATCGTCTACCATTTCGCCCGAAAGACGGGCGTCGCGGCCGACGACGATTCGCAGCCGGCCCGACTTTCGTTCGGCCAGAAAACGAGCGTATGCGGTGGCGAATTTCACGATATCGAGCGGGGTCAGGTTGTCGCCCGGAAAGCCGCCGATCGTGCCCCTGATGCCCGAAATAGATTTGATGAGTGTCATGTTTGAACTTGTTTTACACCTATATAAATTGAAAAATCTGACGGGTTTGTTTTGCAATTCGAGGTAAAAATATTACTTTTATGCCAATTATGAAAATTAAAGCGCGACAATTATGAGAACGATTCCATCTTCCGAGTTGATTATCAACGACGACGGTACCATTTTCCATCTGCACCTCCGCCCGGAGCAGTTGGCCGACACCGTTATTCTGGTGGGCGATCCCGGCCGCGTGGAGCTGGTGGCCTCTTTTTTCGACAAGCGGGAGTGCGAAGCCTCCAACCGCGAATTCAACACCGTCACGGGTGTCTACAAAGGCAAGCGCATGACCGTTCTCTCGACGGGCATCGGCATCGGCAATATCGACATCTCCGTCACGGAACTCGACGCGCTGGCCAATATCGATTTCGAGACACGGCAGGTGAAACCCGTGCTGCGGCGGCTCACGCTGCTGCGTCTGGGCACGTCGGGAGCCATTCAGCCCGATATAAAAGTGGGCGAGGCGGTCTTCTCGCGTATGTCGGTCGGATTCGACGGACTGCTCAACTACTACAAGGAGCGCAACGAAGTCTGCAATCTGGAGTACGAACAGGCCTTCATGAAACACACGGGCTGGAGCGATCTGCTGCCGAAGCCCTATTTCGCCGTAGCCGACAAGGAGTTGTTCGAGTTGTTCAAAGACTCTACGCGCGAAGGAATCACCATCGCCGCGCCGGGCTTCTACGCTCCGCAGGGCCGCTGGGTACGCCTCGAACCCGCCGATCCGCATCTGAACGAGAAAATCGAATCGTTCGAGTATGACGGCAGACGAATCACCAATTTCGAGATGGAGAGTTCGGCGCTCGCAGGCATGGCTTCGCTCATGGGACACCGCGCCGCCACGATCTGCACCATCATCGCGCAACGCATCGCGCTGGACGCCTGCACCGATTACAAGCCTTTTGTCAAACAGATGATCCGCATGGCGCTCGACAAATTGGCAACCATTTAAGCAAATTCGCAAAGAAAGAAGATAACTAAATAGAGATTAAACATGAAATTTTCCGTATCAAGTTCTGCGTTGTTGTCGCTGTTGGCGACCACCGGTAAAGTAATCAGCAATAAGAATACGCTGCCAATCCTCGATTATTTCCTCATGGAATTGAAAGGCGACAAGCTGAAAGTAACCACCTCCGATCTGGAGACCACGCTCGTAAGTTCGATCACGGTCGACAACGTCGAGAGCGAGGGCATGATCGCCGCTCCCGCCAAACAGCTGCTCGATTCGCTCAAGGAGTTCGCCGAAATTCCGCTGACGATCGACTGCAACGATCAGACGTTCGAGATCAAACTCAACTGGAAGAGCGGGTCGCTCTCGATTCCCGGTGCAAGCGCCGTCAGCTATCCGGCGCTTCCCGCTTTGACGGAAGACAAAAAGGAGCTGACATTCGACGTGGACACGCTCGTGAACGGCATCAACAAGACGATTTTCGCCACGGCCGACGACGAACTGCGGCCGATCATGAACGGCGTTTACATCAATATCGAACCCGAATCGATCACATTCGTCGCTACGGACGCTCATAAACTGGTGAAATACGCATCGGAGCAGCACAGCGACCTAACCGCGGCCTTCATCCTGCCGAAGAAACCGGCCAACCTGCTCAAAGGCATGCTGCTCAAAGAGGAGGCGCCGATCAAAGTGTCGTTCGACTCGAAGAACGTGCTTTTCAATCTCAAAAATCACACCTTGGTGTGCCGTCTGATCGAGGGCAGTTACCCCAACTATAACGCCGTCATTCCGGCCAACAACCCCAACAAGGTGCTCATCGACCGCATCGAGCTGGTCAACGGCATCAAACGCGTGGCGGTCTGCTCGAATCCGGCAACCAACCTGATTCGCATGGACATCGCAGCCAACAAGATCGACCTCACCGCGCAGGATATCGACTACTCGATGTCGGCCAACGAAACGATCTCTTGCAGCTACGACGGGCAGTCGATCACCATCGGTTTCAAGTCGACCTTCCTCGTCGAGATTCTCTCGAACATCGAGACGCCGACGGTCGTGATCGAACTGGCCGATTCGACCCGCGCGGGCGTCTTCAAACCCGTTTATGACGAAAAGCAGTCGAGCGATACGCTGATGTTGCTCATGCCGATGATGATCAATGCCTAAGCAGCCATGAACAAACGAGAATTGATCGGCGAGGTAGCCCGCCGTACAGGCTATACGGAGGAGGTTTGCACCCATGTACTCGACACGTTCGAAGAGGTATTGGGCGACGCCGTGTCGAACAAGGTAAAGGATGCTTCCGATACCTTCCGCAGCAATGCCGCCGAGGCGCTCGACCTGATCCGCGGATTGTTCCGCAAAAAATAGAAAGGATGAAACTAAACCTCAAACGCCCCATCGTCTTCTTCGACTTGGAGACCACCGGCGTCGATACCGCCAAGGATCGCATCGTCGAAATCTCGATGGTCAAGGTGACGCCCGACGGCGAAGAGATCGTCAAGACCCGCAAGATCAACCCCGGCATACACATTCCCGAGGAGGCGACCGCCATTCACGGCATCACCGACGAGGACGTGAAGGATTGTCCGACCTTCACGCAGATCGCACGGTCGCTCGAACAATTCATCGCCGGCTGCGATTTCGGCGGATTCAACTCCAACCGTTTCGACCTGCCGATGCTTGTCGAGGAGTTCATGCGCGCCGGCATCAGCGTCGATTTCAAGCGGCGGCGTTTCATCGACGTGCAGAACATCTTTCACAAGATGGAACAACGCACGCTCATCGCCGCCTACAAGTTCTACTGCGACAAAGACCTTACGAACGCCCACTCGGCCGAAGCCGACACGTTGGCGACCTACGAGGTGCTCAAAGCGCAGCTGGATCGTTACGACAACTTGGAAAACGACATCGATTTTCTGGCCGAATTTTCCACCCGCAACGAGTCCGCCGACTTCGCCGGCCGTATTCTCTATAACGAGAAGGGGGAGGAGGTCTTCGGTTTCGGGAAATACAAGGGTCGTTGCGTGGCCGAAATTTTCGAGCTGGAACCGAGTTATTACAACTGGATGATGAACGGCGATTTCCCGCTCTACACCAAAAAGGTCATCACCGAAATCCGGTTGCGCGGCAAGGAGGAGAAGAAACGTTAAGGCTTATGAAGAGAGCGATTCTCATAACGGCTGTTTGTCTTTGCATCGGGTTGACGCCCGTTGCGGCGGCCACGCCCCAGCCGCAGAAGTCGGAGACAATCGTTTATATCGGCGGGGAAAAGTTCTATATCCACACCGTACAACCCGGCGAAACGCTCTATTCCATCGCTCGGCTCTACGGCGTAAGCGAGCAGACGCTCATTGCCCACAATCCGACGATGGCCGACGTAGTGAAAGCCGACCAGAACGTCAAGATTCCGGTTGCTGTGCGGGAACCGGAACCAAACGACGAACCGCTTACGGCCAAACAGGAACGCAAACTCCGCAAGAAATTCATTCTGCATACGGTCGAAGCCCATGAAACGCTCTACGCCATTTCGAAGCGTTACGGCATCTCGGTCGAAACGCTGTTGGAGGATAACGAGAACCTCGATCCAGCGCACCTGACCATCGGCGGCACGCTGCTGGTGCGGAAAAAGGAGGTGGGCAAAACCAGCAATGCCGAAAATCTCGCCGAGTTGGAGGAGTATAAGGAGAAGCTGAACAGCGTTCCCGCCGACGGCTATCTCTATTATGTCGTCCAGCCGGGCGATACGATGTATTCGCTTGCACACGCCAACCGCATCTCCGAGCAGGAGCTTGCCGCGCTCAACGAAGGACTTTCCCCGACAACGCTCAAAGCCGGCGCCATTATCAAACTGCCGACACAGGACGCCCGCTCCGTGACCGAACCGCAGACCGATACATCGGCGGTCCGTCCGCCCGCTGAAAAATTCGTAACGCTTGCGCCGGACGGAACGCTCAACCTGTCGCTGCTTCTGCCCGCCACGACCGACGGGCGACCCAATACGAATTACACGGAATTCTACCAAGGATTCCTGCTGGGTATCGACCAACTCCGGCGCGACGGCCGGTCGGTACGGCTCGACGTTTTCGATACGGCGCATAATCCGGCGAAGGTCGCCGAAATCGTTAAAGACGACGCTTTCGCCCGTTCGCAACTGATCGTCGGTCCCGTTTACGAGGATGAACTGACTCCCGTTCTGCGCGTAGCAGAACAGGAGGGGATTCCGGTTGTTTCGCCGCTGGCGACAATCGACCGCATGCACAGCAACGTACTCTTTCAGATGGCGCCCGACCCCGCAAAAAAATATGCAAAGCTCGCATTGCCGCTCAACAGCGGCCGCCGCGTCGTTCTGATTTACAGCGAAAACATCGATACCGCATTCGAACAGGCCATCAAGGCGCTGATTCCCGACGTGGGGTACGAAACGTTCCGATACGAAACGGGCGGCAATATCGGCAGCATTCTCTCGGCACGCGACAATGCCGTATTGGTCGTGTTATCGCGCAAAGAGACCGAAGTCGATTCGATCCTCGCGGCATTGGCGTCGGCCAGCAGCAACCTTATCGCCCGCGGACAGGCCGCCCCGCAGTATGACGTGATCGGCGGCCCGCATTGGAACCGTTTCGGCAATATCGACCGCAACCTCTTTTTCAAGAATCGCGTGAATTTTATTTCGACCTATCACGCCAAACGGGACGACGAACGCATACGCGCCTTCGACAATCGCTATATCTCCGCATTCGGATCGATGCCGACGCTCTACGCCTACCGCGGCTACGACGCCGCCGTTTTGTTCGGATCAGCGATGTTCGAAGATATCAACGATTTCTTCGACAACGAAACGTTCACGCCGCTCCAGACGCCCTACCGTTTCTCAAGGAGCTCCGACGGCACCCGCATCAACACCGAGTGGGTGCGCGTCATCTACAACGACAACTACACCATTACGCTCGAATAGGATTATGGCATCTTCCAACATACCCGAAAAGACCATCGAACGGCTGAGCGAGTACCGCCGTACGCTACTCTCTTCACACAAGCAGGGAATTACCCACATCTTCTCACACGTGCTGGCCGGCATTCACGGCATCACGGCGGTGCAGGTGCGCCGCGACCTGATGCTTATCGGGTTCTCCAGCGACACGAAGAAGGGGTACGACGTGAAGGTGCTGATCGATTTTATCAGCAACATTCTCGACAGCGACACGGTGACCAATATCGCCGTCATCGGCATGGGACACCTCGGACAAGCCATTACCAAATACTTCAACGGCCGCGGCCTGAAACTGAAGATCACCACCGCATTCGACATCGATCCCGAGAAAGTCGGCAAAACCATCGACGGCATTCCGTGCCACCACATGGACAATTTCGAGGAGGTGGTCGAGGACAAGGACATCGACATCGTTATCGTCTCGTCGCCCTCGCGTGTGGCCGACGAGTTGGTCGTACCGATCGTCAACGCCGGAATCAAAGGAGTATTGAACTTCACTTCACGTCCGCTCAACTTTCCGCGCGGCATCGTGGTCGAAAATTACGACATCACCACGCTGCTTGAAAAGGTCGCCTATTTCGTCAAGGAGAACGAAGAAAACCCGACCGACGACTAACCACGCAAGATGAGAATTTTCCACGGAATCGACAATCTCCCAGCGTTTCACCGTCCGGCGGCCACCGTCGGCTCCTATGACGGCGTACATGGCGGCCATCGCGAATTACTCGCCGCCGTTCGCCGCATTGCTCGCGAACGCGGCGGAGAAAGCATCGTCGTGACCTTCTCGCCTCATCCGCGCATCGTGTTGGAGGAGCGCACCGACCTGCGGCTGCTCACGACACTCGACGAAAAGGCCTGTCTGCTCGATCGAGCCGGCATCGACAATCTGGTCGTCATCCCCTTTACCCGCGAATTCAGTCGCACGAGTTCCGACGATTTCATCCAGCGCGACTTGGTGGGGAAACTGGGCGTCGAAACGCTCGTGATGGGGTATAACCACCACTTCGGCCACAACAAAGAGGGCGACTACGGCTCTCTGAGTTCATCGGAGCGGCCGGAGTTGCAGCTCTGCAAAATCGGACCGTTCGACATCGGCGGCGAAAAGGTCAGTTCGACCGTTATCCGTTCGCTTATCGAGCACGGCGAGATGACCCGCGCAGCCCGCATGCTGCAACATCCCTATTTATTGATCGCCGACCTGCACGACGGCATCGTCCGTATCGACGACCCCTACAAGCTCCTGCCGCCTCCGGGCGAGTACGCCGTTACGGCAGACGGCAAGGCCGGACGGCTTTTTATTCCCGCCGAAGGATCGCCGCAGCTCGACCGGCCGTTCACCAAAGAAAAGAGTATTATCGAATTTACCGCATTATGATTTCACACGACACGAAAATTCGGGTCTGGTACAAACACACCGACCAGATGGGGCTCGTCCATCACTCGAACTATATCTGTTATTATGAAGAAGCGCGCTCCGACCTAATGCGCTCGATGGGGCTCTCCTATGCCGACATGGAACGGCAGGGCGTCATCATGCCCATTCTGGAGGTGCAGTCCGTCTACAAACGGCCGGCTTTCTTCGACGACGAGCTCACAGTGCGCATCCTGCTGCGCGAAATGCCGACGGCGCGCATCCGCTTCGAATACGAAGTCTACAATTCGCAGGGAGAACTGCTCAACACGGGCATGACGGCGCTGGGATTTCTCCACGCCGACACGCGCCGTCCGACACGCGCGCCGCAATGGTTCGTCGAGGCGCTCGCCAAAGCGATGAAATAAAATCGTAATCTTAAGTAAGATAGCATTTAAATAATATTCTATTTGGTTTTTAATATATTCTGATTAATTTTGTGTTAATATCTCTTAACTCAGAAAATAAATTAAACTCCAAAACCTGAATATTGCCATGAAAAATCGAATTATCAAATTAACAATCATTTTCTGTCTAATTTGGGGATATGTTGCATGTGATAAGAATAGAGAAGAAGAACCACAAGCTCCATTTACTATTGTATATAAGGAAAAAGTAATTACATGCCAACCAGATGATATTAATAATTTCGATTTTACGGTAGAAGGTGCAGACGCTAAAAACTTAACAATTCGTACGAACATCACAGAACCTTGGAAAGCCCGAGTGATACGATTCGAACCGACAGGAAATGGATATTCTGGAACAATCAAAATTACGGCTCCTGGGCAAATGGAAACCAGCGGGAAATCAACTATAGACATTACGATCGCCTCTCCAACATACTCTTCGACTGTCAAAATTTATCTGATAGCCAATCCTCGGCCTCCCAAATTTACTATAACAAATCTTGATACGAATTTTACGATCGATGAAAGCAGAGAGATATTATTCTCTCTTTATAGTGAAGAGCATGTGTCGGCTTTTAAATATCACCATACGAATGCAGATTGGCATGTCGCTTTAGACTATAACAACCCGTATTTCTCTAAATATGTAACATCTGGAAAATTTAACATTCAAGCTCCTGATAAACCGTCAGAAACCGACATAACTCTTGAGTTCGAAGGTCAAAGACAATATCAAGCTTTAATAATTACAATATATTCTCAAACGCTTCATTTGAAGTGTACGGGGAAATAAGTTTTCAGAGCAGATGTCATTAATCTGAATTATAGTCGGAAAGCGGAAATTCCGCTTTCCGACTGTTTGTTTTGTCAGTCTCCGGCTGTCATTCTGGCAGAAAAAGGCCGCTGGCACATAGTTTGATTCCCCTACGAACGGAGAAAATAAACTAAAACCAGAATACGACTATGACAAACGGTAAAATCGGGGTGACGACCGAAAACATCTTTCCCGTCATCAAGAAATTCCTCTATTCCGACCACGAAATTTTCCTGCGCGAATTGGTCTCCAACGCCGTCGACGCCACGCAGAAACTCAAAACCCTCGCTTCGCGCGGCGAGATGCAGGGCGAGCTGGGCGATTTGACGATCCATATTGCGGCGGACGCCGACAAACGTCTGCTCACGATCACCGACCGGGGTATCGGCATGACGGCCGAAGAGGTCGATAAATACATCAACCAGATTGCCTTCTCGGGCGCCGAGGAGTTCATGGCCAAATACAAGGATCAGGCGATCATCGGCCACTTCGGACTGGGCTTCTACTCCTCGTTCATGGTTTCGGACAAGGTAGAGATCATCACCAAATCCTATAAGGAGGGCAGCAAGACCGTGCACTGGGAATGCAGCGGCACGCCGGAATTCACGATGGAGGAGACCGACGAGGTCCACGACCGCGGTACGACGATCGTCCTGCACCTGTCGGAAGATACCAAGGAGTACGCCGAACCTTCGAAGATCGAGGAACTGTTGCGCAAATACTGCCGGTTCCTGCCGATTCCGATCGTTTTCGGCAAGGTCAAGGAGTGGAAGGACGGCAAATACGTCGATACCGACAAAGACAATATCGTCAACGACACCGATCCGTTATGGATGCACAAGCCGGCCGACATCACCGAGGAGCAATACAAGGAATTCTATCACGAACTGTATCCCACGGGGGAGGAGCCGCTCTTCTCGATCCATCTGAACATCGATTATCCTTTCCATCTGACGGGAATTCTCTATTTCCCGAAGATCCACAACAACTTCGAGATTCAGAAAAACAAGATTCAGCTCTACTCCAATCAGGTCTACGTGACGGATCAGGTCGAGGGGATCGTACCCGAATACCTCACGCTGCTGCACGGCGTGATCGACTCGCCCGACATCCCACTCAACGTTTCGCGGAGCTATCTGCAAAGCGATTCGAACGTCAAAAAGATTTCGAACTACATCACCCGCAAGGTGGCCGACCGCCTGCAGGAGTTGTTCAACACGATGCGCCCCGAGTACGAGAAGAAGTGGGACGACCTGAAAATCTTCATCCAGTACGGGATTCTTACCGACGAGAAATTCGCCGAAAAAGCGCAAAGTTTCATGTTGTGGAAGAATACCGACGGCAAATACTTCACGCCGGCCGAATACGAGGAGTTGGTCAAGGCCGATCAGACCGACAAGCACAACACGCTCGTCTTCCTCTATGTGGACGATCCCGTCGCCAAACTGGCGGCGCTCGAAGCCGCAAAAGCCAAGGGATACGATGTGCTCGAGATGAATGGGCCGCTCGACAACCACTACATCAACTGGTACGAATCGAAGCATAAGGAGCAGCGCTTCGTTCGTGTCGACAGCGATATCGTCGAGAAGCTTATCGAGAAAGAGGATGCGCTCAAAATGTCGCTATCGGAAGCGCAGCAGGAGATTCTGCAGCCCGTATTCGAGGCGCAGATGCCCGACGACGAAAAAATTCGTTACAACATCGCCTTCGAACCGATGGCGGCAACCGAGGCACCCGTGGTCATCACCCAAAACGAGTTCATGCGCCGTATGAAAGAGATGGCCGCCATGAGCGGAGGCGGGATGAGCCAGTTCTACGGACAGATGCCCGATACGTTCACCATCGTCGTCAACGGCAACCATCCCATCGTGATCGACATTCTCCAGAGCGTCGAGAAAGAGTACGGCGACAAGCTCAAAACGGTCACCAAGAAGATCGACGCCGCCGTGGCCGAGGAGAACCGTTTCGATGAAACCGTTAAGGACAAAAAGGAGGAGGAGTTGACCGCCGAAGAGAAAGCTCAGCGCGAAGAGCTGTCGAAGAAGGTGGTCACGCTGCGCGACGAACGCAACGAGCGGCTGCGCAAGATCGGCGAGAAGGATTCGCTCGTCCGGCAGATCATCGACTTGGCATTGCTCACCAACGGTATGCTCAAAGGCAAAAACCTGACGGAGTTCATCCAGCGGTCGATTTCGCTGATCGAGAAGTAACGTTTCACCGATCGATCCGACCGCGAAAGGGGATACACGCCAAAACGTGTGTCCCCTTATCTTTTTCCTGCATCTACTAATTTTTTAGAAATAAATCCATGAAATCGTTGGAAAGATAGAACAAAAAGCCTATATTTGTCTCAGAGGCATCCGAATCGAAATCGTCGTAACCTTTTTACAACCGACGAATCTAATGAAAAGTGCGTCGAAACACAACCACAAAACCGCAAACCGAACAAACCTACCCATAAACTTACCAGCCATGAAAAAAACACTGATCCTGATCTGCGCGGCGATCGGAATGCTCGCAGCTTCCTGCACGCCGCAGAACCGTACGGTGGAGAATCCATTCATCGAAGCGGCCAACACCGAAACGCTCGACATCGCAAAAATCGACCTGAGCGACACGGCGACCGTTCTACACATCAACGCCTATTTCAGACCGAAGAACTGGATCCGCATCGATTCGAAAACTTATCTGCAAGCCGACGGCGTGAAATATCCGGTTACAGGCACCGAGGAGATTCAACTCGATTCGCTCTTTTGGATGCCCGAAACGGGTCGTGCATCCTTTGTACTTAAATTCGGACCGTTACCCAAGCGGACGAAATCGTTCGATTTCATCGAATCGGACTGCGACGACTGCTTCAAAGTCTACGGGGTAGACCTGACGGGCAAGAAAAAGTTCGAAGCCTATCCCGAGGAGCTGCCCTCGGCGCTTCGCAGCGAACCCAAAGACGGCGCCGTACCCGATCCGATCCTCGAAGTAGGGGAGACGACCGTCAACCTCCATCTGCTCGGCTTCCACGAAGGAATGTTCCCGCAGGTATCGCTCTATCTCAACTCGCCGCTATTGAGCCAGAAAGAGCTGACGGCCGACATCGATCCTCAAACCAGCGTAGCGACCTTCCGGTTCGAACAATACGGAACGGCGATCGCATTCGCCCGTCCTTCGAGTGTCGGACGATCGTTCGGTCAGTTCTGGATCGCTCCGGGCGAAACGACGGATGTCTATGTCGATCTGCGCGAAACCGGCAAGTTTATCATGGATCGCCGCAACGAGAAACAGTCCGAATCCCACCTGCGCAGACTCTATTCGACGGGCGTTTACGGCGATCTGAATATGTTGTGCAACACGCCGGGCAACGCTTCGATCTCCCTCAATCGCTTCACCGGAGAGTTTGCCGACTACCGCATGACCGCCGACGAATACACGCGAATGGTCGAATCGAAATACAAGACGCTGGCCGACAGCATCGCCCGCAGCGAGATGCCCGATATGCTCAAAGAGCAGTACCTGCTCCGACTGCGGCAGGAGACGCTCGGCGCCATGGCCGACGCCAGATATCTGCTTGAAAACAACTACCGGACAGTGAAGGATCTACGGAGACAACGCGAAATCGACTATAAGGCGCCAGAGCTGAAAGCCGAACACTATGCTGCCGTCTGCAAACTGTTCGACATCAACGATCCGAAACTGCTGATGGGCGCTTCGCTTCCCGATTATCGCTGGTCGATCGCTCGTCCCAATATCGACTGGCCGGCAATCGCAGAAGTTACCGACGGGCTGATCGTCGATCTGCGCACGGTAGGGCAAATGCCCTATAAGGCGGAGAACGACAACCTCTCGGACGAAGATATCGCCACTCTTCATTCAATGAAGAATCCCTTCTATGCCAAAGCGTGCGAGGCGATGCAGGCGCATACGCGTAGTGAACTCGCCCGTCTGGAAGGCAAGGTGCGAATCGAGCCGACACCGGCCGTAAGCAACGACAAACTCTTCAAAACGATCATTGCGCCCTACAAAGGCAAAGTCGTCTTCGTCGATTTCTGGAACACGTGGTGCGGGCCGTGCCGTGCCGCGCTCAAAGCGAACGAGCCGCTCAAATCCGGCGAACTGAAGAGCAATGACATTGTCTGGATTTACATCGCCAACGAAAGCTCCCCGTTGGTGGCTTATAAGACCGCTATTGCCGAAATCGCCGGCAAACATTACAGACTGAACGACGAACAGTGGGGATACCTGAGCAAGCAGTTCAAGATCGACGGCATCCCATCGTACGTGCTTGTCGATAAAAACGGCAACTACAAATTGCGTAACGATCTGCGCAATCACGACAAACTGAAAAAGACGCTCAAAGAGATGATCCGGTAGGAGGGAGCCCCCCCCTCTTGAATGAAGAACGCCTGCGGTGTCTGCCGCAGGCGTTCTTTCGCAACAGACGACGCTATGCGCGTCCCTTGTATTCGAACCCCAGTTCCTCGACGACCTTTTGCACTTCGGCATCCGTCGCCGTCCCCTCTACGGAGACCGTTCCCGCGGCCAAATCGACCTCGACGGCTGTGACGGAGGGGAGTTGCGCGAGATTCTTCTCGACGCTGGCCTTGCAGTGGTTGCAGCTCATACCGCCCACGCGATAAATTTGTTTTGTCATGCTCTTATCGGTTTTCGTATGAATAAATCGCCGGATCAAGGCGTATGCCAACAATGCCACGAGCAGCGCGCTCGATGTGACCTCCACCCATGAATAACCCGCCTCGCCATGGCAGGCCGCATGTACGGCCTCCGAAGGAACGAACCACGCAGCAGGCAGCAGGTAGTCGATCACCAGTCCGAAACCGACGGCTCCGGCGACGATCGCCCCCATATAAGCCAGCAGCGTGCGGCGTCCCAGCACCTTGCCGATCACCAGAATCGACGCCATGTTGGTCGCCGGCCCCGCCATCAGCAACACCAACGCCGCGCCGGGCGTCAGTCCCTTAAGCATCAGCGCCGCCGCAATCGGGATCGATCCCGTAGCGCAGAGATACATCGGAATCGAGAAGAGCAGCACGACGGCCATATTCAGCAACGGCTTGTCGGCGAACGAAGCGAAAAAGTTATCGGGTACGAGAATCGTAATCAATCCGGCCACGAGCAGTCCCAACACCAGCCAGCGGCCGATATCCTGCACCATATCGACGAACCCGTAGCGCAGCGCCTCCACGAAACGACTGCCGCCCATTCCGGCCTCGCAGGTTTCTCCGGCCGCAAGGACGCCGTCGGTCTCGTTGCGGGTCAGGCGATTGACCGTCCATCCGCCCGCCAAGGCCGTCGCAAGCGCCACAAAGGGGCGAATCACGGCAAAGGGCAGTCCCAACACCGAGTAGGTCGCCACGATCGAATCGACTCCGGTCTGCGGCGTGGCGATCAGAAACGACGCGACCGCCCCCTTCGAAGCGCCTTCGCGCCGCAGGGACATCGCCGTAGGGATTACGCCGCACGAACAGAGGGGCAGCGGCACGCCGAAAAGGGCCGCCAGCGCCACCGAGCGGAAATCGGGCTGCGAAAGGTAGCGCGCATAAAGCCTGCGCGGAACATAAGCATGGATGATCCCCGCCAACAGGAACCCCAACAACAGATAGGGCGCCATCGTGTTGAGCAGGTAGAGAAAAGGAGTTATATATTCCATATTATCGTTACAATTTTGGAATCTAACGGAAAATCACCCCTCGAAAGTATTCGGCACAGCCGCATAGAGCGCATGCCGTCGCAACGAACGCCCGACGGGCTACGCCGGATGGTCGAACTCGCCGAGGCGACGCATCTTCAATCACTGCAACACCCGTTTCGACCGGCCGACCGACCATAGACGGCGTTCTTCGGAGCATACGCCCCAACTGCCGGAAGTTATTCCTACCGACGAACAAGCCGTGAATTCCCCTTGGAGAACTTCACGGCTCATATTCGTTCGTACCGTTCGTACGAACGACTGTCGACTGTCGTTTAAAGCAATTTCGATAACTTGGCGACGATCTCGTCTTTGGTCGTTGCGCCCACGATCTTGTCGACCTGCTGTCCCTCTTTCAGAAAGACGATCGTCGGGATGTTGCGCACCATGTATTTCGCCACCACGTCGTCGTTGTCCTCGACATTGCACTTGCAGATCAGCGCACGGCCTTCATACTCTCCGGCCAACTCCTCGATAATCGGCGTTACCATGCGGCAGGGACCGCACCATTCGGCCCAAAAATCGATTACGACAGGGAGTTTCGAAGCGACGATCTCATCATAATTCCCCACATTCAGTTCTTTTGCCATAATGTACTTGATTTTAATTTATTGTTTTGATTATATCACTGTATACTTTATATCATTATCTTCGAAAAACGACACCAATCCCTGCGTAAGGCTCACTTTGTAACTCTTCGAAAAAAGGTTGAGCGACACCTGAGCCTGCCGGTCGTAAACGTTCAACCGCAGCAACGTATTGCCCTTCGACTCCCGTACCGTACGGCCCATCCGTGCGATCAGTTCCTGCGTGATCTCCTCGACGGCCAGTTGCACATGCACCTCCTTGACGGCTTCCTGCAATTCCGAGAGCTGCATCATCGACGTGATGCGGAACTCCAGCTCCTGATCGTTGTAGGGACGCGGCTGCACCCGCCCTCTGATGAAGAGGAAATAGTCGTTGAAGAGGTACTTGCGGAAATTTTCGTAATCCTTGCCGAAGAGCGCAAACTCATGCGTGCCGTTGTAGTCCTCCAACTTGAACTTGCCCCACGGCTTGCCGGTCTTGGTCGTCAGGTTCTGCACCGCGACGACCATACCCGCCACAGCGACCTCCCTGCCTTTCAACTCGTCGAGATGATCCAGATCGCCCACCTGCGTCGTACACATCTTATCGATTATCACCTTATAATCGTCGAGCGGATGCGCCGAAAGATAAAGTCCGATCATTTCCCGCTCCTTGTTCAGTTTTTCGAGCTGCGACCAGTCGGCGCAGGCGGGAATCACGGGCGGCGTGATGTCGGTCGTTCCGGTATCACCGCCGAAAAGACTTTGCTGGGCGTTGTTCTTCTCGCTCTGGAAACGCTGGCCGTAACGCATCAGTTGTTCGATATAGGTCACTCCGTTGTTGTCGCGCAAATCGACGCCGAAGAACTTGCAGCGGCTGAACCCCGAGATCGAATCGTACCCGCCGGCATAGGCGATATTCTCCAGACACTTGCGGTTCACGAGCGAATAGTTGACCCGCTCGATGAAGTCGTAAATGTCCTTGAAACGGCCGTTTTTCGTCCGCTCGGCGATAATGCTCTCCACCGCCGCTTCGCCGACGCCTTTAATCGCCGCCAGACCGAAACGTACGTCGCCGTCCTTGTTGGCCGAGAATTGCAGCATCGACTCGTTGATGTCGGGACCGAGCACATTGATGCCCATGCGCTTGCACTCGTTCATGTAGATCGTCAGCTGCTCGACGTTCGTCAGGTTTCGGCTCAGCACCGCCGCCATATACTCCGAAGGATAGTTGGCTTTGAGATAGGCCGTCTGGAACGCCACCCACGAATAGCAGGTCGCATGCGATTTGTTGAAGGCGTAGGAGGCGAATTTCTCCCAGTCGCCCCAGATCTTTTCGAGTACCTTCGGATCGTGGCCGTTGGCCTGCCCGCCCTTGATGAACTTGGGTTTCAGAGCGTCCAACTTGTCCTTGAGCTTCTTACCCATCGCCTTGCGCAGGGTGTCGGACTCGCCGCGCGTAAAGTTGGCCAGCAGACGCGACAACAACATGACCTGCTCCTGATAGACCGTCACGCCGTAGGTGTCGCTCAGATATTTCTCCATGACGGGAATATCGTAGACGATCGGACTGCGGCCGTGCTTGCGGGCGATGAAGTCGGGAATATAATCCATCGGGCCGGGCCGGTAAAGGGCGTTCATAGCTATCAGATCCTCGAAGGTCGAAGGCTGCAACTCGCGCAGGTACTTCTGCATTCCGGGGGACTCGAACTGGAACGTCCCGACGGTACGGCCTTCGCAGAAGAGCTTGTAGGTGGCCGGATCGTTGATGATCGAGAAGTCGTCGACATCGATCTTCCTACCCGTCGTGAGCCGGATGTTCTCCACGGCGTCCTTGATGATCGACAGGGTCTTCAACCCCAAGAAGTCCATCTTGATAAGGCCCGTGTCCTCGATCACCGAACCCTCGTACTGCGTGACGAGCATCTTTTCACCCGTCTCCTTGTCGTCGGCCGTCGAAACGGGAACCCAGTCGGTAATATCGTCACGGCAGATGATCGTACCGCAGGCGTGAACGCCCGTGTTGCGGACATTGCCTTCGAGCATCTGCGCATAACGCATCGTATCGCGCAGAATGGGATTGTCCGACTCGGCGGCGGCCCGCAGTTCGGGCACATACTCGATGGCGTTCGGAATATTGAGCTTCTTGTCGGGAATCTTGTCGGGCACCAGCTTGCAGAGACGGTCGGACTCGGCCAACAGCAGTTTCTGCACACGCGCCACGTCCTTGATCGCCATCTTGGTGGCCATCGTGCCGTAGGTGATGATGTGGGCGACCTTCTCCTTGCCGTACTTCTGCGTCACCCAGTTGAGCACGCGGCCGCGGCCGTCGTCGTCGAAATCGACATCGATATCGGGCAGCGAAATACGGTCGGGATTCAGGAAACGCTCGAACAGCAGGTCGTAGGCGATCGGGTCGATCTGCGTGATTCCCAGACAGTAGGCCACAGCCGAACCGGCCGCCGAGCCTCGTCCCGGCCCCACCGAAACATCCAGCTCCTCACGCGCGGCGCGAATGAAGTCCTGCACAATAAGGAAATAGCCCGGAAAACCCATCGTCTTCATGACGTGCAGCTCGAAGTTGAGCCGCTCCTGTTGTTCGTCGGTCAGCTGCTCCCCATAACGCTTGTGGGCGCCGTCCATCGTAAGTTTTCGCAGGTAATCCGCTTCGAGCTTGATGCGGTAGAGCTTGTCGTAACCGCCCAGTTTCTCGATCTTCTTATGTGCCTCGGCTTCACTGAGCACGACATTGCCGTTCTCGTCCCGCGTAAACTCGTCGAAAAGATCTTTCTCCGAAAACCGCTGTCGATAACCCTCCTCTGTTCCGAACTCGGCCGGAATATCGAAGGTGGGCATGATGGGGGAGTGGTCGATGGTATAATTTTCGACCTGATTGCAAATATCCACCGTCGCAGCCATCGCCTCGGGCACGTCGCCGAAGATGGCCGCCATCTCCTCGCGGGTCTTGAGCCACTCCTGCTTGGAGTAGAGCATTCGCTTGGGATCGTCGAGATCCTTGCCCGTCGAGAGACAGATCAGACGGTCGTGCGCCTCGGCGTTGTCTTCATCGACGAAATGCACGTCGTTCGTACACACCAGACGGACCCGATGCTTGGCCGCAAATTCGCGCAGGTGTTCGTTCACCTTGAGCTGCATCGGATAGGCTTCGTGGTTCGCTCGTTCGACCGTCGCCTTGTGAAGCTGCAATTCGAGATAGTAGTCGTCGCCGAAGAGCTTCTTGTGCCAGAGAACCGCCTCTTCCGCCTTTTGCATATCGTCGGCCGTGATCGCGCGCGGCACTTCTCCGGCCAGACAGGCAGAGCAGCAGATCAGCCCCTCGTGGTATTTCTCCAACTCGGTGCGGTCGGTACGCGGACGCATATAGAATCCTTCCGTCCACGCCTTTGAGACGATCTTGACAAGATTATGATATCCCTTGAGATTCTTGGCCAGCAGAATCAGGTGATACCCGCTTTGATCGGGCTTTCCCTCCTTGTCCTGCATCCGCCGCCGCGCGACGTAGACCTCGCAGCCGATGATCGGTTTGAATGCGGCTTTACGTTTCAGATCGGCCAACTCCGCTTCGCAGCGGGCGATCTCCGCCGTCGGGTCGTCGGCCGGCTGCGTACCGTCTCGCAAGGCGGCCAGACGCGCTTCGGCTGCGGCGGCCTTCTCCTTATATTTCCCCTTGGCTTTTTTGACGTAGTTATAAAACTCCTTGATGCCGAACATGTTGCCGTGATCGGTCACGGCAAGGCCCGGCTGTCCGTCCTGCATGGCCTTGTCCACCAACTTCTGAATGCTGGCCTGACCGTCGAGAATCGAATATTGCGAATGGACGTGCAAATGCACGAAATCGGGTTTGGATGCCATAACGTCGTCGTCTTTCCACAAAGATACGAATAAGCCGAGCGCAATGCAAATTTATTTGCAATTGCCGAGGCGAAGTATCTAAGGCGCAGCCAAAGGTACGCAATTAATGGCGAAAAGGCAATCTCCCGCCGGACGAGTTATCAACAATTCGTCGACCGCAACCGCTTATGAATTGTATGGCAATATATTTGGATTTATCGACAAAAGAGTTTATCTTTCGTGCAGCCCGATCAACGAGCGTGATATGCTCCGCATTTTGAAAGTCACCCTTTTCAAAGGGAAATTTAGAGGGATTATCAGTATCCGCACAGCGGTATACCGCAACGGGCGCAAACTGTCGGATTGGAGCCGGTTCGGAAGATCGGAGGTCAGCGGCCGGATCTCGCCCTTTTCAAAGGGTGATTTTGAGAGATTGTCAATATGAATATCGGGAACGCAAGTTCCCGTAACGAGCGTTCGGCGTAAATTCATACGGCAATCCCCGACAATTGGCAACATTTACGTCGAACACACGTTAAACCTACGAGTATGGAGAATGAGGAACTGGTGGTAATTCGGGAATACGACTCGATTACCCGGGCCGAAATGGCCAAATCCGTTTTGGAAAGCGAAGGCATCTTCGCCACGATCCGCAACGAATACATGTCGGCGATCTATCCTATCGGAACGATGCCGGCCGAGATCGTCGTTCGCGAGGAGGACGCCGAATGGGCTTCGGCGCTGCTCCGTTCGATGGACGGGGAAGACGCGGCTAAATAGGATCGTTCCAGATCCGCCACGACGCTTCGGCCTGCGCTTCGAGCATAGGCAGGCCGTTGAGTGTATGCGCCCCCTGCCGCCCGCCGCGCAGCAGGAATTGTGTCCGCTCGGGATTGTAAACCAGATCGAACAGATAATGAGTCGGCGTGAGCGCATCGTAGGGCAACTGCGGCGCATCGTCTATATGCGGGAAGGTTCCCACGGGCGTAGCATTGACGATCAGCCGATGTTCCGCCACGATCTCCGGCGTAAGATCGCCGTAACTGAGATTGCCCCGCGCCGGATCGCGCGAAACGATCTCGTAAGGGATGCCCGCCTCCGCAAGCGCGTACTGCACGGCCTGCGAAGCGCCGCCCGTTCCCAACACCAACGCCGCTTCGGGCGTATCCTCTCCGAACAAAATCTTCAGCGAAAGCCTGATTCCCTCTATATCGGTATTGTAACCCGTCAACCGCTCACCGTCACGACGCACGCAATTCACGGCCCCGATGCGCACGGCCTCTTCCGACACATCGTTCAGATAGTTGAAAACCTGCTGTTTATAAGGTATGGTTACATTAAATCCCTCCAATTCGGGCTGCGCCGCCAGCAGTTCGGGCAACGCCTCGATCGAAGGCAGCTCGTAAAGCGAATAATCGCACTCCGTAATTCCTTCCCGACGGAACTTTCCGGCAAAATAGCGGGCAGAAAAAGAGTGGCCGAGCGAACGGCCGATCAATCCGTAACGTCTCATACCTCGCCTTTTTTTGCGGACAAACGACTACCGAGATATTCTATGCCCCAGATGAGCAGAAAACCGCAAATACAGAACACCACAGCCCATCCCACCTGCGCATCCGCGCCGGGAAGGACGTTGCGTTCGACAAGGGGATGCGCCGCGCCGTGGCTGTCGAAATAACGTTCGAGCGTCTCTTTCCACGGCCAGACCTTGTTGAGCGACCCGACCATGAACCCCATCAGCAGAGCGATCGTCACGTCATGAAAACGGCGCAGCAACCACGACAATACGTGCGAAAAGCTCACCAGTCCGGCAACGGCGCCGACGGCAAACAACGCCAGTACTCCGATATCGAAGGTCGAAACGGCATTCAGAATAAACTGATACTTGCCCAGCAGCAGCAGAATGAAGGCTCCCGATATGCCGGGCAGAATCATCGCACAGATGGCGATGGCGCCCGACAACAGGATGAACCACCATGTTTCGGGGGTTTGCGACGGCGAGGCGACCGTGATCCACCACGCCGCAGCGACGCCGCATATCAGCGAAACGACAGACGCGGCGTTCCAGCGCGTAACGTCACGCGCCACCAACAGCGCCGAAGCGACGATCAGCCCGAAGAAGAAAGCCCAAACTTCGATGGGGTGGTGTTCCAGCAGATAGGTCATCACCCGCGCCAGCGAGAAGACCGCCACCAAGATTCCGGTAAATACAGCCGCCAGAAAATTTCCGTTGACCGCACGCCAGAATTCACGCAGGCGCAGCGTCGCCAACAGGCGCAACGACGGGCCGCCCAGTTTTTTGATCGACTCGATCAACTCCGAGTAGATGCCCGAAATAAAGGCGATCGTACCGCCCGAAACACCGGGTATCACATCGGCCATTCCCATAGCGCAGCCTTTGAGCGCCAGCAATAAATAGTTCGTCATTCCGTCTGCAATCAAGATTCCGTTTGCAAAGATAATCGAATTCCATGACATTCCGGCGATCGCACGCCGACGCAGAAGGTTAATTTATTCTTAATTCTCCCTTTGCCGGCGCTCCTTCGGGCAAAAGCGGCCGCAATTCCGATGCAAGGCTCCCTTTACACAAAAAATGTCGTATTTTGCAATACGACATTCATCATTCGGAAACAAAGGAATCGGTGCCCGACTTCAAGGACCCTTCATCCGCTTTTCGGCAGGCAACGATAAAATCCATCACTTCATGCATCGTCTTGACGAAGCGGACGAAATCCTCCTTGTAAAGAAAAATCTTGTGGCGATCGAAAACGACCGCGCCGTCGGCTCCAGTCGTTTTTCGACTCTCGGTGATTGTCAGGTAATAGTCGTTGCCCCGCGTCGTGCGAACATCGAAAAAATAGGTTCGGCGGCCCGCCTTTACGGCTTTCGTCAAAATCTGTTCGCCGAACTCTTCACTCTCCTTGTGCAGCGTATCCGTTTGAGAAAACATGATCGGTAGGTTTAGGTTCAACTGTCGTTTCGTTTCCGTGCCGGCGAATCCGAGACAGATCGGTTTCGCTATCATTTTTATGTATGATAGACGAAGCTACTAAAAATATCCGATAATTCCAAACAAATCAACCAAAATTCGTCTATTCCTCCTTCGAAAGGATCGAAACTCCCTGCTCCGGCCATGCTTCGAGCAACCCGACCGCACGCCGAAACATCGATCCGTCGGCAGCATTCATCACACGGTAGAACCCTTCGCGCGGAAACAACCGTTCGGCCACCAACGCCTTAATCTGCATCTTCAAAAGCTCGTCCGACTGC
Source organism: uncultured bacterium (assembly GCA_905214725.1). Lineage (GTDB taxonomy): Bacteria > Bacteroidota > Bacteroidia > Bacteroidales > Rikenellaceae > Alistipes. The sequence goes on from CAJMNH010000001.1 coordinate 394,554, forward strand.
GCCGTTTCCTCTCCTGTCGGCTCAATTCCCCGTTCCGCAGCCAATGATGCCAGCTCGTGCATCGTTTCGGGCGATACGGCGAATCCGGCGTCGAAACGTTCGAAATCGGGGTAGCGAGCCGCCAGTTGCGGACGCTCCCGATCCAGATAGCGCAGCACCAGTTCGTTGACCACGCCGTGACGCATCAGCCTCAACCAATAATCGGTCTGTCCGACGGTATCGGCCTCGACCCGAATATCGGGACGGATGCCGCCGCCCCCGTAGACGGATCGGTGCGTGCGTAACGTCTCGAACAACGGCGTTTCGACCGCCACGCTGTCCGGCCGTTCATTCATCAACCGCTCGCGATGCGCGGCATAATACTCCTCGCGGTGTCCCCGTTCATAGGGACGCTGAATCACCCGTCCCGACGGCGTATGGTAACGAGCGACCGTAACGCGGATCGCCGAGCCGTCTCCCAACCGGAACTGTCGCTGCACCAGCCCCTTGCCGAAACTCGGACGGCCTACGATTACCGCCCGGTCCCAATCCTGCAACGCTCCTGCGACGATTTCGCTGGCCGAGGCCGAATTTTCGTCGATAAGCACCACGACCGGCCCTTTGAGAAATGCGCCGTCGACAGGAGCTTCATAGGCATGCGGCGGCACCGCACGCCCCTCGGTCGAAACGATCCGGCTGCCGCGCGGCAGGAAGAAATTGGCCATTCCGACCGCCTGATCGAGCAATCCGCCGCCGTTACCCCGCAGATCGAGAATCAGCGAGCGAACGCCTTTCATCTTTTTGAACGCCTCGATGAATTCCTGCATCGTCGTCCGTCCGAAACGATTTACTTTGATATAGCCCGTTTCGGAATCGACCTTGTAGGCGGCGTCGACCGTATAAAGCGGAATATCGCCGCGTGTCACGGTAAAAGCGAGCGGTTCCTTCACGCCATGGCGCAGCACCTCCAACTGCACCTGCGTACCCGACGGCCCGCGCAACCGTTTGGGCACCTCCGCACGGCTCAAACCGACCGCCCGTTCGCCGTCGATCCCGACGATCCGGTCGCCCGGCAGCAATCCCACCTGCGACGAAGGGCCTCCGGCGATGGTGTTGACGACGATTACCGTGTCGCTGAGCACATTGAACTCGATGCCTATGCCGCCGAAACTGCCGCCGAAGCTCTCGTCCACCGCTTTCATCTCATCCGCCGAAAGGTAAGCCGAATGCGGATCCAGCCGAGTCAGCATCCCGCGAATCGCCTCCTCGACCAGCGGAGCCGTATCGAGCGAATCGACATAGGTGGCGTCCACATAGCGATAGGCCTGCACGAGTTTCTGCAACTGTGCGGCCGATCCGTCGTCGAACTGGGCGCGCGCGCACCACGGTGCAAAAAGCAGCGTCGCAACGATCAAAGCAATCAGACGTTTCATTTTTCTCCTTTTTAGCAATAATGCAACGGAGCCGTAAGGCCGGGCCCGACGCCTCTGCCATACGCCTCCGCCACAGTCCGGTTTTTCTACCGCAAATGAGCGGCCAGCTCCGCGAACGGAATCTGCCGCTGCTCGCCGACGCGCATATCTTTGAGCGTCACCACGCGCTGCGCCAGCTCGTCGCTGCCGACGATCGCCACATAGGGGATCGACCTGCGGTTGGCATACTCCATCTGTTTTTTCATCTTTCCCGCTTCGGGATAGATCTCGGCCGCAATACCGGCATCGCGCAACGCCCGCAGCAGACCGAGCGACGCCGCCTCTTCGTCGGCGCCCAAATTGGCGAAAAGCACCTTCGTCGAGAAATTGACCTCCTCGGGGAAGAGCTCCAGTCCGACCATCACGTCGTAAATACGATCGGCGCCGAACGAGATGCCTACGCCCGACGTGTCGGGCATGCCGAAGATTCCCGTCAAATCGTCGTAACGGCCGCCGCCGCAGATCGAACCGATGGCGAAGTCGTTGGCCTTGACTTCAAAGATCGCGCCCGTGTAATAATTCAGACCGCGAGCCAGCGACAAATCCAGTTCGACAGGCAATGCGATGCCCAGCCGCTCGACATAACCGAAGATCGTCTCCATCTCCTCGACGCCCTTCACACCAGTTTCCGACAGACCGATCACCTTACGCAATTCCGATAATTTCTGCCGGTTATCTCCTTTCAGTTCGAGAATCGGTTGAAGTTTGGCAACGGCAGCGTCGTCGATGCCGCGCTCACGCAGTTCGGCCTTCACGTTGTCGATGCCGATCTTCTCCAGCTTGTCGATGGCCACCGTGATATCGACCATCTTGTCGGCATGACCGATCGTCTCGGCGATTCCATAGAGAATCTTGCGGTTGTTCATCTTGAGCGTCACGCCGATGCGCAACTTGCGGAAGACGCGCTCGACAATCTCCACCAACTCCACTTCATTGAGCAGCGAGCGAGACCCGACGACATCGACGTCGCACTGGTAAAACTCGCGGTAACGCCCCTTCTGCGGACGGTCGGCGCGCCACACGGGCTGAATCTGGTAGCGTTTGAACGGTAAGACGATTTCGCTCTGGTGCTGCACGACGTAGCGTGCAAAGGGGACGGTCAGGTCGTAACGCAATCCCTTTTCACAGATTTTCGAGGCCTGACGCAGTTCATCGGGCGCAAGCCCTGCGGCGTAATCGCCCGAATTGAGAATCTTGAACAGCAGTTTGTCTCCCTCGTCGCCGTATTTGCCCAGCAGGGTGGAGAGATTCTCCATCGCCGGCGTTTCGAGCGGCGCGAAGCCGAAGGTGCGGAACACCTGCCGGATCGAATCGAAAATATAGTTGCGGCGCATCATCTCGGCGGGCGAGAAGTCGCGCGTACCCTTTGGAATCGAAGGTTTCTGAATACCCATATGCTCTGTTTTATTCCATTAACTTCTTGTACTTCACGCGGTGGGGCGTCGTATCGCCGCCCTGCGCGCGCTTCCACTCCTCGAACTCGCTGTACGAGCCCTGATAGAAGACGGCCTCCGAGTCGCCCTCGAACGAGAGGATGTGCGTGGCGATACGGTCCAAGAACCAGCGGTCGTGCGAGATGACGACGGCGCAGCCGGCGAAATTCTCCAATCCCTCCTCCAACGCCCGCAGCGTGTTGACGTCGATGTCGTTGGTCGGCTCGTCCAGCAGCAGGACATTGCCGCCTTCCTTGAGAGCCAACGCCAAATGCAGCCGATTGCGCTCGCCGCCCGACAATACGCCGCATTTCTTCTCCTGATCGGCGCCCGTGAAGTTGAACCGCGCCACATAGGCACGCGCCGGCACCTGACGGTTGCCCAGTTGAATCCACTCGCTGTTCTGCGAGATCACCTCATAGACCGTCTTTTCGGGATCGATCGACTTGTGCTGCTGATCGACATAGGAGAGTTTGACGGTCTGTCCGACGGTGAAGGTTCCCGACGTGGGCTGCTCGATCCCCATAATCATACGGAAAAGGGTGGTTTTGCCCGTACCGTTGGGACCGATAACCCCCACAATGCCTGCGGGCGGCAGCGTAAAGTTGAGATTTTCGTAGAGCACGCGGTCGCCGAAAGTCTTCGTTACGTCGTGCGCCTCGATCACCACGTCGCCCAGACGCGGCCCGTTGGGAATATAGATTTCGAGTTTCTCCTCCTGCTGTTTGGCATCCTCGTTGAGCATCTTGTCATAGGCCGACAGACGCGCCTTGCTCTTGGCATGACGGCCGGCGGGCGACATGCGCACCCACTCCAACTCGCGTTCGAGAGTCTTGCGACGCTTCGACGCCTGCTTCTCCTCCATTTCCAGACGATTGGACTTTTGCTCGAGCCAGCCCGAGTAGTTGCCCTTCCACGGAATGCCCTCGCCACGGTCCAGCTCCAGAATCCAGCCCGCAACATTGTCGAGGAAATAACGGTCGTGCGTCACGGCGATCACCGTACCTTTATATTGTTGCAGATGTTGCTCCAACCAATCGATCGACTCGGCATCGAGGTGGTTGGTCGGCTCGTCCAGCAGGAGCACGTCGGGCTGCTGCAACAACAGTCGGCACAACGCCACGCGGCGGCGTTCGCCGCCCGACAGCACTTTGACCGGCTGATCGGGATCGGGACAGCGCAGGGCATCCATCGCACGTTCCAGCACGCTGTCCAACTCCCAGCCGTTCGCATGGTCGATCTGTTCGTACAGTTCGCCCTGCCGTTCGATGAGCCGCGCCATCGTGTCGTCGTCCATCGGTTCGCACAGCTTCTGGTTTATCTCTTCGTACTCTTTAAGCAACGCTACGGTTGCGGCACAGCCTTCCTCGACCACTTCGCGTACGGTCTTCGTATCGTCGAGCTGCGGTTCCTGCTCCAGATAGCCCACCGTGTAACCGGGGGAGAAGACCACCTCGCCCTGAAAGTTCTTGTCGATGCCGGCAATGATCTTCATCAGCGTCGACTTACCCGACCCGTTCAGACCGATGATGCCGATCTTGGCTCCGTAAAAGAAGGAGAGGTAGATGTTGTTGAGTACCTTTTTCTGATTGGTGAAGGTCTTGGAGACACCCACCATGGAAAAGATGATTTTTTCGTCTGCCATAGATTCATGTGAGGAAGACGGGGAATTGGTATATTTCGAAGGGTCGCCTGCCGTAACGGAATCCGTCTTCCTCACATGAACGGCGTTTTCACAAACGCCGATTCCATTTCGACATTCCCTCTAAATCTCCCTTCGACAAAGGGAGACTTATACTTGTCGAACCATTCGGCACGCCGAAATGACTCGAAGCACAAAGGTACGAAAAAAGAGCGTATTTTCCGATACGCCCTCTGGATATTCGAAAAAAAACGTCCGATCCTTAGTGAAACAAATATCCGGTGACGAACAGGCTAAAAAAACGGAAACCACAAAACCCGAATTTTCTTCATTCCCGCCTCGTTTCTCCGAAGGTAGCATACTGCATTCGGTTTCGATCCTCGTCCGTGCCGAAACGAAAAGATAAAAATATCTTATGAAATTATAAAAATAAAGAATTGCATTCCTCGATGAACTTACGACAATTTTTTCTATCTTTGTTAGGTGATAATCGACTCACTTAGCATTTTTAAATTTATAAGTTATGAAAAGCATTAAAGGAACCAAGACCGAGCAGAATCTGCTCACGGCGTTCGCCGGCGAAGCACAGGCCCGCAACCGTTATACCTATTTCGCAAGCGTAGCCAAGAAAGAGGGTTACGAGCAGATCGCGGGCGTCTTTCTCGAGACGGCCGATCAGGAGAAGGAACACGCCAAGAAGTTCTTCAAATATCTCGAAGGCGGCTGCGTGTCCATCACGGCCAGTTTCCCTGCCGGTGTAATCGGCACCACGGAAGAGAACCTCAAAGCCGCCGCGATGGGCGAGAACGAGGAGTGGACCGATATGTATCCTGAATTCGCGAAGGTGGCCGACGAGGAGGGCTTCCCCGAGATCGCCGCTACGTTCCGCATGGTGATCGTTGCCGAGCGCGAACACGAAGATCGCTATCTCAAACTTCTGAGCCGGCTGACCGACGGCAATTTCTTCATCCGCGACCACGAAATCTGGTGGCAGTGCCGCAACTGCGGTTACGTTTGCAAGGGCACCGAGGCTCCGAAGATCTGCCCCGCCTGCAAGCATCCGCAGGCCTATTTCGAACCGAAGAAAGAGAATTATTAGGCCGTACGGCTGAAAAAACAAAGCGAACCTCGAAAGGGTTCGCTTTGTTTTTTCAGTCATTCCCGCCGAGCAGGCTGCGCGTATCGCTCATAAACCGTTCATAAGCGGTTCGGGCAAAGGCCGTCATCGGAAGCGTGTCGCCCACCTCGGGCGGCAGAATGCAATAATCGGGCAGCGCGACCCATACCGGAACCGCCCGCGACGCATAGCGCATCGTCCGTCGGCGCGTCGAATCGCCTGCAATGCGCTTCTCTACCTCCACTTCGGCCAACAGACCGCCGTCGCAGTAGCGGCGACGCTGATTCGAGACGAAATTTCCCAATGAATAAAAGACAGCACCCGTCGAGTCCTGCTCAAAGGATTGCACTACGTGCGGATGGCTGCCGATGATCAAATCGACGCCATGCCGTCGCAGAAAACCGGTCAGCAGCCGCTGTTCACGGTTGGGACGCCGCTCGTATTCATTGCCCCAATGCAGAAAGACGACGACGCAGTCGGTCGACGTCCGGTCGACAGCGGCCAAGTCGCGGGCGATGGCGACGGTATCGATCCGGTTGACCGTCGCGCCCGAGGGAACAGGCAAGCCGTTGGTTCCATAGGTATAGTTGAACAGGGCGAACCGGATGCCGTTCGCTTCAAGCCGCAACGGATGGTCGGCGCCGTGCCGCAACGTGTCGATGAAAGTCCCCGTATGACGGACGCCGGCATCGTCGAGCGCGGCAAGCGTCGCCCCGATGCCCCGCACTCCGCCGTCGCAACAGTGGTTGTTGGCCGTCACGGCCGCATCGACGCCCGCCCTGCGCAACGCACGGGCCAACGACGACGGGGTACGGAAGCAGGGATAACCCGTATGGGGAGCGGCGGGGGAGAGGGTGGTTTCGAGATTGACCACGACCAGATCGGCCGCATCGAAAAGGGGTTTCACATAACGGAACTGCCGACTGAAATCATATGTCCCGTCGCAACGGCGGGCTGCCGTCAACTGCGGCAGATGCGCCATCACATCGCCCGCAAAAAGAAGCCGTGCACGGGAAATCCGCTCTTGCGGTTCCCCGACGGCAACCGTTTGCACCGTCCGCTGCAAACGCACGATATGCCGCACGCTGACTCCGATGGCAACAGCCATTAACAACAGGACGGCAAAATTGCCCAACAGCCGGTTCATCGGCAACACGTCAGTTTTTCTTTTCACGTTTGGGAAACCAGCCTTTCGCCACACGCTCGCGCTGCTCGAACAGTTCGCCGATTCCCCAGAGCGACGATGCGCCCCACACGGCCAACAGAATCGAAAAGATCAGATTTTCAACCCATAGAGAAGCCGCAAGCGTTACCGCCCCCGACAAAGCAAAAGCCCACCAACAGCGCACGCCGAAATAATATTCGCCCTTGATGACGAAGGGATGAAAAAGACCGATAATGAGGAAGGTCGCCGCTCCGACGACGATCCCCGTCAGATGATATGTCTCCAAAAATTCCATCATGCGGACAAAGGTATGAAAAAATCGGCAATCCCGCAGGATCGCCGATCGCGTTCGACGCACTTGCCGGAGGAGGCCCGCACACCGGAGGGAGGGGACTCGCGCCGCAAGCGGAAAGTCGTCGTTTAGAAATTATACTGCACCTGCATGCTCACGCGGTTGGCATGGTTCTTCATGCCGTCCATGTTTTCACGGCGGCCGTAGAGATACTCTGCGGCGATGCTGCAACGCGAGGTGAAATTGTAGAAGATGTTGCCGAAGATGTATTGGCCGTTGCGGTACTGCTCACCCGAAAAATAGCCGTGCTTCTGCTGGATATGCGCTTCGGAGTAACCGCCCGAAATGAAGAGCCGCTGCGGCAGAATGTTGATGCGCGCCGCGCCGTACCAGCCCCACATCGGCATGGTCTGAATTCGGGCCGGATCCTGCGGATCGGGCGTGAAGTCGTAGCCCAGACCCGACAAATCCTGAATGTAGTTGGTGATTCCCTCGCCGTAAACGCCGTTGCCGTAGATGGTCAGCACGCGTGCGAGATTGATGCAGGTGCTCGCCTGAACGCCCCAGCCCAGCAGCGAAGTGTTGTTCTCGGTGGTCGCATTGTGCAGGTAGAGATCGCGCACGACGCCCGTCACGCGGAAATGACTGTCGCGCTTGGCTCCCCAAGCATATTGGAAATAAACCGGAAAATCGGGCACGCGCTGCGGAATCGGATCGAACGTCTCGCCGAAAGTGCCGCTCACGCTGGGCAGCTCGGCGGCCAAGCCGAATTTCAGATGATTGTTCGCAAAGGGGACTTCATAGCGGATCATCGTAGCGAAGGTGAAATTGTAGGCGTTCGGTCCCTGAAAGTCGATCGTCGTAGGACCTGCGTCGAGATCGCAGAAGGTCGTCACGTCACGACCGAAGGTAAAGCCCTTGAACGACACGTAAGCCTCGCGCAGACGCGGGGTATAGCTGCCTTGCGCTCCGCCGCGGAAATCGGTGGAGACATAGACCACGACGCGTCCCAACGCGCCGGTGTTGGCGATACCTTTAAGATAGATGCGCGATGTGGAGGCATCCATCGACAGCCGCTGTCGGGAAGCATAATCGCCCGGCACGGGAATCGACGAAGTAACGAAGTCGGTAGCCGACGGCGTCCCGTCGAAATCGTAACTCGTACGCAGGGCGATGAAGCCGCCGATGGCCAGCGAATACTTGTTCTGTTTGTGCGCAAAGAGGAACTGTGGCCGTCCGGGTTGCTGGAAACCGGTGCGGTGCGTCGCCATATAATCGTCGACGGCGTTCATCATGGCTATCCGGTTACGGGCTGCACGGGCGCGCCACTCGCAGGGGATGAGCGTATCGGTCTCCTGAACCGAGATCATGTAAACCGTAGGCGAACTCCCGTCCTGATCGGAGGACGTGTAAGGCTGCGCCGAAGCCGCGGTAGTCAGAAATAACGCAGCGATAAAAAGTCGAACTGTTTTCATAAGCTCATGTGTGTTTGTTGATTTAGAACTGTTTATCAATGTTGTATAACAGTCAGTTAATATTCGCCCTTACCGAAAGCAAGATATATGCCAAAGAATTTAGCCCGATTCTTGAATCGACACGGACGAATATTCCGCCTGTTTTCGTATATTTGCAACATCTTCATAATCTATCAGCTATGATGTGGATGACGCTTTTTCTGATCCTGCTGCCGCTCGTCGCCGACGGATGGTATTTCCGGCGGCACCGCAAGACATACCGCTACCGCAAACTGTTGCTGGCGCTCGTCGTAACGGGCGACCTGCTGCCGCTGGCGGGAGTCGTTCTCTTTTGGCTCGTGCGCGACAATACCACCGGCGTCATGGACACGGCCATGTGGATTTTCTTCGCCTATCTGCTGCTCACGCTGCCGCGCATGGCCTACTACATCGTGCGCGCCTTCGGCAGCGGGCGTGTGGCGCGCGTGTTCGCACTGATCGCCGCGCTCGCCGTGGCGGGCGTACTGATTCAGGGAGCGACGTCGGGTCGCCGCACGCTGGTTGTCAATCGGGTCGTGCTGCACTCCGAGCGGCTGCCGGAAGCCTTCGACGGGCTGCGTATCGCGCAATTCACCGATCTGCACATCGGAACGCTCGTCGATCCGGCAGGGGAGATCGACGCGCTGGTCGATTCGCTCAACGCCCTGCATGCCGATCTGGTAATCTTTTGCGGCGATCTGGTCAACATCCGTTACACGGAACTCAACAGCCAGACCATGCATCGGCTGGGCGGTATCCGAAGCCGCTACGGTACCTTTTCGATCACAGGCAACCACGACACGGGCAACTATATCCGCGATACGCTGGCGATCCCGCCCGAAGCGAACATCGCCGCACTGCTCGAACGCCAGCGGGCAATGGGGTGGCGCGTGCTCGACAACGAAACGGTCTACCTGCGGCGCGGCGACGACTCGATCGCCCTGTCGGGCGTCTCTTACGACCGAGCGCTCGTGCATCACCGTCACGACCGTACGCTGCCGGAATACGACTTCGGCGAGACCTATCTCGATGTACCGAAAACGCTCTACAATATCACGGCAGCCCATATTCCGCAGCTCTGGGAACAGATTCTCGCCGCAGGCTACGGCGATCTGACCCTTTCGGGACACGTCCACAGCATGCAGTGCAAAATCCGGCTGTTCGGCCAAACCTTTTCACCTGCGCGCCTGCTGTACCGCCATTGGAGCGGCCGCTATGAAGAGCAGGGGCGCACGCTCTATGTCAACGACGGCATAGGATATGTAGGATTTCCGATGCGGATCGGTGCAAACCCCGAAATAACCCTGTTCGAATTACGACGATGAGAATATGCGCTTCGGTCGCCCTGTCGGGCGACGGCTATATGGACGACCGATCGACCCGACGGCTGATCCTTTCGACGCCGGCCGACTGGCGCGAGGTGCTCCGTCTGCGGGCGTGGGCCGATGCGATCCTCGTGGGTGCGGAGACGGTGCGCCGCGACAACCCCTCGCTCACCGTGCGCGACGAAGCGCTTCGCAATCAGCGACTCGCCGCCGGCCGGCCGGCCGATCCCGTGAAAGTCACGCTGAGCCGTTCGCTACGGCTCGATCCGGCATCGAATTTCTTCACCGCAGACGCGGCCGCGCGAATTGTCCTTACCGACAGCGACGCCGCAACGCCGCTCGACGCAACCGCTGAAATCGTCCGTTGCCCCGACCTTTCGGCGGCGCGCATCGAGACCGAATTGGAGAAACGGGGCGTCGAACGCCTGCTCGTCGAGGGCGGACCGCGCACGCTCGGCATGTTTCTGAGAGAGAAGTTGGTCGATACGCTGCGCATAGCGGTCAATCCGGCCGTTTGTGTCGGCGATCCCCGCGCGCCCCGTTTCGAACCGGCATTCGATTTGACCGGTCTTCCGCAGATGCGCCGGCAGTTGGAGGGTATGGAGGTGACGACCTATACGTTACACCCCGACCGAACGGAGGAGGATTTGCACCATCTGCGTCATGCCGTCGAACTGAGCCGTCGCTGCACCCCCTGCGCCACTTCCTACCGCGTAGGAGCCGTCATCGTAACCCGTTCGGGAGCTGTTTTCACGGGATACACCCACGAAACCTCATCCACGCATCATGCTGAGCAGGAGGCCATCCTGAAAGCAACGGCCGCCGGAGCAGACCTGCACGGCGGCGCCATCTACTCCTCGATGGAACCCTGCTCGACGCGCCGCAGCGAACCGGAGAGCTGTACGGAACTGATTCTGCGCCACGGTTTCTCGCGCACGATTTTTGCGCTCTACGAACCTTCGTGTTTCGTATGCTGCGAAGGCGCGGTGCGGCTGCGAAAGAGCGGCGTCGAAGTGCGCGTTTACCCGCAATTGGGCGGCGACGTTCTCGCGATCAACAGCCACCTCCGCCTCCAAGAGTAAAAAAAGTGGACTAAACGGACTAAAAATGTCCCGTTTGCCCTCTCGCAAATAGATTTGAAGCCGATAATCTCTATCTTCGCAACATCATAAGTAGAAAAGATATGAAAAAAGTCACGTTGGTTATTCTCGCCCTGACGACCGTCATGCAGCTGTCTGCACAGGAGCAGGGGCGGACGCTGTCGCTGGAAGAGGCGCTCGAAATGACGCTCTCCGACAACCCTGCCATCCATGCCGCCGAGTTCAACCGCCGCGCAGCCCAGCAGGAACGCCGCGCAGCCATCGGCCTGCGTATGCCGCAGATCGGAATCACGGGCAGTTACGCCTATCTGGGCAAGGACATCGAGATCGATCTCAACAACATGAAAACACCGGTGCAGAACCTCGCCGGACAGATTCTCCAAAGCGGAATGATTCCGTCGGAATACATTCCCTCCATCTCTCAAATGCTGAGCGGCGCGATGGGCGCCAACTGGGCGCTTCCGTTGCAGGATCGCAGTCTGGGATTCGTCGGCGGCGACGTGACGGTTCCGTTGTGGATGGGCGGTAAGATCAACGCCGCCAACCGCGCCGCACGCATCAACGAGCAGACGGCCCGTTCGGAAGGAATTCAACAGCGCAACGCATTGATTTCAGAGCTCGTCGAACGGTACTACGGGCTGGCACTCGCTCGGCAGGTCGTCGTCGTGCGGCAGCAGGTGGTGGACGGCGTGCGCAAACACCTCGAAGACGCCACGGCGCTCGAAGCGCAGGGGATGATCTCCCGCAGCGAGAAACTCTATGTCGAATTCAAGATGTCGGAAGCAGAACGCGACCTGCAAAATGCGAAGTCACAGGTCGAGACGATCGCCAGCGCACTGAACAGCACCGTCGGCAAGGAAGGCGACTATCTGCCCGTGACGGCGATGTTCATGCTCGGCCGTATCGAACCGCTCGATCATTTTCAAACGCTGGCCTCCGAGCGCAACCCGCTGCTCAACCAAGTCGAGCAGAAACGCCGGCTGGCCTACGAAGGGGTGCGCGCGCAGCGGTCGTCGTTCCTGCCGCAGGTGGTAGCCATGGGCGGCGTATCGTTCTACGACTATCAGGTTTCCAAGGTGCTGCCGCGCTGGGCGGTGGGCGTCGGAGTGAACTTCAAACTCTTCGACGGTCTGAACCGCGAGTATAAATATTCGGCAGCCAAACAGACCGTGCGGCGCGTCGAGGCGTTGCAGACCAAGGCGGGCAGCGACATCTCGGTGCTCGTCGAGAAACTCTACAATCAGATGGAGAATTACCGCACACAGATGGAGTCGATCGAAGCTTCGCTCGCCTTCGCCGAGGAGTACCTCAAGACCAAAAACGCGGCGTTTCTGGAGGGGATGAGTTCGTCGACCGATCTGATCGACGCCGAACTGAATCTCGCCAAGGTGAAGACCGAACGCATCGAGGCCGCCTACCGGTACGACGTGTTGTTGGCCCAACTGCTCGAAGCGGCCGGCATGAGCGACGAGTTCACCTCTTACATGCGCCGGCAGGACGCCCGCCACATCACATTCGAGAAATAGTAAAAATAGAGAAGATATGAAGAAGAAAAACATCATCGCAGTCGTCATCGCCGTCGTCGTCATCATCGTGGCGGTCGTATTGGTGAGCCGCTACCTGAAAGCCAAGACGCCGACCCTGCTTCAGGGAACGACGGAGTGCACGACCTACAAGGCCTCGTCGAAGATCGCAGGCCGCATCGTCGACATGAAGGTCGAGGAAGGGCAGTATGTGGAACGCGGCGAACTGCTCTATACGCTCTCGACGCCCGAACTGGATGCCAAACTGGAACAGGCCGAAGCGGTCAGGAGCGCAGCGTCGGCAATCGATCAAAAGGTGCTTTCCGGCGCCCGCGTGCAGCAGATCGAAGCTGCGCTCAACATGTGGCAGCAGGCGCAGGCGGGTCGTGAGTTGGCAAAAAAGACCTTCGAGCGCGTAAAAGCGCTCTACGAACAAGGCGTCGTTCCGGCGCAGAAGTTCGACGAGGCGCAGGCGCAGTACAACGCCATGACCGCCACCGCCTCGGCCGCCAAAGCGCAGTACGATCTGGCCGTCGACGGCGCGACCAAGGAGGAGAAAGCGGCAGCGGCCGCACAAGTACGGCAGGCCGCAGGCGTTGTCTCCGAAGTGGAGAGCTACCTGAGCGATGCAATGGTCTATTCGCCCGTTACGGGTGAAATATCGACCATCATCGCCGAGCAGGGCGAACTGGTGGGCAGCGGTTATCCCGTAGTCGCCATTCTCGATATGAGCGACCTATGGGTGACGTTCAACATCAAGGAGACGCTGATGCCCAAAATAAAGATGGGCAAGCAGTTGCGCGGTTACGTGCCGGCGCTCGGCCGCGATGTCGATTTCCACATCACCTATATCGCTCCGCAGGCCGATTTCGCCACGTGGGCCGCAACGCGCACGCAGGGCGGATTCGATATTCGCACATTCGCGGTCAAAGCCAAACCGTTGAGTGCGCAGGAAGGCATGCGCCCCGGCATGAGCGTCATCGTGGACTGGGACGAAATCGAGTAGCGGGAAGCGAGCCATGCGCAATTACGTCAACGATACCGCCCTCGTCATGCGGCGCGAATTGCAGCGCATCGCCCGTCAGCCCATGTATTGGATCCTGATGGTGGTGCTGCCCGTCATCTCGTTCGCGTTTTTCGCCGTCATTTTCGAGGAGGGCGTCGCCCGCAACATTCCGATCGCCGTACTGGACGAAGACCACACGGCGCTGTCGCGCAAGGTGACGCAGATGATCGACGACACCGCGACGGCGTTGGTCTCCTACGAGGTACAGAGCATGGAAGAGGCCGAACGGCTGATGCGCGAAGGGAAGATTTCGGCCGTCATCCAGATTCCGGCATTCTTCGAGAAAAATATCCTCAGCAACAGCCAGACCCATATCGAAAGCTCGGTAAGCGGTACGAATATCACCGTCAACGGATTGCTGTCGAAAGATATACAGACGGCCATAACGACTTTTCAGGCAGGCATCCAACTGCAACTGCTCATGAAGCAGGGGCTGACCGAGAAACAGGCGATGGCGCAGATCATGCCCGTGCGTTTCGTAAAACACGTACTGTTCAATCCCTACATCAATTACAGCTATTACCTATCGCCGAGCTTCATGCCCATGATGCTGATGATCTTCGCCATGCTCGTGACAATCTTCGCCATCGGCACGGAACTGAAAAACGGCACGGCGCGCGAGTGGCTCGACACGGCGCACGGATCGGTGTTGTCGGCGCTCGTGGGAAAGATGCTGCCGTTGATCGCCATGATGCTGCTCATGACGCTGATGATGTTCGTGATCCTTTTCAAAATCGTCGGAGTTCCCCTGCACGGCAGTCTGACGGCGTTGATGTTCGGTTGCATGCTCTTCATTCTGGCCTACATGGCCATCGGTGTGCTGATCATCACGCTGCTGAGCAACCTGCGTCTGTCGCTCTCGATCGGCGGCGGCTATTCGGTGCTGGCCTTCACCTTTTCAGGGCTCACGTTCCCGATGATGGCGATGTACCCGTGGGTGCAGGCGTTCAGCAAGATTTTTCCCTTCACGTTCTACACCGACATCTTCATCGATCAGGCGCTGCGCGGCGCTCCGGTCATCGACTCACTGTGGGACATGGGATATATCGCGCTTTTTATCATCGTACCGATGCTCTGCCTGCCGCGCCTGCGTGAAATCTGTACCAACGAAAAATATTGGGGGAGGATGTAGCGATGAGACGATTCAAGGAGATACTGCAAGCCTACCGAAGCGAATTCGCTTCGGTCATACGCAACGAATACAAGGCCGTCTTCACCGACGGCGGCGTACTGCTGGTGATGGTACTGGCCATCTTCATCTACTCGACGCTCTATGCATCGGCCTATGCCCCCGAAGTGCTGCGCAATGTCCCGATCGGCGTGATCGACGAAAGTCAGACACCGTCGAGCAGGGAGCTGATCCGAACGTTCGACGCCGGACCGAACTCCTACGTAGCTTACGAACCCGGCGGTATGGAGGAGGCCAAGGAGCTCTTTTTCACCCGCAAGATCTACGGCGTGGTCTACATCCCGAAGGATTATGAAAAGCAACTGTTGGGCGGATCGTCGGCCGCCGTGTCGCTCTATGTCGACGCCAGTTACTTCCTCATGTACCGTCAGGTGTTCCAAGAACTGGTGACGGGCATCGGACAGACGGGGGCAATGGTCCAATTCCAGCGGCTGATCGCCAAAGGCGCCGACATTCCGCAGGCGACGGCCACGACACAGCCGGTCATCTATCAGTCGCACAACCTCTTTATTCCGTATTTGGGGTACGGTTCGTTCATCATGCCGGCGATCATTATCGTCATTATCCAGCAGACGCTGCTGATCGGAATCGGCATGATCGGCGGCACGTGGCGCGAATTCGGCCTATACCGGAAACTGATCCCCGCCAACTGCAAGCGAATGTACACCCTCCCGATCGTGCTGGGCAAAGCGCTGGTCTACACCTCGATCTACGCCGTCACGCTGCTCTACATCATGACCGTGCATTACAAGTTGTTCCACTATCCCTCGAACGGCGCTACGTGGGCCGTCGTCGGCTTCCTCGTACCGTACCTGCTGGCCTGCATCATGATGGGCATCGCCATTTCGACGCTGTTCCGCTACCGCGAGCAGTCGCTGCTGTTCCTTTTCTGGACGTCGATTCCCATTCTGCTGCTGAGCGGCGCCTCATTTCCGCGTGAAGCGATTCCAGAGTGGCTCTATACGCTGGGACAGATCTTCCCGAGCAGCAGCGGCGTCAACGCCTTTATCCGCATACGGACAATGGGCGCTTCGCTGCAGGAGGTGATGCCCGAATTGAGGTTACTGTGGGCGCAGGTCATCGTTTACGGAGGCTTGGCCTGCATCGGCATCCATGTGATCCTGACACGCCAGAAGCAGGAGAAATAGGCTGTTTCTCAAACCCTCGGCAATCAAAAAGCGCCGATCCCCCGAAGGATCGGCGCTTTTTGTATCGACCGGATTGCATTCGGCTGCCGCCCGATCAAAACATCGGGCCTCTGCCGCCACCGCCCGGAGGCGGTCCCATCGGCGCTCGACCGGAACTGCGGCCGTGGTCCGTCGAACCCATGCCGTCGTAATCTCGGATATCCTTGGAGCCGCGTTTCCCGAAATTACGCAGGTTGTAAACGAACTGCGCGGTATAGTAACGACCGATCACGCTGTTGATCGAATTCTGAGTATATCCCGACCCCGTCGTACGCGAAAAAGCGGTATTCTGGTTGAACAGATCGTTGACGCCGACCATCACCTCGCCCCTGCGGTTACGGAAGAGTTTCTTTCCCAGATAGACATTGCACAATACATAGGAGTTGTCGTAATCGTTCGTGAAACCGATATTCTGCTGGTAGGAGACATTGCCCGTAAAGGTGAAGGTTTTCAGGAAAACGAATTTCATCGCCGCCGTCGCCACATGGTTGAAATAGCGGTTCTTGTTGTCCGCGTCATTGGACACCAGCGAGTTCTTCGCAATGTTATAGGCGCCGTTCCACGAGAACGTAAAATCGACGTTCTCGGAGATGTTGCTGCCCAGTACGGCCCTGAAATCATAGCTCAGACGGCTGGCGTCGTTGCGCTGACCGCCCACGATTTCGCCGTTTTCCAGCCATACGTCTCCGTCCGTCCCATTACGCGCCACCAGCGTCGGAGTGATCGTATAGTTGACGCCCGCCATTATATTGAGGTTGCTTTTCAGGAACGAAACGGGAAATCCGTAGCTGAGATGCGTGCGCAGATTCCAATAGCCGTCCATATTGGTATAGGTCGAATAGGAGTGCGGATTGTAGGTCTTGGTCGCGGGATTGCCGCTGTCGTCGGTCTCTCCGGTCGGAACCTCCACTTCGACGTCGTAGGCCATGCTCGACGTAATGTAGTCCGACGTGTTCTGCATCGAGAACATCCACATGAATGTCCGGCCCTTCTCGACGTTGGAATTCACGTAATGGAACCGCACGTTGTTCGAATAGGAGGGGCGCAGATTGGGATTTCCCTTGGAGATGCTCTGCGCGTTGGAAATGTCGTAGACATTCTGCAACTCGCCGATACTCGGGTTGTCGGTCGACGAGTTGATGAACAGCCGGATCGAATTCTCCTTGTTGATGTTCAGCTGTCCCATCAGAAAGTAGGTGAAGTTGTTGAAGCCGTGCGACGTTTTCGAATCCTCGCCGGCACCCACGACTTTCGTCGCCGAAAGCACTTCGCCCGTAAGTTGCGCATGCTGATAGGAGAAATTGGCGACGAAACGATTCTTGCCCTTCACGATGCGGAAACCCGGACCGATACGCTGCGTCAGATACCCCGTATTGGAAGATTGCGACAGACTCGGATCCGGCAGAACTCCGGCCGTATCGAACCGGTCGTTCTCCGTAACATAGACCTTTTTATCGCTCTCCTGATAATTGTAGGCCACACGGTATTGCAGGCTCAATTGCGCATACTGCGAAACCGGCTCGGTATAGGTCACGTCGCCGCGCAGGTTGTAACTGTACGAAGGCGAATGGGCCCGCTGGTAGCGCAACAGCAGCGTATCCGTGGGCACGACGATCCGGTCGGGATCGATTCCCCGCGCCTGATTCGAATAGCTGTCCGTGTCCCCTTCGTTATTCCGATAGCGGACATTGCCGTCGAGCGTCAGCGTACGTCCCGCTTTGCCCAGCTTGGTCCGATAGGAAAGGTACTGGTTCAGATTGAGACCGGTACGGTCTCCGTCGCTGAAATTGTCCACCACGCGCAAACCGCTCTCTCCCCACTGATGACCGTAAGTCGTGCTATAAGGATCGTAGCTCTGGAAACTGAGTCCCGTGCGTGACATCAACGACTGATTTTCCGAAATACGCCATTCGAGGCGGGCGTTGAAACGGTGGTTTCCGTTCGTGTTGTTCGAATATCCGCTCGTTTGCAGCGTATCGATCGGCGAAGGAGCTTCGTACCATTTGTCCACCGTCGAATAATTCTTGGTCGTCGTACGATTGAAGAAATAGCTGGCCTGCAACGTTACCTTGTCCTGCCTGCCGGTTTTGCCCCAGCTGTCGGAGTAGTTGATACCGAAAGAGTTGACCGAGGCCACGCCGCTCTGCGGCCGTACCATCAAAGCACCTACGCCGCCTCCGCGCCCCGAAGAGCTGCCCGATACGCCCAAAATATCCTCGAACGAAAAATTCTGTTGGTTGACGTTGTTGAACAAACCGATCACCGACACACGGCTCGAACCATGAAACAGATTGACGTTGCCGCCCACATTGTACTTGTGATGCGACGTCGTCCCCTCCGTCTCGGGCTGATAACCGTAACCGGCATAGACTTTACCGAACTGCCCCTGCCGCATATTGGGTTTCGTAACGATATTGATCGCCTTGTAACCCTCGCCGTCGTCCATGCCCGAAAACTCGGCGGCGTCGCTCAGCTTGTCGTAGACCTCGACCTTGTCGACCGCCTGCGCCGGCAGCGACTTGATCGCCGAGGTCACATCCTCGCCGAAGAACTCCTTGCCGTCCACAAAGACTTTTTTCACGGTCTCGCCCTGCGCTTCGACCGCGCCGTCGGTGATGGTGATGCCCGGCATTTTCTTGAGCAATCCTTCCACATCGGCGTCGGCCGTCACCTTGAACGCTCCGGCGTTGTAACTCACCGTATCGCCCTTCTGCGACGTACGCATCGATTTCACCTCCTTGACTACGGCTTCGATCTGGGTCGACGAAGGTTTCAGTTCGAGCGTACCCAGCGACTTCTTGGCCGCCGAAAGTTTCAACTCCTGTTCGAGCGTCTCGTATCCCAAAAACGAAATGGAAACCTTGTAGGCGCCATAGGGGAGCGTCGCCTCGAGGCGTCCCCGGTAACCCGTCGTGAAATAGCGTTTCTGGGCAGCCGTATTCGCCGGCGCAAACTCCACGACGGCACCCGGAACGCCTTCGCGCGTACCGGCATCAATCACCGTCGCCGTCACACTGCCCGACTGGGCATAGACCCCCATTGTGGTAAGCAGCGCTACAAACATTAAAATCGTTCGTCTCATTTTTTTCTATCTTTTTTCCAGACGTACCGCCGATCGGCAAATTCTTGCAAATTTAGCAAAAATCCGGCAAACGGAGGTCGATCCCCGGAACGAATTACACGCTCTATCCTCAATCTCAGCGCCCGAAATGCCGTAAACCGGCTTGTCAGCGCTCATCGACTTTTCGAAAAAAGGGTGCCAAGAGACTTGACACCCTCCCACCAAATTATTTTTGAAGCCCTATTAAAATGAAGTGGTTTATCGAGTACCGGCTCTCTCGCCGGACATTTTCTTCGGTTCGTGCCGCAGGCCGTCCGCCGGCGGTCGAGGCCCTTTGCGTTCGGAGTGCAGCGAGTCTCTGGAACGCTGCGGTCCGTTGCGACGAAGATGATGCACAGGAGCCGCCGACTGTAACTTCTCCCATTGTTGATATTGTACGTCGCTTAACACACGCTTCATGGCAGACCTCTCGGCAACAGCCATTTTCTCCAACCTTTTACGACGTTCATTGTCGGCGGCCCTGCGCTTCATCTGAATCTCCTCTTTCTGTCGATTCTGTTCGAGCAGGATCTTGCAAACCTCGCGACGCTGCCGGTCGTCAAGCGACAACTCCCGTTGCAGACGCTGCGATTCGATCTCGGCTCGTTGTTGAGCCGTCATGCGTTGATTCCGCCGATCGGGCTGCGCCACGGCTCCGACCGTAAAAAACAGGGTCGTCGCTAAGAGCAGTATGTTCGGAATCGATCGCATATTCGTTTCGTTTGCTGAAACAAAGATAGGGTCTCCGATACCGTTTAGGTACCGAGAACAAGGTTAAAAGGCCAAATCGAGGGGTGAACCGACTAATCGACGGGGTGAACCGCCGTAAGCCAGCGTTTGAATTCGGGAACCCGAGCCTTGGAGATGACGATCCGTTCGGGAGTTTCGATATTCAGACGCAATGCCAGACGACTTCCGAACCAAACCGTAATCTCGGAAACGGCCTGACGTGCGATGATGAACTGCCGGTTGGCACGAAAGAAATCGCTTGTCGGCAATAGGGTTTGCAAGGTTTCGAGGGGCTTGTCGAGCGGATACTTTCCGCCGTCGAACGTATAGGCCGTCACCCGTTCGTCGCTCGTGTAGCAGAAAGCGATCTGCTCGCGCCGCAGGGGAATGAACTTGTCGCGCATCCGCACCAGAAAGACCTGCTGCCGCTCGTTGGCCCTCACCGCTAACTGTTCGACCCGTTCGCTGTAATGGCTGCGCTCCAACCCCGACAGACGCCGCAATTTTTCCAACGCACGGCGCACATCTTCCTCTTTGATCGGTTTGAGCAGGTAGTCGATGCTGTTGACTTTAAAGGCTTCGAGAGCGTAACGGTCATATGCGGTCGTAAAAACGACGGGAGCCGTGAGCGAAATACGTTCGAAAATCCGAAACGATTCGCCGTCGGCCAAATGAATATCCATCAATACCAGATCGGGCTGCGTATGGGTCTCGAACCATTCGACGCTCTCTTCGACCCCTTCGAGCACCGCCTCGATTTCGGCGGCAGGCGACACTTTGCGCAGGATCGATTGCAGATTGACCGCGGCCGCGGTTTCGTCCTCAATGATTACGACTCTCATTTACTCTGGGGTTTCAGCAGCGGCAGACCCACCGAAAAGGTCTCTTCGCTGCGCATGATGCGGATGCCGTGGCCCGTAATGAGTTGCCAGCGGCTATCGAGATTCTGGAGACCGATCCCTGTGCCCGGCTCGGCGTCGAGTTTCGGCGAAAGAGGATTCGATACGATCAGGCAATTGTTCTCGACACGAATCGAAACGTGCAACGGCCGGCGCATGGTGATGGCATTGTGCTTGACGGCATTCGACAGCAGCTCCTGCAACGTCAGAACGGGAAGCCGGTAATTGAGGTATCGCGGATCGACGTCGATATCGAAAAAGAGCTTGTCCGCATAGCGTATTTTGAAAAGATAGCCGTATGCTTCGGCAAAACGCAGCTCTTCGGAGAGCGTCGTCAGCATATTCTGCCCGTTGCGGATAATGTAGCGGAACGAGAAGGAGAGCCGGTCGATATAGGTAAGCGCCTTCTGCTCGTCGCCCTCGCGCACGAGCATCGCCAGCGAATTGAGCGAATTGAAGAAAAAGTGAGGATTGATCTGACTTACCAGCATGTTGTAGCGCGTGGTCAGATTCTCGCTTTTGAGTTGCTCGTTCTCCACCGCCATCAACTGCCGCTGATGAAGCAGCAGACTGATCTGCCCGTATAGCAGCACGACGACCAGCGTAAACGAACACTTCATGATCAGATTGTAGTCGAGCCAACTGCCGCTGAGCGCCAGCAAGGTCAGGTCGTGACTGCGCCAGCGCACGACGGGAGCAATGAAATAGAGTACGACGGTCAGGCCCGCACACAGCAGGCTGCGTTTCAGAAGATTCGACATGGGGCGCTCCTTGTCGCCGAGCCGGAGAATCGAGAGCAGAAGAAATGCCAGCAGGAAAAAGTAGAGAAGCTGCAACGCGAAGATCACGCCCTCCTGCGGCCGGTCGAACAACAGGCCGTAATCGAACGGCTCGCCGTTGCGCTCCTGCACTACGCCCAATACGGGATGACCGCCCGGACGACGCGATTCGAGCGCGTCGGCCAAAAGCCGGTCGCCCGACTGCAAACGCAGAAAACGGGCCGTATTACGGGGAATATAGACGCTGTCGCGTGTCGGAGCGACCTCGGCAAGCCCGGTCGCGACGGAATCGTCGTCCGAGAGTTTCTTCGGCGAGGTATAGAACAGATAACCGTGCCCGTCGGGAGAAATCCATACTTCGCCCTCGACCCTGATGTTTTCCCGATCCGGCTCCATCTCTCGGCTGAAGGGCGGATGACGGTCGTCGCCCTTCTCTACGACCAGCAACAGCACATAGGAGAAATTGACCACCAGCGAGATGGCCACGGCGAGCAGCAGGTTGACGACGATTCCGCTATATTTCGACGAGCGGGACATTTCCGTGCGATTTATTTATCTTCTTCGTACCACGAGGCGTACATGTGATAGTCGTGAGCGATGCGATGAATAATCTCCTCGCGTTGTTCGGGCGTGACCTCTTTGACCTTGCGGGCCGGAACGCCGGCATAGACCGAATTGGGTTCGAGTTTCGCGCCCGACAGCACCAGCGCATTGGCGGCCACGATGCAACCCGACGCTACCACGGCGTTGTCGAGCACCGTCGCGCCCATGCCGATCAGGCAGCCGTCCTCAATAACGGCGCCGTGTATCGTGGCGTTGTGGCCGATCGAAACGTCGTTGCCGATATGCGTCTGCGAAGGGTGGGGCGCACCGTCGTAAAGCGTATGGATCACCGTCCCATCCTGAATGTTGGTGCGGTCGCCGACGGTAATCGTGTTGACGTCGCCGCGCAAGACCGTGTTGAACCAGATCGAACTGTCGCGCCCCACAGTCACGTCGCCGATCAACACCGCCGTATCGGCTACGAATGTCCCTTCGCCCACGCGGGGCGTATGCCCCCTTACCTCTTTTATATATGCCATGAAAAACTCGTTTTCGAATTACCGGCGCGGAACCGTCCGCATCCTTATACTGCAAAAATAGGAACTCCGCGCGAGAATTCCAACTGATCGGACGGCGACGCGCAAAAAATCTTTCGGTTTTTTCGCTTTTCATTCCCGATTTTCTTGTTATCTCTGGCCTCGCCGCAGATATTCCGCCTCGGGAAAATGCAAATAAATTTGCTTTTGCAATAGACTTTTCGTATCTTTGCGCGTCGCTATTCCGCAAGGAGCGCGGCTATGGAATGTGGAAAGATTTGACTGATTGCAAACCACAATAAAAAATCGCTAAAACAGCTTCGTTTTTTATTCTCAACAGCCAATTTTTCCCGTTTCGATACGTTTAACTCAACGAATGGTCTTCCGCTCACAACGGAAGATTCGAGAGGGTTGTCCGATCGATGGACCGGTCTGCATGTGACAGGCCACGGAGTGAGTCCGGCAAGTCCGAAATCGAAGCCCTCGACAATTGACAAATCTTGCCGGACTCACGTTAAATTGTATTGAAAATGGGGTATTTATTTACGTCGGAATCGGTGTCGGAAGGACACCCCGACAAAGTCTCGGATCAGATCTCGGACGCCATTCTGGATGAATTTCTGCGTCACGACGCCAATGCCAAAGTCGCCTGTGAAACGCTCTGCACGACGGGGCTGGTCGTCGTAGCGGGCGAAGTGCGCTCGGAAGCCTACGTCGACGTACAGGGCGTGGCGCGCCGCGTCATCAACCGAATCGGTTACACCAAGGGCGAATACCAGTTCGACGGGAACTCGTGCGGCGTGCTGTCGGCCATCCACGAACAATCGTCGGACATCAATCAGGGTGTCGTCCGCGAAGCCGAAGAGCAGCAGGGCGCAGGCGATCAGGGCATCATGTTCGGTTACGCCTGCAACGAGACGCGCGAGTACATGCCCGCGACGCTCATTCTCTCGCACGTCATACTCAAAGAGTTGGCCGTCATCCGCCGCGAAGGCGAGGTAATGACCTACCTGCGTCCCGACTCGAAGTCGCAGGTAACGGTCGAATACGATGAAACGACGGGACGTCCCCAACGCGTCCACACGATCGTCGTCTCGACACAACACGACGAATTCATCGCCGCCGGCAACGGCAGGAGCGAGAAGGAGGCCGAACGGCAGATGCAGGAGCGCATCCGCGAGGATGTGCGCAAGATTCTCATTCCGCGCGTCAAGGCACGGTTGGAGCGTGCCGGCGACAAATTGGCTTCGCTCATCGGCGACGACTACATCCTGCACGTGAATCCCACCGGCAAATTCGTTATCGGCGGCCCCCACGGCGACACGGGACTGACGGGCCGCAAGATCATTGTCGACACCTACGGCGGTCGCGGAGCACACGGCGGCGGCGCCTTTTCGGGCAAGGACTCTTCGAAGGTCGACCGTTCGGCGGCCTATGCCGCCCGTCACATCGCCAAAAACATGGTGGCGGCAGGCGTAGCCGACGAGGTGCTTGTCGAACTGTCGTACGCCATCGGCATCGCCGAACCGTTATCGATTTACGTCGATACCTACCGTTCGAAACGCCCCGCAGCGCTGGCCGGAATGACCGACGGCGAAATCGCGCGTCGCATACAGCGACTCTTCGATCTGCGTCCGGCGGCTATCGTCAAGCGGTTCGGGCTGAAAAACCCGATTTTCGAAGCGACGGCATCCTACGGCCATTTCGGCAATCGCCCGTATACCAATATCGAAAAACTCTGGCGCGACGGACGGGAGATCGAGCAGGAGATCGAGTATTTCGGTTGGGAGAAACTCGACGCCGTGGAATTGATCCGCAAGGAGTTCGGGCTCTAAACCGACAGCCCTTCGATACGACGGTTCCTGCCGGAAACGGGAGGTGTCACATGGAAAAATCGGGACGACGGATGTATGTCCGTCGTCCCGATTTTTCGTTAGTTTTCAGTATCCGAACGCTATTAAAATGCGACGTTATACGAAGCGTGAAATGCTGCGGCATGGTACCATTCTTGCGGCAAAACCGCAAACCTTAAAAAACAACGCCATGGGAAAAATAATCCTTCCGAGCGACCGCACCATTCTCTCCACGGACAACAACGGCTACGCCGGCAACGAACGCGATGAAACGTTGGTCGATGAAAATCTGTGGGACTCCGAAATCGCTTCGGACGACAGAATACCGGACGGAATCGACGAAATCGAAGAGGACAACCGGCCGGTATACGACGAAGAGGGGTATACGCACGCTCCCGGAGAGTAGCGAAATCCGAATTGAGGATGACTTAGTACCGGCATCGCAACAACCGGTGACGGCAAAGCAGGGGTTTTCAACCGCCGCCCGTTCTGCTCCGCCTCGCGATCCATGTTACGGCCGCCTCTTTCCTGCGGCGCCGGCTCGGCCATCCGGCGCCGCGACGAAACCGGACGGCTCCATTCCGACACATTCAACCATCCACACACGGCTCGGCGGCGTTTTTTCAAATGATAATAAAATATTTCGCCGGTCAGCACGTTATAATGGCAGACCAATGAAAACGAAATTAATTGCCAATGATAGAATTTGCCTAAAAGTTTAACGTAATTTTCAGAAACAATGAAAAAGACCCTTTTATTTTTAGGAACGATTGCAGTTTCAGCCGTAACGAGCGGCGTAACGGTATGGGCGGTAGACCGCTCGCAAACCGACAGAATCGAATACATCGAGCGCGAGGTCGAACGTACGCCGGCCCTCGGTTCGCATTTCACGGCTTACGAAGCCGATAAATATCCCGACCTGACCTATGCCGCCGAGAATGCGGTCAAGGCGGTCGTCAATATCGAAGCCATTCAGCAGGTCGACGTTTCGTCGGGCTACGGAGGGGCTTACGATCCCTTCTTCGAGTTCTTCGGCATTCCGCAGGGCTATGGACGCCGCGGCGGTCAGCCGCAGACGCAGGAGCGCCGAGCCGGCGGTTCGGGCGTCATCATCTCCGACGACGGATACATCGTGACGAACAACCACGTGATCGACGACGCGACCAAACTGCGCGTGAAACTCAATGACGGCCGCAGCTTCGACGCCAAAGTGATCGGCACGGATCCCACGACGGACGTGGCGCTGATCAAGGTCGAGGCCAAAGACCTGCCGACCATCCCGTTCGGCAACTCCGAAGGGCTGCGGTTGGGCGAGTGGGTGCTGGCGATCGGTTCGCCCTTCGACCTGCAATCGACCATCACGGCCGGCATCGTGAGCGCCAAGGCGCGCCAATTGGACGTGATTCCCGATCAGTTCCGCATCGAGTCGTTCATCCAGACCGACGCTGCGGTCAATCCGGGCAACTCGGGCGGTGCGCTGGTCAACACGCGCGGCGAGTTGGTGGGCATCAATACGCTGATCAAATCGCAGACGGGAAGCTACATCGGCTATTCGTTCGCCATACCCGAATCGATCGTCAAGAAGGTCGTCGTCGATCTGAAAGAGTACGGCGTCGTGCAGCGGGCGTTGCTGGGCATTTCCTATCGTTATATCGATCAGGATTTTATCGATCAGATGGGCAAGGAGACCGGCATCAAGGAATTGGGCGGCGTTTACGTAGCGACCGTTTCGGAAGATGGCGCGGCTTCGGCGGCGGGCATCCGCAAAGGTGACGTGATCGTGGCGATCGACGGCGTAAAAATCGACAATGCGTCGGCCGTACAGGAGCAGATTGCGAAACACAGACCCAACGATAAGGTAAAAATTACGGTAAAAAGAGACGGGGAAGTGAAACTTTTTGACGTTACCCTGCGTAATAAGGCTGGTAAAACGGAGTTAATCACGCGCGAAACGGTCGACGTGACCGCCGCATTGGGCGGCAGGTTCCGCGATGCAGGCACGAAGCTCTGCCAAGAGTTGGAAATCAAAGGCGGCGTGCAGGTTGTAGGCATCAAGGCTAACGGCATTCTGGCCCGGGCACGCGTGAAAGAGGGTTTTGTCATCACTCATATCAACGATCGTCCCGTCTACTCGCTCAGCGACATGCAGCGCATGAGCGACAAGATAACGTCAATCGACGGTATCTATCCCAACGGTCGTGCGGCCAGTTACATGCTGGTCGAATAACCGAAAAGGCCGGACCGCTTCCGCAAGGGTAAACGGTCGCCGCACAGGATGGTTCGACTGCCACCTGTCGGGATTTCGGGGAAAAAGAGAGAGAGTGAAGAGAGAGGGACCCCGGAAACCCGACAGGTTTTCCATAACGACGATTTACCGGGGAGGAGCGAAAGTCTTCTCCCCGTGTCGTGTGAGATGAAATAAGATAAATGAAAGATAAATATATTTAGGTTAAGTTAGAGTATGCGTCAATTAAAAATTACAAAATCCATCACCAATCGTGAGAGCGCTTCGCTCGACAAATATTTGCAGGAGATCGGCAAGGAGGAGCTCATCACGGTGGAAGAGGAGGTGGAGCTGGCCCAACGAATCCGCAAAGGCGATCAGGAAGCGCTCGAAAAGCTGACCAAGGCCAACCTGCGTTTCGTCGTCTCGGTTGCCAAGCAGTACCAGAATCAGGGGCTCAGCCTGCCTGACCTGATCAACGAAGGCAACCTCGGCCTGATCAAGGCCGCCGAAAAGTTCGATGAAACGCGTGGATTCAAATTCATCTCCTACGCCGTTTGGTGGATTCGCCAGTCGATCCTTCAGGCGCTGGCCGAGCAGTCGCGTATCGTGCGATTGCCGCTCAATCAGGTAGGGTCGCTCAACAAGATCAACAAGGCGTTCGCCCGCTTCGAACAGGAGCATGAACGCACGCCGTCGCCCGAGGAGCTGGCGACGGAACTGGATCTGCCGCGCGAGAAGGTGACCGACACGCTGCGCGTGGCGGGACGCCACGTCTCGGTAGACGCGCCGTTCGCCGACGGTGAGGACAACTCGCTGCTCGACGTGCTGGTCAATCCCGATTCGCCCAACGCCGACCGCGGTCTGATCAGCGAGTCGCTCTCGACGGAGGTCGACCGGGCGCTGGAAACGCTTACGGAACGCGAACGCGACATTATCAAGTATTTCTTCGGCATCGGCTGCTCGGAGATGACACTCGAAGAGATCGGCGAAAAGTTCGACCTCACACGCGAACGCGTCCGTCAGATCAAGGAGAAGGCCATTCGCCGCTTGCGCCATTCGTCGCGCAGCAAACTGCTGAAATCCTATCTGGGATAATCTCCCGATAACGGCTCCCCCGTAAACAACGACGGCTGCAAGATCAAAGTATCTTGCAGCCGTCGTTGTTATCGCACAAAGAGGGTAGCGGGCTCCGCCGATTCCTTCGCAACCGGCGGTAAGCTCTCCCTATTTCTTCCCGCGACGGGCTTTGGGAGCTTCGCTGCGCTCGGCGTTACACGTGCCCTTCGCGCCGTCGTTTTTCATGATCTGCGGACCGTGACCGCGTCCGCCCTGTCCCTGCAACCGCGACCAGCGCATGAACTGCTCGGTGGATAGAATCGATTTCATTTTCTCGGCTTCCTCCGCTTTGGCGGCTCGCGCCTGCTCGCGCAGCGATTCGGTCAACCGGAGTCGTTCGAGAGCAGCTTCATAGACCTGTTCGGTCTGCGCCTCGGTCAGTTTCAATTGCGCAGTCATCCGCTCGGCTGCATTGCGAGCCATCTGCTCGACCGTCGGACGCTGTCCGTCTGCATTCGATTTGACATTTCGAGCGAACGCGCTCGTTCCCGCCATCAGGAAAAGTGCCATCAAGGCTGTCATCATCTTTTTCATCGTCGTAAGTTTTTAGTTTAACGTTTCACCGCCGGATATCCGGTTCGTGGAATGTTCCGATACAAAGGTAGGGTGAAAAAGGAGGGATACGAACCGGATGTCGGATCAAACGCCAAAACGAAGGGATCAACCGCCGCCGAGTCGGGGCGAACCGACCGCCGCTCGGCCCGATCGAGTGACAATATGCAAAAAAACAGCAGGGATGCAACAACGTTGTATCCCTGCTGATATCCTAAAAACGGTCTTTCGGCGATCACTTGATGACGGGCGACTGCACCGTCACATAGGGACAGCCGTTGCCTTCGCAGGTCGAAACGACGCGGATCGCACGGATCGGTTTCGATGGCCGTCGGATCAACAGTCCTCCCTTCTCCAATTCGCCGGCGCGTTCGAACGGCTCGCCGTCGGCGCTCAGCTCGACGTATCCGGTCGTGAAAATGAAGCGCGGCAGTTGCAGATTACCCGTACGTACGGCCAACTCACGGCATGCGACCGGCTCGGCGAAGTCATAGCGAATCCAATCGCCCTGCCGACAGGTACGCGCCGTACGGGCAATTCCCCGATACTCCTCAGCGCGCACATAAGGGAACTGCTTGCTTTCGCCCATCGACGTGGTGATCTTCACGGTCGGTTTCAACGTACGGTAATAGGCCGGAGCACCCACCTCGGGACTGAGGCCGCTCTTATAGCTGCTGCGAAACAGAAAACGTTCGGGATGCTCCGTGCGGATCGGTTCGGTATAGAACTGCGGCTGTGAGCCGTCTTCGGTGTAGGTCAGCTGCGAACCGTCGTCGACCGTTGCGGTCAGTACGCCGTTGCGGTACGTCACACGGGGCGGCATCAGACGGAAGCGGATGCCCTGCGCACCCATCCGATCGTAGTACGAACGCAAGCGGCGGTAAAACTCGCTCCACTCGCGCACCCCGTCGCTCCAGCCCAACTCGGCAAGCGCGCAGACACGCGGAAAAGTCATGTAATCCAAATAATCGGGCGTTTCGGGATTGTGCGAGACATAGGCCTCGCTGAAGAAAGCCCCCTCGACCCCCATCACGTTGGCCTCCTGTGCCGGCGTAAATCCGCAACGGGCGAAATCGAACGAATAGGTCTTGCTGACATCGAAAATCGCCGCCCAGTCGTGACCGTCCTCGTGCGGCGACTGGCGCATGTCGAAATAGAAATACTCGCCCGGCATCACCACTGTGCGATAGCCCTGCGCCGTAGCTTCAAGACAAGCCTTGACACTCTCCCAACCGTGCACGCGGACATTGCGGGCCAATCCTCCGCCCTTGATCGCCTCGTTCCACACGGCGGGACGTTTGCCGTTGACTTCGAGAATGCGAATCACGCGCCCCAGAAAGTACTGTTCCAGCGCATGACCGTCCGAAAGACCTTCGCGCGCCATCAGCGCGCGGCAGTCGGGGCACTTTTCCCACTGGCTCATATCGACCTCGTCGCCGCCGATATGGATATACTCCGACGGGAACAGCGCCGCCGCCTCGCCCAGAATATCGGCCAACAAGCGATAGTTCGCTTCGCGCGAGGCGCACCACACCGAACGGTAGTCGTAACCGGCCGTCGTCGACAAATCGGGCGTATAATTGCAGAGGATTTCGGGATGCACGCGCGCGAAATTGCGGCTGTGACCCGGCAGATCGAACTCGGGAATGATCTCGACATTGCGCACGGCGGCGTAACGGATCAGCTCGCGCATTTCATCCTGCGTATAAAATCCGCCGTATTTTTCATTCCACTTGCCGTAAACCGGCATCACAGGCGAATCTCCGCCGCGCCATGCGCCGATTTCGGTCAGTTCGGGATGCGACTTGATCTCCAGACGCCATCCTTCGTCGTTCGAAAGGAGCAGATGCAGTTTGTTGATCTTCAAGTGCGACATCCGGTCGATATGGCGTTTCACCCGATCGGCGTCCATCCACGTGCGAACCACGTCGAGCATCATGCCGCGGTAGTGGAAACGCGGCGTGTCCTCGATACGGCAGGCATCGACCGCAAGCGGCAGGGTGGCACGGCCCGTATAGACCTCCGGCGGCAGCAGTTGCAGCAAGGTCTGCAACCCGTTGAAAACGCCGCCGTAATCGCCGCCGTCGATATGAACTCCCTGCGGAGTCACCACAAGCCGATAGGCTTCGTCGTCCAGTGTCGCATCGAGACACAAACGCAGTGACGGCCCCATCGCCCATGCGCGGTCGTCGAGCCGTTGCAGCGGAATGTATTCGGTAATGTACTCGGCCAGCGGTTCCAGTCCGGGAGCGTAGACGACGGGAATGCCCGCCGTGAAGACGAATCGCCCGTCGAGACGGGTCGCGGAGTGCGGTCGCGGAATCAACGCACCGGCTGCCGATGCAGCGGGAACGCTCAGGGACAACATCGCCAACAGTAAGAATATAGGTCGCAGTTTCATAGGTTAGGAGTTAGTTTTCTCGTTTGCATTTTCCGCCCCGAGCTACCACGTCGAGGCGATGATTTCGGTGCGGACAAAAGATTTTCGGCATAGCGTCTCCCCGTTTTTCCGTGGGTTGGGGTCTGCCTAGTCAATATCTGTTTCTGCGCCGCCATCCGCTCTTCCGGCAGCGGAGTTGTCGTAAAGCGTTTTCCTTTGCAAGGATGGGCAAGCCTATCTAAGCGAAAGTTTATCCGAGGCAAAGATAAACTTTTTCGGCGAAAAACCATACCTTTGTATCTCGATAAACGACTATTGCCAATGGAACAGGACAAACGCGCCGCGGCGACGCTGCGGCTGCTGAAAATCATGGACGAACTGCGGGAGAAGTGCCCATGGGATCGCAAACAGACCTTCGAAACGCTGCGCGAGAACACCATCGAAGAGACCTACGAACTGGCCGACGCTATTCTCGGCGGTAACATGGACGGCATCCGCGAAGAGTTGGGCGACCTGATGTTGCATATCGTCTTCTACTCGAAATTGGGCGAGGAGGCCGGAGCCTTCGATTATACGAACGTCGTGAACGATCTGTGCGACAAGCTCATCTATCGCCACCCGCACGTCTACGGAGAGATTCACGCCGACACGTCCGACGAGGTGAAACGCAATTGGGAAACGCTCAAACTGCGCAAGAAGAACCGCCGCAGCGGCACGCTGGGCGGAGTTCCCGTCAGCCTGCCGGCGATGGTCAAGGCACTGCGCATCGGCGAGAAAGCCGCCGGCGCAGGGTTCGACTGGGAAAAGCGCGAGGATGTGTGGGCGAAAGTCCGCGAAGAGTTGGGTGAAGTCGAAACGGAGATGCGCCGCGGCGACCACGAAGGGATGGAAGGGGAGTTCGGCGATCTCTTCTTTGCGCTCATAAATGCCTGCCGGCTCTATGACGTCGATCCCGAAGCGGCACTCGAACGCACCAACCGCAAATTCATCCGCCGCTTCACCTCGATGGAAGAACAAGCTGCGCATCAGGGACATATGCTCTCCGATCTGACGCTCGACGAGCAGGAAGCCCTTTGGCAGAAAGCGAAAAAGGAAGAGAATTGATGCACCGAATCGATCTTTCCGATCGGACAGACGGCACCGAAAGAGCGGACAGTGCAAAAACGCGGCGCGGGAAACGAATCCCGCGCCGCGCTTTTGCACTGTTGCCGATTCTATCGCACGACGGCGCCTGCCTGTCGTTCGAACTGCGCTTGCAGGTTGTTCATTACCCGCTCGATCGCCTTGTCGGTCAACGTCTGGCTCTTGTCCTCCAGCACGAAACTCAGTGCATAGGACTTTTTGCCCTCCGGCAATTTATCGCCTTCGTAGACATCGAACAGCGAAACGCTCTTCAACAGTTTCCGCTCCGTAGCCAAGGCAATGGCGCGCAACTGGGCGAAGGTAACCTGCCGGTCTACCAGCAACGCCAGATCGCGTTTCACTTCGGGGAATTTCGACAGCTCCTCGAAAGCGATGCGATGCTTGCGCGTGGATTTCACGAGCGCGTCGAAATTCATTTCCAGATAGTAGACCTCCTGCTTGAGGTCGAACGCACGACGAATCTGCGACGCCACAACACCCATCTGCAACAGCTCCTTGCCGCCCAGCCACAGCGACAAGCCGTCGCCGAACAAGTCGCTTTGCAGCGGCTCGCTTTTCAAGGTATAAATGTCCAGCCCGAAACGGCGAAGCAGTTTTTCAGCAACGGCGCGCAACGTAAAAAACGAAGCCGCCTGCGATTTTTCATTCCACGACTGCGGCACGGCCGTACCCGTCACGGCAATTGCCAGCCGGTACTGCTCGGAGTAGGCGGCAAGCGGTTTTTCAGCATCGCGCGACGCTTCGTCGTAAAAGTAGCAATTGCCGAACTCGTAAAGCTTCAGATTGCCGTTGCGACGGTTGGCGTTGAGCTGCACAGCCTCCATCGTATTGAATAGCAGCGTCTGCCGCATTACATTCAGATCGGCGCTCAGCGGATTGAGAATCCGCACGCAACGGGCAGCGGGGTAGGAAGTCAGTCCCTCGTAATAAGCCTCTTTGGTGAGCGAGTTGGACATGATTTCGGTGAAGCCGTTATCCGTCAGATAATCGGCTGCGAGATTCATCAGTCGGTTCCGGTCGGGTTTCGCCGCATAGGAGAGCGTCGAACGCACCTGCACCGGTATTTCTACGTTGTTATATCCGTAAATACGCAACACATCTTCCACCAGATCGGCCTCGCGCTGCACGTCCACACGATAGGGCGGTACGGCTACGCGCCACACGCCGTCACGCTCGTCGAGGATCTTCACGTCGAGCGCATCGAGAATCGTGCGGTAGGTCTGCAGGGAAAGCTCCTTGCCGATGAGCGCATTCGACCGCGCAGGCGAGAAATCGAAGACGAAATCGGCGGGTTCGCCGGCGCTCACCTCGACGATGTCGCTCGAAATCCGGCCGCCTGCCAGCTCCTTGAAGAGCAGCGCCGCACGTTTGAGGGCATACACCTGCAAACGCGGATCGACGCCGCGTTCG
This sequence comes from uncultured bacterium, assembly GCA_905214725.1. GTDB lineage: Bacteria > Bacteroidota > Bacteroidia > Bacteroidales > Rikenellaceae > Alistipes. The sequence continues at coordinate 427,804 of CAJMNH010000001.1, forward strand.
AAACGCCACGACGAATCGGTATTCAGCCCGTGCCGCTTGGCCGTCTTGCGCACCCAGACGGGATTGAAATAGGCGCTCTCGAGAAAAATATCGGTCGTATCGTCGCCGACGCCCGAATCCTGTCCGCCGAAGACGCCGCCGATGCACATCGGACGCTCGGCCGAGCAGATCATCAGGTCGCGGTCGCTCAGCTTGCGCTCCACGCCGTCGAGCGTCACGAAAGGCGTCCCTTCGGCGCAGGTCTTCACGACGATGCGACCGCCCTCGATCTTACGGGCGTCGAAAGCGTGCAACGGCTGACCGAGTTCGAACAGCACGTAATTGGTGATATCCACCAGATTGTTCTTGGGATGAATGCCCGCCGCACGCAGCTCGTTCTGCATCCATTCGGGCGAAGGAGCGATCTTGCAGCCGGTAATTGTCAGACCAGTATAACGGGGCGCCGCCTCAGCGTTCTCGACCGTAACGCCGATTTCCAGATCGTGGTTGTCGACCTTGAAAGCCGACACATCGGGCCACAGCACCCGCGCCTCCACATCGCCTTTAGCACGCAGGTAAGCCGCCAAATCGCGCGCCACGCCGATGTGCGAAGCGGCATCGACGCGGTTGGGCGTCAATCCGATACCGATCAGATAGTCGTCCTCGATACGGAGGTACTCCTTGGCCGGCATACCGACCGGCGCATCGGCGGGCAGCTCCATGATGCCGTCGTGCGATGCGCCGACGCCCAACTCGTCCTCAGCGCAGAGCATGCCCAACGACTCCACGCCGCGAATTTTGCTGCGCTTGATCTTGAACTCCTCGTCGCCCCCTTCGGGATAGAGCACGGCGCCTACCGTGGCACAGAGCACTTTGAGTCCCTTGCGGCAGTTGGGCGCGCCGCAGACGATCTGTAACGGAGCCTCTCCGCCCACGTCGACCGTCGTAAGGTGCAGATGATCCGAATCGGGATGCTCTTCGCAGGTGAGCACCTCGCCTACGACGACCCCTTGCAGGCCGCCGCGCACGGTCTCGATCTTCTCGAACGACTCCACCTCCAGACCGATGTCCGTCAAGATGGTCGCCATCGCCTCGGCCGACAGATCGGCGGCGATATACTTCTTCAGCCAGTTGTAAGATATGTTCATATCGTTCTAATTTTTCGGTTCCGATAAAATAGCGGAAAGCGGGCGCAGAAGAGAATGGCCCCGTTCTCTTTTAGGCTGAGCCGCACCCTCTCTGCGCGCAGCGCAAAGATACGAAAAAACCGAGCGCAAAAGCAAACTTATTTGCATTTTGCCGACACGGAATATCCAAGGCGAAGCCAAAAATAGGAAAAGTCGTCGAAAAACGATCGGCCTCGCGCAAAAAATCGCCGGCCGGCCGCACATTCGCCGCCGGGAACTGCGATTTCCGTCGCCATCGTTTTTATTTTCCGGCGTTTTTTCCTATCTTCACCCAACGAAACCGAAAACTACGCCCCATGTACCGCATTCCCCGCATCGACTGCAACGCCGCATGCCCCGCATCGCTCGAAGAGGCCTTCGCTCGCACCGCGCGCGAAACGATCGCCTGCAACAACTGGCCCGCCGACTTTCCCTGCGCACCGCAGGTCGGATTCCGCATCTTCCACACGGGCGGTGACCTGTTGCTGCGATTCGATGTCGAAGAACGATATACGGCGGCACGCACCCTCGACGACAACGGCCCCGTATGGACCGACTCCTGCGTGGAGTTTTTCTTCCGCCCCGAAGGGAACGGTTGTTACTATAATTTCGAATGCAACTGCATCGGCACCTTGCTCGTGGGACACCGTCAGGATCGCGATCATGCCGAGCATGCCCCTGCGGAAACATTGCGCACTGTCCGGCGTCGCGCGACCTATCCGCACGCCACGTTGCCGGAGACCGAAGGCGACAACCGATGGACGCTGACGCTCGTCATCCCCGCATCGGCGCTGTTCCGCGACCGTATCGTAAGCTGGGACAGCATGAAGGGCGCAATGAATCTCTACAAATGCGGCGACGGACTTTCGCAACCGCACTACCTCTCGTGGCGGCCGATCGAAACGCCGAAACCCGACTTCCACCGTCCCGAATATTTCGAACCGGTATTTTTCGAACCGAAAAAACAATAAACGAATCATCCGATGAAACCCAAGTACATTCTGGCGCTCGACCAAGGAACCACCTCCTCGCGCGCCGTTCTGTTCAACTCCCGCTGCGAGATCGTAGCGATGTCGCAGCGCCCCTTCAACCAACAGTTCCCCCAGCCGGGCTGGGTCGAACACAATCCGCTCGAAATCTGGTCGACGCAATCCTTCGTCATGGAGAACGTGGTCAACAAAGCCGGCATCGAATGGAACGAAATCGAAGCGCTGGGCATCACCAACCAGCGTGAGACGACCATCGTATGGGACCGCGCCACGTCGGAGCCGGTCTACAACGCGATCGTCTGGCAGGACCGCCGCACGGCCGACTACTGCGACACGCTGCGCGAACGCGGTCTGACGGAGCGCATCCGCGAAAAGACGGGGCTGATTCTCGACGCCTACTTCTCGGCGACCAAAATCCGCTGGATTCTCGACAACGTGCCGGATGCACGCGCACGCGCCGAGCGGGGCGAATTGTGTTTCGGTACGGTCGATTCATGGCTCACGTGGCGGCTTACGGGCGGACGTCTGCACATCACCGACCCGTCGAACGCCTCGCGTACGATGCTCTTCAACATCCATACCCTCGCGTGGGACGACGAACTGCTCGAACTGTTCGATATTCCGCGCGCCATGCTGCCCAAGGTGGTTGCGAGCAGCGCCGTCTACGGCGCGACCGACTGCCCACAGGTGCCGCAGCCCATCCCGATAGCCGGTCTGGCCGGCGACCAGCAGGCCGCGCTCTTCGGACAACAGTGCATCGCCCCCTTCTCGGCCAAGACGACCTACGGCACGGGCTGCTTCATCATGCTCAACACGGGCGAGAAACCCCGCATATCGTCCAACAACCTGCTGGCGACCGTGGCGTGGCAGATCGGGGGAAAGACGACTTATGCACTCGAAGGGAGTGTTTTCGTGGGCGGCTCGGTCATCCAATGGCTGCGCGACGGCCTGAAACTCTTCTCCTCGTCGGCCGATTCGGAGCCGCTGGCCGCATCGGTCGAAGATACGGGCGGAGTTTATCTGGTACCGGCGCTGACGGGATTGGGCGCGCCTTATTGGGATCCTTACGCGCGCGGCACCATTGTCGGCATCACGCGCGGCACGACCTCGGCGCACATCGCCCGTGCGGCGCTCGAAGCGATCGCCTTTCAGGTGGACGACGTCGTACATGCCATGGCGGCCGATACGGGACACACCTCGGCCGAGATGCGCGTCGACGGCGGAGCGGTGGCCAACAATCTGCTGATGCAGTTTCAGGCCGACCTTACGGGCGTACGCATTATCCGTCCTTCGGTATTGGAATCCACGGCATTAGGGGCCGCCATGTTCGCCGGTTTGGCCGTCGGATTCTGGCACTCGACCGACGAAATCTGCACCCTGCTCAAACCCGAACGCACCTTTACGCCGAAAGCCGACCCCGCCGAAATGGATCGCCGGCGCAATCTGTGGCACGAAGCCGTACGCCGCAGTCTGCGCTGGGCCGAACAGGAATAACCCAAAACCGACCGACTATGACACCTATTCTTGCCGAATTCATCGGAACCGCCGTGATGCTGCTTTTGGGCACCGGCGTCTGCGCAAACGTTTTACTGGCACGTACCAAAGGCAATGGCGCGGGATGGATCGTCGTCATCGTTACGTGGGCGATGGCCGTCTTCACCGGCGTCGTAATCGCAGGGCCTTACAGCGGCGCGCACCTCAATCCCTGCGTCACGCTGGCATTCGCCGTCACGGGACAATTTCCGTGGAGCGACGTACCGGGCTATGTCATCGCCCAAATGGCCGGCGGAGCGACGGGAGCGTTGGTAATGTGGCTCTTCTACCGTCCTCATTTCGATCTGGAAGAGAATCCCGATACGATTCGCGGCGTCTTCTGCACCGCGCCCGCCATCCGCAGGCCGGCATCGAACCTGTCGAGTGAGATCGTCGCTACGTTCGTTCTGATTTTCACCGTTTTCTACATCACCGACGGACATCTTGCCTCGACCGACGGAAACGTTCCCATCGGACTGGGATCGGTCGGTGCGCTGCCTATTGCGCTGGTGATTCTGGTCATCGGCGGAGCACTTGGCGGCACGACGGGCTACTCGCTCAATCCCGCCCGCGACCTCTCGCCGCGCATCGTTCACGCACTGGTTCCGATCCGCCGCAAGGGCGGCAGCGACTGGGGCTACGCATGGATCGCCTCCGTCGGGCCGCTGCTCGGCGCACTGCTGGCCGCAGGGGTTCAGTTGCTGATCCGATCGTAGCATAATCGCCCTCAACGAAAAAGCCGGAATTTCGATTCCTGCTTTTTCGTTCCGATGCGAACCGCCTCATCCGAACCGCATGCGATGTCACGGGCATAGTTTTTGTTTTCAAAACGGGAAAAAGACAAACCGGATGAGCAAATTCAAACCCCATATCGCCCTGCTGGTGTGCAACATTCTCTGGGCGATGGACTATCCCTTCTACAACATCGTACTGCCCAAGTACGTCCATCCGATGGCGATGGTATCGGGCTCGCTGATCGTGACAGCGCTGCTGTCGCTCATCCCGCTCATCTGGCAAAAATCCGAGAAGGTGGCGCGCGCCGACATCCGCAAACTGATCGGCGCCGCGCTGCTGATCGGCGTACTGCGCAAGGTCTTTATCATGTACGGACTCTCGATGACTTCACCCATCGACGGATCGATCATCGACACCGTCGTTCCGCTGCTCGTACTGGTCGTATCGGTGCTGCTGGGAATGGATCACTTCACGAAACTGAAGATCGCAGGACTGGTACTCGGCATGGCGGGCGCCGTCGCCGTAGTGCTGACAGGCATCTCGGCCGCCCATACGCATTCTCATCTTTTGGGCAATATCCTGATCCTGCTTTGCGCCTGCGTTACCTCCCTCTATATGGTCTGGTTCAAACGGCTCATTGCCAAATACCGCATCTCGACCGTGCTGAGATGGCTCTACTGCTCGGCCGCCATCGTGGCCCTGCCGTTCGGCCTGCGGGCGATCATCCACACCGATTATGCCGCCATTGCGCAGCACGCGCTCTTTCCGACGCTGTTCGTGCTGATCGTACCGACCTATCTGCCCAATTTGATGCTCAACTATGCGCTCAAAACCGTGCAACCTACCGTTTCGAGCATCTACACCTACCTGCAACCCGTACTGGCGATTGCAATTTCCGTTGCGATGGGATTGGACAAGCTGCACGTCGATACGGTAATCTTCACGCTCGTGATCTTCGTCGGCGTGGCGTTGGTGCTGAAATCCTACACCTCGCATTCCGACGCGCCCGTCTCACGGACGCACTGACCCACCCCTTACCGCGAGCCGATCCAGAGGAAGATCATGCCGATGAGAATCAGCAGCAGGTCGAACGCCTTGGCGCGCAGGTTGCGTTCGTGGAAAAGCAGTGCGCCGAAGCCGAAGGAGACGACGACCGATCCGCGGCGGATCATCGAGACGACCGAGATCATCGCGTCCGAATCGCTCAGCGCATAGAGATAACAGAGATCGGCAGCCGACAGAAAGAGCGAGATAAAGGGAATCGCCCAACTCCAATGAAACGGGGTAGTGCGCCGCCGGCGCGGCCTCCAGATCAGCAGCACGGCCGCGGACATCATCCAGAATTGATAGAAGGTATACCAACTCTGTACGAAAACGGGGTCGAGCCGACGGGTAATGAACTTGTCGTAGAGTCCGCTCGCAGCCCCCAGTACGGCCGCCGCCGCAATGCAGAGAATCCACACGTTATGACGAAAATCGACCCCTTCCTTGCGGCTCGACCGGCTCAGCAGAAACAGCGAACCGACCGCCAGCGCGACGCCGATCCACTGGTAGCCGTTGAGTCGTTCGCCGAAGATCAGCATGGCCCCGACGAGCGTCATCACCGGACGGGTGGCGTTGATCGGCCCGACGATCGTCAGCGGCAGATGTTTGATGCCGAAATAGCCGAATACCCACGACGAAAGGACGATGCACGATTTGAGCACGACGAGCAGATGGGCGTGCAGACCGCCCGTCGGACAACGCAGAGGCGTGGCGTCGAACCACCCCCAACCGCCTGCCGTCGAGAGAATCGTCGGTAAAAACAGAAGCGATGAAAAAAGGGTGTTGAGCAGCAGCACCGGCAGCACGGCATTGTCGCGCAGCGCCTGTTTCTTCGATACATCGTACAGCCCCAGCAACGCCGCCGAGGTGAATGCCAGCAGCAACCACATGGGCGGCTACATCAGATCTTCGCCGTAGACGGCGCCGGGCAGATCGTGGAGATTGTAGCGCGACGCCATCGACATGCCGTAGGCTCCGGCCGACTTGATCGTCAGCAGGTCGCCGCGCGACGAACGGCGCAGGCTCACGTTTTCGTCGAAACGGTCGGTCGATTCGCAAGCCGTGCCGACGACCGTATACTTGTCCTTGCGGTCGGTCTCGGCCGTAATGTTCTCGATATTGTGATAGGAACCGTAGAGCGCCGGACGGATCAGTTCGGTCATCGAGGCGTCGACGATAAGCAGTTTGCGCCCCGTGGCGGTCGTCTTGTTGAACAACACGCGCGTAATCAATTCGCCGCACTCGCCGACGATCGACCTTCCGAACTCGAAATGGACTTCGCGGTCGCCGACGTGCAGATGGTTATGGACGATGGCGAACAACGAAGCGAAATTAGGAATCGGTTCGTTCTCAGGCATGTCGTAGTTGATGCCCAGACCGCCGCCCACGTCGACGAAACGGAACGAAAAGCCCAGCCGTTCGAGGTTCTCGACGATGACGTTTACCTTCTGGCACATATTTTCGAAAACATGCAGTTCGCGAATCTGCGAACCGATATGCAGGTGTACGCCGACGATTTTCAGATGCGCCAGCGAACGAATCCGCTTGGCGTTATCCAGAATTTCCTCGTAGGAGATGCCGAACTTGCTGTCGGCCTGACCCGTGTCGATACAGTGATTGGTCTTGGGATCGATGTCGGGATTGACACGCAGAGCGACCTCTATCGTGCGGCCCGCTTCGGCGGCCATTGCGTCGAGCACCAACAACTCCTCGATCGACTCGCAGTTGATGGCCATGATTCCCTGCTCGATGGCGTAACGCAACTCCTTGTCGCGCTTGCCGACGCCGGCATAGACGATCGTCTTGGGGTCGAAACCCGCCTCGATGGCCTTCCGCACCTCGTTGCCCGATGCGCAATCGATGCCCAGTCCATACTCGCGAATGATCGAAAGCAGGCGATCGTCATAGTTGGCCTTGATGGCGTAATGCACCTTGTAGTTGTACCGTTTCGACTCGTTGACCACGCTTTCGAGCGTCTGGCGCAACAATTCCGTGTCATAAAGGTAGAAGGGGGTCTCCATGTCCCGCAAGCGGGAGGCAATACGTCTGCTTAACATAATCCGAATCTATTAAAATTAACTAACCTACAATCAATTGAGCGATCACGAAAACCGCCAGCGTAAGGCTCGCCAGTCCATTGAGCGTGCCGAAAGCGATCCCGATATTGCGCTGGCGCGCTGGCGTTACCAACAGGTGTTCCGTCACGAGAATCGCGACGAACAACGCTTCACCCGCCCACAGCAGCGCGCCCTGCGGACAATAACTGCAAAACCACAGCAGCGCGCCTACGCTGACCGCATGCAGCGCCACGCTGATTGCAAGCGCCGTACGCAGCGAAAAACGCTGGGGAATGGAGTGCAGGCCGTGCGCACGATCGTAATCGGCGTCCTGCAAGGCGTAAATAATGTCAAAGCCGCCGCACCACGTCATTACCAGCAACGCCAGAATACAGGGTTCGAGATCGAACCGGCCGGTCAGGGCGATATAGGCGCCGACGGGTGCGATCGAGAGCGACAGTCCCAGCACCAGATGCGCCGCCCACGTGAAGCGTTTGCAATAACTGTATCCCATGATAACGACAAGCGCTACGGGCGACAGCAGCGCCGTGAGACGGTTGATCGTCGCCGCACACGCCACGAAAAACAGGGCGTTGACAATCACGAACGTCAACGCCCGACGGGGCGAAATCACGCCGGCGGGAATCTCCCGATCCGCGGTGCGCGGGTTCGCCGCATCGATACGCCGGTCGGCCCAGCGATTGAACCCCATCGCCGTATTACGCGCGAAGACCATGCACAGCACCACCTGTACGAGCGGCAGAATCCACCACAGCGGTGCCGAATAGACCTCCGCCAATGCATATTTCCATATTGCATAAGCAAAGGCCATCAACGCAAAAGGCATGGCGAAAATCGTGTGCTGGAACTTTACCAGACGCATATAATCGGCAAATCGGAACATTCTGTTTTGTAAATCTCGGGGCAAAGACAACGCAGCAAATGAATCGATTCGATTCGTTTTGCCGAAGTGCAACCTAATCTAAGCCGGGTTAATCTTGGGCAAAGGTAGGCAAAATAGCGATTCGACCGACCGTTCGGCATAATAAAATCGCATGAGCCGCCGGAAAAAAGGATCGGCATTTGGCGGTTTTAAATCCGCATTGTATCTTTGTAGTCAATAAAAACGGATGAACCGAACATGAAGAACATACGCAATTTCTGCATCATCGCTCATATCGACCACGGTAAAAGCACGCTGGCCGACCGTCTGTTGGAAAAGACCAACACCTTGAACCAACGGGAGATGCAGGCGCAGGTACTCGACGATATGGACCTCGAACGCGAGAAGGGCATCACCATCAAGAGCCACGCCATCCAGATGGAGTATACCGCCGCCGACGGAGAACAATACGTACTCAATCTGATCGATACCCCGGGACACGT
>CAJMNH010000002.1 GCA_905214725.1 uncultured bacterium
ACGAAAGACTGCGCTGTTTCGCACGATCGCTCCGGGCGCGCCGACACCAGTTCGCTCTTATTCCGCCGTTTTCGCAGTGCGACCGTACAGACCTGCGGTCTGCTGAAAGTGTTGTCATTCCGAGCAAAGTGAAACGGAGCGCGGGAATCGACTGCTTGGCACGCAGCGTATCACAAACTCCGCATTGCGAAAAAGCGGAAACAAGAAGCGAAAAAATCCGCCGACCGGATCGGCACAAAAACAAGCGGAGGGTCCGAACTCACGTCCGAACCCTCCGACTATCTATTAACAATCAATTATTTAACCTCCTCGAACTCGACGTCCTCAGGCTGCGAAGAGTCGCCGCTGCCGGCGGAACCCGCACCTGCGCCCGCATCGGCTCCGGCAGCGCCTGCGCCCGCATTGGCATCCGCACCGCCCTGCGCCTGCTGCTGCGCGTAGATGTCCTGCGAAGCGGCCTGCCATGCGGCGTTGAGCTCCGTGATCGCGGTGTCGATCGCCATCACGTCGGCGTTCTTATGTGCCTCCTTCAACTTGCCGAGCGCAGTCTCGATGGCCGACTTTTTGTCGGCGGGCAGCTTGTCGCCGTACTCTTTGAGCTGCTTCTCGGTGGCAAAGATGTTCGAGTCGGCGGCGTTGATCTTGTCGATACGCTCCTTCTCCTCCTTGTCCTTCGCTTCGTTGGCCTTGGCCTCGTCGCGCATACGCTGGATCTCCTCCTCGGTCAAACCGCTCGACGCCTCGATACGGATCTTCTGCTCCTTACCCGTACCCTTGTCCTTGGCCGACACGTTCAGGATACCGTTGGCGTCGATATCGAACGTCACCTCGATCTGCGGCACGCCGCGCGGCGCGGCGGGAATGCCGTCGAGGTGGAAACGGCCGATCGACTTGTTGTCGCGCGCCAGCGGACGTTCGCCCTGACAAACGTTGATCTCCACCGAAGGCTGGTTGTCGGCTGCCGTCGAGAAGACCTCGCTCTTGCGGGTCGGGATCGTCGTATTGGCCTCGATGAGTTTCGTCATCACGCCACCCAACGTTTCGATACCCAGCGACAGCGGGGTTACGTCGAGCAGCAGCACGTCCTTCACTTCGCCGGTGAGCACGCCGCCCTGAATGGCCGCGCCGACAGCGACGACCTCGTCAGGATTGACGCCCTTGTTGGGTTCCTTGCCGAAGAACTCCTTGACGATCTGCTGGATCGCGGGGATACGGGTCGAACCGCCCACGAGAATCACCTCGTCGATCTGGCTTGCCTCCAGTCCCGCGTCGCGCAACGCCTGCTTGCAAGGCTCGATCGTCTTGTGGATCAGATGATCGCACAACTGCTCGAACTTGGCGCGCGTGAGCGTCATCACCAGATGCTGCGGAATGCCGTTCACCGGCATGATATAAGGCAGGTTGATCTCGGTCGAACTCGAAGAGGACAATTCGATCTTGGCCTTCTCGGCAGCCTCCTTCAGACGCTGCATCGCCATCGGATCCTGACGCAGGTCGATGCCGTGCTCAGCCTTGAAGGCCTCGGCCATATAGTCGATCAATACGTGGTCGAAGTCGTCGCCGCCCAGATGCGTATCGCCGTTGGTCGATTTCACCTCGAAGACGCCGTCGCCCAACTCCAGAATCGAGATATCGAACGTACCGCCGCCCAAGTCGTAAACGGCGATCTTCATGTCGCTGCTCTTCTTGTCCAGACCGTAGGCCAATGCCGCCGCCGTAGGCTCGTTGATGATACGGCGCACCTTCAGGCCGGCGATTTCGCCCGCCTCCTTGGTAGCCTGACGCTGCGAGTCGGAGAAGTAAGCCGGTACGGTGATGACCGCTTCGTCGACCGTCTGTCCCAGATAGTCCTCGGCCGTCTTCTTCATTTTCTGAAGGATGATCGCCGAAATCTCCTGCGGGCTGTACTGACGCCCGTCGATCTCCACGCGCGGCGTGTCGTTGGGCCCCTTGACGACTTTATAGGGAGCTCGCTCGATCTCCGACTTCACTTGGTCATAGGTCTCGCCCATGAAACGCTTGATCGAAAAGATCGTGCGCGTGGGGTTGGTAATGGCCTGACGCTTGGCGGGATCGCCCACCTTCCGCTCGCCGCCCTCGGTGAAAGCGACGACCGAAGGGGTCGTGCGGTGCCCCTCCGAATTGGGGATAACGACAGGTTCGTTACCCTCCATAACCGCTACGCAAGAGTTCGTAGTGCCTAAATCAATACCGATAATCTTTCCCATAATCTTAATTTATTATTTGTTTTCCAATTTATTCCGTTCTGTCCGTCTCCTCGCGGAGCCTTCACGTGCCGTAAAACGAGCAAAGGTTATACCAAACGGATTTTCATCCGAAAATATCCGAATGATCCCGCCGCAGCCTGCCAAAAACGCACTTTCGACTGACAAAATGGCGGTCGGACGGCAACGTACCGACCGCCGGAATGACAGTCCGTACGACAGATACGCAATCCCTGCATCCGACGGAAGATCGCAAAAAACAAAACGCCGTCTCCCGGAACGCGGTTCGCCGAAAGCGAGGGTTTCCCGACAGCCGCCTACCCGTCCGAAACAATCGCCGGCCGCACGTCATTCGGAATCATTCGAAAAAATAGACAGGAAGAGGCGAATCCCGAAAAAATGTCCGTTTTCCGAAATTTGTGCACGGATATTGCCTTCTGGATTTGTAAAATTAAAATTAATATCGTACTTTAGTAGGTGAAATATCAACTCTAAAACTTATAAAGCTATGGTTATTACATTCAATGAGTTGCGCCGTATCAAGGACAAACTGCCCAGCGGCAGCTCGCAACGGATAGCGGATGAATTGGGTCTCGACGTGGAAACTGTTCGCAACTATTTCGGCGGAAAGCATTACGATGCCAAAGGCAGCGTCGGCATTCACGTGGAACAGGGTCCCGACGGCGGGGTTGTAACGCTGGACGATACCACGATCCTCGATGCGGCGATGCGCATTCTCAACCAAAAATAATACGACCGGCACGTCAAATTTAACGGCTCCTTTCAGGGGCCGTCTTTTTTTTGGCTCGGCATCGAAAATCGCAGCGCCCCCGCATATTCTTCCGTGCTTTTCGCTCGATCCGACAAGCGATGTCATAGCGGACGATCCCGCACTCGCATCGTCGGCTCGGAAAGGATATTTCGCAGCCGGATTCCCTGGCTCCGATCTGCTCCCCATAACGAAATGCGGCGTCCGCAATGCGGACGCCGCGAAAACACGTTCATTTGCATGCTCCTTTTCTCGCCTCGGCAGAGTCCGAGCAAACTCGACTCTGCGCTCGGCTTAACGAAAAAGTTTGCTTTTTTGCAGTCGTTTTCTGCGCTCGGCATAGCTCGAACAAGTTCGGCTCTGCACTCGGCTTAACGAAATGGTTTCTCGACGACTACTTACGCACGCAGCGCACATAATGGCCGAAACGCAACGCATGTATCGAGTAAGTAAACTTCGATGAGTCAGGATCGAAGATTAGACGGGTGTTACCGTCATAGAGGCGGTAGAAGACCAAGCCATCCGTTCCCAAATCCGTCCCTGCGGTCGACGTCCAGAAATAAATTTCGATCAGTGTACCGAATGAATCGGTCGACGAAGCGGGCGTATAGTACTGCCCGGGCATCGCATCGAAGCCTGTAATGTTCGTCCCGGGGTTCTTCGACCAGCCGCCGCCGGTCGACTTGAGCTTCGAGCCGGTCGCCGTCGAACCGACGTAGTCGCGCAGCAGCGCCACGTCGTCGGCCGAAGGAACAGACCACCCCTCGGGCGCAAGCCCCTTCTCGTTCTTCACCGCCGCTCCGCTGTACATCGTTCCATAGACCGATTTCCAATCGGCAGGACTTTCATAGAGATAGATATAGGATCCCGCAGCGTTGTCCCAGTCGGTCGGAATGGCCGATCCGTCGGCAAAGCGCTCGGCGCGCAGACTCTCGGCCATCCAGTACTGCGTACCGATCTTGGCGATACGATATTCCTCGATCGACGTGCCGCGTACATCGCGCAACAGATCGGGCTCGACCGTCGCCGTAACGATACGTCCCTCGGCTTCGAGGGTCAACGACCCGTCTTGGGCAACATAGAACTTCGTCAGCGGCGTCGTACCCGTACCCGCTTTATAGGTGCAGGTATTCGTCGCCGAATTCCACACCACCGTACCGCCGGTCTCGGTCTCGATTCCCTTCGTCAGATCGGCCTTGCCTTCCACCACGGGATAGACGACCGTCATCTGCTGATCGACGCCGTCGGCCGTGCGAATATACTCCCGACAGATCTCGGCGACCTTCGTATCGCCATAAAGGGCGCGCTGCACATTGCCGCCCGCAAAATCGGTCGGCACGGTAAATTCGACGATCGGCAACTCGGCGACCGTCACCGCAATCGACGCGGCCTTGCTCAGCCCCTTGTCGTTGAAATAGACCAGCGCAACCTCGCCCGTCAGATCGGCGCAGGCGGCATGTTCGGCCGAAGGAGCCGTCACCGTCAACAGATTCTCCGCATAGAGAACTTTCCACTCGTCGGGTTTGTTGACCACCACTTTCGCCACCCCGACGCTTTCTACCGCGAACTCCCGAGTCTGTCCGAAGACGAATTCGGCCGTCTGTTCGGCGTCGGCGATCGTCAACGAAAAACCGCCGGCGATCGGAATCGTGAGCTGCGTGTCCTTGCCGTCGTTGAGTGTCAGATAGAGATACGCTTCATCGGCAGTCGCCTGCTTGAAGAAGATCGAGTCGCCCTGGGCCACGATCGGATCGCCTGCCCCGTCGAGCAGACGCTGCGAGGTTTTGCCTCCGTCGTAGCTGATCGTCCAATACCCTTCCGAATCGACGCCCAGCACAGGCGTCACACCCGAAACGGGAATCTTCTTGCCCTCACCGTCGAGCAGCCAGTCGACTTTGTCGCCGACGGTTTTCGTCCAATAATAGACGCCGTCCTCTCCGGTCGAGATGCCGACGACCGGAACGGCGGCGACCGCATCGCTGCCGACAACGGAGGCCGTCGTTCCGTCCGAGAAGGCGATACGATAACCGCCCTTGCCGTCCGATACGACACTCTCCACATAGAGCCTTCGCTGCAATGTCGTCACAAGTCCCGAAACGGTAACATAATCGCTGTTGAGCTGGGCCACCTGCGTTTCGAGCTTCGTCAGGCGACCGTTCAGATCGTCCACGCTTCCGCGCAACTCCGTGTCGTCGTAATCATCGCCGCAACCGGTCATCGCCGCCAGCAGCAACAGCGCGCATACCATCATCGTTCGACGGACGAGGTTTCGCATTTCCCCCCCCCCGTCCAAAATAGAGTTGTCCGAGTTTTTTCATAAGATTATTATTAAAGTAGGTCAATCACAAAAATAGCAATTAATTTCATTTTCACAACATTTCCGTCAAAAAACGACTGTACCGATACCTTCCCGAATCGATTCCGCCGACTTTCGGCATGCTCGGAATCGGCAGGCGAAGGCAGGCGGCGACCGTACCGGACGAAAGCCTCCGAACGCTCTGCGACATCGGACGGACGGCATCGCTCGTTCCGTCGCCTTTCTGTCCCGCTCTTTTTCGTACACCTCTCCCGCACGCCCTTCGCAGGCCGGCAAATGGCCGGCGATGGACGACCCAAGACCGACGCCTCGGCGGATACCGGTGACGGATCGCACAAAAAAAGCGGAAGAGAAAACTCTTCCGCCCGATCCGGCTGCCCGACCGGCCTTATTCTTTGGGCTCGATGTAGATCTCGAAAAGCAGCGGCGAATAGGCGGGAATCTCCGTCGTATAGGTCGTCGTCGTGGAGCTGCTGTCGGTGTAGTCGTAATTCGAGGAGTAGTAATAGTTGTTGTACAAGCCGCCGTAATAATTGTTGTAGTAGTTGTCGTAATACGAATTGCCGTACATCCCGCCGTAATAATTATTATAGTAGTTGTAATAATTGTAGTAGTTGTAATAGTCCAGATAGCTGTTCGACGACGATCCGCCCGACGACGACGATCCGCCGCTCTTACCGGACGCACCGTAGGCATAGCTCGATGTGGTGACAATCGTCGCCCACTGTCCGTAACGCAACTGCGGAATGCTGTAATACCACGCATAGATGGTTTCCAGCGATGAAGTGTCGCCCGACTCGGGTACGGTATACTCGTAGGCGCTGCCTTCGCTCTGCACTTCACCGTAGATGAGCTTTTTCACTTCGTCGATATTCGTATCGAAGATGAATCCGTCGAGGAAACGACCGATATACCAAATCTTGGCCGTCTCGCTGCTCTTGATCGAATCGCCTTTGTAAGTCCCCTGACCGAAACGTTCGACGAGCGCATCGTTGATCTTCTTGTCGAGCGCGGCCATCGGCTCGTTATACGGGAAATAAGGAACCGAATAGGTATCCTTCCAGTTGTAGGTGGCCGCCGGTTCGCGGCCGGGCGAAAAGACGTGCGAAATATAGAGCTGCGGAACCGTATCCGTGGCCTGGTACCACGTGTATTTATAAGGATCGACGCTCGTGTCGGGCAACTCCGGCTCCTCGGCGTCGCGCAGCGAACGGCGGACGGAGGAGAGTTTCGGATCGTCCTTATCTTCGTCCTCCACGGGGCAGACCGTGCCGTTATCCTTGACGAAGGCATCGACCACGTCGCCCTCGTACGCCACCGGATTCGAGACACGACCCGTCACCTTGATATGCAGAATGGCGGGACGATTGGCGTCGAGCGTATACTGCCCTCCGTATCCGGCGTCGCTGCTGGCGCCCGACGACGAATAGGCCAGCGACGAGGGCAGGTAGAGCATCAACTCCGTGCCGCGTCGCGCCTGCATCCCCTCTTTCAGCCCGCGGCCGGAAAGCGAATCGAGATAACGTTCGCTGAAATGGAGCGGTTCGCGCAACGCGTAATAGCTGCCTTCGAGCAACGTCGTATAGTCCGATCCGCTGTAGCGGAAATAGGGAGCATAATAGGTGTAACGGGTGAACGTGCCCTGCTGTTTGGCCTGCACGGCATTGCGCGTCATGCAGATATTGCCGTTCAGGTCGCGGGCCGTAAATTCGTACTGCACCCAGCAATCGGTCTCGGCGATCAGCGTGTCGGCCTTGTCGGTCGAACCGGCGTCGAGCACGTCGACATAATAGGAGAATCCGCGCGCCTCCTGCTTGTTGCCGAGCAATCCCGGGCGATGCAGTTTCATCCACGCGTCGAGCGACCGCTGCTCGATCTTGGCGTAGGACTCGCTCGTATCCTTGGCACACGACGCGAAAACGAGGGCGCAGACCGCAGCCGCTGCCCATATTTTTCCGATAGAAAAACGCATAATACTGTTATTCACCTATTTCGTTACTTTGTTAATCGTGCAAAAAAACGCCACGGGACTCTCCTTGGGAATCAAACCCACAATCAGTTTCTCTCCGTACGCTTGGTTATAAGTCATATAAAGCTCCACGACGTCCTGCTCGCGGCACCCGATAAAAGCCTCCTGCAAACCGGTAATCGTCGCCCCGCCCCCGATTTGCAACGTAAGCGCACGCGGCACGAACTGATCGAACTCATCGAGGATCGGCTCCCCGTAGATGTCACACTCCACCCAGTAGCGGGGATTCAATCCCGCCTCGAACAGCCGGTTGATCACCGTCGTATCGTTGGAATAGATGCAATCCTCTTTCTGGGGCGCCGCATCGGCCGTAAAACCATAGAGCGAAAACGTGACATCGATACGGCTTCCTTCGCTCACTTCGGGCCGCGTCAACCGCTCGGGATTATAGACGTCGGCGATATAGCGGTACGTCGTATTGCCGAAGGTCGAGTAGTACGGAGGATCGTTGTCGAGCGACTCGGCGGCATCCTGTTCCGAAAGCAGCCTCGGCGTGTGCTTTCCGGTCAGATACGAAACGATCTTCTCCTGCTGCCGAGGCAGGATATCCTCCTCGTTGCTGCACGAAACGAACGTTATGAACGCCAACGCACCTATATACCACCGGACTCTCATCGTTATATAATCGTGCAAATTTATAAAAAATTGCGCAACAACCCTACTTTATTTGCAATTTTCCTATCCGAAAGAGACCGTTTCGAGCAAAAAGCAAAGCGGCGCACGACCGATCCGTCAAATGCGTCACTTTTTGGAGATAAGGTATTTCTGCAAGACGGTGCCCAACCGCTCGGGAGGGATGTTCAGGTTGATCCGGCCGTTGTTCGCGATCGAGATGGCTCCCGTCTCCTCGGAGACGACCAGAATGATCGCATCCGAAATCTCGCTCATGCCGATGGCCGCACGGTGACGCGTGCCGAATGACTTGGGCACGTCGCTCTGCGTCACGGGCAGAATGCAGCGGGCCGCCACGATCCGGTCGCCCTCGATAACGACGGCGCCGTCGTGCAAAGGCGAATTTTTGAAAAAGATGTTGTGGATCAGCTGGGCCGAAATTTTGGCGTCAAGGCAGATGCCGCCTTCGGTAATGAGCGACAGATCGCTCTGCTGACCGATGACGATCAGCGCGCCGGTCTTCGTATCGGACATCTCGCGGCAGGCTACCACCAGCGGTTGCAGATTGGTCTCGGCCATCTTCGACCCGTGATTGAAGATTCGCGAAATGAAATTGAATCGTTTCTGGCTCATGCCGATTTTCTGGAGGAACCGGCGTATCTCGGGCTGGAAGACGACGATCAGCGCAATGGCGCCGACGCTGATGATATGGCCCAGAATCGTCGAAAGCAGCTCCATGTTGAGCGTCTTGACGATCACCCACAGCAAATAGACGATGATGATGCCCGAGATGATGTAAGGGGCGTTCGTTCCCTTGGTGGTCCGATATATCCAATACATGATATACGCCACGAACAGAATGTCGATCAGGTCGATAAATGTAAACGGTACGAATCCCATAACTGCAAGCGAGCCTTAAATTACGATGACAAAAATAAGAAAAAAATACCGACTTCCCGCAGGCGTCGGTATTTTATCGCTCCGATGAACGTTTCCGGCAACCGAGGCCGCCGCAAACTATTTCTTGTCGGCAGCCTTGTCAGTGGCGTACAGCTCGTTGACCTTGGCCAGCACGATCGGCGTAATGTCGAGCAGCGAGTCGGCATCGACGAGCGACGTGGCGTTGATGATGAGTTTGTATTTCTTGTCGGCGTTCAACTCCTGCACGGCGCGATGAATCAGATCCTGCGCACGGTTCGTGAAGACATAATTCTCCTCGTCGAGCTTCTGCGCCTCCTTCTGGGCGGTGGACTGATAGGCGGCCACCCGCTTCTGGATCGATTCCTGCTTCGCCTGCGCATCGGCGGTAGTCATAAGCCCCTTCTGATACTTCTCCTGCAACTGGGCGGCCTCGTACTGCAACCCCTGCTCCTTCTTGGCCCAGCCCTCCTGCGCCTTCTTGGTTTTCTCCTGAAGCGCGGCGCCTTCGTTCTGGAACAGATCGCTCTGCGCCAACACGGCCTCCACCTGCACGTAGGCGATATCGCTGCTGCCTATGGCCTGCGCCGGAGCGCTTTCGGCCGGTTGCGTCGCACCGTTGCCCTTGCAACCCGCGATCAAAAACATTGCAGCGGCTGCGACGTACAAAATTTTCTTCATACTTTTATTTTTCGTTTTAATTAAAAATTGCTCAAATGCTATCAAAAAGCCTATAATGGACACAAAGATAAGAAAAAATTTCATACTTTTGTAACCGCCAAACGATTTCTCGAAAAGAATGTACGAATATATCCAAGGAAAGCTTGCCGAACTGGCGCCCACCTACGCCGTCGTCGAAACCGGCGGAGTGGGTTACCTGTTCCATATTTCGTTACAGACCTACTCGGAAATCGAGGGCCGGAGCGAAGTGAAACTCTATGCCCACTTCGTCGTGCGCGAAGACGCGCAGCTCTTCTTCGGCTTTTCGACGAAGACCGAACGCGAACTGTTCCGCCAGCTCATCAGTGTCTCGGGCGTGGGGGGCAACACGGCGCGGATGATCCTCTCGACCTATTCGCCGCGCGAACTGCAAAGCATCATCACGACTGAAAACGCTGTGCTGCTCAAAAACGTCAAGGGGTTAGGGCTGAAAACCGCCCAGAAAATCATCGTCGAACTGAGCGGCAAACTCACGGCGCTGTTCGACGACGACGCGCAACCCCTGCCCGTCGCAGGCAACGGCGACGCCGTCTACGACGAAGCGACGGCCGCCCTGATCATGCTCGGTTTTCCCAAAGCCGCTTCGGACAAGGTCGTCCGCAGCCTTTTGAAGGAGCAGCCCGGCATCTCGGTCGAAGAGACCGTCCGCATGTCGCTCAAACGGCTCTAACCGCGTCTCCCAATCAACAGCACATGAACATTTAGTCCTTTTATTATCCTATCCACATTTACATCCGCATGACTACGTTTCTTCTTATCATGATCGCTTTGGCGCTATTGGCACTGGTTATCTCGCTGATCGCCTTCAATCTCTCCCAACGGCGGAAGGCCGATCTGCAAAATCCGCACGACAGTTACCATCACCACCATCATCGATAACGTTCGCATCCACTCCGTAAAGGAATCAGGATGCCAAAACGCCCCGAAAGCAATATCGTTTTCGGGGCATCTAAATTCAATAAAACAGACAAACCTTCGAGCGGCACAGCCGGTTCCTGAGATCAAAAAAAATAACCGGAACGACGAAAATTACAAATTCTCTACAAAATCGATCCAGACCTTTGTCCCGAGATAAAAGAGAAACCATGAAAAAATCGCAGCAATACGACCTCTCGATCCATCCCCCTGCCGGCAACGGTCTACTTATACGGGAACAGCCCTCTCTTCGGCAAGTTCCGCCGTCGAACCTTCTGCGAGTCCTGCCGGACGGAGAAAACGGCGATCGAAAACGAACGCCGTCCGCTTGGAGTTCTGCGATTATTTTTCTACTTTTATAAAATTACCGCTGATTTTTCAGTACCCGTTTCGATCTATTTTCAAAAACGATGAAGCTTTTACGATTCTTTTTCTCGGGCGCCGCAGCCCTGCTGCTCGCCGCAACGGCTCAGGCTCAGGAGCGCCGTACGGTACATGAAAGCGATTTCCGCGCCCGCCTGTCGTTCGCTCTGACCAAACAACTCGGCGAGCGTTCGTCGCTCACGTGGGACGAGGAGCTGCGCCTCAAAGACAACTGGTCGGAACTCGACCGCATCTATACGACGTTCAGTTACGCCTATGACGTACGGCCGTGGTTCAAAGCCGCCGCCTTCTACACGCTGATCGCCTACGATCGGGGCGGCGACCGCTCGATGGAGATGCGCCACCGCATCCACCTCGAACTTACGGCCCGCTGCAAGACCGGCCCTTGGACGTTTTCGCTGCGCGAGCGGCCGCAGGTGACCATCCACTCGGCCTATGTCGACCCCGCCGTCGCCGCCGATCCGGTCTGGGTGCTGCGCCACCGCGTGATGGCGGAGTACGCAATCGCCGATACGGGATTCAAGCCCTACGCCTTCGTCGAACTGACGCAGACGCTCAACGCGCCCGAGACCGTAGGCAACTATCTGGAAAAGGTACGCAGTTCGCTGGGGGTAAAATACACGTTCACCGAACGTTCTTCGTTCGAACTCTACTACCGTTTCGACTACAAAATTACCGACAAACCGCTCTTCGACGACTTTGCCGCGGTGGATTACATCGTCTCCGAGCGCGGCAGCCATCACATCGTCGGACTGGAATACGGATACAAATTCTGATTCGGATAAGGCAATTATATACTTGACTGTACCAATCGTATGCGAGCGTCATTCTCGCCGCCTTCGGCGTCGTATATAAGTCTGACCCTCCCCTAAATCCCCTCCTCGGAGGGGACTTTGTGCCGCAAGCGGCAATATCGGCACTTTTGACGGTTGTACATCAAAGTATATAATCGGGTCGGATAAATCGCGAAGGAGACCGGATGAACTATTCGGTCTTCTTCACTAGTTCCGCCCGACAAACCATATGCCGCCACAAATAGGGGAAACGTCCTACGCACCGGAACCGCACATTGCAAAATCCCTCCTCTTCGAGCAAACGCGTAAGCGTCCGCCGCGACCAGAACTTGATATGCCCGCCTTCCCACAGCGCGCTCCAATGGTAGTCCCACTTATCGACGACCGAAATAAAGAAATTCTTCAGGTAACCGTGATAGGGCGTCGATAGGATCAGCGTGCCGCCGCCGCTCGCGGACAAAATGCGACGTGCGAATTTCACGAATGCGTGAGGACTGTAAAGATGTTCGATGACCTCCATCGAGACGATTGTCCGAATATGCGCCCCGTACAACGGATCGGGCAGTACGCCGGTGTCGGCGTCGCACAGGAAAAAGCGGCCCGGGTTCGTACGATTGGCCAGCGCAATGCCGTCTGCCGCAATGTCGACGCCATAGGCAGCGTATCCCTTTCCGATCAGCCGATTGACGAAACAGCCGTTGCCACAACCGATATCCAAAACAACCCCGTGCGAGGGGGGGGGAGAAACGACTCCACGACCGGAAGAAGGCACTCGTGATAAAACGGAGCCTTGTCGTCGTTCCAGCCGAAATTCTTTATCGGGGCAGGTTTCATACGCTCTGTCGACGGTTCGTTTTACTGAAAACGGATTGAACGGGCCATACCCGACAACACATCTGCCGCAACCCGTCTAAGTGGCAAATATAGAGATTTTTTCGGTAATCCAAGACATTTTCCGAAAAACGCGACATTCCGGCCTGTTTTTAGGACCGCCGCACCGTAAACGACAAAGGCCGGATGTTCCCATCCGGCCTCCGTTCAGGGGGGGGGCTATTCCGCTTTATGTTCGAGGAAATAACGCTGCGACTTGACCAGATTGCGGGCTTGCAGCACCATCGTTTTCGTCTCGTTGAGAATCGTCAGATACAACAGACTGGCCTTGGTCGACGATTCCTTGTTCTTGATGCGTTTGAGCTGGCGTTTGATCGATTCGGCGATCGACTCGAACAACTCGTCGCGCAGCTCGAGAATCAGTTCGATGTCGGCGAAATCGTTGTTGCGCAGCATGACGTTGATGCGCGTGAAGATCGTCTCCACATCGTCGTTGATCTTCATCAAATCCTCGATCTGCTCCTTGGTCATTCCCTCATGATTGTTGTCGATATGGTCGAAGCAGGGACGTGTGACGTGGAGCAGCGACTTGGTGATCTCGTTCATGTAATCGACCACCTGCACATAGTAGTGCCCCGAGTCGATCTCATTGTCCTGAAGCCTGAGCAGCATCGGCATCACCTTGTATTTGCGCTCGCGCGAGCGGTAGAAAAGGTCGTTCGACTGCTGCACCATCTCGCGCAGCACCTTGCGGTTCTCCTTGAAAACGGCGATCAGCGTGCGGTCGTAGATGCGCGTCACCTGCCCCATCGTGTAGCACACTTCGGCAATGCACTCCTCGATGATCCCTTCGGTATCCTTCATCTTGCCCGCAACGGGCTGCACATCGGCGACGGCCGCCTTGTTCTTTTTCCGGTTGCTGCGCACGAGCATCCAGCCGCACAGCACCGACACGATGACGATGGCCGCATTGCCGCCGTACATCAGTAACAAACCCACCAGAAAGGCGATCGTAAAGGCGCCGAAACCGGTGACGAACCAGCCCGAAACGACGGTCATAACGCCCGTGATACGATAAACGGCGCTCTCGCGACCCCACGCGCGGTCGGCCAGCGACGAACCCATCGAGACCATGAAACAGACATAGGTGGTCGACAGCGGCAGTTTGAGCGATGTGGCGATCGAAATGAGGATCGACGCCGTGGTGAGGTTCACCGTGGCGCGGATCAGATCGTACGAGCCCCCTTCGCGTTCCTCTTCGGGCAGTTTTTCGAAACGTCCGGCCAGCGCATGCTGCAACCGGTCGGGCATGACCCGCTCGTAAAACGCATTGACGTTCATCGCCGCCCGCACCAGTCCGCGCGAGACGACCGACGAACCGTAACGCTCCTCCCCTTCGTTCTGGCTCGACAGCGACAGTTCGGTCTTCGAGACCGACAGCGCGCGACGCGACGTCCAGAGCGTCACGATCATGATCGTTCCCGCCGCGAGCAGCAGCAGCATATTGGCCGAGGCGTCGGTCGCCAACCCGCCCATCAGCATCGCCGTATCACCCGAAGCGCGCGCCATCATGTAGGAGTCGTATCCGGCCACGGGCACGCCCACGAAGTTCACCAGATCGTTTCCGGCGAAAGCCAGCGCCAGCGAGAAAGTTCCCGCCAGAATATTCAGTTTGAGGATGTTGACGCCGAACATCTGCAAAAAGAAGAGCAGAATACTGCACAGAATCCACAGCACGAAGAGCGAAAACAGCAGGTGCGAATCGATGTAGGCGAACAACGCCGAGCCGTTCATTACGGCGCGCAGCCCCTTGAACAGAGCGAAATAGACGATCGCGGTAAATGAAACGCCGCACCACAGCGAACCGTAATGACGGAAAAGCGTATGGTAGCGGAACGAGAAGATCGCGCGCGAAACGTACATTACCAGCGTACCGCACGTAAAGGCGAAAATCACCGACAGCAGGATGCCCGCCAGAATGGCCATCGCCCGCGTCGAATTTATATAACGGCCGATTTCCGCCAGCGAGATCGCGTCGTTGGAGGTGATGACGACCGTCGAAACGGCCAGCGCCGCTCCCAGCAGACAGAAGACCAGCGCGACGGTGGTCGAGGTGGGAAGCCCCATCGTGTTGTAGACGTCGAGCAGAATGATGTTGGCCAGCATCACCGAAAAATAGAGGATCATCACGTCGCGGAAGGTGAAACGCGACGGATCGAACATGCCGCTGCGCGCCACCTCCATCATACCGCTCGAAGTAATCGCGCCGACGATGATTCCCACAGATGCGACGGCCATGATCACCCGTACGGAAGCCGCTCTGGAACCGATGGCCGAATTGAGAAAATTGGCGGCATCGTTCATCACGCCGATAAAAAGGCCAGTCACGGCGAGAATCGCCATTACGGCCAGCATAAAAGTATATATAGGCTCCATTATGTCGTGTTCGGGCAAATGCGAAACAAAGATATATCATTTACGCCGTCGGTAACGATTTGGTAACCTATTCTTAACAATAAATTAACATAGATGAGGGCGGACAAGATGTTTATCAAAATGAAATAAAATGGACGTTCCAAGCAAAATAAACAACGATTCCGGCTTCCGAGAAACCCCTGTCGCTTCGGAAACGGACGCGACAGCCTCTGCGCAACGAGCCTCCCCCTGTCGACCGGAATCGCGAAATCGTATCGGCGATTTTGCAGGCAGTTTATGACCGTCGTTATTCATCGCTCTGTCATTCCGATGAGCGGCCGATCCACACGTCGGAATCCGCTCGGCATTCCGCCTCAGGATGACAAAATAAAACCTGTCATTCCGAGCAAAGTGAAGCGGAGCGTGGGAATCCGGCCGCGACTAATGGAAGGTCATTCCGAGCGAAACGCAGTGAAACGAAGAAATCCGGTTGCTCTTTATAATTTGTTATTCTTCTTCATTCTTACTTCTGCCAAGCAAACCTGCCCCGGCAAAGACTCCGTAGTGCGAAAAACGCGACCTTTCCATGCAAAAAGGCAGAAAAACTCGCCGTGAGTTTTTCCTCGAACAAGGTGCAAGTACGCCGAGAATTGTCAAGAGAAAAGAATCAGGCTGACGGCCATTACGGCCATGCCCGTCACCACGCCGTAGATCGAGATGTGGTGCTCACCGTACTCCTCGGCGGCAGGCAGCAGTTCGTCGAGCGAAATAAAGACCATGATGCCGGCGACGAACCCGAACAGACACCCCAGCAGCGTCGGCGAGAGAAACGGCATCAGCACGGCATAGGCCAGCAACGCCCCGACGGGCTCGGCCAAGCCCGACGACAACGAAAGCAGAAAGGCCTTCCTGCGGCTGCCGGTAGCGTAGTAGATCGGTATCGAAACCGCGATGCCCTCGGGAATGTTATGGATGGCAATCGCCGCGGCAATAGCGATGCCGAGCGTCGGATTGTCGAGCGCCGACATAAAGGTCGCAATGCCTTCGGGAAAGTTATGGATACCGATCACCAAGGCAGTCATCAGCCCCATACGCATCAGCCTCCGGTCGTGCGGCCGACGGTTCATCTCTTCGACCGAATGCATCTCGTGCGGATTCTCGAACGACGGCACCAGCCGGTCGATGACGCCAATGAGCAGAATACCGCCGAAGAAACAGGCGACGGTCGCCGAAACGCCCGCCATAGGTCCCCATTGGGCCGCAAGCAGGCTCTGCGACTCGGCGAAAAGTTCGACGAACGAGACATAGATCATCACGCCGGCCGACAATCCCAACGAAAAGGAGAGGAACCGCACATCGGTACGGTGCGCAAAAAAGGCGATAGCGCTTCCGATACCGGTCGCAAGACCGGCCAGCAGCGTCAGCAACAAGGGAAAAGCTATCGATGAATTCATAAATTAAAAGCCTTGATTACATACTTTGTTGGGTCGGACAACGATCCTCGAAGTCCCCTCCGAGAAGAGGATTTAGGGGAGAATCATACCTGTAAACGCGGCCTGAGGCTGCGAACAACGGCGGCCACTGATTAGGATTACAAATCCGATCGCCCTCAATTGCGGTCGGCAGGCGAACGCAAAACGGATTTTACCGAGTTGTCACCGCATAAACAGCGGCAACGTAAATTCCCTCAGCGGAGACTTCGGTCACGCGTGTTCAACGAAATCGGGAACCTTGACTGTTGGTACTTTAAAATATCCCATCGCGGATCAAAAAGAACGAGTCCGACGAATCATGGTTTTGTAACGGAATTGCTGCCGCAGCAACCGTTTTCCATATCGCAGTCGGTCTGTTCCCCGCAGGGCTGTCCGTCATCCTCGAATTCGAGCGTGGCATGATCGATTCCCAACCCGCGCAGCCGTTCGCGGAGCGCCTCCTTCAACTGCGGCATCTGCCGCAAGTCATGTACCGCAATATGCGCCGTCAGGGCGTTTTCGGTCGTGCTGAGCGCCCATACGTGGAGATGATGCACGCCGCTGACCCCCGGTTGGGAGGCCACCGTGCGGAAAACTTCGTCATAATCGATACCGGCGGGAACGCCGTCCAGCGAAAGACGCAGGCTGTCGCGCAGCAAACCCCATGTCGACCACACGATGACGGCCGCGACGAGCAGGCCCACCAGCGGATCGATCAGGTACCAGCCCGTAGCCATCATGATCGCCCCTGAGATCATCACGCCGACCGACACCAGCGCATCGGCGGCCATATGCAGGTAAGCCCCTTTGATATTCAGGTCGCGATCCTTATCGCGCATGAACAACAATGCCGTGGCAAAGTTGATAATAACGCCGATACCCGCCACCCACAGCACCACCTCGCCGCCGACGGGCTCGGGATGGATCAGCTTGCGGACGCTCTCGACGACGATGGCGCCGACGGCCACCAGCAGAATGACGGCATTGAGCAGCGATACGAGGATCGTACTGCGCCGGTAGCCGTAGGTATAGCGGCTCGTGGGACGCACCTGCGCCAGCCGGAACGCCAGCAGCGCGAGCAGCAGGCTCGCAACGTCGCTCAGGTTATGCCCTGCGTCGGAGAGCAGTCCCATCGAGTTGGAGAGAATGCCCGCCGTGAACTCCGCGACGACAAAGAGCGAATTCAACAGAATGCCCACGATAAAGGCGCGGTTGAGCGACGACAATCGCCGAACGTGTTCGTGGGAATGATCGTGATGTGAATGTGCCATAATTCCAATTCTTTACAGCGGCCGTCTTCGCACCCTGCATCGCGTGGAAAAAACCGTCGCCGCATTCGCCGGCAGAAAGCAGCCGTTTTTCAGGTCAGAGACAATACGAACCGGATGCGGAATCAAATAACAATCGATTTCCACGGAACGCACGATCTCTGCCGAAAGTTACCTGCGACAAAGATACGCACCTCGCGGTCAACGAGCAATACCTACTTATCATTATCTTCGGATCCCTTACAAAAAAAGAGCCGGGCTTTCGCTTCCGGCTCTTCGTTTCCATGTCGCTTTGCATTACTGCTGCTCGGCGGGCTGCTCGGAAGCAGGCGCTTCCGACGGCACGGCCTGCGGCATAACGGGCGCCTCCTGCGTCATTTCCAGCAGGGCGTTGGCGTCTTTCGTCAGATCCTTGTTGCTGGCGGCAACCGTACCCTTGTCCATCGACAGCGTAGCCACGAGACTCAGCACGACGATGGCGATTGCCATCGTCCACGTGAATTTCTCCAAGAAATTGGCCGTCTCGCGCACGCCCATCACCTGATTCGACGCGCCGAAATTGGCAGCCATACCGCTTTTGGGGTTCTGCACCAACACGGCCAGAATCAGGCAGACGCTGGCTATCAAAATCGCAATGATACAAATTGTGTATAACATAATTTTTTACCTATTTTATTTTTTAACGATTCTTCCCGTCGGACATTATCCCGTCGATAAGTTCGGCAAAGTAAACACTTTTTTCTGGATTTCGCAAACTTAATTTGCGATAAATCGCGGATGCCTCGTCATTTAACCCCTGCTGCCGATAGATTTCGGCCAGCTCCTCGGTCACCAGATCGTCTTCGTCGTCGAAATCGGCGACGCTCTTCACCTCGTCGTCGGCCTCGCCCTCTTCGGCCACGATCCGGTAGTCGCCCGCCCGCAGAAAATCGTCGATCAGATCGTCCGCAGAGACCTCCGTCAGCCGCTGCCGGTCCACCTCCGGCAACGCTGCGCCCGCCACGGCCCGATCGGGCGCTGCAAAACGCAGCCAATCGTCCGCCGGCGAAGCGTCGCCCCGTTGCAAAGCCCGCACCCGCCGCGCCACCGTGAACCACTCGTAACGTTCGAGCAGCTCATCCAATTCCGCATCCGGCACCGCGCCGGCCGCCCCCATCGAGGCGATATACTCTCTGAGCGTCGCCATCGCCGTTACCAGTTGGAGGCCGCGGCCTGAAAGATATCGTTCACCAGCTGCTCCACGATCTCGGGAATCAACTCGCCCGCAACCTCCGTGAGCAACTTCGTGGAGTCGTAGTCGGAGTACGCCGTAAAGGATTTGTTGAAGGACATCGAGTTGTCGAGCACGTTCGTGAAACGGACCTTGACGGTGATCGACAGGCGGTTCAGCAAGGCGAAATCGTCGCTCGACACCGAGGCCGTGGTTGACGAATAGCCCGTAATTTCACCCTCGAAAGCGAAATCGCCGCCCTCGTCTATCTGCGTCAGACGGGTCTGACGTGTAAACTTGTCGATCAGCGCATCCGTGAGCGTCGCACTCAGAATCGGCTCCACCATCGGCGCGTTGTTGGGGAAATAGGCCACCGAGAAGGTCTTGGCGTCGGGCGGAATCGACGCGCCCGACAGCGAGTATTTGATCGTCACGCCGCAGCCCGTCGCCACAAGCGCCGCAAAGAGCAGCGCACAACAGATTATCTTGTTTTTCAATATCATGATTACTTCTTATTTAAAACGCAGCCACCGGACGAGCATAGCGAAAGGCGTCTTCGTAAACGTGTATCGATTCTTTGTTGACGAACGAATCGTGATAGTATGCCCACGCCACCGCGCTACCGTTATCAGGCAATACGGCAGCCCCCAAACGTTTAAGCGTATCGTTCACTTTTTTATTTATAGCAAGATCAGAAAAAACGATATCCAATTCGCTGTAAGCCGGCAAATACCACCCGTCACCCTGCGCAGCACACCACGCAAAGGCGGGATAACGACGCTCCCAATCCGGCAATTGTTTGATAATCTCTAAATTGGCCGCACCCTCCTTGGACAGTCTGTCGCAGGGCGTTTCATCAATCACGCTCCGATCCCTGCATACAGGTAGTTTTGTTTCAAGCAGGGACACGATCTTGCCGTGCCGGCCCGTGGCATCAACGTCAAAGACGACGCCCTCCTTGCCGTTTTCGTTGTAGTAATCGCCCACCTTGTAAGTTTTCAACAAGGTGAACTCCAGTCGCTCCAATCGGTCGCGGTCGTCCACCGCAATCGCGCGGGCGATCCCGTTTGCCGTATCACCCGCCGTACCGACCGCTTCCAGCCAGTATTCACCTGCCGCAAGCGGGATAAAAGCCAATTTCCCTGCCGCGACCTCCACTCGTTGCTCGCCGTCGATCGACACCCGACAGTCGGCATTGGAGAGAATTTTCAGGCGCGTCTTCGCTTGCTCCTGCTCGGCGGCGCGTCCTACCCGCTGCAACAGCGGTTCGATGCGGTCGCGCACCATCTTGTCGACCGAGGCCATAAAGAGCTGTCCGAACATCACCTCCGAAAACTGATGCTGTCCCAATCCTGTTTTCAGGTTGTCGGGAATGTCGGTCGGAAACCCTTCGAACGACAGATCGGGGTTGACGGGTATGAAATGGCGGTCGTGCTCCAAGGCGTATTCGATCTCGCGCCGCACCCAGTCGTCGGCATTCGCGCAGCGGTCGAGCGAATGGGGCGAGAGCACGACCATGAAGATCGGCGCATTGTCTATCGCCTCCATGATGCGGCGGTCGAAAATGCCATCCTTCAATTCATCGAAATCCAGAAAGACGCGGTAACCGCGCCGTTCCAGTTCCGATTTGAGGGGACGCGCCAACTCCTTGCCGCCGTCGCGGCGGTAGCTGATGAAAATATCGTAGGCCATATCCGAACTTTTCTTCTCCTTGTTTTTGTTTCCGGCGGAACGAAAAAATGCGTCCCGTTAAATTCTGTCGTCTTCGATCCCCAGCTCCTTGATCTTGCGGTAGAGCGTGCGCTCGGACATGAACAGCTCGGCGGCGGCTTCACGCCGGCGGCCGTTGTTGCGGCGCAGCGCGCGGATGATCTGCTCGCGCTGCACGTCGGCTTTCGTAAGCGCTTCGTGCGGCTCCTCCACCACTTCGGCGTTGACGGCGTACTCCACGTTGCGGACCGGCGACGAACTTCCGGCCGTCGTGGGCAGGTAACCGGCCACCTCTTTCTTCATCTCGGGCTGAACCGCACCGCCGCGCATCAGTTCCGAGACCATGCGTTTGAGGTCGTTCATATCCGCCCGCATGTCGAACAGAATCTTGTAGAGCAGTTCGCGTTCGCTGGCCGGATCGCCGCCTGCGCCGACAGCCGTCACCACAGGCGCCGAAGCGCCCTGCTGCTGCGGAAGATACCGAGCCAGAATCGCCGCCGTAACCACTCGGTTCTCCTCGATGGCCGAAATTTGCTCGGCCACGTTCTTCAACTGGCGGATATTTCCCCGCCAGTAATAGGTCTCCAACATACGGCGCGCCTCGTCGTCGAGCGTGATGGGCGGCATACGGTACTGCACGGCCACGTCGGAGGCGAACTTGCGGAACAGCAGAAAAATATCTTCGCGCCGCTCACGCAATGCAGGCACCGTAATGGGCACCGTGTTGAGCCGGTAGTAGAGATCTTCGCGGAAACGCCCCTTCTCGATAGCGTCCTGCAAATTCATGTTCGTAGCCGCCACGACCCGCACGTCGGTGCGCTGCACCTTGGCCGAACCGACGCGCATAAACTCGCCCGTTTGCAGCACGCGCAGCAGGCGCACCTGCGTCGAGAGCGGCAGTTCGGCCACCTCGTCCAAAAAAATCGTACCGCCGTCGGCCTCCTCGAAATAGCCCTTGCGCGCCTCGACAGCCCCCGTAAACGAGCCTTTCTCGTGACCGAAGAGCTCCGAGTCGATGGTTCCCTCGGGAATGGCGCCGCAGTTGACGGCGATGTATTTGTTATGCTTGCGCGACGAATAGGCGTGGATGATCTGCGGAAAAAATTCCTTTCCCACGCCGCTCTCGCCCGTTACCAGCACCGACAGTTCGGTCGGCGCAACCCGTACGGCCACTTCGAGCGCCCGATTCAGAAGCTCCGAGTTGCCGATAATGCCGAAGCGTTGCTTCAATGAGACTAAATCCATAAGGTTTCTTTCTTCGTTTGGTTCGTCCGTGACCGTCGGGTCACTCCATGGCGGAATCCGTTGCAGCGCCGGCGGCGGAAACCTCTTCCAAAAGTTCCGTCTGCATCTGTTTGGCCTGACGATCGGCGACAAGCCCGAAGACAATCACTCCGACGGCCAGCAATGCAGCGACGATAGCCACGATGATAAAGGTATCGATCCGGCGCGACGGTTTACTTCCGACAAACGTATAAGGGGCAGTCGTTTTGACCGGCCGACCGTAAGTCAATCCTTTCACATAGGGATCGGGCCCGTATTGCGTTTTCCTATCCCGTTCGATCGTATCCGACACGATCGATCCGTCTTCGCCGGATGCTGCGCCCGCGTCCGAAACCGGAACGTCCGACGCAGCCGCTTCCGCGTCGGAACCCGACTGCGATTCCGTATCCGTCTCCGCAACGACGCCCGCCTGCGGGTCGTAGGTGAAAATCAGCGATCCGTGTTCCCCTGCGGCAAAGGTTCCCAGTCCCGCGATAAGGTAGCCGTCGCCGTTCTGCACGGCATGACGCAGGTCGAAAATCAGCCGGTCGACGGCGCCCGCCGCCTCGATCTCGTTTGCGCCGTCAGCCGTCAAAAGCCCGCGCAGCACTCCGTCGTCGCGCTTGAACAGCTCCGAGAAGAGCACCTCCTCGCCGGGCGTCTTCACGATAAAGGCCCCCAACTGCGGAACAACGAGCCGCCTATGCGTACGAAGATAGTCAGCGATCAATATTTTTACGTCCGTCGTCATAACAAACCGTCGATTTTATCCCCAAAATTACAACTTTTTTCCGTGATACGCAGAAAATGCAGGGCAAAAATAGAGATATTCCGCCGAATCGTTGCGCATATCAAAAATAATTACCTACTTTGCACCGCAATTTTTCAGAAAAAGTAACCGAGCTACTTTGCCTTATTTTTACCGATGTAGCTCGGACGGATTTTCGGAAATCAAGAGAACGGAATATGAAAAACAAGTACATGGACCTGATCGAACAGACGTTCGATTTCCCGCAGGATGAGTTTTCGGTGGAGGACAATGAGCTGAATTTGTACGATATTCCGCTCATGGAGATCATCAAACAGTACGGGACGCCGTTGAAAGTCACCTACCTGCCGAAGATCTCCGCACAGATCGCACGCGCCAAGCGCATGTTCAACGTCGCGATGGCGAAGGTCGATTACAAGGGCGCCTACAACTACTGCTACTGTACCAAGTCGAGCCACTTCTCCTTCGTGCTGGAGGAGGCGCTCAAAAACGATATCCACCTCGAAACCTCGTCGGCCTACGACATCCACATCATCAACGCCCTCTACGACGGCGGAATCATCGACAAGGACCGTTACATCATTTGCAACGGCTTCAAACGCCCCCAATACGTGGAGAACATCGCGCAGCTGGTCGACGACGGATTCGAGAACACCATTCCCGTGATCGACAACAAGGAGGAGGTCGAACTGCTGGACGCCGCGATCGAAAAGAGATGCAAGGTCGGCATCCGCATCGCCTGCGAAGAGGAGCCGAAGTTCGATTTCTATACGTCGCGGCTGGGTATCCGCTACAACGACATCGTCGACTTTTACAAGCGGAAGATCAAACCGAACAAAAAGTTCCAGTTGAAGATGCTCCACTTCTTCATCAACACGGGCATCAAGGACACGGCCTACTACTGGAACGAGTTGGGCAAGTGCCTCAACGTCTACTGCGAGTTGAAGGCCATCTGCCCCGAACTCGACAGTCTGAATATCGGCGGCGGCTTCCCGATCAAGAATTCGCTCAACTTCGGATACGACTACGAGTACATGACCGAGGAGATCGTGGCCCAGATCAAGCACATCTGCGAGACGAACGGCATCGACGATCCCAACATCTTCACCGAGTTCGGATCGTTCACCGTGGGCGAAAGCGGCGCGGCGCTCTATTCGATCGTCAACCAGAAACAGCAGAACGACCGGGAGAACTGGTACATGATCGATTCGTCGTTCATCACCACCCTGCCCGACACGTGGGGCATCAATCAGCGCTACATCATGCTGGCGGTCAACAACTGGGACAAGGAGTACCAGCGCGTCTTCCTCGGCGGCCTGACGTGCGACAGCGAGGACTTCTACAATGCCGAATCGCATACCAACGCCATCTTCCTGCCCAAGCTCGAACCGGGCAACACGCAGTATATCGGCTTCTTCCATACGGGAGCCTATCAGGAATCGATCGGAGGCTTCGGCGGCATCCAGCACTGTCTGATCCCTGCGCCGAAACACATCATCATCGACCGCGACAAAGGCGACAACGAATACTATACGCGCCTGTTCGCCAAGGAGCAGAGCTACCGCGCCATGATGCGCATTCTGGGCTATTAGCCAAACGGATGACCTTAGTCTGGCCTTAGCAAACGGGGCGTGTCTGCAATGCAGACACGCCCCGTTCTCTGTTCCCCACGTTCCGACTCTCCATCCGTCAACGCGCCGTCGATGCCCGCTCCCGAATATGGGCGGTCAGCGTCACGGCGCGATTCGGCGTCGCGGAATCGGCGATCTTCTCCAGAATCAGCTCGGCGGCCGTCCGCCCCATCTCTTCGAGCGGCTGCTCGACGGTCGTAAGCTGCGGATTGACGATCGTCGAAAGTACGGTTCCCGAATACCCCGCAACCGCGATCTGCCCGGGAACGCGGCGTCCGCGTTCCATGAGCCGGTTCATCGCACCGATCGCCACCGTATCCGTCCATGCGAAGAGGGCGTCGGCGTCGGGCATGCAGCGCAGCAACTCGTCGGCCGCCGCACGCCCGCTGTCGAACGTGACGCCCGAGGGGATTATCAACCGTTTATCCGGTTCGAAACCGAACTTCTCCAAGGCATATTTATAGCCGCGCAGACGCTCCCCCGCATTCGTGATATGCTCAGGACCGCCGAAATGAGCGATACGACGGCAACCGCGGCCGATCAGATGCTCCATCAGGAAATAGCTCGTCGTAAAGTCGTCGACGATCACCTTCGGCGCATCGACGCGAAACGGCGCACGGTCGTAGAAAACCAGCGGCACGCCGCGTTGCAGGATACGCCGGTAAACGGCTCCGTTACGGGCCGCGTCGCACGGGCACGCGATGATGCCGTCGACCATAAAGCGCTCCATCAGCAGCAGGTTTTCGCATTCGATCTCGGGATCTTCGTCTGACTGGGCGACAATGACTTTCAGTCCGCGGGCGTAAAGCACCTGTTGGATCCCTTCGATGACCGTCGCGGCAAAGGGCGTGACCATCTCGGGAACGATCACTCCGACGGTATCGGTTCGCCCCGACCGGAGATTCACGGCCACCGGATTGCGGCGATACCCCAGCTCTTCGGCCAGCCGAAACACCCGTTCCTTGGTCTCGCGGCGGATGTTCCGGTCGCCGGCCAACGCCCGCGACACGGTCGAAACCGACAGCCGGAGACGTTCGGCCAACTCTTTGATGGTAATTTGTTTCATGCGCCTGCGATTCGTCAAGACAAAACTACGAATTTTACCCCGCTTTTGCAAACGGCAGCGACCTTCCGAGCCCCTGCCGCAGCGAAACCCGCCGACGCAGTGCACATTCATCCGGCAAACGCGGGCGACCCGCCGAAGCTGTCCGTCGCTTCGGCGGGTCACGCAAGCCGCATCGTTCCTATGCGATGAGCAGGACGATCACCACGCCCCAGATGATGAGCAGCGTATTGCCGATGGCATAGGTGATCGTGTAACCCATCGAGGGGACGTTGCTCTGAATCGTCTCCTCGACGGCGCCCAGCGCTGCGGTGGTCGTCCGCGAACCGGCGATGCACCCCAGCGTCAGGGCGTCGTTGAACCGGAAGAGATAGCGGCCGATGAAAATGCCTGAAATAAGAGGAATCGAAGTCGCGGCGGCGCCGATCAGGAAGAGGCTCCACCCCACCTCCTGAAAACCCCGAATGAAAGTTGGGCCGGTCGAGATGCCGACGATGGCGATGAAGGCGTTCAATCCGACGTTGTTCATGAACCACAACGCCGGTTGCGGAATGTTTCCCACATGGGGATAACGGGCATGGAGCCACCCGCAGAAGAGTCCGGCGATCAGCACGCCGCCGCTCACGGTAAGGCTCAGCGGCACGGCCCCGATACGGGTCATCAGCAGCCAGCCGAAGATCAGACCGCCCAGAAAAATACCCAGCCCGACCAGCGGAATGCCGCTCTTCTCCGAAACCGGATCGCTGAAACCGAGCGTCGGCGCGGCGCGGCGCACGTCCTGCGGCAGGCCGACCAGTTCGAGCCGGTCGCCGGCATCCAGCTTGCCGCCCGCCAGCACCGGTATCTTCACTCCCGCACGCAAAATCGAGCGAATATTAACCCCGTGCATAGCTTTGTTTTTCAAAACATTGCGCACATACTGGCCTGCTGCCCCGCGTTTGCTCACCACTACGGACAGGCTCTGCACCGAGAAGTTCGTCAGCTCCGTATCTTCGACCTCCGTGCCGATCCATTCCTCCTCCTCGATGACATACTGTCGGCGGCCGCTCACCACGAGCGTATCGCCCGGATAGATCGTCGTGCGGGGCGTCACGTCGTCGACGATGCGTCCGCGCTGACGCATCCGCTCGACGAAGATCAGTTTCTTCTGCGACTGCATGTAGCGTTCGAACTCGGCAACGGTATGCTTCTCCGCGAACCATTCGTTCTCGGCCTTGAAGGCGCGGAAGACGATGGCGCGCGCCGCCGGATCGAAGCCCGCCGTAAAACTGACGTCTTCGCCCATTTTCGATTCGAGATCGAGCGCCGCCTTGTGTACCTTGTCCACGCCGCCCAGCAGGCGCGGGCCGAGCGTACCGAGAATCCAAGCCGAACCGGCCGTACCGAAAATGTAGGTTACGGCATAGCAGACGGGCATGGCGTCCATATCGATCGTCTGCCCGTCGGGCAACTGGTGGATCGTGTCGGTCGCCACGCCCAGTACGGCCGACATGGTCTGCGAGCCGGCCAGCAAACCGGCCGCCTGCGCCACGTCGTATCCCATCAACTTGGCGCAAAGCCATGCCGAGCCGAGACAGAGCAGGCAAATTACGACTGCAAAACCGACCTGCGGCAGACCGTCGCGTTTCAACCCCCGAAAGAACTGCGGGCCGACGGAATAACCGACCGCAAAGAGGAACAACAGGAAAAAGAGGGTCTTGGCCGGTTCGGGAATCGTAATCTTCAATTGTCCGACCACGACGCCCACCAACAGCACGCTGGTTACCGTTCCGAGCGAGAAACTGCCCCAGCGCAGTTTTCCGACCAGAAAACCCAACGCAAGGGTAATAAAGACCGCCAGCGCGGGGTTGGCGCGCAGGAAATCGATCAAATGGATATCCGCAAACATAGCTTTTGAGACTGATTTTACGCACGATACGACACAAACCGCGTGCCGCAAAGATAGCTATCGGGAATTAACGATCCAGAATCGGCACAATGCGCAAAACGTTTCCTCCGATAAACGAAGCGAGCGCAGCGGCATCCGCTTCGGCAGACCGCAGGCCTGAAAGGTCCGCACAGCGAAAACAG
Organism: uncultured bacterium; assembly: GCA_905214725.1. Classification (GTDB taxonomy): domain Bacteria; phylum Bacteroidota; class Bacteroidia; order Bacteroidales; family Rikenellaceae; genus Alistipes. The sequence goes on from CAJMNH010000002.1 coordinate 27,386, forward strand.
CGGAATTGGCAGTTTCCACAGTGCAACAGGCCGACGCACCGGAATAACAACGGTCGATCCTCACGTCGGAATCCTTCGAGGATTCCTCCTCAGGATGACAAAAACCACGTTACGCGATTGTCAATGGAGAGTCATTCCGAGCGAAGTGAAACGAAGCGCGGGAATCCGACCGCAGCTAATGAACTGTCATTCCGAGCGAAACGCAGTGGAGCGTGGGAATCAACAGCTTTTTCTTCTCTGCTTTTGGCTTGATCCAAAAGCAGCAAAAGATCAAGCACGGCGAAAAACCGCGGGCGTCGCCGCCAGCGTTCGCTGAGCGGGCACGCAAGATCAGGCCGTTTGCGCACGCCCGCTCCGGGCGCTCGCGCTATCGCCGACACTTCTCCGCTCTTTTCGCAGTGCACAAGGCGGACGCATTAAAATAACAGAAGTTGATCCTCACGTCGGGATCCTGCTCGGATCCCTCCTCAGGATGACAAATTGGAATTGTCATTCCGAGCGAAGTGTAACGGAGCGCGGGAATCGACTGCTTGGCGCGAAGCGCACCACAATTCCGCATTGCACCGCAGACGGATTGAGGTCGGACGGCGGTTCGAACGCCCGGAGCGGGTGTGCAAAACAGCGTAGTCTTTTGTGCCCGCTCAGTGAGAATAGCCGTCCGATCCCGTCGGAGGTGCCCTACCTTCGCTGCGCTCGGTTTCCTCCTTCTGGCGCGGCATAGCCCGCTTGCGGTCTCTGCCCGCGCTGCGTGCGTCGGTTGCGGATGGTTTTACGCCGCTTTTTCCACAAAAAGCGGCAAACAGATTCCTGCGGCGAATTTAGGAATTTGGCGCGGGACTTTTACTACTCTTCCTTTTGTACTTTTGGATTGACCCAAAAGGACATTTTCGCTAAGCCGAGCGCAGTGCCGAACTTGTTCGGACTATGCCGAGGCGAGAAAATGAAGGCCGAAGGCCAACCAAAAACCCAAGCACGGCGAAAAGGGGTGGACTTCGAAAGAAATATTCCCCTGCCGGCCGGCAGGGGAACGAAGTTTTCCGAAATAGTTGCAATCAGAAACGGTAGCCCAGTTGCAGTTGGAAGGTTTTGTTACGGACCGTGATGTCCGACACGTCGGAGAGATTGAGGAATCCCGCATCGTAGCCGAAGCGGAACGAATAGCGGCGCCACTCCACGCCAATGCCGGCGCGTACGCCCATATCGAAGCGGTCGAATCCGTCATCGCCGAACGTATCGGCCTTTTCCGACCCGACCTTCACCTTGCCGGCGAAACCCACACGCATACTCAGACCGAGATAGGGAACCAGCGCAATGTCGTCCGTCAGTCCGAAATGCCAGTTAACCAAGGCCGGCGCTTCAAAGTAATAGGCATTGACCTTCATCGCGCCGTCAGCGATCGAAGTTCCATAGCCGGCAACGCCCAAGCCGGTCTCGAAATAGAGCGGCAGCGCGGACATCAGGCTCTTTTCATAAGAGAAAGCCACCAAAGGACGCACCACCGAATTGGGAGTGGCGCTTATGCCACCCTGCTTGAAGGTCATGTTGGCGATGTTCATGCCGACGCGCACGCCGTAGATGTGATTAGGATGTGCCGACACACCGAATACGACGGTCAACAACAGAACGGAGAGAAGAAGTTTTTTCATAGATAAAGAGGTTTGGAATAAGTTTGCGCTGTCAAATATACTAATTTTACATAATTAAACGTTCTATTACCGAATAAAGTTTCCAATCGCTTTGGAATCGAATTTGCATCTTGCTTACAAAAAAGACCGTTATGAAAAAATATAGTCTCAAAAACAACGAAGCCCGCAGCCGCTATGAGTTCGACATTGAAGGACATACCGCCCACATCGATTACGAACTGGACGGAGAGGTCATCGTCCTGACGCACACTATCGTCCCCGAGCAATACGAGGGGCAGGGCATCGGGACACAGCTGGTTGCGGCCGTGCTGAGCGACATCCGCCGCAAAGGGCTGAAAGTCGTTCCGCAATGTCCGTTCGTGGCCGTCTACATCGAGCGTCATCCGATCTGGCGCGATCTGGTCTTCCGCGAAAGCGTCGCCGAACACTAAGCGGAACGATCGGCTTTGCAGCCGGTTCCGACAAAAGAACTCTTCCGAAACCTTCGCCGCCTTTCGTCCGCACGCAGGAATGAAGCGTGAAAACGACGCGGCGACTACTTCCCGACAAGACGCTTGAAGAAGTTGCGAATACGCACCGGAAGATTGATACCTTGTTTGAGCAGCACAGCCCCGCTGAGAATTTTCCAGTCCCACTTCCGCAGCTCGGCATACCGCACCAAAACATAGACCAGATAAGGTTTTTCCCAATCGAGGTGGTGGAGCATCTCCACGCAGTCGCGTCTGCTCAGGTTCCGGCGAAAAGCCATTCGGTTGACGTCGATCAGCGCGAAACTCCACGTATCGTTTTCGCGGTAGTAGAAGATGTTGCCCGGATTGTAATCGTAGTCGAGCACCCCCTTTTCATGCAGTTCGACGGTGAAAGCCGCGAAAGCGTCGAGGATCTCCAACTGCCGCAGCTGCGGTTCGCGTTCCAAGTGTTCGAGCGTCGGATAAGGAAGGCGCTTCGAAACGTAATATCCCGTATGGAACAGCAGCCCCCGCCGGCACTCGATGTAACCGACCGGATCGGCCACGGCGATGCCCAACTGTTCGAGCCGCAACGAATAGTTATAGGAACGTTTCGCCTTGGTCGGACGAAGGAAGGTGTAGACCCAGCGATTCAGGCGGAGCGGCTTAGCAAAGCGTTTGACGACGAGCTCTTCGCCTTCCACCTTCACGCACCACAACGTATTGCGGTTGTCGCGCAGCACCTCGCCCGAAATACCCTGCGACGGCAAAGTCCGCATCCATCGAGCCAAATGACCATATCTTTCCGAAAGTACGATTTTCATTCATTTTCACGTCTTATCGATACCCGTCACAAAAATAACGACCGATAATTCCTCTGACTTGTCTTGATCGTTAGCAATAGTATTCCAAAAGTCGGATTTATGAGTACATTTTGTCCGAAATATAAGAAAAAGATATTACTTTTGAAAAAATTCAATACTTTATTTATGAACGAAATCCTCCAACACATTTCAATATCTCCAGAGCAGGATACCAAACAAATGGATGTAGCCTCCTTCCGGTTGCTGCAGCTCAGCAGTACCTCGTCGCATTTCACACAATCCCATTACCTGCCGCACGAGTTGAACGTCGGCGGAATCTGTGTCTGTTTACAGGGATCGAGCCGTGTTACATTCAACCAACGGCAATGCCATATCCAAAAGGGCGACATCTGCGTATTCTTTCCCTACATGATCATGCAGGTCGACGAGCGGAGCGATGATTTCGAGGCATACTGCATCGTATCCGAAATGGACATCACAAGGGAAGTGCAGGTACCTTCGGCGACCTCGCTGTTTCTCTACATCAAGGACAATCCCTGCATCTCGATCGAAGAGCGTACGTTCGAACGCATGCTCAAATATTGCAGGATGTTCAGAGAATTCGAACAGAACGGCCATCCCTACCGTGAACAGATCACCCGTCATATGGCGATGATGCTCTATTACGAAATCTTCGACATCTATCAGCACGGCAAACCGCTGGCTATGAGCGCCCAAACGCGGCAGGAGACGATGTTCCGTCAATTCCTCGTTCTGGTTTCGCAGCATTACGCCAATGAACGCGAAATCGGATTCTACGCCAACCAACTCTGCGTAACGCCCAAATACCTCTCCTCGGTCGTACACGGCGTATCGGGGAACAGCGCGGCTTGGTGGATCAACCATACGGTGATCCTGCACGCGAAACACCTGCTGAAAGCGAACCATCATCTCACCATTCAGCAGATCTCCGACAAGCTCAACTTTCCCAATCCGTCGTTCTTCGTCCAATACTTCAAACGCCGCGTGGGCATGACGCCCAAAGAGTTCCGACGGAAGGCCCACTGACGGCCTCGGCATCATACCTCCCGTCCGCAATTCATGCGCAGGCCGGCGGGAGCAACAGAGAGCCGGACGAATCGATTCGTCCGGCTCTCCCGTCGTTACCCGGAACGCTATTTCTCCTTCACGCAGCGAACGGAGTTGCCGTAAGCCGTCGCACCATAGCGATAACGCACCCACTCCGGCATCACATAGACTTCATAACCGTAGCCATTGGACGCGTCGGCCGACGCCGTCCAGTAGATGCCGATCTGTCCGCAGTTCGTCAACGGCGTATTGATAGTCAGAATACCCGCAGAGGGGAAGAAATCGCCCGTGCCGCCCGTCCACGTCCGACCCTGACGCTCGAACGGCCCCCACTGGACGTCCATATTCACGCCGGTCGACATATCGCCTGCGGCCGTCGCAAAAGCGCCGTCGGGCGGGACCATATACCCCACCGGACACGGATCGAAGATGGTCTTGTAACCCGCCTTCGACTTGTTGGCGCCCCATAGGTCGGCCTGCTTCAAGTCATCGTTCGTCGGCGTCACGTACCATGACGAACCCGAATACTGATAATAGGTTTTCAGGAACTGTGTCGGATGCTGCACGGCATTCTCGATATTGCCCGGAGCCTCCGTGAGCAGCAATTGCCGTACGCCCGTATAGGCCCATTCGGCCGTGCCGTCGCCCACCTGATAATTCTCGACGTTGGCCTCGGGCACGTTTTCCTCCATATAAGGCGCCGACGAGGGGAGGAACGGATCCTTGCGGCCCCACTGGTAGAAGAGTCCGCGGTTGTTCAGATCGCCCGGCGTATTGTTCAACGCACCGAGGTTGCGATCCATCCATTCGTAGCCGTTGGCGGCTTTCAGCGTCACCTCCTGATCCGTGACCCAGATGTGCCAGCTCCAGACGATCTCTCCCGAGAAGTCGCGCAACGCGATCACCGCATTGCCCTGCTCCCTGCCGGTCGAGAACCAGATGCGGCCGTTCTGATAGACCGGCGCGCCGTCGATCACCTCGCGGCTGCGCGTCTTGTCCGCATCGAAGGTCGCTTCCCACAGCAGTTCGGCCGCAACGCCGTCGTCGAGCGAAAGGCCGTGCTTGTCGATGTATTTCGACATGCCGTCGCCGCCGCCGTTGCCTTTGATCACGGCTTCGAAAACACAGGCCTCTCCCGTGCGGGCCATATAACAGTTGGCCGTACCGTCCGCCGAAAGATTCGTGGCGCCGGTACCGTACTGCATCACACGAATTTCGCATTTCAGCGAAGGGTCATCGATGCCGGCCACCGTCACCACAGCCGTTTGCTCTTTGCCGGAAAAGGATTCCAACGCCGTCACCGTAAGCAGATTGTCCTCTTTTTTGGTCGACAGCCAGCCGGCGGCATCGGTCGAAACTTTCCAATCCCCGCAGTTGGTATCGATGACGACGGTCCGCGAACCCCCGTCGGCCGGGAGTGCGAAGATACGCGTCGAAGCCGTCAGGTAGAGCGCAGGCTCGGCGGCGCGATACTCGTCGTCTTGGTCGCAGGAGACCAATAATCCGATACTGGCCGCCAGCAACACTGAATATATTAATTTTTTCATCTTGCTTTCCATTAACTGTTTTCACTTATTTCCATACCGCCGGCATTGCATCGTAATCGCTCAGCCCCGTACAACCGGCAAAAATGTCGGTGGCGTTGGTATTCGTGATCGCCACGAAACCGAGAGCCGTCGTACGCTCGTAAAGATGGATCTTCTTGTCGTCGAGCGTCGTATAGGGCGATTCGCCCGTCAGCGAGACGCAATCCTTGAAAGCCGTCTTGACGGTTTTGAGTTTCTTGTTGTTGTCGAACAATCCCGCCGGCAGCGATTCGAGCCCCGAACAGCCGGAGAAGGCCGACGTAATCGTTTCCAACGCAGGATTGGTGGCGAACAGATTCTCAGGCAGCGTTTTGAGGCTCGAGCAGCCGAGGAAGGCCGAGGAAACCGACGTCATGTTCGTACACCCTTCGAACAGCGATTCGGGCAGCGATTCGAGCCCCGAACAACCGCTGAATGTAGACGAGAACGTCTTGATCGCCGTCTGCTTGCTGAAAAGGTTATCGGGCAGCGACTTCAATCCCGTGCAACTCTTGAACGTATTGCTGAAACCGGTTGCATTGACGTTGGCATCGAACAGTCCGGGCGGCAGCAACTTCAAATTCGTACATCCCTCGAACGTACTCGTAAAGGTCGTCGCATTCACAAAGGTGCTGAAAACATCCGCAGGAACCGATTCGATGGCGACACATCCCTTGAATACGGAGTTCGCATTCTTGGGCGCCGAGATCTTGGCGAACAGTCCCGTCGGAATCGACGCGAGCGATTCGCACCCCGAGAACATCGTGGAGACGCTCGTCACGGAGGTCGTATTGGCCAACAATCCGGTCGGAACCGACGTAATGCCCGTACACCCCTCGAACAGACTCTCGACCTTCTCGGCCGCTGCGCAGGCCGAGAGCAAATCCGATGGAATGCTTCTGAGGCCCGTACACTTCTTGAAAGCCGAGGAGAAATCCGTACATCTGGTCATCTTGGCGAACAACCCGCGGGGGATGGCGGAGATCGGCGTCTCCATGAATATGCCGAAGCAATTCTCCACCAACGCTTGGTTGGCAAAGAGTCCGGCCGGAATCGTTTCGAGTCCCGCTCCGCTGAATGCGTTCTTGAAGGTCGTCGCATACATATTGTTGAAGAACAACAGTTCGGGAACCGATTTGAGACTGGTGCATTTGGCAAAGACACGCATGAAATTGGTCACGTTGGGACATCCGCCGAACAGGTCGGCGGGTACGATCTCCAACAGCGCGCAGCCGTCGAAGAGCGCCTGCATGTTCAGTGCGGCAGGGCAATTCTGGAACAGCGTCGCAGGAATGGAACGGATTGCCGTATAGCCGAAAGTGCCCAAGAAGTTCTCCGCTTTGACGTTCTTCTCGAACAAACCGGCCGGAATGGCGGTCAATACGCCCGTCGTAGCGCTGGAAGTGGGAGTACCCGTTGAATAGAAGGTCTGATAGAACGTCGTTGCTTCCGTATTGTAGTAAAAGAGTTTCTCCGGTATTTTCGAAATCAGGAAACAGTTGAAGAAAGCCGCCGTGAAATCGGTCGCCTTAACCGCATTGTCGAACAATCCTTCCGGGATCGCGCCCAGCGTTTCGCAGGACTCGAAAACATGGGCGAACGTCGTCACCTCGTCGAACGAATGCGCCGTATCCGACGGAACGGTCTTCAGGAACTTGCAGCCGGTGAAGGCATTTGCCATCGACGTCAGCCCCGTCTGCCCCCACTGAATGATTTCGGTCAGGTAGCTCGACTTGAGGGCGTTCAACGCCGTCGCTTTGCCGCTCACCTCGACATTGTAGGAGCCGGCCGTCGCATACGTATGGGTCGGATTGGCTTTCGTAACGGGTTCGACCGTTCCGTCGCCCCAGTTGATCTCGGCGTCGACCTCGCCCGCGATGATCGCCGTCGCCGTCACATTGTCGGAGGGGATTTCGAACACCCAGCGCAGATATTTGTCGTTGACGCCCATCTGGGAAACGGCCACCTGCAATGCATCCGTATTCTCACCGGTTCCCGTCATCAGTTCGATATTCTTCGTCTGGCCCTGTTCGCCTTCGTAGGGATCGGCCGTGACGGTCAGCACATCGCCCTCGCGCGTTACGGTAAACCAACCGGCGTCGGCCTTGTAGCTCCATTCGAAATTCGACGAGACGGCGATCGTCTTCGTACCTCCCCTGTAATCGAACGAGAGCGCCTCCGGCAGCGCCTTGACGAAGGCCTTGCCGTCCTGCGCGACGACGATCGTCTCGCTGACGCTCTTATCGCCGTAACCGGCCGAAAGTTTCACCTCTACCTGCCGCGGCTCGGGCGAGGCGTTTTCTTCCGCCGTAAAGACCAGCTTGTTCTCCTTGCGCTCGACCAGCATCCAACTGCACGACTGGGTGAATTCCCAATCCTCGTAATTGCACGTGATCTCGGTCGAAGCGGTCAGCACGGAGCCGCAGGCGGCGATCGTCAACTGATTGGGCGTCGCCACGATCTCAGGCGTTCCGGCGGCGTTCTGCGTAACCGAGATCTTCTGCGTCTTGGCGCCGGCGCCCTCGCCGGCGGTAATCACCACTTCGGCCTTGGGCTCGGACGCCTCTTCGTTACGCTCCACCCGAAGCGTCAGCGTTCCGTCGTATTCGTTCTGCTCCACCGAGAGCCATGTCTCGTTGCTGTTGGTACAGCTCCATGCATCGGCATTGGTCTCGACGGCGAACTCCACCGTCCCTCCCGGGGTTTTGAAGCGCACGCTTCCGTCCTGAGCCGAATAGAGCGGATTCTCGGACGACACACGGAGCGTCGTGGCCTCCGGCACAACGGGATCGGCTTCGAGCGTGATCGTATCGCCCTCGCATCCCGCAAGCAGCAGGGCGCCGCCGGTCAGGACACTTATATAATATAGTATTCGTTTCATCTGTTCTCTGTTTTAGCGTTTCTGCATCAATTGAACTGCTCGATCCGATTGATCGTTCCGGTCGTATGGGCGCGCAGCCGTACGACGTCGCCCCGCTGCACCGAACTGAACGAAACCCGACGCCATGCAGCGGAAGCGGAAACCGCAGCGCGGTTGAGCACGATCCCGTCGCCGCTCGGATAGTAAATATCGCCGAACATGCCGATTTGAGACGAATCGGAAATTTTCCGCGTTATCAGCCCCAACGTCTGATAGTCGGACGGCAGACCGCGGAGCGTAATCGACTGGAAATCGTCGGATACGATGCCCGTCACAGCGCCCGAAGCGGTGGTAAAGCTGGAAGTCTGCATGTTGATGGCCACCAGATAGACGTCCATGTCTTTCTCCGCGAACGAAGCGAGACGCTGTCCGAGCGGAATCGAGACGTAACGATCCGCCCTGTTATAGGGCAGATTCAACGTCATCGACTCGATTTCCAGCGGGTTGCCCTGCCCCTCGAACGTCAGGGCGGACAGATTGAAATATTGATTGTATACATCCTCGGCGATTGCGCACGAACCTTTCGTTCCGGCGCCCTGATCGACGCCTTTGAGCATCCAGTGCTCGGCATAGATCGAGAAATTGCCGGGCACACGGAAATAGGGATTCTCGCTGCGCATCTGCTGCGAGAGCTCGAACGTCTGCTTCGAACCGTTGGTCTCGGTGCCGGCCTCGACGGTCAGCGTCGCCGAGAGGCGTTTGCCGCCGGTATTGGGTACGGAGGCGGAAAGGGTGATCAACCCTGCGTTCCGGTCGGCGGAAAGCACGCACCACGTCTGATCGACGGACGCCTTCCACGCTGCATTGGAGCTGACCGAAACGAGAATTTTCCCTCCTTCCGAATCGAAGTCGTAACTTTCAGGTCCTTTTACGTTCAGTTTCACAGCCTCGGCCGGTTCCTGCGTTACGTCGATCGTCGCAGTATAATCCCCGGTCGTAACGACCACCTCGGCGTGTCGGACCTCGGGCGCCGGATTCGCCTCGGCATGAAGTCGGATCGACGCTTCGTCGTATTCGGCCTCGAGCCAGTCGGCTTCGGGCTTCGCCACACTCCAAACGTCCGCCGCATCGACGTTAATCGAGAGGTTTCCCCCCCCCGCATCAAATGCCGCCGTCCGTTTCGAGAAAGCCAACTTCACCTGTTCGCCGTCATCATCGTCCGAACAGCCGGCGCCGACGAACAATACTGTCGCCAGCAGCCACCATGTACACCATTTTCTCATAAAAGGATAAATAATTAATTAAACGAATAGATCTATCAGACAGGCCGCCTTCCGAGACAAGGCTACGGCAGGGCATCGTCCCCGACGAAGAAACACATTGCCGCAAATACGTAAGAGCCGGACGATGCGACTTATCCAACAATCCATCGGCGAATTTAGCGAAAAAACGCTGCCGTTATTCCCTTCGGGCATACTTTTTTTGACTGAACCTCAATAGTACCAATCGAATACGAGGGCTCCCAACAAAACATTCGAAAGCGGATTCGTCTTTTCCCCAAAAACATTTTAACGGATTTCCGTATTTCCCGATTTTTTGTTACTTTTGTGCGCAACAAAAACCCCAATCATTATGTCTTTTATCGATGAGAGGGTACAGCCGACCGGACTCACGTTCGATGATGTCCTGCTCGTACCCGCCTATTCCGAGGTGTTGCCGCGCGAAGTAAACGTCACCAGCCGCTTTTCGCGAAATATCAAACTCAACATTCCGATCGTCTCGGCCGCAATGGATACGGTCACCGAAGCGCCTCTGGCCATCGCTCTGGCTCGTGAAGGGGGCATCGGAGTCATTCACAAAAACATGCCCATCGCCGAACAGGCCGCGCACGTGCGCCGCGTGAAACGCGCAGAGAACGGCATGATCTACGACCCGATCACTATCTCCAAGGAGCACACCGTAGGCGACGCGCTCACGCTGATGCAGGAGAACAAGATCGGCGGCATTCCGGTCATCGACGGCGAACGCCGGCTCATCGGCATCGTCACCAATCGCGACCTGCGCTTCCAGCGCGACATGAACCGCAAGATATCGGAGGTGATGACCTCGGAGAATCTCATCACCACCCACTCGTCGGAGTTGTCGCACGCCGCCGACGTACTGCTCAACAACAAGATCGAAAAACTGCCCGTCGTGGACAACGAGGGGAAGCTCGTCGGGCTGATCACCTACAAGGACATCACCAAAGTGCAGGACCATCCCAACGCCTGCAAGGATGAAAAGGGACGTCTGCGCGTGGCCGCGGGCATCGGTTTCACCCCCGATGCGATGGATCGCGTGGACGCGCTGGTCAGCGAGGACGTGGACGCCATCGTTCTCGACACGGCGCACGGCCACTCGATCAACGTGGTGACGCTGCTCAAACAGATCAAGACGAAATACCCCTCGATCGACGTCGTGGTAGGCAATATCGCCACGGCCGAAGCGGCGAAATTCCTGATCGGAGCCGGTGCCGACGGCATCAAGGTGGGCATCGGCCCGGGCTCGATCTGCACGACGCGCATCATCGCCGGCGTTGGCGTACCCCAGCTGTCGGCCATCTATTCCGCCGCGAGCGTCGCCAAGGAGACGGGCGTGCCGGTGATCGCCGACGGCGGATTGCGCTATTCGGGCGACATCGTCAAGGCGCTGGCCGCAGGCGGCGACTGCGTGATGATCGGTTCGATGTTCGCAGGAACGGAAGAGTCGCCCGGCGACACGATCATCTACAACGGCCGCAAGTTCAAGAGTTACCGCGGCATGGGTTCGCTCGACGCCATGAAGGCGGGTTCGGCCGACCGCTATTTCCAGAAGGGCGAGGTCAACATCAACAAGCTCGTTCCCGAAGGGATCGTGGGGCGCGTTCCGTTCAAAGGATCGCTCAGCGAAACGGTCTACCAGCTCGTAGGCGGCATCCGCGCAGGCATGGGATACTGCGGGGCACCCGATATCGCCGCACTGAAACAGGCCCGTTTCATCCGCATTACCGCCAACGGCGTGACGGAAAACCATCCGCACGACGTGACGATCACCAGCGAAACACCCAATTACAGCCGTGGCGAATAACATCGCAGCCTGCGGGCTCTACTGCGGCACCTGCCGGAAATTCCGCAAAGGGAGCTGTCCGGGATGTCGGGCCAACGAAAAGGCCTCCTGGTGCTCGATCCGCAGCTGCTGTATCGAGCACGGCTGGCAGAGTTGCGCCGAGTGCACGCTCGACGGCAGCGGGGATCCGATGGCCTGCAAGAAGTTGAACAACTTCATCGGCAAACTTTTCGGGCTTGTCTTCCGCTCCGACCGCCGGGGCTGCCTCCTGCGCATCCGCGAGGTCGGCGCCGAGGCCTTCGCCGCAGAGATGGAACGCAGCGGTCGCTACAATCGTCCGGTAACGGAAAAACCGGAAGGGAATTGATATCCCCTACTATCCCGTAATTCATAACTACACATACATGCAGGAAAAAATCCTAATCATCGATTTCGGTTCGCAGTACACGCAGCTTATCGCCCGCCGCGTACGCGAACTGAACGTCTACTGCGAAATCCATCCCTTCAACCACCTGCCCGCCGTCGACGCGTCGGTGCGCGGCGTGATCCTCTCGGGTTCACCTTTCTCGGTGCGCGACGCCAACGCGCCCCGAATCGACCTCGATGCGATCAAGGGGCGGCTACCGCTGCTGGGCGTCTGCTACGGCGCACAATACCTCGCCCAGCACTTCGGGGGCGAGGTCAATCCCGCCCCGAGTCGAGAATACGGTCGGGCGACGCTCACCGTCGCCGAACCCGAAGACCGCCTCATGCAGGATATGCCCCGCACCACACAGGTCTGGATGTCGCACGGCGACACCATCACCCGCGTACCGGAAAATTACCGGATCGTGGCTTCGACGGCCGAAGTGAAGGTGGCTGCCTACCATATCGAGGGCGAACCGACGTGGGCCATCCAGTTCCACCCCGAAGTCTACCACTCGACCGACGGAAAGCAACTGCTCCGCAACTTCGTCGTGGGCATCTGCGGTTGTCGGCAGTCATGGACTTCGGAGAGTTTCGTCGAGACGACCGTCAGCGAACTGCGCGAAAAGATCGGCCGCGATCAGGTCGTGCTGGGACTCTCGGGCGGCGTCGATTCGACGGTGGCCGCCGTGTTGCTGCACCGCGCCATCGGCGAGAACCTGCATTGCATCTTCGTCGATTCGGGACTGCTGCGCAAGAACGAGTTCGAGAGCGTGCTCGACTCCTACAAGGGCATGGGGCTCAACGTCAAAGGCGTCAAAGCCGGCGCGAAATTCCTCGGCGATCTGGCCGGAGTGACCGATCCCGAAACCAAGCGCAAGATCATCGGCCGCGACTTCGTGGAAGTCTTCAACGCCGAAGCGCAGCAGCTCACCGACGTAAAGTGGCTGGCGCAGGGTACGATCTACCCCGACGTCGTCGAATCGGCCTCGGTAAACGGTCCGGCTGCCAAGATCAAGTCGCATCACAACGTGGGCGGACTGCCCGAACACATGCATCTGAAGGTCGTCGAACCGCTCCGCCTGCTCTTCAAGGACGAGGTGCGCCGCGTAGGCCGTTCGCTGGGCATCGGCGAGGAGCTCATCGGCCGGCACCCCTTTCCGGGTCCGGGCTTGGCGATCCGCATTCTGGGCGAGATCACACCCGAACGCGTCGAAATTCTTCAGAACGTGGACAAAATCTATATCGACGCCCTGCGCGAACACGGTCTTTACGATCAGGTCTGGCAGGCAGGCGTCATCCTGCTGCCGGTTAAATCGGTGGGCGTCATGGGCGACGAACGCACCTACGAAAGTTGCGTGGCGCTGCGCGCCGTCACCTCGACCGACGGCATGACCGCCGACTGGGTACATCTCCCCTACGATTTTCTGGCGCGCGTGTCGAACGACATCATCAACAAGGTGCGCGGCGTCAACCGCGTCGTCTACGACATCTCCTCCAAACCGCCCGCAACCATCGAGTGGGAATAACCGAAAAGAAACGTCCGCCATTTGAGCGGACGTTCCTTTTCAATGGCTATTCGTCGACCGATTTCCATGGACAAGGCAACGTCAGCCGGAAGGTGGTACCTTTGCCGACCTCCGACTCCACGCCGATTTCGCCTCCCATCTTTTCGACGATGGACTTACAGATCGCCAGCCCCAATCCGGCGCCCTGCACAAACGAATCGACCTTTTCGAACCGTTCGAATATCCGGTCGATCTTGTCCTGCGGGATTCCGCTACCCGTGTCGGTCACGCGCAGTACGATCCCGTTGTCCACCGTCTCACAGACGACTTCGACAAAACCCTCAACCGTATTCTTCAATGCGTTCGAAATCAAATTATTCAGGATTTGCTTGATGCGCGAAGGATCCAACTCGACGAGACAGGTTCCGGCCAAGGGCACGGCCCGCAGTTCCACACCGGACGGAACATCGCCGCGATACTCGCGGATGCTCTCGCCGATCAGCTCCGAAAGGTCGAACCACACGGGATACAGGTCGATATCGCCCGATTCGAGTTTCGAAAATTCCAGTACGTCCCCGACCAGTTTCAGCAGCAACTCGTTGTTTCGGTTAATCAGTGAAACAAACTGCTCCCGTTCCTCGGGATCGTCCGTACAGGTCAACAGCCCCGAGAAACCGACAATGGCGTTCAGCGGAGTCCGTATCTCGTGACTCATGCCGGCCAGAAAAGCGGATTTCAGCCGGACGGCCTCCTCGGCCTTCGTCTTGGCCTCCAACAGACTGCGCTCGATGCGTTTCGATTCGGTGATGTCGTAATTGACGGCAATCAGCTCAATTATCCCCTCCTGAGGCAGATAACGCCGCACCAACAACGTGACATAGGTCCACGACAAACTTCCGTCATCATGCAGGATACGCAACTCCCGCCGGAACTTGTCGGAAGTCCCGCTGCGCGCATTGTCGACGAACGCCACGATCGAAGCTCTGTCTTCGGGATGCACATGCCCGTACACGCCGACAATCTCAGACAACGGCCGGCCATACGGCTCGCCGATATTCGTATACCAACTTCTGGAGGCGTTCCCCTGTTCGTTGAGCAGATTGTAATAGGCATAGCCCACCTTCGAATAGACGCCCACCAGTTCGAACAGGCTCTCGAACTCCTGAATCCGGTTGTAGGCCACGGTGACTTCCGTCTTATCGGCATTGATCAACAGATAGTTGGTAGGATTGTGATTCTCGTCATAGAGCGTCGTCACCTTCGTCACCAGATCGATCGTCCCCTCCCGTTTCCGGGTCGGGTAATAGTCGCCGACTTTGGAAAAATCATAGCGGAAGGTAAAGTCCGCGTCCTCGTTCCTGCGCAAGCGCTCCTTCATCTCCTCCGGGAAGACCGGATTCTCGAAGATGTCGATTCCCAGCAAATCTTCCTTCCGGTTCAGATGGAAAATCTCCATCTCCTTGTCGTTCAGTTCGATCAGCAGGCCATCCTTATCATACAGTTCGATCCCGACGGGCAAATTCTTATAGATGTTGTACAAAACCCGTTCGTTGTATTGGAGAGCCTGATAGGCGGAAGAGATGTCTGGTCCGTCCTGCGTCTCGGCGATGCCGTACACCCTTTCGTTTCCCTCCGCATCGGTTTCCCTGAAACAGATTTTGCTGCGAACCCACATCTTGCCCCGGGTCGTCCGAAGCAGGTAAACCGTCTCGGAAATCTGTCGGACATCGAAGGAGCGCAGCGTCGTACGGGGCTGCTCCTCCCGCACGATACGCCGATTGAAATCTTCGAAACTGATCTCTTCGTTTACACCGATACCCAGCAGATCGGCGATATACTCGGAACAACGATAGGTCTCACGCTGCAGATCGGCTTCCCACCACCCCATGTTGGCGGTCGTCATCAGCGTAGTGAAAAACGTGCTGTCAGGCTGTTTTTCCATGATTCAAGAAACATTATACGTCGTTATGGGAAACAACGATCAATCCAATTTATACAAAAATATGAATTTTCTCCCTCTTTACAAAGAAAAAAACGAACCCCAGCCCTCCGCAGAGGGCGGAAACGGAGGGGACGGGAGAACACGATCGTGCTCTCCCGTCCCCTCCGTTCATATTTCGCAGCTTAATTTCCGCCGGCGACGATAATCAGGGCCAGCCCCGCAACAAAGAGGGCGAACATCAGCGCCAGCAGGCCGTTGACCGTCCGTCCGCCGCCGCGGAACTCCTTCCACACGAAGACGCCCCACACGGCCGCCACCATCGGCGCGCCCTGTCCCAACGCATACGATACCGCAGCGCCGGCCTTACCAGCGGCGATATAGCTGAAGGTCGTGCCCAGACACCAGATCGCACCGCCCAGCATACCCACCAGATGGGTCGAGAAACCGCCCCGAAAGTAATCGCGGTAGCTGACGGGGGCTCCGTCGAAAGGACGTTTCATCACCCATGTGTTGAACACGAAATTGCTGGCCAGCACGCCCAGCGAGAAAATGAAGACCGCCGAATAGGGCGTCAGCATGCCCGGCGTCGGATTCTCGAAATGGTCCAAGTCCATCGCGGCGGCCACAAAGCGGTAGAAGAGCGACATCAGTACGCCGGCCACGGCCGCCAGCGCGACGCCTTTGCGGAACTGCGTACGCTGCGCGCCGCCGCTCTGCACCTTCTGCGAAGCGACGCCGTTGCAGACGATGGCCACGACGATCAGCGCCACGCCGAGGAAAAGAATGACGGGATCGCCTTTGGGCGCCCCCACATAATTGATAATCACACCCAGCACCAATGCCAGCCCGACGCCCAGCGGAAAAGCTACCGACAGGCCCGCCATCGCCACCGACGCCGAGAGCAGGATGTTCGAAGCGTTGAAGATCACGCCGCCCAGTACGACGCTCCAGACGCCGCGCGCATCGGCCTGTGCCAGATCCGGCAGGAACGATCGCCCTTCGGAGCCGAAACTGCCCATCGTGAAACCCGCGACGAGCGTAAAGAGCACCATGCCGATGACGTAGTCCCAATAGAAAAGTTCGTAACGCCAGCTCTTCGAAGCCAGCTTCTGGGTGTTGCCCCACGATCCCCAGCACATCATCGTGATGAAGCAGAAAAGCACTGCGAGGGCGTAACTGTTGACGATAAACATAGGTTGTAGTTTTTAAGGTTAACGCAATCCGTCTGCACATCGCCTTCCGAAAAGGCAAAAACCGCGTCACAGGCCTTGCGCAAACGTTTGTACAAAAATAGATAAAAAAAACGAACTTCCAACGTTTCGTCTCTTTTTCCGACGACGGAACGCCAAAAATCCGATGCTGCGAACTT
Organism: uncultured bacterium; assembly: GCA_905214725.1. Classification (GTDB taxonomy): domain Bacteria; phylum Bacteroidota; class Bacteroidia; order Bacteroidales; family Rikenellaceae; genus Alistipes. Next base: position 44,106 of record CAJMNH010000002.1, read on the forward strand.
CCTGCAAAGAGGAATTCGGATCGATCAGAACTTGCGAACGACGGGATCGCCGGATTTCGGCGCGAACTTCTCTCCTAAAAACAAGGTCCGCAACAGGGGGAAACGACCCAGCGCCCGCTCGACGAGAATCGGGACGCAGAGGCCCAAAAGGGCAGAAAAGAGAAAAATCGGCACATCGGAGTCGACTCCGACGCGCAGCAGCAGGATGCGGCCTGCCCCCGTTCCGAATGCGTGGAACAGGTAGATGCCGTAGGCATAACCGCCCACTCCTATGAGAAAACGATTGCGCCACCCGCTTGTCAGCAGAAACGCCGAGGCCAGCATTCCGATCGGAACGTGCAGAAACAAATTCCGCAAAAGGCCCGCATCTCCCGTCGTAAACCATACGAATTGCCGTGCAGCGAAACCGGCGAGAAACCCGACCAGATAGATCTTCTTCATCAGCGGCGAAGCCAGCTGCCGCCCGAAACGCCGGATGCCGATGCCGAGCAGAAAATAGGGCAGCAGGCAGAGCGCGCCCCAGACGCCGAACACATTCGGATAATTGGGCGACAGGGAGGGTTCGACGGCGATTCCGACAAACGAAACCAGCAACCAGCCGCACCACGCGCGCATGGTGCCGCAGGCGGAACGGAGATCGAGCAGCGCAACGAACCCGAAGAGCAGAAAGAGCGACGGCAGATACCAGTAGACCGTATAGGGCAGCACGTAGATTTTCCACATTTCCGACAGCACTCCGTGACGGTTCGTCCCGGGCGTGACGTATTGCATCAGAAAATAGAGCGTCCCCACACAGGCCATCGGCAACAGCAGCCGGCGGGCCTTCTTTATCAGGAAGGCGCCCGACGCTCCGCGGCGAACGGGCCGCAAAGCGTAAACCCAGCCTGCAATGACCGTAAAGAGCGGTATGCCGATATAGTTGAACGAGTAAAAGAGATAGCGCCAGACCGAGTCGTCGGCGACTTTCATTCCGCCTGCGCCGTCGGAACCGATCGCATGGCCCAACGTAACGACAATGACGGCCAGACCGCGCAGCGTCTCGACGTATTCGTTCTTCGTTCGGATCGGCCGATGTGGCAGTGTCGGTGCAGGTTCCATCTATTTGCGGAAAAATTTGAACTGCTAAAGATACGCATTTATCCGATACGGCCTCACTCTCCGCAAAAAAAATTGTCGTTCCGCACCGTTCGGAAAGAGACGGGAGAACGCCTCGACGAAAAAAAGCCGCAGGGAACCTTCTCGTTCCTGCGGCTTGAAATCGAAGGCCGGAAGGCCTTGTCGTCCCTATTTCTTGAAATAGCGGTTATAAAGGCCTTGGAAGCCGGCGCCGTGACGCGCCTCGTCCTTCGCCATCTCGTGTACCGTATCGTGCACGGCGTCGAGGTTCTCCTCCTTGGCCATACGAGCCAGACGCATCTTGTCCTCGCACGCGCCCGACTCGGCGTTCATGCGCTTCATCAGGTTGGTCTTGGTATCCCAAACCACCTCGCCGATCAGTTCGGCGAATTTCGATGCGTGCTCGGCCTCTTCCCAAGCATAGCGCTTGAAGGCTTCGGCGATTTCGGGATATCCCTCGCGGTCGGCCTGACGGCTCATCGCCAGATACATTCCCACCTCGGTGCACTCGCCCATAAAGTGATTTTGAAGTCCTTCCCAAAGCTCTTTCGACGCACCTTTGCCGTCGCCGATCACATGCTCCGTAACGAACGAGAGGCCCGCCTCCTGTTCTACTACTTCGACGAATTTCTCCTTGCCTACCTTACACATCGGGCACTGATCGGGTGCCTCGGGACCTTCGTGGATATAACCACAGACGGTGCAACGCCACTTCTTTGCCATAATCTTTCTGTCTTGTTAAGTGTGAATAATGTTTTTACGAAGACAAAGATACGAACTTTGCAGACGGCTCCAAGCAATCGCCCGATCATATTTTCTGATGCCGCTATCAGCTTTTCCTATCGTCGTGGTCGATCGCCCACTCGATCAGTCCGACTTCGGTAGCGTCCTTCACCATCACCCGTTTGTCGCGGTCGAGCAGATAGAGCGCCGGAATGGCCTTCAAGTCGTACAACTCCTTATCGCGGATCACGCATCCCCGGTCATAGGCGTTGATCCAGCGCGCGGGAATCTGCGGCCGGTACTCCTGCCACTCCGTGAGATCTTCATCGGGAAAGAGGGCCAACACCTTCAACTTACCGCGCTCGATGAGTTCGTTCAACATCGGAGAGGCCGAAATGGCTTCGCGCACGTGCTTGCACATGTTGCAGCCCGGGTTATTGATGAACAGCAGCAGATACTCGGCCCGAAGGTCGTACATGCGGCGGGTCGACCCGTCGGCCGTCGTGTAGCGGAAATCGTTGGCCGGCTGCCCGATCCGGTTCTGTCGCGCCATGCGCAGGTCGTGTTCGGGCGCCATACGCTCCCACTTGTCGAACCACGGGCTGGAGACCAGCGCCTCGAGCACCGGAATGTAGAGTTCGTCGTTGCGCGCGGGCGAATTGGGATCGTAGAGCACCCGTTCGGCCAGCATGGCGAAATAGGCGGTCATGGGCTTCGACGCGGAGGCCCGACGCATGAGCGTATCGATCGGGGCGCGGTCGTCGGCCGCGACGAAATTGGTCACATAGGTAAAAAACGCCCGCACCATCGCCACCGTATCGACCTCGGCAAGCAGCGTGGTGTCGCGGAAATCGAAATTGTCCCAATAGTGGTCGCGCAGGTAGGCCGCCCGCTCTTCGGGCGGAATGGTCGAGGGGACGGTAACGGCACGGAACGTGCGCGGCGTTTGCCGGACAGACGACTGCGCAGGTTGTTTCGGCCTTCCGCCGCAGGCCGCCAGCAGCACGGCGGCGACCGCAATCCAAATCATGCGTTTCATCGGCAATATTCCTTTAAATATACATTGCAAATGTAACAAAATCCCCGCAATAACCCCGCTGCGACGGGAGATTCTTCATCCTCCGCGATCGATTTGCACAATAGTTGCACCTGTCGGAGAGCATTTCGGTTCCGCGGCATCCCGACCCACAAGGATCGCCGGCCGCCCGAACCCGATGCGGCGGAAACGGGACAGCGACGACCCGAGAGAACCGAAAACGAAGGTCGCCCGAACATTGTCTGCGAAGAGACCGGCAATCGGATGTGAAACCACTCTTTTAAATTATAAATGCGTATGGATGCAAAAAAAAGTACAGGATTCAAGCTTAGCGTAGCAACGCTCGCCATCATGAACATCACGGCGGTCGTCAGTCTGCGCGGCCTGCCGGCAGAGGCGGTCTACGGCCCTTCATCGGCCTTCTACTACCTCTTTGCGGCGATCGTCTTCCTCATTCCCACCGCGCTGGTGGCGGCCGAGCTGGCGGCGATGTTCTCCAACAAGCAGGGCGGCGTCTTCCGCTGGGTAGGCGAAGCCTACGGAGCGCGCACGGGCTTTCTGGCCATCTGGCTGCAATGGATCGAATCGACGATCTGGTACCCCACGGTACTGACCTTCGGCGCCGTGTCGATCGCCTTCATCGGATTGAACCAACATGCCGATATGGTGCTGGCTTCGAACAAACTCTTCACGCTGATCGTCGTGCTGGCCATCTATTGGATCGCCACCTTCATCTCGCTCAAAGGTCTGGGCTGGGTCGGCAAAATCAGCAAATGGGGCGGTATGATCGGTACGATCATTCCCGCCGGACTGCTTATTCTGCTGGGTATCATCTACATCTCCACGGGCGGTCACAACCAGATGGACATGTCGCAGGGCTTCTTCCCCGACCTGACCAAATTCGACAATCTGGTGCTCGCCAGCAGTATCTTCCTCTTTTACGCCGGCATGGAGATGATGGGTATCCATGTGATGGACGTCAACAACCCGTCGAAAAACTACCCGAAGGCGATCTTTATCGGTTCGCTCGTCACGGTCTGCATCTTCGTGCTGGGCACCTTCTCGCTGGGCTTCATCATTCCGGCCAAAGACATCAACCTGACGCAGTCGCTGTTGATCGGCTTCGATAACTATTTCAAGTATCTGCATATGTCGTGGGCGTCGCCCATCATCGCCATCGCCCTGATGTTCGGCGTGCTGGCGGGCGTGCTGACGTGGGTCGCAGGTCCTTCCAAAGGCATCTTCGCCGTCGGCAAGGCGGGTTATCTGCCTCCTTTCTTCCAGAAGGCCAACAAGAACGGCGTACAGCGCAACATCCTCCTCATTCAGGGATGCGTCGTAACGCTGCTGGCGCTGCTGTTCGTGGTAATGCCTTCGGTGCAGTCGTTCTATCAGATTCTCTCGCAGCTGACCGTACTGCTCTACCTGATCATGTACATGCTGATGTTCTCGGCGGCCATCGTGCTGCGTTACAAGATGAAAGACCTCAACCGCCCGTTCCGCCTCGGCAAGGGCAACGGTCTGATGTGGCTTCTGGGCGTCGTCGGCTTCCTCGGCGCACTGCTCGCCTTCGTCCTCAGCTTCGTACCGCCCAGCCAGATTTCGACCGGCAGCAACACCGTCTGGTTCTCGGTGCTTATCATCGGCTGCCTGATCGTCGTCGGAGCTCCCTTCGTGATCTACTCCCTGCGCAAGCCTTCGTGGAAAGACCCGCAGGCCGCTGCGGAATTCGCACCGTTCCATTGGGAGCAGTCCGCGCAGACGGCGACTCCGAACCCCGCACCGGCCGTTAATGCCGCCAATACCGGCAAACCGACCGACGGCAAAAAATAACATCCATTTTCAAAAAACGACGATTCTATGAAACGTGTCATTACTATCGAGGCTGTAAAAGAGGCCGTGGAGGCCGCTCACACCCACTTTCGCGAGGAGAAGGGCGGCAAAAACGCCGATTACATCCCCTACCTGAAAAACGTTCCTTCCAACCTCTTCGGCATCTCGGTCTGCCTTGCCGACGGCCGCAACGTAACGGTCGGCGATACCGACTACCGCTTCGGCATCGAATCGGTGTCGAAAGTCCCCACCGCCATTCTGGCGATGAACCAGTACAGCGCCAAAAAAGTGCTCGACCAGATCGGCGCCGATGCAACGGGGCTGCCCTTCAACTCGATCATGGCGATCCTGTTGGAGAAGGACCATCCCTCGACGCCGCTGGTGAACGCCGGCGCTATCTCGGCCTGCTCGATGATCAAACCGACGGGCAACGCCGACGCCAAGTGGAAGGCCATCGTGGACTTCATTTCGGGACTCTGCGGCAGCAAGGTGACGGTTCTCGACGAACTGTACCGTTCCGAGAGCGAGACCAACTTCAACAACCGCTCCATCGCGTGGCTGCTGAAGAATTACGACCGCATCTACGACGACCCCGACATGTCGCTCGACCTCTATACCCGCCAGTGCTCGCTGGGCATTACGGCCAAACAACTCTCGATCATGGCCGCCACGATCGCCAACTGCGGAACCAATCCCGTGACGTGGGAAGAGGTATTCCATCCCAATCTCACGCCGCACATCGCCTCGCTCATGGCCACCGTCGGTTTCTACGAGCATACGGGCGACTGGCTCTTCAATACGGGACTGCCCGCCAAAACGGGCGTCGGCGGCGGCATCATGGCCGTCATCCCGGGCGTGATGGGTCTGGCTGCATTCGCACCTCCTCTGGACGATGCGGGCAATTCGGTCAAGGCGCAGAAGGCGCTCGAATACATCTCCGTGCGTTTGGGTCTGAATATTTTCAGCCCCACGCGCGTGGAACTGGCAGCGGCCGAACCGGTCAAGGAGGGCGTCTGCAAGTAGCCGTTCCGTCTTCAAACGAAAAGCTCCCGACACCGAGTGTCGGGAGCTTTTTACTTATCGCAGCCTGCGTTTCACCACGGCGGGATTCCCCGCCGCCAGCGAATCGTCGGGAATGTCGCGCGTCACCACGCTGCCGGCCGCAATGACCGAACGGTCGCCGATCGTAACGCCCGGGCAGACGACGACTCCGCCGCCGAGCCAGCAGTCCTCGCCGATCGTGATGCGGAGGCTCGTCTCCACCGGACAGCGGCGTTCCATGTAATCGACGGGATGCTGCGGCGTGTAAAGCTGGCAGTTGGGGCCGAGCTTCGTGCGGGCGCCGATCGTAATGCCGCCGCAATCGAGAAACGTACAGCCCATATTGATGAAGACCTCTTCGCCCAAGTCGATCCGCCAACCGAGATCGCAGAAGAACGGCCGCACGATCTTCGCCGAAGCGGGAACGCCGGGGATCAGCGCAGCGAGCGCGTCGGCATAACCGGCCTCGTCATCCACCGCAACGCGGTTGAAACGCTCCAAGCGCCGCCGACCCTCGCGGAAATGTTCCGCAAGTTCGGCGTCCGAAAAGTCGTACCGCTCTCCGGCCGTCATCTTCTCCAGTTCGGTCATCATCGGTTCAGGATCGATTTTTTTTGACAAGATAGTAAAACAGGCCGAAGACCCCCGCCAGCACCGCCACTCCCGCCGCCATGAGCGGATAGTTATGCGCCGCTCCCGCGCGGACGATCCAATAGAGCAAACCGGCAGGCAGCAACACGCAGAGCACGATCGTGAAAAGGAGGAACAGCACCATGAACAGCCTGAACGATCGCCGCTTCCGGTGTACCAGCGGCTCCAACTCGGCGATCCGCGCACGGTAACGTTCAGGCTCCTTTTCGGAGAGTTTACGGAAAATCGCCAACGCCTGCGGCAGGTAATCCAACATGACCGGATCGCCGTGAAGCGAATACAAACGACCGAGTTCGCAATAGATTTCGCCCAGTTCGGCCAGCTCTCCGTCGGTCGGTTCCGGCACGGATTTCAGCGCCGAAATACGTTTGATCAGTTGCGTGACGTAAGCATCCTCGTCCCCCTTTTCTTCGGGTTGCGTCTCCAGAAAATCGCTTTTCAGGCGGCGGTAGAAGTCGTCGAAATAGTAACTGTCGTATTTCGGCCCGTTTTTGCGGACGACCTTGCGGATGTCGTCGGGCAGATTGTCGGGAAAGGCCGTAAAACCGGCGAGCATGATCGGCACGACATTCTTGTTCTTCTTGAGCGCATGAGCCAGTTCGCACCTCACCCAATCTTCCGAAGCCGCAACCTTAGGATCGGCGCAACGATCGAGCGCGCCCTCGTTCAGGATGAGGATGAAATCGCGGCACTCGTCGATACGACGCAGCAGCTCCGTGTCGAAATCCCCGCTGCGAAGCGTGTCGATGTCGAAACTGACGCGGTAGCCGTCTTTCGTCAGGAGGTCGTAAAGATGCTTCGCCGTCTCGAAACCGCCGCGACGCCGGTAACTGATGAAAATATCGTATGCCACAACTCTTGCCTTATCGGGTTATTCGATCTCCCAGTCGAAGCCGTCCTTGCGGTCCTTAACGCGGATGCCGACGGCCGTCAGTTCGTCGCGAATGCGGTCCGACGTCGCCCAGTCCTTGGCTTCCTTCGCCTCCATGCGCATGCGCAGCAGCATCTCCACCAGCGGCGTCACCAAATCGCGTCCGCCGCCCGCCGCCGCGGCCTTTTCGTCGCGCAGCCCCAGAATATCGAAAACATACCGCTTGACGGTCGCCGTAAGCGCGGCCAGATCGGCCGCCGTAATACGCTGCTGCCCCTCGGCCAGCTGGTTGATGACGCGCACCCAGTCGAAGAGCGCCGAAATGGCCATCGGCGAGTTCAGGTCGTCGTCCATCGCCTCGCGGCAGCGGCGTTCCAATTCGGCGGGATCGACCGTCGATACGTCCGACGACTTGATCTTCGAGAGCGTCTCGACGCCCTTCATCAGGCGGTCGAGCCCCTTTTCGGCGGCCTGCAACGCGTCGTTCGAGAAATCGAGCGTCGAGCGGTAGTGGGCCTGCAACACGAAGAAACGGATCGTCATGGGCGAATAGGCCTGCGCCAGCAACTTGTGGCTGCCCGTAAAGAGTTCCTCCAACGTGATGAAGTTGCCCAGCGACTTGCCCATCTTCTGGCCGTTGATCGTAACCATGTTGTTGTGCACCCAGTATTTCGCCGAATCATGCCCCAGCGCGGCGGTCGACTGCGCGATCTCGCATTCGTGGTGCGGGAACATCAGATCCATGCCGCCGCCGTGAATGTCGAACCGCTCGCCCAGATACTTGGTGCTCATCGCCGAGCACTCCATGTGCCAGCCGGGAAATCCGTCGCTCCACGGCGAAGGCCAGCGCATGATGTGTTCGGGCGAAGCCTTCTTCCACAGTGCGAAATCACAGCAGTTGCGCTTGTCGCACTGCCCGTCCAGCGCACGCGTATTGGCCACGATATCCTCCAGATTGCGCCCCGAAAGGACGCCGTAGCGGTGGTCGCGGTCGTACTTCTCCACGTCGAAATAGATCGATCCGTTCGACTCGTAGGCGTAGCCCGCGTCGATGATCTTCTGCACGAAGGCCTCCTGCTCGATGATGTGTCCCGAAGCGTGCGGCTCGATCGAGGGGTTGAGCACGTTCAACGCATCCATCGCCCGATGGTAACGCTCCGTGTAGTAGTGCGCCACCTCCATCGGTTCGAGCTGTTCGAGCCGCGCCTTTTTCGAGATCTTGTCTTCGCCCTCGTCGGCGTCGTGTTCCAGATGCCCCACGTCGGTGATGTTGCGCACGTAGCGCACCTTGTAGCCGAGCGCCTGCAGGTAGCGGAACAGCAGATCGAAGGTCACGGCCGGCCGCGCGTGCCCCAAATGGGGATCGCCGTAGACCGTGGGGCCGCAGACATACATGCCCACGCGGGGCGGGGCCAGCGGCACGAACTCCTCCTTGCTGCGCGTAAGGGTATTGTATAAAAAGAACTTCGATTCCATAACAACAGAAATTTCCGCAAAAATAACAAATATTCTCTACAATTCCGCGATTTCCCGCAAGGGAATTTCACACTCCGCCCCTCCGGCGGCGGAACGAAAGAACAGGCCGGACGCAGGGCTCCCTTCGAAAAACCGGCGTCGGCAAAAACAGGATAAACGGTCCGCATCTTCCCGCAGAGGTTCGTCCCTGTCCGCATATTCGAATTTTTCCGCAGAATAAATCGTGCGATTCCCCGTTAAATTACTATCTTTGTCCAATTGTATGCAATCCTTCTAAGACGATCCGCATGAAACTTTACAACCGTTGGAACAATATCGTGGGATGGGCGGTCTTCGCCGTCGCCGCCCTGACTTACATTGCCACCACCGAGCCTTCGGCAAGCCTCTGGGACTGCTCGGAGTTCATCGCCACCTCCTACAAACTCGAAGTGGGACACCCTCCCGGAGCGCCTCTGTTCATGATGATGGCCCGACTGGCAACGATGCTGGCTCCCTCGACGGAATACGTGCCGCTGGCGGTCAACGTGATGAACTGTCTGGCAAGCGCCTTCTGCATCCTCTTCATGTTCTGGACGATCACCCATCTCGCGCGCCGCATCTACGCCGCGCAGGGACGCGAACTGACCGACGCCAACTTATGGACCGTACTGGGTGCGGGCGCGGTCGGCGCACTGGCCTACACCTTTACCGACACCTTCTGGTTCTCGGCCGTCGAGGGCGAAGTCTACGCCCTCTCGTCGATGTTCACGGCGCTCGTGGTATGGCTGATGCTCAAATGGGAGGATCAGGCCGACGAACCCCATGCGGCGCGCTGGCTGATCCTGATCGCCTACCTGATGGGGCTTTCGATCGGCATTCATATTCTGAACCTGCTGACCGTTCCGGCGCTGGTCTACATCTATTATTTCCGTAAATACGAGACTGTGACCTTCAAGGGGTTCTGCATCGCATCGGTCATTGCGCTGGCGATCCTCTGGTTCGTCAACGGACTGATCATCCCCTACACGGTCTATATCGGCGCGATGGTCGACGTGCTCTTCGTCAATACCTTCGGCCTGCCCGTCAATTCGGGCATCGTCGTCTTCGTGCTGGCGCTCTTTGCGCTGCTGGGCTGGAGCGTATGGTACACCCACCGCCGCGGCCGCGTGGTGTGGAATACGGTATTACTCTGCACGACGATGATCTTGCTCGGATACAGTTCCTACGCCACGGTTACCATCCGTGCGGCGGTCAATCCCCCGATGAACAGCAACGACCCGTCGAACCCCCACGCGCTTTTCTCGCTGCTTAACCGCGACCAATACGGCGGACGGCCGCTGCTCTACGGCGCCTACTATTCGGCGCCGGTCGAGAGCGTCGTCGAGTCGACGCGCTACTATGTCGACGACGAGGGGCGTTACGCCACCGCCACATTCCCCACGGGCTACACCCATCCCGCACAGTTCATGCACCTCTTCCCCCGCATGTGGAACTACTCCAAAAGCGCCGACGAATACAAGCAATGGGCGGCCTACCGCACCAAGGTGGAGACGCTGCGCGACGAAAAGGGCAACATCCTGCGGGACGAAAAAGGGCAGCCGTTGCGCGGCGAGGTGCTCGACTACGGCGTCAAGCGTACCTACGACGACGGCTATTCCGAGCCGCGGGTCATCACGGAGCCGACGTTTCTGGAGAACCTGAACTATTTCTTCTCCTACCAGCTCAACTACATGTATTGGCGTTATTTCCTGTGGAACTTCGTCGGCCGGCAAAGCGACATCCAACCCACACGTTCGACGATCACCGACGGCAACTGGCTCTCGGGCGTCAAGGCCATCGACCGGCTCTATCTGGGGCCGCAGGAGAACCTGCCGCGCGAAGTGGCCGATAACAAGGCGCGCAACACCTACTATTTCCTGCCCTTTATCCTCGGACTTATCGGGCTGATCTACCAGCTGAACCGCGATCCCAAAAACTTTCTGATCGTATTGTCGCTCTTCGTGATGATGGGCGTTGCGCTGGTGGTCTACTTCAACACCTCGCCCGGCGAGCCGCGCGAACGCGACTACGTCTACGCCGGATCGTTCTACGCCTTCGCCATGTGGATCGGTTTCGGGGTGATGGCGCTCAAAGACCTGTTGGTACGCCTCACCAAACGCGACAATCGCACGGCCGCCGTTGCGGCGACCCTCGCCTGTCTCGTCGTGCCGGGCATCCTCTGCGCCGAGAACTGGGACGACCACGACCGTTCGGGCCGCACCTACGCTCACGACATCGGCTGGAACTATCTGCAATCGACCCTTCCCAACTCGATCATCCTCAACTACGGCGACAACGACACCTTCCCGCTGTGGCTCAATCAGGAGGTCGACGGCCTGCGCACCGACGTGCGCATCATGAACACGAGCTATCTGGGCGGCGAATGGTACATCGACGAGATGAAGACCAAGGCCAACGAAGCCGAGGGCGTGCCTTTCACCCTGCCGCGCAGCAAATACTGGTACCGCAACGATTATGTGCCCGTCTACGACCGCGTGAACCGGCCGGTGGAGATACGCGAGGCGATGGAATTCTTCGCAAGCGAAGACCAGCGCACCAAAGTGCAGCTGTCGGACGGCTCGTCGAGCGACTACATTCCTTCGAAAACCCTCGTTCTGCCGGTCGACAAGGAGAATGCGGTGCGTTCGGGCATCGTCGCCGAGAAGGACAAAGATCTGATGGTCGACACGGTTTACATCAAGTTGTCGAGCGACTACCTCAACAAGGGTGAACTGATGATCGTGGACATGCTTTCGAATTACGACTGGACGCGTCCGATCTACCTCACGCAACCCTACATCTTCCAGAAATTCGGGTTGGTGGACTACCTCCAATTCGACGGATACGCCTATCGCTTCGTACCGATCCTCACGCCTTACCGTCAGGCGGGCGAGGTGGGACGCATCGATCCCGAATACGCCGTGCCGCTGCTGCTCAAGGTCTTCCGCTACGGCAATCTGGACAATCCGAAGGTCTACTCCGACTATTTCACGCAGTACAACCTCTCGGCCGCCCGCGCCCGCGAAGCCTTCGCCCGCGTGGCCAAGGAGCTGATCCGCCGCGGCGACGAGAAGCCGGATTTCCCCGACAGCCTCGGCATCACGGCCGCCACGAACCACGAACTGGCGATCCGGTTGCTCGACGAGGGGATGCGCCGCATGCCGCCCTCGCAGGTGCGTTACACGTCGAGTAATACGCTGCCCTTCATCGAGGCCTACTACGCCGCCGGAGCGACGGACAAGGGTGACGCTCTGATGCTGGACTACGCCCGCAACCTGATGGAATACGTCGACTACTACTTCCAGTTCGACGGCGTGCAGTACGACATGATCACCGATGCGCTCGACGACAAGCTCGATCTGCTGGGCAACCTCTACTCGATGGCCGGCTATCTCAAACGCGACGCCGTACTGGCCGAAATGAACGCCTACTACCGTTCGCTCGGCGTCGAGGAGAAGGAGTTGATCCAGCCAGATTCGGCCTATCTCGACTACGAGTTCTCGGACACCGCCGCAGCGAATTAACAGCGGTATACAGAAATTTAGGAGCTCCGTCTTAACGACGGAGCTCCTAAATATTTAAATAAGACGGTCAATATACTCTCCTGCACCGGTTTTCCCGCTCATCTGGAAAAGAATTTCACACTGCACAACTTCCGCCCGCCCGCTTCGCGTTCGACGATGCCGGTCAGTACGTCGGCGGCATCGTGCCAGCGGTTCGAGCGGAACTGGCGGCGGTAGGTCGTCAGATGCGCGTACAGCTCCGGCCAGCGCAGATTCCAGCCGCGCGGCATACGCAACGTATGGAGCACCGTGGCCGAGTTGGAGAGGATACGCGCCTCCTTGTTGGCGCTCTGATGAAACCACTCGACGCGCACCGCAGGGGCCAGCCGCTGCACGGCGCGGGCGAATCCGCGGCCGCCGTTGTTGCTCTCGACGGCGGCCGTGCGGGTGTCGCTGCGCAGCAGCAGATCGGCCACCAGCCCCTCGGTCACCTCCATCCCCTCGCGTGAGTAGACCAGATCGGTGACGTAGATCACTCCGTCCGTATCGACGGCATACGACAACGAACAGAGGTAGTCGTCGCCCGTGTCGGCCGTGTCGGTGTAGTTGGCGCGGCGGACGATCTCGCGCGGCAGCGCGTCGTACTCGGCAAATTGGTCGCCGTAGAGCAGCCCCTCGCGGACAGAGGGCCGCCCCTGATACATGCACTCGAAACGCAGGGGATCGAGCGCGCGTTTGGCATGAAGCAGCGCCGCATCGTGCCGCGCGGGCCACAGCGCCTCGCCCGCCGCGCGGGGATCGAGCGCGGAGGGCGGAGTCGTTTTGAGCGCCTCGAAATTGAGCGCCAGCCAGCCGTCCGCGGGCACCCGCTCCAGATCGTCCCACGCGCGCAGCTCGACGATCCGTTCGCGCCGTTGCAGCATCCCGATCAAATCCTCCTCGTGCCAGCGGGTGAAGACCATCAGTTCGCGCGAAGCGTTGTGCATGCGCGTACGCACCACCGAGGTGTACCACTCCCAGCAGTTCTCGCGCACGAGCGGCGAATTGGCCTCCATCGCATCCTTGTAGAGGTCGTCGAGCAGGAAACAGTCGACGCGGTTGCCCGTAAGCGAGCCCTCGCGGCCGACCGACAGCAAACTCCCCTCGCGCCCCACGATCTCCACCTCGTCGGCCGTGCGGATATAGTTGGCCGGTTTGGCTCCGCGCTTGATCGTTGTAGCGGGGAAAAGTTCGCCGTACTCGGCCGATTCGAGAATGCGTTGCACGCGGCGGTTGAACTTCGAGGCCAGCGCCGCCGAGTAGGAGGCGACGGCGATTCGCAGGTCGGGATCGAGCCCCAGCAGATAGGCCGGCAGCAGCGTCGTCGCCCCGACGCTCTTGCCGTGCTGGGGCGGCATGGTGATCATCAGGCGGCGAATCCGCCCCTCGGCGAAGGCTTCGAGCACACGGTAATAGGCGCGGTGGAACCACTCCAGTTCCAGAAACGGATAGACCGCAAGCGCATAATCGGTAAAAGAGATCATATACAATGAATTAAAAATAAAAAATTGCGGAAGAGCGGGCGGGTGCGCTGGTGCCGTCACGTCTTTCGCCGTTTTTGCAGTGCAGCAGGCTGACGCGTTAAAATAATAGTGGTCGATCCTCACGTCGGGCTATGCCCTCCTCAGGATGACAAAAACCGCCTTGTGAGATTGACAATGAACCGTCATTCCGAGAATCCGACCCTTGTCCATGGATTGTCATTCCGAGCGAAGTGAAACGGAGCGTGGGAATCCGACCGCGGCTGATGAGCTATCATTCCGAGCGAAGTGAAACAGAGCGCAGGAATCGATTGCTTGGCGCGAAGCGCACCGCAAACTCCGCATTGCGAAAAATCGGGAAGCAGAACCGGCGGCGAACGCGCCGTCAAGAAGCGCGGGCGCGAGCTTGTCCGCGTAGCGCTTTAGGCGCGAACGACGGCGGTTCCCCGAATTTTTCGCCCTGCGGATGGTTTTACGCCGCTTTTTCCACAAAAAGCGGCAAAAAGATTCCTGCAACGAATTCAGAAATTTAGTGCGGGACTTTTCCGGCTCTTCTTCCGTCGTTTTCGCAGTGCAACAGGCTGACGAACAAAACCGACAACGGTCGATCCTCACGTCGGAATCCCATCTGGGATTCCTCCTCAGGATGACAAAATAAAAACTGTCATTCCGAAAATCCGACCCTTGTCAATGGATTGTCATTCCGAGCGGAGTGTAACGGAGTGTGGGAATCCGACCGCGACCAATTGGGCGGTCGCTCCAAACGAAACGAAATAAAGCATGGAAATCCAATCACTGTTTCCTGTTCTAAGCATTGCTTCTCCCGAGCAGGCACGGCCTACATCCCTCCGTTTTGCGAAAACCGAGGACAAAGCGGCGCAACGATTCGAACACGCGGAGCGACGCGCTAAAATATAGACGCGCTACAATATAAATCAATAAAAGCAGCGGCCCCGACCAACGTCGAAGCCGCTGCGGCAGACCTTTGGGACGACGGCCCGACGGGCGGTCTGCATGGATGCAAAGGTCGGGAGCCGCCGCTCCGTGACGGGAAATGCGACCTTTGCCGATGAGCCTACACGAGCAGCGCGAGCTTCAGTTCTGCGAACGAAAAGTCGTTGGGGGACTCCCCGTCGGGCGTCACAGTGTGAAATTCCCACCATACGGGAATCACGTCCGTAAGCCGGCGCCGACGCCCTTCGGGCCATTCGTCGCCGCAACGGTAGAGGATAAGCGACGCCGTCAGCCGGCAAAGGGTCTCTCCGACCGGACACTCGACGCTTCCCGAATAGTAACCGCCGTCGCCGAACGCCTCGCGCAACCGGATCGCGATCTCATCGTAAAGTTCGGATGAAACTTGAAACATGATGAAAAGATTTAAAGAAGTTTTTGGTTATTCGAAATAAATCGTTTAACTTTGTAGAGACAAATATAAGTTCAAATATTTGATTTTACAACAAAAAAGTTCAATTATTAGTATTGATTTTTCTAATAAGACAACCATGAACCAACGGGTAAAACTGATACGCAAAGAGCTAAATATGACGCAAGAGCAATTAGCTCAGCATCTTGGGATCGGGAAAGCGGCGCTCTCGATGATCGAAACGGGCAAAGCGTCGCTCTCGTCGCGCAACCGCAATATTTTGGTTCAAGAATTGAATGTCAATCCCGAATGGCTGGAAACGGGCAGAGGCAATATGTTCAACGCCGAACCCGACCTGACTTCCTACCTGCACCGCACGGACAACTCGCTGCCGTTGCAGAGCGTGCCGCTCTACTCGATCGAAGGGACGGCGGGGCTCGTGCCGCTCTTCAACGATCAGGTGCAGCTCAAACCCGTTAATTTCATCCATATCCCCAACCTGCCCAAATGCGACGGCGCGATCTACATCGTGGGAGATTCGATGTATCCGCTGCTCAAAAGCGGCGACATCGTGCTCTACAAACAACTGCACGACATCGGCGACGTTTTTTGGGGCGACATGTACCTGCTGTCGATCGATATCGACGGCGAGGAGTACGTTACGGTGAAGTACATCCAGAAGTCCGAGCGCGAAGGGTATGTGAAACTCGTCAGCCAGAATCCCCACCACGCCGACAAGGAGGTCGAGATCGGCCGCATCCGCGCGCTGGCGCTCGTCAAGGCCAGCATACGGATGAACTCCATGCGCTAAGGAACGAGCCGTCGGACGAACGTTCGGCGCGAGGCCGAACAAAAACGGCGGAGATGCGCACCTCGATACGTGTATCGGAAGGTGCGCATCTCCGTTGTTTTTCATCCGCATTCATGCGGAGTTCGCCCGATGGCCGCCGCAGCGCAGGAAGAAGAGCCGACGCGAAGCGGCCGGCTCAACGCGACACCCCATCCATGCAGTTTTCGCATACCGCAACGCAGGAAGAAGAGCCGACGCGAAGCGGCCGGCTCAACACAATCTTCATCAAAAAATTCTCAACGATTCCAGAGTTCCGCCGAATAAAATACACCCCGAAAGCAATCATCTTTCGGGGTGTATACTCACTATTTTCCAGAATCGGAACGTACGCTACTTACTGCGTACGCAACGCACCATCATCGAATTGGTCTGATTCGTACCGCCGGTCGAAACCATCGGATTGCTCGTAGTACTATTAGCCCATGCCAAATAACGCGATTTTCCAGCCGTACCCTCATTCGCAGACCATATTACAATAGCGGTAGCGAGTTGCAGGGTCGATCCTGTATACTGGCCGTTCGGAACCATATAAACATTCTGCTCGCCATCGCTGCACATACGATATTTACCTTCAACGAATTCTTTCGCACCTTCAGCCGTCAATTCGATCAATTCATCGGCTGTCGGCATCCGCCATGTTCCGGCCGGAGCCACCAGCGAACAGGGATCGACATCACCGTACGGAATATCCGCATAGGCAATCGCAGTCTCGGCCGGGGCGTAAGCCGTCCCGGGATACTTCGATGAACTGGAAATCGGATCCGCCATCGCAAAACCGTATTTGCTCTTATATCTGAAATACATACCTCGCTCTTGCGGGCCCGCAAATCCGTAGGCGCCGTCCTTAACGGTCAGATAGCCTTCGCTCCATACGACCGAGAAGAGATTCTGTACCACTTTCTTCCCCTGTTTAACGGTTTTCTTCGTATCCACGCCGTTGACCCAGATCGAGAGCGTGCGCTCTTCGCCCGTATTTTCGGGAATCGCGATGGGCACGGTCAGATTGTTCTTAGAGCCTGTCGCAGACCACTCTCCGCCGTCGCTGCCCTTGACCACGACGGGGAACGAATCCATATCGCTGTCGCAGGTCACGTTGAGCGTGAAGGCCTCGTATTCGGCCGAAGCCGGCGTATGAGAGACGTAGAGCGCATAATCGGCCATTGCGGGCTGCGTAAACTCGACGCCCGTATAAATACAGTTGACGAAAAGGCGCCACTTCACCTCCTTCTTCGTATCGTTCTTCGGAATGCCCACCGACACATTCGGACGCGAATCCGTAGCTTCCGCCTGCGTAAGCGTCACTCCGTCGTCGGCCCATGCAGAGACATAGTAGGACTTAAATTTGCCCGGATCGGTTTCGACACTGACCGAGAAGGCTTTGTAATCGACCGTCGCGGGCAACGTATGCAAAACGTATTTCGGCTGCGCAATATTCTTGACGCAGCGCAGCATGCCCATATTGGTGCCGACCGCATCGAAATCCAAGATCGAATACCCCATCTCGCCGTTCATCGAGTAGATCACGCCATTACCGTCGAAATCGCCTCCTAAGCCCCAGTAACCGCCATGCGTCGACTGTCCGATCGACGTGCCGGTCTCGGTGCTCATGACGCCGCAATAGGGCAGGAAAAGCGAAGACGCGATATACCCCATGCCGGAAACGCCGTCCAAACTCTTTGATTCATTCTCTCCATAGTACAACTCTATAAGTTCGGCATAAGTGGGCGTTCGCAGACCGGGATCGACCAGACTGCAAGGATCGACGCCTTCGTTTTGCGGGATCGCGCCGATGGCGATCTGCACCGGAGCGGGCGTATAGGCGGTTCCGCTGTAAGCGGCTTCGTCCGACCGCACGCCGTAACCGCTCTCGTGGCGGAAATAGAGACCGAAATCCGATGGTTTATCCGCCAAGACGAATTTGTTGTCTTTGAGCGCGACATTGCTCTTCGCCCAGTAGAAACCGCCGAGCAGCTCCAATGCGGGCTGCTGCTTCGCTTCGACGACCTTCGTCCACACGGGCGTATTAGACGCATCGGCCGTCTCGAAGATCACATCGATTTCGTTCTCCGAATAGTTGGCATCGATACGCACGGCGACGCTCTCCGTCGGTTCATTGACCGCTACGGCCTCGCCGACCGTCTCGCCGACCGTTACGCGGTACTGCCACGGCACGAACTGGGGCGTTGCGCGGGTTTCGATTTTCGTGCGGAACTTCACCTCATAGTCGCCGCCGGCGAAGGGTAGCGACGCAGGAATGGTCGTCGACTCGAACTCCGTCACTTGATACTCCTTCTTTCCCGGCTCCTGCTTCGCCTCGACGATCTTCGTCCAGACCGGAGTTTCGGCCACTTCGGCCATCTCCACGATCACGGCACGCTCCTCGACGCTCTGGCTGGCGTCGATATGCACGCCGATCTTCTCGGTCGGTTCGGTCACCTCGACCGCCTGACCGACCGTCTCGCCCAGCGTCACGCGGTACTGCCACGCCACAAACAGCGGAGCCGCCGCACGGGTCTCGACCTCCAGCCGGAACAAAACGTCGTAATCGCCGCCTGCGGCGGGAACCGTCGCGGGAATGGTCGTCGACTCGAACTTGGTCACCTGATAATCTTTCAGCGCGCCCTCCTGTTTTGCGTCGACGATTTTGGTCCACTTCTCCGCCTTCACGCCGGAGGCCATTTCGACCGCCACATCGCGCACTTCCTTGCTGCGGTTGGCGGGAATCGTAATCGTGATTTCGGTCGTGGGTTTGCTGACCGTCACGGCGTCGCCCACGGCGTCGCCGAGCGTCAGGCGATAGGCCCACGGCTCGAAGGCAGCGCCCGTCGAACGGGTCTCTGTCTTAATGACAAAGGTCAGTTTATACCCCCCCCCTTCACCGGGAATCGAGGTCGGAATCGTGCTCGATTCGAACTGTGTAACCTGATAGGACTGCGGTTCCGGCTGATCGTCGGTTTTGTCGTCCGAACAAGCGGCGAAACCGCACAAAGCAGCGCAGAACAGAAGCGCCGATAGTCTCAAATTTTTCATAGGCATCAAAAATTAATGATTAAATTTCATCCTTTGTTTTCCAAATGCTCGGCACAAGCCGAAATTCATTCGCCGTTTCAAATGCAGGCGATGAAGGTTGATAAAGGTATAGGAAATAATACGACTTTGGAACACTATAAAAATATATCATGAAAACGAGTCCGTCATTTAAACGGATAATATGTTGGTCTATCGGCGTTTTCGGATATGTATTGCATTCCAAAATCCGATTCTTGCGTCGAATCATAAGCTGAAAAGAAGATTCGGCGACAATCGAAAATAAACAGCAGCGGGATTGCATCGCAACAATCGCCGTAACGCCCTTAGATTACGATAGGTTACGGCAATGGGAATACCGATACGTCGAGAACGGTACGATATCGGCGGAATCCGTACGACTGCGGTAAAAATCATCCCGATAAAAACCTGTTTTTCAAAAAAACGAATCGATTGCATTCGAACCCCAAAAATCAGTCCCCGAAAACTCCGCCCTCCGATGTCCGATCCTACTTATTTATCGAATTTAATAAAAACAAATCCGTAAATAAATTTAGCGTTGCGTATACGAGGAATTACAATTAATAATCCATCTAAATACTCTAATAACTAAAAAATAATTAAAAACTATCCTCCGTACGGAACGGGGACAAAAAGACAACCGTTCATCCAAAAATAATATGTTTTTCATTTTTCGAGAGTGACAACCTGCCGAATCGCAAGCAAATGAGCATGTTGAATACATTATTAAATAATTTAATAACCTACAAATACAATAAAAAAATCGAGCGAGAAAAGCTTTCCCGATTTTTATTTTAGGCGAACCAATGTGTCGTAAATTTTATATATTTGCCCACAAATCCATCTTATTTACATCTTCGGCAAACGTCGTTTCCAAATTCGGGAAAACGCCGTCGAAAGAGGACGGCCGGCAGCGGAAACGGGAAAGAAACCTCCCATTCGGCGTTTTCGATCGGAACAAAAGCAAAACAACCCACGTTCGGATGACGCCGGACGCAAAACTTGATAATAAACTCATTTAACGAAAAGCGATGAATCAAGAGCATGTACAAGAGCTTCAGGATGTCGTCATCCGCTTCTCCGGCGATTCGGGCGACGGAATGCAGCTCACGGGTACACTTTTCTCCGACACCTCGGCGCTTATGGGCAACGGCATCTCGACCTTTCCCGACTACCCCGCCGAGATTCGCGCGCCGCAGGGAACCGTAGCCGGCGTATCGGGCTTTCAAGTCCATTTCGGCGCACGGCGCGTCATCAACCCGGGCGACTACTGCGACGTGCTGGTAGCGATGAACCCCGCGGCGCTGAAAGCCAACCGCAGGTGGCTCAAAACGGAAGCGACGGTCATTATCGACGGCGATTCGCTCACGGAAGCCAATCTGCGCAAGGCCGGTTTCACGACCGACGATCCGGTGGCGGAACTGGGACTGGAGGGGTACAACCTCGTCGTGCCCGACATCACGACCATGACGCGCGAAGCCCTCAAAGAAATGGAGCTGGACAACAAGTCGGTGGTCAAGTGCAAAAACATGTTCGCGCTGGGCATCTGCTTCTATCTTTTCCATCGACCGGAGGAGCACGCCAAGAAGTACCTCGACTCGAAATTCGCACGCAAGAATCCGATCATCGCCGAAGCCAACAAACGGGCGATCGACGCCGGTTATAATTTCGCGGCCAATACCCACCAGTTCGCCAACACCTACTCGGTACCGGCCGCGCCGCTCGAAAAAGGCACCTACCGTTCGATCAACGGCAACGTCGCCACGGCATGGGGACTGATGGCCGCCGCCGAAAAAGCGGGGCTGCCGCTCTTCTGCGGTTCTTACCCCATCACGCCGGCCACGGTGATTCTCGAAGAACTGGCCAAACACAAGGAGTTGGGCGTGAAGACCGTGCAGGCCGAAGACGAGATCGCCGGCATCTGCACGGCCATCGGCGCCGCCTTCGCCGGCAATTTCGCTGTCACGACGACCTCCGGTCCCGGCCTCTCGCTCAAAAGCGAAGCGTTGGGGCTGGCCGTTATGGCCGAGCTGCCGCTGGTGGTGGTCAACGTCCAGCGCGGCGGCCCCTCGACGGGTCTGCCGACCAAAACCGAGCAAAGCGACCTGATGCAGGCGCTCTACGGCCGCAACGGCGAGTGCCCCGTCGTGGTGCTGGCCGCCTCGACGCCCGGCGACTGCTTCCGCTTCGCCTTCGAAGCAGGCAAAATCGCCATGGAGCACATGACGCCCGTGATCCTGCTCACCGACGGATTCATCGCCAACGGCTCGCAACCGTGGCGCATCCCGAAGATGAGCGACTACCCCGCCATACAACCGCCCGTGGTCGAACCGCACGGCGAAGATGAGGTTTTCATGCCCTATGCACGCGACGCCCGTCACATCCGCGGCTGGGCCTTTCCGGGCAAAGCGGGACTCGAACACCGCATCGGCGGTCTGGAGAAGCACTGTTTGAAGGGATGCATCTCCTACGAACCGTCCAACCATCAGGAGATGGTACGCACCCGCGCCGCCAAAGTTGCGGCCGTGGCGGAAGACCTGCCCCGACAGGAAATTATGGGCGCAGCGGAAGGCGACCTGCTGGTCGTCAGTTGGGGAGGCACGCGCGGCAACGTGCAAAGCGCCGTCGAACAGTTGCAGGAGGAGGGCAAGCGCGTCTCGCTCTGTCATTTCAACTACATCCACCCACTGCCGCACGGCGTGCGCGAAATCCTGCGCGGATTCCGCCGCATCGTCGTCTGCGAACTGAACGAAGGACAGTTCGCAAACTACCTGCGTCAGCAGTTCCAAGAGTTCCGTTTCGAACAGTACAACAAATGCGAAGGGCTTCCCTTCACCATCGTGGAGCTGAAAGCCGAGTTCAACCGTATTTTAAAGGAGGAATAGATCATGGCAACATACAACTACACACCCGCCCCGAAAGCCTCCCTTTTCAAAGGGAGGTTTGGAGGGATTGTCTGTATCGGAGCGAAGCGATTTGAAATCGGCCGGAACCGTTCGACCGACGAATGTTTAACCATCCAGCATTAACATCATGGCAACATACAACTACACACCCGCCGATTTCAAATCGGATCAGGAGGTCAAATGGTGTCCCGGATGCGGCGACCATGCGGTATTGAACGCCGTACAACGCGCCATGCCCGAAATCGCCGATGCGCTCGACACCCCGCACAACCGGTTCGTCTTCGTCTCGGGCATCGGCTGCTCGTCACGTTTCATCTATTACATGAAAACCTTCGGGTTCCATACCGTTCACGGCCGCGCCAACGCCGTGGCGACGGGCGTCAAGGTGGCCAATCCCGACCTGAGCGTCTGGGTCTGCACCGGCGACGGCGATTCGCTGGCCATCGGCGGCAACCACTTCATCCACGCCATCCGCCGCAACGTGAACCTCAACTGCATTCTCTTCAACAACGAGATTTACGGACTGACCAAGGGACAATACTCGCCCACGACCAAACTGGGCAAGATCACCAAGACTTCGCCCTACGGCACGATCGAGAAGCCGTTCAACCCCGGCGAACTGGCCATCGGCGCCAAAGCCACCTTCTTCGCCCGCACGGTGGACGCCGAGGTGGAACTCACGAAATCGTGTCTCGTGGCCGCCGCACGCCACGAAGGAATGTCGGTGGTCGAATGTCTGGTCAACTGCGTGATATTCAACAATAAGACCCACGCCGATTTCGCCGGCGACAAAGCCACGCGCGCCGAGCGCACCATCGTGCTGCGCCACGGCGAAAAGATGCTTTTCGGCGCCAACAACGAAAAAGGACTCGTACGCGAGAACGGCAAGTTGAAAGCGGTAACCGTCGGCGAAGAGGGTTACACGCTCGACGACATCCTCACGCACGACGCGCACGAACGCGACACCTCGATGCATTTGATGCTCGCGGCGATGAAATACCCCGATTTTCCGGTGGCCGTCGGCGTGATCCGCGACGTGGAAGATTCGCACGTCTACGATCGGAAGGTGACCGAACAGATCGCTCAGGTCAAAGCCGGCAACCCGATCCGATGCATGGACGAACTGCTGCATGCGGGCGAAACTTGGGAGATCGAATAACGTAGCGAGACGGCAGGGACAAGATTGTCTCGCGACCGCCGCCGAAAAGAGCCGATGAAGCCGGATGCACCTCTACGACGGTTGCATTTGCAGTCCGGCAGAGAGGAACGAAGACGAGGAGACGGGGTTCCCGTCTCCTCTTTTTCTGTTTTGTCATCCTGAGGAGGAATCCCGAATGGATTCCGACGCGAGGATCGACTTTATATCGGCATTTCATATCGCGGCGACCGGCACGGCGGATCGGCAATGCACAACCCCGAGAACGAAAGAGCTCCATCCAGATGCTCGGAGGCCGGCAAATCGTTACCGAACCAGACTCAGCGTGCGACGATCCGATGGTCGGACGGATCGCAGAGGGGTTTCCCTGTCTTCCGCAAAGGATTTCGATTATTATTTGAAACTCGGCTGAAAATATTTTTGAAATTCTTAAATAATTTATATATTTGCAAATGAATGAATAGGTTACAAGAATCGGAAAGGTTCCATATCATGTGTATAAAACGCATATTTCCGTTATTTTTATATACGTTTTAGTGATTTTAATTACAAATTGTAACCAAATTCGGCTAACCGGCGGATTTTCCTGTCGGATAGCATCGCAGCAAGAGATTCGGGACACGGTTAGGTCCTCGTTAAATAAATATTGGAAACACGCAAGGTCCGGCTGATGTTCGGTTCATTCCGGCGGATTGCGGTCGGATTGCGGTTTTTCGCCCGATCGAAGCCCCTGTTCAGAAGCCGCAACGGCAATAAACGCGGCGATCCGCAAATCGGCGGCCAGCCGCGCCGGTAATGCGGCAGCGGTAATGCGGCGGCGGTAATGCGGCGGCCGGAGCCCTGCGATTCCGCACACGTTTGCGAATCCGACATCCGCCACCGGATTATCGCCCGAGCGGTTGCGGCAGGACTTTTAGCGGAGACGAAACGGAAATAGCTGAAACCCAAAATTCAGATCGACTGTTCCAAGAACAGCGCCGGCTGAAATCAAAGATCATAAAGTTATGAGTGAGAGATTGTACATTTTCGACACCACGCTTCGCGACGGCGAGCAGGTTCCGGGCTGCCAATTGAACACCACGGAGAAGATCGAGGTCGCCAAATTGCTGGAGAGTCTCGGCGTGGATATTATCGAAGCGGGATTCCCGATCTCCAGTCCCGGGGATTTCAACTCCGTGCTGGAAATTTCGAAGGCCGTTTCCGAACCGACGATCTGCGCGCTCACACGCGCCGTGGCGAAAGACATCGACGTTGCCGCCGATGCGCTGCGTCTGGCCAAACACAAACGCATTCACACGGGCATCGGCGTCTCGCCCCAGCATATCTTCGACAAACTGCGGTCGACGCCCGAGAAGATTCTCGAAACGGCCGTCGAGTCGGTGAAATACGCCAAGCGTTACGTCGAGGACGTGGAGTTCTACGCCGAGGACGCCGGACGCGCCGATCCCGAATACCTCGCCCGCGTGATCGAAGCGGTTATCCGCGCCGGCGCCACGGTGGTCAACATTCCCGACACGACAGGCTACTGCCTGCCGCAGGAGTACGGCGCGAAAATCAAATATCTCGTCGACCACGTTTCCAACATCGACAAGGCCATTATCTCCACCCACTGCCACAACGATCTGGGAATGGCCACGGCCAATACGCTGAGCGCCATTCTCAACGGCGCCCGACAGGCCGAGGTGACGATCAACGGCATCGGCGAACGCGCCGGCAACACCTCGCTCGAAGAGGTGGTGATGACGCTGCGCTGTCACCGCGAAATCGATATCGACACGCGGATCGATTCGCAACTGATCACCAAAGCCTCGCATCTGGTGTCGAGCCTGATGAACATGCCCGTTCAACCGAACAAGGCCATCGTCGGACGCAACGCCTTCGCCCACTCGTCGGGAATTCATCAGGACGGCGTGCTGAAAGACCGCCAGACCTACGAAATCATCGATCCGCAGGACATCGGGCTCAACGAATCGGTCATCGCCCTGACGGCCCGCAGCGGCCGCGCAGCGCTGGTGCACCGGCTCGAACTGCTGGGTTACGACCTTACGCAGGAGGAGCTGAACGCCACCTACGACAAGTTCCTCGCGCTGGCCGACAAGAAAAAGGAGATTCACGACTACGACCTGTTGTATCTGGTAGGCGACATCGACCGCATGAAGCAGCAATCCGTATCGTTGAAATTTCTTCAGGTAACGGCCGGCACGCTCGTTCCGACGGCTACCGTCGTACTGAAATTCGGCGACCACGAACGCATGTCGATCGCCACGGGCAACGGTCCGGTCGATGCGGCGATTTCGGCCATCAAGAAACTGATCAACGAGAAGGTCACGCTCTCCGAATTCCTCATGCAGGCCATTACGCGCGGGTCGGACGACGTCGGGCGCGTCCATGTGCAGGTTCAGTGCGGCGAACGCACCGTACACGGATTCGCCGCCCACACCGATACGACGCGGGCGTCGGTCGAAGCGTTTCTCGACGCACTGCGCATACTGAACGTAACCGAACGCAAAGAGAAGGAGGCGTAAGATGGGACGAACGCTTTTGGACAAGATCTGGGACGCGCATACCGTGCGTACCGAAGAGGGCGGCCGCTCGGTGCTCTATATCGACCGGCAGTATATCCACGAGGTGACGTCGCCCGTGGCGTTCGCCGGTCTCGAACGGCGCGGCATCGGCGTGATTCATCCGGCTCGAATAACGGCAACGGTCGACCACAACATCCCGACCGTCGGCCAGCACCTCCCTATCGAAGAGCCGCAGTCGCGGCGGCAGGTCGAGACGCTGGCCGCCAACTGCGCGAAATACGGCATCGAGCACTTCGGCATGGGCGATCCGCACCAAGGGATCGTCCATATCATCGGCCCCGAACAGGGCTTCACACAGCCGGGCATGACCATCGTCTGCGGCGACAGCCATACCTCCACGCACGGAGCACTGGGCGCCGCGGCGTTCGGCGTGGGAACCTCCGAAGTCGAAATGGTGCTGGCCAGCCAGTGTATCCTGCAAACCAAACCGCGCACGATGCGCATCACCGTCGACGGTGCGCTGCGTCCGGGCGTGGAAGCCAAAGACATCATCCTTTATATCATCTCGCAGATCACCGCTTCGGGCGGCACCGACCACTTCATCGAATTCGCCGGCGACGCGATCCGTTCGCTCTCGATGGAGGGACGCATGACCCTCTGCAACATGAGCATCGAGTGCGGCGCCCGCGGCGGCATGGTGGCCCCCGACCAGACGACCTTCGACTACCTGCGCGGCCGCGAACGCGCGCCGCAGGGAGTGACCTTCGACGAGGCCGTCGCACGGTGGCGGGAGCTTTACAGCGATGCGGACGCCCGCTTCGACAAGGAGTACCGCTTCGACGCCGCCGACATCGCCCCGATGATCACCTACGGAACGAATCCCGGCATGGGGATGGCCGTCGACGCGCACATCCCTGCCGACGCGGATTGCAAAGCGCTGGATTATATGGGATTCCGTTCCGGCGAACGACTGCTGGGCAAGCCGGTAGACTATGTTTTCGTCGGCAGCTGCACCAACGGCCGCATCGAAGACCTGCGGCGTTTCGCACGTCTGGTCGAAGGGCGGCGCAAGGCCCCCGGCGTGACGGCATGGATCGTTCCGGGTTCGAAAGGCGTGGAGGCCGCCGCCAAGGCCGAAGGGCTGGAACGGATTCTCGCCGCCGCAGGGTTCGAACTGCGCCAGCCGGGCTGCTCGGCCTGTCTGGCGATGAATGCCGACAAGATTCCGGCGGGGAAATACTGCGTCTCGACTTCGAATCGCAACTTCGAGGGCCGCCAAGGCCCGGGAGCCCGCACGCTGCTGTCGGGCATCGCCGTGGCGGCCGCTGCGGCGATAAGCGGACGCATCGAGGATCCGCGCGACCTCTTCGATTTTTAATTTTTAGAACGACAAACGATGGCTATTCCCAAATTCGAAACCTTCACTTCGGGGGCGGTGCCCGTCGAGGTGGAAAACATAGACACCGATCAGATCATTCCGGCGCGCTTTCTGAAAGCGACCGAGCGCAAAGGATTCGGCGACAACCTCTTCCGCGACTGGCGTTACGACGCTTCGGGCGAGATCATCGCCTCGTTCCCGCTCAACGATTCGCGTTACGAAGGAAAGATTCTCGTGGCGGGACGCAATTTCGGATGCGGCAGTTCGCGCGAGCATGCCGCTTGGGCGCTCGCCGACTACGGATTCCGCGTCGTGGTATCGAGCGCCTTCGCCGATATCTTTCGCAACAACGCCCTCAACAACGGATTGTTGCCGCTCCGTGTGAGCGAGGGGTTCCTCGCCGGAATTTTCGACGAACTGCGCCGCGATCCTGCGGCACGCTTCACGGTCGATCTGGACAAACAGACGTTGACGGCCGTTTCCGACGGCCGCAGCGAGCGGTTCGAAATCGACGCCTACAAAAAGCGGTGTCTGCTCAGCGGATACGACGACGTGGATTATCTGGTGAGCATCCGCGACCAGATCGAAGCGTTCGAAGCCGCCCGCCGGTAAAACGGCGACGCGGCAGATCGCCCAACCGTGCGTCCGACCAAAACTACTGACCAAAACAATACCCATCGATTATGAATATCAACATAGCCCTTTTACCCGGCGACGGCATCGGGCCGGAGATCACCGCCGAAGCCACGAAAGTTCTCGACCGCACGGCGGCCAAGTTCGGTCACCGCATCGAATACACCGAAGCGCTGGTAGGCGCGGCGGCGATCGACGCCACCGGCAATCCCTACCCCGACCAAACGCACTGCATCTGCCGCGAGGCCGACGCCGTGCTGTTCGGCGCCATCGGAGATCCCAAATACGACAACAACCCCAAGTCGAAAATACGGCCCGAGCAGGGGTTGCTGCGGATGCGCAAGGCGCTGGGGCTCTTCGCCAACTTGCGCCCCGTAACGGTTTTCGAGTCGCTGGTCGACCGTTCGCCCCTGAAATCCGAGGTCGTACGCGGCGCGGATTTCATCTGCGTGCGCGAACTGACGAGCGGCATCTATTTCGGACGGCAGGGACGTGACCGGCACGACACGCGGGCTTACGACACCTGCACCTACACTATCGACGAGATTGAGCAGGTGCTGCGCGTCGCCTTCCGGCTGGCCGTGGCGCGGAGGCGTCACCTCACGGTAGTCGATAAGGCCAATGTGCTGGAAACCTCGCGCATGTGGCGTGAAACCGCCCAGCGAACCGCCTTCGAATTTCCCGAAGTGACGGTCGATTTCATGTTCGTGGACAATGCCGCGATGCAGATCATCCGCCGGCCGACGGATTTCGACGTGATCGTGACCGAAAACATGTTCGGCGACATCCTGACCGACGAAGCCAGCGTCATCTGCGGTTCGCTGGGGATGCTCGCGTCGGCGAGCATCGGCGCGAAATGCGCCCTGTTCGAGCCCGTTCACGGATCGTATCCGCAGGCGGCGGGCAAAGACATCGCCAATCCGATGGCCGCCGTTCTCTCGGCAGCCCTCCTGCTGGAACATCTGGGGCTTATCTCCGAAAGCAAGACCGTGCGCAACGCCGTAAACCGCGCGCTCTCCGAAGGCGTCGTCACCGAAGATCTCGTTGCGCAGGGCGAACGCAGTTACCGGACTTCGGAGGTCGGGGATTTCATCGCCGCGCATATCTGACGGCATTCGTTCGGAAACCTGCGGCACCGGAGGCCGAAGGGAGGAGATCCGCCGCCCCGACCGCCCCTCTCCAAACGAACGGAACGGCGCACGGATAACAAATCGTAATTCGGAAACCGATCCGACGGGCTTACGGTTCGCCTCAAATGGGCGAAACAGCTCTAAACAGTCGTCAAAAGCCGGTTTCGGATTGTAAGCAAAACGCCTGTATTACGATGAAATGGAAACCACGAAAAGAAAGTTCGCACCTGATTGTTACGTTATTATATTTTTTTACGAATTAGTTTGATAATGTAATTTTATATTTCTACTTTTGCTTCATAACAATACCCCCGATGCGGTTTATGCATACCCTGAATTGTTCGTATACGCACGTCATTAATCTGCTGCTCGTCGTCTTCAAAAAATGACGGGAGAAGGGTGGTTTATATGTATAGGAATAAATAAAACCTTTCTCCCGAGAGAAAGGTTTTATTGTTTTCGGGCGACAGCCGCACGGGAAACAGGTCGAAAAAGAGAGAACGAGATGAAACATCCACTCAGAAGCGCCGTGACGACGACTGGTCGTCGTATGGCCGGAGCCAGAAGTCTCTGGCGCGCTAACGGCATGCGCGAAGAACAGTTCGGGCGTCCGGTCATCGGCATCGCCAATTCGTTTACGCAGCTGGTGCCGGGGCATGTGCACCTGCATGAAATCGGACAATACGTCAAACAGCGCATCGAGGCGTGCGGCTGTTTCGCCGCGGAGTTCAACACCATCGCCATCGACGACGGGATCGCCATGGGGCACGACGGCATGCTCTACTCGCTCCCTTCGCGCGAGATCATCGCCGACAGCGTCGAATATATGGCCAACGCCCACAAGATCGACGCGCTGGTCTGCATCAGCAATTGCGACAAGATCACGCCCGGCATGCTGATGGCCGCCATGCGGCTCAACATCCCGACCGTCTTCGTTTCGGGCGGGCCGATGGAGGCGGGACGTTTCGGCGACCGCAGCGTCGACCTGATCGACGCAATGGTGATGTCCGCCGACGCGGGTTGCAGCGACGAGGAGGTGGCGCGCATCGAGCGTTGCGCCTGTCCGGGCTGCGGATCGTGTTCGGGCATGTTTACCGCCAATTCGATGAACTGCCTCACGGAAGCGCTGGGCCTCTCGCTGCCGGGCAACGGGACGATCGTCGCCACGCACGCAAACCGCCGCCGGCTCTTCGAGGACGCCGCCGCGCTCATCGTCCGCAACGCCGAACGTTACTATTTCAAGGGAGACGACTCGCTGCTTCCGCGATCGATCGCCACGAAGGCCGCCTTCGAAAACGCTATGTCGCTCGACATCGCCATGGGCGGTTCGACCAACACCGTGCTGCATCTGCTGGCCGTCGCCTACGAAGCCGGAGTGGATTTCACGATGCAGGACATCGACCGCCTTTCGCGCAAAGTTCCGGTGCTGTGCAAGGTCGCTCCCAACTCACACTACCATATTCAGGACGTCAACCGCGCCGGAGGCATTCTCTCGATTCTGGGGGAACTCGACCGCGCAGGACTGCTCGACACCGCAGTGAAGCGCATAGACGGCCGCACGCTGAGCGAAGCGATCGCCGCCTGCGATTTGCGCAGCGATGCGGTGACCGACGACGCCGTCGGCCGCTGGCGAAGCGCTCCGGCGGGAGATTTCAGCAGGGAGCTGGGAGGGCAAAATACGCGCTACGACGCACTCGACACGGATCGCACGGCGGGCTGCATCCGCGACGCGGCGCACGCCTATTTCCGCGACGGGGGACTGGCCGTGCTGACGGGCAATATCGCCCGCAACGGTTGCGTGGTCAAGACGGCAGGGGTCGACGAGGCGCTGTTCGTTTTCCGGGGTCCCGCCCGTGTCTACGAATCGCAGGAGCAGGCGATGGAGGGAATTCTCGGCGACGAGGTGCAATCGGGCGAAGTGGTGGTCATCCGCTACGAAGGGCCAAAGGGCGGCCCCGGCATGCAGGAGATGCTCTATCCCACGTCGTATCTCAAATCGAAACACCTCGACAAAGTCTGCGCGCTCATCACCGACGGCCGCTTCTCGGGCGGCACTTCGGGCCTTTCGATCGGACACGTCTCCCCCGAAGCCGCGGCAGGCGGCGAGATCGCCGTCGTCCGCACGGGCGATCCGATCGAGATCGACATCCCGAACCGCTCGATCCGGCTGCTGGTCGACGACGCGGAGATCGCCGCACGCAAGGCCGCGACGAAGCGTTTCGCGCCGGCCGCGCGCGAGCGTCGCATACCGGCCTCGCTGCGCGCCTACGCTCACATGGTCAGTTCGGCCGACAAGGGCGCCGTACGCATCCTCGATACACAAGACAACATATAAAACCGATCGCTCATGAATACGACGAAACCACTCCAGCCCGAAGAACGGCAACCCGCCGCAGAGCCGTTGCTCACCGGATCGCAGGCTCTGATCGAATCGTTTCTGCGCGAGGGCGTCGAAACGATCTTCGGCTATCCCGGAGGCGCCATCATCCCTGTCTACGACGCGCTTTACGACTACCGCGACCGGCTGCGCCACATTCTGGTGCGCCACGAGCAGGGCGCCGTGCACGCCGCGCAGGGATATGCCCGCGTAAGCGGCCGCGTCGGCGTCTGTCTGGTAACCTCCGGCCCCGGGGCCACGAATACCGTGACCGGACTGGCCGACGCGCTGATGGATTCCACGCCGCTGGTGCTCGTCACCGGTCAGGTGGGTTCGTCGCTGCTCGGGACGGACGCCTTTCAGGAGACCAATTTCGTGGGCATCACACAGGCCGTTACGAAGTGGAACTGTCAGGTCAAATACCCCGAAGATATTCCGGGAGCCATCGCCAAAGCCTTTTACATCGCCCGATCGGGGCGGCCCGGCCCCGTCGTCGTCGACATCACGAAGGACGCACAGTGCGCCACAGCCCCTTTCCGCTACGAACGCATCACCGCGATCCGCAGTTACATTCCCGCCGGCGCACCCGATCCGAAGCGTATCGACGAAGCGGTACGGCTGATCGACAGCGCCCGTCGGCCCTTGGTCATGATCGGTCAAGGCGTGATTCTGGGCAATGCGGAGACCGAACTGCGCGCCTTTCTCGACCGCAGCGGCATGCCGGCCGCCTCGACGCTGTTGGGGCTCTCCGCCCTGCCGAGCGACGCTCCGCAGTACGTGGGCATGCTGGGCATGCACGGCAACTACGGGCCCAATATCAAGAATCAGGAGTGCGACCTGCTCGTCGCCGTCGGGATGCGTTTCGACGACCGCGTAACGGGCGATCCCGCCTGCTTCGGGGCGAATGCGAAAATCATCCATCTGGAGATCGATCCCGCCGAAATCGGGAAGATCGTGCATGCGGATATTCCCCTCGTGGGCGACGTGAAACAGACGCTTCCGCTGCTCACCGAACGGATTCGGCAGGGAGATCACCGCGCGTGGATCGAGGAGTTCCGCGCCTGCGACCGCGTCGAATACGAAGCGGTAATTCGCAGGGCGGTGCATCCCGACCGAGGACGCATCCGCATGGGCGAGGCGGTCGACGCAGTAGCGCGCGCCTATGACAACGACGCCGTGCTGGTCACCGACGTCGGACAGCAGCAGATGTTCGCCGCCCGTTATTTCGGATTCCGCCGCAGCCGCAGCGTCGTCACGTCGGGCGGCCTGGGAACGATGGGATTCGGCCTTCCGGCCGCCATCGGCGCTAAGCTGGGCGCACCCGACCGCGAGGTCTGCCTCTTCGTCGGCGACGGCGGCCTGCAAATGACCATTCAGGAGCTGGCGACGATCTTTCAGTCGCGCGTCGACGTGAAGATCGTCCTGCTGAACAACTCCTTTCTGGGCATGGTGCGCCAGTGGCAGGAGCTCTTTTACGACCGCCGCTATTCGTTTACCGACATGCTCAATCCCGATTTCGGACTGATCGCACGCGGAAACGGCATCGAATACCGCTGCGTCGAACGGCGCGAAGAGCTGCCGGATGCGATCGCCGCGATGAAGGCCTCCCCCGGCGCATACCTGCTGGAAGTAAAGGTCGATAGCGAGGAAAACGTCTTCCCGATGGTGCCCGCCGGAGCTCCGGTCGCGGCCATCCGGCTCGAATAAAACGACACGCATTATGGAACAGGAATACATCATCACCGTCTTTTCGGAGAACAAAGTGGGACTGTTGAATCAGATCACCACGGTCTTCACCTGCCGCAACGTCAACATCGAAAGCCTGACGACCTCCGAGTCGGCGATTGCGGGCATTCACAAATTCACGATCGCCGTGCGCACCGATCCCGAGAAGGTCGGGAAACTCGCGCGGCAAATCGAAAAGCGGATCGACGTGCTGAAAGTTTTCGTATTCACCCCCGAAGAGGTGGTGCAGCAGGAGATCGCGCTCTACAAGGTGACGCGCAGCCGCAACGTCGAACAGCTCGTGCGCAGGCACAACGTGCGCATTCTGGAGATCGACGACGACTATATCGTCGTCGAAAAGACGGGTTACAAGACCGAAACGCAGGAACTGTTCGACCTGCTGCAACCCTACGGCGTACAGCAGTTCGTGCGCAGCGGCACGGTGGCCATCATCAAATCGCGGCGCGAACTGCTGAACGAATACCTCGAAAAGATCGAGAAATTCAACGACAGGCGAGATTTTTCCTGAACGAACGGAACCGACTGCAAAAAAAGCAAACTTATCTAATCAATCAACTAAACAGTTACGACTATGGCACAAATCAATTTTGGCGGTGTAAACGAAACCGTCGTTACACGCGAAGAGTTTCCGCTGGAGAAGGCGCGCGAAGCGCTCAAAAACGAGACGATCGCCGTCATCGGCTACGGCGTACAGGGCCCCGGGCAGTCGCTGAACCTACGCGACAACGGATTCAACGTCATCGTGGGCCAGCGCGAGGGCACCCGAAGCTGGGACAAGGCCGTCGCCGACGGCTGGGTGCCGGGCCAGACGCTCTTCGGCATCGAAGAGGCCGCCGAGCGCGCCACGATCCTCCAGTATCTGCTCTCCGACGCCGGTCAGATCGCCGTATGGCCGATCGTCAAGAAACACCTCACGCCGGGTAAGGCGCTCTATTTCTCGCACGGCTTCGGCATCACGTACAAAGAGCGCACGGGCATCGTTCCGCCGGCCGACGTGGACGTAATCCTGATCGCGCCCAAAGGATCGGGCACTTCGCTGCGGCGGATGTTCCTGCAGGGACGCGGACTCAATTCGAGTTTCGCCGTCTTTCAGGATGCGACGGGCCGCGCTTTCGAGCGCGTCGTGGCCCTCGGCATCGGCGTAGGCTCGGGCTATCTCTTCGAAACCGACTTCAAACGCGAGGTTTACTCCGACCTGACGGGCGAACGCGGCACGCTGATGGGCGCCATTCAGGGAATCTTCGCCGCGCAGTACGAGACGCTGCGCGCGCACGGACACACCCCTTCGGAAGCGTTCAACGAAACGGTCGAGGAGCTTACGCAGTCGCTCATGCCGCTGGTAGCGGAGAACGGCATGGACTGGATGTACGCCAACTGTTCGACGACGGCCCAGCGCGGCGCGCTGGACTGGTGGAAACGGTTCCGCGACGCGACGAAACCCGTCTTCGAGAAACTTTACGAGGAGGTCGAAGCCGGCCGCGAAGCGCAGCGGTCGATCGACCTGAACAGCAAGCCCGACTACCGCGACAAGCTCAACGAGGAGCTGCGCGAAATGCGCGAAAGCGAGATGTGGCAAACCGGCGCCGTAGTGCGGAAACTGCGACCCGAAAACAACTAAACGATTCGAATCTATGTGCGGCTTTGTTGGTCTGTTTGAAATACGGCAAAAGAGCGAGAGCCTGCGCGCGCAGGTGTTGAAAATGTCGGGGAAGATCCGGCATCGGGGGCCCGACTGGTCGGGAATCTACTGCGGCAAGCGCGCCGTGCTCTCTCACGAACGCCTCTCCATCGTCGATCCGCAGTCGGGCGGACAACCCCTGTACAGCCCCGACGGACGGCTGGCGCTGGCCGTCAACGGCGAGATATACAACCACCGCGAATTGCGGCGGGAGCTGGCCGGAGAGTATGACTTTCAGACCGGATCGGACTGCGAGGTCATTCTGCCGCTCTATCGGAAATACGGCGTGCGACTGCTCGAAAAGCTCAACGGCATCTTCGCCTTCGCGCTTTACGACATCGAAAACGACGAGTACCTCATCGCCCGCGATCCCGTCGGCGTCATTCCGCTCTACATCGGCTGGGACCGCGAAGAGCGGTTCTACGTCGCTTCGGAGTTGAAGGCGCTCGAAGGGGTCTGCAACGTCATCCGCCCCTTCGAACCGGGGCACTACTGGTCGAGCCGCGAGGGAAAGATGACGCGCTGGTACGAGCGCGACTGGTTCGAATACGACGCCGTAAAGGCGAACGGAGCCGATATCGGAGCGTTGCGCTCGGCGCTCGAAGCCGCCGTCAAACGGCAGCTGATGTCCGACGTGCCCTATGGCGTGCTGCTGTCGGGAGGGCTCGATTCGTCGATCATCTCGGCCGTGGCCAAACGCTTCGCCGACCGTCGCATCGAAAGCGAAGACCGCGACGGCGCATGGTGGCCCCGGCTGCACTCGTTCGCCGTCGGATTGAAGGACGCGCCCGATCTTCGCGCCGCGCGCAAGGTCGCGGAGCATATCGGCACCGTGCACCACGAAATCAACTACACCGTGCAGGAGGGGCTCGACGCGCTGCGCGACGTGATCTACCACATCGAAACCTATGACGTGACCACCGTAAGGGCCTCGACGCCGATGTACCTGCTGGCGCGCGTCATCAAGTCGATGGGCGTCAAGATGGTGCTTTCGGGCGAGGGCGCGGATGAGATTTTCGGCGGATACCTCTACTTCCACAAGGCTCCCGACGCCCGCGCCTTTCACGAGGAGACCGTGCGTAAAATCAGCCGGCTGCACCAGTACGACTGCCTGCGGGCCAACAAATCGCTGGCGGCGTGGGGCATCGAGGGACGCGTGCCGTTCCTCGACACGGAATTCCTCGACGCGGCCATGCGCATCGATCCCGAAGCCAAGATGCCCCGCGACGGACGCATCGAAAAGTGGATTCTGCGCAAGGCGTTCGAAGACCTGCTGCCTGCGGAGATCGTCTGGCGGCAGAAGGAGCAGTTCTCCGACGGCGTGGGATACGGCTGGATCGACTCGCTCAAAGCGTTTACCGCCGAAGCCGTCTCCGACCGCGAAATGGCGCATGCGGCCGATCGTTTCCCGATCAACCCGCCGCGCAACAAGGAGGAGTACTACTACCGGACGATCTTCGAGGAGTGCTTCCCCTCGCAGACGGCGGCGCAGTGCGTGCCGTCGGTGCCGTCGGTGGCGTGCAGCACGGCCGAAGCGCTGGCGTGGGACGCATCTTTCCGCGACGTGAACGATCCGTCGGGGCGCGCCGTGCACGGCGTCCACAACACCGCACAGGACGAATAAGCTCGCACAGAGCGGAGAGGTCGGGCGGCTGTCGCCGGAAACGGGAAAGTTCCCGATTCCATGTACGACCCCTGCCTTGTCCCTCCTGTCGCACGTGACCGGAAGAAACGGGACGGAGTTATGCAAATTTTTTAGTATGTTTACGGCTGGTTAGACAGCGAAAGGGAAAACAGATGAAAGTATTGAAATTCGGCGGATCATCGGTAGGTTCCGCACAAGGCCTGCAACAGGTACGGAAAATCGTGGCTTCGAACGCCGGCGAGATCGTTGTCGTCGTATCGGCGTTGGGCGGAATCACCGATCAGCTGCTCGCCACGGCCGCAGCGGCCGCGGCCGGAGAGAAGGAGGAGTATGCCGACGGCGTGAAACGCATCGTCGCCCGCCACCGCACGATCATCGACGAGGTGGTGGCCCCGAAGCGGCGCGACGCGATCCGTCTGCGAACGGACGAGCTGCTCGACGAATTGACGAATATCCTGCGCGGCGTCTATCTGATCCGCGACCTCTCGCCCCGCACGGGCGACACGATCGTCAGCTACGGCGAACGGCTTTCGTCGGGAATCGTCGCCGCCGTGCTCGAAGACGCGCAGCTCTACGACGCGCGGGAATTCATCAAAACGAAGAGTTACTTCGGAAAGCATATCGCCGAATCGGATCTGACCGAAAAGCTGGTGAAGGAGCGTTTCGCCCGCCACGATCGCGTGTCGGTGGTGCCGGGCTTCATCTCGTCGGACTGCGCGACGGGCGACGTGACGAATCTCGGCCGCGGCGGATCGGATTACACGGCTTCGCTCATCGCCGCGGCGCTGGAGGCCGAAGTGCTCGAAATCTGGACCGACGTGGACGGCTTCATGACGGCCGATCCCCGGGTGATCGGCGACGCCTACGTCATCGACCGGCTGAGTTTCGAAGAGGCCATGGAGTTGTGCAATTTCGGAGCGAAAGTGGTCTACCCGCCCACGATCTTTCCGGTCTACCACCGCAACATACCGATCGTCATCAAGAACACCTTCAATCCCGAAGCGCCCGGTACGTTCATCTCGCGCGAGCGGGTGCAGGAGCGCGACAGGGCGATCAAGGGAATCTCCTCGATCAACAACACCTGTTTGGTCACCATTCAGGGAATGGGCATGGTCGGCGTGATCGGCGTCAACCACCGCATCTTCCGAACGCTGGCCAAGGCGGGAATCAGCGTCTTCTTCGTATCGCAGGCCGCCTCGGAGAACACGACTTCGATCGGCGTGCGCAACGAGGACGCCGAACTGGCCATCGAAGTACTTTCGAAAGAGTTCGAGCCCGAGATAGAGATCGGCGAAATCGGCAGCGTCACGGCCGAGCACGACTTGGCGACCATCGCCATCGTCGGCGAAAACATGAAACACACGCCCGGAATCGCAGGCAAGCTCTTCGGCACGCTGGGACGCAATGGAATCAACGTCATCGCCTGCGCCCAAGGCGCCTCGGAAACGAATCTCTCGTTCGTCGTGACGCTCGAAAGCCTGCCCAAGGCGATCAACGTGATCCACGACTCGTTCTTCTTGTCGGAATATCAGGTACTCAATATCTTTATCGCCGGCGTCGGGCTGGTAGGAAGCGACCTGCTGGAACAGATCCGTCTGCAACGGCGCACGCTCATGGAGAACAACGGCCTTCAGATCCGCGTGGTGGGAATCGCCAACTCCCGCAAGCGGCTGATCGACGCCGAAGGCATCGCCCTGACCGACTGCCGC
Organism: uncultured bacterium; assembly: GCA_905214725.1. Taxonomy (GTDB): domain Bacteria; phylum Bacteroidota; class Bacteroidia; order Bacteroidales; family Rikenellaceae; genus Alistipes. The sequence continues at coordinate 82,038 of CAJMNH010000002.1, forward strand.
CAGCGGCTCGAACGCGAAGGAGAGCCTTCGACGCCGGAGAGTTTCCGCGACGAAATTCTCGCCATGAACATCTACAATTCGGTCTTCGTCGACTGCACGGCCAGTCCCGAAGTGGCAGCCCTCTACCGGTCGCTGCTCGAACACAACGTGTCGGTCGTGGCCTCCAACAAGATCGCCGCTTCGTCCGATTACGAACTCTACCGCGAACTCAAAACCGTGTCGCGCAAGCGCAACGTGAAATATCTCTTCGAGACGAACGTCGGAGCCGGCCTGCCGATCATCAACACGATTTCGGACCTGATCAACAGCGGCGACCGCATTCTCGGAATCGAGGCGGTGGTTTCAGGGACGCTCAACTACATTTTCGACAAAATGAGCGCCGAGATTCCCTTCAGCCGAGCGGTTCGAATGGCTCAGGAAGCCGGTTACGCAGAGCCCGATCCCCGTGTCGACCTCAACGGCACGGATGTCGTACGCAAACTGGTGATCCTCTCCCGCGAAGCCGGTTACCGCGTCGAACAGCACGACGTGGAGCGGAGGCTTTTCCTGCCCGAAACCTATTTCGAAGGGAGCATCGAGGAGTTCTGGCGCATACTGCCCGAAACGGACGCCGCTTTCGAAGCGCGTCGGCAGCGACTCGAAGCCGAGGGAAAACGGCTGCGTTTCATCGCGCGGATGGAAGCCGGACAGACATCGGTAGGCCTCGAAGAGGTCGACAGCCAGAGTCCGTTCTATTACCTCTCGGGCAGCAACAACGTCATTCTCATCACCACGGAACGCTACAAGAAATACCCGATACAGATCAAGGGCTACGGCGCCGGAGCAAGCGTTACGGCGGCGGGCGTATTCGCCGACATTATCCGTATCGCCAACATTCGGTAAGCCATGAAATACATCATCATATTAGGGGACGGAATGGCCGACGAGCCGATTCCGCTGCTCGGCGGACGCACGCCGCTGCAAGCCGCGCGCACGCCGGCGATGGATCGCGTGGCCGCCCTCGGCGCTTCGGGCGTTCTCGACACCGTACCCGCAGGATTCGCTCCGGGCAGCGAGATCGCCCACCTCTCGCTGCTGGGCTACGACCTGCCCGCCGTCTTCGAAGGCCGCGGTTCGCTCGAAGCGGCCGGCATGGGCATCGAAATCGGTCGCGGCGAGATGGTCATGCGCTGCAACCTGATCACGGTCGAAGAGGGGCGGATCAAGAACCATTCGGCCGGCCATATCTCCACCGCCGAAGCGGCCGAGCTGATCGGCTTTCTGCAGGAGCGGCTGGGCGGCGCCGACATCCGTTTCCACACGGGCGTATCGTACCGCCATCTGCTCACGATTCGGGGCGGCGACAAACGGATCGTCACCGTCGGGCCGCACGACGTGCCCGATCGTCCTTTCTCGGAGGTGCTGCCGTCGGCCGCCGATCCCGCCGCCGAAGCGACAGCGCGGCTGCTCGGCGATCTGATCCTCCGCTCGCAGGAGCTGCTCTCCGATCACCCGATCAATCGGGCGCGGCGGGCGGCGGGAAAGGAGCCGGCCAACAGCATCTGGCCTTGGTCACCGGGTTACCGGCCCCAGATGCAGACCTTGCAGGAGCGCTATGCGCCGATCCGCAACGGCTCGGTCATCTCGGCCGTCGATCTGATCAAGGGAATCGGCGTTTACGCCGGCCTGACGCCCGTCGAAGTGGAGGGGGCGACGGGATTGTACGACACCAACTACGAAGGCAAGGCCGCAGCCGCGCTGCGAGCGCTTCGGGAAGAGGATTTCGTCTTCCTGCACATCGAAGCGAGCGACGAAGCGGGCCACGAAGGAGACGTCGATCTGAAAGTGCGGACGATCGAAGCGCTCGACGCACGGGTGGTGAAACCGATTTTCGAAGCGATTTCCGCATGGGACGAACCGGTTTCGCTGGCGATTCTGCCCGACCACCCGACCCCCTGCGCCCTGAGAACCCACACCGGATCGGCCGTTCCGTTCGTAATCTGGCGGAGCGGCTGTCATCCCGACATGGTCGGGGTTTACGACGAACAGAGCGCCTGCAAAGGGCGTTACGGCCACCTGCGGGGCGACCAGTTCATCGACCTTTTCATTCACGGAACGGAATAACAGACAACCATCGGCAAACAGTTTCAATACCTATGAAATATTACAGTACCAACCGCCGCACGCCCGAAGTCCCGCTTCGCGAAGCGGTCATTGCGAGCATGGCGCTCGACAACGGCCTCTACATGCCCCACCGAATCGAACGGTTGCCCGACGCATTTTTCGACGGGATCGCCGGAGAAAGCCTCCACCGGATCGCCTGCAAGGCGGCCGACGCATTTTTCGGCGAAGACATCGAACCGGAAACGCTGCGGCGCATCGTGCACGAGACGTTCAATTTCGATATTCCGACCGTAAAAGTCGATGAAAACATCTGGGCGCTCGAACTCTTTCACGGTCCGACGATGGCCTTCAAGGATGTAGGGGCGCGCTTTATGGCGCGCATGCTCTCCCTTTTCGTCGGAGAATCGGACGAAGGCCGCCCCGTGACGGTGCTCGTCGCCACCTCGGGCGATACGGGAGGCGCCGTGGCCAACGGGTTTCTCGGCGTCGAGGGCATCGACGTGGTGGTGCTCTACCCGAAGGGAAAAGTGAGCGACATTCAGGAGAAGCAGTTCACGACGCTCGGCCGCAACGTCACGGCGCTGGAGATAGAGGGGACGTTCGACGACTGTCAACGGCTGGTCAAGAGCGCCTTTGCGGATGGGGAACTTAAACAGCGGATGCGCCTCACGTCGGCCAACTCGATCAACGTAGCGCGGTTTCTGCCCCAGACGTTCTACTTTTTCCACGCCTACGCGCAATTGCGGGCGCAGGGCGTGACGGAGCCGATCGTAGTGAGCGTTCCGAGCGGCAACTTCGGCAACCTTACCGCCGGACTCTTCGCCAAACGCATGGGGTTGCCGATCCGCCGGTTCATCGCCGCCAACAACGCCAACGACACCTTTTACGAATACCTGCACACGGGCCGGTACCGGCCGCGCCCGTCGGTCTGTACGCTGGCCAATGCGATGGACGTGGGCGACCCGAACAATTTCACCCGCATTCTCGATCTGTACGGCCGTTCGCTCGACGCGCTGCGCGCCGACGTCGCAGCATTCCGCTACGACGACGCGCAGATCCGCGCGACGATCCGCGACACGTTCGCCCGCACGGGATACCTGCTCGATCCGCACGGCGCGTGCGGCTATCGGGCGTTGCGCGACGGATTGCGCAGCGGCGAAACAGGCATCTTCCTCGAAACGGCCCATCCGGCCAAGTTCCTCGGCACGGTGGAACAAATCACCGGCCGACCCGTCGAAATTCCGCAATGCCTGCAGGAATTCGTCAAAGGAACAAAACAAACGATCGGCCTCGGCACCGATTTCGAAGCGTTCAAGGAATATCTGCTGAGCAGATAATCCGCTAAACGGAAAAACATGAAGCGTTCCGCCATCGGCACAGAACAAACCGGAGGAACGGAAACGGCGCGCTGCCGTTTCCGGCGCATCGTCGTGAAGGTGGGCAGCAACGTGCTGACCCGCAGCGACGGCACGCTCGACACCGAACGTATGGCCGCCTTGACCGACCAGATCGCAGCCCTGCATCGGACCGGCGTCGAGATTATCGTGGTATCATCGGGCGCGGTGGCTTCGGGCCGCGGGGAGCTCAAAGCCGGACATAAACTGGACGCCGTGTCGGCCCGCCAGCTCTATTCGGCCGTAGGACAGGTGAAGCTGATCCACCGCTACTACGAACTCTTCCGCGCGCACGGCATCGGCTGCGGTCAGGTGCTCACCACGAAGCAGGATTTCGAGACCCGCCGCCACTACCTCAACCAGCGCAACAGCATGCGCGTGATGCTCGAAAATGGCGTAATTCCGATCGTCAACGAGAACGACACGGTCTCGGTCACCGAACTGATGTTTACGGACAACGACGAGCTTTCGGGACTGATATCGACGATGATGGACGCCGAGGCGCTGGTGCTGCTGACCAATGTGGACGGCATCTGCAACGGCCGGCCGGACGATCCGGGGGTCGGGGTGATTCGCGAGATCGCGCCCGGCCGAACCGACTTCGGCGACTGCATCCGCGACGCAAAGTCGTCGTTCGGGCGGGGCGGCATGCTCACCAAAAGCCGCATCGCCCGCAAAGTGGCCGCCGAGGGGATCGAGGCGATCATCGCCAACGGCCGCCGCGACGACATCCTGCCCGACCTCCTCGCCGAAGGCAGCACGGTCGTCTGCACCCGTTTTCTGCCCGCGCCCCGTCCGATTTCGGGCGTCAAGAAGTGGATCGCCCACTCGGAAGGGTTCGCCAAAGGGGAGATACACGTGACGCAAGAGGCTTTCGAGGCGCTCGGCGGCGCGCGTGCCGTAAGTCTGCTGCCCGTCGGGGTGAACCGCGTGGAGGGAACCTTCGAGAAGGACGACATCGTGCGCATCGTCGCGCCCGACGGCCGGCCGATCGGCGCCGGCAAGGTCGCCTGCGACAGCGCGACCGCCCGCCGGAACGTCGGTCGGCGGGGCGCGCGGGCGCTCATTCACTACGATTATCTCTATCTGGACTGACGCATGGATACGAACCGGACTTTTCGACTTGCCCGCGAAGCTTCGCGCAAACTCAACCTGACCGATCCCGACCGCATCGACCGACTGCTGCTGGCGTTGGCCGACGCCGTCGAAACCGAGATGGAGGAGGTGCTCGCGGCCAACGCCCGCGACCGCGAGCGGATGAACCCCGCCGATCCGATGTACGACCGTCTGCTGCTCGACCGCGAACGGATGCTGGGCATCGCCGCCGACCTGCGCAACGTGGCGGCATTGCCTTCGCCGCTGGGACGCATTCTCGACCGCACGGTGCGCCCCAACGGAATGGAGATCCGAAAGGTCTCGGTGCCGTTCGGCGTGGTCGGCGTAATCTACGAAGCGCGCCCCAACGTGGGGTTCGACGTCTTCTCGCTCTGCGTCAAGTCGGGCAACGCCTGCATCCTCAAAGGCGGCAGCGACGCCCGGGAGTCCAACGCGGCGATCGCCGCGCTGATTCGCCGCACGCTCGGCGCGCACGGCTTCGAGGAAGAGACGCTGACGCTGCTGCCTCCCACGCACGAGGCGACGGGCGAATTGCTCAATGCCGTAGGGCTGGTCGATCTGGTGATTCCGCGCGGCGGACGGGGATTGATCGACTTCGTGCGCGACCACGCCCGCGTGCCGGTGATCGAAACGGGCGCCGGCGTCTGCCACGTCTATTTCGACTGTTCGGGCGACACGGCGAAGGGCGCGGCGATCGTCTTCAACGCCAAGACGCGCCGCGTAAGCGTCTGCAATGCCCTCGACACGCTGCTCATCCACCGTGACCGGCTCGCCGACCTGCCCCTGCTCTGCCGCAGGCTGGCCGAAAAGGGAGTCGAACTGCAAGCCGACGCAGAGGCGCTGACAGCCTTGCAGGGCAGCTACCCCGCAGCAATGCTGCGACCGGCCGACGCCGCAAGTTACGGAACGGAATTCCTCTCATACAGACTGTCGATCCGCACGGTCGCATCGCTCGACGAAGCGCTCGCGCACGTCGCCCGCTACTCCTCGCAGCACAGCGAGACGATCGTCGCGGAGGATGCGGAGGCAATCCGCGCCTACCAACGCGCGGTCGACGCGGCCTGCGTCTACGCCAACGTTTCGACGGCCTTTACCGACGGCGCGCAGTTCGGCATGGGCGCCGAAATCGGGATCAGCACGCAGAAACTCCATGCGCGCGGCCCGATGGCGCTGCGCGAATTGACCACGTACAAATACCTGATCGTCGGCGACGGACAGGTTCGTCCGTAGTGGAAAAAGCGGCGCGGCGGAGATCGGAGCGACCGGAAAATCGAAACCGCGACCGCACGAAAAAAAAGACGCAGGGCAAAAAAACAGGTGCAAATTTTGTTTTTACGGGATTAAACCTTACATTTGCCACAAGACAATCAGATCGAAATGACGAATTTCAACCATATCCACCATCATCACCACTTTCACCGAGGGGTAGAATCGATCGTGTATATGCGTTAAAGTTCCGGCAAATACTGAAATTGAAGCTCACCCCTTGCGGGTGGGCTTTTTTCTTGTCTGCACGCGAGGGTCGGGCGTTTGAAACAACACATTCAAATCTTGCAACTTATGTTAAGAATCGCCATTCAGGCCAAGGGCCGACTCAACGAGCAGAGCGTCGGACTGCTCCTCGAAGCGGGAATCAGCGTCGCCGAAGGCAAACGCCGGCTCGTCGCCCGTGCCGAAGGATTTCCGCTCGAAGTACTCTATCTGCGCGACGACGACATTCCGCAGGCCGTCTCGATGGGCGTCGCCGATCTGGGCATCGTCGGCGAGAACGAAGTAGCCGAAAAAGGGTTCGACGTCGAACGGCTGATGCCGCTCGGATTCGGCGCCTGCCGCCTCTCGCTCGCCGTGCTCAACACGGCCGACTACGAAAGCCCCGCCTATTTTCGCGGGCGGCGCGTAGCGACCTCTTATCCCAACATCCTGCGGGAATACTTCGCGCAACAGGGCATCGACGCGGAGATCCACACCATCGAAGGGTCGGTGGAGATCGCTCCTGCGGTAGGCATGTCGGACGCCATTTTCGACATCGTCTCGTCGGGCGGAACGCTCGTTTCGAACGGGCTGCGCGAAGTGGAGACGGTACTTCGCTCCGAGGCGGCGCTGATCGCCAATCCGAAACTCGACGAAACGAAACGCCGCGAAGCGGCGCAGCTCACCTTCCGTTTCAACTCCATCCTCGAAAGCCGCGACATGAAGTACGTGCTGATGAATCTTCCCGAAGCGAAGATCGCCGAAGCAACGGCCCTGCTTCCGGGGATGCGCAGCCCGACGATCCTGCCGCTGGCGCAGGAGGGATGGTGCTCGATGCACGCCGTCATCGGCAAAGCCCAATTGTGGGAACGCATCGAGCAGTTGAAGTCCATCGGCGCGGAGGGCATTCTGGTGCTGGCGCTCGAAAACATGATCCGCTAAAACGACGACAGGATGGAACCGATAAAAATCTACGACAATCCCCCGCGCGACACGTGGTCGTCGCTGACCGCCCGCGTCACCCGCGACGACGGCGAGATCGCCGAACGGGTCGCCGCAATTCTCACGGAGGTGCGCGGCGGCGGAGACAAAGCCCTGCGGCGTATCGCGGAGCGCGTCGAAGACTTTGTGCCGGAACGCTTCGAGTTGCCGGAATCCCTGCTGCAAGAGGCGGCCTGCAACATTCCGCCCGCACTGAAAGCCGCGTTGGCAACGGCCAAGGCCAACATCGAAGCCTTCCACCGCGCGCAACTGCCCCGCCCCGTCGAGATCGAGACCATGCCGGGCGTGCGCTGCCTGCAACGCGCCGTGCCGATCCGCCGCGTGGGGTTGTACATCCCGGGCGGCAAGGCGCCCCTCTTCTCAACGGTGCTGATGCTCGCCGTGCCGGCAGTGATCGCCGGCTGTTCCGAGATCATTCTCTGCACCCCCGCCGGCAGCGACGGCCGCATCGCCCCCGAAATCCGCTACGCCGCAACGTTGTGCGGCGTCCGACGCGTATTCGCCATCGGAGGCGCGCAGGCCGTTGCCGCCATGGCCTACGGAACCGAGAGCGTACCGCGCGTGGACAAGATTTTCGGCCCGGGAAACCGTTACGTCACCCGCGCCAAACAACTCGTGAGCGTCGACGGCGTGGCTATCGACCTTCCGGCCGGACCGTCGGAGGTGCTGGTGCTGGCCGACGAAGGGACCTCGCCCGACTTCGCGGCGGCCGACCTGCTCTCGCAGGCCGAGCACGGCGGCGACAGTCAGGCGCTGCTGGTCTGCCGCACTACCGCATTCGCCCGCCGCGTAAGCGACGCCGTGCGCCGACAGACGGCTGTAAGCAACCGCAGCGAGATTCTCCGCGAGTCGCTCGCCCAGAGCCGGATCGTCGTGCTCGGCACGACGGACGAGATGGTCGATTTCGCCAACGCCTACGCCCCCGAACACCTGATCGTCGCCCTGCGCGATCCGTGGCCGGCAGCCGACCGCATCACGACCGCCGGAAGCGTCTTCATAGGCGACTACTCGCCCGAAAGCGTCGGCGACTACGCTTCGGGAACAAACCACACGCTGCCCACCGGAGGCTGGGCGCGCGCTTACAGCGGCGTGAATATCGACAGTTTCCTGCGCAAGATCACCTATCAGGAACTCACCCGCGAGGGGCTCGAATCGCTCGCCCCGACCGTCGTCGCGATGGCCGAAGCCGAGGGGCTCGACGCCCACGCCGAAGCCGTCCGCATCCGGCTGAAAGGAGGCGCGCAATGAGACCGCTCGCAGAACTCGTCCGCCCCAACATCTTCGCGCTCGATCCCTACTCCACCGCCCGCGACGAATACGGCGGCCAGCGCATCGACACGTGGCTCGACGCCAACGAAAGCCCCTACGACAACGGCGTCAACCGCTATCCAGATCCGCGCCAGCAGCGGCTCAAAAAACAGATCGCCGCGCTCAAAGGCGTCGCCGCCGAACGCATCTTCGTCGGCAACGGCAGCGACGAAGCCATCGACCTCGCCTACCGCATCTTCTGCCGGCCGGGCGTCGACAACGCCGTCTCGATCGCGCCGACTTACGGCATGTACCGCGTTGCGGCGGCCGTCAACGACATCGAGATGCGCGAAGTGCCGCTCCGCGCCGACTTCTCGCTTCCCGCCGAACGGCTGCTCGCAGCGGCGGACGAACGCACCAAACTATTGTGGCTCTGCTCGCCCAACAACCCCACGGGCAACGCCTTCCCGACTGCCAAAATCGAACGGCTGTTGCGCGCGTTCGACGGCATGGTGGTGCTCGACGAGGCCTACATCGACTTTGCCGAGGAGGAAGGATTTCTGCGGCGGCTCGACGAGTTTCCGAACCTGATCGTGCTGCAAACGCTCTCCAAGGCGTGGGGCATGGCGGGGCTGCGCATCGGACTGGCCTTCGCCTCCGAGGAGGTCGCCGGCCTCTTCTCTCGCGTCAAATACCCCTACAACATCCCCGCTCCGACGCAGCGGGCCGCCGAAGAGTTCCTTCGCCGCGACATCGCACCGCAGATCGGCGAGATTCGCCGCGAGCGCGAACGGCTGGCCCGCGAGTTGGCCGCCTGCCCCTGCGTGGAGCGAGTCTACCCTTCGCAGACCAACTTTCTGCTCATACGCACGCCAACGCCCGACGCCCTTTACGACGCGCTGATCGCAGCGGGCGTCATCGTCCGCAACCGCTCGCGCGTAGCGGGATGCGAAGGGTGTCTGCGCATCACCGTGGGAAGGCCCGAAGAAAACGCGCGTCTGTTGGAAACCGTTAAAAACTTTCGTTTATGAAAAAAGCCCTCTTCATCGACCGCGACGGCACGCTGATCGCCGAACCGCCGACCGACCTGCAGGTCGACAGTCTCGAAAAGCTCTGTTTCGTGCCGGGCGCCATTTCGGGACTTCACGCACTGTGCGGTCTGGGATTCGAACTGGTACTGGCCACCAATCAGGACGGGCTCGGCACGCCGTCGTTCCCCGAAGCGACCTTCCGTCCCGCACACGAAAAGATGCTCGCGACGCTGCGCGGCGAGGGCGTCGTCTTCGACGACCAGCTCATCGACCGTACCTTCGAAGCGGACGACGCCCCCACGCGCAAACCCCACACGGGAATGTTCGGCCGCTACCTCGACGGCACATACGACCTCTCGGCCAGCTACGTCGTCGGCGACCGACCGACCGACATGCTGCTGGCGCGCAATCTCGGCGCGCGCGGCATTCTGCTCGCCGACGAAAAGGCCGGACGCCGCGCGCTGCGCGAAGCCGGCGCCGAAGAGGCCTGCGTGCTGATCGCCCCCTCGTGGGAGGAGATCGCGGAGTTCATCCGCCGCGGCGAACGCAGCGTCACCCTCTCGCGCCGCACGGCCGAGACGCAGATCACGCTTTCGCTCGACCTCGACGGCCGCGCCGGCGCCGGACGTATCTCAACGGGAATCGGCTTCTTCGACCACATGCTCGCCCAGATCGCCCACCACGGAGGCGTCGCGCTCTCGGTCGAAGCGCAGGGCGATCTATGGGTCGATGAACACCACACCGTCGAAGACGTCGGCATCGTACTCGGCGAAGCGGTCGACCGCGCGTTGGGCAGCAAGGCGGGCATCGCCCGCTACGGATTCGTCCTGCCGATGGACGACTGTCGGGCGATGGCGCTCATCGACTTCGGGGGCCGCATCGGCTTCGAGTGGGAGGCCGAATTCCGCCGCGAACGCATCGGCGAACTGCCCACCGAGCTGATCCGCCACTTTTTTCACTCGTTCTGCTGCGCCGCGCGCTGCAACCTCCACATCGCCGCGCGGGGCGAAAACGAACACCACAAGGCCGAAGCGATCTTCAAGGCCTTCGCACGGGCGCTGCGCATGGCCGTCGCCCGCATTCCGTTCACCTACGACATACCGAGCAGCAAAGGAATACTATGACAGCGATCATCGACTACGATACGGGCAATCTGCGCTCCGTCGCCGAAGCCCTGCGCCGCGCAGGCGCCGATTTCACCCTTACCGCCGACCCCGCCGCACTGCAACGCGCCGAGCGGGTGATTCTGCCCGGCGTGGGCGAAGCGTCGTCGGCAATGGCCAAGCTCCGCGAGAAAGGTCTCGACGCGGTCATTCCCGCGCTGAGTTGCCCCGTGCTGGGCATCTGCATCGGGATGCAGCTGCTGTGCCGTTCGAGCGAGGAGGGCCACACGGCGTGTCTGGGTATCTTTCCGACGGACGTGGTGCGGCTTCCCGACCGAACAGCCGACGGGCCGCTCAAAGTTCCCCACGTGGGCTGGGACACCGTCGAGGAGTTGCGCGGGCCGTTATTCGACGGCCTCGACGAGCGTACCTACCTCTACTACGTCCACTCCTATGCGCCGCAACTCTGCGACGACACGGTCGCCGCGACCGACTACGGCATGCGTTTCAGCGCGGCGCTCGCACGCGGCAATTTCTTCGGCACGCAATTCCACCCCGAAAAGAGCGGAGCAGCGGGCGAACGCATCCTGCGAAACTTCTTAACATTGAAATAGCATGAACATCGAAATCATACCGGCAATGGATCTTATCGGCGGCTCCTGCGTGCGGCTCACGCAGGGCGACTACGCCCGCCGCACGACTTACGACCGCGATCCGCTCGATGCGGCCCTGCACTTCGAAGAGGCGGGGTTGCGCCGGCTGCACATGGTCGATCTGGACGGCGCCAAGGCGCAGCGTCCCGCCAATCTGGCCGTACTGGAACGCATAGCCTCGCGCACACGGCTCGAAATACAGTACGGCGGCGGCATCAAGAGCCGCGACGCGCTGCGCGACGTCTTTGCGGCCGGAGCGCGGCGGGCCGTCTGCGGCAGCGTCGCCGTGCGGGAACCCGAACGGTTCGCCGCATGGCTGGAGGAGTTCGGTAGCGAGCGTCTGATTCTCGGCGCGGATCTGCGCGACGGCCGGATCGCCATTCAGGGCTGGACGGAAAGTTCCCCGCTGAGCGTCCGCGAACTGATCGGCCGGTTCCGCCCGCAGGGCCTTCGGCAGGTCATCTGCACCGACATCGCCCGCGACGGCATGCTCTGCGGCCCTTCGACGGCGTTCTACGCCGCCCTTCAAGCGGAATTCCCCGACGTGGAGATCACCGTCAGCGGCGGAATCGCAACATTCGGCGACCTCACGGCTCTCGACCGCGCGGGACTGCGCAGCGTCATCGTCGGCAAGGCGCTCTACGAAGGCCGGATCACCCTCAACGATCTGAAAAGATGCTTGCAAAACGGATAATCCCCTGTCTGGACATCTGCGACGGACGGACGGTCAAGGGCGTCAACTTCGTCGGACTCCGCAACGTCGGCGATCCGGTGGAGCTGGGCGCCCGCTATGCCGCGCAGGGCGCCGACGAACTGGTCTACCTCGACATCAGTGCCACATCCGAAGGACGCCGCACCTTCACCGGACTGGTTTCGCGCATCGCCGCACGCATCGACATTCCCTTCACCGTCGGCGGCGGCATCGCCTCGGTCGACGATGCCGGAAGGCTTCTGGAGGCCGGCGCCGACAAGATCACCGTCAACAGCGCCGCTGTCGCCGACCCCTCGCTGATCGACGCCATCGCCGCGAAATACGGATCGCAGTTCGTCGTCGCGGCCATCGACGCAAAACGGATCGACGGCCGCTGGCGAGTCACGACGCACGGCGGGCGACAGCTCACCGAGCGCGAACTCTTCGCATGGGCGCAGGAGGCCTGCGAGCGCGGCGCAGGCGAAATCCTCTTCACGTCGATGGATCACGACGGCACGCGCGGCGGCTATCCCTGCGATACCTTTGCACGGCTGTCGCAACGACTGCCCGTCCCCGTCATCGCTTCGGGAGGAGCCGGTTCGGTACGGCATATCGCCGACGTGCTGACGCTCGGCCGCGCCGACGCAGCGCTGGCGGCCAGCATCTTCCATTACGGCGAAATCACGATTCCCGCACTCAAACACGAACTCAGCGAACGCGACATCCCCGTCAGATTATAAACCGAAAAACACGAATATCATGAAAATCGAAGCCATTCCCTTCACGGAACTCGCCGTCGGCAAGCAGGCCGACGGACTGATTCCCGCCATCGTGCAGGACGATCGCACCCTGCAAGTGCTCATGCTCGGCTACATGAACCGCGAAGCCTATGAAAAGAGCCTCGCCGAGGGGCGCGTCACCTTTTACAGCCGCACGCGGCAATGTCTCTGGACCAAGGGCGAAACCAGCGGCAACCGGCTCGACATCGTATCGGTGGCGGCCGACTGCGACCGCGACACGCTGCTGATCCGCGCCGTCCCGCACGGCCCGACCTGCCACACGGGGTCGAAAACCTGCTTCGGGGAAGCCGTTCCCGAAACCGAAGGGTTCATCCGTTATCTCCAAGCCGTCGTCCGCGAACGCCACGCCGCAATGCCCGAAGGTTCCTACACGGCGCGTCTCTTCACGCGCGGCGTGAACAAGATCGCCCAGAAGGTCGGCGAGGAGGCCGTCGAAACGGTTATCGAGGCCGTCGCCGGCAACCGCGAGGCGATGATTTACGAAGCCTCCGATCTGATCTATCACCTGCTCGTCCTGCTCGAAGCCACGGGGTGCTCGATCGCCGATCTCGAAACGGAACTGGCCGAACGGCACGCATAGCTCCGCCTGCAACGAAAATCGCCGGCATGCAAAACATACCGGCGATTTCAACTTATCTCCCGTCCGCTCACTCCTGCGACTGAACGACCGACTTTACCTCCGACTTGTTCTCCGTCACCACCAGCAGTTTATCGCCCACGCGGAGCACCGAATTGCCTTTGGGCACGAAGAACGTTCCGTCGCGCGCCACCATCACCACCAGCGTCGCCGCCGGCAGCACGATGTCGCGCAGGTGGTGCCCCGACTCCAACATCGCCTCGGTGACGGTCAGTTCGGTCGTCGCGTCGTCGAGCATGCGGTTCATCACCTCGTCGTTGAAGATGCGTTCCCGCTCGGGATAGGCCAGCCCCAGCCACTCGGCCATCAGGCTGACCGTCGTGCCCTGTACGGCAAGCGACAACAGCGTCACGAAAAAGACGATGTTGAACAGCAGCGACGAATCCTGCACGCCGGCCACCACGGGATAGGTGGCGAAGATGATCGGCACGGCGCCGCGCAGACCCACCCACGAAATGTAGAGGCGTGCGCGCGTCGTGAACTTTCGGAATGGCAGCAAGGTCAGAAAAACCGCCGCCGGCCGTGCCACGAAGATCATGAACAGACCGGTCAGACCGCCCAGCAGCAGCACTTCGGGCCGCAACAGTTCGTCGATATTGACCAATAGCCCCAGCGTGACGAAGAGGATCACCTGAAACAGCCACGTGAAACCGTCGAAGAAGGTTCCGAGCGTCTTTTTGTGAACAATGGGATAGTTGCCGACGACCAGCCCCGCGACATAAACGGCCAGATAGCCGTTGCCGCGAATCAGGTCGGTCACCGAGAAGGTCAGAAAGACGAAGGCCAGCAACAAAACGGCATAGAGCGACTGGTTTTCGATGTTGATCCGGTTGATCGTCCAGACCGCCAGACGGCCGAAGCCGTAACCCGCAACCACGCCGACGGTCATGCCGACCACGAACCAGACGAAACTCGTTCCGAAACTCACGCTCTCGCCGGGAGTCAGCAATCCGACCAGCAAAATGGTCAGGATATACGCCATCGGGTCGTTACTGCCGCTCTCCAACTCCAACAGCGGTTTCAGATTCTCGCTCAATCCCTGCCGGCGGCTGCGCAGAATCGAGAAGACCGAAGCTGAGTCGGTCGAGGACATGGTGGCGGCGAACAGCAGGGCCAGCAGGAACGACATCCCCGCGTTGCACCACGGCGCCACCATATAGACGAATCCCGCGACGATCAGCGCCGTCAGCGCCACGCCGACCGTCGCCAGCATCACGCCGGGCCCGATCACCGGCCGGATGGCGCGGTAACGGGTATCCATACCGCCCGAAAAGAGAATGATACACAACGCCACCATACCCACGAACTGAGCGATGGGAACCGAATTGAAGGAGATGATCCTCAATCCGAACAACATGCCGACGCCGAGAAACAACAACAGGGCCGGAGCGCCGAAACGGTAGGCCACTTTTCCGGCAAAGACGGAAACCAACAGCAGCAGCGCCCCGATCAAAATGATATTCTCAGTGGTTAACAACATATTATTTACTTATCTATTATCAACAATTCAGCCCCGTATGGATCCGCCGGTAAGCGGGCGCGTCGGGCGCGCCCGCATCCGGCCTCATCTTGAGCGGAGTTCCCGCTACGCCTTTGCCTCCTGACGCTGCACGATCTGCAACTCCGTCAGCGGACGTTCTTCCAACTCGACGTATTCGAACGCTTGGCAGGCCATGAATCCGTCGTCGGGAGTATGATAGGCCACGAGTCGCACCGAAGGAACGCTACTCTGGGTAAGACTGCGCAACTGCGCCCAATCGTGCCGTTTCAGGCAGTCGGCCACTACCGAAGCCGACGATTTGGAGTAATACCGCTCCGACCAGATCAAAGGCACCCGCTCCGTTCCGTAAAGCGGCGTACCGCTGTCGCCGAACAAACGGACGAGCAATACCAACACGCCCGCTACAAAGATTACGCCGCCGAAAAGCACCAGCGCCGATTTCAGATCTTCATACCCGGAAGTCGCGGGTAAAAGGCCGTTTACAATCAGTAATACGATACCCGTCAATCCTAAAAGCGCGGGCATAAGCGGCGATTTGCGTCCTTTGACGACGACTCCGCCCGGCAGGGCGTAAAGCGCCTCCGCCATTTCATTTTTATTCATAACAATACTTATTTAACCTTTTGAACGAGGGCGGTCTGCGGAAAACCTCCATCGGAGATTTTCAATCGCTTCGCCCTTCCTTACTCTAAAAACCTCCCTGAGGGCAGGGAGCACACCCCGATCCGTCGATCCGACGACGAACGGGCGGGTTAAATAAGCAGCCGGCGCATGCGGAAGACATAATAGTCCACCGGATGCAGTACGGCACAAGGTATTCGGGTGTTGAAATGAGAGGGAATACGACGCCAAGAGTCGTTCGAGAATGTCTCGGACAATCCGCCGTATCGCATAAAACGGATCCCGGAAGGAGTGGTTACGGGACACCGCTGCGCACCGCCGAACGTCTCCGACACAGAGTGGGAATAGGCCGGATTGGAAGCATACTCCGCGATCGCTTCGGCCAGCATCTGCCGGCCGGTTTTGAATTCACTGCACTGCGACGCCGACTCGGCCGCGATTTGCGTCGTCTGTTGCGCAACAGACGCCACGGAAGCCGCAATCTCCCCGCCGCCCAGCTGGACGGCGATACAAGCAAGCAATATGGTGAGCCATTTATGCATCGGTGACAAAGATAGCAAAAAAATCCGAACGGAGAAATTTTTCTTCGCTTCGCATTCCGAACTGCCGCACAAAAATCCGAACCGATCTGAAAAACCACCGAATCGGATATGCGCCGCACAATCGGCCGGCAGCTGCCGTGTCCATCCTGCGACCGCCGCGCTAAATCGGCGGGTCAGGCTTACGGCGGCACAATTCAGGAATTCTCTATCGAGGAAATCGACGAGGAGAGATTCCCATTCTCCTTTCCGCAATACAAAACCTTACGTCCGCCCGAACACCCGCCGGTTTACCGGACAGCGGCATGAATACCCCGCAGTTCGCCGCGATCGACAAAGAGAAAATTGCCGTCGCATCGGCGCGCACCGCCGATCGACTTTCGATTCGAACCGGATACGGATAAATACGAGGGGTACGAAGAGTGCCGTCGCCATCGTCGAAACCGTATTTTCACGGGAAGAAACCGTACAATCGAACAATATATTTTAAATTTTTAAATATCATTTACCTTTTATCTGCACGGCCGCAGCCCCTCTACGATCCGAACAATTCACAAACAGCTCGTCAGCAACCAGCTTATCTTCATCCACAATTGCAACCGGATACACAAAAAATTTAATTAACATCTTAAAAAATAATAAATGATAAAAAACTGCCATAAATTTGGATTTTCAAACAAATAATTTTAATTTCGTATAACGGTTTCAATCCGAAACTATGACAGAAAAATAGAATATTTTACACAAAATACTGATAACAAAACGATTAAATAGAAACGATGTTCTACACAACCACTTATCCATCGAAAAGAAAAGTTTCAAAATGAAAGGAACAATTAAGTATTTATTATGGGTATTCGCAGTTGTCTCGCTCCTGATCGCTTGCAGCAGCAACGAAGAAGGAGAGGCTCCGGCGGATAATTTCGACGTGCGGTTCGAACTTCCGGCAACGGTCGACGTAACCAAAGGCGGGGAGCTGACCTTCACGGTAAAAGAGGGGAAATCGCCGCTGACAACCGACTCATTCATCTTGGAGGGGGGGGGAATTTCCTACCTCTGTCCCATTCTCAGCACATCTTCTGAGAAATTCACCATCCGTTTAGCCGACGCGTGCGAATCCGGCTCCTACACAGCCTATCTCAAGCGGGACGCACGCAAAAAATCGGTCGGCAACATCTACATCAACATCGTCGACAAACTGGATTTCACACCGAGTGAAGGCACTACGGTGTACGGCGTCGTCTCCTCGGCGGAAGGGCCGGTGGCCGGCGTCGTGGTGTCGGACGGCACCGAGGTGACCGTCACCGACGCCAAAGGAATCTACGAACTCAAATCGGCGAAAAAATGGGGTTACGTTTTCATCTCCGTCCCGAGCGGCTACGAAGTGCCGTCCAATGGTGTACTCCCGCAGTTCCACCAGAATCTGAAGGGCGAACCCAATGTCGTCGAAAGAAAGGATTTCACGCTCAATAAGGTAACCGGTCAGGATACCTACAAGGTCTTCCTGCTCGGCGACATGCACCTCGCCAACCGTACCGGCGACGCCGGACAGTTCGCTCAGTTTACCTCCGATCTGACCGCCTACATGGCCGCTCACAAGGGCGAAAAGATGTACGGCATCACGCTCGGCGACATGACATGGGATCTCTACTGGTATTCGAACAGCTATTACTTCCCCCAATACCTGACGGCTATCAATCAGCAGATCAAGGATCTGCAGATTTTCCACACAATGGGCAACCATGACAACGATTTCATGACCACGTCGGACTACTCGGCGGCCGTCAAGTATGTAAATTACATCGCACCGACCTTCTATTCGTTCAATATCGGCAAGGTACACTATGTCGTCATGGACGATATCGATTGCAGCAATTACGACGGAACCTCGTCGCGCAATTACGTAAAACGGCTCTCCACCGAGCAGTTGGAGTGGCTCGCCAAAGACCTGTCGCATGTGGACAAGGCGACGCCCTTGGTCGTTTCGATGCACGCGCAGGTATTCTATCCCTTAACGAACACCACCGCATTCAAGTACGACCACGATGCAACCAATACAAACACCCTTTTCGATGTTCTGAAGGGATACAAGGTGCATTTCATCACGGGACATACGCACAAAATCTTCAATGTCATGCCCGAAGACGCCATCACGGGCGGCCGCGATTTCTACGAACATAACTCCGGTTCGATCTGCGCTTCATGGTGGTGGTCGGGTCATCTCACCCCTGGAGTCCATATCGGAACCGACGGAGCTCCGGGCGGATACGCCGTCTGGGATGTAAGCGGGACCGATTTCAAATGGCTGTACAAGGCTACCGGATGGCCGGAGGCGTATCAGTTCCGCAGCTACGACCTGAACAACGTGCAGTTCTCGATGGCCGATGTCCCGCAAATGCCTGCGAGCGCACCAGCCACGGTACAGAATGCGTATAAGAAATACGTCAGCGCCTACCCTGCAAATACGAATAACGAGGTGTTGATCAACATCTGGAACTGGAACCGGAATTGGAAGCTGAGCGTCGTCGACGAACGGGGCAAGACGCTCGATTGCACGCCGGTCTGGGCGTATGATCCGCTTCATATCGCAGCGCTCTCCGTACCGCGATTCAACAACCCCAGCCTCTCATCGACGCCGTCGTTCATCACCGACTCGTTCACCCATTTCTTCAAAGTGAAGGCCGACGATGCCGACGTCGATCTGACGATCACCGTCAAAGACGAATTCGGGCACGAGTGGACCGAAAACATGCAGCGTCCCAAGACGTTCTCCACCGACGCATACAAACGTAAATGATACACACCGATAACATACTAACCATTTATTAACCAAACTTTACTTCTTATGAGAGTATTTAGACTACTGGTTCTATCTCTGGCTCTGACAGTGACAGGTATTCTGACCCTGTCCGCCCAGAATAGAACGGTCTCGGGGAAAGTCCTCGATGCCCAGCAACAGCCGATCGTAGGAGTAGCCGTTCTGATCGACGGTACGACCAAGGGTACTACGACCTCCGAAAACGGCAGCTTCTCGCTCGACATTCCGGCGGGCGAGGTCGTTCTGAGCGCCACTTATCTGGGCTATATTCCCCAGAAAGTGACGGTTCCCGCGTCGAAGAGCGAGATCACGATCTATCTTCAGGAAGACGCCATCCAGCTCGAAGAGGCGGTCGTCATCGGTTACGGTACGCAGAAACGCGTCAACCTGACGGGCGCCGTATCGACGGTGAGCAGCAAGGAGCTCGAAAACCGCGTCGCCCACTCGGTGACCAACATGCTGCAAGGCTCCGTAGCGGGTCTGAACATCACCACCTCGTCGGGTAAACCCGGCAGCACGCCCTCGATCAACATCCGCGGCGTGAACTCGGTCAACTCGGCCGATCCGCTCGTGCTGATCGACGGGGTCGTGGGCGATCTCAACCGCATCAACCCCAACGACGTCGAGTCGATCTCGGTCATCAAGGACGCATCGGCCGCCGCCGTCTACGGCGCCCGCGCCGCATTCGGCGTCATTCTGGTCACGACCAAGTCGGGTACGGCCAAAGACGGCAAGGCGACGGTACGTTACAGCGGCCGTTTCGGCTGGGAGGAGGCTACGACCTCGACCGACTACGAAAACCGCGGTTACTGGTCGGTTTACGAAGTCAACCGTTTCTGGCAGGTCGAGAACGGCGGTGCGAAATACATCAACTACACCGACCACGACATGCAGCAGTTGCTGGCGCGCGTGAACGACAAGACCGAACACCCCGACCGTCCATGGACGGTCGAAGAGATGCGCAACGGCCGCAAGCAGTGGGTTTACTACGGCAACTACGACTGGTGGGACATGCTCTTCCGCGAGAAACGACCCGTACAGCAGCACAGCGTCTCGCTCAGCGGCGGCACGAAGGATATCAAGTATCTCGTTTCGGGCGCCTACGACCGTCAGGCCGGCATGCAGCGGGCATTCCCCGACATCTACAACAAGTACAACCTGCGTTCGAAGATCGATTTTCGGATCAACAAGTGGGCGACGCTCTCGAATAACACGTCATTCTTCAGTTCGAACTACAACTCGCAGGGCGATAGCGGTATCGACAATACGTTGCGTTACGGCTCCGTTCACGCACTGGCCTGCTATCCGATGCAAAATCCCGACGGGTCGTGGCTGTACAGTTCGCCGTATCAGACCTACAAGATCGCCAACGGCCGTCACATTATGCTCAACGAAGGAACGCACCGCAACGTCGATCGCCGGAGCGATTTCTCGAACACCACACGGCTGGTCCTCACTCCGTTCAAGACGCTGAGCATTACGGGCGACTTCACCTACCGTCTCTATCAGGAACGCAATACGAGCAGAAGTTCGCCGCTCTCCTACCGCATGTATCCCGACGAACCCATGGCCGAATACAACACCGGCGCCGGTCTGAACCGACTCGACGAGGCAGTCAATACGCGCAACTACTATTCGACCAACGTCTTCGCCAACTACGACGAGACCTTCGGCGGCGTACACCATCTCTCGGGAACGGCCGGTATGAACTACGAGACATGGGCCAGCAAGAACATCTCCGTCGGAGCCGAGCAGCTCTCCTCCGTCAATCTGGATGACCTGAATCTCGCGACCAAAGTCGGTTCCGAGGATGCCTACGGCGGCGGTCAGAACGAGTACGCTCTGCTGGGCTTCTTCGGCCGTATCAACTACGACTACAAGGGCCGTTACCTCGTCGAGGTAAGCGCCCGTTACGACGGAACGTCGCGTTTCGACAGGGATAGCCGTTGGGGCTGGTTCCCCTCGGCGTCGGTAGGTTGGCGTATTTCGGAAGAACCTTTCTTCGGAAGCGCAAAGAAGGTGGTGGACAACCTCAAACTGCGCGCCTCGTTCGGTTCGCTGGGTAACCAGAGCGTATCGAAGGGCGGAAATCAGATTTACTACACCTACATGCGATTGATTACGAACAACAACTTCAACAGTTTCACCTTCGGTGACGGCAGCGTGGGCAGATACTCTTCGCTGGGCGATCCGGTCGCTTCCGACCTGACATGGGAGACCGCACAGCAGTGGGACTTAGGTCTCGACGTGTCGATGCTCGGCAATCGACTCAACCTGACGGCCGACATCTATATGCGTGACACGAAGGATATGCTGACCGAAGGCATCGCCCTGCCCAGCGTTTACGGAGCCAATTCTCCCAATATGAACTCCGCCGACCTGCGTACCAAGGGATATGAACTCACCGTCAACTGGCGCGATCAGTTCCAGCTTGCCGGTAAGCCGTTCGAATACAGCGTCGGATTCAACATCAGCGACTACAAGAGCGTCATCACCAAATACGACAACCCCGACAAAACGTTCTCCAAGGACTACTACGAAGGGATGGAGATCGGCGAGATCTGGGGCTTCAAGACCGACGGATTCTTCAAGACCGACGAAGAGGCGAAGGCATATGCCCAAGAGGTCGATCTGAGTTACAGCAGCGGCCGCCTGACCGGCGGATGGCTTGCCGGCGACCTGAAGTTCCTCGACTTGGACGGCAACCATAAATGGGACATCGGCGGCAATACCGTCGACAATCCGGGCGACCGCAGGATTCTGGGCAACTCGCGTCCGACGCTCTCTTACGGCATCAACGCCAGCATCCGCTGGATGGGTTTCGACGCGTCGGTCTTCTTCCAAGGCACGGGCAACCACTACTGGTATCCCAACGGCCAGACAATGAATTTCTGGGGCTGCTACTCCGCCTCCTATCTGTCGTTCATGCCGATCGATTTCCACGGCAAAGTCTGGGCCGAGGACAATCCCGACGCCTATTTCCCGCGTCCGCGCGCTTATTCCGCAACAGGAGGTTATCTGGCCAAAGTCAATGACCACTACCTACAAAATATCCGCTACCTGCGTCTGAAAAACCTGACCGTAGGGTATACCATTCCCATGACCCTCACGAAAAAGGCCGGCATCGATCAGATCCGCGTCTATTTCTCGGGCGAGAACCTCTGCTACTGGTCGCCGCTCAAGAAAAACTCCAAATACGTCGATCCCGAAGCAGCCATCAACCGTTCGAGCCACGCAGAGTTCAACCGCGTTTACTATCCGTGGCCCAAGACGTTCATGTTCGGTATCGATATCACTTTCTAACCTATAAGTTACGATCACAATGAAACGATTAATCATATTGGCTTTGGCCTCATTGATGACGAGCCTAACCGCCTGCCAAGACTGGCTCGACAAGACCCCGCTGGATCGTGTTACGCAGTTCGACTACTTCAAGACTGCCAGCGATCTCGAACTGTTCTCCAACCCGTTCTACAACAATCTGCTAGACAAACAACCCTTCGATGAACAGAGCGATCTGCTCGTTCAGAACACCCTCTCCCCCATCCTCTTCGGCGGCAGCCATCGCACCCCGCCCGAAAAGGAAAACAGTAACCCTGGATGGTATTGGAACGACC
Source organism: uncultured bacterium (assembly GCA_905214725.1). GTDB lineage: Bacteria > Bacteroidota > Bacteroidia > Bacteroidales > Rikenellaceae > Alistipes. The sequence goes on from CAJMNH010000002.1 coordinate 104,382, forward strand.
TGCGCCGCATAAATACGCTGTTGGAGTACGCCGACATGTGCAACGACAAGGAAGCAGTCACCAAGTACACCGCCGTGGCGCGTTTCTTCCGCGCTTTCTTCTATTTCGAGCGCGTGAAGCGCTACGGCGACGTGCCTTGGTACGACGTACAACTCGGTTCGGCCGACGCGGCACTCTACAAACCGCGCGATTCGCGCGAACTGGTCATGACTAAAATGCTCGAGGATATCGACTACGCGATCACCAGCGGCGGTCTGACCGAATCCGCCTCCGACCCCTACCATGTAAACAAATGGGCGGCGATGGCGCTCAAAGCGCAGTTCTGTCTCTACGAGGGAACCTATCGCAAATATCACGGACTCAACCTCGACGGTCACGATGCGGACTACTACCTCGATCTGGCGGCAACGACGGCCAAGAAGATCATCGACGAAAGTCCTTACAGTCTCTACCAGACCGGTCATCCCGAAAAGGACTATCTGACGCTCTTTTCTCAGAAGGACGCCAGCCCCGAAGAGTACATTCTTGCCATCAAGTTCGATTATGCGATCGGCGCGCGCCACAACGCGTCGGCCTATACGCTACTGCCGACGCAGGGCCGTCCGGGCATCACCCGCAAGTTCATCAATACTTATTTGATGAAAGACGGTACGGCCTTCACCGACAAACCCGGCTGGCAGGAGATGCAGTTCATCGAGGAGACGAAAGACCGCGATCCGCGTCTGGCGCAGAGCATCCGTACCCCGGGCTACACGCGTATCGGCAGTACCAAGGTCGAAGGCCCCATGTTAGAAGTCACCGTCACCGGCTACCAGCCCGTCAAATTCGTTCAGGATCCTACGCGCAACGGCAACAACAACGACCGTGTCGAGTCTTCGGACTGCGATATACCCGTCTACCGTTTCGGCGAAGTGTTGTTGATCTATGCCGAGGCCAAAGCCGAACTGGGAACACTCACACAGGACGATCTCAGAATCTCCATCAACAAGCTCAGAAGCCGTGCAGGCATGCCCGATCTTGATATGGCCAAGGCGAACGCCAATCCCGACTGGTATCTCTCCTCGACCGAGTACGGCTATCCCAACGTGACGGGAGCCAACAAGGGCGTGATTCTCGAAATCCGCCGCGAGCGCACCATCGAGATGACGCAGGAGGGCACCCGTTTCGAAGATCTGGTACGCTGGAAGGCCGGTCCCTGCATCGATCAGGCGATCACCGGCATGTATTTCCCGGGGCCGGGCGAGTATGACCTCACGGGCGACGGAAATGCCAACCTGATTCTCTATCCCGAAGGGACAGCCAAACCCGCAGAAAGACCAAACGTCTATATCTACGAACTGGGCAAAGATATCTTCCTCACAGAGGGTTCCAAGGGCTACATGGCTTTCCACAAGGACGTTCAACGCACCAAATTCAATGAAGGAAGAGACTACCTCTACCCGATTCCCAGCGGCGAGCGTTCGCTCAACAAGAACCTGACCCAAAACCCGGGTTGGAATGACGGTCTCGACTTCTAAGACGAAAACCACTAAAATCGAAAAACTATGAAATTATTGAAATATATCTGTGCAGCCTCGATTCTGACGGCGTCCGTATGCGCGCTTTGGAGCTGCAACGACGATAATGACAACAGGCTCTCGGATGCGGTTCTGGCCAGTGTCAATTCACTGACGTTCGAGGCGCAGAACGCGGCCGGACAGATCATCACCGTCTATGCCGACGCTGACTGGGTAACGGAAATTCCCGACTGGGTAACCGTCAGCCCCACCGAAGGAACCGGCGTGATGGACGTAACGGTTTCGGTCTCCGCAAACATGCGCGACGGCGCAATGGACAATCCCCGCAAAGCGACGCTCGTCTTCAAGGGACGGACGCTCGCCAGTCGCGCAGAGGTGCTCATCACGCAGAACGGCGATAAATATCGCGGCGTGAAGGATTACACGGTCAATGAACTCGCCGATCTGGCCGACGAAACGGTCGTTTCCGTACCTTCGGCGATCGTCGTGGCCGTAACGACCAAAGGATTCGTCATCAGTGACGATCAGATGACCGACAACGTCTTCGTCTCGGACGATACGAAGGTTGCCGTCGGCGACAAAATCGAGTTGAAGGGAACCAAGTCGAGCGATTCACAGAAACTCGCAACGGTGATCGATTGCGACGAACTGCGCATCGTCTCGTCCGGCACGACGATAACCTACCCCACTCCGACGGATCTCACCGGACAGATCGACACCTACACTTCGATCAAACGCGGCTATGTCACCGTGACCGGCTTCTACAACGGCAGCACCGTTTCCGTTTCGGACGACGCCAAGTATTCGGTAAGCGTTCTGGATGTACCCGAAAGCATGGGACTTGCCGCTCTGAACGGCCACAACATTACGGTGTCGGGTTACTACGCCGGTCTGGCCGAACCCGTACATCGGATCATGGCGACCTCCATTGTGGATAAGGGTGTAGTCGAAACCGTCTACTGGATGGAAGACTTCGAGTGGCTCGAACCCTGGGCAAGCCTGACTCCTGCAGGCGATACCATCGGCGAAAACAACTCGGATGCCACCGCCCAGCAGCTCGGCACCAACAAAGTCGACGACGTATCGACCTACAATGCCCTCCTTGCGAAAGGCTACGAAATCATCGCCACACATCATCCCGATAAATCCGAACGCAAACCGGAGGCTCAGACCTATCTCCAGCGCAACTACCTCAAATTCGGCCTCACAGGCTACCAGAGCGGTATCGTGCTGCCGAAGATCGAGGGTGTGCCCTCCGACACACATCTGCTCCTCACCTTCGACACCAGTACACAGCGTCAGGGCTCCGGCGTCTTCGATGACACCATACTTGTTGTCATCGTCGAGACAGGTACGGACCGCAACGATTTCGAGCTCACGGTTCCCCATCCCGAAACGAACGGAGCATACCAATGGTACAAAGTCGAGGTCGACCTTAAAGGCGTCAATATAACACCCGACACCAAGATCACGATCCGCAACGCCGACAGCCAGTGGCCAAGTTCAAAGGCTCTTCGCTGGTATCTCGACAACATCAAGATTATCAAGGCCCAATAAACCTCCGATAAAATCTCTTCAAGGACGGCGGCCGTCAGCCTCTGCGCAAGCAGAGTTGACGGCCGCTTTCTTTGCGCGGTTTTTCGCAATACGGAGACTTTGGTGCGCTTCGCGCAACTTAGGACTTTTATTGCCGATCATTGTAGCAAACCTTCCGATCTGGACGATTGCACTGCGAAAAGAGCGGAGAAAGTGTCGGCGACAGCGCGAGCGCCCGGAGCGATCGTGCGAAAAGGCCCCGATCTTTCGTGATCGCTCAGCGAACGCTGTTGCCGACACCCGCGGTTTTTCGCCGTGCTTGACCTTTTGGTTGGCCTTCGGCCTTCATTTTCTCGCCTCGGCATAGCCCGAACAAGTTCGGCTCTGCGCTCGGCTTAGCGAAAATGTCCTTTTGGGTCAAGCCAAAAGTACGGAAGGAAGAGTAGTGAAAGTCCCGCACCAAATTTCTGAATTCGCCGCAGGAATCTTTTTGCCGCTTTTTGTGGAAAAAGCGCGTAAAACCATCCGCAGGGCACCTCCGACGGGATCGGACGGCTATTCTCACTGAGCGGTCACAAAAGACTTCGCTGTTTTGCACACCCGCTCCAGGCGTTCGAACCGCCGTCCGATCTCAATCCGTCTGCGGTGCAATGCGGAGACTTTGGTGCGCTGCGCGCAAGCAGTCGATTCCCACGCTTCGTTTCACTCCGCTCGGAATGACAATTCCGATTTGTCATCCTGAGGAGGAATCTTGAAAGGATTCCGACGTGAGGATCGTCCACTGTTTGTGGTTGGGCAAACTTGCGGCTTGCACGATTGCCCGACGAAAACGGCGGAAAAAGATCGGAGTCTTTGCGCATGATCGCTCCGCGCGCACGCGCCGTTGCCGCCACCTTCTCCGCTCTTTTCTCAGTGCAACTGCGCAGGCTTATGGCCGACTAAAAATCCGATGGAAATAAACATCAGGGTTAGGACGGTCGCAAACGTCGCCGCACATCCGAATTAACCTGCATTTTCGATTTCAGAGCCGCAGGGTTCGTCTTGCGCAGTCCGCCCCGACAGTGACATACGCAGCGTATGCTCCTGTCGGGGCGGGCGAGAAGGGGCGGGAACAACTCCCGACGGAACGAACCGGCCGCAAAGCATCCCTCCCGTTTTGCGTCAGAGGGCCGCTGGTGCGCGGCCGACCGAAAACACCCCGCACAGGTAGTACTTGAAGTACGTCCCGTTCGGGGTGTCGAGGGGAGGTGCCGCACCAGCGGCCCTATCACGCAAAAGAAATTACTTCTGCATGTAGCCTTTGATGTAGTGATGGTGCTCGCCGAAACGCTCGAACGCCGCACGGTCCAGCGCCTCCTGCGCCGAAGGATGAGCGATCGAAATGATCAGACGAGCGCGCTCCTGCAACGTCTTGCCGTAGAGATCGACGGCGCCGTTCTCGGTCACCAGCCAGTGGATGTGGTTGCGGGTCGTAACGACGCCGGCGCCCGAATCGAGCACGGGAGCGATCTTCGACACGCCCTTGGTGGTAATCGAAGGCATAGCGATGATCGCCTTGCCGCCCTTCGACAGCGAAGCGCCGTAGACGAAGTCGATCTGACCGCCCACGCCCGACCAGAACTTCGTTCCGATCGAGTCGGCGCACACCTGCCCCGTCAAATCGACCTGAATGGCCGAGTTGATGGCTACGAATTTGTCGTTCTGGGAGATGATGTAGGGATCGTTCGTATACCCCACGTCCATCATCAGCACGCCCGGATTGTCGTCGATAAAGTTATAAACCTCCTGCGAACCCATCAGGAACGTGGAGACCATCTTGCCCGGATCGGTCTTTTTCATCTCGCCGTTGACCACGCCCTTACGCACGAGCGGCAGCACGCCGTCGGCGAACATCTCGGTATGAACGCCGAGATTCTTATGATTGCCCAACTGCGCCAGCACGGCGTTGGGAATGGCTCCGATGCCCATCTGCAACGTCGCGCCGTCCTCGATCAACTCGGCGCAGTTCGCGCCGATAGCCTTCTCCACGTCGCTCGGCTCGGCGAACTTCGCTTCGACGAGCGGCTGGTCGTCCTCCACGAACAGATCGATCTTCGACAGCGGGATCATCGCCTGTCCGAAGGCGCGGGGAACATACTTGTTCACCACGGCGATCACATGGTCGGCGCATTCGATGGCGGCCAGCGTCGCATCGACCGACGTTCCCAGCGATACGTAACCGTGCTTGTCCGGCGGGCAAACCTGAATCATCGCCACGTTGCAAGGCACTGCACCCGACCGGTACAACTTCTGCGTCTCACTCAAAAAGATCGGAATATAATCGGCATAACCGCTCTGCGTCACCTTACGGACGTTCGCGCCGACAAAGAGCGAATCGAGTTGGAAAACGCCCTCGAACTTCGGATCGGCATAAGGCGCCGGCCCCTCGGTGTGCAGGTGATGCACATGGACGTTCTTCAACTCGCCGGCCTCGCCGCGCGCACACATGGCTTTGATCAGACACTGGGGCGCCGAAGCCACCGAACTCAGATGGACGTGATCGCCCGATTTAATGACCTTTACGGCCTCTTCGGCCGTCGTAAAATTGATCGGAGTATTCATTACTGCCTTTTTAAGTTTGAGATTAGGTTTTTTGAGTTATCGTTAATCACATTATTTACGTTTCACTTCGACCTGTTCGTAGCCCTCGACGATATCGCCCACGCGGATATCGTTGAACGACTCGATGTTCAGACCGCAATCCTGCCCCGTGGTCACCTCCTTGACATCGTCCTTGAAGCGTTTGAGCGACCCGAGTTTGCCGGTATAAATGACGATGCCGTCGCGGATGACGCGGATCGGCGTCGAACGCTGCAACTTGCCCTCGCGGACGATACATCCGGCCACCGTGCCGACCTTCGTGATCTTGAAAATCTCCAACACCTCGACCGAGCAGACGATCTCCTCCTTCATCACCGGCTCCAACATGCCCTCGATGGCGTCTTTGATGTCGTTGATGGCGTCGTAGATGATCGAGTAGAGACGGATCTCGATCTCCTCCTTCTCGGCCGTTCTGCGGGCAGCAGCCGACGGACGAACTTGGAAACCGACGATAATGGCGTTCGAAGCGGCGGCCAGCAGAACGTCGGACTCCGAAATCTGTCCTACGGCGGCGTGAATGACGTTGACCTGCACGGTCTCCTTCGAGAGCTTGATGAGCGAACCGGCCATCGCCTCGACCGAACCGTCCACGTCGCCCTTCACGATGATGTTCAGCTCCTTGAACGAGCCGATGGCGATGCGGCGGCCGATCTCGTCGAGCGTCACGTGCTTCTGCGTCATAATGCCCTGCATGCGCTGCAACTGCTCGCGCTTGCCGGCGATCTCGCGCGCCGAACGGTCGTCGTCCATGACGTTGAAGGTATCGCCCGCCTGCGGCGCGCCGTTCAGACCGAGCACCTGCACCGGCGTCGCGGGGCCCGCTTCGTCCACCTTCTTGCTGTTCTCGTTGAACATCGCCTTCACGCGGCCCGTATGGATACCCGACAGCAGCACGTCGCCGACGTGCAGCGTACCGTTCTCCACGAGCACCGTGGCCACATAGCCGCGGCCCTTGTCGAGCGTCGACTCGATGACCGTACCCTGCGCCTTGCGGTCGGGATTGGCCTTCAGGTCGAGCATATCGGCTTCGAGCAACACCTTTTCGAGCAGTTTGTCGAGGTTCAGCCCTTTCTTGGCCGAGATATCCTGACTCTGGTACTTGCCGCCCCACTCCTCGACGAGGTAGTTCATCTGGGCCAGCTGCTCCTTGATGTGGTCGGGATTGGCGTTGGGCTTGTCGATCTTGTTGATGGCGAAGACCATCGGCACGCCGGCGGCCTGCGCGTGGTTGATCGCCTCGATGGTTTGCGGCATGACGCTGTCGTCGGCCGCCACGATGATGATCGCCACGTCGGTGACCTTTGCGCCGCGGGCGCGCATGGCCGTGAAGGCTTCGTGACCCGGCGTATCGAGGAAGGTGATCTTGCGGCCGTTGAGCACGACGCTGTACGCGCCGATATGCTGCGTGATACCGCCCGCCTCGCCTTCGATGACGTTGGTTTTGCGGATGTTGTCCAGCAGCGACGTCTTACCGTGGTCGACGTGACCCATAACGGTCACGATCGGCGGACGCGGCACGAGATTCGCCTCGTCGTCGGCCTCCTCGTCGGAGATCGCCTCCTGAATGTCGGCCGAAACGAACTCGACCTTGTATCCGAACTCTTCGGCGACGACCACCATCGCCTCGGCGTCGAGCCGCTGGTTGATCGAAACCATCAGTCCCAGATTCATGCAGGCCGAGATCACCTCGTTGACCGAAACGTCCATCATCGTCGCCAATTCGCTGACGGTAACGAACTCGGTCACTTTCAGAATCGAACGTTCCTTCTCCTCGCGCTGCATCTCCTCGTTCAGACGCTCGGCCACCAGTTCGCGTTTCTCCTTGCGGTATTTCGCGCCCTTCGACTTGGCGCCCTTCGAAGTCAGACGCGCCAGCGTATCCTTTACCTGCTTTGCCACCTCTTCGTCGCTCACCTCGGGACGCACGACGGGCTTGACCACGCGCGCGCCTTTTTTCCGGTTGCGACCGTCGCCCGGACGCGGCTGGCTGCCTCCCCGCCCGCCGGCATTGCCGCCGAACGAACCGCTTCCGCCGCCGTTGTTGCCGCCGCCGTTTCCGCTGCGACCCGCAGGCTGGGCGCGGTTGACGTCCACCTTCTCCTTCGAGAGCCGTTTGCGTTTATGCTTGCCGCCCGGCGCCATGGCCGAGACATCGATCTTGCCGAGTACCTGCGGCCCCGACAACGTCTCGGTCACCGGACGGAAAATATCGTCTTTCTTTTCCGCCTGACGTTCGTCATAGGTTTTCTGCTGCGCTTCCGCCGAAGCCACAGGCGCCGCCGATGCGGGGACCGGAGTCGGCGCAGGGGTCGGGACTGGCGCCGGAGCCGGAGCCGCCACAACCGGAGGCGTTACGGGCGGCGCGGCAGGCTGCGGCTTGGGAACCTCGACCGGAGCCGGAGCGACCGCCTCGACCGGAGCGGGTGCGGGGGTCGGGGCAGGAGCGGGTGCCGGTTCCTCCACAGGAGCCGGAGCGGGTTTGGCCGCAGGACGCGGCGCCGGCGTTGGCGTAGGAGTAGGCGTAGGAGTAGGAGTAGGAGTAGGCGTCGTTGCCGGAGCCGGAGCCGCCTTCGAACCCTTGCCCGAAAGATCGATCTTGCCCAGAATCTTCGGCCCCATGCCCGCAACCTCGTCCTTCACGCTGATGACGCTGCTCTTGACGAGCAGCTCTTCGTCGTTCTTACCGCCCTTGCCCTGCGCTTCATCGTCGAGGGAGACGGTAGCCTGTTTCTGCGCGATACGTTCGCGGATATTTACGCGTTCGCTGTTGACGGCGCGGCCAGCACCGAACTCTTTTTCGAGAAGGGCATAGGTATCGGGATCGACCAGCGCATTGGGCGATCCGTCGCTTTTGACTCCCTTCTTTTGCAGGAAGTCCGTAATGGTATTGATACCCACATTGAACTCCTTTGCAACTTGGATGAGCCTTATTCTTCTTTCATTTGCCATATTGTCTGTTCTCCTTTCTTTGTCTCGTTATTCGAATTCGGCCTTGAGAATCTCCACGACCTTCTGCGCCTGCTCCATCTCCAGATCGGCGCGCGACGCGATCTCCTCGACGGACAGATCCAGCACGCTCTTCGCGGTGTCGCATCCCACGGCTTTCAGGGCGTCGATGATCCATGCGTCGATCTCGTCCTTGAATTCGTTCAGATCGACGTCCTCCTCTTCGACCTCGCGGTAGACGTCGATGTCGTAGCCCGTGAGCATCTTCGACAGCCGGATGTTCAGACCGCCCTTGCCGATCGCGAGCGACACCTGATCGGGCTTGAGGTAGACCGAAGCCGTCTGCTTCTCCTCGTCGACGGTGATCGACGAGATCTTGGCGGGATTGAGCGAACGCTGGATCATCAGCTGGGTGTTGGTCGTGTAGTTCACCACGTCGATGTTCTCGTTGCGCAGCTCCTTGACGATACCGTAGATGCGCGACCCCTTCATACCCACGCAGGCGCCCACCGGATCGATACGCTCGTCATACGACTCGACGGCCACCTTGGCCCGTTCGCCCGGTATGCGGGCGATCTTCTTGATCGTAATCAGGCCGTCGGCGATTTCGGGCACCTCCTGCTCGAACAACCGTTCGAGGAACTGGTTGGCCGTACGCGAGAGGATGATGCGGGGCTGATTGTTGTTCATCTCCACCGCTTTGACGATCGCCTTGATCGTGTCGCCCTTGCGGTAGAAGTCGTTGGGAATCTGCTCCGACTTGGGCAGCACCAACTCGTTCTCATCCTCGTCGAGGATCAGCACCTCCTTTTTCCAAACCTGATAAACTTCGCCGGTAATGATTTCGCCCACCTGCTGCGAATATTTCTCGTAAAGGCTGGCCTTTTCCAGATCGAGGATGCGCGAAGCCAGATTCTGACGCAGCGACAGCACCGTACGGCGACCGAACGAAGCGAGCTTGATCTCATCGACATACTCGTCGCCCTCTTCGTAGGTCGGGTCGATGGCCTTCACCTCCGAGACGGCGATCTGCGTGTTGGGATTCTCCACCTCGCCGTCGGCCACCACCGTGCGGTTGCGCCAGATTTCGAGGTCGCCCTTCTCTGGGTTGATGATCACGTCGAAGTTCTCGTCCGACTCGTACTGCTTTTGCAGGGCGTGGCGGAAGACGTCCTCCAACACGCCGATCATCGTGCTCTTATCGATGTTTTTCAGCTCTTTGAACTCAGCGAAATTGCTGATCAGATTCAGATTATCCATGTTACGTTATCTTTTTATTATTTAATTCTATTTGAAATCCAGATATTCCTTCGTATATTTCACTTCGGTGAACGCATAGCGTTTGACGACCTTCACCAGTTGCTTGCGTTTCTTGCCCTCGACCGCCTGCTTCTCTTCGTAGGAAAGAGTGATCCCCTCCGCATCCGCCGCATCGAGCAGGGCGCGGATTTTCGTACCGTTCAGGAGCAGCACCTCTACCGGCCGTCCCACCAGTTTACGGAATTGGCGTTCGCATTTCAGCTCCTCGCCGATTCCGGCCGAAGCCACCGTGAGCGAAAAATCCTCCTCTTCATCGGCCAGCGCCTCGTTGACGGCGCGGTTGACGGCGGCGCAGGTTTCGAGCTGCACGGAGGTGTCGCTGTCCAGAAGCAACTCCGCCTCATTGGACGGAGAGACTTTGCAACTCACGATAAAAACATCGGTATCAACAAGTTGAGATTCGGCTATCGCCCGAATTTTCTGACAATCGATCATAATCGTTTCGGATATATCTACGAAATAAGGGGACTCCATGTCCCCTTATCGCTTCTTTTCACGTCACAAATATAGTAAAAATTTCATCTATTACAAATATTTATGGAAAAATATTGAATGTCCGGCCCGATCTTTTTCGCCGGTTTCACCGTGCGAAAGGCGCACGCGCCGGAATAACAGTGGTTGATCCTCGCGTCGGAATCCTTCGAGGATTCCTCCTCAGAATGACAAAAACCACGTTACGCGATTGTCAATGGAGAGTCATTCCGAGCGAAACGCGGTGGAGCGTGGGAATCAACAACTTTTTCTTCTCTGCTTTTGGCTTGATCCAAAAGCAGCAAAAAATCAAGCACGGCGAAAAACCGCGGGTGTCGCCGCCAGCGCTCGCTGAGCGGGCACGCAAGATCTGCGCCGTTTGCGCACACCCGCTCCGGGCGCTCGCGCTGTCGCCGCCACTTCCTCCGCTCTTTTCGCAGTGCGATCGGGCAGGTCACAAGCCAGCTAAAATCACACAAGAAATAAAATCATAGTTGCGCGTAGCGCACCACAAACTCCGCATTGCGAAAAAGCGGGAGGCAGAACCGGCGGCGGACGCGCCGTCAAGAAGCGCGGGCGCGAGCTTGTCCGCGTAGCGCTTTAGGCGCAAACGACGCCGGGTCCCCGAATTTTTCGCCCTGCGGATGGTTTTACGCCGCTTTTTCCACAAAAAGCGGCAAAAAGATTCCTGCGGCGAATTCAGAAATTTGTTGCGGGACTTTTCCGGCTCTTCTTCCCCCGTTTTCACAGTGCAACAGACTGACGCGTTAAAGTAACAGAAGTTGATCCTCGCGTCGGAATCCTCCAACGGATTCCTCCTCAGGATGACAAATCGGAATTGTCATTCCGAACAAAGTGAAACGGAACGTGGGAATCCGACCGCCGTTCCGCTATTCTTTCCAAGCGGCCTGCAAAGACTTCGCAAGATAAAAAAGAGGCGGATCCGAACATCTGTCCGAACCCGCCTTATAACAACCTTCGAACGCACTGCGACTCCGCGCAATGCCTTTCGCCCCTATTTTGCGCCGTACTGCTTGCTCACGCCGCGCTTCGATTCGCGGATGAACTTCACCAAACGGTCGCGCTCGGGAGACTGGGACACCTTGCGTTCCACCTCTTCGCAGCCGTTCATGAAATTCAGACCGCTCTGAAAGAGAATGCGCGCCGCATTGTGAATGATGTCGATCTGCTCTTGCGTGAACCCTCTGCGGCTCATGCCGATTCGGTTGACACCCGCAAACTGATTCTCGTTCGTCACGGTGATGAAAGGCGGCACATCCTGCCCGATCAGGGCGCCGCCCTGAATCATCGTATGTTCGCCGATGCGCACCCATTGATGGACGGCGGCATGACCTCCGATGACGGCCCAGTCGCCGACTTCGACCTCTCCGGCCAGTGAAACGCGGTTGGCGATGACGCAGTGATTGCCCACCACGTCGTCGTGGGCGATATGCACATAGGCCATCAACAGGTTGTGACTGCCGACCACCGTCTTTCCGCGCGACGCCGTACCGCGCGCGATGGTCACGCACTCGCGGATGTCGTTGTAATCGCCGATCTCGGCCGTCGAATACTCTCCTTTGAACTTCAGGTCCTGCGGCAGGCAGGCGATCGAAGCCCCCGTGTAGATTTTACACCCCTTGCCGATGCGCGCTCCGTCGTTAATGACGGCACCCGGACCGATCCAACAATCGTCGCCGATGACGACGTCGCCCGCGACATAAGCAAAAGGTTCTATGGTTACGTTCTTACCGATCTTGGCGTCGGAATGGACGTAGGCTAACTTGCTAATCATGCGTTATCATTTTTCGGCTCCGCACCGCCGCGCCCGCACGGACGACGGTCAGTCGCGTGCAGCGTCCTCTATTTCTTCGTTTTGGCCACCTGCGCCATCAGCGTCGCTTCGCAGGCGAGCGTATCGCCTACGAACGCCTTGGCGTCCATCACGCAGACCCCGCGACGGATCGGCTCGGTCAGATGCAGTTCGAACTGGAGCGTATCGCCGGGGATGATCTTACGCTTGAACTTCACGCCGTCGATCTTCATGAAATAGGTCGAATAGTTCTCGGGATCGGGAATGTTGCGCAGCACCATGATCCCTCCGCACTGCGCCATCGCCTCGACGATCAGCACGCCCGGCATCACCGGTTCGTTGGGGAAGTGCCCCACGAAGAAAGGTTCGTTCATCGTCACGTTCTTGATACCGGCGATCGCCCCCTCGTCCACATAGAAAATACGGTCTACGAGCAGGAACGGCGGACGGTGCGGCAACATGCGGCGGATGTCGTTGATGTCGTAGACGGGCGTCTTGCGGCAGTCGTATTTGTAACGCGGACGCTCGCCCTCCTTGCGAATCGTGCGGCGCAATTGCTTCATGAACTCCGTATTGGCGAAGTGTCCCGGACGCGACGCCCACACGCGGCCCTTGATCCGCAGACCGAGCAACGCGAGGTCGCCCAGCAGATCGAGCAGTTTGTGGCGCGCCAATTCATTGGTAAAGCGCAGTTCGAGATTATTGAGATAGCCGCCCGTGATCTGTATATCCTCCTTGTGGAAGATCTGTTTCAGATGGGTCAGTTGTTCGTCCGAAACCGGATTTTCCACCACGACGATGGCGTTGTCCAGATCGCCACCCTTGATGAGGTTCATCTTGAAGAGCGGTTCCAACTCGTGCAGGAAAACGAACGTCCGGCACGGCGCGATCTTCGTAGCGTAATTGTCGTCGGGCAGGAAAGTGGCGTACTGATTGCCGATGACCTTCGAATTGTAGTCGACATGCACCGAGGCCGAAAACTCCTCGTCGGGATAGAGGATGATCGAAACGCCCTTGTCGGGAATCGTATAGACCATCTTTTCGGTCACCTGATAATATTTGCGTTCGGCGTCCTGCTCGACAGTGCCGACTTCCACGATTTTTTCGGCGTATTCGCGCGCCGAGCCGTCCATAATGGGCGTTTCGGGAGCGTCGATATCGATCAGCGCATTATCCACGCCGAGCGTCCAGAGCGCCGACATGACGTGTTCTATCGTAGCTACTTTCGCGCCGTTGGACTCGATGGTCGTGCCGCGCGAAGTATCGGTCACGTTGTCGCACAACGCGGGAACGACGGGTGCTCCCTCCAAGTCGATGCGACGGAAAACGATGCCGTTGTCCACACCGGCGGGATTGACCGTCATCGTCACCTCGACGCCCGTATGCAGACCCTTGCCCGAAAAAGAGATCGGCGCTTTCAGGGTTTGTTGTTTTGTTGACATGCGAAATTAATTTCCTTTAAACGTGCGCAAAGATAAGCATATTTGGTTAAAAAACGTTATTTTTGCGCAAAATCTTCTGCACGATGACTTCGCACGAAACCAAACCGAGGCCCAAGCGTCCCAAACTGCAACTTCCCTTCGACAACCGGCGGGAAGACGCAGGCGAATGGGCGTTCGATCATCGTGTGGGATTGTGCGTTACGCTGATCGCCTACCTGCTGCTGGCGATTGCTTTCGTCGGCTCGAAGATCATCGTCGGCGGAACGTCTCACACGCAGGGATTCTACATCGACCTGCAAAATCTCGAACAGCTCGCCGCCGAAAAGGAGCGGCTCGAACGCGAGGTGCGCGAGCGGCAGCAGCAGGACCCTATCGACTGGAAAAGCATCCGCAACGACGTCTCGAACGAAAACGCCAAACTGGACGAATCGCTGCGCGACGACCGCGGCACCAACACGGCAGCGCTCAACAATGCAGCCGACGCCGCGCAGGAGCGCATGCGCGCCAACCGCGAAGCCTATGAACAGGGGCTGGCCGAAGCCGAGGCCATCCGTCGCCGGCGGGAGCAGGCGGAAAATGCGAACGAAAGCTCCGATCGCAAGGTGCAGGGCCGCGTGACCGTCTCCTTCTCGCTGGTCGATCCGGTGCGGCACGCCCGCCATCTGGTGGTTCCCGCCTACCAATGCGAAGGGGGCGGCGAGGTGGTCGTCCGCATCACGGTGAACCGAGCGGGCGAAGTGACCAATGCGTCGGTCGCCTCGGGCGGCGACGACTGTATGCGCGAAACGGCGGTACGCGCTGCCCGCAATTCGCTTTTCGACATCAACGAGGCCGCCCCCACCCGACATACGGGTACGATTACCTACATCTTCATCCCGCAATAGTCGATCGACCGCGGACAATTCGTTCGTCATCCCGAGGAGGGGATGCCGCCCGATGTGAGGATCGGCCGCTTGGCGGTAACCGCGGATGTCTCGGATTGCGCCGCAACCCGTTCGGCCGCCCCAAAGGAAGGGAGGCATCCGAAAAATCAATGATACGGAATAAATGACAACCAGATGATGAAACAATTAATTGCCTGTTGCGGATTGGATTGCGAAACATGCGACGCCCGCAGAGCCACCGTCGAGAATGACGATGAGTTGAGAGAAAAAACAGCCCGAAAGTGGAGCGAAATGAACGATGCGCCGCAGATTACGGCAGCAACCATCAATTGCATGGGGTGTCGGACGGAGGGTGCGAAATTCGCCTATTGCAGCGATTATTGCCAAATCCGCAAATGCGTATGTGAAAAAGGATTTGCGACCTGCGGCGACTGTCAGGAACTGGACGCCTGCCCGATCGTCGGTTCGATTTTCCAACATGCCCCCGACGCAAAAGAAAATCTGCGCTCTTCGGCAACCGTCTGAAACTTGCGGACAGCCGGAATTCTCCCCCCCCCTCTATTTCGCAATGCGGACTCTGCGGTGCGCTCCGCGCAAGCGGTCGGATTTTCGGAATGACAGTTTCTGTTTTGTCATCCTGAGGAGGACGCCTTGGGCGTCCGACGCGAGGATCAACTTCTGTTACTTTAACGCGTCAGCCTGTCGCACTGCGAAAAGAGCGGAGAAAGTGGCGGCAACAGCGCGAGCGCCCGGAGCGGGCGTGCGCAAACGGCGAAGATCTTGCGTGTCCGCTCAGCTCGCGCTGTTGCCGTCACCCGCGGTTTTTCGCCGTGCTTGATCTTTTGCTGCTTTTGGATCAAGCCAAAAGCAGAGAAGAAAAAGCAGTCGATTCCCGCGCTTCACTGCGTTTCGCTCGCAATGACAACACGTTCAACAAACCGGAGGTCTGCACGGTCTCTGCAAAAACGAAAAAGCGGGAAGGCGAAACCTTCCCGCTATAAAAATGCCGCCGGAGCGCGACTATTTCTTCGCCGCGGCCTTGTCGGCTTCGGCATTGATCACCTTCAACCAGTCGAGTGTCGCAGCCTTGAAGTTCTCATGGTACTTGAACTTCTTGCTCATGCCCCAACCGTGACCGCCGGAGGGAAAGATGTGCAGCGACGCCTTCACGCCGTTGGCTTTGAGCTTCTCATAGAGCAGCGCGGCGTTGATGGCCGGAACCACCTTGTCGTCGTCGCTGTGGAAGATCAACGCCGGACAAGCCGTGCTGTCAGCCACCTTCTCCAACGAAAACTTCGCGGCCTCGGTCTCGACGTTCTCCTTGCCGACCAACTGCTGGAACGTTCCCAGATGGCGCTTGTCGGGATCGCTCGACACCACCGGATAGATGAGCACCATGAAATCAGGCTTCGATGCGGACATAACGCCCGCCGAGCCGGCCAGATAACCGCCCGCCGAGGTGCCTGAAACGCCCACCTTGTGCGGATCGACGCCTAATTCCGACGCCATTTCGCGCACCGTCGCCACAGCCTTGTCCAAGTCGTTGAGCGGCACCTCCGAATGGCCGTTGGGCAGACGGTATTTCAGCATCACGCCCACGATGCCGTTCTCGGCGAACCACTTGCAGGTGTTGTGCCCGTTGGCGATCGAGAGCTGCGAATAGCCGCCGCCCGGACAGAATACGATCGCCTGCCCCGTCGCCTTTTCGGGTGCGGGTTTGTAAATCCAGATTTCGGCCGACGAGGTATTGGTCAGCACGCCGGGTTTGGGTTCGTATTCGTCGCCCGTTACGCCGTTCGAGGTCGGGGCCGTCGCATTGTCCCACAACTTGATGTGATAGTCCTGCGCCGATACGGTCGCCGCCGCAAAGAGCAGCACCGCAAGAATCGTCAATCGTTTCATTTGCTTTCGATCTAAAAATTAGTAGTTTTGAAGTATCTTTGTTTTCAACAGCCGTTTTCCCCGCTCGGCAGAGCCCGAACAAGTTCGGCTCTGCGCTCGGCTTAGCGAAAACGTTGAATTCTTTTCTTCATTTTCTCCGCTCGGCATAACCCGCAAGCGGCTTCTGCCCTCGCTTAGCGAAAACGTTTCGTTTGGCCCGATAAAGATAGGAATTATTCTCTTATTTCTTTCGTTTCCGATATAAAAAAGGTTGAAAATCTCCGCCGGCGGTTTGTAAATCCCCCGAGAAAAACTATCTTTGCAAAGATAAATTCCGGCTTGGACGGGCTTTGCCTGCCGAGAGAAAATACTAACCCGATTTACTTTAATGAAACGCATCATCTTTGCGCTGGCAGCCGCACTCTACCTCCTGCCTGCACCTGCACAGCAAGTTCCCGAATGGTTGAAGGACGGGATTCTGTACCACATCTACCCCTCCTCCTTCAAGGACAGCGACGGTGACGGCATCGGCGATCTGGAGGGCATCCGCTCCAAACTCCCCTACATCAAGAGCCTCGGCGTGAATGCGATCTGGCTCAGCCCCGTTTTTCAGAGCGAATTCGAGGACGGCGGCTACGACATCACCGATTTCTACCGGATCGATCCCCGTTTCGGCACCAATACCCAACTGGCGCAACTCGTCCGCGACGCCCACGACGCGGGCATCCGCGTCTGTCTCGATCTGGTAGCGGGCCACACGTCGGACAAGCATCCGTGGTTCCGCCAGTCGTCCGAGGCCGATACGGAACTGCAATACAGCGATTACTACATTTGGAGCGACTCGAAGGATTCGTTCCCGACCAAGAAATTCGTCCGCAGCGACGCCCCGCGTCAAGGGAATTTCATGAAGAACTTCTTCGACGTGCAGCCGGCCCTCAACTACGGCTATCTGACCCCCGATCCCGCCCAACCGTGGCAGCAGGGTTACGACGATCCGGGCCCCACGGCCGTACGCAACGAATTGAAGAACATCATCTCGTTCTGGATGGACAAGGGCGTCGACGGCTTCCGCTGCGACATGGCCCAGAGTCTGGTCAAGGGCGACGACAAGCAGCACACGGGCACGATGCGCCTGTGGCACGAGCTGCGCAGCTGGTTCGAAGGGAAATATCCCGAAGGCATTCTTATCTCCGAGTGGAGCCAGCCGCGCCAGTCGTTGCGGGCCGGATTCCACATCGATCTTTTGATCCACAACGGCGCAGGCACCAAGATTTACCGCTCGCTGGTCTGCCAGACCAACGACCGCGGCACCGAGCAAACGCCTTGTTTCTTCGATTACGAAGGGCGCGGGCAGGTGAAGGATTTCGCCGAAAACTATAAAACGGAATACGAAGCCACGCGCGATCTGGGATACGCCGCCATGCCGACCTGCAGCCACGACATCTGGCGTCTGAACCGTTTCGACCGCAACACGCCCGAGCAACTCAAGACGGCGCTCACGCTCTTTCTGACGCTGCCTGCCGTGCCGATCATCTACTACGGCGAGGAGATCGGACTCCGCAATCTGGAAGACGCACCGGTCAAGGAGGGCAGTTTCACCAGCCGCAACCGCAGCAGTTGCCGCACTCCGATGCAATGGGACGACTCGGTCAACGCCGGTTTCTCGACCGCCGCCGCCGAAAAAATCTATCTGCCGATCGATCCCGATCCGGCGCGTCCGACCGTTGCCGCCGAGGAGCAGGATTCGCGGTCGATCCTCAACTACGTGAAGGGGCTGATCGCCTTGCGGCAGCAGACGCCGGCGCTCGGTACGCGCGGCGCATGGCGCTTCGTGAGCGATGTAGAGCAACCCTATCCGATGGTCTACGCCCGCGAACTGAACGGCGAGAAGTATCTCGTCGCCCTCAATCCGTCGAAGCGGAGCGTAACGGCGCGCTTCGTCTCGGAAGGCGGCAAGGCGGAAACGGTCTACGGAGCGGCCAGCAGCGCGAAATACGCTTCGAAGAGAGGCGTCGCCACGCTGAAAATGCAACCCGTTTCGGCAGTTATCCTGAAAATAACCGAATAAATTCTAACAACACACTACTTCATCCGAATGAAACAAAGAACGATTTTTCTACTGCTGGGCTGCCTGCTTCTGGCAGGCGGCGCAGCGGCGCAGAGCACCAAGGAGCAAACGCTTGAAGACCTCAACCGTACGGCGGCGCTTTACTATACCTACGAAAACCATCCCCGCGCCGAGGCGACGCCCGCGCCGGAGGGATACAAACCTTTCTACATCAGCCACTACGGCCGTCACGGTTCGCGCTGGCACGCTTCGGAGAGCATCTACGAGAATCCGCGCGCGCAACTCCGCAAGGCAGCCGAAGCGGGTAAGCTGACGCCGCTGGGCGAAGATGCGCTCCGGCGCGTCGAATGCGTCGCCGACGATGCGCTGCATCGCTACGGCGATCTGTCGCCGCGCGGCGTGCGCGAACATCGCGGCATCGCCGAACGGATGTACTACTCCTTCCCCGAAGTCTTTTCGACCGCCGACGGCCGTTTGTGCCGCATTCGCTCCCGCTCGACGCTCGTGCCGCGCTGCATGCTCAGCATGGCCGCCGCCAACGAACGGCTCAAAGAGCTGAATCCCGCGATCGATATTACGCGCGAAGCGAGCAAGCGTTATCTCGACTATATGTTCCGCATGACCGAGGCGAACAAGATCAAGAAGGAGACCAAGCAGCGCATTGCCGAACTGCGGGAACGCGAAATCGACCCCTCGCGTTTCGTCCGCGCGCTCATGACCGATCCGTCGCTCATCGGCAAGAACAAGGAACAGCTCCGGTTCATGAACGATCTCTACTGCATCGCGTCGATCATGCAGGACATCGACTACCTCGACTGCTCGTTCTACGATCTCTTCACGCCCGACGAACTCTATGCCTTCTACGCCGTGCGCAACTACCAGATGTACCTCGAAGAGGGCCCCTCGGCCGAATTCGGCCACCGCGCCCTGAGCGACGCCGTGCCTCTGCTGCGGAACTTCGTCGCCGAGGCCGACGAAGCGATCGCTACGGGCAATTTGTCCGCATCGCTGCGCTACGGCCACGACGTGAACGTCATTCCGCTCGTGGGGTTGATGGGCATCGAAGGCTGCGACAACCGCGAAAGCGATTTCCATAAGGTCGACGAAGCGTGGAGCTGCTGGCGCGTAACGCCGATGGCCACCAACGTCCAGTGGATCTTCTTCCGCCGCCCGGGCAGCGACGAGGTGCTCGTGAAGTTCCTCTTCAACGAACGCGAATCCCGCATCCGTCTCGAAAGCGATCTGGCGCCCTACTATCGGTGGAACGACGTGAAAAACTATTTCGAACAGCGCATCGCCACGCAGACCAGACCGTAGCGTAAGCTGCCCGTTTCTGCCGGATTCGCCCCTGCCGCAGCAATTTGCAGCAGGGGCGAATTTCCGTTTCGGAGAAACCGCCGGTCGGCGGTCTAAAGGAGGTGAAGCAAAGTACGGCCCGTCGCGCAAGGCGGCAGACTGCCGGCATCGGCGGACGAAGCCGGAGCCCGAAACCGTGTGTCGGGAAGGAATAAAAAGCACCGTCCCGAACGATTTCAGGACGGTGTTGTCAACTTACAAAGAAAACCCTCAATGAACCGACATCATCGACAGACGGCCCATGCCGAGGGGCGCGGCTGCCGGTGTCCTCGCCTCGGTCGGACGCAGCGATTCGAATTTTGCAGCCGACCGCTTCGCCGAAACCGAAGCCGCGGGGGCCTTGGTCAGTTTGTAGGGACCTACGCCGTAGTCGACCTTCACATTGTCGCCCTCGCCGACCAGATAACCCGGACGGATCAGGTTTTGCGCCTCGTAATACTTTCCACCCGTATAGAGGACGTAGTCCAGGCCGGTAATCTGCTGCGTAATGCCGTTGTTGTCGTTGAACGTGCCGCAGGTGATCGTGATTTCGTTCGAAGCGGTATCATAAACCCCTGAGACAAGCGTATCTTCCGACACCCAGATCGACGGCTGCGACTCCTCGTTGAGGAAACGATAACGAATATAGATATAATAGGAGAATCCGTACATTCCCAAATCCTCGTAGGAATTGATCCCGATCGTTCCGTCCGAATTGTAGCTCATATAGAAAGGATACGAATCCACTTTCGCCTCCTCTTCAGTCGCCTGCTTTCCGCTGCTCAAGATGGTAGCGCCCCAGTCGTAGACACGGAAACTCTCGTCGTTGCGGTAAGGTTCAATACGGATGGTGTAGGTCTGCGGCTGTTTGGTAACCTCTGAGGAAGTCGTCGTGACGGTCCACGTCCCGATGTAACGTTCGTAGTCGGCGCTGCCCTGCGGACGGGCCGCCGTCGTGACGACGGCAGTTTCGAAGACCTTCCCGTGAGCATTGTTGCCGCGCACGAGCAGCATGTATTCGGTCTGCGGTTCGAGATCGTGGAACGAAAGCACCAACCCCTCGTCCGACATCAACGTCGGGAGTTGCGCTGCCGTAAATCCAATGCCGTATTTATTGGTCGCCTTCTCCATGTCGCCTTCGAACTCGTCGAGCACGCTCTGCACGAGCTGCGTCGTACCGATGATGTATTTGCCCGATTTGAACTCCGTGCCCTTGATCGTAAAGTCGATGGCATGATACTCCATGCCCTCGGGTGCCGCATGGGAGATCGAGATAGTCGGCGCTGCCGTCGTACCGTCGCCGATACCGCCCCATGCGATGGGTGCGATCGCGTAGTCGGCCATCTTCGTACAGTTCTTGAAGCAGTCCTTGACGTCTCTTCCGCTACTTACTGCCGAATCCGGCACCTTCTCGAAGAGGTCTCGATAATTGACCCGATCATAGAGGTGTACCTTCACCGGTTTGCTCTCGACCTCAATAGTCATATAAGGCGATTCGCCCGTGAAGGCCGTGCAACCTTCGAAGGCCGAAGCCGTCGCGTTGATCGACGTCATCTTGTCGAACAGCGTCGCAGGCAACGATTCGAGCGACGTACACCCCTTGAACATCTCCTTGATGTTTGTACATCCGACCATCGCGTCGAAGAACCCCTCGGGAAGCGTTTCGAGTGACGTACAGTTCGTGAACATCGACAGAGCGGTCGTGATGCCCGTCATGTTTTTCAGCAGGCCGGCAGGAAGGCTTTTGAGCGATGTACAGCCGTTGAACATGTTACCGACCGAAATGGAATTCGTACAACTCGAAGGGAAATAATCCGCAGGTACCGTCGTCATGGCCGTACAACCTCTCCAAAGCGAAGCCACATTCGAGACATTCGGAAGTTTGGACAAAGACGGGAAATCGGTCATTTTCAAACAGTTTTCGAAGAGATAGGAGACGTCCACCGCCTTGACCGACGGATCCACGTTGCTCCCGACCTTGTCAAACAATCCTTCGGGAAGATTGCCCAGTGACTTGCAACCGCTGAAAAGAGACCCTATCGTAGTCGTCTTCGTGAAGGGATCGAGCAGCCCTGCAGGAACCGACTCCAACGAAGAGCAACCTTTGAAGATCATTCCGCTGGCTGTCGCCTCGGTCTGAGACTTGAAGAAATCATTCGGAACCGTACGCAGCGAGGAACAGCCGCTGAAGAAACTCGAAACGGTCGTTACCTTCGTCAACTTGTCGAGCAGTCCGTCGGGAACCGTAACAAGCGCCATACAGTTGGTGAACAGATCCGAAACAGCGGTCACCTCCGTCAAATTGTCGAACAGGCCGGCGGGAATTTCCGTCACGTTCTTACAGCCCTTAAACGCCGAAGCCAGCGAAGCGATCTTCGGGCAATTGTCGAAGAAACCCTCCGGAATGGATGTCAACGACGAGCAGCCCGAAAAGAGCGAAGCGGCGGAAGTCAACTCCGTACACTGGTCGATCAGGCCGACGGGAACCGCCGTAAGCAGCGTACAGTTATAGAACATACTCTCCACGGTGGTCACCTTGGCGAAAGCGCCCGCATCGGGCAGCGCTACCTGTGTAAGACCCTTGTTGTTGTAGAACGCCTCGTCGAGCGATTCTAGCCCCAGCTGGCCCCACTGGATTACACGCACGATGGCGCTCTGACTGGTTTTGGTCAATCGATTGCCGAGCGCCGTCACCGAACCGGTCACCGTCACATAGTATTCGCCCTCCTGCTCGTAGACATGCTGGGGATTCACAGCCGTCACGGCTTCGGTCTTGCCGTCGCCCCAGTCCACCGTGGCGTCCACCGTACCCGTCAGCGGAAGGATAAGCGTGTTCTTCATGCTGCTCGCCGTCACATTGACCTTGACAACGAACGCCGTCGGATCGAGGTTTGCCTTCTGGTAGACCAGCAGCGTCTCGACGACGACACCCGAACTGGTGAGTTCGATCTTCGCCGAGCGCGGCTCCATCGTATCGTTGGCCTTCGCCGAGAAGGTCAGCGTCTCTTGGCGCATGGCGCGCGTCTCTACGCGGGAGAGCCACCCCTTGGCATCGGCGGGAATCACGGCCTCGTAATCCAGGTTGGTTTCCAGTTCGAAGCTGACCGTTCCGCCGACTGCGGCAGCCTCCTGCGACTGCGTGGTAACGTTCATCACGCCCGAAATGAAGGTCAGCGTCTTCATGATCGTCTTCGATCCGCCGTCGCTCAGCAGGACGATCACACGGCCCGTCGAACTCTCGGCCGGAGCCTTGACAACGATCTTGCCGCCGGTCGTGCCGTCCATCACCACTTCGGCCTCCCAATCGCCCTTGGCGATCGCCTCGACGATGCTCTTGTCGTCGGCGCCCGTCAGCACGAAGGGGATTTCCGTCGTTGCGCCCGCCATAATCAATTCGGGCAGCGATTCGAACGCGATACCGAATTCCTTATATAATTCCAGCGTCAGCACCGTATCGTCAGCGAGCGTCAGATAGACCCAACGACCGTCCTCGCTCGTCTCGACGTGCTTGAAGAAAGCGTCGCCGTCGGCACCCGTTGCCTCGCCGCACTCCTTCCATGTCGCCTCCTTGTCATAAGAGACGTACCACATACCGTTTTCGATCTTGAAAACGGGCGTTATGCCGTCTTCGCCCGAAACGGGCAGTTTCTTCCCGCCCGCTTCGATAAATTTGCCGTCGAGCGTCCAATAATATTTTCCGTCGGAGTCGAGCTTCACGCCGATAACGGGAGCGGCTTCCGCTTCTCCGTCCTTGATGACGATCTGCGACGCTTCTCCGTCAGAGTTCACCAGTGAAAGCGTGTACCCCCCCCCTTCGGTATTCTCGGTCACCCCCGTGATGAAGAGTTTGCCGTCGATGAACGACTGCAAGGTACCAACATTCTTGTTGAGCGAGTTTACGGCCTTTTCGAGCGCATCGACACGATCTTCCAGACCGCCGAGTCGTTCCTGCACGTTCGAATCGTCGTACTCGCAACCGGCCAATGCCAGACACAGCACCGCCGCCAAGTAAAACAGTTTTTTCATGCGAATAAATTAATAAATAAATAAACTAACCTGATTGGATCGTTTGCACAATCCGCACAACGTAAATATACTAAATTATCGAATAATTCCACTATTTTGTCCGAAAAAGATACTCGATTTCACAAAAAAAATTGGAATGCATACGTTCATGTTGTAATTTTGTCCCGTCTGCGGGCGAGGCGATCTTCGGCGCAGAATTCATTCGGATCACGCCGGACGCGGAAAACGACGACAAAAAAGCGAACACAAAAAAGCGAACATATGAAATTCAATCTGTGGATACTGTCGGCGCTCCTGCTGCTGACGCAGGGCGCAGCGGCGCAGAGCACGCGCGAAGAGACGACGGCGGATCCCGACCGCATGGGCGGATTCTACTATTGCTATCACTACCGGCCTACCGAAACCGCTCCCATTCCCGATGGGTACAAGCCTTTCTACATCAGCCATTACGGCCGTCACGGTTCGCGCTGGCACACCTCGAAGGAGATTTACGAACGTCCCTGCGCGCTGCTGACCAAAGCCCGCGAAGCCGGAAAGCTGACCCCGTTGGGCGAAAGCGTTCTCGAACGGGTCCGGCTGGCGGCCGACGACGCACGCGGACGGTACGGCGATCTGACACCGCGCGGCGTCGGCGAACACCGCGGCATCGCCGAACGGATGTATCGCTCCTTTCCCGAAGTCTTCTCCACGGCCGACGGCCGGCTCTGCCGCGTGCGCGCCCGTTCGACGATGGTGCCGCGCTGCATCATGAGCATGGTCGCCGCAGGCGAACGGCTCAAGGAGCTCAATCCCGCGATCGACATCACGCGCGAAGCGAGCAAACGTTACCTCGACTACCTGTTCAATATGGTCGAGGCTCCGAAAATCACGGACGAGGTCAAAGGCCGTATCGAAAAACTGCGCAAGAAGCGTTACAAACCCGAACGGCTGATCCGCACCCTTTTCACCGATCCGGCGTTTGTCGGCGGCGACAAGGAACGCCGGCAATTGATGAGCGACCTCTACTTCGTCGGATCGCTCATGCAGGACGTCGATTATCTCGGCTGCACGCTTTTCGACATCTTTACGACCGATGAACTCTACGCCCTTTATGAGATCGAGAATTACAAGGGCTACATCGAGGTGGGGCCTTCGGCCGAGTTCGGCCGCCGCGCCCTGAGCGACGCCGTGCCCCTGCTGCGGAACTTCGCCGACGAAGCCGACGAAGCGATCGCCACGGGTAATTTGTCCGCATCCTTGCGTTACGGCCACGATTCGAACATCATCCCGCTGGTGGCGCTGATGGGCATCGAAGGCTGCGACAACCGCGTGGACGGATTCGACGAGGCGGATGCGGCGTGGAGCTGCTGGCGCGTAACGCCGATGGTAACCAACATCCAACTGATCTTTTACCGCCGCCCGGGCGGCGGTGAAACGCTGGTGAAGTTCCTTTTCAACGAACGCGAATCCCGCATCCCGCTCGAAAGCGATCTGGCGCCCTACTATCGGTGGAACGACGTGAAAAAGTATTTCGACGAGCGGATCGCACAAACCGCAAAAAAGTAGTTCTGCCCAATTGATAAACGACGCCCCTGAACCGAATACCGATTCAGGGGCGTTCGCCATTCATTCCCGCCGGGAGCGAAACCCGTCCCGACGAGACCCGTCCAAGATACCGGCGATACGCCGCTCGTTCCCGAAAAATAACGGGCGATCCCCTTTCGGAAATCGCCCGTGTCATCGAAACGAACGGATTACTCGTCGTCACGGTTCATGTGCTCCACGTAAATGGCGTGCTGCATCGCTTCGCGCTTGGCGATCGACGGCTTAGTGAAGTACTGGCGGCGGCGCAGTTCCTTCAAAACGCCCGTGCGCTCGTATTTACGCTTGAACTTCTTGAGGGCCTTCTCGATGTTTTCGCCCTCTTTAACCGGCATGATAATCATACTATTCCTTAATTTTAACGTTTTACAGAATTTTGTTTGAAAGGTTGCGGATCGTTGCGGCCTCCGCCGGCCGTAAATCGGTGTCAATCAATGGATACTGTCTTTCTCTCGTACCCCGAAGCGAAGATAGGGACGCAGTCTCGCCGCCTCCTCACGTGTCAATATGTCGTCTTCGATCAGTTCTTCTAAGGTACTCCAGCCTCCTTTCAATTGTCTTTGTTTCACTATTTTCCGAAGCATGCGCGGCGGAATATAGGGATGCGCAGCCATCGCTTTCGGAGTTGCAAAGTTAATATCAATTTTTGAAATTCTGCAACTATCGACCGAAATTTGTTTCACAATCCGCTCATAATTGCTCTCCGTGACGCCCTTCACCTCGGCCAACTGTTCCGCACGGCAAAATCCGCCCAGCCGCCGGCGGTAGTCGAGAATCGCGCCGACAGTCTTTTCGCCGATACCGCTCACGGAGCGCAGCGTCGCCGAATCGGCCGTATTGAGCTCCACCGGATCGCGCAGCGGACGCCGCCGCTCGGGAAAGATGGCGTATGCCGCCAGACGCCGGCCGGCCGAATCGCCGATGATCGGATAGTCGCACAACTCCTCTTCGTCGCGAAAACCGCCGATAAGCTCGTTGTAGTCCGCGATCGCCTCGGCCTGCCGCTTCGTAAATCCGACGGCGCGCAAGAAACGCGCCGTCATCGTATCGATGCGGAACGGGACGAGCGGCGCAACAATACGCTCGCGGCGTTCGAAGGGCTTGTGCAAACGCTGCGCAGAGTCGCGTCGGGGTCGGAAACGATACTCCGCTCCGATCTTTATATAGGGTTCCAGCCGACCGTACATCGAGTCGCTCACCTGATAGCAGGCGGCGAAATCCTCCGGTATGCGGAAAATCTTGCCCGCCGCACGAAAACGCAGCACACCGGCGGCATCCTGTTTCGTGAAACCCAGACGCCGCAGCGCACGGTAATCGACCGTATTGGGATCGAAATCGAAAAGTTCGGCCGCAGCCTCCGGCGTTTCGGCCGCCGGAGCCTCCTCGCGCAATGCTTTGGGTTCGAGCAGCAGGAACGCCGTCACGGCCAGCACCAACAACGGCAACAGCAGAACGAGCGTCCGGCGATCCTCACGCGACCACATCACCACGCGGCTTTATCGGACAACAACAACCGGCGGTAACGCTCCGACGGCGACGGCATCGGCTCCCCCAGCCCATATTCCGCCCAACGGGCGTCCACCTTCGCAACCGTCGCAGGCGACGCAACGGCCACGTTCGGGAAACGTGCGGGATGTCCCGGCACACCGGGCCGTTTACTGCGCGCATCCACGACAACCATGCCCCCGACGACCCTCACATCGCGCCGCGGATCGCTGTCGGCCGCCGCCAGCCACAGCAGATCGGCCGCCGTCAGCCCTTCGGCTTCACGGTCGAACAGCACGGCGAACTTCACGCCCTGCACGGAATTCCGCGCGAAGAAGGCCGCCGCATCGACGCGCTCCGTCGCGCGGTCGACAAACAGCGCCAACGTGTGCCACTGCGCGGCCCAGTCGGTCGTCACGGCCTCCACGCCGCCGCACGGTTCGAACCGCGCCGGCAGCTGCAACGGCGGCTCCTCCCGATCGGCGGCCTGCGTCAGGTCGAAGGCCAGCTTACCGCCGAAGCCCGTCGTCGCCGTGGCGTGGTCGAGCACGTCGAGCACGCCCTCGGCCGCAATGAGATCGCGCGCCGGATCAAGGCGGCGCACCAGCGCCGCCAAGACATCGGGATTGCGGATTTCCGTCTCGGCATCTGCGATGGCGAGATACTTGTTGAACATCATCTGGCCTGCCCCCCACAGCGACTGCGCCACCTTGTGCGCCTGCCCCGCGTAACGCCGCTCGATCGACACGACGGCCAGATTGTGCGCCGTACCCGCCGTCGGCATCCACAGATCGCGCACCTCGGGTTGCACGGCCAGCCGGATCGGGGCCAAAAAGATTCGTTCGGTCGCTTCGGCGATATAGGCGTCCTCCTCGGGCGGCACACCCACCACCGTGGCGGGATATACGGCGTCACGGCGATGCGTGATCGCCGTCACATGGAACAAGGGATAACGATCTTCGAGCGAGTAGAATCCCGTGTGGTCGCCGAACGGCCCCTCGACCGTCTTCTCCTCGGCAGGATCGACATACCCTTCGATCACGAAGTCGCAGTCGTCCGGCACCTCGATTTCGCAGGTCAGGCAGCGCACCAGCCGCACGGGACGGCGGCGCAGAAACCCCGCCAGCAGATATTCGTCCATGTTGTCGGGCATCGGGGCCGTCGCGGCATAGGTATAGGCGGGGTCGCCGCCAAGCGTGACCGCTACCGGCATCCGCCGCCCCTGCCGCCGGTAACCGTCGTAATGACGGGCGCCGGTCTTGTGCACGTGCCAGTGCATCCCCGTCGTACGGTCGTCGAAAAGCTGCATGCGGTACATTCCCACGTTGCGTACCCCCGTATCGGGATCGAGCGTGTGCACCATCGGCAGCGTGACGAACCGCCCGCCGTCCGAAGGCCAGCATTTCAGCACCGGCAGCAGCGACAACCGCGCTTCGTCGCCCCGCAACGCCACCTCCTGACAGGCGCCGCGTCCGCTCCGGCTTCGGGGCATCCAACGCGCCATTTCGCCCAACAGCGGCAGCATCCGCAACTTCTCCCACAGCGAGGTCTTGGGCGTCATGACCTCGCACAGCAGGGAGTCGATCCGCGCGGAAAGCGCATCGAGCGACTCCACGCCCAGCGCCAACGCCATGCGCCGCTCGGAACCCATCAGATTAGTCGCCACCGGAAACCCCGTACCCGTATGTTCGAAGAGAATCGCCTTGCCGCCGTCGGGCTGCTTGGCCATGCGGTCGGTCAGTTCGGCGATCTCCTCGACGGGCGACACCTCGGCCGCAACGCGCACCAACTCGCCTTCGCGTTCGAGACGTGCGATAAATTCACGCAGATTGTTGTAAGACATGACTTTACATTTTATTTTCGGACCTGTGCAGAATCGCTGCGCAGAGCCGCCCGCGCGGATGCCGGCAATCCGAAATCCCGCTTCTCAAAGATAACGCATTCCGGTGAAAAATCCAATCTCCGCCAACGATAAAGCCGGAGAACTCCCTGCGGAGATCTCCGGCTCGATCGAAAAGAACGGCGGTTTACTCGCCCATCAGAATTTCGAGAATCTTGACGGCGGCCGTCGCGATCGGCGTGCCGGGGCCGAAGATGGCCGCCGCGCCGTCGCGGTAGAGTTCGTCGTAATCCTGCGCCGGAATGACGCCGCCGACGATCACCACGATATCCTCGCGGCCCAGTTTCTTCAACTCGGCGATGATCTGCGGCACGAGCGTCAGGTGACCCGCCGCAAGCGACGAAACGCCCACCACGTGCACGTCGTTCTCGACGGCCTGCTTCGCGGCCTCGGCCGGCGTCTGGAACAACGGGCCCATATCGACGTCGAAGCCGATATCGGCGTAGCCCGTCGCAACGACCTTCGCGCCGCGGTCGTGACCGTCCTGACCGAGCTTCGCGATCATGATGCGCGGCTGACGGCCCTCCTTCTTGGCGAACCGAGCGCACAGCTCCTTCGCCTTCTCGAATTGCGTATCGTTTTTCACCTCTGAACTATAAACTCCTGAAATCGAACGAATAACTGCTTTGTATCGACCTACGACAACCTCGCAGGCATCCGAAATCTCGCCCAGCGTAGCGCGGACCTTCGCTGCCTCGACGGCCAGTTCCAACAGGTTGCCCTGTTTGGTCTTGACGCACTCGGTGATGGCGGCCAGCGCTTTCTTGACGGCTGCCTCGTCGCGCGAAGCGCGCAGCTCCTTCAAACGCTTGATCTGGCTCTCGCGCACCGCGGTGTTGTCCACCGCAAGAATGTCGATCGGCGCCTCTTTTTCCAGACGGTATTCGTTCAGGCCGATAATCTTCTGTTCGCCCGAATCGATACGCGCCTGCGTACGCGCCGAAGCCTCCTCGATACGCATCTTCGGAATACCGGTCTCGATGGCCTTGGCCATACCGCCCAGCTTCTCGACCTCCTGAATACGCTCCCACGCCTTCTGGGCGATCTCCTCGGTGAGGCTCTCCACATAGTAGGAACCGGCCCACGGATCGACCTGACGGCAGATGTTGGTCTCCTCCTGAATGTAGATCTGGGTGTTACGCGCAATACGCGCCGAAAAATCGGTCGGCAGGGCGATTGCCTCATCCAGCGCATTGGTGTGCAGCGACTGGGTATGGCCCAGCGCGGCGCCCATCGCCTCGATGGCCGTACGGCCGACATTGTTGAAGGGATCCTGCTCCGTGAGCGACCAGCCCGAGGTCTGCGAGTGGGTGCGCAGCGCCAGCGACTTGGGATTCTTCGGATCGAACTGCTTGACGATCTTGGCCCACAGCATACGTGCCGCGCGCATCTTGGCGATCTCCATGAAATGGTTCATGCCGATGGCCCAGAAGAACGACAGACGCGGTGCGAAGGCGTCGACCGACATGCCGGCGTTGACGCCCGCACGCAGGTACTCCAAGCCGTCGGCCAGCGTATAGGCCAGCTCGATGTCAGCCGTAGCGCCCGCCTCCTGCATGTGGTAACCGGAGATCGAGATCGAATTGAACTTGGGCATGTTCTTCGACGTGTACTCGAAGATGTCGGCGATGATGCGCATCGAGAACTCGGGCGGATAAATATAGGTGTTGCGCACCATGAACTCCTTGAGAATGTCGTTCTGGATCGTACCGGCCATCTGGTCGAGCGTGCAGCCCTGCTCCAGACCCGCCACGATGTAGAAGGCCAGCACGGGCAGCACGGCGCCGTTCATGGTCATCGACACCGACATCTTGTCGAGCGGAATGCCGTTGAAAAGCACCTTCATGTCCTCCACCGAGCAGATCGACACGCCGGCCTTGCCCACGTCGCCCACCACGCGCGGGTGGTCGGCGTCGTAACCGCGGTGCGTCGCCAAGTCGAAGGCCACCGAAAGGCCCTTCTGACCCGATGCGAGGTTACGGCGATAAAAGGCGTTGGACTCTTCGGCCGTCGAGAAACCGGCGTACTGACGGATCGTCCACGGACGCATCACGTACATCGTCGAATAGGGGCCGCGCAGGAAAGGAGCCACACCCGCAGCATAGTTGAGGTGTTCCATCCCTTCGAGATCGGCGGCCGAGTAGCACCCCTTGACGGGAATCTGCTCGGCGGTCAGCCACGGCTCTTTCTCGCCGCCGGCCTGAGCGCAGCATTTCGGAGCCGCACCCGCGTATGATAATTCTGAAAATTTTGCTCTCATGACTTTCGCGTTTTAGATTCCCATCTGTTGGAGGTAATTGCGCAGCGTGTCGAGCACGTTGCTCTTCACGTGGATGAAGTTGCCGATGCCCTGCGCCTCCAACTCGGCCATGCAGGCCGGAGCGCCGGCAACGACCAGAATGGCCTTGTCGCCGATAAGCTCCTTGGCTTTGGGCGCCAGCTCTGCATAGCAGTCGTCCGACGAGCAGAGCACCACGATTTCGGCCTTCGATTCGAGCGCGGCCTTTACGCCCGCCTCCAACTCCTTGAAGAAGGTGTTGTCCTGCACGCGGATGCCGGCGCAGGCGAAGAAGTTGCACGAGAACTGGGCGCGGGCGCGGGCCATCGCCAGATGGCCGGTGGTGAGCATGAACGCCTTGGGCGTCCTGCCGCTGCGATCTACATGCAGACGCATCGCCTCGAAGGCCATCGCGCCGCGGTAGGGATTCAGCACGCCCGCCTTCGCCTTGCGCGTCACGGCGGCTTCGGTCACCTCGTCGGAAGCGACCTCCGTAAAGTTGGGATACTGGTTGGCGCCCAGCAGCGTGACGCGGCGCTGCGCCACGCTCTTGTCCTTGGCGGCCGCCGAAGCGTCGACGCGTCCGACGATGTAACCGCTCTCGAACGCAGCGACGTAACCGCCCTTTTCCTCCAGTTCGAGGAAAAGTTTCCACGCCTCGGCTGCGATCGACTGCGTGAGATTCTCGATATAGTACGAACCGCCGGCGGGATCGACCACCTGATCGAAGTGGGACTCGTGCTTCAAGAGCAGCTCGACGTTGCGGGCAATGCGCTTCGAGAATTCGTTCGGCTCGGCGAACGACGCGTTGAACGGCACCACCTCCAGCGAATGCACGCCGGCAAGAGCCGCCGACATCGCTTCGGTCGTACCGCGCAGCATATTGATATAGGGGTCGTAGACCGTCTGGTTCCACGTCGAAGTCACGGCATGCGCGAACATCTTGCACGAACACTCCTTCTCAGGATTGTAGCCCTTGACGATATTGGCCCACAGCATACGGGCGGCGCGGAACTTGGCCATCTCCATGAAATAGTTGGAGGTGACGCCCATCGAGAAGCGGATCTTGCGGGCCGCCTCGTCGACCGTCAGCCCCTCGTCCATCAGCCGCACGAGGTATTCATGGCCGGCCGAGAGGGTGAAAGCCAGCTCCTCGACGATGGTCGAACCGGCATTCGAGAAGTTCTCGCCCGAAACGGTCACCACACGAACCCTCTTCATTCCGGCCGTCTTGCGAACCAGACCGGACAGCATCTTGAAACACTTCTCTCCGCCGGGCGAACAGAACTCGCCGGTGAGCGAAAGACGGTTGATGATCGGATCGAGCACGAAATGAACGGCGGCGGTCTCCTGCCAGCCCTCCTTTTCGATCTTCGCCAACACCGGCTCCACGACGCTCATCGCCTCCTCGCCGGAGAATACCACTTCGACGGCGGGCAGGTGAATCTCCCGCAGCAGCGTTTCGACCTCGGCGGCCGAAAGTTCCTTCGTGAGACAGAAGCCCAGCGAATCGACACCGGAATTGAGGAGTTTGAGCGCCTCGGCGTTGGCCTCCTCGGGGGACTTGACCGTCAGGGTCTGGTGTACGCGCCACACATTGTCGCAGCGGGTACCGCGGACATAAGGAAATTCACCCGGTTGCGAACCGAGAAATTTGAGACCCTCGAGGTTTTCGGCGCGGTAATAAGGACGAACGTTGAATCCTTCGGACGTCCGCCATACCAGTTTGCGCTCGTAATCGGCACCTTTCAGGTCTACTGCAATCACCTCTTCCCACTTCTCGGTCGGAACCGGAGGGAATTCGGCGAACAGCTTTTCACGCTTGGTATTTGCCATAATTATATTGAGATTAGGTTTTTATCCTCAGTCGCTTCCTACGCCCGGACAGACGTTTCGGTCACAGCTCCGGCGATCGGAAATCCGCTTCTAAATTTCATTCCGTCGTAAAAAAGCACGTAAAAGTATAAAAAAAAAGCGAAAGAGGCAAAGCTTGTGTTAGTTTTTTAACAACGGCGGTGTTTTTACTTCGGCGACCGTTGCGGAACCGCCTATCGAAACGCTCCGGCCGGCCGGAGAAAATTACAAGCTATTTAGTTTAATATTGTTCGTTTTAACCTCAAAACAGAGCGAAAATCAAAAATCGAATAAAATTGCATTTCACCCGAAAAACAGACTTGATTTTTCCAAAAACTGGTGATTTTTCAATACCATCAGCGAAAAAACAATGCGATTTTCCGAGAAACACTTTAAAAATTCGCCTTTTTTTAAAAAAACATGATTTTCGAAGTATCAATACGACGGGAAATATTTACCTTTGTTCCCGAAGAACAAAATACATTGTGCAGGGGGTATTAATCCGAATCTCTCCAATGTTGTTTTTAGGTTTCAGGTGTTGTTTTGGTCGACAGCGGAGTGACGGTTTTTTGAGTTGGTTCTTTCCCGTCGGAGTTTTTTGTCGAAAACGGGCCCCCTGCCAATGTATTTCTTCCAAACGAATGACGTTCATCCACATTTAATTCAAATCTTACTATGGCATCGTTGAGATTCAAGATGGTCGAAGAGGCGCTCAGCCACGTTGCGGTTCCCGCTCAGGCTCCCGACGGACGTTCGACCGACTATTTCGGAGAACTTGTTTTCGGGCGTAACGTCATGCGGCGTTACCTCAACCGCGAAACCTACGAAGCGCTGGTGGAGACCATGGAGCACGGCACGCCCCTCACGCGCGAAGTGGCCGACGGAATTGCCGCCGGCATGAAGCAGTGGGCCGTGGAGCACGGCGCCGACCACTACACCCACTGGTTTCAGCCGTTGACGGGCGGAACCGCCGAAAAACACGACTCCTTCGCCGAGCCCGACGGACGGGGCGGCGTACTGGAAGAGTTCTCCGGCAAACTGCTCGTCCAGCAGGAACCCGATGCCTCGTCGTTCCCCAACGGCGGAATCCGCAATACGTTCGAAGCGCGCGGCTACTCGGCGTGGGACCCCACGTCGCCCGCCTTCATCGTCGGCTCGACCCTCTGCATCCCGACGGTCTTCATCGCCTACACGGGCGAAGCGCTCGACTACAAAACCCCGTTGCTGCGCTCGCTGGCAGCCGTCGACAAGGCCGCTACGGAGGTGTGCCGCTATTTCGACCGCAACGTTACGAAAGTATTCAGCTACTTGGGCTGGGAGCAGGAGTATTTCCTCGTGGACGATGCGCTGTGGGCCGCACGCCCCGATCTGGTACTGACGGGCCGCACGTTGATGGGGCACGAATCGGCCAAGAACCAGCAGCTCGAAGACCACTATTTCGGCGCCATTCCCGAGCGTGTAATCGAGTTCATGCGCGACTTGGAGTACGAAGCGCTCCGGTTGGGCATCCCCGTTAAAACCCGACATAACGAGGTAGCTCCCAATCAGTTCGAATTGGCGCCCATCTTCGAAGAGGTCAATCTGGCCAACGACCACAATCAGTTGTTGATGACCATCATGAACAAAATCGCCCGCCGCCACAACTTCCGCATCCTGCTCCACGAGAAGCCCTTCAAGGGAGTCAACGGTTCGGGCAAGCACAACAACTGGTCGCTGGGAACCGACACGGGCGTCAACCTGCTCAGACCGGGCAAAACGCCGTCGGAAAACCTGCAATTCATTACCTTCTTGGTCAATGTCATGGCGGCCGTCCACAAGCACAACGGTCTGCTGAAAGCCTCGATCATGAGCGCCACCAACGCCCATCGCCTCGGGGCCAACGAAGCGCCGCCCGCCATCATCTCGACCTTCCTCGGCGCACAGATCTCGGCCGTACTCGAAAAGCTGGAGGCGAGCCGCAGCGATGCCGCCATCACCTTCTCGGCCAAGAACGTATTCAAAATGAGCGGCATCTCGCACATTCCCACGCTGATGCTCGACAATACCGACCGCAACCGCACCTCGCCCTTCGCCTTCACGGGCAACCGGTTCGAATTCCGCGCCGTCGGTTCGTCGGACAACTGCGCCGATGCGATGCTGACGCTCAACACGGCGGTGGCCGAACAGCTCATCCGCTTCAAAGAGGCCGTCGACAAACACATCGAAGGCGGCATGAAGAAGGAAAAGGCGATCTACGAAGAACTGAAAAAACTCATCCGCGAAAGCAAGCCGATCCATTTCGACGGCAACGGCTACTCCGACGAGTGGAAGGCCGAAGCGGTCCGCCGAGGCCTCGACTGCGAGACTTCGACGCCGCTGATCTTCGACCGTTACCTGACCAAGGAGTCGATCCGCATGTTCGAATCGGCGGGCGTGCTCTCCAAAATCGAGATCGAAGCCCGCACCGAGGTGAAGTGGGAGACTTATACCAAAAAAATCCAGATCGAAGGGCGCGTGCTGGGCGACCTGACGATGAACCACATCGTACCGATCGCATCGCGCTACGAGGCGATGCTGCTGGATAAGGTCTACAAGATGGCGCAGATCGGCGGACTGGACGCTTCGGCCGACATCGCTCTGCTGAAAAAAATTCAGGGCCACACGGCGGCCATCCAAACCCTTACGATCGAGATGATCGAAGCGCGCAAGAAGGCCAACAAGATCGAAAACGCCCGCGAGAAGGCGATCGCCTACCACGACACGGTAGAGGTCTATTTCAAAGAGATTCGCCGCCACATCGACAAGCTGGAGGAGATCATCGACGACCAGATGTGGACGCTGCCCAAATATCGGGAACTTCTGTTCATCAAATAGTTTCAGTAATTTTTTAGTTAGGTTGTGAGAACGTCGCGGAAACCGATTCCGCGACGTTTTTTTCGGTACGACCGACGATTTTCCGACTTTTTCGTCTGTCCCACGCTTGCTCGTTGGCTCTTCTTGCGCAGCATAACCCGCAACGATTTCGCGGACGCCGCGCACATCGGTCACAGATCGCTTTGCGCCGTTTTTTTCTCCTTTTGTGCCGTCGCAACCCGAACGAATCCGCGTCCTCGAGTAGCTCATTGCTTGCGGCTCCGGCACTCGCCATCAAAAGCGACAGAAGGAAGCAATCGATCCTCACGTCGCACCTGCGGTGCTCCTCAGGATGACAACTCTATGAACAAGCGGCAAACATCCCTCCTCGGGATGACATACGGCACAGACAATCGACATTTCATTACCGTTTATTCGGGATTTTTTTCTACTTTTGTTCGAACGTTTTCGACAAGCGAGTGCAGAAGCCGCCTACGGATTGCGCCGAGCGTCGAAAACGAAAACGAAATTCGACATTGAACTCCCGACCGAAAAAGATGATCGTTATCGCAGACAGCGGATCGACCAAATGCAATTGGCAACTCGTCGACGGCGACACGGTGCGCCGCGTGCAGAGCCGGGGCATCAACGCCGTGCTCCAACGTCCAGACGAGGTGGAGGCCCTGCTGGCCGAAACCTTCGCGGAACCGGTGCGCGCCGAAGCGCTCTACTTCTACGGCGCCGGCTGCGGCGAACGCTACCCCGACCAAAGCGCCCGTCTGCGGGAAACGCTGACGCACTATTTCCCCGCGGCGCACATCGCCGTCGAGTCCGACCTCACGGGTGCGGCACGTGCGCTGTTGGGCGACCGCGCAGGCATCGCCTGCATCCTCGGCACGGGATCGAACTCCTGCTATTACGACGGCGCGCGCATCGTGCGCAACACGCCGCCGCTGGGCTGGATTCTGGGCGACGAGGGCAGCGGGTCGTACATCGGCCGGCAACTCGTCGGGAACCTGCTCAAAGGTCTTTACGGCGAGCAGCTGCGCCGGCTCTTTTTCGAAGAGGAGCGCCTCTCCTACGACGAAATCATCCGCCGCGTCTACCGCGAAGGAATGGGCAACCGGTTTCTGGCTTCGTTCACCCGCTTCGTAAAGCGGCACATCGACCGTCCCGAGCTCGATACGCTGGTGAGAGAGGCGTTCCGCGCATTCGTGCGGCGCAACCTCGCGCAATATCCCGCCGGAGCCGAAGTGTCCGCGCTGGGAGGCGTCGCCCGCCATTTCGAACGGCAGCTGCGCGAAACGCTGGAAGAGAGCGGATTCCGTGTCGGTCGGATCGTCGAAAATCCCGACGAAG
This sequence comes from uncultured bacterium, assembly GCA_905214725.1. Taxonomy (GTDB): domain Bacteria; phylum Bacteroidota; class Bacteroidia; order Bacteroidales; family Rikenellaceae; genus Alistipes. Next base: position 141,550 of record CAJMNH010000002.1, read on the forward strand.
GCTTATTACATTATCATATATGGAACAGATCAGAGTAACGGAGCAGGCTTCGGCCTACGACGATTTACAGCGGATGTCGGTTCACGATCTGCTGACGGGAATCAACCGCGAAGACCGCCGCGTGGCCGACGCCGTGGCCGAGACCATCCCCACGATGGAACGATTGGTCGAACAAATCGTCGAACGGATGCGGCGCGGCGGACGGATGTTCTACATCGGCGCCGGCACGTCGGGACGTCTGGCCGTGACCGACGCCTCGGAGCTGCCTCCGACCTACGGCGTGCCTTTCGACTTGGTCATCGGCCTGATCGCCGGCGGCGACGGCGCACTGCGCAAGGCCGTGGAGCACGCCGAGGACAATACCGAAGGGGCATGGCGCGACATGCAGCCGTGGCGGCCCGACAGCGGCGACGTGCTGATCGGCGTCGCGGCATCGGGGACGACCCCCTATGTCGTGGGCGGATTGCGCACGGCGCGCGCACACGGACTGCTGACCGGAGCCATCACCTGCAATCCGCAGTCGCCCGTTGCGGCCGAGGCGGAATATGCGCTCGAAGCGGTCGTGGGTCCTGAGTTCGTCACCGGTTCGACGCGCATGAAGGCCGGCACGGCGCAGAAACTGATGCTCAACATGATCTCCACCTCGGTGATGATCCGGCTGGGACGCGTCGAGGGAAACAAGATGGTCAACATGCAGCTGACGAACGACAAGCTCGTCGAACGCGGTACGCGCATGATCGTCCAAGAGAGCGGACTCGCCGCCGCCGAAGCCCGCGCCCTGCTGCTCGCCTGCGGTTCGGTCAAAGCCGCGCTCGACAAGATCAAAAGCGGCGACCGGTAACGAAGCGGAGCCGGCCGTTAACATCGTATCCTCACGTCGCGTCCTGCGGCCGCTCCTCAGGATGACGAACCGATTAACGATAAACAATCGGGCTGTCATCCTGAGCGAAGTGAAACGAAGCGCGAGGATCAAACGATTCTTTTTCCGCCGATTCCGCAAAACGACAGCGATCCCCCGAAATTATTCGGAAGATCGCCGGCGTTTCGTAAGGATGAAAACCCTTTCAGGCCTCTTTTACCGCCGCCCCTCCTTGGCCTCGATGCACTCGGTGGCGTGGGGAACCTTCATCAGACGCTCCTTGGGAATGAGTTTGCCCGTGGTCTTGCAGATGCCGTAGGTCTTGTTCTCGATGCGCACGAGCGCCATCTCGAGATTGCGGATGAATTTCATCTGGTGGGCGGCCAGACGGCCGCTCTCTTCCTTGGAAAGCGTCGTCGCGCCCTCTTCGAGCACCTTGAACGTAGGAGACGTGTCCTCCGTATCGTTGTCGCCCGTGTGGGTGATCGTCGCACGCAGCAATTCGTAATCGGCGCGCGCCGTCTCGAGTTTTTTCAGGATCAGCTCCTTGAATTCAGCCAATTCCGCATCGCTATATCGGGTTTTCTCCTCTGCCATAATCTTGTTCGGTTTTTTAACGTGTAGCGTAAAAATAACATTTATTTCGGTAACTGCAAAATATTTTCGCAAAAATCCTCCTCCGATAACGGACGACCGCCGGCATCCCCCGGGAGCCGACGGTCGTCAATCGCTGTGCTGCTGTCTTAAAAGCTTTGTCACGGCAATTTTCAACGGCTCCTCATCGATCTCCGAATCGACAACGAACTCCCCTTCGGGGGCGGCCGCCGTGCGAACTTCGCGCGCAAGCGTCTGCTGACCGATGTAGTCGGCATAGGCGGCGACCGCTTCGACGACCGCCTCCTTCGCCTCGATCTCGACACGAATGCGGTCGGTCACCTCGAAACCCGAATCCTTGCGAATATTCTGGATGCGGTTGATCAACTCACGTGCCACACCTTCGCGCCGCAGCTCGTCCGTGACGGTGATGTCGAGCGCCACGGTGAGCTTGCCCTCGGAAGTCACCAGCCAGCCCGGCATATCCTCCGAAGTGATCTCAAAATCGGCGGCCGTCACCGCGATCCGCTCGCCGCCCACTTCGAGCACCGTCTCCGGCGCCGCTTCGATGGCTGCGATCCGCTCCTGCGTGAAAGCGGCCGTGAGCGCCGCGATCTGTTTCATGTATTTGCCGTACTTCGGCCCGAGGGTCTTGAAGTTGGGCTTGATGCGTTTGGTTATCAGTCCGGCCGTTTCGGAGACCAACTCGATCTGCTTGACATTGACCTCGTTCATGATGAGCGGCTGCGCAGCCTCGATCTGACGGGCCATCGCCGGATCGAGCACCGGAACGATAATCTTCATCAGCGGCTGGCGCACTTTGATGTTCACCTTGCGGCGCAGCGCCAGCACCATCGACGAGACGCGCTGCGCGAGCGACATCATCTCCTCCAACTCCTTATTCTCCAAAGATGCGTCGGCCGCGGGGAACTGCGCCAGATGCACCGAATCGGCGTGACGGCCGCTCACGGCGTTCAGGTCGCGGAAGATACGCTCCGAAATAAACGGCGCAAAGGGCGCGGCCAGCATCACGACGGTCTCCAGACAGGTGTAAAGCGTCTGATAGGCCGCCAGCTTGTCTTCGGTCATCTCGCCGCCCCAGAACCGCTTGCGGTTCAGACGCACGTACCAGTTCGAGAGGTTTTCATTCACGAACTCCTGAATCATGCGGGCCGCAGGCGTCGGATCGTAGTTTTCGAGCGACGCCGTAACGTCGGCCACGAGCGTATTCAGCAGCGAAATGATCCAACGGTCGATCTCCGGTCGTTTGGCGACGGGAATTTCAGGCTCGCGGCCCGTGAAACCGTCGACATTGGCATAAAGCGCAAAAAACGAATACGTATTGTAAAGCGTACCGAAGAATTTGCGGCGCACCTCGTCCACGCCGTCGCAGTCGAACTTGAGGTTGTCCCACGGCTGCGAGTTGGTGATCATATACCAGCGCGTAGCGTCGGCCCCATAGGTGTCGAGCACCTCGAAGGGATCGACGGCGTTGCCCAGCCGCTTCGACATCTTGTTGCCGTTCTTGTCGAGCACCAGTCCGTTCGAAATGATGTTCTTGAAGGCCACCGAGTCGAAGAGCATCGCGGCGATGGCGTGCAGCGTGAAGAACCAGCCGCGCGTCTGATCGACGCCTTCGGCGATAAAATCCGCGGGGAAGAGTTCGCCGAAACGTTCCTTGTTCTCGAAAGGATAGTGCCGCTGCGCATAGGGCATGGCGCCTGAATCGAACCACACGTCGATCAGGTCGCTCTCGCGGCGCATCGGCTCGCCCTTCGACGAGACGAGTACGATCTGATCCACATAGGGACGGTGCAGGTCGATCTTGGCGTAGTTCTCCTCGGACATGTCTCCCGCACGGAACTCCTTGTAGGGATTCTCCTTCATCACGCCGGCAGCGACCGCACGGTCGATCTCGGCCATGAGTTCCTCCATCGAACCGACGCATTTCAACTCGGAGTAATCTTCGGTCGCCCACACCGGCAGCGGCGTGCCCCAGAAGCGCGAACGCGAAAGGTTCCAGTCCACCAGACCCTCCAGCCACTTGCCGAAACGGCCCGTACCGGTCGATTCGGGCATCCAGTGGATCGTCCGGTTCAGCTCGATCATGCGGTCGCGCAGCGCCGTAGTGCGGATGAACCACGAGTCGAGCGGATAGTAGAGCACCGGCTTGTCCGTACGCCAGCAATGGGGATAGGAGTGGGTATGCTTTTCGATCTTGAAGACCTTGTTCTCGGCTTTGAGCGCTACGGCGATATCCACGTCGAGCGTCGAAGCGTCCGCTGCCAGCGAAGCGTCGTAAGCGTTCTTCACGTAACGCCCCGCATACTGGCCGTACCGCTCCGTGTCGACATACTCCTTCACGAAGGCCGAATCGAGCGCTTCGATAAGGAAGAACTTGCCCGTGCGGTCGACCATCGGCTGCTCCTTGCCCGCCTTGTCGACCATGAAGAGCGGAGCAATGCCCGCCTGCTTGGCCACGCGGTTGTCGTCGGCGCCGAAGGTCGGAGCGATATGCACGATACCCGTACCGTCGGTCGTCGTGACGTAATCGCCCACAATGACGCGGAATGCGTCGCCCATCGGCCGCACCCACGGAATCAGCTGCTCGTAACGGATGCCCTCCAATTCGGGCCCTTTATATATCCGATCTTCGACCTCGAACGTTCCCTCCATCTTCTTGGTGAAATAGGCCGGCACGAGGTCGCGGGCCAGAATAACGGTCTGCGCCTTGTCAGTATAGGGATTGCGGCACTTGACGCGCACATAGTCGATGTTGGGACCGACGGCCAGCGCCGTATTCGACGGCAACGTCCACGGCGTGGTCGTCCACGCCAGAAAGTAGAGTTCGCCCTCGACACCGGCGAACAGCGGCTCGCTACGCGCGTCGCGCACCACGCGGAACTGCGCCGTGCAGGTCGTGTCCTTCACGTCGCGATAGCAGCCCGGCTGGTTCAGCTCGTGGGTCGAAAGCCCCGTGCCCGCGGCCGGCGAGTAGGGCTGAATGGTGTAGCCCTTGTAGAGCAGCCCCTTGTCGAAGAGCTGTTTGAGCAGCCACCACAGCGTCTCGATATACTTGTTGTCGTAGGTGATGTAGGGATCGTCCATGTTGACCCAGTAGCCCATGCGGCGCGTCAGGTTCTCCCACACGCCAGTGAACTCCATCACCGCCTCGCGGCAGGTGCGGTTGTACTCCTCGATCGATATTTTCGTTCCGATATCCTCCTTCGTGATGCCCAGCTTCTTTTCCACGCCCAGTTCGACGGGCAGGCCGTGGGTGTCCCACCCTGCCTTGCGGTGCACCAGATAGCCCTGCTGCGTCTTGTAACGGCAGAAGATATCTTTGATCGTACGGGCCATGACATGATGGATGCCCGGCAGCCCGTTGGCCGAGGGAGGCCCTTCGTAAAAAACGAACGTCGGATGTCCCTCGCGCGTCGAGATGCTTTTGTGGAAGGTGTCTTCGGCATCCCACTGCGTCAGCACGTCGGCCGCCAGCTGCGGCAGATCGAGTCCTTTGTACTCCTTAAACTTCATATATCGAATAGTTTTACGAATCAACGGTTCAGTCGGCAAATTTAGGAAAATTATTCCGAATTCAGGTGTTCCCGCACGCGAAAATCGAGGCAGCCGGAGATGAAACCGAGCGAAAAGGCGATCCCGATGACAGGATTCCGAATTTTATTTCTATCTTTGCGGAGGCCAAACCTCCGCCCGGATAGGCGCGCGTCGGCAAACCGCAGATAAATTTGGTTCTGCGTCCGGCTTGCACTATCTTTGCCGAGGATAAACCCAGCGTTGTTCCACTTAAACAAGTGGCGGGACGCCTGTTAGCGGCGCTCGCGTTAAACCCTGAAGATTTCGACCTCGCATGTTCAAAATATACCTCCGCCTGCTCACGTTCGTGCGGCCTATCGGCAAATACGCCGTTCCCTATTTCATCTACTCGATTCTGCACGCACTGTTCAATACGGTCAACTACATCATGCTCATTCCGATCATCCAAACGATGTTCGACCCCAATTTCCATTTCGAGCCGTTGTATACCCGACCGGAGTTCGCCTTCAATGAAGCGGCGCTCAGCGGCTGGCTGCGTTACGGTTACACGGCGGTCTTCGGAGCGTACAATCCCATGTACGTGCTCATCCTGCTGGCCTCGGTCACGGTGCTGATGAACCTGCTGTCGAACACCTTCCGCTACTTAGGCGCGTGGACGGTCGAAAACATGCGTACGCGCACCCTGCAACGGATGCGCAACGATCTGTTCGACAATGTCATCAATCTCAACGTCGGTTTTTTCAGCGAGCAGCGCAAGGGCGACATCATGTCGCGCATCACGCAGGACGTGATGGTCGTGCAGTTCTGTATCACCAATACCCTGCAAGTCGCCTTCCGCGAGCCGTTCCTCATCATCGGCTATCTGGTGGCGATGTTCTCCATCTCGTGGGAGCTGTCGGTCTTCTCGATCCTCTTCCTGCCGCTGGTAGCCCTTATCATCGGCAGCATCGTCAAGAAGCTGCGCCACCCCGCCATGCAGAGCCAGCAGCGCATGGGCGATATGGTGAGCGTGCTGGACGAATCGCTCTCCGGCGTGAAACTCATCAAGGGCTACAACGCCACGAATTACATCCGTCAGAAATTCTACGACATCAACGCCGAGTTCTCGCGGCTGCTCCTCTCAATGGCGCGGCGGCAGCAGTTGGCCTCGCCCATGAGTGAATTTCTGGGCATTACGGCCGTCGGCGTAATTCTGGTCTTCGGCGGCATGCTCGTAATCAACCGCTCGCTCAACGCCGGCGAATTCGTCGCCTTCATCGCCATGTTCTCGCAGATCACGCGGCCCGTGCGTTCGTTCATCGACCAGTTCGCCAACATCAACCAAGGCGTCGCCGCCGGCGAGCGCATCCTCATGCTGCTGGACACCAAGACCGAAGTGCCCGACGCTCCCGACGCCCGCGTGCTCGACGGCCTGCGCGAGAGCATCGAATTCCGCAACGTCCGCTTCTCCTACGACGGGAACCGCGAGGTGATCGACGGCGTGAACTTCACCATCCGCAAGGGCGAAACCGTCGCGCTGGTAGGCCCCTCGGGCGGCGGCAAGTCGACGCTCAGCGAACTGATCCCGCGTTTCTACGACATTCAGGGCGGCGACATCCTGATCGACGGCATCTCGATCCGCGACTACACGCAGGAGAGCCTGCGCGCCCACATGAGCGTCGTGGCGCAGGATACGATCCTCTTCAACGACACCATCGAAGGCAATATTTCGCTGGGCAAACTCGACGCCACGCACGACGAAATCGTCGCGGCGGCCAAGGTGGCCAACGCCCACGATTTCATCATGGAGACCGACAAGGGCTACCAGACCAACATCGGCGACCGCGGCATGAAACTTTCGGGCGGCCAGCGGCAGCGTCTGTCGATCGCCCGCGCAGTGCTGAAAAATCCCGAAATTCTGATTCTCGACGAGGCGACCTCGGCGCTCGACACAGAGAGCGAAAAGCTGGTGCAGGACGCGCTCAATTCGCTGCTGAAAGGTCGCACGTCGATCGTCATCGCCCACCGTCTCTCGACGGTGCACAACGCCGACAAGATCATCGTCATCGACCACGGCCGCATCGCCGAGCAGGGCACGCACGAAGAGCTGATGGCGCGCGGCGGCATCTACTCCAAGCTCATCGAGATGCAGAGCGTGGCGTAAATCAATTGAAAATTAAGAATTGACAATTCTAATTATCCTTAATTACGCCATGAACCGCAACCTTCTTTTCATCCGAATCCTGCTCGCCGCACTTTTAGGAGCGTTTCTCGTGCCCGCATCGGCACAGGAGAAACAGCATGAACCCGCCCTCTCCGATCCCGACTCGTGGACCGTCGTCCTGATTCCCGACCTGCAAGGGTATGCCAAAAAGGCGTGCAACCAACCGATCATGGAGATCATGACCAGTTGGATCGCCAAACATGCCGAAGCGTTGAACACCAAGATGGTGCTTTGCGTGGGCGATCTGGTCGAACAAAACGACCGTATCAGCAACGGCTACTCCGGCGACCAGTCGTCGCACAGGCAGTGGGAAGCCACCGCGCGCGCCTTCTCGCAGCTCGACGGAGTCGTTCCCTACATGACGGCCACCGGCAATCACGATTATACCTACACGCGCACGGGCGACCGGCGCACGCACATCGGCGAATACTTCCCCGTCGACAAGAACCCCCTCAACCGGCGAATGCTCAGCCAGTACGGATTGGACGCGCAGGGCAACCACGCCGTCGAGAACGCCGCTTTCGAGATGCGCAGCCCCGAGGGAATCGACTATCTCTTCCTCAACCTCGAATTCGCGCCGCGCGACACGGTGATCGGTTGGGCGCGGCGTATCGTGGGGCTGGAACAATACAGGAATCACCGCGTGGTGCTGATGACGCACTCTTACCTCAACAACAAGAGCGAACGCATCAAGGGCGATCCGGTGCGCGTCACCAGTTACGAACCCGTCGTCGTAAACGGCAAGATCACGAAATTCAAGCAGGAGCTGCCCGACGCCAATCAGGGCGAAGCGATCTGGCGGAAACTCGTCTACCCTGCCTCGAACATCGAACTGGTCCTCTGCGGTCACGTCTCGGGATGGGGTTTCCGCACGGACGCCAACAGCGCCGGCAAGCCCGTTCACCAGATGCTCTTCGACTCGCAGTCGATGGGCGGCGGCTACGAAGGTAACGGCGGCGACGGCTGGCTCCGTATTCTGGAATTCCTGCCCGACGGCCGGACGGTGCGCGTAACGACCTACTCGCCCTTCTTCGCCCTCTCACCCGCCACCCGACAACACGCGTGGCTGGAAGACGAGGGCAACCGGTTCTCATTCGAGTTTCAGCAACGATAGTGGTCTCCGACAATACCGGGAGCGGGAATATTCGAATTCGAATATTCCCGCTCCCGCTTCTCTGAGAGTCTCTTCAAAACACGCCGCAGACAACGGCCTCCGTAATAAAATCGAGCGAAACCCCCTCGTTCCGGTTGGGCCGCCGGCAGTGCAAATCCGACCGTCACTCATAATAACGCCAAACGATCTCGACCGCCGGATCGTTCGCCATATCGTTGGGATTGGTGCCGGCGACGCCCTCGGGAACCGGCATTCCCAGCGCGGCGAAATGCTCCGCCCAATAGGTTGGCAACTCACCGTCGGGAGTACGGAAGGTCATGGGGCGACTTTGCAGCAGGTGCGTCGAATCGTCCGCCGCCAGAAAACACTCCCACGCCAGTTCGCTGCAATAGAATTTACCGTTGGCAGGCAGAAAATCGTCGTCGTAAGGAAGTCCCAGCCGTTCGTGCGCACGCCGCAACGCACGGTTTACCACCACGCTGTCCGCCCCGCACAGTCGTCCGACAGCCACCAGCGGCCGCCCTTCGCGCTGCGCCGAACGGGCGATGAACTCGCCGAGCGGCGTTCGCCGGACGCTCGTATCGATCGCCTCGACGACGAACACGCCGTCGGCCGCCGTTTCGACGATCCCCACATGCGTGAAGGTTACGGGCTCGCCGCGCTGCGTCGCCGCGACGATGGCGCCGGTCATCCCCTCGGACGCATTCTGCTGAAACAACAGATCGCCCGTGCGAGGCACATACTCCCCGCCGCAGGCAAACAGCAGCAACAAAAAACAGACGAATAATCGGGTCGCTATCATCATCGCGCACAAAACAATTGAGAACAGGTCGTAATTCGCAGTCGCCGATCGCAGTCCCTGCAATACCTCGGAGCGACAACCCTGATAATTTTTAACAGAATCATATCCCTGTTGCCCCCCCCCTGCGAGCGGGATCATCTCCGGCGGCTCACGCGACGAACGACGCCCCTGCCGCCGAAAAGAACTGCGATGCGGTCGCTCCTCGGAATAATCAAACGCTTGATTCCCACGCTCCACTGCGTTCCGCTCGGAGTGACACAATCAATTTTTAATCCTTACTTACTTCCGCGCCTCCTCGCAATCCTTCTCCGCCTTCTGTTTCTCGTCTTCCTCCCAGTCGAACCAATCGAAACGGGTGGCTTCGTCCAGCGTAAAACGGGTATAGGTGATCGGCAGGCCGCGATCGAGAAACAGCTGTTCGTAGGCCGTCTTGATCGAGAGCACCTTGTCGGCGTAACCCGTGCCGTAAATATCGGCGTTCGAAACCTCGCAGCGCAGTCCGCAGCGGCGAATCACCTCGCCCGTATAGCGGTAAAGATGCTGCGAATCAGTTTTGAGATTGATCCAGCCGCCCTGCGCGAGGAACTGCGCATAACAGGCCAGAAAGGGCGGCGCGGTGAGCCGTTTTTTGGCACGGCGCGTTTTAAGCTGCGGATCGGGAAAGGTGATCCACAATTCGGCCACCTCGCCCGGCGCGAAAAACGACGTGATGAATTCGATGCGCGTGCGCAGGAAACCCACGTTGGCCATTCCCTGCTCGGTGGCGGTCTTCGCGCCGCGCCACATGCGCGCGCCCTTGATATCCACTCCGATATAGTTGCGCGTGGGGTCGTCGGCCGCCAGCGCTACAGTATACTCCCCCTTGCCGCACCCCAGTTCGAGTACGATGGGACGGTCGTTGCGGAAGAAATCGGCGTGCCAGCGCCCTTTGAGTGGATGGTCCCTGTGAAATATTTCGTCGAATTCGGGTTGGACGAGACACCGGAACGTCCGGTTCTCGGCAAATTTCTTCAGTTTATCTTTCCCCATGGTCGGTTATTCGCTTTTTTCGATGGTTATTCCCACGGCCTCGATGCCGCGCACCGGCTCAGAAGGGCGAATCGTCATCCGGTATTCGCCTTCCCGACGCAACACCGCCCGCCGCCGGTAAAGCACGGCCGTATCGCGCAGAAGCGGCGAAGGCCCGTGCGAAGGAGCGAGCCGCAGCGCGAAGGTCTCCGTCAGACGAAGTGAATCGGGCGCAACGGTCGTCACCTCCAGATCGACCGGATCGCCTGCGAAAGCGGCATCGTAGCGCACAACGAACCGCAAATCGCACTCGGAGAGCGTATCCGCATTCGTGAAACGCACCTGCACGCCGTCCCGCCATTCGAGCGGATCGACGTCGGCCACCACGGCCCGATGCGAAGAGAGACACCCCGCTGCCGGCAGCAACGCCAGCAGCAGCAACGCCAGCAGAATCCGGTTCGCCTTTCCCATACACGCTGTCAATAAGAATCCACCCTTGCAGGCGGATTCGTCGGTCGCTCGAAAGCGCAGAGGAATCCCTCCCCGCCCTATCACTGTTTATTACTCCTTAGCGCCGCCGTTCTTTCCGCCGTCGTTACCGGAAGACCCGCCCGACGCCGAACGATTGTTGTTATTCCCTTGATTTCCGCCGCCGCGGTTCGGACGGCCGCCCTGCCGGTTCCGGTCTCCTCGGCCCTCGCCGTTCCGGTTTTCACCTCCGCGATTTTCACCTCCGCGACCGCCGTTGCCCCGACGTCCGCTGCGGCGATCCCCACGCGGCCGATCGCCATTGCGTTCGCCGCCCTGCGATCCTGCGTTTTCACCGCCGCCGGCCCCCGAACCGCCTTTCTGCGGATTACGAACGGGACGCGGCGCCCGCCCCGAAGCGCCGGCTTCGCCTCCGGCTCCCTGCTCCGAACCCGCGGCGCCTTCGGCCGCTCCGTCGCGCGGACCGGTTTTCCGGTCGCCGCGGCGACGCTTGCCGCTGCGGCGCTTGCTGTCGAAACGGGTGATGCTGTCCTCCTCCGAACGATAGGTCGGCTCCTCGGTCACAGCCGGAACGTCCACCTCCGAAAGCAGACGGTCGACTTTCTTGCCGGCGCGGTTGAGCGCCTGAATTTCCTTCACGCGGTCGACCGAAAGCGTGACGACATTCACCAACGCATCCTTGCTGCTGCTGAACTGCATCGTACGGGCCAGAATATCGCTCTTGACGAGATAGTACTCGCCGTCGAGCGCTTGCAGCGGCTCCCGAACGCGCGGGAAATCACGCCGTGCATCGGCATAGGTGTCGTATTCGTAAACCAGACAACATTTGAGTTTCGAACACTGTCCGGCCAGTTTCTGCGGGTTGAGCGACAACTCCTGCATGCGGGCGGCGTTGGTCGTGACGCTCGAAAAACTGGCGATCCACGACGCGCAGCACAACTCGCGGCCGCAGGCGCCCAGACCGCCGATACGGCCCGCCTCCTGCCGCGCGCCGATCTGCTTCATCTCGATACGGATATGGAACTGCTCTGCGAAAACCTTGATCAGTTCGCGGAAATCGACCCGTTCGTCGGCGATGTAATAGAAGATTGCCTTGATCTTGTCGCCCTGATACTCCACGTCGCCGATCTTCATGTTCAACCCCATGTCGGCGGCGATCTGCCGCGAAAGAATCATGGTCTCGTGTTCGAGCGCGATGGCCTCCTGCCAGCGTTCGATGTCATAGGGCTTGGCCTTGCGGTAGATCTTCTTGAATTCGCCGTTGTAGGGGTTGAAGCCCGTGCGTTTCATCTGCTTGGCCACCATGTCGCCCGTGAGCGAAACGATGCCGATGTCGTGTCCCGGCGAGGCTTCGACGGCGACGATATCACCGACCTCGAGCGGGAGGTTGTTGACGTTCTGATAATAGGAACGGCGCGTGTTCTTGAAGCGAACTTCGAATATATCGGTCGGAAGATGATCGGGATAGTCGGCGAGCCACTGCGTTTCATGGAGCTTGAAGCATCCGTCGCAGACGGTCGCATGGCACTCCTCGCCGCAGTTGCAGAAGGCGGCGCCGCGACCGATCTCCGGTCTGTTTTTACAATTGCAGGACATTCTTTCGTGTTTTAGCCACAAATATAAACATTTTTCAACGGAATCCCAACATCTTTTTCACAGGGCATCGGATTTGCCGCAGCGGGCGGTTCCGACGGGAACGCGCCGCCGGTTCTTCCATGCGGAGATAAAAAAGAGCCGGAACCAAGTTCCGGCTCGAAATCGAATCTTTCCTTCCTACTCGGCGACGCCCGTCGTCCGCAGCCGATGCAGATCCCGACGGACGCGCAGCAGGTAGAGCGCGGCGGCCGTCGTCAGGCCGACGAAATAACCGATGAAAAGCCCCCAAGGCCCCAGTCCGAGGGTGAATCCGCAGAGGTACCCCACCGGCAGATTCAGCACCCAATAGGCGGCGAAGGCCAGCGGCATGATGATCTTCACGTCCTGCACGCCGCGCAGCACCCCCACCGAGATGTTCTGGATTCCGTCCGACAACTGGTAAAGGGCGATCAGCACGAGCATCGACGACGCCAGCGAGATCACTTCGCCGTTCGCGGTGAAGATAAACGGAATCACGCGGCGCAGCGCAACGAACACGATCGCCGCGAAGAGATTCCACGCAATGACGATATGCAGCGCAGCCTTGGCGGCCACACCCAGCTCGTCGAACCGCCGCGCACCGTAGCAGTGCGAAATACGGATCGTCGTGGCGGCGCCTACGGCCGTGACGATCATAAAGGCGAAGTTGCCCATTGTCAGGGCGATCTGGTTGGCGCTGATGGCCACGGCGTCGAACCACCCCATCATGATGCTCGTCAGCACAAAGGCCGAAGCTTCGAGGAACATCTGCCCCGAAATCGGCACGCCCATACGCACCAACTGTTTTACCGAACGGCGCGAATAGCTTACCTCGGGCAGTAATACGGCGTACTCGCGCAGCCGGTTGCGGCGATAGAAGTACCAGACGGCGACGAGCGGCATCGCGATGCGCGAAATGAGCGTCGCCACACCCGCACCCGTAGCGCCCATCGCCTCGAAACCGCAGTGTCCGAAGATGAAAACCCAGTTCAGCACGACGTTCATCAGATTGCAGCCGATCACGATTACCATCGAAACGACGGTGTTGCCCACCCCTTCCAGAAACTGCTTGAAGGCGAAAAACAGCATCACGGCCGGCATGCTGCAAGCCATGAGTTTATAGTACGGAATCGCCTGATCGACCACCTCCACGGGCTGTCCCATGCGATACATGAGCGGAATGACGGCCAACTGCACCGCGGCGATCAGAAAGCCCAGCACCGTGTAGAAAATCATGCTGTTTTTGAGATAATCCGCCGCGCCGCGCTTGTCGCCCTGCGCGAAACACTCGCCCACCAACGGCGTCAAACCCAACGTCAAGCCCATTCCCGTGACGAAGAGAATGAAGAAGACCGCGCCGCCGAACGACACGGCGGCCAGCGGCAGCGGGTCTTCGCCGCCGAACTGCCCCACCATGGCATTGTCGGCGAACTGCACCAGAATCTGCCCCACCTGCGACAGCACGACGGGCAGAGCCAATTTCAGATTGGCCCGATATTGTTCCTTATAACGCGAAAAACTGTACATAGGGCCGCAAAGATACGATTAAGCCGAGTGCAATGCAAATTTATTTGCAATTGCCGAGGCGGAGTATCTAAGGCGAAGCCAAAGAGTCCGAAAATTAAAGATGAAAAATTAAAATTTATCGCGCGGAGCGCACCGCAAAGTCCGCTCTTTTCGCAGTGCGACCGGGCAGGCCACAGGCCTGCTAAAATCATAGTTGCGCGTAGCGCACCAACGGCTCCGCATTGCGAAAAATCGGGAAGCAGAACCGGCGACGGACGCGCCGTCAAGAAGCGCAGGCGCGAGCTTGTCCGCGTAGCGCTGGCGTGAGCGACGTCGGTTCCCCGAATTTTTCGCCTTACCTTCGCTACGCTCGGTTTCCTCCTTCTGGCGCGGTATAGCCCGCTTGCGGTCTCTGCCCGCGCTGCGTGCGTCGGGTGCGGATGGTTTTACGCCGCTTTTTGTGGAAAAAGCGGCAAAAAGATTCCTGCGACGAATTCAGAAATTTGGTGCGAGACTTTTCCTGCTCTTCCTCCGCCGTTTTCATAGTGCGGAATATAACAGACCTTTGGCCCGTCCGAAACAATAACCTTTATCGCGCGAAACGCACGTACTCGGCATAGACGATCCGCGTGTGGGGATTCGACGAGACGATCTCCTGCCTTACGGCTTTCGTGCCGAAGCGGAAGAAGAGAAACCGACGCGGCACACGGTGGACGATCTGCCGCAGCGTGTCGACGCTCTCGATGCGGCAGGCGACCGAGTCGCCCCGAACGCATCCCTCGACCGTCACCCACGGATCGTTCCAACGAAAAAACCGCACGCTGTCGAACCGCACAACCGATTTTAACCGGTCGCTGTCGCATACCGCAGCGAACGTGCGCCGCACGACGCTGTCTCCGAGCGGCGCACGCACTTCGATTTCGGTGGCGGCGGCAAACGTCGCGGCGGCTTCGACCCGCCGCAGCCGGATGCCCAACCGCCGGATACGCTCCGCATCGCCGGCCCGCAACCGTTCGAACTCGCGGCAACGCAGTTGCAACACCTCGACCGACGCGGCGGCCTCGCCCGCCCGCGTACGGTAGTGTTCAACCTGCGACAGCAGGGCGCGTTGGTTCTGTTCGAGACGGCGCGTCTCCGTGCGGTAACGACGCAGACTCCCTGCCAACAGCAACGTGACGGCAAGGGCATAAAAGAGAAGATATTTTTTCATGATGACGACGGTTTCCGCACAAGATAGCGCCGTATGCGGCCGTCGTGTTTCTATTTTTCGGGAAGCGCCGCCAACGCCGACGCGATGCGCTCGGCCATGAGCGAAAGATAGAGCGCATCGCCGCACGAAGAGATCGAACAGACCCCTTCGCAATCGAAGGAGAAGAGTTCGTCGAACAGCCCCAACTGATCGGCCCCGACCGGTTGTTCGGCCAGCGGAATCCCCGTCCGGCGAGCCGCCTCGGCGACCAGCGTGCGTTCGACATCGGGCGCAGCGGGCGACGAGTAGATCACATCGTCGTGCACGGCGAACAACGGCGCATCGTCGGCGCGGTGGACGATGCCGTCGCCATCGCAAAGAATTGCGCAGCGCGCGCCGCGCCGCGCGGCCTCTTGCCGTGCCCAACGCACCGCTTCGCGGCGCGCCGACGTGGGCCACTCGGGCCGATAGGTTTCGCACGTCACGACCGCCGCCGCAGGACGCAAACTCCGCAGGGCATACTCCCGATAGAGCGATACGCCGTCAGCCGTCAATGCATGTCCGCCGTCGGCGTAAAACCGCAGCGTGACGGTCGCGCCGCCGGCCGGATAACCGTTGGCCCGCAACAACGCGCGAATCTCATCGGCGATACGTTCCAGAGAAAGGTTCGCTCTGCATCCGAACAACTGCCGCGCGCCCTCCCGCAGCAGGGCGACATGCGCCGCCGCGTGCAACGGCCGGCAGTCGATCGTACGCAGCCGCTGGTAGAGGTAAATCCCTTCGGGCAACCCCTCGCCGAGCGGCGTCAAACGGCCGTTGATGGAACAGAAGTCGGTCATCGCAATACCGGAATCAGAGTGTCAGCATTTTGAGCAGCAACTCGCGCAGCAGTTCGCCGTCCGACGCGCCGCCCGCATCGAGGCCCTTGCTCTTGCCGTCGTACTCGCGCAACAGCCCCAACACGCCGAAGACCTTGTTGTTGGGCCAGCGGGGCATTGCCTGCCGCAGTTCGTTGATCGCAAAGGCGTTGCCCACTTTCAACGCCCGCATCAGCTCGGCATCCGACGGCGCGGCCGTTCCCTGCCGCCGCGCGAGCCAGTAGAGATAATTGAGCACGAACAGTTGTTTGAACTGTCCGAACAGCGCCATGACGGTCACCAGCAGCGGATTCTCCTTGGGATTGCGGCCGAAATGGTCGGCGATGCGCAGCGCGCGCGCCATATCCCGCCCGAGCACCGCCTTGCACAGCTCGAAATTGTTGTACTCGCGCGAGATGCCGATATTCTGCTCGATGTCGCGGTCGGTGATGCGCTGCGTCCCCTCGGGCAGCGAGACGAGCAGTTTTTCGAGTTCGTTCGAGATCTTCGAGACATCGGTTCCCAAATGGTCGGTGAGCATCGACAACGCTTTCTCGTCGATCCGGCACCCCTTCGAAGCCACGAATCCCGCGAGCCACTGCCCGATCTCGTAATCGCGCGGCCGCACCGATTCGAAGACCACGCCGCACGCGGCCGCCTGTTTGTAGAAGGCCGAACGCTTGTCGACGTTCTTCTCCTTGTGGCAGACGACCAGTATGGTCGACGCCTGCGGCTTCTGTGTATAGAGCGAGAGCTTCTCGATCTGGCGCATCTGCTGCGCCTCTTTGAGGATTACCACTTCGTAACTCCCCATCATCGGCATCTGGCGGCAGAAGTTGATCACCTGCCCGGGTTCCGTGTCGCGTCCGTAGAGGACGATTTGGTTGAACGACCGTTCGGCTTCCCCGAGAATCGTCGCCGCCAGCCGGTCACACAACGCGTCGATGAAATAGGACTCGTCGCCCATGAGCAGGTAGACCGGTGCGAACCTGCGCGCGGCGATATCGGCCGACAACCGCTCGTACTGAGCGACCGAATCCCGAAAGCGGACTGCACTCTTGGCCATAACTATATGATCTCTTTTGTAATACGTAAAACGTTCTCCGTACGGTCCGTCAAACGGTAGCGGTCGTCGATGCGGCGGCCTACCAGCCACACGATTTCGTCGCCCGACACAAGCACGAACTGCCGCTGCTTCTCGGGCAGCGAAACCTTGCGGTCGACCAGATAGTCGCTCACCTTCTTGTGTCCCTCCATGCCGAAGGGTATGAACGAATCGCCTTCGCGCCAGCGGCGCAGACGGAGCGGATATTGCAGGAGGTCGGCGTCGAGCAGCGCCACCTGCTCCGGCACATCGTAAGCGCGGATGTCGTCGATGTCGCACGCCTCGTAATAGAGCACCATGTTGCCGCAGTAGCTGCGCTGAGCACCCCGCTCGACGGTCACTTCGCACGCATCGCCGGGGGCGATCCGTTCGACGAGAATCCGCCCCCGATCGACGCAGGCGACATACTCCTTGGCGTAGAAACGCCGCCCCGACACCTCCTCCGTGAGGGCGCGGCAGATCGCGTCGCAGACGTCTCCCTTGAAACCGTATTCCGAACTGAGCAACTCGTAGACGGCGAAATTGCGCGGATAGGCCGCTTCGATCCGTTCGACATGGATCGTGGCGATCCCGCCGGCCTCGGTCACGACATCCTGCCGCATATGGGCGACGGCCGCTTCGATAAAGAGCTGCGTATCGGTCAGACGCTCGATGTTGTGGCGCATCAGGTCGGTGAACTTGGGATTGATTTCGCGGATACGGGGAATCAATCCCAGCCGAATCTTGTTGCGCAGGTATTTGGTCGAGCGGTTCGAAGAGTCCTCACGGAACGGAATCTTCTGCGCCACGGCGTATTCCAGAATCTCGCGACGCGACGCGAACATCAACGGACGCACCACGTGTCCCATGCGGGTGCTGATCCCCGTCAACCCGCGCAGTCCCGTCCCGCGCAGCAGATTGATGAAAAAGGTCTCGATCGAATCGTCGGCATGGTGCGCCACGGCGATCGCCGCATAACCGTGCTCGCGCCGCAGCTCCTCGAACCACGCATAGCGCAGCCGGCGGGCCGCCATCTCCATCGATTCGCCCGTGCGCTCCATCTCGGCCTTCGTGTCGAAGCGGCGGTTGTAACACGGCGCGCCGTAGCGGGCCGCTTCGCGCGCCACGATCTGCTCGTCCTCGTCGCTCTCGGCGCCGCGCAACTGGAAATTGCAGTGCGCCACGCCGATCCGATAATCCAGCGAAGCCATCAGCGACAGCAGCACCATAGAATCGACGCCCCCTGAAACGGTCAGCAAAATACGATCGTCACGGGTAAAGAGCCCGTGACGCTCGACATAGGATTGAAAACGGTCGGTCAGCATCTCCGATTAAATAAAAAATGAAAAATTAAGAATTGTCATATACCTCTCCCGATTCGTCACAGCCGGTTCCTCTTCTTCGGCTCGTTCCGAACGTTCCCGTTCGAACGCTCCGCGGACGCAGCCTGCGGAGAACGCCATCGGCGGGCCTCCGCTGCCGGAGCCTGCAGCCCGCCGGCTCGGAGGGCCGCATTTCTCCGGCGATAAGTCCGAATGACACGGTCGCTTTAATTCTTAATTTCAATCTCTCACAATACGTTCACTTCGGTGGCGATCTCCACGCCGAATTTCGCGCGCACGGCCGCCTGCACCTCTCGCTCCAGCGCCAGCACCTCGCCGCCCGTCGCACCGCCGTGATTGACGAGCACCAGCGCCTGCCGCTCGTGAACGCCCGCACGACCCGCACGATACCCCTTCATACCCGCCTGTTCGATAAGCCATCCGGCGGCCAGCTTCGCATGCCCCGCCTCGACGGCAGGATAGACCGGCATTTGCGGATATTCCGCCCGAAGCCGTTCGGCGACGGCGGCATCCACCACCGGATTTTTAAAGAAACTGCCGGCATTGCCCAGCACGGCCGTATCGGGCAGTTTCGAGCGTCGGATGGCGCAGACCGCTTCGCGGATATTGCGGAGCGTAGCGCCCCCGCGCGCTTCGGTTTCGCGCAGCAGATCGCCGTAATCCAGATCGGGTTG
Organism: uncultured bacterium; assembly: GCA_905214725.1. Classification (GTDB taxonomy): domain Bacteria; phylum Bacteroidota; class Bacteroidia; order Bacteroidales; family Rikenellaceae; genus Alistipes. The sequence continues at coordinate 160,444 of CAJMNH010000002.1, forward strand.
CGGACGGCGGTTCAAGCGGAAGGTGACCGACGTGATGACGACCCGTCCGCGCAGCGCATGCTTGAAGACGCTCTCCCGATATCCGAACGCGCAATGTTCTTTGCTCAGGATCAAGGTATTGAGCGTATCCACGCAAAACATCTCCACGCTCTCGATCGTATCCTTCGCCTCGGCGCCGTAAGCCCCGATGTTCTGCACCGGAGCGGCCCCGACCTTGCCCGGAATGAGCGACAGGTTTTCGACGCCCCACAGGTCGCGATCGACCGCCCATACCACCAGATCGTCCCACTCGACGCCCGCCGCCGCACGCACCGTCACCGCATCGGGCGTCTCGGCCACGACCTCAATCGTCGTCGAGCGCGGCGTCAGCAGCGTGCCGTCGAAATCCTGCGTGAAGAGGATGTTGTTGCCGCCCGCAAGAACCGCCCACTTTTCGGGCGCCCCGTCGCGGAAAAATGCGGTCAGATCGTCCGTCGTTTCGAACTCGACGAGCCGCGCGGCCCGCTGCCGCACATGAAAACTGTTGCGGTCGGAGAGGTCGATATCAGAAAATTCGCGAATCATATTGCAAAGATAGGGAATTTTTATTAACTTTACCCTTGTTCGGCCAAAGCCGAAGCGATAATAAAATCCGCAACAGATCGCCATGTATTAAAACCGGAATCGTCTATGTTTACCGAACAGGATACGGCCCGCATCCGGGCGCACGGTCTCACCCCCGAAGCGGTGGAGCGTCAGATCGAAAATTTCAGACGCGGCTTTCCCTTTCTGAAAGTTGTCCGCGCCGCAGCGCCGGGTGACGGAATTCTCACCCTCACGCCGCAGGAGCTGTCGGCCGCCGTGCGACGCTACGACGAGGCGGCGGCCAAACTCGGCATCGTCAAGTTCGTTCCGGCGTCGGGAGCCGCGACGCGCATGTTCAAGGAGTTGTTCGCCTTCGTCGAAGAGGGCAAACGCGGGGAGGGAATCGACCGGCTGCTGCAAAATATCGAACGGTTCGCCTTCTGGCCCGAACTGCGAGCGGCGCTGCCCGCCGGCGCCGACGACCGCACCGCGGTCGAATACATCATCCTCAAAGGGCTCGGTTACGGCCGCAAACCCAAGGGGTTGGTGACGTTCCACGCCTATGCCGAAGGGGCGCGCAAGGCCGCCGAGGAGCATCTGGTCGAAGGGGCGCAATACGCCGTTTCGGAGAACCGCGTGCGGATCCATTTCACCGTCTCGCCGGAACATCAGGCGGGGTTCGAGGCGCTGATGGCCGAAAAAGTTCCCCGCTACGAGAAACGGTTCGGCGTACAGTACGACATCACCTTCTCCGAGCAGAAGCCTTCGACCGACACGGTGGCGGTCAATCCCGACAATACGCTCTTCCGCACCGACGACGGCTCCCTGCTCTTCCGTCCGGCGGGTCACGGCGCGCTGATCGAGAACCTCAACGAAATCGACGCCGACCTCATCTTCGTCAAGAACATCGACAACGTGACCACCGACGCCCTCCGAGGCGACACGATCATCTATAAAAAAGCGCTCGCAGGGCTGTTGCTCGAACTTCAGGAACGCAGCTTCGAATACATCCGCGCGCTCGACACGGGCGGCGCCGAACTGGAACAGATCGCCCGTTTCATCCGCGAACGGCTCTGCGTCCGGCTGACGGACGATTACAATTCAGCCGTGTTGCGCGCCATCCTCGACCGCCCGATCCGCCTGTGCGGCATGGTGCGCAACGAGGGAGAACCGGGCGGCGGCCCCTTCTGGGCGGCCAACGACGACGGAACCGAATCGCTCCAGATCGCCGAATCGAGCCAGATCGCGCCGGCCGACCGGCAGCTCATGCAGCAGGCAACCCACTTCAATCCGGTCGATCTGGTCTGCGGCGTACGCAATGTGCGGGGCGAAAAATTCGATCTGAGACGTTACGCAGACCCACAGACGGGTTTCATCTCATCAAAATCCTACGCCGGCCGCGAACTGCGGGCGCAGGAGCTTCCGGGGCTGTGGAACGGCGCGATGGCGCGATGGAACACCGTCTTCGTCGACGTTCCGGTCACCACCTTCTCGCCCGTAAAGGTCGTTCTGGACCTGCTGCGGCCGCAACATCAATAACGAATTTCTGTCGAATCCTTTTCAGAAGCGGATCGCAAGCTGTTTTGCGGTCCGCTTCCCCATTGCCCGCTCCCGATCGTCCGTTCCCTACCGCCGCAAATCGGGATATTTTGTCCGAAAACCGTCGGATTTTGTCCGAAAAGGCAAACCTTCACACTACTTTCGAAGGAAAAGCGTTTTCTTTCGAAACAAAATAGCAGAAAATCGTACAATCGGAGCGTCAAAATAGCCCGAAAAAGGAAAAATCGACATTCCGATTTGGGCAAAATCGAAAAAAATATCTACCTTTGTGAGATAAGCGAACGGACGAAAAACAATCAAATACGATACAGAACACTATGGAGAACAAACTTCAACAATTGACCCAGAAGCTCTATGACGAAGGGCTGGAGAAAGGTCGCGCCGAGGCCGAACGACTGGTCGCCGAGGCCAAGAGCGAAGCCGCCAAAATCATCGCCGACGCCAAAGCCGAAGCCGAAGCCATCGTGAAAGCAGCCGAAGCCAAGGCTGACGATACGGCCAAAAACTCGATGACCGAGATTTCACTGGCCGGCAAGCAGGCCGTAGCCCGCATCAAGGAGGAGATCTCCTCGCTGATCGCGGCGCAAAGCACCTTCTCCGCCGTAAAAGCCGCCAATCTCGACCCCGCATTCGTCAAGGAGATGCTCCTGAGCGTCGCCCGCAACTGGAACGGCGCGTCGTCGTCGAAGGTCGAGCTGCAGGCGCTGCTGCCCGAAGCCGAACGCGCGAAGTTCGACGCGGCGTTCGCCTCAGCCGCCAAGGAACTGCTCGATGCAGGCATCGAAGTAGGTTACTCGAAAGAGGTGCGCACCGGCTTCAAGGTCGGCGCCAAAGGCGGCAGCTACTACATCTCCTTCTCGGACGACGACTTCGAGGCGTTGTTGAAAGAGTATCTGCGCGGTAAAGTCTCCGAACTGCTGTTCAAAGCCTAAACAGTCATGTTCGAAACCAACTATTACTGTCTGGTAGCCGGACTGCGGGAGTATTCGCTCGACGGAGGGGTGAAGGGTTTCGACCCGCACGCCATCCTCGACGAGATTCTCCATGAACTCACGCCGCGCGATCTGCGCGCCGTCAGGCTGTTGTACGGCTATTACGACTGCAAAAACATCGTCAGCCTTCGCACGGGCGGCTCGGCGCACGATCCGTTGGGCAACTTCTCGCGCGAGCAGCTGAAGGAGGAGTTGGAGCATCCGCATGCGCTGCCGCCCGAACTCGGACGGATTCTCTGCGCCTACGCCCGTCCCGACTCGGAGGAGGCCGAAGAGGTGGATACCTCGCGGCGTTTCGAACGGTCGCTTTTCGAAGCCTACTATGCCTTGTGCGCAGCCTCGCCGAGCAGGTTCCTGCGCGAGTGGAGCGATTTCGACCGCACGCTGCGCAACGTTGCGGCGGCCGTCACGGCCCGCGCTACCGGCCGCCCCGTCGACGAAACGATCGTGGGCGACGACGACATCGCCGAGCAACTGCGCCGTTCGTCGGCCGCCGACTTCGGGCTGCGGGGCGAACTGCCCTACATCGACGCAGTGATCGTCGCCGTGAGCGACGAAGGCAATCTGCTCGAAAAGGAGCACAAGATCGACCGCATCCGCTGGCAACAGGCCGTCGATCTGGCGGCCGCAGACTACTTCAACGCGAACGCCATTCTCTCGTATCTGGTGCGCATCAATATCGTAGCGCGCTGGACGCTGCTCGACGAGCAGCGCGGCCGCGATATGCTCGCGCAACTGCTGCGCGAACTGGACGGCAAGGAATTGATAAATAATAAATAGTCAGATATGAAAACTAAAGGACGTGTAAACGGTATCATCTCCAACATCGTCATCGTCAAGGCGGACGGTCCTGTCGCCCAGAACGAAATCTGCTACGTGTGGACGGGCGATACCAAAATGATGGCCGAGGTCATCAAAGTCATCGGCGACGACGCCTATGTACAGGTTTACGACAGCACGCGCGGTCTGAAAATCGGCGACAAGGTCGAGTTCGAAGGCCACATGCTCGAAGCGACGCTCGCCCCGGGTCTGCTGTCGCGCAACTACGACGGTTTGCAGAACGACCTCGAGAAGATGGAGAGTCTCTTCATCGAACGCGGTTCGATCACCGATCCGATCGACTTCGAAAAGAAATGGGAGTTCAAGCCGCTCGCCAAGGCGGGCGACAAGGTTTCGGCCGCCTCATGGCTGGGCGAGGTGAAGGAGCAGTGGGTCGCCCACAAGATCATGGTTCCCTTTACGATGACCGACGGGTACACGGTCAAGAGCGTCGCTGAGGCGGGAGAATATAAGGTTACGGAGACGATAGCCGTCCTGACCGACGCGGAAGGGCGGGATCACGACGTGACGATGGTACAGCGCTGGCCCGTCAAGCAGGCGGTGCGCAGCTACGTCGAGAAGCCGCGCCCCGACCGCATCATGGAGACGGGCGTGCGCGCCATCGACACGTTCAACCCGCTGGCCGAAGGCGGCACGGGCTTTATTCCCGGGCCGTTCGGCGCCGGCAAGACCGTGTTGCAGCATGCCATTTCGAAACAGGCCGACGCCGACGTGATCATCATGATCGCCTGCGGCGAGCGCGCCAACGAGGTGGTAGAGATCTTCAAGGAGTTCCCCGAACTGATCGACCCCCATACGGGACACCCCCTGATGGAGCGTACGATCATTATCTGCAACACCTCGAACATGCCTGTCGCCGCCCGCGAAGCGTCGGTCTACACGGGTATGACCATCGGCGAGTACTACCGCGCGATGGGACTCAAAGTGCTCGTCATGGCCGACTCAACGTCGCGCTGGGCGCAGGCGCTGCGCGAAATGTCGAACCGTCTGGAGGAGCTGCCCGGTCAGGACGCCTTCCCGATGGACCTCTCGGCGATCATCTCCAACTTCTACTCGCGCGCCGGTCTGGTGAAGCTCAACAACGGCCAGACGGGTTCGGTCACGTTCCTCGGCACGGTGTCGCCCGCAGGCGGCAACCTCAAGGAACCGGTTACGGAGTCGACCAAGAAGGCGGCCCGCTGTTTCTACGCTCTCGCGCAAGCGCGCGCCGACTCGAAACGCTACCCCGCCATCGACCCGCTCGATTCCTATTCGAAATATCTGGAGTATCCCGAAATCCGCGAATACCTCGACGCGCACATCGGCAAGGGCTGGGTGGAGAACGTCTACGCCGGCAAGACCCTCGTGCAGCGCGGCAAGGAGGCCAATGACCAGATCAACATTCTCGGCGACGACGGCGTTCCGGTGGAGTACCACGAACGCTTCTGGAAATCGGAGCTGATCGACTTCGTGATCCTGCAACAGGACGCTTTCGACGATATCGACGCCAACTGTCCGCTCGAACGCCAGAAGATGATGTTCGAGACGGTGCTCGACATCTGCAACAAGAATTTCAATTTCGCCGATTTCGAAGCCTGCTCGCAGTTCTTCAAGACGCTGATCAACCTCTTCCGCCAGATGAACTACTCGGAGTGGCAATCGGAAAAGTTCTCCGACTACCGCTCGCAGATCGAGGCGCTCGTAAACGAACAGCTCAACAAATAAGACCGAAGCTATGACAACACGTGCATTTCAAAAGGTATATACCAAGATAGACAACATTACCAAAGCCACCGTGACGCTGCGCGCCTCGGGGGTGGGCAACGACGAGCTGGCCACCGTAGGCGGCCAGCTCGCGCAGGTAGTCAAGATCATGGGCGACAACGTGACGCTGCAAATCTTCGCCGGCACCGAAGGTCTGGCGACCGATTCCGAAGTGGTTTTCCACGGCGAGCCGCCCAAGCTCAAGGTGTCGGACAATCTGGCCGGACGCTTCTTTAACGCCTACGGCGAACCGCTCGAAGGCGGCGAGCAGATCGAGGGCGAAGCGCGCGAAATCGGCGGACCGACGGTCAACCCCTTCCGGCGTAAGCAGCCTTCGGAGCTGATCGCCACGGGCATCGCCGGCATCGACCTGAACAATACGATCGTCACGGGACAGAAGATTCCCTTCTTCGCCGATCCCGACCAGCCCTACAACGCCGTGATGGCCAATGTGGCCCTGCGCGCCAAGGCCGACAAGATCATTCTGGGCGGCATGGGCCTGACAAACGACGACTTTCTCTACTTCAAGCAGGTCTTCGAGAACGCCGGCGCGCTCGACCGCATCGTCTCATTCGTCAACACGACCGAAAACCCGCCCGTGGAGCGACTGCTCGTACCGGACATGGCATTGACGGCCGCCGAGTACTTCGCCGTGGACAAGGGGGAAAAGGTGCTGGTGCTGCTCACGGACATGACGCTTTACGCCGACGCACTGGCCATCGTGTCGAACCGTATGGACCAGATTCCGTCGAAGGACTCGATGCCCGGTTCGCTCTACTCGGACTTGGCGAAAATCTACGAGAAGGCCGTGCAGCTGCCCAACGGCGGTTCGATCACGATCATCGCCGTGACGACCCTCTCGGGCGGCGACATCACGCACGCCATTCCCGACAACACGGGTTACATCACCGAGGGTCAGTTGTTCCTGCGCAACGACACCGACACGGGCAAGGTCATCGTCGACCCGTTCCGTTCGCTGTCGCGCCTCAAACAGCTCGTCATCGGCAAGAAGACCCGCGAGGATCATCCGCAGGTGATGAACGCCTGCGTGCGTCTCTATGCCGACGCGGCCAACGCCAAGACGAAGCTGGAGAACGGTTTTGACCTGTCGGACTACGACGAACGCGCGTTGAAATTCGCCCATGACTATTCGGAAAAGCTCCTCTCGATCGACGTCAACATCGACATCGACGAGATGCTCGATACCGCGTGGAAGCTCTTTGCGGAGTATTTCACCAAGACCGAGGTGGCCATCAAGGAGGAGCTGATCCAAAAATACTGGAAGGAGTAACCGCCTATGGCAATCAAATTTCAATATAACAAGACTTCGCTCGGCGATCTGGGCAAACAGCTCAAGATGCGGCAGAAGGCGCTCCCTACCATCAAGAGTAAGGAGTCGGCGCTGCGCTCCGAGGTCAAGAAAGCGAAGGACGCCGCACAGGAGTTCCGGTCGCAGCTCTCGCGCCTCGAAGCCGAGTACGACTACATGGTCTCGCTGTGGGGAGAGTTTGATTGTGACCTGCTGCGAATCGCCGACATCGAGCTGACCGAACAGAAGATCGCGGGCGTCCGCACGCCCGTGCTCAAAGAGATCGTCTACGAAGAGAAGCCCTACGACCTCTTTTCGTCGCCCGTGTGGTACGCCGCCGGCATCGACCTGCTGAAACGGCTGTCGAAGCTGGGCATCGAGTACGAGCTCTTCAACCGCAAGATGGAACTGCTGGATTTCGCACGCCGTAAAACCACTCAGAAAGTCAACCTCTACGAGAAGGTACAGATTCCCGGTTACGAGGATGCCATACGCAAGATCAAACGATTCCTTGAGGACGAGGAGAACCTCTCGAAATCGGCGCAGAAAATCGTGAAAACCAAACAGCAGCAGGCCGGGGAGGGGCAGATGTTATGATCGCCAAGATGTCGAAATACGACTTTATACTCTATGCCGGCCAAAGCGACGACTTCATCGGACGGCTCCGCGAACTGGGACTGGTCGACGTGACCTGTTCGGGCTGGGAGCCTTCGGAGGGCGACCGGCTGCTGCTCTCCTCGATCGAAGGCCGCACCAAGGCCGTCGACGCGTTGCAGCGCTTCCGCGAATCGGAATATTTCGACGCGGCGGCCAAACCGTTCGCTTCGGGCGACGAGGCCTACGAACACTACGGCCATGCGGCGCAGGAGCGTGCGGCGCTTCGCACCGAGATCGCTCAGACCGAAAAGGCCGCCGAGGAGGCGCGGCCGTGGGGCGAATTTTCGGCCGAGACGATGCAGCGGCTCGCCGGCCGAGGCGTCGTGCTGCGCTTCTTCACGGCGCAGCGGGCCGCATTCGAGAAGTCGCGCGACGCATGGAACGCGCAGGCTCCCGTGGAGGTGATCCACGAGACCGATTCGATCGTCTGGTTCGTCGCCGTCATGCAGGCGGGCGACGAGTTGTCGTTCGACGCGCAAGAGGTGAAAGCCCCCGCAATGACGACGCGCGACGCCGAGGCGAAGATCGCCTCGCTGCAAACCCGGCTCAAAGACACGGACGCCGAGATGTCGCGCGCAGCCGTCTCCGTTCCGCTGATCGAACGCGACCGCAACCGCCTGCGCGAAGCGTTGCAGCAGGTGAAGGTAACGGCCACCGCCGAGGCGGCCGCCGACGGCACGCTACTGGTGATGGAGGGATGGGCCGAGAAGGAGACTTCGGACAAGGTCGACGCTCTGTTGGACGAATACCCCAACGTGCTCTACATCAAGAGCGATCCCACGCCGGAGGACGAGACGCCCGTAAAGTTGAAGAACAACCGCTTCGCGCGCATCTTCGAGATGGTGGGCGACATGTACGCCCGCCCGAAGTACGGGACGATCGATCTGACGCCTTTCTTCGCACCGTTCTACATGCTCTTCTTCGGTATCTGCCTCAACGACGCCGGCTACGGACTGATCCTGCTGGCGATGGGACTCGTGATGCTCTGGAAATTCAAGGATGGCATGATGCGCCGCGCCGCGTGGTTCGCCACGATGTGCGCCGTCTCGACGGTCGTGTTCGGTCTCTTCTGCGGATCGTTCTTCGGACTTTCGCTCAAAACGTACTTCCCCTCGATCCCCTTCTTCGATTTTCAGGGACAGTTCTTCTCATGGGCGCTGGCCATCGGACTGTTGCAGATTCTCTTCGGACTGCTGTTGAAGATCGTCATGGTAAGCGGCACGGTGGGGTTCCGCTATGCGCTTTCGACGCTGGGCTGGTTCCTCGTGATTCTCGCGGGCAGTCTGGCCGCGGGGCTCCCGCTGCTCGACTCCGCATGGGAGATTCCGTGGTTCACGGCTTCGTCGCCGGCATTCTACGGCGTGGTGGGGATAGGCGTGGTGCTGATGCTCTTCTTCAACTCGCCGGGCAAAAACCCGCTGGTAAATTTCGGATCGGGACTGTGGGACACCTATAATAATATAACGGGCATCCTTTCGGACGTGCTGTCGTACATCCGTCTGTTCGCCATCGGTCTTTCGGGCGGCATTCTGGCCACGGTCTTCAACGATCTGGCTACGGGTCTGAGCCCCGATATTCCGGTGGTGCGCGAACTGATGATCGTGCTGATCCTGCTCGTGGGACACGGCATCAACCTCTTCATGTCCTCGATCTCGTCGTTCGTTCACCCGATGCGACTCACCTTCGTGGAGTTCTACAAGAACGCCGGCTTCGAAATGGCCACGCGGCAATTCGAACCGCTGACAAAAATCGATCAATCGGAAAACAAATAAACAATTAAAAAACTCAAATTTTTCAGTTATGACAACAGCAATTATTATGGCCTACATCGGCGTAGCGTTGATGGTCGGTCTCTCGGGTATGGCAAGCTGTATCGGCACCTCGATCGCCGGACAGGCATCCGTCGGCGCGATGAAGAAGAATGCCGGTGCGTTCGGCAGCTACATGATTCTGGCCGCCATCCCCGGTTCGCAGGGTCTCTACGGCTTCGTGAACTACTTCATCATCAAAAATTTCCTCGTCGACGGGATGACGATGTTGCAGGGTTCCGCCATCTTCGGCGCCGGTCTGCTGACGGGCGTTGTCTGCCTCGCTTCGTCCTACTATCAGTCGAAGGTCTGCGCCAACGGTATCACCGCCATCGGCAATGGTCACGACGTAATGGGTAAGACGCTGATTCTGGCCGCTTTCCCCGAGCTGTACGCCATTCTGACGGTTGCCGCGACCTTCCTCATCGGCAGCGCGATCTAAATCGACGCGGCGCTCCGCAACGAAAGAGACGATCCCGAACAGGACCGTCTCTTTCTGCTTTCGTTCGGTTCGCCCGTACGAAGGTAAATTTTGAAAAGTCCCGATTTCTGCGTATTTTGCACCCCAAACAAGGAAAGAGGCTATGAAGAAGACCTACGAAGAGATCAACGAAAAAATCCGTCAGGGCAAAGCCGTCGTCCTGACCGCCGAAGAGGTATCCGAGCTGGCGCGCACCCTTTCGCCCGCCGAGATCGTCCGCCGTGTGGACGTCGTTACGACCGGTACGTTCGGCGCGATGTGCTCGTCGGGCGCCTTCCTCAACTTCGGCCACGCCGACCCTCCGATCCGTATGGAACGCATCGAGCTGAACGGCGTCCCCGTGAGCGGCGGTCTGGCGGCGGTCGACACCTTCGTCGGCGCGACCGACAGCAACGCCGCGAATCCCGCCTACGGCGGCGCGCACGTCATCGAGGAGTTGGTAGCCGGCCGCAGCGTCTGTCTGGAAGCGTGGGGCAAAGGGACCGACGACTATCCCCGGCGCCATATCCGTTCGCACATCACGCTCGCCGACATCAACGAGGCGATCCTCTACAATCCGCGCAACTGTTATCAAAACTATAACGCCGCAACCAACTCTTCGGAACAGATGCTCCACACCTATATGGGAACGCTGCTGCCCAAACTGCGCAACGTCTCGTACAGCACCTCGGGCGAGCTGTCGCCCCTGCTCAACGACCCCTCGTGCCGCACGATCGGTATGGGCACGCGCATTTTCCTATGCGGCGCGCGCGGCTATGTAAGCTGGAACGGCACGCAGTTCAACACCTCCAAACCCGTCAACGAACGGGGCATCCCCATCGGCGGGGCGCGTACCATCGCCGCGATCGGCGACCTGCGTGAGATGTCGACCGACTACCTGCGCGCCGCCTATTACGAGAAATACGGCGTGAGCCTCTTCGTCGGCGTAGGCATTCCCATTCCGATACTCGACGAGGAGCTGGCGCACGACGTTTCGATCCGCAACGAACAGATCACGACCAACATTCTCGACTTCGGCGAGGAGGAACGCCCTATCGGCCAGACCAACTACGCCGCTCTGCGCAGCGGCACGATCGAGGTGCGAGGTCAGCAAGTGCGCACGGCGCCCGTGGCGAGTCTGTCGAAAGCGCGCGAAATCGCCGAACTGCTCAAAGGATGGATCGCGCGCGGCGAATTCCTTCTGACGGAACCCGTGCGTTCCATGCCTGCCCATACGACCGTCAAAGGGCTGAAAGCCGACGACGAATAAATCCAACCGCTAAAAAGGAAAAGAATCATGACAACCAAAGTAATTCTCTATTTTCCGTCGGACGCCACCGACAAGGCGGTTACCTACGATCTGGTGAAGCGTTACGACCTGCGTATCAACATCCTGCGGGCCGAAATCGAAGCAGGGCGTTCGGGCTCGCTGCTCGTCGAGCTGACGGGCGAAGAGCCGATGGTGCGCGAAGGCGTGGCCTACCTCGAACGCAACGGCGTCACCGTAAGCCCCGTAGCCAGCAAGATCGCTTACGACCGCGACCGCTGCATCGACTGCGGAAACTGCGCGCTGGCCTGCTTTCCGCAGGCGCTCACCATCGGCGCCCCCGACTGGCGGTTGCACTTCGATCCCGAACGCTGCATCGCCTGCAAACTCTGCCTCAAAAGCTGCCCGCTCGGCCTCTTCCATATCGAATTCACCGAAGCCTGAGTTGTGGAGTACGTCGAACGGCGCTACCGGAGCCGCATGGGACGGGACACGGTCACGTTTACCGTCTCCCACCGCGAAAGCGACCTGTGGATTGCCGTCGACGGCGGCGATCCCGCCGCAATGACAGCCCGCACGAAACGATTCTTGGCCGATCTGCGCGAACAGCTCGAACGTTATCTCGACCGCGACCCTGACTACCGGCGCGCATTAATTCCTTATCTGCCGCAGCCCGACGCCCCGTCGCTGTTGCATGAGATGGCCGTGGCGGCCGCCACAGCGGGAATCGGCCCGATGAGCGCCGTCGCCGGAGCCGTCGCCCGCGAGACGGGACGGATGCTGCGCCGCGAATTCGGCGTCGGCGAAGTACTCGTCGAAAACGGCGGCGACATCTACGCCGACGTGCATCGTCCGCTCGACGTGGCGCTCTTTGCCGGAACGTCGCCCCTTTCGGAGCGGGTCGGTCTTCATATTCCGCTCCAAAACGCCCCGCTGGGAATCTGCACCTCGTCGGGTACGGTCGGCCCGTCGCTCAGCTTCGGCCGCGCCGACGCCCTGATGATCGTCTGCCGCGACGTGCTGCTGGCCGACAGTTACGCCACGGCATTCGCCAACCGCATCCGCACGGAGGAGGAGGTCGGCACCGTCGTCGAACAGGCCTGCGCCGCTCCCGAAATTCTGGGAGCCATGGCCGTCAAAGGAGAACGGTTGGCCGTCGGCGGAGCGTTCGAGCTGCGGTTGTTCGACGGAATTCCGAAAAATTAAAAAAATCATTCCCGCTGACGATCTTGCGCAAAAATTCCTCTTTCGATTTCGATTCACGGCAAAATCCCCGAAAACCATTATACTTCACATCCTGTTAAGCCGCATCCCCTTACAGTTCATCAGCAAAAAAATAAGCCGGACAAAAGATATACTTTCCCCAAGATTACGGAGTTTCTGAAAAAATACCTATATTTGTCGGTACTTTCCCTTGTTATTCGAGAGGGGAAAACCGTTGCGATGCAATAATTACTACATACAAAAAGCGTTTTACTATGAGAAAATTCGGACTTTTTTTATGTCTTTCGCTGTTATTCGCCTTCACAGGGTGTAGCGACAGCGACGATGTAGAAGAGCAAGGCGGCACAACGCTCGCCAAACCCTCGGTAGCAATCACTACGACAACCTCGTCCTCCTTCAAAGTGACGTGGGATGCCGTACCCAATGCAGAAGGATACAAGTACCAGCTCTCTCAGGAGAGCGAAGCGGGCGAGGAGCACCTCCTGCAGCCCGAAACGGCGACCTCGGCGACCTCGCTTTCATTCAGCGATCTGGAACCGAAAACCAAATATGTCCTGCGCGTAAAATCCACCGCCGCCGCAGGAAGCGGCATGTCGGACTCGCCGTATGCCAAAGTCTTCGCCACGACACTGAGCGAAGAGCAGCCGGAGTTGACGTTCGACAAGATCGCCGTATCCGAAATCACCTATGAAAGCGTCACCGTGGAGATTGTGCCGGCAGCGGAGAATCTCTATTATTGGCAGGTAGTGGAGAACAGTCTGGTCGAAGGCAAGAGCGATCGTGACGTAGTTGCCGCCCTGAAGAGCAACATCGCCGAACTGGCATCGGGAACGGTGAAGAAGACCGTACACGGACTCGAGGCAGAGACGAAATATACCGTCGTCGCCTTCGGCTACGACCTCGACGCACAGAAGGCCACTTCGGCCGTCGCCCGCCTCGAAACGCCTTTCACCACCTCGACGGATACCCGCATGTCGATCGCAATCACCGTCGGCACGCCGACCTCGGAGAACGTACACGTTGCATTCGCTCCGTCGACAGCCAATGCGGACTATTTCGCCGATGTCGTTTCGGCAGCGGATATCGAAGGCAAGACCGACATGGAGATCGTCTCGCTGTTGCAGGCCAAGTACGGAAACGCCATGACCGACATCGCCCGCAAGGGGAACTACGAGGGTGATTTCTCGATTCAGGCCGGCAAGGATTATGCGGCTGTGGCATTTGCATACGATACGGCCACATCGGAGTTGACCTCCAAACTGGCAAGCAAATCGTTCTCCGCACCGCTCGCCGAAGGCAGCAGCATCTTCTCGATCACATCATTATCGAATCCCACCGACTCGTCGTTCGATTACGCTGTCACGAGCAGTGATCCCGATATGTATTATACCGAGATGGCCATTCCGGTCAGCATGCTCCCGTCGTTCAACGAAGAGCAGGAGATCGCGGGCCTTATCAGCGAAATTAACAAACTCTGCGCTGAATACGGATTCGACTTTGTCGCTGAGAATGCACTCGACAAGGGGGATGTCGCCCACACCTTCCCCAATCTCAATTCGGAGACCGAATACAAGCTCTTCGTCATCGGTCTCGCCAAGGTGAGCGACAAAGAGGTGAAGGCTTGCACTACGTTTGCCCGAAGCGAAGGCTCGATCACGACGCTGAAAGCCGCTGCGGCCAAAGACGGACCATGGGCCGACATGACTCCTACCTACGAGAAAAATTCAGGGGGAACCTATTCCGTATTCGTGGATTTCACGCCTAATGATAAGGCCGCAACCATTCGAGCCGGCGGTTGGAGCTACACGGGTTCCGGCGATCCGACCTCATTGGCGGATTTCAATATTACGGAAAGCGCCTTGCGCGACCTGACAATCGGAGACAGCGGTATCGATGTAGACATGAGCAAGGGTTACATTGGCGTTAAAGCCGATACTCCGGGACAAGTTTGGCTCTTCTCAAGCGTCGCCAAATCATCCACCGGACAAACCGGCAAAGTGAACTGGATTATCGTTAAGGTGCCGGCAACGACCAGCGGAGAGTTGACGATTCTAGGACAACATGCCGAGAACGAGCCTTCGGGGGGGGGTACTATCGAACTCGTAAATGCAGGCTATTCGGATTACATCGGCAATTGGACGTTGACCTCTTCCGCGTCAATGGTCATCTCCGGTAATCAAGTCAGCAGTTCGAGCGATCCTGTTACGCACCATCTCAAGATCGAAGAGAACGTCAAAGACAAGAGCTATAAGGTTTACGGCTGGAGCGCCGATGTCGATTTCGCCAATGCCAACCCGTTCGTCATGAACTACGACGCCACGGAAACGGAGGGTGTCAGCGGCTGGATTACGATTCCGCTGTCACAAAAACTCCTGACGGAGGGCAATATCGACTGGACGCTCTGCGCACGATTCATCGGAGGCAACAGCAGCGGAGGCAAATCGTACTATTTCTACAGTAACACAAATATGACCGAAGCGTTCTTCGGCGCCACCGAATCAAGCGGAGCCGTGCTCATCATGGGAAATAGCTATGGCTTCGACGCCCCCATTGGAGACGTGGATATTCAGGCTATGAGTTTCGTCGGAATAGATAGCACCAACCCGAATGCCGATGTACAACTCCGGCCGCTGGAAAACAAACATGCGGTAGCGCCCTATATTCTTATCAAGGAGGGCAGCAGCGCAGCGACGTCGAGCGTCGAGCGGATGCGGATCGCCCGTAAGGCGACGGATATTTCACGCATTGCAACGATACATCAGGAGTTCGCCCGCCTTTCAACGGCTTCGGCAATCGGAGACACGTTCGCAAATCTGATGAAACGGAATGCGCCGCGTGAATTGACGCCCATGCCCGTTGGTTCACTCAAAGTCACCACCGGTTATGACAACGGCATACGCGCTTATTTTCAAGTAAAGTAAATGTTGTAACCAACAATAAAAAGAGCCGCTTCTCACGAAGCGGCTCTTTCTATTCTACCGTTTTCAGGACAACAGCAATTATTCCCGCTCTTTTCGGCGCAGGTTTTGCGCCGCATTGGATTGCAGACGTTCCAACCCGCTGCGAAGCAACGGCGTGCGGCCGAACAGCGAACGGAACTCCTCCCCGTCCATTCCGATCCACCGCTCGGGAGGGAACGACAACGGATCGAACACGGGATCGAACGCCGGACGGCGGTGTTGCGGCGCGCGACGGTTGTAAGGGCAACAACTCTGACAGGCGTCGCAGCCGAAAATCCATCCGTCGAGGACAATTTCCGCAGCCGACGGCCGTTCGATTGTATGACAGGAGATGCAACGGCGCGCATCGATGGCGCGATCGTCGCAAACGGCTTTTGTGGGACAAGTTTCGACACAGCGGCGGCAAGCTCCGCACCCCGCCCCGTCGTACGGCTCGTCATAACGGTCACAGACATCGTCGAGCACCAGCTCGCCCAAGAGAACGAACGATCCGAACGACGGCGTAACGAGCAGCGACTGACGGCCTATCCAGCCCAAACCGGCCTGCACGGCCAGTTGCTTCTCCAGCAGCGGCGCCGAATCGACGAAGGCCCGGCCTGCAAGCCGCGGCGCTGCGGCCCGAAGCCGTTCGAACAGATCGCGAAGCATCCCTTTGAGAAGGGTATGGTAATCGGCGGCCAAGGCATAGGAAGCGACCTTCGCCTGAAAACCTTCGGGATAACCGTCGCTCAGGCCGTTTTTATAACTCACGGCACAGACGACCACCGTTTGCGCGCCTTCGACCAGCCGCCGTACGTCGAACCGCTTGTCGAGATTTCGTTCGAGGTAGCCGAGCGAGGCATGGCGGCCTTCGACGAGCCAGCGACGAAAAAAACGCTCGTTGTCAACCAAATGACGGCACGGCGTCACCCCGCAGAGATCGAAGCCTGCGGCCGCCGCGGATTGTCGGATGAAACGCTGATCGAGCATGACAAGAATTTGGTTCAAAAGTAACATTTTTTAGGTATAAATTCGTACATTTGCGCTGAAACTTTGCAAATCCGATTTGCAGAAGATTGAATTGACTATATGAAAATTAACACGCTCTACGAGCTATTGCGACATGGCGTGGAGAGCTTTGCCTCACGCACGGCTTTCGACATGTTCAACGGTGAAAGCGTCTCTTACGCCGAAGTCGGCCGGCGGGCCGCAGCGGTTCAGGAAGCGCTCGTCGGAGCCGGCGTGAAAGCCGGCGACAAAGTAGCGTTGCTGAGCAGCAGCATGCCCAACTGGGGCATCAGCTATCTGGCCGTCACGTCGGCGGGGATGGTCGTCGTGCCGATCCTGCCCGATTTCTCGGGCCCCGAGCTGGATATGATCATCACCCACTCCGAGGCGAAGGCCCTGCTGGTCTCGGACAAACTCTTCTCGAAACTCTCGAAACAGACCATCGAATCGCTCAATATCGTCATCCGAACCAAGAATTTGGGCATCATCGCCCAACACGTTACGGAGACGGGATCGACGGCAATTCCGTCGCCCGACGATTTGGCGGCAATCATCTACACTTCGGGAACGACGTCGAGTCCCAAGGGGGTGATGCTCACCCACAAGGCGGTCTGCGCACAGATCGAGATGGATTTCGGCATCTTCCCCATCGACGAAACCGATGTTTTCCTCTCGGTACTGCCTCTGTCGCATGCTTACGAATGTTCGATCGGACTGATCTACGCCTTCTCGAAAGGCGCCCGCGTGGTCTATCTCGACCGCCAGCCCACCGCCTCGGCGCTGATGCCGGCGCTGAAAGTCGTGCGGCCCACGGTGATGCTCATCGTGCCGCTCATCATCGAGAAGATCTACCGTCATCAGGTGCAGGCCAAATTCAACTCCAACGCCTTCTGGCGCACGCTCGTCGGCATCGGATTCATCCGCCGCTACCTGAATCGGATGGCCGGCAAGAAGCTGATGAAGGTCTTCGGCGGACGGCTGCGTTTTCTGGGCATCGGCGGCGCAAAACTCGACACGCAGGCCGAGCAGTTCATGCTCGAAGCCAAAGTCCCCTATGCCATCGGTTACGGTCTGACGGAGACCGCCCCGCTGCTGGCCGGTGCCGCCCCTTCGCAGGTTCGGCTCGGTTCGACGGGTCCGGCGGCTCCCGGCGTACAGCTGCGTTTGGAGAACATCAATCCCGACACGCAACAGGGCGAAATCGTGGCGCTCACCCCGAGCGTCATGCTGGGATACTACAAGAACCCCGAAGAGACCGCCAAGGTCTTCACCGCCGACGGCTGGTTCCGTACCGGCGACTTGGGCTGGATGGCCCCCGACGGCTGGCTCTACATCAAAGGGCGGCTCAAAAACATGATCGTAGGCCCCAGCGGCGAGAACATCTACCCCGAGGAGATCGAGAGCGTACTCAACTCCCACGTCTTTGTCGCCGACTCGCTGGTCACCGAACGGGAGGGCAGGCTTATCGCACTCGTACACTTCAACCGCGATGAACTGGAAGCCAAATACGAGGAACTGAAATACGATTGGGAGATGAAGAAGGACGCGTGGGAGAAGCGGATCGAGGAACTCAAGAAAGAGGTGCTCGACTATGTCAACTCGCAGGTCAACCGCTTCTCGCGTCTCGCGGAGGTAGTCGAGGAGAAAGACGAGTTCGAAATGACCCCGACCAAAAAGATCAAGCGGTTCCTCTACAACCGCCGGCATGGGAAGGAGGCGGAGAAAAAGTCGGAGCAGAAGTAGGTTATCTATTATCGCAAAATAAAAAGCCGATGCCGCAACAATGTGTGGCATCGGTTTGCTTTAGATCAAACCTCACGACTGTCATTACGAAGGAAGTATCCCTCCAGAAATTTCTTTGTCATTCCGAGGTAATAACACGCACAAAGAATTCCTGCCGTTCTTCGAAGACTTAAAGCAAAAAATCCGCATCTTTTCCAGATGCGGATTTAATATTATAACAGGAGATACTTATTATTCAGTGTATTTATATAGAGTAACTTCCTGTTGTTTAGACGTATACCCTGCAAATCGATTCGCAGAAGCATTCGCCCAAATAATGCGTCCAGTATTGTAAACATTTCGGATCTCAACATATGTTGAATATGAAATCGTCCACTCATATTGTTTCTCAACAACGGTAGAACTGAACCAAAGATTGTTATTCTTTGTCGTTGCAGAAGAAGTATATCCAATGTATCCATCTGCACAGTGGATTGAATAACCGTTTGCAGTTTTTTCGAACGTACAAGCATATACATCCGTATCACCATTAGACACAATATTGTTGCCATCCATATACTGGTCAAAGTCACCCGCAGCCGACATATTCGCATAATTTCCAGAATTAGCGCCGGTAAGTACACGAACGCCTGTCGAGGCCTTATAGGCTATGAGGTATTTTCCGCTCCAATCCTCCAGCCCCGTACTTACAGGTACATACTTACCAGCACCTGCAACGACTTTCTTATTTTGCGTCAGATTAACCGTAGCCGAAGTCGCCGAGGTATCGTCCAATGTAATGGTAATCCATCCTTGACGCTCGTTTGTCGTATCGCTATTTTCGCTAACGGAATAGGTCACGGTCTTCGACGCGTTATCAACGGTAGCTGCCGTCACAATAGTTCCATCGCAGGTTACAGTCGCCGTATAGTTATTATCGTTACGCACCTCGTATGTAAACGTGGCGTCCGTAACGCCTGCAGCATCCACCCCCGTTATATCATCCGCCATAATTACCGGCGTCAAAACAATCGGATCATTGTATACATCAACCGTCAAATCATCGAGGATAAACCGCTTGTCGACGGTTTGCGACGCCAAGGCGAACGTCAGCGTAGTCGTTGCATCGGCATCTTCGACATAGACCGTAAAGAATGCGGCCGCACCCTTGTCCATCGTTCCACCGGTCGACGTCGCTGCCGGCATAAGCAATTCGCTCCCGCCTTTGACGGTTCCTTTCGACGCCGTCACGTTCAACGTCTGATCCTCTGCCCAGCCGTTGGCATAGAAAGTGACTTTCAAATTCTTGGTACCTTCGATCAACTTCAATGCCGGAGTCGTCACCGTAGCGGTTGTTGCCTTTACACCCATACGGATCGCACCGTTGAACCCGTAAATGCTGCCCGTCATAGTATAAGGATCGGCATAATAGTATGCGTAATCAGTAGGCGATACATACAACTGAGTGATACCGCCCGTTCCCGTCGCTTTGCTGAAATCGTCGTAGAACACATGTTCGACCGTCGGCGCCGGCTTCCGAACCTTGGCAAGGTTCATGGGCACGGTAAACACGCTGAAAACATTCGAGGCGTCGATGGCCGACGTCGTCACAAAGTCGTAACTGCCCTTGTCGGTCGCAACGGTGAACGTACCGCCGGCGTAGTTCTTCGGCGAAACGGCCAGATAGATGTAACCGGTCTTGTCGGCAGGCTTCGCCGCCGGAACCGCATAAGGAGTCGTCAGCGTCACCGCTGCGGATGTTTTGGTACCCGTGCTCGCGGTCACACCCGTCTCCAGATTATAAATCGTTTGGCCGTTGAGTTTCTCGCCGCCGGCCGGCGTGAAAGTAACGCTTTTCACATTGTCGCCGTTATTTTCCAGATCGTAGATATTGAACGCAATCAGCGAGGCGATCGGCGTAAAGGTCAGCACCGTGTTCTGTTCGGCAACCAAATCGGCGCTCGCATACATCCCGACCCATTGGCCGTCGAGCACACCAGCCTCGGCCTGCGTCTGCGCCTCCTGAATGTAGAGCGAAACATTTTCATGCGTGCGCGGAGTATCCTTGTCCATCTGGCTCCCGAAATAGGGATAGTAGGCATACACCTTCGTCGCCTTGGTGTCGATTTCGGCGGTGAAATTGGACGCGCCTTCCGCATACGTACTCGAAGCGACGTTCAGGTCGGTGGCCACATCGGTATAGAAACCCAACTGGTCGCCCGCCGTCCACTTCATGCGCGTCGCGGCGTCGTTGAGCGTCGTTCGCGACGTCGCGATTTCGGCCACGAAACCGCGCACCGTCTTAGTTCCCGATCCGGGCTGTGCGTTATCGGAGACATCCTCCTTCGAGCACCCCGCAAATGCCATTGCAGCTACTGCAACGAGCATCAAAGATTTCAGCATCTTTTTCATGATTTCCCGTTGTTTGGCTGTTATTCGAACTCTCCGTCGAGAGTTCCTCCCCAGACGTAGTCTTCTTTGGTGACGCCGTCCTGACTGTCATAAAAGGCCTCGCTCGTCGTCGAACCGGCGAACCCCAGTTCAACCGCGACAATGGTCTGTTCAAGGTCGGGCGCGAAGTATCTCTGAATACCCCCCCCCTTCAAATTAGTAGAATTTTTCATGCTGATATGTGTTTTAAGAAGCGACTCTGTGAATCTGTTACAAAATTAATGCTTTTTCAATAGGACACAAGGAAAAAACGATATTTTTCTTTCATTTTTCAAGAAGGGCTGCAAATCACCGCAGAAAACGCCGTCAATTGCGCATCGAACGTCCGAAAAGACGAGTGCCGGAAACCTTGCGATTTCCGGCACTCCGTATGATCATGCAATTATTTGCTCAGTTCGGCAACCGATTTCTGTGCAGCGGCCACATTGTCGCCGGCCGTCACTTTCTTCAACGCCTCGATCGCCTGCGGCTTCATCTCCTTGGCATTGTACGCCGCGCCGAGGATGAAATAAACATCGCTCTTCTCCGCCGGATCGCTCTGGACTTCGGCGGCGGCCTCGCCCAGCTCGATTACTTTGGCGTAATCCTTCTTCGTCAGATATGCCTGCAAACGAATCTTCTGCGCCAACGCATTGGCGGGATTCTGCGCCAGCATCTTGTCGGCCATGGCGATGATACCGTCGTAGTCGCTGGCTGCCTGCAGCTTCGCGACCTCGTTGTTGGTATAGAGCGTCATCAGACGGTTCGCCTCGGCGACATCGGCCTCGAATTTCGGGCCCTGCATCTCGGCTACGGTCTCCAACACCTCCATGCCCTTGGCGTATTCGCCCATCTCGCAGTAGCAGGTTCCCAGCCACAGCGCCATCTGGGTATTCTTCGGATCGGCCGCATAACCCTTGGCGAAGATCTCGGCAGCCGCAGCATAGTCCTTATTGTTGAACGCCGTACCGCCCTGCGCCTGATAAACCTTTGCGAGGATCGTATTGGCCTTCTTCAGCGCAACCACATTGCCGTAGAGTTCGGCAGCTTCGGCAGCCTTCGACAGATTGGCGATCGCCTCGTCGTAATTGCCCTGCGCAGCCGCACGGGTGCCTGCCCCCTGATAACTGGTCGGCAGATACTTCTTCGCCGTCTCGACACAGCCCTGCACCGTCGAATCCTCCGAAGTCTGACCTTCGTCGATCACCTGCTGGAACAACTTGGCGGCCTCGGCGTAATTCTTCGCCTGAAGCATCTCGGCGCCCTTGTTATACGTCGCAACCACACCGTCCTGCGCCCACAGCGCGCACACCGCGAAGAGAGCGGCAACGGATAAAAACAATTTTTTCATCTTTTACTATTCTAAATTTATACGGTTTTAAAGTATTCTCAATAATACGACCGTTTTCCGATCGGCGGCAGAGATCGTCTACGGAGTTATACCCGTCGGCGGAAAAGGTCCGTTCAAACTAAAAACGGTGCACGGCAGACAAAATTATATTTTTTTTTCTTTCTCTGCAACTCATCCGCGCAACTCTTTGAAAAATTCCGTCACCAACGCCTCGCACTCCGCAGCCAATACTCCGCGTGCGACGACCGTTTTGGGATGCAGCCGCACGCCTTCGACGGTCGTATAGCCCCGTTTCGGATCGTCGGCGCCCCACACCACGCGCCCCATCTGGCTCCACGCAATCGCTCCGGCACACATCACGCAGGGTTCGACCGTGACATAGAGCGTGCAGTCGCGCAGGTACTTGCCGCCGAGCGTCGACGATGCGGCCGTCAGCGCCTGCATCTCGGCATGAGCCGTCGCGTCCTGCAACGTCTCGACAAGATTGTGTCCCCGCCCCACGATGCGGTCGCCCGCCACAACGACGGCGCCGATGGGCACCTCTTGTCTTTCCAACGCCTGCCGCGCCTCGATTATTGCCACGCTCATGAATTTTTCATCGCGCTGACGCTGTTCCTGTTCCATCCTCTACGATTTTATTCACCCGTTCGCGCACCTGCTCGGTTCGAATCGGCAGCAGAAAACGGCTCGGCACCGAACGCCACTGCCCTTCGCTCAGCCGCTGCGCGGCAATCCACGGCACCGATCGCACGAGCGCCTGCCGCAATACGGTCTCCAGCGCATCGGACGCTCCCGATGCCTGCACCTCCGTCACCCTGCCTTTTTCCGTGATCGTGAATGAAGCTGTCACCGCCCCTTCCACCGGAAGATTCCGGTCGCACCACTCCTTGACCGCCGTCCGGCGCTGCGCCGGAGTAAGCCGTTCCGAATCCCAATTCCGAACGCTTCCGCTCGGCACGAGGCTCCTGCGATATTCGGCAACGGCAACAGCGACGATCCGCTGCGCGGTACGTTCATACGCCCATGCCTGAAATGCAACAACCCCTCCGGGATAGGTCGCCTTCTCGGCGCGCACCGCCCAAGTGCAAGCGGAGTCTGTCCGCTGCATACGGGCGGACTCCTGTGCCGACGCCGGCCAGCCCGGCACAACGGCCAGAACCGCCAGCAGGAAAAATCCTGCGCGGCGCACAGGAGAATTTTCGCCCGTTACTGTCGATTTTCGCATTTAATTTCGTATTTTTGTGACTTGCAACAAAGATACGAAAAGTCGAGTGCAGAAGCAAACGCAAGTTTGATTATGCCGAGACGAAGTATCTAAGGCGAAGCCAAAGATACGAAAAGCCGCGTGCAAAAGCAAACATCGGTTTGATTATGCCGGAACGGAGTATCTAAAACGAAGTTAAAGATACGAAAACAACGTAAAAATACAAATTATGTACAGAACCCACACATGCGGCGCGCTGCGCGCCGCAAACGTCGGCCAGACGGTGACGCTCGCCGGCTGGGTACAGAAGGTGCGCAATCTGGGCGCGATGACCTTCATCGACCTGCGCGACCGCTACGGACTGACGCAGATCGTCGTCGAGGAGCATTCTGCCGAAGAGACCCGCCGCACGGCCGCCGAACTGGGCCGCGAGTTCGTCCTTCAGGTGACGGGCCGCGTCATCGAACGCGAAGCGAAGAACCCCAAACTGCCTACGGGCGAGATCGAGATCGCCGCCGACGCACTTACGATCCTCAACCGTTCGGACGTTCCGCCCTTCACCATCGAGGAGGAGTCGGACGGCGGCGACGACCTGCGCATGAAATACCGCTACTTGGACCTGCGCCGGCCGCCCCTGCAGCGGGCGCTGATCCTGCGGCACAAAATGGCGCACGCCGTGCGCACGTTCCTCGACAAAGAGGGATTCCTCGAAATCGAAACCCCTTATCTGATCAAGTCGACCCCCGAGGGGGCGCGGGACTTCGTGGTGCCGAGCCGCATGAATCCCAACCAGTTCTATGCGCTGCCCCAGTCGCCGCAGACGCTCAAACAACTGCTGATGGTAGCCGGCTACGACAAGTATTTCCAGATCGTGCGCTGCTTCCGCGACGAGGATCTGCGCGCCGACCGCCAGCCCGAATTCACGCAAATCGACTGCGAAATGTCGTTCGTCGAGCAGGAGGACATCCTCGAGGTGTTCGAGCGCTGGGCCAAATACATGTTCAAGGAGGTTTTGGGCGTCGACTTCGCGGAGCCGTTCCGCCGGATGCCGTGGATCGAGGCGATGGAGCGGTACGGCTCGGACAAACCCGACCTGCGCTTCGGCATGGAGTTCCACGACGTGACCGGCCGCGTCAAGGGACACGGCTTTTCGGTCTTCGACGACGCGGAGTACGTCTGCGGATTCGCCGCCGAAGGGTGCGCATCCTACACCCGCAAGCAGATCGACGCGCTCACGGAGTTCGTCAAGCGACCGCAGGTGGGTGCCAAGGGTCTGATCTGGATTCGCGTCGAAGCCGATGCCGTCAAATCCTCCGTCGACAAGTTCTACACGCCCGACGAGGTGCGTGCCGTGGCCGAAGCGTGCGACGCCAAGGCCGGCGATATGGTCTTTCTGCTGTCGGGCGCAAAATTCAAGACGCTCACACAGTTGTGCGCCCTGCGTCTGGAGATTGCACAGCAGTTGGGACTGCGCGACCCGAAGCGATTCGCCCCGCTGTGGGTCGTGGACTTCCCGATGTTCGAGTGGGACGACGAGACGCAGCGTTTCTACGCGATGCACCACCCTTTCACCTCGCCCAAACCCGAAGACGTACACTATCTCGAAAGCGACCCGGGCCGCGTGCGCGCCAACGCCTACGACTTCGTCTGCAACGGCACTGAGATCGGCGGCGGTTCGATCCGTATCCACGATCCGAAGTTGCAGGCGCTGATCTTCAACTGTCTGGGCTTCACGCCAGAGAAGGCGCAGGAGCAGTTCGGATTCCTGATGAACGCCTTCAAGTTCGGCGCGCCCCCTCACGGAGGTCTGGCCTTCGGATTCGACCGTCTGTGCTCGTTGTTCGGCGGTTCGGAGTCGATCCGCGACTACATCGCCTTCCCGAAGAACAACGCCGGCCGCGACGTGATGCTCGACGCTCCGTCGGCCATCGACCCCGCGCAACTCGACGAGTTGTACCTCGACCTGAAAAACCCCGAACTTTAATTTTAAATGAAAATCCGTTAAACCTCAAAATCGACAAACGATGATACGACTGAATGTATTTATCCGTACGACGGCGACCAACCGCGAGGAGACGGTCGCCACAGCAAAGGAGCTGGTAGCGGCCTCGCTCAAAGACGCCGGCTGCATCGCCTACGACCTTTTCGAAAGCGCCACGCGCCCCGACGTGCTGATGATCTGCGAAACGTGGAGCGACGCCAAAGCGCTCGCCGCACACGAAGCGACCGCCCACTTCACCACCCTCGTTCCTCGTCTGGAACAACTGGGCGAGTTGAAACTGGAGAAGTTCGCTTTCTGACGCTCCACTGCGTATCCACGCGGGGAATCACGCTTCATTTACCTGATATAAAAAAGCGAACGTTCCTGCCTCACTAAAAATGGCCTTCTATGATAGAAGGCCATTTTTAGTGTCATTCCGACAACTCCTCATACACCGCATCTCCTTCACGCAACAACCGTTTCCTAGATTGAAATGCATCGTTGATCGGACTGCGCGAAGAATCGCTCCACTTACATCGGATTCCCGCCAGATCGAATAGCAGATGGCACATATCGTCAATCATGAAGGGCCGATGCACCGCTTCGGCGATACGTTGTACCATTTTGGGGTGGGACTTCTTATAACGATCCGACATCCAGATCAAAAACGGTATTTCAAATTGGTATTTCACGAAATTGCGAGTCATGTAGGTGTCGTGCGAACGTCCTACCAAAAGACGAAAATCGTTTACCTCTTCGCCATGATCTGAAAAATAGACGACGACGGCATCTTGGTCTTCGTTTAGACGCAGTACCCGATCGATCACATAATCATTGTACCGTGTAGCATTATCGTAAACGGCAATCTCTCGCCGTTGACCATCGTTGAGATCGGGGCGATTCACACTATCGGCCGCAAAATAGTCCCATGACTCGGGATAACGCTGGAAATGAGCGGCATGTTGTCCCATTAAATGTAAAATGACGAGCTGGTTCGGCGACGGATCGGAGAGCCAATCCGCATAAGCGTCCACGACTTGTTCATCGTACTTGTATATTTGGTCGTTACGCCGTTCGAACGAGAGCCGTTCGATAGAGTCGTTGTTAAGATAATAACTGATGCTATATTCGAAATTATCTCCCGTTTTCTTCACATTTTGATTGCTTATCAATGTATTCCGGTACCCGCATCGATGAAAAACTGTTGGAAAGATCGGCGCATCGTTCCAAATATTGCAGTCGGTCATGTCTTCGCTTCGCAACGAATAGACCCGTTTAAGTACATAAGAGGTATAGTTATTAGGAGACAACACATCGTCGAATACCGCAAGATTCCCTTCTGCAAGCCAGCGTTCCAATCGGGGATTGGTTTGCTGCCCGTAACCGTAAAGGCTCGAATGGTATTTGTTAAATGATTCGCCAATAATTAGAATGATCTTCGACGAAATATAATCGCATGTCACCTGAGGATCAGCCTCGAAACAGTGAGTCGCTGCAAGCAGAATCGGCAGATCTGTCGAAAATTTCTGAGCCTGCCATGAATAAATAAGTGTGTCGACAGTCGTGATCCGCTCCTCGTAAAAGGGGAAATCCCACCACTTCCGTTTCACATGTGCACGCACGTCGAAACCGATTAGTACGAAACCCATTATTATTCCTGCCAAAAAGAGCCAACGCACGGCCTTTCTATTCAGCAACCTGCCCAAACGACCATTCACAGCAATAGGAAACAATACGATTACAAGATAGAGTAAGCCCATCAAGACCGTCCGTATGTCGAAACAGTAAGCCTCGAAAAACTCACCCGCTTCCGAAACGTTTGTTTCTAGTATCATCTGCATGATTCGGGGCGACATGCGCGTTCCGAAATGAAATACCAGAAAAATTTCCATCAATGATAACAACGCCAACGCCACCCATAGCGTCCAGAATAGAATGCTACGAAAACGATTCGTGGACGACCGACATTCCGAATGAGGGGGGGGGAAATTGCGGTCACCAGATATGCCGCCGCACAAACCATTACGAAACCGAAGAATAGACGTCCGTAGCGTGCAAACAGGCCTCCTTCGAAAACCGAAATCATAAAAACCATGTGCGGTAGGAACAAGACCAATAACACGGAAAGATAATAACCCGCTCTTTCACCGATAAAGCTGGATAACAAATCATTGAGATTTCTTCGCATACGCAATGTCGCAATCGTTAAGTGGCGCAAAGTTATCTATTTATCCACAATAACATTCTATTATTCGCATTTATTTTTACGTTTGGGATCTGTCACAGGCAAGTTTATTAGGGAACGTACTTTGCCGTTTCGCGAAAAAGAAGTATTTTTGAATATTCAACTGTTAGCTTATGTCGATTCCTTTGGCCGAACGCCTCCGCCCTCGCTCGCTCGACGACTACATCGGGCAGGAACATCTGGTGGGCAGAAACGGTGTTTTCCGCAAGTTTCTGGAGACGGGCAACGTCCCGTCGTTCATCCTTTGGGGGCCGCCGGGGGTGGGGAAAACCACGCTGGCGAAGATCGTCGCCACGGAACTCAAACGCCCCTTCTTCACGCTGTCGGCCGTTACGTCGGGGGTCAAGGACGTGCGCGAAGTGATCGAGTCGGCCAAGAAGCAGCACTTTTTCAACACGCCGCCGCCGATTCTCTTCATCGACGAAATCCACCGCTTCAACAAGTCGCAGCAGGACTCGCTGCTGGGCGCCGTCGAGCAGGGCGTCGTGACGCTCGTGGGCGCCACGACCGAAAATCCTTCGTTCGAGGTGATCCCGCCGCTGCTGAGCCGCTGTCAGGTCTACATCCTGCGGCCGATGGAGGACGCCCAGTTGCAGCAGTTGCTCGAACGGGCGATCGCCACCGACCCCGAACTGCGCGAGCGGGGCATCGACGTGCGTGAAACGGAAGCGTTGTTCCGCTTCTCGGGCGGCGACGCGCGCAAGCTGCTCAACATTCTCGACATCCTGCTGGCCGCCAACGACGGCAAACTCACGATCACCGACCGGCTTGTCACCGACTGCCTGCAACAGAACATCGCCCTCTACGATAAGAACGGCGAACAGCATTACGACGTCATCTCGGCCTTCATCAAGTCGGTGCGGGGCAGCGATCCCAACGCCGCGATCTACTATCTGGCGCGAATGCTCGCCGGCGGCGAGGAACCCCGTTTCATTGCACGGCGGCTGGTGATCCTCGCCTCGGAGGACATCGGGTTGGCCAACCCCAACGCCCTGCTGCTCGCGAACGCCTGCTTCGATACGGTGCATAAGATCGGCATGCCCGAAGCGCGCATTCCGCTCGCGGAGGCGACGATCTATCTGGCCACCTCGCCGAAGAGCAACACGGCCTACATGGCCATCAACAAGGCGCTCGCCTTCGTCGAACACGACACCACGAACCGTCCCGTACCGCTTCATCTGCGCAATGCGCCGACCAAACTCATGGACGAGGCGGGTTACGGCAAGGGATACAAATACGCTCACGACTACGGCGGCTTCGCCGAACTGGAGTTCATGCCGGAAAGTCTTAAAGGGAGACGCTTTTACGAACCCAACACACAGAACGCCGCCGAGGCGAAGATCGCCGAACGCATCAGGCAACTGTGGAAAGAAAAATATTGAATCCATGCTAAAAACAGGCGCCATTCTGAATTTCATGCTGGCTATCGGGCATGTACTCTGCCTCTTTCGCCTCGACGTCGTATTTCGGCTCTACCGAATCGACCCGATCATGGACCGTCTGGCGTCCTGCTGGCCTCCGATTCCGTACCTGATGACCCTCGGCGTTGCCTGCGGGCTGGCCGGATGCGGCTTCTACGCCCTTTCGGCTGCCGGCACGATCCGCCCGCTGCCGTTGCTGCGCCCCATAGTCTACGCCATCGGCGGACTGTTCTTGCTGAGAGCCCTCGTCGGATTCATCGCAATGGGCAGCATGGGCAGCTATCCGATAACCGAACTCTCGGCCGCCGTGGTCGCGGGCGTGGTCGGCACGCTCTACCTCGCAGGCGGCATCCGAACATTCAACCACACCCGCGCATGAAACGCATCGGACTTATCTCGGACACACACGGCGCCTTCGACGACACGCTGCGCGGATTCCTCGCCGACGTCGACGAAATCTGGCATGCGGGCGACATCGGCTCGCTGGAATTATCCGACCGGATCGCCGCCTTCAAGCCCCTGCGGGCCGTGTGCGGCAATACCGACGGCGGCACGATGCGGCGCGTCTGGCCGCTGGTCGACTTTTTCCGGTGCGAGGAGGCTACGGTTCTGATGACCCATATCGGCGGTTATCCCCGCCATTACGATCCGCGCATCATTCAGCGCATCCAGTCGGCGCGTCCCACGCTCTTCGTGGCGGGGCACTCCCACATTCTGCGGATCATGTACGATCCGGTCTACCAACTGCTCCACCTCAACCCGGGCGGCGCGGGAAATTACGGCATCCACAAGGTTCGCACGGCATTGCGTTTCGTTGTCGACGGCGCCGAAGTGCGCGACATGGAGATCGGCGAATGGCCTCGCAGTTCGGTCGTCCTTTAACCCCGATTTCCGGGTCGAGGCGCGTCAGCAAAACACACCGATCTAACAATCAGAATATTACATGAACGAAGACGCTATATGGCGTCGAATCTCTTTGTGTCCGATTATACTATTTATTAATAAAATTTAATATTTCTATAAGCGCACACAATATCGCCTCTCCGCGCAGCGTTTTGTCATCGAATTATTAGACGACGAATTTTATGCAGACCAAGATTTCAAAGACGCTCGAAGGGCTGATCGCCCGCACGGCGTTCGATACATCGAAACAAGGAGAGACCCGGTGGTTGAAGGATCGCTTGCTGCTCGAGATTATCCGAGAAGAGGGATCGTTGGCCTACCAATTGCTCTCAGCCCGTCTCAAGGACTGGGAATTATATCAGGTTCGCCTGCGCATCGAGCGCGATTTACAGGAGCGCACCGACGGCCCGACCGGAAATCCCGAGGAGTTTTACGTGCAGTTTGCGAACGAGTTGCGCAAACGTTATCGTTCGGCTCCTAGTGTCTCCTCGGCTCACGCTTTGCACGCCATTATCAGCGATGACCAGACCATCGGCGCACACGTACTGGAAATGTACCACATCACGGCAGCTATCGTCGAGGACGAGATCCGCCGCATGAGCGCGGCCGATGAACCGCGCGCAGAGCTGCACGTGCATCTGCTCGACTACTCCGAGGAGCAGCAGCGGCCGGCCGAAGGAATCCGCATGCTCGACAAGTTCGGCGTAGACCTTACCAAACAGGCGCGCGAAGGGAAGATCGACCCCGTGATCGGCCGCGAATGCGAGATCGAGCGCGTGGTGCAGATTCTCTCGCGCCGCAAGAAGAACAATCCGATTCTGATCGGCGAAGCGGGCGTGGGCAAGAGCGCCATCGTCGAGGGACTCGCACTGCGAATCGCAGCGGGCGACGTTCCCTACACCATCGCAGGCAAGCGACTCTACTCGCTCGACGTCTCGTCGCTGGTGGCGGGCACGAAGTTCCGCGGGGAGTTCGAGGAGCGCATGCAGCAACTGCTCGACGAACTGCGCAAGGCCGACGACACGATTATCTTCATCGACGAGATTCACACCATCGTCGGCGCGGGCTCTACCCAAGGAAGCCTCGATACGGCCAATATTCTCAAGCCGGCGCTCGCGCGCGGAGAGTTGCAGACCATCGGCGCCACAACGCTCGACGAATACCGTGAGAACATCGAGAAGGACGCCGCGCTCGAACGCCGTTTCCAGCGCGTGCTGGTTGAGCCGACCTCGTGCGAGGAGACGCTTCAGATTCTGCGCAACATCGCGCCCCGTTACGAGGCGCATCACAAGGTCCGCTATACGGAGGAGGCGCTCGAAGCGTGCGTAACGCTTACGAACCGCTACATTACCGACCGTTTCTTCCCCGACAAGGCCATCGACGTGCTCGACGAGGCGGGATCGCGCATGCATTTGCAGGCGGCACGCGAACCGGAGAACCTGCGTGAAATGGAAGCGGCCCTGACCGCAACCTGCGAGGAGCGCCGCGAAGCCGTCCGTCAGCTCATTTACGAGAAAGCGGCCGCAGCCCGATTGCGGGAACTGGCCTTGCGCTCGAAACTGGACGAGTGCCGCACCGAATGGCAGCAGTCGCTCGAAAACCATCCGGCCGAAATCGGTGCCGAGCATATCGCGCAGGTCATCACTTCGGTGACCGGTATTCCGATCGAACGGGTTTCGACGGGCGAAATGGGCCGTCTGCGCGGATTGAAGGAGTATTTGGCCGGACGCGTCATCGGACAGGACGCCGCCGTGGAGAAGGTAGCGCTCTCGATCCAGCGTTCGCGCGCCGGACTCAAAGACGAGAACCGCCCCATCGGGGTCTTCCTCTTCGTCGGCCCGACGGGCGTCGGCAAAACCCTGCTGGCCAAGGAACTGTCGAAATGGCTCTTCGACGAGCGGCGCGGACTGATCCGCATCGATATGAGCGAGTACGGCGAGAAGCACAACGTCTCGCGCCTGATCGGCTCTCCCCCGGGATACGTCGGTTACGGCGAGGGCGGCCAGCTTACCGAGGCGGTACGCCGCCAGCCTTACGCCGTGGTGCTGTTCGACGAGATCGAAAAGGCGCATCCCGAGGTCTTCAACGCCATGTTGCAGATCTTCGACGAGGGGCACCTCACCGACGGATCGGGCCGCAAGGTCGATTTCCGCAACACGGTCATCATCATGACCTCGAACGTCGGTTCGCGGGCCGCCGTGCAGCGCGCCGTACAGGTGGGTTACTCCACTTCGTCGAAGACCGTCATCGAGCAGGCCACGCCGCAGACCGAATACCGCAAGGCGCTCGAACGGACCTTCGCACCGGAGTTCCTCAACCGCGTGGACGACATCATCGTCTTCCGCACGCTGACGCTCGAAGACGTGGAACACATCGTCGAACTGGAGCTGCGCCGTCTGCTGGCCCGCACGCAGCAGCTGGGCTACAAGGTGGAGATTTCGGCCGAGGCGAAACGCCGTTTGGCGGCGATGGGTTATGAAGCGCGCTACGGAGTGCGCTCGCTCAAACGAACGCTGCTGGACAACGTCGAAGAACCGCTTTCGACGCTGATCATCGAAGGCCGCGTCAGCGAAGGCGACAAGGTGAAGATTCTTCCCGCAAAGGCAGGCATAACGCTCAAAGTAGCGTAACCCATACCTTTAATATAATTACGGCCCGAAGCACAATGCGCTTCGGGCCGTTTGTCTTATCTTATAGTAACCTGCGTAAATCAAAAATTCATCGCTGCGCGCAGCGCACAATCATTCCGCACTGCACCGCATGAAAACGGCAGGGTTCCCGAACCGAAAGGATCGGAACCAGCGCCGATCGCCGATTATGCATGGTTGCGTCAGACGACGCGATCCGCGATATTTTCGGTCGGGAAAGCGAATTTGTTCGATTGTTTTTCTACCTTTGTCAGTAATTAACCCATAGCAAGGGATGAAAACAGCCATTTTCCCGGGGTCGTTCGACCCCTTTACCCGCGGCCATGAAGCGATCGTCGAAAAGGCCCTGCACCTCTTCGACAAGGTGA
Organism: uncultured bacterium; assembly: GCA_905214725.1. GTDB lineage: Bacteria > Bacteroidota > Bacteroidia > Bacteroidales > Rikenellaceae > Alistipes. Next base: position 193,088 of record CAJMNH010000002.1, read on the forward strand.
TCATCGGCATCGGAAGCAACATCTCGAAGCAGGGCCTGCTGAGCGTCGAGAACCGCAAACGGCTCATCGACGACTATTATGCCGGCGACGGGCGCGTCGAAGCGATGATCTACGGCGGCATGACGGGCGATTTCGCTCAGCAGGTAGGCGCCGCCGCCGTTATCCGGGGCGTGCGGAACACCACCGACTTCGAATACGAACGGACGATGGCCGCCACCAACCGCCGACTCTACCCCGCCGTGGTTACGGTCATGCTCTTCACCCCGCCCGACGTGGCCGACATCTCCTCGTCGACGGTGCGCGAAGTGCTCGGCTTCGGCCGCTCCGTCGCGGAGTTTCTGCCCCACGGCGTGGAGTTGAAAAACTACCTCTGAGACGACAATCAAATCAAACGAAATAGAATTATGATGGAATTTACAGCCGAAATGATCGCCGGTTTTCTGAACGGCGAAATCGTCGGGGACAAAACCGCCAAAGTCCATACCGTCTCCTCGATCGAGGAGGGCAAGGCCGGTTCGATGGCCTATCTCGTCAATCCGAAATACGAACCTTTCCTCTACACCACCGAAGCGTCGATCGTACTGGTCGACCGCGCCTTCACGCCGCAGCAGGAGGTGAAGGCGACGCTCGTCAAAGTAGAGGATGCGGGGGCGGCCGTGCTGCGGCTGCTGGAGATGTACAACGCCGCCCGTCCGCAGAAGAAAGGCATTTCGGAACGGGCGTCGATCTCCTCCGAGGCCGTCGTGGGCGCGGAGTGCTACGTGGGCGACTTTGCCGTAATCGAGGCGGGAGCGCAGATCGGCGACCGCTGCCAGATCTATCCGCAGGTCTACGTCGGCGACGGCGTCAGCATCGGCGAGGGGACGAAAATCTACCCCGGCGTAAAGATTTACGAAGGCTGCCGGATCGGACGCAACTGCATTCTCCACGCAGGAGCGGTGATCGGCGCCGACGGCTTCGGATTCGCCCCCAACGCAGAGGGCGGATTCGACAAGATTCCGCAGTTGGGCAACGTCATCATCGAGGATGACGTCGAGATCGGAGCCAATACCTGTATCGACCGGGCAAAAACCGACTCGACGATTATCCGTCGTGGCGTGAAACTTGATAACCTGATCCAAGTGGGACACAACGTGCAGATCGGCGAGCATACCGTCTCGTCGGCGCAGATGGGCATCGCGGGTTCGTCGAAGATCGGCCGCAACTGTTTCCTCGCGGGACAGGTCGGCATCGCGGACCACGTCACCGTCGGCGACCGCGTGAAGATCGGCTCGCAGAGCGGCATCGACAAGAGCGTACCCGACGGCGAAGTTCGCATGGGCACGCCGGCATTGCCGGGCATCAAGTTCCACCGTGCAAACGCCGTATTCCGCAACCTGCCCGAGTTGCAGCAACGGCTCACCGCACTGGAAAAGGCGCTCAACCAACTGATAGAAAAATAGATTATGAAAAAAACACTTGCATTCGCGGCGGCCCTGCTCCTGCTGGGCGCCTGCTCATCGGACGGATACACGATCCGCGGTAAGATCGCCGGACTCGACAACCCCTATGTCTACCTGCTGCGCTATACGGGCGAGGTGGAGGTCATCGACTCGGCCAAGGTATCGAAGGGCGATTTCGTCTTCAAAGGCAAGACCGAGCAGCCCGAGATGGTCTATCTGAGCACCGACAAACAGCAGCCGTTCGCCCATTTCTTTTTGGAGAACGGCCGCATCCGCGTCGACGGCGCGTTATCCGCTCCGGCCGACATCGCCGTACTGGGCACGCCGTCGAACGAAGCCCAGCGTGCATTGGACCGGAAAATCGACGCACTGGAAGAGGAGTTCTCCAAGGCCTCCGGCGAATCGCAGCGCGACAGTCTGCGCAAGGAATACAACCGCCTGATGACCGAAGCCGTGGAACAGAACCGCGACAACATCTACGGCGTAACGGCCTTCCTGAACAACGCCTACGCTTTTCTGTCGCCCGAAGAGGTGATGGAGCAGATCGCGCTCTTTCCCGCCGAGTGGCAGCACCGCCGCGAACTGACCGAACTGCGCGAAGCGACCGAGCGCAAACTCCGCGTGAGCGCCGGCCATCCCTACATCGACGTTACGGCCAAGAATGCCGACGGCAAGGAGGTTTCGCTCAAATCGGTGATCGAGAACAAGCGGAATAAATATGTCCTGCTCGACTTCTGGGCTTCGTGGTGCGGCCCCTGCATGGCCGAAGTGCCCTACCTGAAAGCAGACTATGAAAAATACCACAAAAAGGGATTCGAGATCTACGGCATGTCGTTCGATTCGCAGCGCGAGCGCTGGATCGAAACGATCAAGCAGCAGGGCATGAACTGGATACAGGTGAGCGACCTCTCGGGATTCCAGACGCCCGCCGCCGAGGCGTACGCCGTGCAGAGTATCCCCGCCAACTTCCTGATCCGCACCTCCGACGGGCAGATCGTCGCCACGCAGCTGCGCGGTGAAGCGCTCGGCGAGAAACTCGAGGAATTGCTCGGTAAATAGCCGGTCATTCACCCGTAACAACGGTCGGCCGGACAATCTCGGCCGACCGTTTTAACCCGAACTTATAATTTACTATGAAACGCATTTACACCTTTGCAGCCGCCCTGCTCTTTTTGGGCGCCTGCTCGCCGGACGGTTACACGATTCACGGCAACGTCGAGGGGCTGGATTCGCCCTATGTCTATCTGATTACCTTCGACGGCACGCACAACGTCGTCGATTCGGCCAAAGTCGAAGCGGGTGTCTTTACCTTCACCGGCAAGACCGAACTGCCCGAAGTCGCCTATCTGAGCAAAGACAAGGAGCAGCCGTTCGTGCGGTTCTTCCTCGAAAACGCCAAACTCTCGATCGACGGCAACCTTTACAATCCCAACGAAGTCTATCCGACCGGAACGGCGGCCAACGAGGCGATGAACGCCTTCAACGAATTGACTTACAACACGGGCGAAGCCTACGGCGTAACCGAGTCGGAGGCTGACAAAGAACTGCTGGTCAATCGCTACAAACAGCAGATGCGCGAGACGATCGACCGCAACCGCAACAATATCTGCGGCATGATCGTACTGGCCGAGACGGGCTCGATGTTCTTTACGCCGCAGGAGGTGCTCGAAGAGATCGATCGCTTCCCCGCCGAATGGCAGCAGCGCACCGAACTGACCGAATTGCGCAAAGTCATGGAACAGCGGCTCCGCACGGCGGTAGGACAGCCCTATACCGACATCGTGGCGCCGAATGCCGGCGGTCAGCCGGTCGCCCTCAAGTCCGTTATCGAGAATCCCGCCAACAAATACGTCCTGATCGACTTCTGGGCCTCGTGGTGCGGTCCCTGCATGATGGAAATTCCCTATCTGAAAGCCGACTATGAAAAATATCGTAAAAAGGGATTCGAAATCTATTCCGTCTCGCTGGATTCGGAGCGCGACAGTTGGATTCAGACCGTCCAAGAGAAGAAGATGAACTGGATTCAGGTGTGCGATTCAAAGGAGTTCGAAAGTCCCGCCGCCATCGACTATGCCGTGGAGAGCATTCCGTCGAACTTCCTGATCCGCACTTCCGACGGACAGATCGTCGCCGCACAACTGCGCGGCAAGGCGCTCGGTGAAAAACTCGAAGAGCTGCTCGGCAAATAAACGCCTTCGACCGACCGGCCAGAGAATCGTTCATTCGCTCCGGCCGGCGACGTCGATTCCGGTTCGTGGCCGCGCGCTGCACCTGCGCCCACAGCTCCTCCGCCCTTGCCTATTCGGCAGCTTCCGACCGAATCCGCCGACAAACCGAAACAAGACCTAAAACCCTCGCGCCATGAAACCTATTACACTGCTCGCATTGTCCGGCATTATTCTGGCCGGTTGTAATTCCGGTTACACGCTGACCGGCGACATTCCCGATCTGGGACAATCCATTGTCTATCTCTGTACTGCGGACGACTATCCCGCCGATCTCATCGTGCTGGATTCGGCCCGCGTCGAGAACGGCCGCTTCTCATTCAAGGGCAAGATTGCCCACTCGACATTGGGCTACCTGTCGACCGACGGCCGCAAGACGTTCACCTCCTTTATCCTCGAAAACGCGCCGACCCATATCGAAGGGACGCTGGCCGACAAAAAATCCTTCACCGTTGCAAGTCCGCTCAACGACTCGCTCGCACGATTCCAGCGACAACTCGAACTCTTCGCCGAACGCCGAAACGTCGTCCGCGAATCGAAAGAACAGTACATGGCCATCTGGGAAGAGGCCTACGACTACACCTACCGCACCGCCGTCGCCAACGCCGACAACTTCCTCGCCGTGCGAATTCTCAACCGTTACCCGAGCTATTTCCACTCGGCGCAACAGATGCTCGACGCGATCGACCGCCTCAGCGAGCCGATGCGGCAGCACTACATGATCCGCCGCTACCTGCGGCCGCAGATCGAACAATATCTGCGCACCGACGTGGGACAACCCTACTGCGACATCGCGGCGCCGACGCCCGCAGGCGACACGCTGTCGCTGCGGCAGGCGGTGGAAAATCCGGCCAACAAGTGCGTGCTCGTCGATTTCTGGGCTTCATGGTGCGGCCCTTGCATAAGCGGCAGGAACCGCCTGAAACAGCTCTACGAAAAATACCGCGCCGCGGGGCTGGAGGTCATCGGCGTATCGCTCGACAGCCAACGCGAAGCGTGGTTCGCCGCCATCGAGAAGGAACAACTGCCGTGGAGCGACATCAGCAACCTCGACGGCTGGCAGACCGGCTTCGACAGCTACGGCGTCCAGAGCCTTCCCTCCTACGTGCTGATCCGCTGCTCCGACGGGCGGATCGCCGCCCGAACACCATGGGGCAGAGCCTCGCACATCCCCGTCGATGAGATCGAAGAACTACTCGGAAAATAACCGTACAATAGCATTAAAATGGCAGTAGCAACCAAAGAACCTTTCCGCATCATGGGGATCGATCCCGGCACCAACTACATGGGGTACGGCGTCGTGGAGGTCGCGGGACGCGAACTGCGCGCGGTGGTTATGGGAGCCATCGACCTACACAAACTGAAAAACCCCTACGTCAAACTGCGTCATATTTTCGACCGCGTGGGGGCGCTCGTCGACGAGTACGCCCCGCGCGAAGTGGCGCTCGAATCGCCCTTCTTCGGGGAGAACGTACAGAGCATGCTCAAACTGGGACGGGCGCAGGGGGTGGCGATGGCCGCCGCGCTCTGCCGCGACATACCCGTCTTCGAATATGCTCCGAGCCGCATCAAACAGTGTATCACAGGCGGAGGTTCGGCCGCCAAGGAGCAGGTGGCGGCGCTCGTTACCCGAATGCTCGGCATCGACTACAAACCGAAGAAACTCGACGAAACCGACGGCATGGCCGTGGCGCTGTGCCACTATTTCATGTCGTGCAATCCGCTCAACGCCGCGCTGGGCGAGGAACGCAACAAGGGACTCGGCGGGGGACGCAAAGCCGCTTCGGCGCGCGGCAGCAAGTCGTGGGAAAAATTTCTGAAAGAACATCCCGACAGGGAACTCAAACGCTGATCCGACTCGGCTCCGAAATTTTTCGGAGCCGAGTCTTTTTCACGGGCGGGACGATCGAACGCCCTAACCGGCACATTTTCAATCGATCATCCGCACCGGAAGGTCGTTTACGAAGAGATTCCCAATCTCTTCGTCTTTTTAATTACACTCCGCAATTTAAAGTCTCGATTTACTTACGAATTACAATTTTATCGAATAAATTTCAATCACTGTATCATCAAACTAAAAAATCTCAAAAAAAATTCCTAATATTGCGGGGGGGGGTAATAAAAAAATACCTATCTTTGCTGACTGCGATACTATGCTAATAAGCTCCTGAAAGCGGTGAAAAGACGATGCGCATTACGCAAAACGATTCACCCAAACGAAGAAACAGGCAACAAGACGATACAAATATTAACTTTAATTTGCGCATGAGAAAATTTTTACTACTGCTCGTATTCTGTCTGGGCACCGCCTCTGCGGCGTTCGCACAGATAAAGATCTCGGGAAAGGTTGTCGATGCCGAAGACGGACAGCCGATCATCGGCGCCACCGTCATGATCGGTACGACGACGGGTGTGGCAACGCTCGTAGACGGTACCTATGTACTACCGGTTCCCGCTTCGGCAGGCGAGCATCCGGTGCTGACATTCACCTACATCGGTTATGAAACCCTGAACGTAACGGTCGGCAAGCAACACGTAATCAACGTCAAGTTAAAGAAATCGGCCATCGGCATCGACGATGTCGTCGTAACCGGTTTCAAAAACGCAAAGAAAGAGAGTTTCACCGGTTCGTCGGTCAAGATTTCAGCCGATGACGTCGCGATTGCGGGCATCACGGACGTAAGCCGTATGCTCGAAGGACAGGTTGCCGGCGTATCGGTACAGAACGTGTCGAGCACCTTCGGTAGCGCCCCCAAAGTGCGTATCCGCGGCGTCACGTCGCTCAGCGGCGAGAACAAACCGTTGTGGGTGGTCGACGGCGTCGTATTGGAGGACGTGGTCAACATCTCCAACGACCAGTTGTCGTCGGGTGACCCGACGACCCTGCTCGGTTCGTCGGTTGCCGGTATCAACGCCTCGGATATCGAGACGTTCGACATTCTGAAAGACGCTTCTGCAACAGCCCTTTACGGCGCCCGCGCCATGAACGGCGTGGTGGTCATCACGACCAAAAAAGGTAAAATGGGTGCACCGCGGATCAACTATACGGGTAACTTCACGATCCGCACGAAACCCCGTTATTCGAACTACGATATTCTGAACTCGGCCGACCAAATGGCCATCACCTCGGAGATCGCCCGCAAGGGCATGCTCAACGAGAGCATTCTCAACTCGTCGAGCTACGGCCCCTACGGTTTGATGTGGAAAGCCATTTCGACCTATGACAAGGAGACCGGCAAGTTCGGTCTGCTGAATACGCGCTCCGCACGCGAAGCCTTCCTGCTCAAATACGCCAAGGCCAACACCGACTGGTTCGACGAACTGTTCACACACAATCTCCAGCAGGAGCATACGCTGAGCATCTCGACGGGTTCCGACAAGTCGCGCACCTATGCGTCGATCGGCTTCCTGCGCGACGACGGCTGGTCGGTGGCAGACGAAGTGAGCCGTTACACGCTGAACTTCCGCAACGACTACACCGTGAGCGAGAAGATCTCGGTCGGCGTGCAGGCCGTCGCCTCGTTCCGCGACCAGAAAGCGCCGGGTTCCTACTCGCGTAAAATCAACTCGGTTACGGGTGAATGGTCGCGCGAATTCGACATCAACCCCTTCAGCTACGCGCTGAATACTTCGCGTGCCGTACGCCCCTACGACGACAACGGCAATCTGGAATACGTTCAGATGAACTACGCTCCGTTCAACATCTTCAACGAGCTGGAAAACAACCAGATCGAGCTGAATGTGGTGGATGCCAAGTTGCAGGGCGAATTCAACTGGTCGATCCTCAAGGATCTGAAATTCAACTTCACGGGCGCGCTCCGCTATGTGAAGAGCGACCAGCTGCACAAGATCACGGAGGATTCGAACGTCGCCAACGCCTACCGCGCCGACGGCACTTCGACCATCCGTCAGAACAACCCCTATCTGTGGCACAACACGGAGGATCTCAATGCAGAACCGCTGGTCGTGCTGCCGCTGGGCGGTTTCTACAACACGAACAACTACCGCATGCTCAACTATGACATGCGCTACTCGCTCAACTACAACAAGGTATGGGACGGCGCTCACATGCATGAGCTGAACGCGCTGGCCGGTATGCAGGTCAAGTACACCGACCGCCGCATCACCTCGTCGACGCAGCCCGGCTACCAATATAAAATGGGCGGCGTGGTCTACAACGACCCCAACTTCTACCGGATGATGGCCGACCGCAAGACCGACCTCTACTCCGCCGAAGAGGTATTCGACCGCTTCGTAGCCGCTTATGCCAATGCCGACTACTCGTTCGACCGCAAATACTCGCTCTCCGCGACGGTTCGCGTCGACGGTTCGAATGCGTTGGGCAAAAGCGCCGACAAGCGTTGGCTGCCTACATGGAACTTCGGCGCCAAGTGGAACCTCCAGAACGAGTCGTTCATGGAGAATGCCGCCGATTGGGTCGACGTGCTGAGTCTTCGCGCCAGCTACGGTCTGACGGCTTCCATGCCTCCGATGGCTAGTGCCGGCGTGGTTTTCCGCAATCAGCAGTCCTTCAATCCGGGGCACAGCGAGAACCAGATCTTCATCGAGGCGTTGGAAAACTCCGACCTGACATGGGAGAAGAGTTACCAGTTCAACGCCGGTGTGGACGTCACGCTGTTCAACAACCGGATGAACTTTTCGTTCGACTACTTCAACCGCAAAGGCTTCGATCTGATCGCGACCGTCAAAACGTCGGGTATCGGCGGCGAGTTCTGGAAATACGCCAACTACGCCGACCTCGACTCGCACGGCTACGACATCATGCTGGGCGGTACGTTCATCCGCTCGAAGGACTGGACATGGTCGGCCAATTTCACGCTGGGTTATACGTGGAACCAAATCAAGAATGCCAGAAACCTGACGCAGACCAACGAGCTGATCCGCAACGAAGGCGGCAACAAGAACGGTTATCCCGTGAACAGCCTCTTCTCGATCCCCTACGCAGGTCTCGAACCCGATACGGGTATTCCGTTGTACATCAACGAAAACGGCGAGATTACCAAGGAGATCGACAAGCAGGGCACGGATACCGACTACCTGATCTACGAAGGACAGGTCGACCCGAAATGGACGGGAGGTTTCAACACCACGGTTCGCTACAAGAACTTCTCGCTGAACGCCTTCTTCACCTATCAGGCCGGCAACGTGATCCGTCTCGACCCGATTTTCAGCCAGTACTACGGCGACCAAACGGCCCTGACGAACGAATTCAAGAACCGTTACGTCATGTCGGGCGACACCGGCGTTCCGGCAATCCCCGACTTTGTGCACTCGTCGATCTCCATCAGCGATTCGGGTACCTACGCCTCTTATAACTACACCGGCCAGCGCGTGGCCAAAGGCGATTTCATCCGTCTGAAGAGCGTTTCGCTCAACTACGACTTCTCGCCGGAATGGATCAGCAAGAGCCGCTTCTTCAAGACGGCCAGCGTCCGCCTTACGGTCAAGGATCCGTGGCTGATCTACTCCGACAAGGCGCTTCACGGCCGCGATCCCGAGTTCTACAACACGGGCGGTGTGGCCATGCCGACCACGACGCAGTTCACGCTGTCGCTGAACCTCGGTTTCTAATTTAGCTAAAAAGAAAAAGAGATATGAGAAAGATAATTATCGCACTGATTGCCTCGGCCGGAATATTTTCGAGCTGCTCCGATTTTCTGGGCACCGATCCCGACAATCGTACCTACATCGATACGCCGGGAAAAGTCGAAGCGCTGCTGGTCTCGGCCTATCCGACTTCTACCTTCTACTCGGTGGTGGACGCACGTTGCGACGGGTTCGTCGATTACGGCACGTCGCTCGCCGGCGTCAATTCGCTCTACACCTTCCAAGAGGACGCTTTCCGCTGGCGCGAATACTCGCTTGCCGGCGAGGGCGTATGGGACGGTTACGAAGCCTACTGGTCGGCAGTATACGCTGCCGTCGCAGCAACGAATCACGCATTGGAAGCGATCGACCAACTCGAAAAGGAGCTCGGTCAAACCACGCAGCTCTCCCGTTCGCGCGGCGAAGCGCTGCTGTGCCGCGCCTATGCGCATTTCTGTCTGCTGACGCTTTACAGCAATTTCTTCGATCTGGAGAAGATGACGAGCAATCCGGGTATCCCCTACGCCACCGATCCCGAGAAGACGACCTATGCCGATTACTCGCGTGAAACCGTTGCCATGACGCTTTCGAAAGTGCTTCAGGACCTCGAAGACGGCATGAAACTCGTCGGCAGCGCAAGCGACTACAAAGAGCCGAAATACCATTTTACGCCCCAGTCGGCGCTGGCGTTCGCAACCCGCGTAGCGCTCTTCACGCGCGACTATCCGAGTACGATTTACTATGTCAACCAGTTCTTCCCCACGCCGAGCGTCTTCGACTATCCCGGTACATCGAACTCGACGACCAAGACGCCCGTTCGCTTCCCCTCGGCAACCGACCCCTGCCGTATCTTCTGCCGCAGTTACCTCACCGATTGGAACAAGTTGGGCAGTTATAACGACAACGCCGACAAGATCGGTCAGGAGTTTTCCTCGGCCAGCAGCAACGCAAACCTGCTGCTCAGCGAACCGATGACGATTCTTCCCTCGACGATCATGGCCAATATCTACACCCGCTATCAACTTAACGAGGACGTCATCACCAAATTGGCCTCCAAGAATGTCACCGGCGCGGACTGGAGCTATACGGATTGCGTCTACGGTTACAGCGGCGGCGTAAAGGGCAAAGTGTTGAAAAAGTACTACCAAGATTTCTACTATTCGGATATCGTGGCGGGCATCGGCCGGTCTTATACGAAACTTCCACTGTTCCGCACCGACGAGATGCTGCTGGCACGTGCCGAGGCATACGCGATGACTGGCAAATTCGACGAAGCGCTCGACGATCTGAACTGCTTCATCGAACTGCGTATTCCGGCCGACGATTTCAAGATCGCCACTACGTCGCTTACGCAGAGCAAGGTAGTGAATTATTACTCGTCGCAGTTGAATGGCGTAAACAGCTTCATCAACAGCAAATTCAACAAGGACCGGTTCCTCGACGGCGAACAAGGGCGTCTACAGAAGGCGTTGATCCTGACAATCCTCGACTTCCGCCGCATCGAGTTCCTCTACGAAGGACAGCGTTATTACGACATCCTGCGTTGGAACATCCCCGTCACGCACCGCGACAATTCCGGTCAGACGAGCACGCTGACGCCCGACGACGACCGTCGCGTACTGCAGGTTCCGCAAACGGCCATCCTCGCCGGCGTCGAGGCCAACCCGATGAGCAACATTCCGCAACCTTGGTAAACCGCCAAATAATACAATAGTGAAAAATATGAAAAGATTCAACAACATATTCCTCACCGCCGTATTCGGCGCTACCCTGCTTCTGGGCAGTTGCCGCGAGGAGGAGAAGATTGCCGACGACCTCTACATCCCAGGACTGGGCGGAGAGGCGTACGCAGAGAACGAACTGGATAAATGGTTGTTCCTGAACTACACCGTACCCTACAACATCGACGTGGTTTACCGTTGGGACGCAGCGCAGGCTTACAGCAGTCTGTCGGACGTGCAGTTGGTTCCCGTCGAGTTCGACGCCGTACAGCCGATGATGGCCGCTCTGCGCGACGTATGGTTCGAGCCGTATATTCAGGCTACGGGCAGTTTGGACTTCCTCAAAGAGGTCGCACCGAAAAAGATCGTGCTGGTCGGCAGCCCCGAATACCAGAACGGCTCCTACAAGTTGGGACAGGCCGAAGGCGGACGTAAGATTCTGCTCTTGAACGTCAATAATTTCGACGCATCTAACGAGGCGGAGCTGAAAGAAGCGCTCCACACCATCGTCCACGAGTTTACGCACATTCTTCACCAGACCAAGCTCTTCAGTCAGGAGTACCAAACCATTTCGACCGGTCGGTACAACTCCAACTGGACGTTGCTGAACGACTCCGAAGCCCGTCGTCTGGGATTCATCACCAATTATTCGATGCTGAACAAGGACGAGGACTTCGCCGAGATGGTTTCGGGTATTCTGGTCTTCGGTTACGACTGGTTCAAGGAAACCGTGCTTGCCGAAGCGGAGAAATCGACCGAGAATCCCCATGCAAAAGCCGATTTGGAAGCGAAACTGGCCATTGTCGAGACTTATTTCAAGGAGACTTGGAACATCGAATTTTTCGACAACGAGACCACGGGTGAGAAAGGTTTGGAGACCTATTTCCGCATTGCCATCGAGGACGTCGTTTCCAACCCTCCTACGAAATAACGGACGTACGGATTTTTTAACAAGTAAGAAAACGACAAGATACTATGAGAAAATATATCAGTATACTTATTCTGATGGCTTCCACGGCTGTTTATACGGCTTGTAACGAAAGCACGGTCACGATGGACAACAGTGTCGACGTTCGTGTAGACTCCGCCATGAAGGGTTATCAGGCGCAGCTCGCCGGAGCCGAATTCGGTTGGTTCGCCGACATCGAGACCAGCAAAGGGTTCTACCGCTTCTGGATGGATTTTGCCGACAACAACATGGTAACGATGTTCACCGACAATCTCGATTATCCCGAGTATAACGGCATTCCGCGCACGTCGACCTATATGTTTCACGCTTACCAGCGTCCGGTGCTCACGTTCGACACCTACAATTACCTTCACATCATCAGCGACCCCAACGACGCGATCAGCGGCGGCTCGGGCAATCTGGGACTGAAGACCGATTTCGAGTTCGAAATCGACGAGGTGACGGACGATCTGTTCACCATGACGGGCCGAATCAACCGCATCAAGGCAACGCTGACCCGCGCTACGGAGGCCCAGATGCAGGCCGTGAAACAGGGCAAGTTGCAGGAAGTGCTGCGTAATGCGCCCTCGTACAAACCCAACCTCTACTGTTATCTGGACGTCAACGGGCTGACCGTCGATGTGAAACTCAGTACCCGTACGGTCTTGTTCCTCTATAAAATCGGAAGCGCTCCCCAGATCGACGCGGTCGAGACGCACACCGACCTCGTCACGAAAGACCTCGTATTCGATACGCCCGTTACGATCAACGGCGTGGAGATCAAAGGTCTGAAATATCAGGGCGACGCTTCGGATACGTTCATTACCGACAGCGACACCCCGATTCTGGTGCGTTCGAAGGCTACGGCGAACATCGGCATGGAAGCCTGCTTCGGCGTCGAAAAGTACTATACGATTTTGCGCGTAGAGGACGGAATGTTCCCCAGCACGGACGAATCCGTGAACTATCTGGGTTATCTGATACACAACATCATGCAGATGAAACTACTGCTCACATCGGGCGTTGCCTCCTTCTCCCACATCAATTTCTATTTCGGTTTGGATACGGAGGGGAACTCGCAGCTTACGGTCGCTCCGGTGATCGGCGGCATCGGTCAGGAGATTCGATATACCTACCAAATCCGGTTCAATCAGGCTGAAGACAGCTTTACCATCGACGGTTCGACGCTTTCGATGGACAAGATTGCCTCCAGTTTCAACGATGGCAGTATCGAAAATCTGACGGAGTTCCTCAAGGATAAAACCTTCAAGATCGAGTGGACGAACGTAACTTACGATGTCTATACGATGGGGCAGCTGCGTGTCACGAACAACAGCAAGCCTGCCGTTATCTACGGAGCGCTCACGCAGGAGTAACACGGATCTTCAAAAAACGACCGGACAGAATCTGTCCGGTCGTTTTTTATTGCATATCGTCGCCGCGGCCGCGGGGCTAAATATCTTCCGCGCACACCCGTCCCCCGAAATTCCGTTCGGAATTGTTGACTCTACCCCCCCCCACGCTCCCCAAGACGCGATCTCGAACGCTCCGCAGCAGAAGCCCTGATGTCGTCGTTCGCGCCACTCTCCCCGCCGAGAAAGAGCGGAGCGGAATAGATCCGATTTTCATACGTTTGTTTTATATTCATCTAATTTTATACTGAAAAATTTGCATAAACCGGAAAAATGCGCTACATTTGCACTCGCAATAAAGGCATGGCTCCGTAGCTTAACTGAATAGAGCACTTGACTACGGATCAAGAGGTTACAGGTTTGAATCCTGTCGGAGTCACGAATTTCCAAGAGGTTACGATCAGATCGCGACCTCTTTTTCGTTATCGAACATCGATCCGTTTTCAACCGTTTCCCGCATTTGTCTTTACCGGCAATCCCGCCGTTCGCTACTGCGAACGTTCGAAAGCCCTGATATTTAGAATCATCCTCCGGCAACCGATATGGCTGCGGTACCGACGAAAATCCACTCGAATCGATAGGAATCCTCCCGACGACAATCCGAGTAAAATAATACTTAAAACAGTTGTTTTTTTATCGGAAAGAATTTAGTATTTTTGGATAGTCGATACCAACCCGCACGACGTGCGTAAAATTCATGCCCCGTCGTAGCATCCGAAGCTGGCAATGCCGGATCGAATATGAAGAGACCGTTTCCCGATATCTCCGACTACGATCTGGTCGTCCTCCTGAAACGGGGCGACCTGAAGAGTTACGAAGCTCTTTTCCATCGCTATTACAACCTCTTTCTGGCTTTTGCGCAAGGGTTTGTCAGGGACCGGCAGACGGCCGAAGACATCGTGCAGGAGGTCTTCATGAAACTCTGGCTCCACCGCGAACGGCTCGACGAAGGCCGCTCGCTCTATAATCTGCTCTTTACGATGACCAAACATCGCATCTACGACCACTTTCGCCGCAAATTCAACCTCGAAACGCTTCGCCGCCCGCTACTGGAGTACGATGCGGCAAGCGACGAACAAGAGGGACCCGAGGCCGGTCTGGATGCGGAACAGCTTAGGCAGACCATTTCGCAAACGGTAGCGGCAATGCCGCCCCAGCGACAAGTGATCTTCGCTCTGAGCCGGCAGGAAAATCTTTCGCGACAAGAGATCGCCGAAAGGTTGGGTTTGTCGGTGCGTACGGTCGACAAGCACCTTGAACTGGCGCTGCGCGAAATCAGGCTTCACCTGAAACAATTCCAGTGGCTGCTTCTCCTGCTTCTGTTCCGGTAAACGACGTTAAACGCAAGAATCCCATTCATTCGTACCTCCGGCAACGGGGGCCGCAGCGGACGGACGATCTTCGTTCGTCGTCGTTCGCGCCTGAAATGCTACGCGGACAAGCTCGCGCCCGCGCGTCTTGACGGCGCGTGCATCACCGGTTCTGCTTCCCGATTTTTCGCAATGCGGAATGATTGTGCGCTTCGCGCCGAGCAGTTGATTCCCGCACTTCACTATGTTTCGCTCGGAATGACGGATTCTGTTTTGTCATCCTGAAGAGGAATCCCTGAAGGATTCCGACATGAGGATCGACCGTTTGTTAGTCGTATCTATCAGTTTCTGCTGTTCAACGCGTCAGCCTTTTGCACTGCGAAAAGAGTGAAAGAAGAGCGAAATCATCGGTGCGCGAAGCGCACCGATGATTTTTTAATTCCGGCGGTCTGTCGAACGGACAAAACAATCGGTCTTTGGCCCTGCCGACAAAAAACGGGGCGACCATCAGGTCGCCCCGCCCCCTAAAACAGACTTTTCGTCACTTCCCGAAAACGTCGTTCAGTACCGCTGCCAACCGATAACCGGCCTTTGCGATCTGGCTCTCGGCCAGCGGCTTGTACTTTTTTATAAAATCGTGAGCCACAACGTCGCCCGCCTGCACCTCGTAGATGCACAGCGACGCTGCCGCCGAATCTCGTCCCCAATCGTAAACAGTGCCCGCCGTGATCTCGGTCTGTTCCTTTGCCGTATAACGGTCGAGCATCCACGCCAAATCGGAGAAACTCCACGGATGGGGACGCTGGATGATGTCCGAATCCCAAATGGTGTGGTAACGCATCTCCTTGCCGAAATAGTTCACCTTGTAGTAACCGATGGTCGTATTGCCCGGATAACGGATATGCGCGGGGCAGTGCATGTCGCCCACGCAGTGAACGATCAACTGAATGCGCGCCAGCCGCGTCGAGTCGTCCAACTCTCGGATATGGCTTTTGAGCAGATCGGCCGACTCCTCGATGTAGTAGAGACAATTGGCCAGATATTTTTCGGTGCCGGGCCAGCGATTGCCGGGTACGACCTCGCCTTCGGCGTCCACCGAAAAGGTGTGGGGCAACTGGTGCATCCGGTCGCCGGTCTCGGGGTCGTAACCCAGATCGACGAGCATCTGCGGCTTGTAATCGTCGAGCCACGAAGCGTAGTAGACGATCGAGCGTCCGTCGAGATACTTATCCAAATTGGCCTTCGCCTTCTTCGTAAGGTGCTGTTCGGCAATGTAGGCCACCGTAGCATGACCCAAACGTCCCCACGCAAAGAGGTTCTGCGTCGCACACAGCGCGGCGACGGTGAGGAACAGAATCAGTTTCTTCATTTTCTAACGTTTTTTCGGTTCATCGGGGTCGATCCCCCATCGGCTATTATATATACGATTCCGGCGGAAAAAAGTTCTCTCCGAAATACTACTTTTTGAAAGTTCCGATCAATTTTTTCGGATAATTCGTCGTAATGGCGTAGAGTTTGTCGATGTACTTCTCGTAATACGCGATATCGGCATCCTTGTCGATCGTGAAGACGCTCACGGCGACGCCCGCCGCCGCATAGTCGTCGATGCCCCACTGTCCGCTGCCGGCAACGCCGTTGAACCAGATATTCGAAGCGTCGATATTCGTCCACGGATTGATGTAGGTAAGGTACTCCGAAGGCGCGACATACCCCATCCATCCGGCGCGGATATCCGCGCTCTGCGCCGCCGAATACGACAGCGTCCAGACGGTCTTGTTGCCCGTTACGATGAACTCCGCAAAATAGTTGGCCTTCATCTGTTCGATCACCTTGCAGGCAAGTTGGCACGAACGGGCCGAAAAACCGGTATATCCCGCCGACGACCCCTCGACGAGAATATTCTTCACGTCGAGCCACAGTTTCGACGTTCCCGCCTTCATTACCTCGGTCAGAAAATCTTCCAACAGCGGTATCTGCTCGCCGTTGGAGAGCGTTCCAGCGGCACAGATCTCGGCATAGGTATGTTCCCAAGGTTTGAGACCGTTGATCAGACACCCGTCGGTGGCATGCGCGACGATCACCTTGTTGTCGGCCGTCGCATAGATGTCGCATTCCACGGCATAGACCTTCAAACTGAGCGCATACTTCAAGCCTGCGATCGAGTTATCGGGCAGTCCCGACTCGGTCGCGCCGCCGCGATGCGCGACCACGATGCTGCCCAGCGGATTGGTCGGCTTGTCGTAGGTCTCTCCTCCGGCGGGCGGCGCGGGCAGCCCCATATCGAAATCCCGCGGATCTTCCGAGCATGCGACTATCAACGCCGCCGCACAGATCAATAACAATCGATATCGTTTCATACTCATAATCGGTTTAAATCGGATTTATCGTTTTTTTCGGACGGCGGATTCGGGAGACGGACAAACGCCGTCTCCCGACCGTCTCGGATTTTATTCGGCATCGTAGTTTTTGACGCAACGCACCTGCAACGCGCAGTTGCCGTTCTGGAAGTTGTCGCGGAAAATCCAGTTGCCGTTGTTGGTCATCGCCACCAGACGCCATCCCATGTAACAGGTGTTGCCGTTACCGGCGTAGGTAGCCGTCGTAGGCATCGGCACCCAGATGTGGGTCTTCAGACCCAGATCCTGCCATCCCACGGCCATCGTCCGCCAACCCGTAGGCGCCAGATTGAATCCGAACTCCTCGGAGTTGGAGGCGATCGGCGCCTCCTTGGAGCTCGTCGTCGTCGAACCTTCGTTGACGGGATAGAGTTTGCCGTTATCGTCCCACAGACACTTGCCGTTCACCGTCCACAGACTGCGCGAGATGCGCAGATAGGGAACCACGTCGATGGCGTACTCCGCCGAAGCGCTGCCGTAGACCGTATTGCGGAACGACGGCTCCTTGGGCGTATATCCGCCGTTGTTCTTCGTTCCGAAGTCATAGGCGGCGTAGAGGATGTCGTACCAGTCTTGGAAATTGGCCACATGCCAGCCGTAGGGACAAATGCCCTGAATCTGGATGCGCGAAACGGGATGGTCGCGCCAGAACTCCTCCTCGCGGCCGGCATAGTCCATCACCGCCGTACTGGTCAGTCCTTCGAAGTTGACCGTATATCCCGCCGCATCGCGGACGTCCTTTCCTACATTGTAGGGGGCGGGCCATTCGCTGTAATACTCCTCCATCAGACCGCCGCGCGCCGCACCCGTCAGGTATTCGTAGTGCGTGTAGAGGCGTCCTCCGACGGCCGTTATCGCAGCGTCCGGCACGATCGTACCGCCGTTCTCGGTATCGTCGTACGCCGGATTGCGCACCGCCGTGTTGCGATAGCTGTACGTAGGATCGGTCTTCGAGTTGTAACCGCCCGTATCCTTGTTGGTCGGACTGAATACCAGCGGACAGCCTAACTTGTAGGCGCCGACGGCGTCGCCGCCGTTCCAATCGAGGCTGCGCGTCATCCACGTCTTGTAGGTTCCGCGCGGCGTGACGTAATCCTTGACCGGATAGTCGGCCACCTTGTCATCGGGCAGACAGTTGGGTGCGCTGATGCGCTCCCATGTCCACGTCATCCGGTTGAAATCGACCGTGAGCGCACGCAGGCCGTCGACATCGATCTCGGGTCCCGCGGGCAGCGCCTCCTCGGCCGACGCGATCGCAGCGACGGCGCCGCCGACCGTCAGCGCATAATAGGGATAGGAGACCGTACGACTGTCCTTGTTGATGAGCACGGGATTCGTCCCCTCGGCCGCGAAATAGGTCTCGGCCGTATAAACGCCCTCCTCCTGCTTGGTCATCTGCACCGCAGCGTCAATACTCCCGTATCGGGGTACCGAAGCGCCGTAGAGGTAGTAGTAATCGTCGACGCGCAGCTGCGTGACGGCGATTTCGGCCGAAGCCTCGCTGGTATCGGCCGTACCGATGCGGATCGTAAAGATCGCCGTACGATTGTCGCTCTTCGAGGTCCATTCCGAAGCTTTGAGCACGACGCGTCCGGATCCTTCGTCCGTCCATGTGAGCCACTCGCCGGCATTCTCCTCGCCGTAGGTTACGCTGTAATCGTAGACGTCGCCCATATTGGTCGTGTATTCGATCGTCTCCTCGCCGCCGCCCGAAGCGTATTCGACGCCCGTGCGAGCCTTCTCGCAGGTGATCTCGGCATCGGCCTTGAGGCCTACCTGCGTGATGGGGAACGTCTGGACGGTGCCGTCCTGCGCCGTCACGGTCAACAACCCCGAACGGCGGTACTCGGTATTGGGCGTCACCATCACCTCGACGGCCTTCTTGACGGTGGTCGTCAGAGCGCCCGTCCACGTCTCCTTGAACGTGTCGTCGACGGTCGTCTCCGTCACCGACGCCCACGACGCGTCGCCTTGGACCAACCACGTATAATGGCTCTTCTCGAAAGGCATCACCTGTACGACGCCCACATAGGAGACATTGCCGTCGACAGTCGTGCCGTCGGCCGTAAAACTGATCTCGGCGGGCGAAAGCGCGATGCGGGTGGTCATGTCCGCTCCGTCTTCTCCGGCATCCTTGTAACACCCTGTAAGGAGCAAGGCCGCCGCCGAAAGGAAACTTATGATTTGCGTTTTCATCTGTTCTTCTTTTTTGAGTTAGCTTGATTAGTTCCAGCCCTCGGTCTGACGGAGCTTGTTGTTCTTGTTGCGCGCCGACGCGGAGATCGGCCACAGCAGGATGTTAGGGTTCAGCGCGCGGCGTTCGGCAAGCGAGGGATTGTAGTCCCAGATCTTGTCCAGCCGAATCAGCGTCCACCACACCACTCCTTCGCACGGGAATTCGAGCAGCGTCTCGTCGCACAGCGCCTTCAACACCGCATCCCGGGTAGCCTCGGTATAGAAATTATCCACGCCATAGGCGCGTTTGGCGATCAGGTTCAGCGACTTGACGGCTCCGTCATAATCCTTTTGATAATATTTCAGCTCGGCATCCATCATCACCGCCTGCGCATAACGATAATAGAGCAGGTCGCAGTCGAGAATCATCATCGAGGTCGAGCAATCGCCCTTGAACTTGTTGGGGCACGAGATCGTGTTCATCACCCCCTCCGACGACGAGCCGTAAGGCCCTTCGAGGTAGTTGCAGTCCACGCGGCAGTCGTTATGTTTGGTCTTGCTCTGTTTGAGCACCGAAATAAAGTTATCCGAGTAGTTCCACCACTGCGTCGTGTAGATCGGCACGGGTTTCATCTGGTAACCGCTGGCCACGTTGCTGCTCGGCCAGTAGTAGGTCCAGTAGTAGCCGCCCGTGAGCTTCTCCGTCTGGTTGTTGTTCAGCGCGAAGATCACTTCGGCGTTGCACTTGTTGTCCACCGCGAAGACCGAGGCGTAGTCGGCCAGCAGACGGGTCGACGAAATGCCGATGGCTTTGAGCGCCTCGTCGGCCATCGCAAGATAGCTGTCGCCGCCCGCTTGCGTGGAGTACATCCACAGGGCGTATTCGGCTTTGAGCATATTCACCGCATCGGGCGTAGCGACGTATTTATCCGTACCCGACGTAACGTAGGTTACGGCTGTCGCGATATCGCGTCCGATCTGTTCGTAGACATAAGTCTTGGGCGAACGCTCGGGATAGCACTCCTCCATATCGACCGATTCGATCGGGTTCAGAAGCAGCGGCACGTCGCCCCACAGACGAGCAGCCCAGAAATAGAGATAAGCGCGGGCGAAGGCCGCCTGCCCGATCGCCCAATTGCGCTCGGTATCGGTCATCGGCACCGTCGGAGCGTATTTCAGCACGGCGTTGGCCGCATTGATGGCCGTATAAAGTTTCGTCCACACCGTCGAGGCGGTCGAATCGTTCATCGTGCTGTTCTGCACGCCGTACATGTCGTTATCGTGGGCCGTGCGCCACGAACCGGCGCCCCACATGTATTCGCCCACGCGGGTTTCGCCCCAGTAGAAGACATTGATCTTGTCCTGTACGAAGTTGGCGCGCATGAGGTAGTAGATCCCGTAGGCCGACGTCGTGACGTCGCTGGCTTCGGTCCACATGTTGCTCGCCGTCAGTTGATTGTCCTGTATGATATCCAGATCGCCGTGGCAGGCCGTCGCAAGGAAGGCGGCGCATCCCGCAAGCGCGATCATCAGTTTATTCGGTTTCATGGTTTTATCTCTGTATGATGTGAATGTAAGAACCGGCATTAGAAGACGCATTTGAGCGAGAAGAGCACCTTGCGGGCGTTGGGCGCGATATTTCCGGTGGCGTCGCCGGTCGAAGTGCTCTGGTAGAGATTGCCGTCGGCGCCCGCTCCGCTCTCGGGGCAGATCGAACCCGATACTTTCGTGAAATAGTAGAGCGTATTGCCCGTGACGCCCACCGTGAGCTTCTTCATGCCCAGCTTCTGAATCCAGCGCACCGGCAGGTCGTAACTGAGCGTGATGTCGCGGATGCAGAGGTAATCGGCCTTCTCGACGTTGAAATCCGAAATACGCGAGAAGTTGCGGTTGCCGTAGTCGGGATCGTTGGCATAGAAGCGCGCATACTTGGCCTCGGTATCGCCCGGGTAGCGCCAGCAGTCGTAGACCATCTTGTCGAGGTTCGAGTTGTTGCTGCCCATGCCGTTCTGGAAGACGCGCGACTTCATATAGTTGTAGATCGAATGGCCCAACGCGTAGTCGAGGTAGACCGACAGCGACAGATTCTTGTACTTGAAGGTGTTGTTGATACCGCCCACCGAGTGGGGAATCACCGATCCGAGGTAGAACATATCCTCCGACGAAATCTGCTCGCGGCCGTCGGCCAGACGCGCCGAACCCTCGCGGTTGCACCACTCGTAGTCGCCGATGTCCTTGCGGCCCTTGTACTTCGAATTGGTGTTCTCCGAGAAGCCGTCCGAACGGCGATAGCCGTGCGACTGGCTGTCGTAGAGCGCAGCGTCGGCCTCGGCCTGCGACTGGATGATGCCGGCGATTTTGTAGCCGTAGATGCGGCCCAACGGCTCGCCAACGGCCGTACCGCCGAAACGGTAGCCGCTTTCGGTCATCGTGTAGCCGCCGATGCGCCACGCTTCGTTGCCGTCGACGTCGGTATACTTGTACTCGTCGGGCAGCGTCTTCACCTTGTTGCGGTTGTAGGTATAGGTCAGGTCGGTCGTCCACGTGAAGTTCTTCTTCTGGATATTGATCGAATGCAATTCGAACTCGAAGCCGTAGAAGCGCGCCGAACCGACATTGGCCTTCACCGAAGAGTAGGCCGACGTATCGGGCAGCGTGATCGAGAAGATCATGTTGTTGGTCACCTTGTTGTAGTAATCGGCCACGATGCGCAGACGGTTGTTGAACATAGCCAGATCGAAGCCAATGTCGAACTGCGTCGTGGTTTCCCATTTCAAGGCGCTGTTGGCCATCGCCGAGGCGATCGTGGTCGAGTGGCCGGCATAGTTCTGCGCCGTGCTGTACGAACCGTAGGCGTCGTACAACCCGATGCCGTTGTTACCCGTCATACCATAACTGACGCGCAGTTTGAGATCGTTGATGGGGCGCACGTTCCAGAATTTTTCGTCCGAAATGTTCCACGCAGCGGCGCCGGCGGGAAAGAACCCCCACTTGTTGCCCGGCGCGAATTTCGACGAGCCGTCGGCGCGGGCGGTGAAGGAGAGGATATAGCGTTTGTCGAAATCGTAGTTCACGCGGCCGAAATAGGAGATCAGCACCTCCTTCGTATCCTTGTTGCTGGCCGTGAAGTTGCTTCCCGACTGGATCACGGGCACTTTGTCCGACGGCGCATAGGTCGAGTTGGCCGTCAGGTAGCGGTACCGCTCGGCCATGTAGTCGTAACCGGCCGTCACGCCGAGGTGGTGACGTTTGAACGTGCGGTCGAAATTGAGATAGGCCGTGAACTGGTCGCGCAGCGTCTCGGTGCGCGTCTCCGTACAGCCGCGGGTCTGTTCGAGCGAGTTGCCCTTGTAGTAGTAGCTGCCGCGATAGTTGTAGTCGTGCATGGCGTACTGCGCCGTGGCGGTCAGGCCGTCGACGATCTCCCAATTGAGATTGAAGTTGCCTGTGGCGCGTTTGTCGGCGCACTCGCGGTCGTAATAGGTTTCGTACCACATCGCCGTGTGACAGGCTTTGTTGTCGCCGCCGCGCAACAGGTTGCCGTCGGCGTCGTAATCGCGGTGCGTGGGGGCGATCAGCAGACCGCGACCGAGGCTGTTGAAATAGTTATCGATCATCGGATGACGGATCGAACGCGACAGATCGAAGGTCGTCGAGGCCGACAGGCGTTTCGAAATCTTGAAATCCGCGCTGCCGTGCATCGTGAAGACCGAATAGTCGGTCATCGCCACTACGCCGCCGTCGTCGGCGTAACTCACCGAAGCGGCATACTTCACGTTTTCGTTACCGCCCGTTACGCCCACGTAGGCTTTCGCCCACATCGCATTCTGGAACCAGTGTCCCTGCTCGTCGGTGTCGGTGAAGACGAGCGTACGCCCCGTCACGGGATCGATCATGCTCTTCCAGCCGACGGGAACCGCTTCGCCGTCGCCCAGAAAACGGGTCGTGTGAATCGAACCGTCGCCGTTGCCCGTGCCCGCGGCCGTAGCCGACGTAAGCACCGAAGCGCCGTTGTAAGATTCGGCGATGGCCGGACGCACGAACCCCAGAAACTCCTCGGAGTTCATGAAGTTCCATTTGCGCGAAGGCGATTCCCAACCGATCTGACCTTCGAAAACGATCTCCGGCCCCTTGCCCGTCGTACCTTTCTTGGTGGTAATCAGAATCACGCCGTTCGAAGCGCGCGAACCGTAGATACCCGCAGCCGCAGCATCCTTCAAAACCTCGATCGACTCGATATCGTTGGGATTTATGTCGTTCATGGCACGCGTGATACCGTCCACGATGACGATCGGCGCGTTGGACTGATTGATCGACGAACCGCCGCGGATCAGAAACGTCGGGGCTTCGCCCGGCAGCGAGTTGGTCGTCGACACCTGCATACCCGAGACCTTTCCTTTCAGGGCGTCTCCGACCGACGTCACGGGAGCCGCAGCCACCGAACTGCCGGCGATCTTCGAGACCGCCGTGGTCAGCGTATGACGCGACTGCGTACCGTAACCGACCACCACCACTTCGTCCACATTGATCGACGAGGTGCGCAGCGTAACGTCCACGACCGTTTGCGACGGCGCAACCGCTACTTCGGCCGTTTCATAGCCGACGAACGAGATTTGCAATACGGGATTGGCGGTCGCCACGCGCAGCGAGTAGCCGCCGTCGATATCGGTCGTCACACCGGTGGTCGTTCCCTTGATGACGACCGTCGCACCGACGATCGTTCCGCCCTTGTCGTCACGCACCACGCCGTGCAGCGTTCGCGACACGACCTCCTTGGCAACGGCACGCGGCGTCGCACGGCGCGTCACGACAATGCTCCGGTCGTTTATTTCATAACTGACGTCCTGTCCCGCAAAAATCTGTTCGAGGACGTTTTCGATGGGTTGATTTGCTGCCGCGACCGTGATCCGACGCTCCATGTCGATATCGCTGGCATCGACCGTAAGCGAGTAGTGCGACTGCTGCAAGGCGGCGATCGCCCGCTTCACGGTTACGTTTTTCAGATTCAGGGAGATGTTGTCCGCCAAAGCGTGGGAGGGCAAAAGCATCGCCGCCGACACAACTATTCCGAAACAAAACGATTTTAGGCCCGGAATCGTTAGTAAGTTTGTAGGTTTTTTCATACTTTTGTTAAGTTTTGGTTCTGTGCTTGGATTCCGCAGCTCACGACCGGAACTGCCGAGGCGGAGATAGTGCGAATATCTCCGCCTCTTTTGTCGATGGGTTGGTTTACTTCATGTTGCGACTCTTTTAATGGTTATCGTTTGGTGATGTTGATGATCCGTCCTTCGTGGCGGATGCGCATCGCTCCGTCGGCATTGAACGAAGCGAGCATTTCGTCGAGCGACTCGCCGTTGACGAACGAGGCGATGAAACGTTTCTCAGCCAGCGATTTTTCGAAAACATTGATCTTCACGTCGAAGCGCTTTTCGAGGTAGGCGACGATCTCGTCGAAGCGTTTGTCCATGAAGAAGAGCCCTCCGCCACAGACTACGGGCAGATATGCACCCACATGCACGTCGAACGTCTCGGTAGCGCCCGTCCGCTTGTCGAGTTTCACCAGCTCGCCCGGTTTGAGCCGCACGGTGCGGTCATTTTCGCCGAACTTCGTATCCATCTCGACGCTGCCTTCGACGAGCGTCACCTCGACTTCCGAATCCTCGGCATAGGATTTCAGGTTGAACTTCGTACCGAGCACCCGCACGTCGACCTCACCCGCCGACATCACGAACGGCCGTTCGGGATCCTTCGTAATCGTGGCATAGCCCTCGCCCGCCAGAAAAACCTGCCGGCGGTCGGGTCCGAACTTATCGGGATAGATCAATTTGGTTCCCGAGTTGATGATCACTTCCGAACTGTCCGGCAGCACCACGCGCAGCGTCTTGCCGTAAGGGGCATAAGCTTCGAACCACTCGCCGGGACGCTGCGCCTCGCCATAGAGGTAGAACGCCAACGCCGCTACGGGCACGAACAGGCAGGCCGCCGCCCGCATCGTCCAATGTCCGATCCGCTGCCAACGGGAGGCCTGCGGCGCAATTCCCAGCCGGCGGCAGACGCGCCGGAAAGCGCTCCCTGCATCCGCCGTCGCAGGCTCGGTCTCCTGCAAAACCGCATACAGCAGCTCGTCGGCCTCCTTCGTTTCGGCCCGTTCGGCCAGCCACCGGCCGGCGGCCTGTTCCTCTTCGGGCGTGCAGTCGCCGTCGAACAGTCTCCGTATCTCTTTTTTATCCATAATCAATGCTCTTTCTACCTGATATACGCACGATCGGGCGGCATTACGTAATCGAAAATGAAAAATTAAGCATGAAATTTTCATCGTTACGCACAGCGTACCAAAGACTCCGCATTGCACCACCTTTTGGCAGCAAAAGGTGGTAAAAACAATACCACATGTAAAAGCCTGCTGCATTGAATACGCTCATCACAGACTTCGACAGTTTTCTTTCTTGTACTTTTGGCTTGACCCAAAAGTACCAAAAGGTCAAGCACGGCGAAAAACCGCGGGCGCCGCCGCCAGCGTTCGCTGAGCGGGCACGCAAGATCTGCGCCGTTTGCGCACGCCCGCTCCGGGCGCTCACGCTGTCGACGCCGCTATTTCCGCTCTTTTCGCAGTGCGATCAGGCGCTAAAATCACACAAGAAATAAAATCATAGTTGCGCGAAGCGCACCACAAACTCCGCATTGCGAAAAATCGGGAAGAAGAAACGGCGACGGGCGCGCCGTCAAGAAGCGCGGGCGCGAGCTTGTCCGCGTAGCGCTTTAGGCGTGAGCGACGTCGGTTCCCCGACTTTTTCGCCCTGCGGTCTTCTTTGGCTCTTTCTTCGAAAGAAAGAGCATTATATGTACTTTTGGCAAGCCAAAAGTACCAAAAACTCAAGCACGGCGAAAACGACGGAAGCGCCCAAGTGTCGACGCTGAGCGATCACGAAAGACTGCGCTGTTTCGCACGATCGCTCCGAGCGCGCCGACACCTGTTCGCTCTTTTTCCGCCGTTTTCACAGTGCAACAGGCTGACGCGTTAAAATAACAGAAGTCAATCCTCGCGTCAGACGCCCAAAGCGTCCTCCTCAGGATGACACAATAAAACCTGTCATTCCGAGCGAAGTATAACAGAGCGCGGGAATCGACTGCTTGGCGCATAGCGCACCAAAGATTCCGCATTGCGAAAAAGCGGGAAACAGAATCGGCGGCGAGCGCGCCGCACAGGATAAAAAACGGGTCCGAAGAATTCTTCGGACCCGTTTCAATGCCTTTCAAGTCGATCAGTCGACTTCGAGCGCGGCGGCGAGAATCGAGAGCGGATGCTCGACCCGCTTCGAGGTCGACATCTCGATCTGCCACTTGCAGGTCTCGCAGTCGGTGGCCACCACGTCGCAACCCGACGCCTCGATCTGCCGGAACAACCCCTCGCCGATCGCCTGCGACGTCTCGTAATTCTCCTTCTTGAACCCGTAGGTTCCCGCGATGCCGCAGCACTGCGAGTCGAGCACCGTCAGCTCCACCGAGGGGATCATCTTCAACAGCTCGATCGAATAGTACGACCAGCCGAGCTTCTCCATGTGACAGGGAGTGTGATAGACCACCTTCACCTTGGGCGCATCCTTGCGGAAACGCAGCTTCGCCCCGCCCGATTCCAGCAGGCGGTAGATATAACGGGTCGCCAGTTCCACCTGATCCCGCACGTCCGAGGTATTGATACCCAGCAAATGAGGATACTCGTCGCGCAGTGTGAAGGTGCAGGTCGACGAAGTTCCCAGCACGGGAAGGTTGCGCTCCACGACCGACTCGCGGATCGACGCGATGTTGACTTCGGCCTGCCGTTTGGCCTGATTGATCAGACCGTTGGAGATGAGCGCCACGCCGCAGCACTTCTCTTTTTTGAGGAGCTGCACGCCGATGCCCAGCGCATTCATCACCTTCACGAAATCCTTGCCCAGCGGCGGATTGTTGTAGTTGACATAGCAGCCGTGGAAATAACTCACCTGACGGGGATAGGCCGCCTGCGCCTCGCGCTGCTTGCGCATCCACCCCTCGAAGGTTCCGAAGGCGTATTTGGGGAAAGTGCGGCGATGGTCGATACGCATCACCTTGTCCATGATCAGCTTCACGGGCTTCAACCCCACCGTAGCGTTCACGATCGGCGCCAGCGGCGTCGAGAGCGTTCCCACCAAATCGGTATTGGCCAGCACGAACTCGCGCAGCCCCGGCCGCTTCTTGCTGTATTTGATACGGGCGAGCTGGATGATATCGCCGATACGCACGTTCGACGGGCAGGCCACCTCGCACCGCTTGCAGTTGAGACAGTATTTGAGCGCTTCGTCGTAGAACCCTGGCTGTTTCAGGCGCAGACGTTCACCGTCGGGCCCCGCCTGTTTCGGCCCCGGAAAAAGCGGATTCGCAGCCGCCGCAGGGCAGTAAACCGTGCAGACAGTGCACTTGATGCACTGCTCGAAATTATTTTCACTGTGTTCCGTCATCATAACCGTACTCATTTAAATAAAATCCGCTCGGCGGCATGGAGCGCCGTCAGCATCGACACGCCCGCGCCGCACCCCTCTTTCACGGGGTTGAATCCCGCCAGCCCCGCGCCGATGACACGCAGATTCTCTACCGCTCGGCCGTCGCGCAGACCATGCAGGCTGTCGTCGCATTTCACGCCGAACAGCTCGAACGGCTGCGCCGCAAACAGATCGCGGTCGTACCATGCCCCGCGATCGGCGGCATAGGCCACATCCAGCCCGAACAGCGGCTCACGCACGCCGTTCATCTCGGCTACCAGTCCCTGACTGAAATAACTGCCCGTCGCAAGCACGTAATCGTCGGCCCGAAAAGCGATGTCGCCGTGATCGGCCGTATAGAGCGCCGTGATACGGTCGCCCTCGGCCTCATACCGCACGGCGGTGTCGCCCAGCATGTAAACGCCGCCCAACTGCTGGAAATAACGGCGCAGCTGCAACTGCGCCTGCAAGCCCGGCACCGAAGGAGGCAGCGTGGCGACGACCGCAACGGGCCGTCCGACCTGCTGCGTGAGTTGCGCCGCCGCATCGCGGCAGTCGATCCCCATCACGGCGGGCAGCAGCACGGCCTCGGCGTCACCCGCATCGCGCAGAAGGATACGCGCCAGCTCGTCGAGATTCTCCGGCCGGTCGAAGATGCGGGCGATATTGGCCGAGCGCATCTCGCTCGGATTCTTGCGGATCGCTTCGAGCGCCGGCATATTGAACGTATGCACCGAACACTCGACGCCCATACGGCGGAACCCCTCCGAAAGGAACTGCGTATAGAAATCGAGAAATCCCTCCGCATTGAACAGCGCGACCTTGCGCCACGGCAGCGCGTCGGGAGAGGTGCTGTACGCATACCCCGCAAGCGTCAGCCATGCGGGTTTCAACCCGCCCATCGGCGTGAGACGGTAGTGATTCCGCGCGGCGTCGCCTTCAGCGGCGACGCCCGCTTCCGCGAGCAGCGCAGCCGCTTCGGCCGCCAGCGTCGCGAAACGCTCGGCGCCGATCTTCGCATAGGGATGCTCAGGAGCCTGCCGGATCGTATCGGCCACCGACTCCACGGGGGCGGTCACGGGCGTGCCGTCGGGCAGCGCCCCCAGCAGATCGAACGACCCCGACGAGAAGTGCAGCGCACTCTGTCCCGAAGAGACGATGGCGCAGCGCCGTCCCGCTTTCGAAAGGCGGATGCCGCAAACGAGTCCCGCAAGGCCGCCGCCGATAATTACACTATCGAACTTCATATCGTTATTTCGTATTATTTGCACTCGTTAAACCGCACACGCCGCCGTAGAGCCACATCGTGAACTCGCTTTCGCGCAACGTATCGCCCCACGCCACGGGAGCCATCCCTTTCCAGCGTTCGTTGAGAAACCGCACCAAATCCTCCTTAGCGCGCCGCACGCAGTACTTGCCCGCCTCGGCCATCAATCCTGCGGCGCGGCAGGCGCACAACTCGCCCTGACACGTTCCCATTCCCACGCGGGTGCGGCGGCGCAGGTCGACCAGATTGTTGACATCCAGTTCGTTGAGCGCATACTCCACCTCGCCGACCGACACCTCCTCGCATTCGCAGACCAGCGAACGCTGCGCGGCGTTGTTACCGGCCAGTTTTCGGGCCATATCGCCGTGACGGTGAATCGACGATTCGCGCTGCGCCACCGGAATGGAGATCATCCCGCGGCTCACCTCCTCCTCCGACTCGCGCGAGCCGGGCAACTTCTCTTCGGCGGTCGTACACTTGGCCGCAAGATTCAGCTTTTTGCACAGCAGATCGGTCGTCCACTCGGCCATCAGACGGTAGGTCATCAGCTTGCCGCCCGTGATGGTGACGAAACCCTCCAACCCGTCGCGCGTGGCGTGATCGAGCACCACGATGCCGCGGCTCACGCTGCGGCCGCTCGGATCGTCGTCCGACGCCACCAGCGGGCGCACGCCGGCATAGGCGCGCAGGATGCGGGTGTAGGCCAGCGACGGCGCCAGCTTCGTTCCTTCGCGCAGCAGCAGATCAACCTCGTCGGCCGTCACGTACATGTCGTCCACCTCGTCGAAAGGCACTTTGCTCGATGTGGTGCCGATGAGCGAGATCGTATCGCCCGGCACCAGAATGTCGGCGTCGGCCGGCTTGCGGCAACGGTTCAGCACGATATTGTTCACGCGGTGGCCGAAGATCAGCAGCGACCCCTTAGCCGGCAGCATGTTGACTGTCACTCCCGCCTTCTTGGCGAGATCGTGGCCCCAGATGCCGCCTGCATTGACCACCACCTGCGACCGGTATTCGGTCGTCTCGCCCGTTTTATGGTCGAGCGCCTTCACTCCCACGATGCGATTCTGCTCGCGCACGAAGTCGAGCACCTCGTGGTAGGTCAGCACCTCAGCGCCGTGCGCCTTGGCGTCGATGATGTTGGCCGCCGTCAGACGGAACGGATCGACCGCGCCGTCGGGTACGCGCACCGCGCCGATCATCGCAGGATTGGCCGACGGTTCGAGCCGCAGCGCCTCTTTCGGATCGATCACGTCGGCGCGGATGCCCGCCGCACGGCACGCCTCGACGAACTTGGCCTGAAACTCCAGCCCGTCCTCCGGCAAGCTCAGAAAGAGACCGTCGGTCTCCTCGACGCAATGGCTGGCGATCCGGCGCAGAATCATGTTCTCCTTGATGCATTCCTCGGCCGATTCGTGATCGGTGACGGCATACCGCGCACCGCTGTGCAGCAGTCCGTGATTGCGTCCCGTCGCGCCCGTGGCGATGTCGAACCGCTCGAGCAACAGGGCGCGGATACCGCGCAGGGAGCAATCGCGGGCCACACCGGCGCCCGTCGCGCCGCCGCCGATAATAATCACATCGAATTGCTTTGTCATAGGATATTTTCGTTTTCGATAATTTTCCGCATACAAAGAAACGCATAAAACGAAAAATTTCAAAATAAAACCGTAAAAATTTCATAACGAAACCGACATTTATTTGCCGTTCGTTCGTTTTCAAACCTCAAAATACCCATTCTCACGGGCATAACGCCCGATCATCGCAAACGAAACCAGACGAAAAGCGGGACGGCATTCCGCCGTCCCGCATCGCATCCGTCCGAAAGAGCTGTTATCGGCCGGCCGAGAGGGTGAAATCGCCCATCAGGCCGTAGTCCTGCTGCACGTAATCCTTACCGGAGGAGTGCTCCTTGACGTTGCGCCAGAATGCGGGCGTTATCCGGCCGAACTGCGCCGAATGCAACGGCCCCATCAGGTTGTAGTTGCTGCCGACGACCTTCACCTCGACGCGGTTGCGGCCGGTCTCGATCCACTTCGTCGCGTCGACCGTGTAGGGCTCCGCATAGACGATCCCCGCCGACTCGCCGTTAACGAGCACCTCGCAGACCGTACCCTTCCACTCGCCCAGCGCCACCTCATAATAAGGAGCCTTCTCGGCGACGTCGAATTCGCGCGCGTAAGTCACCTTGCCGGGATAGCAGGGCCAGCCCTGCGCCTTCCAGCTGCCGGTGGTAAAATCACCCGGAGCAACGATATTCCACCCCTTGGCCGCCGGTTCCAACCGGAAATCTCCCAGAATGTAGACCGGTTCGATCTCGGCCATCACGCGCATCGGCGAGCATTCGAGCGTCAACACGTTCTCGCCCGTGCGCACGGCATCGCCGAGGGGCATCAGCCGCATTTCGGGGTCGATCCAGTGCTTCTCCGGCAGGGCTTTCAACTCCACGCCGTTAAGCGTCACGCGATACAGTTCGGGCTGCTCGACGACAGCCTGCAATTTGCTGCGGTCGACATCAGGTTTCACCGCGAAACGATACGACGCCTTGAATCCGCCCATCGTGAAGGTGTCGCGGCGAATCGTATGGTCGCGGAACTGCACCGAAGTGCTCCACGGATTGCCGGCTTCGAAACCATGATGCTGAAAAGCGAGTTTGGCCGCATCGTAACTGTTCAGATCGGGATGGACCACGCCGTCCAGTTCCAGATCGCAGAAATCGATCGTCATCACATTGGGGGCGTCGGGCTTCGCCGTCACGCCTCCTACGGCGGGTACCTCCGCAAGCACGCCCCGCACAGGCGCGGGCGTCAGCCCCTCACGCTCCTTGTCGAAGACATAGAGCAGCAGACTGCCGGCCGGATAGAGATCGTAGCCGATCGTCAGCCGGTCGCCCTCGCGCTGCGCCTCATACCCGCGGATCTCGCCCGTGCGGGTGTCGAGCAGCGCAGCCTGACGGCCCTGCAACGTCACCTTGCCCTGCAAGGGCCGCGTAAGACTGGAATTGACGAGGAAGAGCACCTGCCCGTCGTCCATGCGGCGACGGTGGTGGAACAGATAGCTACCCTCCTTCACGTCGAAAGCGATTTCGGGCGTAGCGAAAAGCGAATAATCGATCGGCTTCGACGCGTCGGCGCGCGTCACTTTCGCGGCGTCGGCAAAGAACGCCTTCGCTTCGGGATTTTCCACTCCGTCCACATACTGCGGCGTGCCGTAAGCGACGATCCGGCCGCCCTTCTGGGCGAAACGTTTGAGCAGGTCGAACGTCGCGGCGTCGACGTTCTCCATCTGCGCCGGCAACACCACCGTTCCGTAGGCGCGTTTGCCCACGATGAAGCGGTCGCCCTTGACCGAGCCGTTGTTGAGAATGATGTTCTCCGACCCCAGATCGAACTCCACCTGATGCCGCTCCAGATCGGTGATGAAGGTCTGGAACTCCTCGCCCATCGTCCGCCAGCGGTTCTGGCGCGGCGCGTTGTAGGTATAATACATCCAGATCGAGGTCGTCGGTTCCAGCACCAGCACGTCGTTGTACTGGCCGCCCGAAGAGAGCGCCAGCGACAGGCGGGCGAAGTGCAGATTCAGTTCGCGGTAATACTCCCACCACGGCGAATGGGGCGTAAAGGTGGGCGGGTAGTCGTATTTGCGCGCACCGGCAATGCTCAGCGGCGCAATGTGCTGGTTCATGAAGTTCACGCCCAGCGCATACTCCCAGTCGCCCAGCCGTTTCAGATCGCGCAGCGTCGCATCCCAGCCCGCGCCGCCGTACGACTCGCTCAGTTTGCGCACGCGTCCCATCTGATTGGCCGCGCTGTTGACCTCCTTGACCGATCGCACGTTTCCGAAATGGGCGTTGGGCGAATTGATGTTGAACTTGTTGTAAAGCAGATCGATGCCCGGCATCTGCTGCCAAGCGTACATGGCCATGTTGTCGGGATTATGTCCCATGTCGGGCCATCCGTGCTCCCAGAAATGACCGGTAAAGACCAGATTGTTGCGCTCGCAATAGTCGTGGCAGACCTTGATGTAGCGATCCATGAAGAGATTCATCAGCACGTCGCGGTAGTTGTGCCGCACCTGCCGCCACGCTCCGACCTCTTCCCACAGCGAAACCAGATTCGGTTCGAGATCATAGCCCCAGCGGGCGCGGAAAGCGTCGAACAGATCGGGCGTCCAGCGGATCGACTGCCGGTCGGTCACCACGACCTGCGGCTCGTCGGTGAACCACCCCGGCACCGCGCCGCCGAACTCCTCGCCCACGGTCTTCTTGTAGCCGTCGAGCGTCAGAGAGATGAACTTGTCGGCCACACCCTTGTGCATCAGATCCACATACGAGAAGCCGCTGTACCACGGCGAGGTGGGATTATAGGCTTTATAAAAGAGGTAGTAATCGCCCTTCTCGCCGCGTTTCGAAGCCGCTTCGGCCGTGATGTCGGCGAAGGCGTCGCCCTCGCGGCGAAGGCAGCGGTAAAACTTGTCGACCGTATCGGGCAGCACCTCGGCGCGCAGGTATTTCAGCGCCACGCCCTCGTTGTAACTTTCGGGCATCGCCTCGTTGACGTGACCGCCCGCAAAGCCGCTCGGATAGGAGTTCTCGTCGTAAATCCAGACGTTCATGTCCAGTTCACGCCCCTTCTCCATCGTATGCCGGAAGAGCGCGAACCAGTTGTCGTCGAGGTACTGCGTCACCATGCCCGGACGGGGATGGACGAAAACGCCGCCGAACCCTTTGTCTTTGAGATCGGCCATCGCTTCGTCGATCCGTTCGGGGGTCACCACCTTGTTCCAGACGAAGAGCGGCGCCGTGCCGTACTCCTTGGAGGGAGCCGCGAACTGCGCGCTCAGCTCTTCGAAATTCTCGGCCGCAGGACGGTTCCGGTCGTCCGAGGCGCCGCAGGCCACGCTGAAAAGCGCCAAAAGCGGCAGTGCCGTCCTTCGTAACGTTCGTTTCATAAGTTGCATTATTGAGTTGATTGAAGATTCCCGTAGTTGACAAGCTCTCCGCCGGCCGCCGTTTCCGGCCGTCGACGGAGAGCCTCTGTCCTTCCTGTTTCCGGCGACTAATAGCCGGGGTTCTGCTCCATTCCCGTATTGGTATTCATCTCACCCACCGGAATAGGCCACAGATAATCGCGGGTGGGATTGAAGACGCGCGTCTGCGCGAGGTACCGTTCGTCGGCTCCCGGAGGCGTCGCGCCGTAGACCGTACCCGACATCACCTCTTCGGCGATTTTCCAGCGGCGGATATCGAAAAGGCGGTGTCCCTCGAAGGCCAGTTCCACGCGGCGCTCGCGGCGTACCAGTTCGCGCAGTTTCGACTGCGAAGCATACTTCGTGCGATCGACGGCCGGCATTCCCGCACGGTCGCGGATATCGTCGAGGTAGTCGTAGATATTCTCATCGCTCAGCTGATTCAATTCGATCGCCGCTTCGACGTAGTTGAGCAGCACCACCGCATAGCGCATGTTCTGGAAGTCGAGCTTGCCGCCGTCCGTACTGCTGTAATTGGTGCGGTCGGTCTCGTTCGCCCACTTCTTGATCCAGTAACCGGTCTTCGTCGAACCCTCCTTACCGATGGCGTCCTTGTGCGAAGGCTCCCACGGATGGGCCGTATAGCCGAGGAAATTCTCGGTGGGGAAGATGATCGACATGCCCAGACGCGGATCACGCTTCTCGGGCTGCGGATCGAGTCGGTAAGCCGCTCTCTCCGCTTCGGACAGCTCGTCGAGCGTGCGGCCGTCGAGCAACTCGAATTCGTCGACGAGCGACGCCGTAGGCGACAGACCGGTCTGGCCGTTACCGCCGTCGGGCGGAGCCAGACGACGCTGCACCTGACGCATACCCAGTTCGGTCGTGAGGATCGACTCCTTCGTATCGTTGTTATAGGCCTCGTGAATGAACTGCCGACGGAAACTGTCGGCGGGATCGGCCGTACTGCGGTAGAGGTCGTAAACGCCCAGATCAATCACCTCCTGCGCCCACTTTTTGGCATTGGCCCAATCGCCCACATAGAGGTAGAGGTAGGACATCCACGCATAGCAGGCTCCCTTCGTCCAACGCCAGCGTTCCGATTTGGTCTGCGGCACGACCGGCAGATTGTGCGACGCGCCTTCCAACTCGCCGGCGATCCAGTCGACGACCTCCTGCTGCGAACGGCGCACGAGGAACTGTTCGTTAGGCGTGGTCGAGTGATCGACGAGCGGAATGTTGCCGAAGAAGAAGAAAAGCTCCATGTGATAGAACGCCCGGAGCGCACGCGCCTCGGCCGCAAAACGGTCGACGGTCTGAATGCCCTCGTGCGGCGCCGCGTCGGGAGCCACCGTCGCCTGCTGGTAGTGCTCCATAAAGCGGCAGCAGCGGCGAATGGCCATCCATTTCATATTCCAGATATTGGTGCAGACCGTCTCGCTGGCGGAGGTGATTCCCGCCGTAAAAGCGTTGTAGGAGACATAGTTGGCCGAACCGATTCCGTTGTCCGTAAGCGCCTCCATCTCGACGCGGGCATTGGAATAACCCGTATTCTGAGACTGTTTCACGTCATGGTTGACATAGGTGATGCTGCCCGACGGCATCGGCTTGTAGAGGTTGTTGAGCGCCGTGTTGAGCTGTCCCTTGTTCTGCCACCACTCCTCGTCGGTGGTCTGGTTGGGCACGTCGCGCACCAGAAAATCTTCGCATCCGGCAAGCAGACCGCCGCTCGCGAGCAGCAGAAGGAGCATTCCGCGGGACAAGTATCCTTTGATATGATTGATATAGTTCATAGTTTTTTCTGTTTAGGTTTTACCGGTTAGAAACTCACATTCAGACCGACGGAATAGGTCTTGAACATCGGATAGGTCGTGTGGGTGCCCTTCGTCTCGGGGTCGATCAGATCGACCTTGGTGAAGGTGAAGGGATTCTGCACATTCACGTAAACGCGGAAGTTACCGGCATGGATCTTCTTGGCCAGCGCCTTGATGTTGTAGCCCAGCTGCATGTACTTGATGCGGACGAAGGCGCCGTTCTCCTTCCAGAAGGTCGACAGCAGGGCGTTGTTGCCCGGATCGGTCGTCACGCGCGGCAGTTTGGCGTTGCGGTCGGGATTTTCCGCCCGCCAGTGGTCGAGATGCCAGCGCTGGGGCGTACCGCCGTACTCGGGATCGAGCGGGTTCGAGATCAGCCCCTGATAGAAGATGGGCACGTATCCCACGCCGTTGACCTGCATGTCGAAATCGAGGTTTTTCCAGCGGAACGAAAGATTGCCGTAATAGACGCTGTGCGGGTCCTGATCGCCCAGCGGAACACGGTCGTCGGTGGTGATCACCTTGTTTCCGTCGGTATCCACATAGCGGATGTCGCCGGGCTGCTGCGCGGTCGTAGAGCCGTCGTAGCCGCCGATGATCGGCACGCGGAAATCGAGGTCGTCCTGCGTCAGCAGATGATCGGCCTGATAGCCGTAATACTCCTTGATGGCGTGACCCTTGCGATAGATCGTATTGCCGTTGATAAGTTCGTCGTTGGTGATTTCGAGCCACTTCGACTTGTTGTAGGAGTATCCCAGATTGATGCTGAAATCGATATCCTTCGTAAAGGAGTGGTTGAAGCCCACGCCGATCTCATAACCCTTCACCTCGGCCTTGCCGACGTTCATCGGCGCCGCGAGCAGACCCGAACTGGGCGTCGAAGGCACGTTGACGATCATGTCGTCGGTCACCTTGCGGAACCAGTCGAAGGTAATTTCGAGCTTCTGTCCGAAGAGGCTCAGATCGACGCCCGCGTCGAGGATTTTCACCTTCTCCCACGTCAGATCGGGATTGCCGTTGACAAGTTCGTTACCCGAGTTGTCGATGATGGTCTGATAGCGGTAGAGCGCGACATTGTTGTTGCCCAGCATACCGTACGACGCGCGGATCTTGAAGTTGTCGATAAATCGGGCGCCCTGCATCCACGGCTCGCGGTTGACGTTCCAGCCGACAGCCACCGAGGGGAAGTTGCCCCACTTGTTCCCGTCGCCGAAGAGCGACGATCCGTCGCGGCGGATGCCGACCTCGGCCAGATACTTGTCCTTATAGCTGTAATAGGCCTTTCCGAAGAACGATAGCAGCGAAACGTCGTCCCAGCCGTTGCGACGGTCGACCTCTTCGTTCCAACCGCCCAGAATGTTGATGCGGTGGTCGCCGAACTCCTTGGTCCAGTCGAGCGTGGCGCCGACCATCCAGTAGCTCGTACGGGTCGTGTAGGTCGCCGTCTTGACGGCTCCGAACGTACCCGACTCGTTGCCCGAGAAGTAATCGAGGAAGACGTAGGCGTTGCGGTCCTTCTTGTCCATGCCCGACGCGATACGGTAGCCGACCTGCCCTTTCAGCGTCAGTCCCGGAATGATGTGCCACGTAGGACGGGCGTTGATGGTCACGTAGTCGCGCACGCTCTCCACCTGCGTGCCGCGTTCGAGGTTGGCCAGCGGGTTCATCCACTCGAAATAGACGCCGTAATAGTCGTAGCCCGGCTTCTGACCCTCCTTGCGGGGATACTTCGAGACGAGCGTCGGAGGCGCGAGATAGATGTAGTCCAAAATGGTCTTGTTCATCGTCTCGGGCTGTTTCTGCGTGTCGCGGCCAACGAACATGTCGACGAACATCATGATGTCCTTGTTGAGGTTCACCGTCGTGTTGGCGCGCACGGTGAGTCGCTCGAACCCGTTGTCCATCACCTTGTACATACCCTCCTGATTGAGGTACTGGGCCGACAGGGCGAAACGCGCGGTCGTATTACCGCCCGAAACGGTGAAGTTATGCTCGTGAATCGGCGCGGTTTCGCGCATCGTCTCCTTCATCCAGTCGGTGCTGGGATAGTGGATCGGATCGCTTCCTTCGCGGGTGATCTGAATTTGCTCGGGAGTATATTTGTCCACTCCCGTCGTGTTGCGCGTCGCCTCGTTGATGTAATCCATATAGGTCGCCCCGTCGACGAAATCGGGCAGGTAAATCGGCTGCTGAATACCGAAATAGCCGTTGTACGACACCGATACCTTACCGGCCGATCCGCGCTTGGTCGTGATGAGGATAACGCCGTTACCGGCCTTCGCGCCGTAAATCGACGCCGCCGCGGCGTCTTTGAGAATCGACACCGACTCGACGGTCGAGGGATCGAGCTTGTCCATGTCGAACTCGAAGCCGTCAACCAGCACCAGCGGGTCGGAACCCAGCAGCGAAGCCACGCCGCGGATCTTGATCGTCGCGCCATCGCCGCCCGGCAGACCCGAGCTCTGGGTCACCAGAATACCCGTCGTACCGCCCTGCAAAGCCTGCGAAAGGCGGGTGATCGGTTTGTTCTCGAAATTGGTGGGGGCCACCGCGCCGACCGAAGCGGCGATATGCTTGCGCTGCTGCGAAGTCATACCCGTCACCACGACCTGATCGATGTTGGTCAGCTCCTCCTCCATTGCGATCGAGAGGTTGGCCACGCTCTTGGTCACGCGGTACTCCTTGCCCTTGTATCCGATAAAGGAGAAGGTGAGCACATCGCCGTGCTTGGCCTTGATCGAGAAGAATCCTTCGGCGTCGGTCGTCGTTCCCCGAACCGTTCCCTGCACGAGCACCGTCACGCCCACCAACGGCGTGGGAGGGTCTTTCGTATCCACGACAACGCCGCGTATATCTAACAATTCGTCAGCGGGTTGCGCCGCAAAGGCGAGGGGAGGGGTAAACAGCGTCAGCCCCGCCAGCAGGCAGGCGAGACACAAAAGGCCGAACCGGCCGCCAAAGGCCTTCGTCCGGTTTATTACTGGTCTAAATTCATCCATAATTCATCGTTTTAAGTTCATTTTAAGCTATCGGAGATAGGGATCGGCAATAGTAGGGTCGTTCCGGCTCCTTTCTGTCCGGTCCCGTTTATCGCAGCGGCTGCATAAAACATCCGGCAATACGGGAAAAGGAGGCCTGACGACTTTTTATTATATAATTGTATACAAATATAGAATGTTCGAAAACGCCGTGGTTACGCATTTTGATTTATAGATTTCAAAAAATGACTGGCGGCAAACATTTGTCATTCCCCAAAAAGACGGGTGCGACTTTTCAGAGTCGCACCCGTCTTTATACATCGTTACCGATCGTTTCTTTTTCGAAGGATCACTTCGCCGGAACGATCAGGATATTGTCGAGGAACCAGCGGTTGGCCGGCGATGCCTGCGCGGCGATGAATTCGATCGCTGTTTCTGCCGTCGCGCCGTCGACACGCACCGAATAGGACTTCATCTCGAACTTCTCGCTGATGCGCATCTTCAACTCCTTCTGTCCCTCGATCGTACCCGGTCCTACGACCACGACCTTGATTTCGGGATTGTCGCTCGGCGTAGCCGACGAAACGTCTTCCCACCAACTGCAAGCCTCGAAGCTCACCGTCAGATTGGTCGCAGCCGTCAGTTTTTCCAGCGGCGGCGTCTGGATCCAGCCTGCGGCCGATCCGGTACCCATCTTGAGCATGCCCGTCGCGCCGTAAACCGAGTTGTTGCCCGTATGTCCGGCCGCATTGTTACCGCCGACCCAGCCGTCCAGACCGATCGCCGTGCGGTAGGCCGCGCTGTGCGTCGTCCAGAGATTGGCGGCCGCAGAGTTGGCCGTACAATGTTTTTCGTAGGGCACGAAAATCTTGTCGAGCGCCTTGCCCGTCGGCGAGTCGTTCACGCCGCCGCCCCAAGCCGTATAGATATTGTTGCCGCCGTAAGCCAGATTCCGGAAATCCTGGAACAGCACGGCGTCGGCCGGCACATCGGGTTCATCCTTCGTCGTCACGGGACACAGCTCCGTCCACTTCGAGTCGATTTTGCCCGCATCGGCCGCCACGCCGGCCGATGGGCCGCGCTTCACGCGGAAATAATAGGTCGTCGCAGGATCGAGCGCACCGATAATAAAGCGGTTGTAGGGATACTTCTTGTTGCCGTCCTCGCCGCTCGATACCTCGTAAGAGAACTCGCGCACCACCTTGGCGTCGTCCGCATCGGAATCCAGCAGCTGCCACGACCACTTCTTGGCACGTACCACGCTGCGGTCGTTGTCCCACTCCATGATGATCTCGTGCGAATTGGCACGGTAGACATAGAGCCCCGTGGGCGCCGCCATGCGGTTGGCCGTCTCGCTCTTCACCTCGTAGGGGCCGAAATTCTTGTCGCCGAGCTTGACGGCCACCGTGAAGATCACCTCGCCGAAGGTCGTGGGCGTACCCGTAACGGCTACGCGCGCCACGCCGCTGCCCGCATCGAGCGTCACCTCGCCCGCGGCCACCGACAGGCCGTCCGAACCCTCGCCCGAAATTGTCGGCGTCACGGTCAGCTTCTCGCCGCCCAGCGCACGCGAATAGTTCACGGCGATATAGGTCTTCTCGACCGGTTCGTCTTTGGCCATGTCGCCCTCCAGCTCCACGCCGTCGATGCTAACCTGACCGTCTTCCTGAACAATCGTCACCTTGCGGTCGAACCCTTCGCCCGTAACGCGCAGTTCGGCGCGGCGCTCGACGCCGGCGTTACGCAACGCCTTGATTGTCACGCGCTGCGACACGACGCCCTCGTCGCCCGGCCCGCTCGTCTTGTCGAACGAAAGCCATTGGTCGCCCGTCTGATAGGTGCAATCCATCGTCCACGGCACCGTCGAACGAATCAGCAACTGTTGCTCTGACGCCTCGTAGGAAAAATCCAGTTTGTCGAAATTAGTCGCCAGACTATTGACCGCATCGTCGTCCGAGCAGCCTGCGAATGTCAGCGCCGCCAGCAGGACGACGCACATTCCTTTCAGTTTGAGTAACATTTTCGTAATTTTAGTATTGATAAACATTTGAACAGTTTTCCGATCCCGTCCTCCTGTTTTTTCTTTTTCAATCGTCGTTTCCATCCGGCATGCATGCCGGCCGCCATGCGGTTCGCGCCCGCCGCTCCGAATCTAATTATAGACCGGCGCCTTGGCGTCCGTAAAGTCGTCGGGCGCCGTAAAGACCGACTGCTCGTAGCGGTTGCCCCAACGATCCACGGCCACGACCTTCAACGCGGCCTTGGCGTCGTTCGGTTCGGCCACGTACATGTGTTTGCAGGGCGACTTGTAGTTGTCGCCGCGGCCCAGCACCCCGACGTGATACCCTACCGCCCAAGCGTCGGTATACTGCGTCTCGAGCCGCATCTGCTTGGTCTCCACGCCGTTTTCATAGAGCGAAACCGTCCACTTGGGATCGGCGTTCCAGATATTGGCGATCACCGTCTTCGACGTATAGGGATAGGTGAAACCGCTGTGGGTGTCGCCGCCGCGGTGCAGGCGGATCTGGAACGACCCTTCGTGGAGACTGGGCTTGTAGTACCAACCCGTGATCTTCGCCCCCGACACATCGTAGACCGCGTAGCCGTTGGGCGCGCCGTCGCCGTTGAGCGCCGAGTGCCAGAAGACCCCGCAGGGCGCGCCGTGAATATGCTCGTAGAGACCGCCGTCGGCGTCGGTATTGATGAAATTCTCGTTATAGTGCGTATGGCCGCACATCAGATGCGCCTCCGCATACTCCGCGAGCAGCGCCTTGACGGCCGCCATGTTGCGCGCCGTGCCGCTGCGCAGGGGAATGTGGTAGCAGAGAACGATCATCTTCTCCTTGGGCACGAAACTCAGGTCAGCGCGCAGCCACGCGAGCTGCTCGTCCGTGAAGCCGTTGGTATACTCCGTCCCGGAGGTATACCTCACATCGTCCATGCAGACCACATGCACGTCGCCGCGGTTGAACGAATAGTCCACCGGCCCCATCGTATAGCGGAAATAGGAGACGTCGCGCGGCGTCGCATCGTTCACCTTGTATTTATCGTGGTTGCCCGGCAGCGCGAAGACCGGAATGCCGGCCGTGCCCAACGAACGGCGCACGCCGGAGAGCAGATCGGGCTTCTCACCCGTGATATCGCCCAGCGCCACGCCGTAGCACGGCACGGTCGAAGCCGCCACCGTGCGCCGCACATCGACCATCGCTTCCCGCTCGAAACGGGTCACCTCCTCGGCCTTGGCAGGCTGGGGGTCGCCGAGGCAGATCAGGCGGAAATTGCGTTCGACGGCCGTGAGACGTTCGAGCGTGAAATCCTGACGGATTTTCTGCTGCGAGGCATTCAATCTGACGTAAAAATCGGGATAGCCGTCGCCGCCCGTACGGATTTTGAACTCCGCGGGCGTCGAATAGTAGACATGCTCCGCCGCCGTATTGCGTTTCATTTCATAGACGCCCTTCGCGTCGGTCGAAACGCACTGATAGCCGTCGCTCACGACGACGCCTTCGACCGGATTTCCTGCCGTATCGCCGATAAAACCATAGAGCGTGCTCGACGCATCGACTTCGATCTCCTTCGGCGGGTCTTGTGGCGTCGTCGTCGAATCCTCCCCGCCGTCGCCGCCACAGGCCGCCGCGGTCAGCAACGCCAGCACGAAGGCTGCATGCCGCAATAGGGTTACATATCTTTTCATGAAAGTTGTTATTTGATTTCGATCAATGGAATATCGAGCAGAAACGCGACCTTGCGCAGCGTGTCGCCCAGATGGCCCGTACCGATGGCGCAGTGGTGCGACGGGCCGGCCATGCTCCACTCCTCGATGAAACGCCGCGCTCCGCAGGCGAAGCGGTAGCGGCTGTTGGTATTGCCGATGCGGAGCGTCGGACCGGCGACCGATTCGCCCTCGGCCATCAGCAGGAAAACTCCGTCGCGGCCTTCGCAGACCGAAAGCAGCGTCACGGGGCCGTGCTTGACGCTCATCTGGATCGAAAGCCCCTTGCCGGGCTTGCCGTGGTAGAGCGGCAGCGGAACCAGCCCCACCGCCCCTTCGGCAATGGCGAAATGCGCCGGGCCGTCGTGTCCCAGCATCACGATATCGTCGTCGAAATCCAACGCATAGAACTCCGAGAAGGAGCCGCCGGCGCCCAGCAGCGAAAGAATCTTCATCGCCTGCGCGTTCTTCACCTCGCACTCGCCCGCAACGGGAACGCCCCGTCCGGTAAGCAGCGTGTTTCCTGCGATCACCGAGGTGACGATCCGCTCGTATTCATTCCCCGGAGCGCCCTCGTAATAGTAGGCCATCGCCCCCAGATCGTGCGCCGCGACCAAGCGGTCGAGCGCCACCGAGGTACGCGCGGCCCGTTGCAATTCCGACTCCTCGCACTCGGGCGACACTTCGAAGGCCGTGCGGAACTCCGCGATCTTGGCCTCGACCTCCGCGTCGGTCACCCGCTCACGCAGGGCGTGCAGTTCACACATTTCGAGCATCTCCACATGGGTTCCGAAAACGGCCGACTGACGCGTCAGGTCGGTATATACGTCGAGCATTCCGCCGTAGTAGTGCCCCAGCACGCCCAGCCGGTTGCGCCGCATACCGGCATACACCCGCGCAGCGGCGATCCACTCGCCGATCTGCCGCCAAGCGACCGGATCGTCGAGCCATCCCGTCACGAAAGCGCACCGCCGGTCGCTGCGCGCCAGCACGCTGGCGATCTCCGGCGCCGAGCAGGCCTGACAGTTGGCCAGCCACATGCCCGTCATCCTGCCGCGATCTTCCAATTCGTTGAGCCGTTCGTAATCGATGGCCGGCGTCGGTTGCAGATTGAGCACCACCACCGGACAGCCGAGCCGCTGCACGACGGGCAGGATCGTCGACGAAAGGCAGTAGGTCGCCATATAGAGAAATACCAGATCGACCTGCTCGCGGGCGAAGAGCGAAGCCGCTTCGAGCGCGCGGGCAGGGCTGTCCACCATGCCGGCGTCCACCACCTGCGCCCCCATGTCCCGCTCCATCGTGCCGCGGATATGCGCCTGATAGCCCTTCAATTCATCGAGCAGACCGTCGAACTGACCCCAGTAGGTGTCGAGCCCCGTTCCGAACAGGCCGATTTTTACGTTGAAGTTCATAAACCGTATAACTGTTTTCGTTTTGCAGTAACACAAAAGTAGCACGGATAGAACCCCCTCGATTTTGATTTTTGATTTAATGATTATACAAACCGGTTCCGAACGATGCCGAAAATATAAAATTATATTACCTTTACATATGAAAACAACCTAAAACCGTTTTCCCGATGGAAACATCCGCGCACATCAAGTACCTGTTCGCAAACGAACAGGACAATCGCTGGGGCGTAGTCGTCACCACGGCCGGCTACCAGATCATCGACCCCCAAGCCCCCTATCCGCCCTCGAACCATCCGGTTCGTTACCTCTTTTCGGTCGACAAGGGGCGGCGGCTCAACGAATATCAGCTCATT
Source organism: uncultured bacterium (assembly GCA_905214725.1). GTDB lineage: Bacteria > Bacteroidota > Bacteroidia > Bacteroidales > Rikenellaceae > Alistipes. The sequence goes on from CAJMNH010000002.1 coordinate 237,327, forward strand.
TACGTCTCACGCGGCGACGGCTCGTTCGTATCGGCTTCGCAAAAGGAGACAGCGTTCGAAGGGGGGGGGAAATTCATCCTGCTCTTCCCCGGGGAGTGGCACAGCTATCATCCGTCGTCCAAAACCGGCTGGCATGAGTACTGGATCGGCTTCACCGGTTCCGACATCGACCGCAAAGTCAACGCGGGTTTTCTCGACCCGCAGCGGCCGCTTTTCAACGTCGGCTATCACGAGGAGATCATCAATCTCTACAAACTGGCGCTGAAAACCGCTCAGGAGCAGGGCAGCGGTTTCCAGCAGATTCTGGCGGGCGTCGTCAACCTGCTGCTGGGCTTCGCCTACGCCGAACACATGCAGACCGCGCTCGAAGACATGCAGGTCGCTTCGCAGCTCAACGAGGCGAAGATCATCATGCAGGACAATTTCAACAAGGACATCTCCTGTCAGGAGGTGGCGGCGCGCATCTGCATGAGCTACTCGCGTTTCCGCCGGCTCTTCCGGCAATACGTCGGATTCGCTCCGGCGCAATACCTGCTGGAGCTGAAAATCAATAAAAGCAAGGAGCTGCTGACCAATACGGCGCTCACCTGTCAGGAGATCGCCTTCGAAAGCGGATTCGAATACCCCTCGCACTTCAACATCGCCTTCAAGAAGAAGACGGGCATCACGCCCAACCAATACCGCGACCTGACGCAGGGCAAACTCTGCGATATTCCCGATTCACTTCATTCCTGACGCATCAGGCCCCAACGCTTCAACGAAGCGCCGCGGCAGCCATATGTTCCGCATCGCCGGCGCCTCTCCGAAAAGCGGCGCGATCTGCCGCGGCGTGAAGCCTGCGATGCCGCACCCGATTTCCGTCACCAGAAATTTCAATTCGGGATGACGACGGGCATAGGCCAGAAACTCATCGACATAGGGACGGATCGTCTCCACGCCGCCCTGCATCGTGGGAATGGCGTAACAGCGACCCGTAGGCCCCGCCCCGACGCCCCATTCCGCGCCGAAGACCGTATGCGCCAGACGAGCGGCTCCGCCGCCGTGCCAGCCCTGCAAATTGCTGCCGAAGACAAAGACCTCGCCGGATTCCAACGCCGTGATCCGATCGGGAGAGATTCGCTTTTCCATCTTGTTCACACGAATAATTTACGTGAGTCCGGCATACGCCGAACCCACGTAAAGATACAAACGTTTTCGATAAGCGAGGACAGAGACCGCTCGCGGGCTATGCCGAACGCAGAAAACGAAAAGATAATTAACGTTTTCGATAAGTGAGGGCAGAGACCGCTCGCGGGCTATGCCGAACGCAGAAAACGAAAAGATAATTAACGTTTTCGATAAGTGAGGGC
>CAJMNH010000003.1 GCA_905214725.1 uncultured bacterium
TTATTTTGTCATCCTCTCGTTAGAGTGCACCTTTCTCAGGGTGGCGGTTTCTATTTTGTCATCCTGAGGAGGAATCCCCAAGGAATTCCGACGTGAGGATCGCCGCTATCGGTTTCGTGCGCGTCTCCGCCTCTTATTCCCGATTTTCTAATAGGCCTGCGGTCTGTTTGGAGGGCTGCGTCGCAACCCTTTCGCGCGTCGCTGATTGTCGACGGTCGATTCTTCCGAAACGAAAAACGGTAGCCGAATCCGGTTACCGTTTTTGTTTGATCTCTTCGAACTGCGTTCGCACCCGCTCGGCAAAGGCAATCCGACGTGCGCGCAGGTTTGCCCGCCAGCCGTCCCAGCGGGTGTACCGCTCGCGTTTTTCGAGGTAAATATCCTTGATGGCCAGCAGAATGCCCGTCTCCTCCACGCCGCCAAAATCAGGGTTCTCGACCGTGTCGAAGACCCGCATCGTGGGCGAGAGATTCATGTAGGAGTTGATCAGCGGCGGAATGTTCTCGTTGAATTCGCGGATGCGCTGGATCAGGATATGGTAGTTCTCCACATAGTTTTCGCCTGTGAAGATCTGCTCGTAGTAGGGGTCGTCCAGCCCCACGTCGATCGGGTGACGTCCCGTGACCAGATGGTCGTGATCGGGGAAGTATTTGTGCAGGAAATAGATGAGCGTATTGCGCGCCACGGTCTGGTAGGAGCTGTACATCGTCACCTTTCCGAAGAGGTATTTCGCCTTGGGGTTCAACACGATGAGCGCACCCAATCCGTCCCACAGGTTGTCCAGCGCGTAGATGCTTTTCGTATTGGCGCGCGCCTGATAGGCGGGCTGGATGAACGAACGGCCCAATTCGATGGTATGGGGCAGGAAGCGTCGGCGGAAAAGATCGCTGAAATGGAAGTAATGTTCCGTCGATAGGTGTTTCTGTTGGCTCGACGTGCAGACGATAAAGCGATAGCCGCCGACGATCTCCTGCGCCGCGGGGTCCCAGACAATCAGTTGGTGGTATCCTCCCTCGGCCGTATCCTCCGCGTCGATGTCTACCTCTTCCCCCGTGCCGCCGCCTGCGGCGCGGAAAGCGATTTCGCGCAGCCGTCCCACCTCGCGCATGAGAGAGGGCGATTCCGCCGCAGTGAAGATGTATATTTCGTTTCCTGCGCGTTTCGTGTCGCGTACCTTGTGTTCGGGCGTCAGCTCTTCCAGCAACGTTTTGCGGGGCAGCGGGTCAATGATCGGTTTTATTTCGGGCATGTCAGTCTTTCTTTGAGCCGGTAAACTTTTTCACGGACGGCGTCGGCCTGCTGTCGCAGCGTTCCCGTGAGGTTTTCGGGTGCGATCGGCTCGCCTGCGACGATACGAAAACAACTTCCGCCTTGACGGAACATCTCGTCGGGGAGCCAGAGCATTTCTATATTGAATTTTATGCCGAGCCGTTCGCGCAGGCGGGCGATGCGGTAAAAAAAGTTCGATAACCGTCCGTCGACGTAGAGCGGTACGATCCGCCGTTGCGAGGCGTGGGCGCGCTTGATGAAATTGAGCCGCCACTGCGTGTCGCTCACCACGCCGCCGCGCCGCCGCGAGCAGAGCCCCGCCGGAAAGGTCAGGATCGGCAGGTCGCCGTCGAAGGCCTCGTCGTACCGGCGGGCGTATTCGGCCTTTTGCCGGCCGTGTTTGTTGACCGGTAGCCAGATCGGCCGCAGCGGATCGATATACATCAGCAGGTCGTTGACCACGACGCGCGCGTCGCCGAAACGGTCTATCAGCGCATCGGCGATCATCAGTCCGTCCAATCCGCCGAAGGGGTGGTTCGCCACGAAGAGATAGCGGCCTGCGGGATCGAGTCCTTCCAATCCTTCGACCTTGTAGTCGATGTGCATTCGGTCGAACGCTACGTGGATGAACTCCTGCGGCGGACAACTCCAGCCGGCGTCGATGATGCCGTTCAACTCCTCTTCGTGAACGGTGCGCCGGAGCCAGTTCCGTATGAAACGGGGAATGTATTTCGCAAATCGCGGCGCTTTCTCGCGCAGTACTTCGTCGATATCAATTCGGGGCATAGGAATATCCGTATCGTCATGCAAATATAACGATTTTGTTGGGATATTTTTTTTATTATAGGTAACTTTACCCCCAAATTACGCTTTTATACCTATTTCTCGCATGGAGCAGGGCTACCATACGCCGGTGTTGCTCGAGGAGTCCGTCGGACTGCTCGGCGTCGAACCGGCAGGCACTTACGTCGATCTGACCTTCGGCGGAGGCGGCCATTCGCGGCGCATCCTCTCCCTGCTGGGACCTCAGGGGCGGCTCTACGGCTTCGATCAGGACTGCGACACGCTGGCCAACTGTCCCGACGACGGGCGGTTTCGCTATGTGGAGAGCAATTTCCGCTTTCTGCGCGCTGCGCTGCGCCTGCGCTGCGTTATGCAGGTGGACGGCGTATTGGCCGATCTGGGCGTTTCGTCGCATCATTTCGACGCTGTCGAGCGGGGATTTTCGTTTCGCGGCGCGGCGCCGCTCGATATGCGTATGAATCGTCGCGGCGGCGTAACGGCGGCCGATGTGGTCAACACGTACGATCATGACGCCCTGACCCGCGTATTGGGAGACTGGGGCGAACTGGCTACGCCGTGGAAAGTGGCCAACTGTATCGAACGTGCCCGTGCCGCAGCGCCGATCTCGACGACCGACGCGCTGGTGGCGGCCGTCGCCTCCTGCACGCCGAAGAAGGAGGAGGCGAAATTCCTCACCAAACTTTTTCAGGCGTTGCGCATCGAGGTCAACGGCGAGATGGAAGCGCTCAAAATGGCGCTCGAACAGAGTTTCAAAATTCTGCGGCCGGGCGGTCGGCTGGTGGTGATCTCCTACCATTCGCTCGAAGACCGGCTGGTCAAGAATTTCCTGCGCAGCGGCAATTTCGACGGCCGTGTCGAGAAGGATTTTTTCGGCCGTGCCGAAAGTCCTTTCACGCTTCTGACGCGCAAGGCCGTCACCCCGTCGCCCGAAGAGTTGGAGCGCAATCCCCGCTCCCGTTCGGCGAAACTGCGTGCAGCGATTAAAAACGGCGAATAGACCATGAGTTACGAAGATACCGAATTCAACCCCACGACCGACGCCGAGCGCGAAGCCGCGGCCCGCGAAGCGGAGCTTGCCCGCAAGATTCGCCGCGAAGTGCTGCGCGTGCAGCGCGGCGAGGCCGACGACGATCTGCGCGCCGACCGCGAGGCCGAGGAGGAGATTCGTGCCGGCGAGGAGCGCGCCGCCCGTATCGAGCGGCGCCGCAAGTCGAGTTTCCTGTGGTTGCTCTTTTCGGGCAACATCCTCGTGCGTGAGGGCTTCTCGGATTATTACCGCTACCTGATCTACATGGCCGTCACCTTCTTCGTGAGTATTTTCATCATGTTTTCGGCACTGCACCTCGACCTGAAATATACGCGCCTCGAACGCGAGGTGCAGCTGTTGCGGGAACGTTCCGTGCGCCTTCAGGAGCAGAGTTTCCGTTCGACGACCCACTCGGCCGTCGTCCGCGCGCTTGCGGAGCGCAACATCCCGTTGTACGATCCGGTCGCACCGGGTGAAATCATCGAAGACTGACCATGCCGCAGCCCAAGGAGAACTCCCCGATCAAACGCGACATCCTCTTCCGGGTGCATTTGCTCTACGCCGTATTCATTCTGATCGCGGCGCTGGTCTTCGCACGCCTGATCTGGGTGCAGCTCTTTTCGTCGGAGGTGGCCTATAACGCCGACCGGCTGGCCGGACGCATCTTTACCGACGAGATTATTCCGGCGCGGCGCGGCAACATTCTGGCGCGCGACGGCGAGCCGCTGGCCACGTCGCTCTTCCGCTATCAGGTCGAGATGGATTACGGCAGTCCCGGATTCGACTCGTTGAAAACCTTTCGCGAGCAGAGCGATTCGCTTTCGAAACTGCTGGCGCTCTATTTCAAGGACAAGCCGGCTTCGGCATACGCGCAGGCGATGCAGCGCGAACGCGCCCGCCGCTACCGCGTCACCTACCGCAAGGATACGCTCGTCCCGCGTTCCGAAGGGCGCGTTCGCCGCTGGTGGGACCGTTTGCGGGGCGAGGAGTTCCGCACCGAAAAACTCTATGACACGTTGCGCGACCACACCCCCGTGGCGCTCTTTCCGCGCGAAGTCGACTATACCGAGTGGCAGACCCTGCGCCGCTATCCCATTCTCAACTGGAACATGGGCATGACCTATAAACTGCGCGAACGCGACGAGCGGGTCTATCCGCAGGGGGAACTGGCGCGCCGCACGATCGGGCAGATCGGCGATCGGGGGAACTACGGCGTAGAGTACGTCCTACGCGACCTGCTCGAAGGCCGTGACGGCAAAGCGCGCCGTCAGCGTATCGCCCGCGGATTCTACGGCCGCGTGGTCGGAAGCGAGAACTCCGAGCCGGAGGACGGACTGGACGTCGTGACGACGCTCGATCTGGAGATGCAGGATGTCGCCGACCGCGCGTTGCGACGCCAGCTCGAGCGGGAGAACGCTTTGTGGGGCACGGCGTTGGTGATGGAGGTCGAAACGGGCGATCTGCTGGCGATGGCCAACCTTTCGCGTACCAAGTCGGGTGCTTACGCCGAAGTCAAGAACCACGCGCTCTCCTCGCGTATGGAACCGGGCTCGACCTTCAAGCTGGCGGCGCTGCTGGCATTGGTCGACGATGCGGGGATGTCGCTCGACGAGACTTTCGACACCGGAAACGGCGCCCGCGTGAAGGTGGGACGCACTACCGTGCAGGATTCGCACGGCCTGCCGCCGCTCAATCTGAAAGACGCCGTGGCGCACTCGTCCAATGTCTTTTTCGCCCGCGCCGTCTACGAATCCTATAAGGATAATCCTCGGCGTTATGTCGATTATCTGCGCCATCTGCATCTCGACCGCACGGTGGGGTTGGAGGAGTTCGGCGCCGTGGCTCCGATTTTTCCTGCGCCGGGTATGAAGATCTGGTATCCCGACGTTACGATCGTCAACATGGGTTACGGTTACGCCATCGAACTCACGCCGCTGCATACGCTCACGCTCTACAATGCCGTAGCCAACGACGGCTGCATGGTCGCCCCGCGGCTGATTCGCGAGATCCGGCGCGGCGACGAAGTGGTCGAACGCCCCCAACGGCGGGTGTTGGTCGATAAGATTTGCTCCTCGTCGACGCTGCGCAAGGTGCGCGAGTGTTTGGAGGAGGTCGGAACGACCGGTACGGCCAAGCAGTTCTTCCGCGATACGACGCTCTTCAAGATCGCCGGCAAGACCGGTACCGCGCAGTTCGCGCAGGACGGCATCAAATACTCCGACGGCTACTACCTCGGTACGATGGTGCTCTATTTTCCCGCCGACAAACCCAAATATACGGTGCTCACGGCGATGTTTACCCGTCGCGGGTTGGGAACGACCTACTATGGCGCGGGTTTGTCGGGCCCCGTCGAGCAGCAGATCGTCAACTACATCTACAACCAGCAACGCGAGTGGTACGGTCGTGTCGAGAATGCTGCCGACGAGCGTTATGCCCGTTCGGTCAAGGGCGGCGACATCGCACAGATCCGCGCTTCGGCAGGCAAACTGATGCCCCGCGTGGTGAGCGACAGCCGTTCGGGCTGGGGACTAACCCGCGTCGATTCGTTGAACCGCGTGGTGGTGACGTCGCTCGCCGACGATCCGCATACGATGCCCGACGTGCGCGGCATGGGGTTGAAGGAGGCGCTTTTTCTGTTGGAGAGCCGCGGCCTGCGGGTCGCTTTCACGGGGAAAGGCTCCGTGTATGAGCAGACGCTTCCGCCCGGAACCTCCATCCAGCGCGGACAGGCGGTGACGCTGAAATTGAGATAAGAGGTTGTCATCCTGAGGAGGGCGGAATGCCTGACGTGAGGATCGGGGATCTATTGTAAATGAAATACAGAGATATGAAACGCATTGATAATCTGATCGAATCGACGCCGGTCGTCGCCGTCTGCAATGCGGCGGGGCAGGCCGTCCGCTCGCTGACCCGCGATTCGCGGGAAGTTGCTGCGGGCAGTTGTTTCTTCGCCGTCGAGGGGACGGCGGCCGACGGAAATCTTTTTATTCCGCAGGCCGTCGCCGCAGGCGCCGTCGCCGTCGTCTGCCAGCGCCTCCCCGAGACGTTGTCCGAAGAGGTCTGCTACGTCGTCGTGGCCGACACGCATGCGGCGCTGGCCGATATGGCGGATGCATTTTACGATCATCCCAGCCGCGAATTGCGTCTGGTGGGCGTCACCGGCACCAACGGCAAAACCACGATCGCCACGCTGCTTTTCGACCTGTTCCGGCGGTTGGGCTATGAGGCGGGGTTGATCTCGACGGTCGTCTACCGCGTAGGCGAACGGCGCATCGAGTCGACCCATACCACCCCCGATACCATTCGCTTGAATGCGTTGATGCGTGAAATGGTCGATGCCGGATGCGCCTATTGTTTCATGGAGGTGTCGTCGCACGCCATCGTGCAGGATCGCATCCGCGGCCTGCGCTTCGAAGGGGGCGTCTTCACCAACATCACCCACGACCACCTCGACTATCACAAGACCTTCGCCGCCTACATTCAGGCCAAGAAGCATTTCTTCGACAACCTTCCCGCCGGAGCCTTCGCTCTGACGAACGCCGACGACCGCAACGGCCGCGTCATGGTGCAGAATACCCGGGCGAAAGTGTCCGCTTATTCGCTCCAATCGGCGGCCGACTTCACGGGCCGCGTACTGGAACAGCACCTCGACGGCATGTTGTTGCGTTTCGGAAACGATGAGGTGTGGGTGAAGTTCCTCGGCCGGTTCAACGCTTCGAACCTGCTGGCGGTCTACGGCGCGGCCTTGTTGCTGGGCGCCGATCGCACCGAGGTGCTGACGGCCCTGAGCGAGCTCGCGCCCGTGAGCGGACGGCTCGAATTCGTGCGCGCCGCCGACGGACGCACGGCGGTCGTCGACTACGCCCATACGCCCGATGCGCTGGAGAACGCGCTGCGGACGCTCGGCGAACTGCGCGTCGCCGGCGGGCAGTTGATCGTGGTCTGCGGCTGCGGCGGCGACCGCGACCGCACCAAACGTCCCGAAATGGCGCAGATCGCCGTGAAGTACGGAACGACGGCGATTTTCACCTCCGACAATCCGCGCCACGAAGACCCCGAGGCGATTCTCGACGAGATGGTCGCCGGCTTGTCGCCGGAGACCCGTTACCTGCGTATTGCCGACCGTGCCGAGGCGATCCGTGCGGCGGCGATGCTGGCCCGTCCGGGCGACATCGTGCTGCTGGCCGGCAAAGGGCATGAGACCTACCAGATCGTGGGCGACGAGCGACGCCATTTCGACGACCGCGAAGAGATCGAACGACATTTTTCCATTCACCGATAACTTTTTTATCGCCGGCGTTTGCCGACAATTTACCGACGTATGCTTTATCATCTTTTTCAATATCTCGACCATAATTACAACGTGCCCGGCGCGGGTATGTTCCAGTACATCTCGTTCCGCTCGGCGCTGGCCGTCATTTTGGCGCTGTTGATTACGATTACCTTCGGACAGGGAATCATCCGCTTCATGCAGCGCCGGCAGATCGGCGAGGAGATCCGCAATCTCGGTCTCGAAGGCCAGCTTCAGAAGCGGGGAACGCCCACGATGGGCGGCGTGATGATCCTGCTGGCCGTATTGGTTCCCATCTTGTTGTTCGGCCGTCTGGACAACATCTATATCCAACTGATGATCGTCTCGACCGTCTGGCTGGGTCTGCTGGGTTTTCTGGACGACTATATCAAAGTTTTCCGCCACAACAAGGACGGACTGAAAGGCAAGTTCAAGATCGTGGGGCAGGTCGGCATCGGCATCATCGTCGGCACGGTGATGTGCGCTTCGCCCGAGGTGGTCGTACGCGACAAGGTGGTCGAGCCCGTTCAGCAGCTCTTTTTGGACAGCGACGGCGAGGTGATCGAAACCGTCAATACGAATCGCGTCGTGATGAGCACTCAGAGCGTCAAGACCACGCAGACGACGATTCCCTTCGTCAAGGACAACGAATTCGACTATGCGTGGTTCACGGGCGGCAACCGCGTCGCCACGTGGATTCTCTATGTGTTGGTGGCGATTCTGGTCGTCACGGCCGTCTCCAACGGCGCCAATCTGACCGACGGACTCGACGGACTGGTTTCGGGCGTTTCGGCGCCGATCGTAGTGGTATTGGCGATTCTGGCCTATCTGTCGGGCCACATCGTCTATGCCGACTACCTCAATATCATGTATATCCCGGGGGCGGGCGAACTGGTGGTCTTCGCCGCGGCCTTCACCGGCGCGCTTATCGGGTTTCTGTGGTACAACTCCTTTCCCGCCCAGACCTTCATGGGCGACACGGGTTCGCTAGCCATCGGCGGCATCATCGCCGTTTTCGCCCTCTGCATCCGCAAGGAGTTGCTGTTGCCGATCCTTTGCGGCGTGTTTTTTGTCGAGAGCCTTTCGGTTATGACGCAGGTCTCCTATTTCAAATATACCAAACGTCGCGACGGCGAAGGCCGGCGTTTGTTCCTCATGGCTCCCATCCACCACCATTATCAGAAGAAGGGAATCTTCGAGACGAAGATCGTCATCCGCTTCTGGATCGTCAGCCTGCTGCTCTCCCTCGCGGCGCTCGCGACGCTCAAAATCCGATAGTTCAATTAAAAACCGATAAATCCTATGAAAAAAATCTGGATACTGACCCTGCTGCTCGTCATCGGCGTCGCCGCACAGGCTCAGCATACGTTCAAGGGGCGCATCGCCGTGCAGGTTCCCCGCGCCGAACTGCGGCTCTCTTATGCGGAGTTCGATAAAGTCTTCTCCGGGGGCATGCAGACGGCGCAAACCGATGCCGAAGGCAGGTACCTGCTGCCCGACGACGGAAAAATCTATGCCGTGACGCTCCATCGTCGCGACGATGCGGCCAACGCGCCGGCGCTCGCCAGCTTCTTCATTCTTCCGGGCGAGCAGCTCGAGGTGCTCGGACTTATTCAGGACGATACGTTCGACTGGCGCGTTAAGGGTTCGCCCGTCTTCGAAGCCGATTACGAATATACCAAGGAGAATCGCGCGGAAGAGTTGCGTGCCGCGACGCTGCGCCGCCAAAACCTCGCCGGCGAATGGGACGACCTGTCGCCGGAACGGCAGCGGCAGCTCAACGCCGAACTGCGTCTGCTGGAACGCGGCATCAAGTCCCGCCGTTGCGCCTACATTCGCAATAATCCCTCGTCGCCTCTGTCGGCCTACTACTTCACCTGTCAGCCCTTCCCGATCGAGGAGGTGGTCGACTACTACTCGATTCTCTCTCCGTCGCTGCGAGAGGGGCGTTATGCGCCGATACTCAACTTTGTCTGCGAAATGTATCAACGTATTCTCAATGCCTGATTCGCGATGAAAAAACTGGTTGTATTGGGCGGCGGAATCAGCGGCTACGGCTCGGCGATTCTTGCCCGCAGGAAGGGATTTGACGTCTTTCTGTCCGACAGCGGCCGCATCGCCGACCGTTACAAGATGAAACTCGAGGCGTGGGGCGTGCCTTACGAAGAGGGCGGACATACCGAGGAGCGGATTCTCGCCGCTTCGGAGTGCGTCAAATCGCCCGGCATCCCCGACTCGGCGCCTATCGTGCGCAAACTGCGCGAGCGGGGCGTACGAATCATCTCCGAAATCGAGTTCGCGGGCCGTTATCTCGACGGAGCCCGCACGATCTGCATCACCGGCTCCAACGGTAAGACGACCACCACGTCGCTGATTTACAAGATTCTGCGCGATGCGGGCTGCAACGTAGCCTTGGGCGGCAATATCGGCGAGAGTTTCGCCTATTCCGTGGCTACCGGCCATTACGACTGGTATGTGCTGGAACTCAGCTCGTTCCAGCTGGACGGCATGTATAAGTTCCGCGCCGATATCGGCGTTCTGATGAATATTACGCCCGACCACCTCGACCGTTACGACCATTCGTTCGCCAACTATGCCGCATCGAAGATGCGCATTGCGCAGAATCAGCGCGCCTCCGACTGCTTCATCTATTCGGCCGACGACGAGAACGTCTGGTCGCTGCTGCCGGCGTACCGGTTGCCGCAGCGGCAATTGCCCTTCGCCGCCCGAACGGCCGTCGCCGGCAGCGACGGCGATGCGTTTCTGAGCCGTGACGGGCGTTTTACGGCCACCGTGGGCGACCGCGTGGTCGTGGTCGATACGCGCCGGATGCGTATCAAGGGGCTTCATAATGCCTACAATGCCATGGCTGCGGCATTGGCGGCGCTGGCCGCAGGCGTTGGCCCCGACCGTATCCGCCGCTCGATCTATGCCTTTGCCCCTGTCGAGCACCGCCTCGAACCCGTGCGCGAGATCGGCGGCGTGCTGTGGATCAACGATTCGAAGGCAACCAACGTCGATTCGGTCTGGTATGCGCTCGAGAGTATGAAACGCCCCGTGGTGTGGATCGCCGGCGGAACCGACAAGGGCAACGATTACGAACCGCTCAAGGCCTTCGCCCGCGAGAAGGTGCATACGCTTGTCTGCATGGGCGTCGACAACCGCAAGCTGGTCAGGGAGTTTACGGGCGTCGTACCGGAGGTGATCTCCACGGCGTCGCTCGACGAGGCGATGGAGGCCTGCCGGAAGGCGGCCCGTTCGGGCGATGTCGTATTGTTGTCGCCCGCTTGCGCATCGTTCGACCTGTTCAAGAATTACGAACAGCGCGGCGAGCTGTTCAAGAAGTGGGTCGGCGAATATCTCTGACCCTTCCGATGACGAATCCGTCCGGCGCAGGAGCGCCTGCCGCCGGACGGCGATAACGACGACCGAAAATGAAAGAGCCTCAATTCCAAGAAACAACTTCCCCCGCGCCGCAGAACGGTCTGCGCGCGATAATCGGTTCGGTGTTTACCGGCGACCGCGTGCTGTGGATCATTATCGCGGCGTTGGCCGTCGTTTCGGTGCTGGTGGTCTACTCTTCGACCGCCAAGATGGCTTATGACGCTCATACGGCGCGTTCGACGGCGCATTTCCTGCGGCAGCAGCTGGGCATCCTGATCCTCTGCATTCCGGTGATCGTCATCGTTCACAAGATCAACTGTCGCGTCTACAATCGTCTGGCGCCGCCGGTTTATGCGCTGAGCCTGCTGCTCACGCTGGCCGTCTACTTCATCGGCGCCACGACCAACGGCGCCGCGCGGTGGATTCCCGTAGCGGGTTTCCAGTTCCAGCCTTCGGAAGCGTTGAAGGTCGCTACCATTCTCTTGCTGGCGCGCCAGTTGGCCGCCCGCCAGAGCAAGATCGACCGCATCCGCATCATCCCGTCGCTCAACCCCTTCAGGTGGCGCACGCCGGCGCAGCGTAAAATTTGGCGCGAGGGGACGATTCCCATCCTGCTGCCCGTGTTGCTGTCGTGCGTGGTGATCTTTCCGGCGCATACCTCGTCGGCGATGCTGGTTTTTCTGACCTCGCTGGTGATGATGCTCATCGGCCGCGTGCGGATGAGCGAACTGACGCGGCTCGTGGGATTGGCCTGCGTCGCCGTTCTGCTGGCGGGCTTGCTCAATCTGGGCCGGAGCGAGACGGCGGGCGGGCGCGTGAGCACGTGGATCGACCTGTGGATCTCGCCGCAGACCGAGAAGCCGATCGACCGGCTGACCGATACCGAACGGTCGATGATCGCCATCCACAACGGCGGACTGCTGGGCGAAGGCGCGGGTCAGAGCGCCATGCGCGTCGAGATGATCCATCCCGAAAGCGACTACGCCTATGCCTTTTTCGTCGAGGAGTACGGCATCATTCTGGCCGGCATCCTGCTGATGCTCTATCTGTGGATTTTCTTCCGCGCACGCGAAATCTTCGTGCGCTGCGGCACGGCCTTTCCGGGATTGCTGGTCTTGGGGCTTGCGCTGATGATCACGTGTCAGGCGTTGCTGCACGTAATGGTGACGGTCAACCTGATGCCCGAGACGGGACAGACGCTGCCGCTCATTTCTCGCGGCGGTTCGTCGGTGCTCTTTACGGTTATCGCGTTGGGAATGATCCTGAGCGTCAGCCGCCAGAACGACGAGCATTCGCACGACGCGCCCCGTTCGGAATCGATCTACGAAAAATAATCCGATTTTAACGTTTATGAACCCTCCCCGGCGTGACCGACAGATCGACCTTTGCTATGTGATCGGCATTCTGCTGGTCGTCGCCGGCCATTCGGGAGCGGATCAGCATTTCAATTCGACGGCGTTGTTCCGCTGGATTTATGCCTTCCACATGCCGCTCTTCTTCGCCTTGTCGGGCTATTTGTTCCGTTACGGCGGCGGTAGCGGACGCATGCCTTTCGGGACGTTCGCCCGCCGTCGGGCCGTGCGGCTGCTCGTGCCGCTTTGGGTCTGGACGACGCTCGTCTTTATCCCCAAGGGGTTGTTGAGCGCCTATGCCATGCGTCCTTCGGAGTTGAGTTTGGCGGCCTATCTGCATGCCTTTCTCTATCCGGCCGACAATCCGATCCGGCCCTTCTGGTTTCTGGAGGTGTTGTTCGAAGTGAGTGTTGCGGGTTACGCCGTCGACCGGATCGTCCGCGGATGCTCCCTGCCGCTTCTGATGATTGCGGGTCTGTGCCTCGTCGCCAACCGATTGATCGCTCCGAGGGGCGGAGAGTTGCTGATGCTGCCCGACGTATTGTGGTATGCCGCTTTCTTTTTGCTGGGGATGATCGCCTGCACATATCGCAGCGGATTTTGGGAGCGGCTGCGACGCCCGTCGGCCGTGCTTTTCTGGGGTGCGGCGTCGCTTGTGACCCTGTGGTTTCCGTCGCACGTTGCCGCGCCTTTCTATGCGCTGGCGGGCATCCTTTTCGTCGCTTCGTGCGCAGCGTTTCTAACCGCCGGCAGTGCGCGGCTGCCGCTCGCCGGCGATCTGCGCCGTTATACCTTTACGATCTATCTGCTGCACGTGCTGCCCATCGGCCTGCTGCGGGGGTTGCTTTATCCCCGTCTGACAATCGATCCGGCGCTCTTTTCGATCCTGCTCTTCGTGTCGGGCGTGACGATTCCGTGGATGGTCGGTCGGGCAGCGGAGCGGTGGCTTTCCCCCGTTACCGTCGGGGGCCGTCTGTCGCGCCGGTTGCTCGGACTATAAAAACGTTTTCGTTAAGCCGAGCGCAGAACCGAAGTTGTTCGGGCTATGCCGAGGCGAGAAAACGACTGCTAAAAAGCGAACCATTTGGCCAGCAGATAGCCTCCGCCCAGCAGCCATAAATAGAGCAGCCCCGCGAGAGCGAACGGTTTGAGACCGGCGCGTTTGAATTTCTCGAAACTGGTTTCGGCGCCCAGCGCTGTCATGGCCATCGTCAGCAGGAAGGTGTCGAACGAATTGATTCCGTCGACCGCCATCGCGGGCAGCAGGTCGAAGGAGTTGAACCCGATGACGGCCAGAAAACCGAATGCGAACCAAGGAATCGCGATCTTCGTACGCCCTGTTCCGCCTTTCGTGCGGCGGGCCAGCAGCAATCCCATCGCCAGCAGTACGGGCGCCAGCATCATTACGCGGATCATCTTGACGATAATCGCGCTGTCTGCGATCTCGGGGCTCATGGCGTTGCCCGCCCCCACGACGTGCGCCACCTCGTGCAGCGTCGCTCCCGTGTAGAGTCCCATCTGTTCGGGCGTCAGGTCGAAGATGCCGGCGCGCCACAATGCCGGATAGAGAAACATCGAAATCGTGCCGAAGATCACGACCGTCGAGACCGCCACGGCGGTTTTATGCGGTTCGGCTTTCACGACGGGCTCTGCGCCCAGCACCGCCGCTGCGCCGCAGATGGCGCTGCCCGTCGAGGTCAACAGCGCCAGATCGCTGTCCATTTTCAGCAACCGTCCCAGAAGAACGCCCAGCAACAGCGTGCCGACGACCACTACGGCGTCTATGGCGATCGCCGGCGCGCCGATGGCCACGACGCTCTGGAACGTCAGGCGGAATCCGTAGAGCACGATGCCCGTGCGCAGCAGTTGTTTCGAACAGAAAAGAATCCCCGGAACCCACGTTTCGGGCAGATGGTTGCGCAGGCTGTTGGCATAGAGCATGCCGAGCAGAATGCCCAGAATCAACGGGCTGAACGAGAGGTCGCGCGCGATCTGCGTGTCGGCCAGATAGAATGCTGCGCACGAAAAGAGTGCGATGAGCAGGATGCCGTGGAGTACGTTTCCGCGTTTTTCAGAGAACATGGGCTTCGTGTGAGTTCGACGTAATTGAACGTTGTATTCATTTGCAGGGTATCCCAATACGAAATACGTCGAACTCGTATTCCGGCGTCTTACCGGCGTCGGATTCCATATTGACAACCCGTCAAAATCGGCCTTTTCTGAGGAGGCTTATCGTGCGGCTTCGTGTCTGACGGAGGATAAATCCCGGCTCTTTTACATGAAGCGGCCCAAAGGTACGACATATGACGAAGAAAACAGCCGTTTTTGTGAACAAATGTAAAGAATGTGTACAACAATTGAAAAAAAGTATTACTTTTGCGATGCGATTCACTGTTAATTCTCTAACAATAATAGTTGTAGTTATGGCTTTTCTGACAAACGAAAAATTGACGATCGTCGGCGCTGCCGGCATGATCGGTTCGAACATGGCGCAGACCGCGCTGATGATGGGTTTGACCTCCAACCTCTGTCTGTACGACGTCTTCTCTCCCGAGGGCGTGGCCGAGGAGATGCGTCAATGCGGTTTCGACGGCGTGAAGATCACGGCGACCACCGACGTGAAAGAGGCTTTCGCCGATGCCAAGTATATCATCTCTTCGGGCGGCGCTCCGCGTAAGGCCGGCATGACCCGCGAAGACCTGCTCAAAGGCAACTGCGAGATCGCCGAGCAGCTGGGCAAGGATATCAAGAACTACTGCCCCGATGTGAAGCACGTGGTGATTATCTTCAATCCTGCCGACCTGACGGGGCTGGTGACGCTGCTCTACTCCGGTCTGAAACCTTCGCAGGTGACGACGCTGGCCGCTCTCGACTCGACCCGTTTGCAAAGCGCTCTGGCCAAGAAGTTCGGCGTGATGCAGAACGAGATCACGGGTTGCGCCACCTATGGCGGCCACGGCGAGCAGATGGCCGTGTTCGGCAGCGCCGTGAAGGTAGCCGGCAAACCGCTGAGCGGGATTATCGGTACGCCGGCGTTCCCGGTCGAGGAGTGGAAGCAGATGCAGCAGGACGTAACGAAGGGCGGCGCCAAGATCATCGAGCTGCGCGGTCGTTCGTCGTTCCAGAGCCCGTCCTATCTCTCGGTCGAAATGATCCGTTCGGTGATGGGCGGGGAACCGTTCCGCTGGCCGGCCGGCACGTTCGTCAACAACGAGAAATACAAGTGCATCATGATGGCCATGAAGACCACGCTCGACGCTACGGGTTGCCACTACGAGGTTCCGACGGGTACGGCCGACGAGGTTGCGAGCCTCGACGCCAGCTACGAGCACCTCTGCAAGATGCGCGACGAACTCGTGACGCTCGACATCGTGCCTCCCGTATCGGAGTGGTCGAAGATCAATCCGAACCTCTGATGATCGGAGCGGTCGGAACCGATGGAACGATCGGGTAGGGCAGACGCCTTGTCCATGAGCGTCGACCCGAACTGAAATAATTCCATACGGAATCCTATTGTAATCCCGTCCTGCAACGTATGCGTTGCAGGACGGGATTGTTTTGTGCCGTCTCTATGCGGATGCTTGTCGAAGGAGAATTTCTTACGCTTTGATTTTTGTGTATTTTTTTTGTATATTTCGGTTGGAAAGAGGGCGTTAGCTATGGCGTCTCATTCTTTCTGTCAGATCGGACGAATTGAAAAACCGGTGAAATATTCAAAATTACACGGGCCGAAACGAGATTTTTTAGTCGGGTTACCATTATTCCTAATTCCTAACGATTAGCGTATGGATCGGAAACTTATTAACAGGTTGCTATTGAAAAATGCCATTGCATTTGTCGCGTTTTTCCTGTTTTATGCGTACTTGAACGATGAAGTGACTCCGTTTCCGTTCGTACGGTGTTTGTCGCAGACGCTCTTTACCGTACTATTGCTGATGATGCTCGACTTGTTGGATTACCGTTTTTGTCTCAGGTATTGGCTCGGCAAACCACGAAACGAGCGTTCGGGAAAGGACGGACGCAAAGCATGACTTCCGGCGGATTCGTTGCGACCGCCTTTATCGATAAACCGATTAAAGTTCGCGCGAACCCTTAATTCCGTTGCATTATGAATTGCAATCGCAAATGGCCTCTTTTCCTCCGCAATGCCGCGTGGTGGTTCGTTGTGCTGTTCTTAGTCGATACCGCATTTACGATCTGGATCTGGAAAGAGCCCTATTCGTTGACGCGGACGTTGGAGTACAATCTCTTTCTGGCGTTGGTGTTCGCTGTTTTGGACTGTTTTTTCGATCCGTTCGAACGAAGAAATAGGATGACAGATCGTGAATGACAACAACGAAGCGGCCGGATCATTGTCCGGCCGCTTCGCTGTTCCTTCGCTTTCGCGCTATTTTTCCACTCGCTTGATATCCTTGATGCGCAGCTGCGTCGAGACCGTGCCGCGGTAGTGGTTTTCCACGATCTGGTAGCATACGTCCACCGGCCGCCCCGAACGAATCCATTCGAAATGTTCCGGCTGCTGGAAGGCGATGCACTGCAAGGTTGTGTTGGGCTTCTGCCGCTGCGTGAGGTCCATGCGCAGGTGTTCGCACTCGGCGCCTACGAGCTTCGCGTCGCCGCGGTTGCTGACGCAGCGCGTAGCGAAGATCGGCGCGGCATTGCCCGGCCCGAAGGGCTCGAAGCGTTTCAGCTCGCGCCGGAACGCCGGCGTGATCTCCGAAAAGAGCAGTTCGGCGTCGACGTCCACCTGCGGAATGAGCATCTGCGGATCGATATTCTCCTCGACGTAGGCGTTGAACCGTCGCGTGAACTCGACGACGTTCTCCGGTTTCATCGTTAATCCTGCGGCGTACATGTGCCCTCCGAAGTTTTCCAGCAGGTCGGCGCAGGACTCCACGGCCTGATAGAGGTCGAATCCCGGCACCGAACGGGCCGAACCCGTTGCGAAGCCGTTGCTCTGCGTCAGTACGACCGTCGGCCGGAAGTAGGTCTCAATCAGGCGCGAAGCGACGATTCCGACGATTCCCTTCATCCACTTGGGGTTGTAGATGACGGTGCTTTTGCGGTTTTTCAGTTCGGGATCGCCCTCGATGATCTCGTGGGCCTCCTGCGTCACGTGGCGGTCGATCGACTTGCGATCCTGATTGAAGGCGTCGATGATCGAGCCGTAGTCTTCGGCGTCGCTTTCGTTGTTCTCGACGAGCAGGTTCACGGCGGCGTATCCGCCCGACGGCGCGGCGTTTTCGTCGTGTTCGTCCATGCGCATACGGCCGGCGGCGTTGATGCGCGGTCCGATCTTGAAGACGATGTCGTCGATGGTGATCGAATGCTTGTTCAGCCCGCAGATCTTGATGATCGACAGCAGGCCCTTCGACGGAGCGCGGTTGAGCAGTTCCAGCCCGTAGTGGGCCAAAATGCGGTTTTCGCCCACCAGCGGTACGATGTCCGAGGCGATACTCACCACGAGCAGATCCAGCAGCGGGGCGATCGTCGAAAAGGGCATCCCGTTCTTCTGGGCATAGGCCTGCACCAATTTGAATCCTACGCCGCAGCCCGACAGTTCGTCGAACGGGTAGGTGCAGTCGGTGCGTTTGGGATCGAGAACGGCTACCGCACGGGGAATCTCCTCGGCGGGGAGGTGATGGTCGCAGATGATGAAATCCACGCCCTGAGTCTTCGCATAGGCTACCTTCTCCGTGGCTTTGATGCCGCAGTCGAGGGCGATGATCAGCGTCACGCCCTTGCGGGCGGCGTAATCGATTCCCTTGACGGAGATACCGTACCCTTCGGTGTAGCGGTCCGGTATGTAAAAGAGCAGGTTGCGGTGGCCGATGTGGCGCAAAAACTTGTAGACCAGCGCCACGGCCGTCGTTCCGTCCACGTCGTAGTCGCCGTAAACCATGATCTTCTCTTGGTTCCGAACGGCTGTTTCGACGCGCTCCACGGCGCGCTCCATGTCCTTCATCAGAAAGGGGTCATGGAGGTCCGAGAGCTGTGGGTTGAAGAACGAATGAACCTTTTCTTCGGTGTCTATGCCTCTTTGTACGAGCAGGTTAGCCAACACGGGCGAAATCCGCAACGCAGAGGCGAGCGCCTCCACGGTCGCGGGGTCGCCTTGCGGTTTGACAACCCATCTTTTTTCTATAGGCATACTGTTTAATTATTATATATTTTAACATTTAATCTCTCGCTTAAAATTTTCACAATCAGTTCCTTCGCTTCGTCCGTCGAAACCTTGCGGCCCGTTTCCCGTTCGATCGAGGTCACGCCCCGATCGGCGAATCCGCAGGGATTGATGTACTGAAACCACTCCAGATCGGTAGCGACATTGAGGGCGAAGCCGTGCATGGTAATAAAACGCGATGCGCGAACCCCTATTGCGCAGATCTTGCGCGGCGCAGCGCCCTCTTCGGCGATCCAGACGCCCGAGGCGCCTGCGATACGGCCGCCGCGGATACCGTAACGGCCCACGACCTCGATGACGCTCTCTTCCAGCCGGTCGATGTAGTCCCTCAGCCCTATTCCCAGCCTTTCGAGATCGAGGATCGGGTAGCAGACCACCTGCCCCGGCCCGTGAAAGGTGATGTCGCCTCCGCGGTCGATGTGGTAAT
Organism: uncultured bacterium; assembly: GCA_905214725.1. Classification (GTDB taxonomy): domain Bacteria; phylum Bacteroidota; class Bacteroidia; order Bacteroidales; family Rikenellaceae; genus Alistipes. The sequence continues at coordinate 18,739 of CAJMNH010000003.1, forward strand.
ATTCGGCTCCCTTCGATCGCAGAAACTCCTCGCCGACGAGCAGATTCTGTGCCTTGCCGCTCTTGCCGAGCGTGTAGACCGGCGGATGCTCGACCGTAAGGAGCCAACCCGCTTCTTCCGACGCTTCGCCCCTGCGGGCCGTGAGCGCGTCGAACAACCGCTGCTGATACTCCCAGCAGTCGCGGTAGGGCATCTGTCCCAAGTCGATGAACCGAACAACCATAGCCATTTGACAATCAATAGTTAACAATTCACAATCATTTTCAATTGACAATCTCCGTTCCGGTTCGCCGAATATGATTGTAAATCGTTTAATCGTCAATTGTTAATTGCCTCGAGCGCCTCCTGAGCCCGATACGACGAGCGCACCATCGGTGCGCTTGCGCAGTAATCGAACCCCATGGCGAGCGCCTGCCGCCGGTATGCTTCGAATTTTTCAGGAGTGATGTATTCCGCAACGGGATAGTGCTCCAGCGTGGGTCGAAGATACTGGCCGAGGGTGACGATCCTCACGCCTGCGTCGCGCAGGTCGTGCAGGGTTCGTACCACCTCGTCATCGCTCTCGCCGAGACCGACCATCAGGCCGCTTTTTGTCACGACACCGCGTTGTGCGAGCTGTTCCAGCGTTGCCAGAGAGGTCGCGTAACGGGCGCGCGAACGCACCTGCGGGGTGAGTCGCTCGACGGTTTCGATGTTGTGCCCGATGATCTCGGGCTTCGCCGCCGCCACCGTGTCCAACAACTCGGTGCGGGCGTCGAAATCTGGAATAAGGAGCTCAATTGTTGCGTCGTGATTCTCTCGACGGATGGCTGCGACGGTCGCGGCCCAGTGACGGGCGCCTTGGTCGGCCAAGTCATCACGTGTAACGGATGTTACGACAACGTGCCGAAGCCTCATCAGCCGTACGCTGCGGGCCAGTTGTTCGGGTTCGGTCTCGTCCGGCGGAAGCGGACGCCCCGTGCGCGTGGCACAGAAACGGCAACTTCGGGTGCAAACGTCGCCCAAGATCATGAAGGTAGCTGTCCGGCGACTCCAGCATTCGGCTTTGTTCGGGCACATTCCGCTGCTGCAAATCGTGTGCAGGGCGTGTTCCCGGACGATTCGGTCCACTTCGGCAAATTGCGTCGTACGGTGGAGGCGTATCTTAAGCCAGCCGGGTTTTTTCGCTACGTCTACCTTGTTGTCATACAACTTCGGCATTTAAGTTCATTATTTTCCAATTGATGCAAATATACGAAAAAAAACAATACGGTCAACTCCGCACCATAAAATTCGCCGCTTTCCGTTCTTTTTGAAAACGCGCCGCGAGAGATGTCGCAACTATTTCGTATCTTTGGCTTCGCCTTAGATACTTCGGTCTCGGCATAATCAAGCTGGCGCTTGCTTCTGCGCTCGACTTTTCGTATCTTTGCAGGATAAAACGCCTTGTGCGCAGGGCCGATTGAGGGAACATGCTTGAAAAGCTAGCCAAACAGACCGCCGTTTACGGCATCAGCACGATTGTGGTGCGTTTTCTGAGCTACCTGCTCACCCCCTTCTATACCCGGGTGTTCGGGCAGGAGACCTACGGCATCGTCACCGACGTCTATGCGCTGATTCCCTTCGCGCTGGTGGTGCTGACGATGGGTCTCGAATCGGCTTATTTCCGCTTTGCGGCGCGGGCCGACGCCCGTGCGGCGGAAGCGGGCGGAACGGCGGACGAGATCGCGGCGCGGGCGCGGGCGGGCAAACGGCGTCTTTTCGCCACGACATGGGGCGTGACGCTGCTTGCGTCGTCGCTCTTTTTCCTGCTTGCGGCTCTCGGTCGCGATCGGGTGGCGGCGTGGATGGGCGAGGCTTACGTGGCGCATCCCGAGTACGTCGTTTGGGTGGCGGCTATCGTCTGGTTCGACGTAGCGGCCTGCATTCCCTTCTCGCGGCTTCGGGAGCAGGGACGGGCGATGACTTTCGTCGGGATCAAGGCGCTGAGCGTCGTGATCAACGTGACGCTGGCTTTCGGTTTCGGATTTGCCGGACTGTACGGTACGTCGTTCGGCGTGGGTTGGGTCTTTGTGGCCAATCTGATCGCCAGCGTGCTGACCTTCTGCGTGATCCTGCTGACGACCGACCGTACGGTGCCGCGCATCGACGGACGGTTGCTGGCGACGGTGTTGGTCTATTCGCTGCCGCTGCTCGTCAGCGGCGTAGCGGGTACGGCCAACGAGTTCATCGACCGGCAGATGATCAAGTACCTCGTCCCTGTGGGGGCGATGGCGCAGCTGGGAATCTACGGCGCCATTACGAAGATCGCCGTGGTGATGATGCTCTTCACGCAGATGTACCGTTTGGCGGCCGAACCCTTTTTTCTGGCCGACTACAAGAAGAGCGATTTCGTGGCGATGAACGCGGCGGCGTTGAAATACTATGTGATGGCCTCGATGTTCATCTTTTTGGGCATCGCGCTCTTCAAGGATGTGTTCGCCCTGATCGTGGGGGCCGATTTCCGCGAGGGAATTTTCATCCTGCCGGTAGTGCTGGGGGCCAACGTGCTGAGCGGCGTATGGCTGAACCTGTCGTTCTGGTACAAACGCGAGGAGCGGACGCAGTTCGCCATGTGGGTCACCTTTACGGGGTTGTTCTTCACCGTCGTGATGAATGTGGCGCTTGTGCCGACGATGGGCTACGTGGGTGCGGCGTGGGCGCGGCTGGCGAGCGAGGCGGCGATGGTCGCCGTGAGCTACTGGCTCAACCGACGCTATTTCCCCACGCCCTATGACCTGCGTCGTATCGGCGAATATGTCGGGCTGGGGTTGTGCGCCTTTTTCGCGAGTGCGATTTTTGCACGGTACGTTCCCGTGCGCGGCGCGGAATATGCGGTGAATCTCGCGCTGTTCGGTCTCTTCGGCCTTTTTGCCGTGCGGCGCGAGCAGATCGATCTGGGACGACTCTGGCGGTCGGTCGTGAAACGATAAAAAAGGAAAAATGGAAGCCAAGAATAAGTTATTGATCCTGTTGCTGAGCTTCGCGATTTTCGTCGTGGGCGTCTGGGCGTTGTACAGCGAGCCGAGCGTAATGCGCAACAGCCTGCTGGCCGCATCGATCATGGGGCTGGTCGCCATCGCCGTGATGCAGACGATGCGCGTGATAAACCGCAACAAAAAACGATAACGAAGCATGCAGTTTCGGGATATCATCGGTCAGGAGGAGCTCAAACAGCGTTTGGTTGCAAGCGTCGAGGCGGGGCGCGTGAGCCATGCGCAGCTCTTTACGGGCGCGTCGGGCGCGGGAACCCTGCCGCTTGCGGTAGCCTATGCCCAGTACCTCAATTGCCGGCATCGCGCGGACGGCGACTCGTGCGGCGAGTGTCCCGATTGCCGGCAGATCGCTGCATTGGCGCATCCCGACCTGCATTTGGTTTTTCCGGTCAACAAGCAGGGAAAGAAATCGGGTGAAATCGTTACTTCGGACGCTTTCCTGCCGTTGTTCCGTACGGTTTTCGCGCGCTCGAACGGTTATTTTTCACCGCAGGAGTGGTACGACGCCCTCGATCTGGGCAAGACCCTGCGCGGCGCCATCTCGGCCCGCGAGGCCGACGAGATCATTCGCAAGCTCTCGTTCAAGAGTTTCGAGGCGGAGTACAAGGTGATGCTCGTCTGGCTGCCGGAGACGATGAACGAGGAGGCCTCCAACAAGATTCTCAAGATTCTGGAGGAGCCGTGGGAGAAGACTGTTTTTCTGCTGGTGAGCGAAGCGCCCGACCGGTTGTTGCAGACGATCCTGTCCCGCACGCAGGAGGTCGCCGTGCCGCGTCTCTCGACCGATGTGTTGGAGGCTGTGGCGGCGCGGCGGGGAGAGACCGATCCGGCGCGGCGGCACAACCTCGCGCGGCTGGCCGGCGGCGATTACCTCACCTTGCAGCGGCTGCTGGCGGGCGAGGACGATGAACTGACGCGCGACTGTTTCGGCCTGTTCTGTTCGCTCATGCGGCTGAGTTACAACGACAAGCATCTCGAACTCGTGGCGTGGGCCGAGGAGGTGGCTCTCCTTACGCGCGAGCAGCAGCGGGCGTTCCTGCGTCATACGGCGCGTCTGCTGCGCGAGAGTTACATGCTCCATGCCGGATTGACTGACATCAGTTACCTGTGGGGCGCCGAAGCTGATTTCTGCGGGAAATTCGCCCCCTTTATCGGCAACGAGAACGTGGAATTTCTGCTCCAAGAGGTCGAGCAGGCGATGCGGCAGATTACGCAGAACGGCAATCCGACGATCGTGTTCACTCACTTTGCACTGAGCGTGAGCAAACGGATTCGACGAAGATAAATAGACGGACGATATGGCGCGTGTGGTACTTTTGACGGGAGGGAACGTCGGCGATGTGAAAGAGCGTCTGCGCAGTGCACAGCGGTTGATCAATAGCCGCATCGGGGCTGTGCTGCGCTGTTCGCACTGCTACGAAAGCGCGCCGTGGGGTTTCGAGGCCGCGCAACCGTTTATCAATCAGGTGCTGGTGTCGGAGACCGATCTCGCGCCGCACGAAGTGTTGGCGGAGGTTCTGCGTATCGAGCGGGAATTGGGTCGCAACCGCGCTGCCGAGGTGGTCGAGAAGGCCGCTACGGGGCAGCGTTACGTTTCGCGACCGATCGATATCGACATTCTGCTCTACGGCGACGAGGTGATCGGGACGCCCGATCTGACGATCCCCCATCCCGGTATCGCCGAGCGCGAGTTCGTTCTCACGCCGCTGTGCGAGGTGCTGCGCGAGCGGCGTCATCCCGTGCTGGGGCTTACGATGGGCGAGCTGCGCGATAATCTGTTAAGGAAAACAAAATGAGACGGACGATACTATACGCCGCCGCACTGCTGTTGAGCGGCTGTTTCAAGAGTGTGAGTTACGATACCGACGTGATTCTCAAAAGTTGGGTGCAGAAGGCGTCGGCCGATCCGCTGGAACCGGCCGTCGGAGTCGTCGCTTACGCTTTCGAGGCCGATACGGTGACGTGGACGGTCTCCTCCTACGAGAATGCCCTGAACGGGATCCTCACGCGCAAGGAAACCGACGAGACGGGCGTCTCGCCCGTTCGGGGCGAGCTTTACCGCGTCGATTCGGTCAACATGGATCTGTTGCTGATGCGGGTGAGGAGTACGCCCGTCGTACTCGTGGCCGTCGATACCGAGAACCGGCTCTACGGTTATCGCCAGCAGGAGTTGGGCGAGAACCTCCCTCAGCTCTATACGTCGGTCATCTTCCGGCCGTGGAAGCGGATGAAGAAATACGTCGACGGCACGTGGCGAATGTTTAATGATTTCTATGTCGAGGAGCCCGACAATCCCGGCGGAACGGGTAGCGGAACCGGCGGCGAAGTTGGGGGCGAGACCGGCGGCGCTGAATCCGGCGAACCGGATTCGGGTGCCGACAATCAGACTTTACGGCGATGAAAACGATCGATAAACAACGGGGATTCATATCTTTGACGGGGCGTGCGGCGCTCGCCGTCTTCTTCTGTACGGCGTTTCTGTGGCGCTGCGCCACGATCATGACCCCGACGGGCGGCCCGAAGGATACGCTGCCTCCGGTCATCACGCTGATGACGCCCGACAATTTCACCACCGATTTCAAGGATCGCAAGATTTACATCGAGTTCGACGAATTCGTTCAGATCAAGGATCAGCAGAAGGAGTTCTTCACCTCGCCGCAGATGAAGAAAAAACCCACCATTACCATGCGGGGAAAAGGCATCGTCGTCCAGTTGCGCGACACGCTGAAGGAGAATACGACCTATGCGCTCAATTTCGGCAGTTCGATTCGCGACAACAACGAGGGAAACCCCCTCTATTCGATGCGGTACGTCTTCTCGACCGGCCCCGAGATCGATTCGATGGTGCTGTCGGGCTATACGGTCGATGCCTACAAGGCCGACAGCGTGGGCAGGACGTTCATCTATTTCTACATCGCCGATTCGGTTCCCGAACCCAAGGAGTACGATTCGACGCTGTTCAACTGCAAGCCGCAGGTCATCGCCCGCGCCGAGACCAACGGCATCTTTCTGGCGCAAAATCTCAAACCGGTTCCCTACCGTGTTTATGCCTATCAGGACGTCAACGATAATCAGATGTACGAGCCGTCGATCGACAAGGTCGGCTTTCTGGACAGCGTAATCAACCCCGCGCTGATGCCCGATTTCTCGGTCTGGTACGATTCGTTGCGCCATTACGTCACCGCCGATCCGCAGCTTTTCATGCGGATGTTTACCGACGTGGCCTTCAAGCGGCAGACGCTCCAGCAGTCGGAGCGTCCCGCGCAGCACAAGGCCATGCTCTATTTCGGTGCCGCCCGTCCCGAAGTCACCAAGCTGCGGTTCGACAGTATTCCCGCCGAGCGGGTCATCTGGGATCCCCAGACCATCGGACGCGATACGGTGGCGTTGTGGTTCGACGTGCCCTCGGCTTCGCTTCCCGATACGCTCAAAGGCGAAATTACCTATTTCAAGCACGATACGATCAATAAACTGCAGGAGGTGACCGAGCCGCTGAAGTTGGCGTGGCGTTACATCGAGAGCAAATCCGAGCAAAAGGAGCGTGAAAAACTCGAACGGGAACGCAAGCGCGCCGAAGCGTCCGGCGAGGAGTGGGAAGAGCCGAAGAAGCCCAACCCATTCAAAGTCACCCTTTCGACTTCGGGTGACGTGAATCCGCTCGACAACCTCAAACTGGAGTTCGACTATCCGTTGCGCAAACTCGATTCGGCGGCCGTGCAGCTCACCTATACCACCGAGCAGTTGAAAGAGCCGCAGCCGGCCAAGGTGCGTTTCGAGCGCGATACGGCCAACCTGCGCATCTGGCGACTGAAATCCGACTGGCAGCTGGGCGGCAAGTACGAATTGCTCGTACCGCCGGGCGCTTTCGAGGATATTGCCAACCAGCAGAACGACTCTCTGCGCGGAAGCTATACGGTGGCCGATCCCGAGAAGTTTGCCGTTATCAAGCTCCACATCACGGGCAAGACGCCCGAGGCGAAGTACGTCGTGCAGCTGCTCAACGGATCGAATGCCCTGTTGCAGGAGCGGCGCGACGTTACGACGGGCGACTTGCAGTTCGATTATGTGCCGGCCGGCGAAATCCGACTGCGCGTGATCGAGGACATCAACGGCAACGGCCGTTGGGATTCGGGCAATCTGATCGAACGGCGGCAGCCCGAGCGGGCCGAGGTGTACTCCAATGCCGACGGCGAGTCGACCTTCGCCACGAAGGTCAACTGGGAGGTGGAACTCGACATCGATATGAACCGGCTCTTTGCTCCCGTAACGATGGAGTCGCTCATCGAGCAGCTCGAACAGCAGGAGATGCAGCGTCTGTCGAAATACCTCGACGATCAGCAAAAGAACCGCAAGAACCGCAAGGACGACCAGCAGGGCCAATCTTCGTCGGGGATGGGCTTCGGCGGCGCAATGGGCGGCATGGGCGGCATGGGTGGATCAGGCGGTCTGGGCGGCGCGATGGGAGGTCTGCGTAACTCGTTCTAAATGTGTATTATGAAAGTGTCTAAGATTGTAACTCTTTGTGTGGCGCTTCTGCTGACGGCGGCTGCGGCTCAGGCGCAGCATACGGTCGGCGTCTTCGGCGGTTTCGGAACGGGTACGGCCCGATTCTATCCCGCGCAGGAGACGAAATCCGTCGGCGGACGCTATTCCGGCGGCTTTTCGTGGCGTTACTACTCCGCTACCCGTTTCGTGGGGTGCGTCGGCGTCGATCTGGAACTCTTGCAGCGCGGTTACGCTTATGCGCCTTACGCTTCGATCACCGAGAACGAGGCCGACTATGTCTACTATACGCGTAAACTCAACTCCTTCGTGCTTCCGCTCGTATGGCAGCCTCATTTCTATCTGGCCCGCCACCACCTGCGTGTCTATCTGGAGGCGGCGCTGACCTTCTCCTATAATTTCGATTCGAGCTACGTCAACGATGTGGCGCGCGACAACGGCGCCAATCCGTGGCACGGCAAATACGAATTCAAGACCACGCGCGACAATCGCTGGGGCTACGGTCTGGCGGGCGGCGCGGGCCTTGCGGTGCTGATCGGCCGTTTCGAAGTGAGCGCCGGCGCGCGCTACTATTTCGGTTATTCCGACATCCTGCGCAACCGCAACAAATACTACGATAACCGTATGGACGGCGCCGAGAATCCTTTCTGGTATACGCCCCTGCGTTCGCCGATGGACAATATGATGGTGCGTATCGGCCTGAGCTACCGGTTCGCACCCGAATTCAAATCCTGGAGTGTGAAACGTCAGAAGCGGGAGAAGCAGAAGGAAGAATTCAAGTTCGGACTCGATTAAAAACAAATGATATGACAGAGAATCAATCGATGCGGCAGCAGAAGATTGCCCGACAGATACAGCGCGACATGGCCGACATCTTTTCGAAAGAGGCCGCCGCGTTCCTGCAAGGAGTGATGGTGACGGTTACGGCCGTGCGCGTTTCGCCCGATTTCAGCTATGCGAAGATCTATGTCAGTGTCTTTCCCTTCGACCGCAGCGCTGCGGTCATGGCGACGCTCGAAAAACAGAACTGGCTGCTGCGGCGCAGCCTCGGCCAGCGGATTCGCAACCAGCTGAAGGTCGTCCCCGAGATTCAGTTCTTCCTCGACGACTCGTTGGAGTACATCGACAACATCGACCATCTGCTCCAGCAGGAGGAGTAGCGCGCCCGCAGGATGCTTGCCGGATGGTTCGCACGACGTTACTTCTTCTCGAAGAAGTCCCACTCGGTGATCAACCTGATCGCCGGCGTGAGCGTCGTGTCGGTCGCGGTTCCCGTGGCGGCGATGATCGTTCTGCTGTCGGTCTTCAACGGATTCGAACAGCTGGTTCGGTCGATGAATTCGCATTTCGACGCCGATCTTACGATTACCCTGCGCGAAGGGCGGACTTTCGGGATCGGATCGCTCGATACCGCCGCACTGCGGCGAATCCCCGGCGTCGGGGCGGTGTCGCTGGCGCTCGAAGAGAGTGCGCTGGCCGAGTACCGAGGCCGGCAGGCGATGGTTTCGGTACGAGGCGTGGACGACGATTACGATCGGGCGGTTCCGGTCGCCGAGTGTATCACGGCGGGCAAGTACGACGTCCGGTTGGGCGATCTCGACCGCCTCGTGGTCGGTCGCGGCGTGGCTTACGAGCTGGGGCTTCGATCGTTAGGCGAGGCCGACGGCGTGCTTTACGCTTTGCGCCGCGCGGGATTTTCGTCGCTGTTGCCCGTCGAGGGTTATACGCGGCGGCGGGCGGAGGTGACGGGCGTTTTCGCGGCCGACGCCCAGACCGACGGCCGCTATGTATTCACCTCGTTGAGATTGGCGCAGGAGCTTTTCGCCTATCCCGATCGGGCGTCGATGGCCGTTGTCCGCGTGGCCGCCGGCGCGCGTTCGTCCGAAGTGAAACGCAGGGTTTCGCAGACCGTGGGCGAGGCGTTCGAAGTGCGAACGCGCGACGAGCTGAACGCTTCGTTCTATACCATCATGCAGTACGAGAAGTGGGGCATTTTTCTCATCTCGCTGCTGGTGCTCGTCATCGCTTCGTTCTCGATCGTGGGTACGGTGGTGATGCTTGTTCTCGACAAACGGTCGGGATTTGTGACGCTCTATGCCATGGGCGCCGATACGCGGTTCATCCGCCGGATTTTCCTTTGTGAAGGGGGGCTGATCGGCGTGCTGGGGGCTGTGGCCGGAGTCGTGCTGGGCGTGGGATTGTGTCTCGTGCAGCAATATTTCGGCGTGATCGAAATTCCTGCCGACAGTTTTCTGGTCAAGAGCTACCCCGTGCTGTTGCGGACGGGTGATGTGGCGGCGGTCGTGGCGGCTTTCGCCGTCGTGGTCGGGCTTATAACGGCGGTGACGGTCCGGCGTGCGATCCGTTCGGACGACGTGGCGGTTCGCCGTGAAATGGAATGAAACGATAATGCATATGAAACGGCTTATATATATATTGGTATCGATCGCGGTCGTCGCCTGTTCGGGATATAAGATTATCCCCGACGACAAACTGGCGCTCATTTTCCACGACGCATTTCTGTCGAATGCCTATATGCAGCAGCAGGGGCTCCGGCTCGACTCGGTGAATCTCTATGAACCGATCTTCGCCAAGTACGGCTATACGACCGCCGACGTACAGTACACGATCGGCAACTTTTCCAAACGTAAGAGCGCCCGTCTGAGCGACGTGGTCGAGCAGGCGATCAAACTGCTCGAAACCGAAGCGGGCCGTCTCGACCGCGAAGTGGCCATTCTGGACACGATAGACAACATCGCGCGCCGCACTTTTCGGCGCACGCTGCATTCCGACTCGCTCATTCGGGTTACGCGGCTCAGCGATACGACGCGCCTGCATTTTACCTTCGACGGCATCCGTCCCGGGGACTATCTCATCACTTTCGACTACCTGATCGATTCGCTCGACGAGAATACGCAGCTGCGCAGTTCGGTTTGGTTCGAACAGGCCGACGGCCACCGGATCAATGTGTCGCCTACTTATTTGAGCCGCCGCCGTGTTTCGGAGTACCGTCGCGAGATGAAGGCCGATACCGCGGCGCGCCGTCTGGTGCTCAATCTCTACGAGATTCGCAATGCAAAAATCAAGCGGCCGCATATCACGATCCGCAATCTGAAGGTAGTCCATACTCCCTTTGCGGCCGAAGCGATCGACAGTCTCTTTCTGCGCCAGTTGAACCTCAAGATCTTTGCCGATGAATTCTGCAATCCCGTCTCTGCGGCGGATCGCGTCGCACTACCTGCTGACTCCCTCGGGACTCCGGCCCCGGCCGTTGCTGACGCTCGCTGACGACGGAACCGTTGTCGACGTCGCTGCGTGGCGGGACCTCGATCGGGAGGCGGGCGTCGAGTTTTACGCCGGCATTCTGTTGCCGGGGATGGTCAACGCCCATTGTCATCTGGAGTTGTCCTACCTGCGCGGCGCGATTCCTTCGGGCGGCGGGTTCGCCGCTTTCGCCCGCGGAATGGGAGCGCGGCGCACTCTTTTCGGGGCAGAGGAGCGCCTTCGGGCGGTTGCGGCGGCCGACGCCCGCATGTGGCACGACGGCGTGGCGGCCGTGGGCGATGTCGCCAACGGCGAGAGCGCTTTTGCCGTGAAGGAGCGCAGTGCGATCCGTTACCGCACTTTCGCCGAAGTCTTCGGTTTGCAAGCCGATTCGACGGCGGCCGTCGAAGGGTTGCTGCGCCATGCCGCGACCTCGCTCACGCCCCACTCGACCTATTCCGTGCCCGACGCTCTTTTCCGTAAGGTATGCGGCGAAGGCGATGCTCCGCTCTCGATCCATTTCATGGAGTCGCCGGCCGAAGCGGCGTTGTATCGCGGCGAAGGGGAGCTGGCCGCATGGTATGCCGCACGGGGATGGAAGTGCGATTTTCTGCAATACGGTTCGCCGGCCGAACGAATCGTGGCGAGCGTACCGCCGACGCGCAGCGTGCTGCTTGTCCACAACTGCTGCGTGACGCAGCGGGAGATCGACAGGGTGATGGCCCATTTTACGGCGCCGGTGTGGTGGTGCCTCTGTCCCGGGTCGAATCGGTACATTTCAAATCTCCGTCCGCCCGTTGAGTTGTTGCGGGATAACGGGCTGAATATTTGTGTGGGAACCGATTCCTTGGCGTCGAACGATGCGTTGTCGCTGCTCGATGAGTTGCGTTTGCTGGGAGAGGATATTCCTCTGGCCGAACGCCTGCGGTGGGTGACCTCGGGCGGTGCGGCGGCATTGGGTCTGGACGGTGAATTGGGTGCGGTCGAGCCGGGGCGCCGCCCGGGAGTGGTGTTGCTCAGCGGCGTCGATTTTTCCACGATGCGGCTTCGTCCCGACGCTCGAACGACGAGATTGGTCTGAGAAAGTCGAAGATATTGCGATTTTTTATGAATCGCCGTTTTGAAACGACAATCTGAAAGGCCGAACCGCTGATTTTTTCCTCGAAAAACGTCTATATCTCCTTTATTTCTTATAATCCGTTGCATTGAAATGCTTCGAAAAAAGAATCTTATGCCCTGAAAAAAAGAGATTCTGTGAAAAAATGATTATATTTGCCGGACTGGACACCTTATGTAAGGAATGAATTTGTAATATTTATAGTGTAGTTTATGAAGAAATTTGGACTTTTCATCTCAATTGCTTTGTTGTTCGCTTTCGTTGGTTGCGACAACGACGATGTGGAAGATCCGGGCGTTCCGACGGTCGCCAAACCCGTCATCGCCATCAGCGAGAATACTCCGACGTCGTTCGGCGTTGAGTGGGACGCTGTCGATCAGGCCGCTGAATATCAGTATGCAGTAACTCAAAGCGATGCCGAGGGTAATTCTTCGGAATTCTGCCCCGAGGCCATTACGGCGGGGACATCGGTGAGGTTCGACAACGCTGCTGCCGGAATGAAATATACGGTCAAAGTGAAGGCGCTCGCCGAAGCGGATTCGCAGTTGGCCGATTCGGAGTATGCCGCGATCTTCGTCGAGACTCCCGCCGAAGGAATTTCGTCGCTGGAGTTCACCTTTACGATCAAGTCTGCGGGCTACGATTCGGCTACGGTGACGGTGAAACCTTCGATCGCCGACGAGAAATATTATTTCGCAGTGGTGAAGAGCGCGTCGCTGGTGGATAAGAACAGCAACGCCATCATCGAGATGCTTAAAAAGGATATCGATCCGGCCTCATTGGTCAAGGGCGAGCAGACGATCGAAAAGAAATGGCTCGATCCCGAAACCGGTTATGTGGCCGTAGCGTTCGGTTACGATGCGGATAAGGGCGCTTCTACTTCGCTGCTCGGCCGTTCGGAGAAGTTCACTACGGGAGTCGATCCTCGCATGTCGATCGATCTTTCGATTCTGAGCGCAGGCAACGAGTCGATCTCGGCCAAGTGCTCTCCTTCGGATTCGCGTACGCTTTACTATGTAACGGCGGTTTCCGCGGCTTCGGTCGGGAATAAGGCCGATCGCGATATACAAACCGACTTGTTGAAAGCCATCAACGCCGATATCGCCAAAAGCGGCTGGGATGCCGTCGCCGCCGCTCAATTCCGTACCGGAACGAGCAGTTTCAGCGCAACGGGGCTGACCATCGGCACCGAGTACTACGTCGTGGCGTTCGGTGTAACGAAGGCCGCTTCCGGTACGGCCGAGGAGGTTACGCGCCTGTTCAAGACCAAAGCGAAGACCTCCGCTCCTGAGGCGCTCGTGGGCTTCTCGCTTAAAATTATCGACGGCAGTCAGCTTGTCGAGCCGCAGGTAGGCAAAGCCGCCGTAGGTTTCCAGTTCAGTCCGAATGCGGCGACGAAGTCGTATGCTTATGGTGTCTTCAAAGAGAGTATTCTTGAAGGGGACTACGCGGATAGCGACTTGATCGCGATGATGACGGGCGATCCCGCTACGATGATCGATCCCGCTACCGATGCCGACGATAATTTCCGCGGCTACTATGTCTTCGAGTGGGGAGAACGGGCCGTTGTCATGACGGTGGGTCTCAATGCCATCGGACAGCCCGGTAAACTTCAGAAAGAACTGATCGAGATCACCAAAGACGGCGGCGGCCCCTCGACGCCCGTCGAGCGTTGCGACGCTTCGGTGGGGATGAAATCGCGGATTTACAAGACCAGTAAGGGGGAACCTGCATCGGATACCTCTTTCACGCCGAGTTCGGATTGCGCGAAATTCCGTTTTATGGTTGCTCTGTCTGCTGGATTTTCGGATTCCGTAAGTGAAAATGAACTCATCAGTATTTTCAATGACGAAAGCTATAATGCTTACAAGGATCCGAACAACGGAATTTGGTATGATAGCAGTATTCTGGGCAATAAGTTAGAGATCAATGGGGTCACCTATTTTGATAGAGTCTTGGGAGGGGCGACAGAAAACATCTCTTTGGCTTATAATGCAGAGGGTGTTGCCGGTAAGATCATGGTTGAAACGCTTACTTGGCCCGGATCGATCGACGACCTGCCCTCCGCGTCGAATGTTCCGACCAGTTCGATGATTTACGTGTACCGTCAGGTCTCTGCGATACAGTTATTGAATCGGACACACGCCAAACGATACGATCTCAAATAAGTAAGTCTATATTCGTCAAGGCGGGCGTGAAGCCGGATTCGTGCGGATGCGCCGCCAAACGAGGAGACGAATAGCCAAATACCAACAGCGGGAAGACGTCCGGATTTTCCGGGCGTCTTCCTGTTTGAGAATATAATGGAAAAAAGGTTGACAAGTTTTGGTATTCCCGTTGGGAATTCATCTTGAAAACCCTACTTTTATCGGATCAACACAATACTAAATCATTCTCGCCATGTCTAATAAGGAGAATCTTTTATTGCGCATTAAGGCGGTACTGGCGCTGGATCAACTGTACTATCAGAAAGGCGAACATCTCTATTCGCATCGCAGGGTCTGGCGGAATCACGCCCGTCGGATTTTCGGTATCAACTACACGACCTATGCCAGTTATCTTCGACGCGATGTTTCGCATTTACCCGATCAGCCCGAGGTGGCCGATACGGTTCGTCGACTGGACGAAATACTTAACAAGTAGAATTTAGGAGCTCGCCGCTTGGGCCTTTTGCATTTTAATCGATAGCTTCCGACAAGATCGATTGTATTTCGATACTTGCCGGACGAGTTGTTTTTCCGATTTGCGAAGATCGGATTTTTCGTTTTCGCCGATCGATCGAATGACCGAAAAATTGATAGTTCACCTTTCAGACACCCCTGTTTAACGTCGTTAAACAGGGGTGCCTGTTCCCGTAATGACCTATTTTGGGAACTTTCGTATAAATCCACCCGATAATGATTTTTTTGGGATTGTAAAAGGGATTCTAATAATGATATTATTTATTGATTGTCAATAATATGACAATTCGTAACGTATGCGGATTCCATCGGATCGCGCGTCTCGCCTGTATTTTTTCTTTGAAAAGTCGTACGATTTGTCTTATTTTACCTATCTTAGTGGCGGATAAAGAACTGATAATCTCAAATATTATTATTTTAACAATCTAATTTCCAAATCATTACGTTATGAGAAAACTGTACCATCTGTTCCTTCTTGTGGGGGGGGGATTACTTCTTGCAGGTAATTTTACGGGTTGTTCCTCGGACGGCACGAGCGACGATCCTGTCGGTCCGAATGACCCCGATGAACCCCAAATTTCGGTGTCGCTTACAAATAATGCGCCCGAAACGACTTCGGTTGTCCTGAATCTGGAAACTTCGGGCATTTCGGAGTATGCATGGTCGGTGTCGGAAGGGAATGTTACGACGCTTCCCAAGCCCGAAATCGTCTTCGCCAACGCTCAGGAGAACGGCCAGCGTGCCGAAGCGAAGGACGGTGTGAACACCATCGAGGTCAAGGGACTCAACGGCAATACCGAGTACACGGTTTTCGTGGCCACCAAATCGTCGGAAGGCTACGATGTGAAGGACGTTCACTTCACGACTGCCGATTATACGCAGATCGTTACCGTGACCGACGTGAAGCAGTTCTCCATGACCTTCCATGTCAAACTCGCCGCCGATAAATATTTCCGTTGGGCGTTGTGTCCGTATGACACCTATCTGGACATGAAGGCGCAGATGATGCATACCGATGCGGATTTTCTTGCTTTCAACGGCGGTTTGACGGGTCAGGGCGAACAGACCATTACGGTTATCGACGGCAAGATGGCCGACGGTTCGGATCCGGTGGATGACTGGGACGATCCGATGTCGTTCAAAGTAGGCGCCGCCTATGTTCTGCTGCTCGGCGAGTGCGATGCCGAAGGTAATTTGCTCTACGATATAGTCGGCGGTGGCGGCGATATCGGCGGCTGGGACGATGACGACAATTGGGGCGTTCTCTCCGCTCCGATGACCCGTTCGTTCCCCGACAGCTGCATCGGCGAGTACTCCGAGACGTGTGAAGACGATATTATCGCTTGGACGGGCGCCTATGCCCGCCAGCGGCTGTGGGCTGCGCCTGCTACGCCGGGCAAGGGCGAAGTGGAGGCCACGCCGACTACTCAGACCTCGCGTCGTGTGATTTTCCACCTCAAGCCGACGGCCGACATGGTTTGCTATGCCGCGCTGCACATGCCGGCGAGCGACTGGCAGAACTATGTCGAGCTCTACGGAGAGACGGGAGCCGGCGCGCTGCTTACCAAGGAGGTGATGCCCGAAACCGGCGAGATCGATTATGAGGCCGACGGTCTGACCGTCGGCGAGCAGTACAGCCTTGTGATCCTGAGCGCTTTTTCGCAGGATTACTCCGTGCAGAACCTGCAGGTCATTCCCTTTACGGCCAAAGAGTCGACGATGAAGGTTCCCGTCGTGGAGGTCAAAGGCATCGAGGCTCCCGCAGATGCCGAACATACGGGTCCCTACTACGTGTGGTTCAATATCAAGGCGCCCAACAAGGATTTGGCTTCGGCGAAATACTCCTGCGCCTATACCAAGGAGTGGGTCAAGACGCTCAACGGCGGCGAGACTTCGCTCAATGCGCTGTTCGACAGGTACGGTGTCCCGATGACCGACGACATTATCGCCAGCATCAATTCGGACGCCGGTTTCAATATGGAGTTCTCGTCGTGGGAGAATACCGAATCGCGGCTCTACATTCAGGCTTTCAACACCGATGAGGTTGCAGAGATTTACTGGGGAGCCAGCACGGCGCCTGAGGAGCAGCCGAAGGAGCGTGTCGAGTCTTCGCTCTTCAACGATCTGCTGGGCGACTGGACGGCCGTCTACAAAAACGACAAGGCAAAGAACGGCACCAAATTCAAGGTGACGATCGCCGCTGCGCCCGAAAAACCCGCGTCGATGACCGCTGCCGAGAAGCAGCAGCTCATTACCTACTGGACGGATGTGATGGGTAAAACGCCGGCCGAAGCCGAGGAGCGGGTGGCGAACGATTTTGCCGACTATCAGGCCCGCGCTCAGCGTTTCGGCGAGAAATACCGCGAACAGAACCGTCTGGTTTGCCGGGGTCTGGAATACTACGATACCGCGAATACGAATTTCAGCTATTACGAACTCGGTTATTACAGTCCGTGGACTCTCTTCACCGATATCAGCTACAGTGCTTACAGCACCGACGACCTCTTCTACGATTACGGTTCGAAGTGGTTCCTCGAGATCGGCAAAGACACCGACGGTCAGGATATCCTCAAAGTGGCTACCAATCCCAATTACATCGCTCCCGTGCAGTTTATCGACGACAAGGAGTATCACCTCGGCCTGCCGATTTCCGGTAACTACTATTCGTATGGCGCGATCGATTGGCCCGTAACCGTTTCCGCCGATAAGAATACGATTACCATCAGCGGCGTTTCGGATGAGTCGAGCAACGTCTACTATCCGAGTCTGATCTATGTTAAGTCGGGGTTTGTCCAGTCGTCGGCTTCGGGTACGGACGGCATCGTCCTGACGCGCGGCTGGGAGGAGCCTTCGGTTTCGCAGCAGTCGGCCCGCCGCATCGAACTGCCGAAAGTGCAGAACGGCGTCAACAGCCACTTCAAGCGTACCAAACTTCCCTATGCCGGCGAATTGAAGCCCTGCCGCAAGGTATCGGCGCAGCCCGTAACGAAGTTTTCACTCGATGAGCGCGTTGTGGCCCGCATGCAACGCAAATAATCCGACGTAACACTACGCGATGGGACAACCCGGTTTCCGGGTCGTCCTTTCGCGTTTTATCGCTTAGAACTCAAACTTTATCATCGTCGTTTTCTGCGCCGCGCAACCCGTAGATACGGTTGCCGTTTCGCCTGCCGAAGACGCACGGTCATTTAATCGTATGAAAAAAATATTCAGCCTTTTTGCGGCGATGTTCCTCGCCGTTTCCGTCTGCCCTGCGCAGACGATGCCCGATGTCAAGGTCGAAAACGCCGCCGGCGAGGTTATCTCGACCCGTCAGCTCGTCGACGGAAAACCGTTCATCATCTCTTTCTGGTCGCTCACATGCAAGCCTTGCATCATAGAACTCAACGCCATCAACGAACAGTTGGACGAGTGGCGTAAAGAGGTCAGCTTCGACGTCGTAGCCGTCTCGGTGGACGACGTGCGCGCTTCGTCGCGCGCACGTGCGATGGCCAACGGTTTTGACTGGAATTTCATCTGTCTCTTCGATAAGAACCAAGACCTGCGCCGTGCGATGAACGTTTCGCTGACGCCCCAGACCTATGTGGTCGACGGCAAGGGCAACATCGTCTATTCGCATTCGGGCTATACGCCGGGCAGCGAACTCGAACTCTTGGATAAACTCAAAGAAATCAGTAAATAAATGAAAAAATATTTCGTTCTGTTGCTGTCGCTGGCCGTCGTTCCCGCGACCTACGGTCAGATCGGCGGTCACCTTACGGGCAGCTTCGAGTCGAACAGCATCGGCTATGTCAACGACAAGGGGCTCGATCCCCAGAAAGCGGTCTCGCCCGAAGACCATTTCGGATCGAACAACTATCTTAAAGTCGACTATTTCAACGGCCGCTTCTCGGCGGGCGTTCAGGTGGAGGGCTACCTTCCGGCGCTTCAGGGTTACGATATCGCTACGTACGGCAACGGCAGCCATTTCCTGCTGGCTACCAAATATGTCCAGTGGCAGGATCAGAACTATTCGCTGCGCGTGGGCGATATCTTCGAGCAGTTCGGCAACGGCCTGATCTTCCGCTCCTACGAGGATCGCGCGCTGGGGTTCAACAACTCGATCGAGGGCGTATGGGGCAGCTATAATTTCGGCGGATACGTCAACGTCAAGGCGTTGTGGGGCCGTCCGCGTCTGTACGACGATTACGCGGATTCCTATGTTCGGGGGGCCGACGCCGAAATTTCGCTTTCCGATATTTTCACATGGTACGATGGTACGGCTACGCTGGGCGGCAGTTTCGTCAATCGGTACGAGTCGATCGGCGAGGAGAGTCCGTTTTACGACGTGATCAAACCCAATCTGAACCTCTATTCGGTACACGGCGAAGTGGGATGGAAGGGATTCAACCTGCGCGGCGAATATGCCGAGAAGGGCGACGATATCGAGTCGGTGGCCAACGCTCCGGCCAAGGGTCGCGCCTATCTGGCCGAGATCGGTTACAGCCGTCCGCGTCTGAGCGTTTTGGGGGCGTTTCGCCGTTTGGAGCATATGAATACGCTTTTGACCATCAACGGCGAGGGTACGGGCAACGTACTGAACTACCTTCCGGCGCTGACGCGGCAGTATACCTACATGCTGGCCAACCTGAACCCCTATCAGGTCTCCACGGCCGGCGAGACGGGCGGTCAGGCCGATGTCTACTACACGTTGCGCAGCTCTTCGAACCGCGACCGCTACTGGAACTTCCACGCCAACTTCTCGACCTACTATTCCACCAAGGAGATCACCAACGGCGAGTCTACGCTGCTGTGGCGCGACATCAACGCCGACGTGGAACGTCAGTGGAACAAGAAGTTCAAAACCACGCTGCTGGTCTCGGTGCAGGAGTGGAGCCCTTCGCACGGCATGACGCGGCGCACCTATGCCTCGAACATCTTCGTGCTGGACATGACCTACAAGTTCAACCGTCAGAAGTCGATCCGCGCCGAACTGCAATACCTCTATTCGGAGGATTCCGAGGGCGACTGGATGGCCGCACTCGTGGAGTTCAACATCGCGCCCAAGTGGAGCTTCTACCTGAGCGATATGTACAACAACGGCGAGACCGACATCCACTACTACAACGGCGGTTTCAGCTACACGCGCAATCGCACGCGCCTGCAACTCAGCTACGGCCGCAACCGCGCGGGGTACCTCTGTTCGGGCGGCGTCTGCCGTCACACGCCGGCCTACACGGGCGTAAACCTGATGCTTACCTCTTCGTTCTAATAAACACCGATACGAAACATGAAAATCTTCAAGCTATTTTGTCTCTTCGCCCTGCTGGGCGGCGCAGCCTGCACGGGCAACGATGACGATACGCCCACGGGTTCCACGGGCGGCACCGACAAGCCGGGCCCCGAAGAACCGTCCGGCGCGCTTACGCTCAACGTCACGTCGCGTTTTCTGGCGGCCGACGGCAAGGATGCCGTCGTCTTCACGGTTACCAAGGGCGACAGCGACGTGACGGCCGATGCCGCGATCTTCGACATGGACACTTCTGCCGAGCTCTCCGCGCCGAGTTTTTCGACCACGAACCCCGGCACCTATAAATTCTTTGCCAGCTATAATAAGGAGATATCGGAGATCGTCACCGTTTCGGCGGTTTCGGGTGTTCCCGACCTGCCGGCCGATCCCAATCCCGACCGTTACGACGGGTTCCGCCGTCATGTGCTCATCACGCAGTTCACCAGCTGTGAATGTACCTATTGCCCCAATGCGATTGCTTCGCTGATCGACTATTTCAAGGCCAATACTTCGGGCGACGCGATCCATGCCGGCGTACATGTCGCGATTCCCTCGGCAGACAATATGGTGAATTTAAGCTCGTTGGCCATCAAGAACATGATGGTGATCACTACGGCGCCGACTCTTGCGTATGATCTGGATAAGGAGACGCGCAATAAGTCTCTGACGTCGAATATAGCGGCAAACGTCAAGGACATTGAAAAGGCCGTCGCCAAACGGTTGGCGCTCGATACGCCGTGCGGTATCTCGGCGGCCGTGACGGCCACCACGACCCAGATTCAGATCAATGCAGGGGTGAAGGTTTCCGTCGACGGGGATTACCGCATCTCGGCGTGGCTGCTCGAGGACGGCATCAAGGAGACGCAGATCAACGGTACGGGAATCAGCGGGTACGATTTCAATACCCACAACAATGTGGTGCGCGCCATCAGCAACGTCGGCTATGTTCCCGGCGATCCGCTCGGCGCGGACGGCTCGCTGACCAAAGGCGAATCGGCCCGTTTCTTCGCCACGTTCGACATCACGCAGGCGAAGGTGGCCAACGCCGCCAATTGCAAGGTGCTGATCGTCGTGACGACTCACGATGCCGCCTCTCCGACCGTCTATTACGTTGCCAACCTGATCTCGTGTCCGGTGGGCGGCGTGGTCGGCTACGAATACCTGAATTAATTCAACGAAAGAGGCGACTCGCTCAAACGGGCCGCCCCTTGTAACGACCGATACGATGTTCAAAAACTATCTTTTTCGCGCGGCCTGCCTCGCGATGCTGTTGCCGGCAAGCGGCTGCGGGGGCGACGGGGATTCCGCATCCGACCCCAATCCGACACCTCCCGTACCGCCGACTTATACCCTTTCGGCCGACCGCACGACGGTGCGGATCAACGAGGATGTGACCTTTACCGTTCTGTCGAGCACGGGTGAAGAGGTGACGTCGGCGTGGAATATCTGCGACGATTCGGGCTGCCGTGCGGGCAATGTTTTCGCGTGGGAGCTGCCGGGAACCTATACCGTGACCGCCCATTCGAAGGAGGGAAATCTCGAAGCGGAGAACGAACTTACGGTGAAGGTGTCGGGCACGGTCTATACGCTTTCGGCCGATTCGGAGGTCGTGAAGGTGGGCGAGCCCGTGCAATTCGCCGTCACCGCCCTCAAAAACGGCGCGGATGAAAGCGACGTCACGTCGCAGTTCGTCATCGGCGTCAAGGATGGGGAGCGCTATGCGGGACATACCCATATCTTCTATGAGAAAGGCGTCTATACTATCGATGCGGCAATGCGTTCCGACGAGAGTGTCAAGACGCTCAACACGTTGGAAATCATCGTCAAGGAGCGTACGACGAGCGGCTATACGGATCGTTTCTACCGTCGTTCGCTCGTCGCGGAAGGGACGGGAACCGGTTGCTGGAGCTGTCCGGCGACGGCAGCGGGGATCGAGTACGTCATGAAGAACCTGCTTTATGACCGGATGGTTCCCGTCGCATTCCATGAGGCGGGCGATGCCGTCGGCGTCGCGGCGCCGGTGTCGGGTTATTTCACCGCTTTTTTCTCCGATTACGGGTTGCATGCTTATCCCTATTATATCGTCGATTGGAACGACGCCTATAAAAGCGATACGGCGATGCATAACGTCGATGTGACCGGCGCCGAAATGGCGCATGCCGTCGAAGCGTCGCAGGCGCGTTACGACCGGACGCCCGGTCTGGCCGTCGCCACAACGCTCGCGGGCCGCGATCTGTCGGTTACGGTGGGTGTTACCGCGCGTGAGCAGGCCGATTACCGGATCGGCGTATTGCTCGTCGAGGACGGCATCGAAACCGAACAGACGGGCGCAACGGACAACCGTATGGTACAGATGAATGTCGCGCAGTTGCAGTTGACAGCCGACCTTGCGGAATCGCTCGGAACGCTTGCCGCAGATGTCGAACAGAGCCATACCTATTCGGCGACGGTGCCCGAACGCTATGTGCTGGATAACTGCCGCGTGGTGGTTTACCTGTGTAAAGTCGATGCCTCCGTGCGCCCCTTCGGCCATTTCTGCGCCAACGTAGTGAGCGTCAAGGCGGGCGCGTCGGCGGCGTATCAATATGAACCTGTTGAATAAGATCCGAACGATGAGAAAAGGACGTTTTTTACTTTTCAGCCTGTTTGCAGGCGTTCTGTTCACGGCCTGCACGAACGATCCCGCTTCTGAAAATCCGGCAACGCCTGCGGCTTCGCGACCGTTGCTGATTCACGCCGCCGATGCGGCGGAACCCGGCGTCGTGCTGCTTCGCTTTCGCGAAAATTATGCCGATTCGCTGACTGCGATTCCCGCGTATGGGGGATCGCCGCGCTCGGGCGTAGCAAGCGTCGACCGGTTCTTGGAAGCGGTGAAAGCCGTGTCGATACGGCCTCTTTTCAATGTCGAAGGGCGTTTTGCCGCGCGCAAACGTCGTGCGGGAATGCATTTGTGGTATGAAGTGCGCTTCGACGAATCGGTCTCCGTCTCCGAGGTTTGCCGCCATCTGCGCGAGGCGCGCGCATTGCGCTGCGCCGAATTCAGCGTGGCCCCCGAACGAACTCCTTCCGAGGTCGTCCCTGCGGCGGAGGTCGTTCCTGCGACCCGTTCGACTGCGACCGACGACCCGCGTCTGGGCGATCAGTGGCACTATGTCAATACGGGCGACTATGCCGGATTTGAGGCGGTCCCGGGGGCGGATATCAATCTGTTCAAGGCGTGGGAGCTGTGCACCGGTTCGCCCGAGGTGACGGTCGCCGTGCTGGATGGCGGCGTGCGCACTTCGCACGAAGATTTGGTTGGTAACCTTTGGGTCAATACGGCCGAATTGAACGGCACGCTGGGTGTCGATGACGACGGCAACGGTTATGTCGACGATGTTTACGGTTACAATTTCGCCCCGATTCAGAGCGGCGACGAGTACGGTAAGATCGTTGCCGACGATCACGGTACGCATGTGGCCGGCACGATTGCCGCGGTCAGCAACAACGGTCTCGGCGTCGCGGGCATCGCCGGCGGTTCCGGCAGCGGCGACGGCGTGCGGGTGATGACCTGCCAGCTCTTCATGGGCAACTCCACGGGATCGTTCGCCCGTGCCTTCGAATACGCGGCCGACAACGGAGCCGTGATCGCCAACTGCTCGTGGGGATACAACTATCCCAAAGGCGTGATGAGCGAGGAGGAGTGGAACGCTTCGGCCGACAAGGCCGCCATCGACTATTTCGTCGCCAATGCAGGGTTCGACGAGCATGAACAGGTTGTCGGCCCGCTTGCGGGCGGACTGGTTGTCTTTGCAGCGGGAAACAACGGCTATCTGCCGCTGGGCGGCGAGGCGGCCTATCCGGCCGCTTATGACAAGGTGCTGAGCGTCGCTTCGATGGGCCCCGATTATCGTCCCGCCTACTATTCGTGTTACGGCAAATGGGTCGACGTGACGGCTCCGGGCGGCGACATGCAGTGTCTGGGGACGAATGCGGGCGTGCTGAGTACCATCGCTTCCAACGATCGGGCTTATGGCTACGAGCAGGGTACGTCGATGGCTTGTCCCCATGTCTCGGGCATTGCCGCGCTGGCGGTTTCGTTGGCCGCCGAATACGGCATAGCGCTTACGGCGGCCGAGTTGCAAGAGCTGCTTTGCACTTCGGCGCATCCGATCGACACCTATTGCGTCGGAGAAAAGAGTTTTCCGGCCTATGACGAGAACGGCAAAGTACAGAATTATACCATCGATCTGGAGCGTTATCAGGGAGCGATGGGAAGCGGTTATATCGACGCGTCGCTCGTGCTGCGCAATCTGCTGGGCGAAGCTGCCGTACCGCCTTCGCCGACGGCGGCGCTGCCGCCTCAGCTGCTGGCTTTGGACCGCGATGCAGCGGGTTTCCGTGTGAATTTGAACGACTATTTCACCCATGCGCTGGTCGAACGTTACGAGGTGACGTGCGATGACGGCGCGGTGGCTGCGGTTGCGGAGTCGGACGGCGTGGTGACGCTTACGCCCCGACGGACCGGCAGCGCATCGGTTACCGTAACGGCCATCGGCTATGGCGGCGACCGTATCGGACAGCGTTTTCCGGTGCTCGTGCGTGAACGGGGCAACGACGCCGGCGGGTGGCTCTGATACGGGTCGGGAATGCAAGGGGCGGAATTCTTCGAAGAATTCCGCCCCTTTTGTATCGTCGGCAATTTAGCGTAGCTCCATTTCGTCCAGCAGATAACCCGCGCCTCCTATGCGGTCGATGACGAAAAGCACGTAACGGATGTCGACTGCTATGTTGCGGCAGATTTCGGGATCGAATTGCAGATCGCTCATCGTCGAGCGCCAGGTGCGGTCGAAGTTGATGCCCACCAGCTCGCCCTTCGCATTGATGACCGGCGAACCGGAGTTGCCGCCCGTAGTGTGGTTCGTCGCCAGAAAGCAGACCGGTACGGTCACGCCGCCGTCGGCGGTCGGGATGCTCCAGCGGCCATACTCCTTCGAAGCGTACAGTTCGCGCAGCCGCTGCGGAATGTCGTAGTCGTAGATCGACGGGTCGTCTTTGGCGATGATGCCGTCGAGCGTTGTCAGCGGACGGTGGCAGACCGCGTCGGCATACCGATAGCCGGCGACGCGGCCATAGGCGACGCGCAGCGTGAGGTTGGCGTCGGGATAGAAGGGGCGTTCGCGGTCGAATTCGCGCAACGCCTTCATATAGGGGCGATACCACCGCTCGATGGCGGGCAGATTGCTCAGATTGCGGGGGATGCGTCCGCGGTCGAACCGGCCGACGAGTTGCAGCGCCGGTTCGTCCGCGAGCGCCTTGCGCAGCGTCGCCGTGTCGCGCAGCAGCGGCTGCACCGCTTCATAGGAGCCGATCGCCGAGGCGTCGAACAAATGGTCGACATACCCCTCGATGCCGCCGTATCGCTTCGTTTCGGCGACATACGCTTCCGGCAACGGTTGGGGATGGTACGCTTCCAATCCGCGCAGCATCTCGACGGCCACGCGCCGGTCGATGGCCGGATCGTAGTCGCGGTAGAGTTTGGCGATCCGTTCGGCGAGCGCCGCCGAAGGTTTCGCGGCGTACTGCTTCAATGCGGCGGCCAGCGTCGCCAGCTCGATGCCTTTCACGCTCTCGTTGCACAACTCTTGGAGATAGTATCCTTGCGTTGCATCGAGATAGGCGGCGTGCAGCGAGTCGAGCAGGTGCGCATATTCGGGGCGTTCGGCGGCCCAGCGGGCGAACTCGGCCTCGTAAGCCTTCTTCTGCGCCACCGTGCCGAGCCGTTGCAGCCCCAACAGCTCGCCCTGCCACTTTTTCCATGCGTTGGCGATCGAGGCGTGTTTGGCGGCGTAACGGATGCGGGTCGCCGCGTCGGCCTCTTGTGCCGCCGAGATGATCTCCAACCGCCGCGTGCGCAGGTCGATCTTCATCGGATCGGATCGCTCGACGACGTAAGCCACGGCGTCCGAGGAGACATATTGCTGCGTGTTGCCCGGGAAACCGTAGATCATCGTGAAGTCGCCTTCGCCGATTCCCTTCGTCGAGACGGGGAAGCAACGTTTGGGGCGGTAGGGAACGTTGTCGCGGCTGAATTTCGCCGGACGGTTTTCGCGGTCGGCGTAGATGCGGAACAGCGAGAAGTCGCCCGTGTGGCGTGGCCACATCCAGTTGTCGGTGTCGCCGCCGAACTTGCCGATCGACGAGGGCGGCGCGGCCACCAGCCGCACGTCGTCGAACTGTTCGTAGACGAACAGGAATTGCTGGTTGCCGTAATACATCTGTTCGATGGCCGTGCGGTAACGCCCCTTTTCGGAGGCCTCGTCGCGAATTTTTTCAACGCTCTCGCCTGCCGCCAGCCGGTCGGTCACCTCCTCCATGCGAACCAGCCGTTGCACCCACAGTCCCTCGTTGGGCAGCTCCTCCGAGCGGCTCTGCGCCCAGAATCCATGCGTCAGGTAGTCGTGTTCGACGGTCGAATGACTCTGTATGGCGCCGTAGCCGCAGTGGTGGTTTGTCAGCAGCAATCCTTCGGACGAGATCAATTCGCCCGTACAGCCGCCGTTGAAGAGTACGACGGCATCTTTCATCGAAGCCTCGTTGACGGCGTAAATATCCTCGGCCGTGAGTTGAAACCCTTTGGCCCGCATGTCGCCGATCCGTTCTTGAATCAGACTCGGCAGCCACATTCCCTCGTCGGCGCGAGCCGTCGCGGCGGTTGCGAGCAGCGCCAACAGGATCGATCGTTTCAGAATCGTTCTCAGTCCGCTCATTGGTTTACCGTTTTGCGGGTTTTTCGAAGTGCAACGAGTAGACGAGCGGTTTGCCGGCATCAACGAAGAAATTCAGCACTTGGAAATTGACGTCGAACCGATCGAGCCCGATCGGTTTCTTGTTATCCAGTCCGTAAATGGTCATTGTCATCTCCTCGAAGGGCCGTATGATCATATCGCGCGGGAAGACAATCTTTTCGCTGCCCGCCGCTTTGCGGAGCGTAAGCGGAATCGAACTGCGGTTCACGATGCGGAACGTCATTTTCTTCTCCGAGAATTTCACGTCCGATACCTCGAATAGCGCCTTCATGAGCGGCAGCAACACCTCTTCGCGGCCGTAGACCATGCCGTCGGCGAAAACCGCCGTGCGCCGTGCGTCGAGCGCTTCGCGCACCCCGTCGAGCGAGCGTTCGCGGGCGAAGATAAGCGTTACGGGACGCAGGGTTCCATTGGCATAATCGGTCGTGAGGAAGAGCGGTTTATGGCAGTCGGTGCCGCTGACCAGCGTCAGGTTGCGTTCCATCGCCCAGCGATGCGCTTCGGGCGAGTAGCCGCAGAACGCGTTGTAGATCTCGATGCCCTGCATCAGTCTGTCGTCGTAGAGTTTCGTATGTTCGGGATACCACACCGTTTCGTTTTGCGCCTGACGCTCCCAGTGGGGGTGGTTCCATACCAGAAATCCGTTCTGCTTTTTGGCCTCGGCGAGTCCGGCCCTCATGGCGTCGCAGTGATCTTCGTGGGCGTCCGAGGCCGTTCCGATCGCTTCGCAGTCGTCGACGAAGAGGGTGTTGAAGTGGCCGGGCGCCATGCCGCGCGAGATCTCGCCGCCGTGGATGACCAGCACGTCGTTCGTTTTACCGGCCGCTTTGGCGATTTTGTACGATTCGTTGCGGTCGCCGGTGAACAGCCCGCTGTTTTTCTGCTTTTGCAATCGATTGTCGACGTGATCGGTGATGGCGATCACGTCCAGACCGTCCATCATCGCCTCTTCGACGCGGGTCGTGGGCCATACCGTGGCGTCGGAGAAGACGGTGTGGATGTGCATGTCGCCTTTGAGGGTCTTGTAACCTTCGATGTCGGGGACGACGATCCGATGGGGAACGGCTGCGCCGGCCGTGACGGCGAGCAGTGTCGCAACTATCGACGCGTAAAGGCTCTTTTTCATATTCATGTAGTTTGAAGGGTTTGCTGGGAGATGAAACGGTCCAGTTCGACATAGAGCCGCTGAATGGGCAGTCCCATGACATTGTAGAACGAACCGTTGATGCTCTCGATGGCCGCGTAGCCGATCCACTCCTGAATGCCGTAGCTGCCCGCCTTGTCGAAGGGACGGAACCGGTCGACGTAATAGTCGATCTCCTCGTCTGTCAGCGGGCGGAAACGCACGGAGGTGGTGACGGCGAAACTGTAACGTCGTTGCAGGGTGCGCAGCGTCACGCCCGTGGTGACGAAGTGCTCGGCGCCCGACAGCAGATGCAGCATGCGCACGGCGTCGTCTCGGTCACGGGGTTTGCCGAGAATCCCGCCTGCGGCCACGACCACCGTGTCGGCCGTCAGCAGGATGTCGCCTTCGGCGAGCGGTTCGGGATAGGCGTCGCTTTTGAGTTGCGACAGGAAGAGCGGCACGTCGTGCGACGGTAGCCCCGCAGGATAGCGTTCCTCGACTTCGTATTGGTCGATGAGTGTGTATTCCAGTCCGCAGTCGCGGAGCAGTTGCTGTCGGCGCGGCGAATGCGAGGCCAGCAGCAAGCGATAGGGTTGCAGTTTATCTTGTAATAGCATATTCAGCGTATTTCGAAATTCAGCAATTCGCGACCTTCGAGCGTGGCGCGCAGTACGTCGCCCCGTTCGACGGCCCCTACTCCCGCCGGTGTGCCGGTGAAAAGGAGGTCGCCCGTGCGGTAGGTTATGTAGCGTGAGACGTGGCTCAGCAGTTCGTCCACCCCGAAGATCATGTCGCCCGTATACCCCTGCTGCCGCACTTGCCCGTTGACTTCGAGCGTGAAGTGCAGCCGCCGGATGTCGCCCAGTTCGGCGACGGGGATGAACTGCGGCGCTACGGCGGCCGAGTAGTCGAACCCTTTGGCGCGCTCCCACGGCCATCCCTTGGCGATCGCCTCGCGTTGCAGGTCGCGCGCCGTGAAATCGATGCCCAGACCGACCTCGGCGTAGAGCCGGTGGGCGAAGCGCGGCGCGACGTGGCGGGCCAGCCGGTTGATGCGCACGACGAGTTCGCATTCGTAGTGCACCTCCTGCGTGAAATCGGGGATATAGAAGGGATCGTTGTTGCGCAGCAGGGCCGTGTCGGGTTTCAGAAAGAAAAGCGGCTCTTCGGGCAGCGGCCCGCCGTCGAATTCGGCGATGTGGTCGCGGTAGTTGCGTCCGATGCAGATGATCTTCATGGTTTTCGGTTTTTAGCTTGTTCGACCAGTGCGACGATCGTGATCGCTCCGATGAACAGAACGACGATGCCTACCACGGTAAGCGTCGTTTCTTCGACACCAGCGCGTATCAGCAGCCAATTGCCGCCCGCGATCACCGCCGCCAGCAGCGCCAATCCTCCGGCCGAGATGCGGCGCACGGCGCGCCAGTTCAGTTCGGGATTCTTCTTCGGCGTTTCCGAAAGCGTCGAAATCCATTGCGGTCGCAGCCAGACGATGACGGCGCATACGGCCAGAATGGCCGCGATGACGAGCGACTCAGTCATGGCGCAGCTCCTTTACCATATCCGCCGCGAACCGGTCGCTGGCCCCCGGGCCGCCCATGACGGTGAGCAGTTCGTCATAGTCGCCCAACATCCGTTCACGTTCGGGTCCGCCCGGCAGAATCGTGCGCAGCGCCCGTTCGGCCTCCGCCGGATCGGCCGACGACTGCACCAGTTCGCGTACCGCCTCGCGGCCGAGGTTGAGGTTCACCAATGAGATAAAGGGCACTTTCAGCACATAGGGGCGCAGCCATACCTGCCACCACACGGTGCGGTAGATCACCACTTCGGGAATGCGCATCAACGCCGTTTCGAGCGTCGCCGTGCCCGAGGTGACCACCGCCGCCTCGGCGTTATGAAGCGTTTCGTAGGTCTGGTCGCAGACGAAACGCACCTCCGTTCCGGTCAGGTAGCGGTCGTAAAGCGCACGATCGAGCCACGATACGCCCGTCACCACGAATTGGTATTCGGGAAAACGGGGAGCCAAGGCGCACATTAGCGGCAGGTTGGCGTCGATCTCTCCGCGGCGGCTACCCGCCACGAGCGCCACGACGGGACGGGCGTCCAGTCCGTTCGTGCGGCCGAACTCCTCGCGCGAGGGGAGCGTCTCGGCGCGTGCGGCAATGGCGTCGAGCAACGGATTTCCCTCGAAGACGGGTTGAATGCCGTGCTTGGGAAAGTAGCCGCGCTCGAAGGGAAAGATGATGTAGAGCCGCTCGACGTATTTTCGGATCGCCTTCACGCGCCACTCGCGCCACGCCCATACCTTTGGGGCGATGTAGTAGAAGGTGCGGATGCCGTGTTCCTTCGCAAAACGCGCCATCTTCATGTTGAAGCCCGGGTAGTCGATGAGAATCAGCACGTCGGGGCCGTAGCGCAGCAGGTCTTCGCGGCACTCTCTGAGTTGCCGCGAGATGGTTCCCAGATTGCGCAGCACGCCCACGATGCCGAAGAACGACGTTTCGCGGTAGTCGCGCACCCGGTTTTCCCTGCCGCCGACTTCGGCCATGCGGTCGCCGCCCCAGAAACGGAATTCGGCCGCAGGATCGCTTTTGAGCAATCCCTGCATGAGGTTCGATCCGTGCAGGTCGCCCGACGCTTCGCCGGCGATGAGGTAGTATTTCATGAGTTATTCGTTTTGCTCATTTCTTTTTTCG
The DNA here is from genome assembly GCA_905214725.1 of uncultured bacterium. GTDB lineage: Bacteria > Bacteroidota > Bacteroidia > Bacteroidales > Rikenellaceae > Alistipes. Next base: position 49,197 of record CAJMNH010000003.1, read on the forward strand.
TGGTTTCTGCCCGCCTTTCGTAGCGCTTTGCGTTCGGCTATCCGATTCCAGTTTACGAGACAGACAACTATTCGCGCACCAAACTGCAACGTATTGATACCTATATAGGTTCGCTCGTTTGGATATGGCTCTTTGAGAGAAAAGTCCAGCATTCGCCCGCCATGGAATGCGAAAGCCGAGAAAAATTCGAGCCGAGTGTATTCCGATTCGAAACCTAAAGCAAGACCCACGTTCCCGTTGACGAAAAATCGGTGGGGATACTGGTGAATCTCCACGACCTCGTCTGGAATAGTCTTATTTTCACTGTAAAGGGTCCCTCGGTTTTTTCCGCTAAAATTCAGATCGAATCCAGCATGGGGTGTTGTATAAAGGACCAGTTTGCGTTTGAACACGTGCGCGAACGGCAATTGTCGTCTCAGCAGGACGGGAATGTGAATATAGGGACAGGAGAACTCCGTGCGAGGAGCATTCCAATACTCTTGTCCCTGTTGTACGGGCAGATCGATCACATTCCAGTAACGGCTGATCTTAATACCGGTCATGACCGAGAGTTTATGTGGCAGTTCTTGTTCGAAGACGATTCCTCCCAATCCATGATTATTTCTCGAATGGTTTGCGATGCGTGTCGAAGGAGAAGTAATGGCATCGGCGATATCGAATCCGAACCACAGACGGTTTTGTGCTGCGGTACAGTGATGAAACACGAGAAGCAAACTTATTAATAGGAACCTTTTCATAAACTGTGTTATATGGTCAGTTCCTCCGAGCTATAATCGCTGTAATAGCGGGCTTTTTCGGCCGTAAAGCGCAGCACGCAATAATCGGGATCGGTCGGCCCCAGCGGATAATACTCCGTGTCGCCTTCGCGCCAGATCAGATCCTTCGTCGCCTGATCTTCGCAGACGGTCATCGTGCCGCGCAGCAGTACGCCCTGAAAATTCGCTTCGTCGCAGAAATAGACCGCCGCCTTCGGATTTCGGCGGTAGTGCGCCACCCGTTGTGACGAGGTGTTGGTCGTGAAGTAAAACGTCCGCAGGCCGTCGCGGACGCGGGGCGCCAGCATCGCCTTGCAGCAGGGATAGCCTTCGCCGTCGACGGAGGCAATAAAGGCGGTCGGTCGGTTGCCGATCAGCGTTTCGAGGGTGCGGGTGAGTTCGTTCATGGCTTCGTGTCGTTAGTTTTTCGGTTCGAGCAGGTCGGGACGCAGCTGTTTCGTGCGCTTCCACGACTGCTCCTCCTGCCACGCTTCGATTTCGGCGAAGTTGCCCGAGAGCAGCACGTCGGGAACCTGCCAGCCCCGAAACTCGGCCGGCCGCGTGTAGACGGGCGGCGCCAGCAGGTTGTCCTGAAAGCAGTCGGTCAGCGCCGACGCTTCGTCGCCGATGGCGCCGGGCAGCAGACGCACCACCGAGTCGGCGATTACGCAGGCGGCCAGCTCGCCGCCCGTGAGTACGTAGTCGCCGATCGAGATTTCGCGCGTGACGAGGTGTTCGCGGATGCGGTGGTCGATCCCCTTGTAGTGGCCGCAGAGCAGGATGATGTTCTCGAGCGTCGACAGCCGGTTGGCCTCGTGCTGGTCATAACGCACGCCGTCGGGCGAGGTGTAGATCACTTCGTCGTAGCGGCGCTCCGCCTGCAGTTTTTCCACCAGTTCGAAGACCGGTTCGGGTTTCATCACCATGCCTGCTTCTCCGCCGAAGGGATAGTCGTCGGTGGTTTTGCGCTTGTCGTGGGCATAGTCGTGGAGGTTGTGGATGACGATTTCGACCAGACCCTTCTCCTGCGCCCGTTTCAGGATCGATTCGTTGAGGGGCGAGTGCAGCAGTTCGGGTACGACGGTCAGTATATCGATGCGCATACGTTTGTCGGTTAACGGTTTTTCTTCGGACGGAAGATGATGTCTTTTCTGCTCGCCGGACGGAGCGGGATTTCCTGCCCGCGGTGGAGCGTGTAGGCCGCGTAGCCGAGTTCGGTAAAAAGCTCTGCGATGCGGTCGCGGTTCGCTCCGCCCGTCTCGATGAGCACCGTGGGCCGGAATCGTTCCAGCAGCGGCCGCATCTCCTCCATGATGATCGTTTCGTAGCCTTCGACGTCGCATTTGATGAAGTCGATGCGGGTGAGGTGTGCGAACAGTTCGCTTCCGCGCCGCATTTGGGCGGAGAACTCCACGTCGGCCGCATCGCCCGCCTCCATCACGAAATTCTGTCCCGTGCCGAAGTAGCCGCCCGTGCGAACGGTGGCGTTCCCCATGCGGATTTCGCCCTCCTCCGCACCGAGGGCATAGGGCAGAATCTCGACGTTGTCGCAACCGCGCAAGTTGTTTTCCAGCACCTTGCGGATCGGCGCGACGGGCTCCACCGCATAGACGAATCCGTCGCGGCCGGCGATGCCCGCCATCAGGCGGGCGTAATAGCCCAGATTGGCGCCGATGTCGATCGCCAAGTCGCCCGGACGCATCAGTTTGTCCAGATGGAACGTATATTCCGTTGCAGGTGCATAACGTCCGATGCCCAGCCGGTGCAGCAGGAAGAACATCCCGCTCACCGCCCGCAGGTAACCGCCCAGCGGCAGTGTCCGGTAGAGAAGTTTGTGCAGTAGCTTGTTCATGTCCGACGGCGCGTTCGCCGTTTATTTGTCGTAATTCACCTGCCCGTTGAGCACCTCGACGACAAAGGGGTTGTAAAGCGTTTCGTGGCCGATCGAGGTGGGCTCTCCGTGTCCGGGATAGACCTGTACCTCGTCGCCCAGCGGAATGAGCCGTTCGAGGATCGAACGCATGATCCACGAATAGTCGCCGCCCGGAAGGTCGGTGCGGCCGATGCTCTCGCGGAAGAGCGTGTCGCCCGTGAAGACGATTTTCGCCTCAGGGGCGTAGAGCGATACATGCCCCGGCGTGTGGCCGGGCGTGGGAATGATTTTCAGCACGGTGTCGCCGAAGCGCACTTCGTCGACCCTATCCAGATCCAGATCGATCGCGGGCATCGCCCCGACCTTCACGCCGAAGATCGAACTGCCCGGCGCCGCATTGTCCAGCAGGAATCTGTCCTTCCCCGAGAGGGCGAAGGGGATGCCGTAGGTGTCTTTGAGAAACTGCACGCCCAGCGTGTGATCGAAATGCCCGTGGGTGTTGACCGCCATTACGGGACGCAGACGGCGGGAGTCGATGAACTCTTTGAGCTGGGCGTTTTCACGCTCGGTGGAGTTGCCGGCGTCGACGACCGCGCACTCGCCCGTGGAGTCCCACACCACGTAGGTGTTTTCACAGATGGGGTTGAATTGCAGGGATGCTACTTTCATGTCGTAAGAAGTCTTTGTACAAAGGTACGTTTTTTCGAAGAGAATTAAAAACGAAACGTGCGAATTGCGTACCGAAGCCGTTCCGCCGGATGGTTCTTTTGCGGATAGGGAGTCGTGCGGGGCAGGTCTCCCGTCAAAACAGCACAGGCGCTGCAATCGTAATTGCAGCGCCTGTGCTATGGCACGCGAATGCCTCTCGGGACGTTAGGCGTATTTAAACGTCGATTCGTCCGATACGGTCAGCTTCTTACGACCCTTGGCACGGCGGGCGGCCAATATCTTGCGACCGTTGGCCGTGGACATTCTCAGGCGGAAACCGTGCTTGTTGATTCTCTTCCGGCGCGACGGCTGGAACGTTCTTTTCATTGCCATAGCAGTATCCTTTTTGTTTTGTAATTTGCGCAGTTTGCGGAGTGCAAATGTATAACAAAAAAGCGACACTCAAAAATTTTTCCCGAAAATATTGTGTTTTTAATATGAAAACTCCTTTTGGGAGGCTGCGGCGGAGCGGTCGGGAAGCCCTTTGTCCGCCGATTGAAAAAAACGGTTCGCGCCGGCTTTTTGTCGGTTATTTTGACTATTTTTGCAAGGTCAAATTTATGGGGATGACTCTTCGGCGACTTTTCTGCGTGATCTTGTCCGCTGCGCTGCTCTCGGCGGGGTGGCTCGGCCTTTCCGGTCTGCCGCTGCTCGTGGCGCTGGTTCCCCTGCTGTGGATCAGCCGCAGTTACGGCCCTTCGCGCCGCGACTGGTGGGGGATGTTCGGCTGGGCGTGGCTCGCCTTCATCCTGTGGAACGGCGCGACGATCTGGGGACTGTGGTACTCGACGCCTGTCGGGCCGTTCGCCGCGACGCTCGCTTCGACCTTTCTGAATATGCTGGCCTTCATGCTCTTCCATACGGTAAGCAAACGGGCGCACAAGGCGTTGGCCTATACGCTGCTGGTTTCGGGCTGGATCGCTACCGAGTACTGGTACACCGTGGGCGAGTTCTCGTTTCCGTGGCTGTTGCTGGGCAACGGCTTCGCGACCGAGCCGTGGGCCGTGCAGTGGTACGAATATACGGGTTTATTCGGCGGTTCGTTGTGGGTGCTCGTCTGCAACCTGCTCTTTTTCGAGGCGTGGCTGCACCGTTCGAGCGTGCGGCGCTGGGTGCGTGCGGCGTTGGCCGTCGTCGTCCCGCTGGCCGTATCGCTTACGATCTATGCGCGCTGGCGGGAGCCGGAGCGGAAGATCGAGGTGTCGGTCGTACAACCCAATGTCGATTGCTACGACAAGTTCAATACTTCGCCCGGGTGGCAGGACGAGAACCTGTTGGCGCTGCTGGCCGAAGTCCCCGCTTCGGCGCAGTTGATCGCCATGCCCGAAACGGCGCTCGTCGAAGGTCTCAACGAGGCGTATCTGCCAGCGAGTCCTTCGCTGGGGCGGTTCGAAGCGGCGTTGGCCGCCGCTCATCCGTGCGCGCTCTTGGTGGTGGGAGCCGATACGTATAAGGTCTATGCCGAGGGGAATCAGACCTCCACGGCGCGCTTCCGCAACGGCATCTGGTACGACCGGTTCAACACGGCGCTGGCGCTTGACGCCGAGGGCGTGCGGGACATTCATCACAAATCGCGGCTGGTAATCGGCGTCGAGAAGATGCCGCTGCCGTGGCTCTTCGACTGGCTGAGTTTCCTCATCATCGATCTGGGCGGTACGACCGGTCAGTTAGGCGTCGATACGCAGCGCACGGTCTTTACGTCGGGCGACGTTCGGGTGGCTCCGGCGATCTGCTACGAATCGGTCTACGGCGCCTATGTGGGCGAATTCGTCCGAGACGGGGCGCAGCTGCTTCTTGTCATTACCAACGACGGCTGGTGGCGCGACACGGCGATTCACCGCCAGCATTTCTCCTTTTCGCGTTTGCGGGCCATCGAACATCGTCGGGCCGTGGCGCGCAGCGCCAATACGGGCATTTCGGGCTTCATCAACGCTCGGGGCGACGTGGTCGGGGCGACGCTCGGCTGGGCCGAGCGGGGGGTGCTGACCCAAGCCGTCGCCGTGTCGGACGAACAAACCTTCTATACCCGTTACGGCGACTATCTGGGGCGCGTGGCCGAGTACTTGATGCTGCTCTGCGTGCTCTATTACGTCGCTTATCGTATCAAACGTCGCAACTATCTGGTCGATTAATCCAAACAAATATCGTTTCGCATGAATTATTCACAAACGCTCGAATTTCTCTTCTCGTCGATGCCGACGTTTCAGGAAAAGGGCGTCACGGCCTATAAACCCGGGCTGGAGCGTATTACGGCTTTCTGCCGGCATCTGGGGAATCCGCAGCGGAATTTCTTCACGGTCCATGTCGCGGGCACCAACGGCAAGGGATCGGTCTCGCACATCATTGCCGCCGTGCTGCAACAGGCCGGTTATCGCACGGGGCTGTTTACTTCGCCTCATCTGCACGATTTCCGTGAGCGTATCCGCGTCGACGGCGAGATGATTCCCAAGCAGAAGGTCGTCAATTTCGTCGATAAGCACCACGACAAGATGACCGAGCTGGGGCTTTCGTTCTTTGAAATGACGGCGGCGCTGGCGTTCGACTACTTCGCGCAGAGCGACGTCGAGGTCGCGGTTATCGAGACGGGGCTCGGCGGGCGGCTCGATGCGACGAACATTATTCTGCCCATCGTGAGCGTGGTGACCAATATCGGGTTGGAGCATACGGCCTTGCTGGGCGATACGCTCGCGAAGATCGCAGCCGAGAAGGCCGGAATCATCAAGAAAAGCATCCCCGTAGTTTTGGGTGAGGCCGACGACGCTTACAACACGGTTTTCGAAGAGGTCGCCGCCGTGAACAAGACGCGTGTGGTCTACGCCGAACGGGAGTTCGTCTGCGAGGGTCATGAGATTTGCGGCGACAAGCAACATTTCCGCATGGTGCGCCGCCGCGACGGCCATGTACTCGATTTCGATCTCGACCTGCTGGGCAGCTATCAGTGCCACAATATCGTGACGGCGCTCGCTACGCTCGATCTGCTGCACGAGCAGACGCCGCTGACGATCAGCCGCCGCGCTTTTGTCGACGGTGCGGGGAGCGCCGCCCGTATGACCGCATTGCAGGGGCGCTGGCAGTGTTTGGGTGAGCAGCCTAAGGTGCTGTGCGACACGGGACATAACGCGCACGGTCTGACCTATGTCGCCGAGCAGCTGCGTACTTCTCACGAGGGCGGGCGTCTCTACTGCGTGCTGGGCTTTTCGGGCGACAAGGATATCGACGCCATTCTGGCGCTGCTGCCGCGCGAGGCCTACTATCTCTTCACGCAGGCTGCCAGCGAACGGGCGTTTTCCGCCGCCGAATTGGCTTCGCGGGCCGCTGCGGCGGGTCTTGAAGGCGAAATGGTCGCCACTGTCACGGAGGCCGTGGCGAAAGCGAAAGCGCTGGCGCGTCCCGTCGATACGATTTTTATCGGCGGCTCGACCTTCGTCGTGGCGGAGGTGCTCTGATAAACGATTCATACGTATACATAACAAACCCCCGAAACTTTTGTTTCGGGGGTTTGTTTGCGCGGAAGCGAATTATTCTTCGTCGGTGTCGGTGTACTCCTTCAGCAGTTTGGCCTGCACGTCGGCGGGCACCTGTTCATAGGAGGAGAAACGCATCGTGTAGGTTGCGGCGCCCGATGTGAGCGAAGAGAGCGTCGTCGAGTAGCGGTACAGTTCGGCCAGCGGCACGCGGGCGTTGAGCCGGTCGAATCCCTTGTCCGAGTTCATTCCCTCGATCATTGCGCGCCGGTTCTGCAGGTCGCTCATCACGGCGCCCATGTAGTCGCTCGGCGTCAGCACCTCGATGCTGTAAATCGGTTCCATGATCTTGGGGCCGGCGTTGCGGAACGCCTCCTTGAAGGCGTTGCGGGCCGCCAGTTTGAACGAAATCTCGTTCGAATCCACCGGATGCATCTTACCGTCGTAGATCACTACGCGGATGTCGCGGGCGTAAGAGCCCGTCAGCGGGCCTTCGTCCATCTTCTCCATGATGCCCTTCAGAATCGCCGGCATGAAACGCGCGTCGATGGCGCCGCCCACGATCGAGTTGTAATACTGCAACTTGCCGCCCCACGGCAGGTCGTATTCCTCCTTGCCCTTGACGTTGACCGTGATGTCGCCCTTGCCCGGAATCTTGTAGTTCTTCGGTTCGGGAATCCCTTCGTAATAGGGCTCGATGATCATGTGCACCTCGCCGAACTGACCCGAGCCGCCCGACTGCTTCTTGTGGCGGTAATCGGCCTGTGCTACCTTGGTGATGGTCTCGCGGTAGGGAATCCTCGGCGCGATGTATTCGATCTCCATCTTGTTTTCCGAGGCCAGCCGCGCCTTGAGAATGTTGAGATGATGCTCGCCCTGACCTTGTATGATCGTCTGCTTCAACTCTTTTGAATAACCGACCAAAATCGTCGGGTCTTCGTATTTGGCGTCGTTCAGCAATTTGCCCAATTTTTCCTCGTCTGCCTTGACTTTGGGCTGTATGGCGGCGCGGTAACGCGGTTCAGGGAATACGATCGGCGTAATCGTTACGGGAGCGGCCGGCGACGAAAGCGTGTCGTTGGTACGAGTACCCTTCAACTTGACCGTGCAGCCGATATCGCCGGCGGCCAGTTCGGTCACCTTGACGCGGTTCTTGCCCGCCACGGCGAATAACTGCGATATCTTCTCTTTGTTGCCCGTGCGGGTATTCAGCAACTCCATGCCTTCGGTAAGTTTGCCGCGGATGACGCGCAGGTAACTGATTTCGCCGATATGCTGTTCGATCTGGCTTTTGAAGACGAACGCTACGGCCGGCTGCGTTTCGTCGGCCGCGATCTCTTCGCCTTCGGTCGAGAGGAAATTGGGCGCTTTGAGCGGGCCAGGGGCCACGTTGATGATAAATTCCATGAGTCGTTTCGTACCGACGTCCTTCTTGCCGCTGGTGCAGAAGATCGGCATTATTTCGCGTTTCGAAAGCCCGATTTTCAGTCCCGAGCGGATGTCGTCCTGCGTGAGCGTCCCCTTGTCGAAATAGAGTTCCATGAGCGCCTCGTCGTTCTCGGCGGCCATCTCCACCAGTTCGCGGTTCAACTCCGTAGCGCGCTCCAGCTCTTCGGCCGGAATTTCGAGTTCTTCGCGCGTGCCGTTTTCATCCGTGAAGCGATAGAGTTTCATCATCAGCACGTCGATGAAGGCGTTGAATCCCGGTCCCTGATTGACGGGGTATTGCACGATGACGGGCTTTACGCGCGATGCTGCGCGGATGCTCTCGATCGTTCCCTCGAAATTGGCCTTCTCGGCGTCGAGTTGGTTGACGACGCCGATGATCGGCTTGTGCAGTTCGCGCGAATAGCGCGCCTGAATCTCCGAACCGACTTCCCATCCGTTCTGCACATTGAAGACCATCACGCCCACGTCGCCCACCTTGAAGGCCGAAAAGAGACTGCCGCAAAAATCGTCCGACCCGGGACAGTCGATGATATTGAGTTTGCGATCCATGAACTCCGTGAAGAGGATCGTAGCGTAGATCGAGCGTTTGTATTCGTGTTCGATATCGGTGTTGTCCGACAGCGTATTGTTCGTTTCGATGGTGCCCCTGCGGTCGATGACCTTTCCTTCGTAGGCCATCGCCTCGGCAAGGGTCGTCTTACCCGAACCGGGGGCACCGATCAGGACGATGTTCTTGATCTCTTTTGCTGAGTAGTTTTTCATATCGCGAAATTTTAAGGTTTATTTCCGTTTTCTGGATCATAAATATATGAAAAAATCCGCAAAATCAAGCGCGCCGGATGAAAAAATTAGGAATTTTATCAATATCTTAAAATCGTTGTGCGCCGAAGTTTCGTTTTTCGCCGAGAACGTACTCGGGATGCCTTTTTTTATCGCCGGACAGGGTATGATTGTTGATAAATGATTGAAAACTTTGTTTTGCCGCGCGGATATTTTCGGCAGGCAAAATCTTATCTTTGTAGCGAGGTGGACGACTTGGCATCGGACCGGTGCAAAAAGGGAAGGGCCTTCGCTGCGGATTCCCCTTCTCGGAAGAGCGGAATTCGGAGGAAATGTCAATAGGGAATTGGGCGTCGTAAAAAACGCCGTAATGTAAGGAAGACGTGATTCCGCATTGACAATACCTCGATCTACATACTTTTAATTACGTTTTCCTTACGTTAATCTATGGCAGAGAATAAAAATTTAGGCATCGACCTCGAACTGGACGAGACGGTTGCACAGGGCAACTACTCGAATCTCGCCATCATCGCGCACTCCACTTCGGAGTTCATCATCGATTTTGCGGCCGTCATGCCCGCCGTACCCAAGGCGAAAGTCAAGAGCCGCATCATTCTTACGCCGGAACATGCCAAACGCCTGCTGATGTCGTTGCAGGAGAATATCGTGCGTTACGAGAGTGTGCACGGCCAGATCGTCATTCCCACGCCGCAGCATGCGGGCGATCAGTTCGGCGGCAAGATCGGCGAAGCGTAGGTTTTGACCGCCTTCGGGCGTTGTGCCGCATATTACCGCTCGAATTGAAGCGGATCAGGCGGGTTGTCCGGGTTGCCTTGTCGCTTCTCGGCAGGAGGGGCGGCGCACATGCGCAAAGGTCGTCGGATTCCGTGTGCCCGTTGCAGCGGGCGAAATAGGGGGAGGGGATGAGAATACGAAAAGAGGATTGCTTTACGGGCAATCCTCTCTTTTTCGCTTTTGCCGCGGAAAATTCGGGTTGCGGAGCGTCAGCGTGTTTTCGACGGTTCGGTCGCGGTGATGAAGAGTCCGCCTTCGGGCGCCATTGCGTCGTGCACCTTCCTTACGATCGGTTCGTCGACCGTCACGACCGTCGTCACCCCTTTGTCGGCGACGTTGCGCGCAGCGCGCAGCGTGTAGTCACCCGCATCGGTTACCCATGCCGATTGCCGCTCGCAGAACGAAGCCAGATCGGCGGCGGCAAACCGCATCTTCACTTCGACCGATGCGCCCGCCTCCAACAGCGGCGTCTTGGCGAAGGCGCGCAGTTCGCAGGCGGGCTTGTCCAGCTTGCCGGCAGGAGCGGCCGCATAGAGTTGTACCACCTCGCGTCCGGCGCGCCGACCGGTGTTGGTCACCGTGCAGGTCACTTCCCAGCCTTCGCCGACGGGCAGAGCCGTCAGACCGGATAACTCGAAATCGGTGTACGACCGTCCGTAACCGAAGGGATAGGCCACCGGTACGTCTCGGGTCGTATAGTGGCGGTATCCGACGTAAATACCTTCGGTGTAGTTCGTATAGTCGATGTTCGGTTCTTCATAGCGTTTTGTTTCGCTGTAACGATAGAACGAGTCGTTCTTGCCCGTGTTGAGGTTCAGCGCGGGGAAATTCTGCGCCGGTACGTCGGCGTAGCGTACGGGAAAGGTCATCGGCAGACGGCCGCAGGGATTCACCTTGCCCGAGAGCACGTCGGCGATGGCGTTTCCGCCCTCCTGACCTGCCTGCCAAGCCATCAGCAGGGCGTCGGCGTCGCCGCTCCACGACGCGGTCTCCATGACGCCGCCGGTGTTCAGCACCACCACCACGGGTTTCCCGGCGGCACGATAGGCGCGGCTCACTTCGGCGATCAGCCGCCGTTCATCCGGCCGCAGGCGGAAGTCGTCGTCCACATGGCGGTCGGTTCCCTCCCCGCCCCGGCGGCCGATGGTGACGACGGCGGCATCGGCGTCGCGCAGCGAACGGCGGATGACGACCGCCGGATCGGGCAGTTCGTCGGGTTGCAGGGCGCCGAACCACCAGCCCCGTTTCTCGTTGATCGGGGCGAGCCGTTCGTCCTCGGCGGCGAGATGCTTCGCATAGGCTTCCGCCGCCGTTTCGTTGAGCGTGAATCCGGCGTTGCGCAGTCCGTCGCAGAGGTCGACCGTATAGGCTTTGTTAACGTCGCCCGCGCCGGTACCCCCGGCGATCAGCCGGTAGGAGGTGACGCCGAACAATGCGACTTCGCCCTTTTCGAGCGGAAGCGCTTCGTTGCGGTTCTCGAGCAGTATCATTCCCTCGGCTGCCGCGCGGCGCGCCACTTCGGCATGCGCCTTCAAGTCGGGACGGTTCGAGAAGGGATATTTTTTATAGCGGGGCGAACGCACGACCAGCTCTAGAATGCGGCGCACGCTCGTGTCGATCGCCTCCATCGGCAACCGACCCTCCTGCGCCGCCGCGAGAATCGTCTCATACTGTTTGTCGCTGCCCGGCTGAATCATGTCGTTGCCGGCGGCGATCTGCGCCGCGACGTCCTGTCCCGCGCTCCAATCGGTCATCACCGCGCCTCGGAATCCCCAGTCGCCGCGCAGGATGTCGGTCAGCAGGCCGCGGTCTTCCGACGTGTAGCGGCCGTTGATATAATTGTAGGAGGTCATCAGCGTACGGGGCTGCGCCTCGCGCACGGCGATCTCGAAATTACGGAGGTAGATCTCTCGCAGTGCGCGCGGCGAAACGCGCGAATCGTTGCACAGACGATTGATCTCCTGATTGTTGGCGGCAAAGTGCTTGATCGCGCATCCCACGCCGTTGCTCTCCACGCCGCGTACCATCGCCGCCGCCGTGCGGCCCGAGAGAAGCGGGTCTTCCGAATAGTACTCGAAATTGCGGCCGCACAAGGGATTGCGCATGATGTTCATACCCGGCGCCAGCAGTACGTCCACGCCGTACTCCTTCACTTCGTCGCCCATGGCGCGGCCGACCTCTTCGACGAGCGCCGCATCCCATGTCGAAGCCAGCAGCGAAGCGATGGGGAATCCCGTGCAGTAGTAGGTCGCCGTGTCGCCCTTCCGCGTCGGAGAGATGCGCAGTCCGGCGGGGCCGTCGGCCAGTACGATGGCGGGGATGCCGAGCCGTTCGATGGGATAGGTCGTTCCGGCGGCGCCGGGCACGAGTTTCTGCGTTTTGCCGACGACGAGCTTCGATCCGTCGTCGTCCTTGCCGTCCATCGAAGTGCCTATGAGCAGATGAACCTTCTCTTCGAGGGTCATGGCGTCGACCACGCGGTCGATGTTCCCGGGTTTGAGGCGGGGCGTGCACACCGTCGTGCCGCCGATTGCAGCGGTCAGCGCAAGTATGCGGAGGAGTCGTTTCATTGGGGAATGAGGTTTGGGGTTTGTACCGCAAAGATATGAAAATTCCCTGCAATCCGATCGGGTCTTCTGAAAACGGACGGAGCGGAGCGGGTTGCAACCCGTTCCGCTCCGTATCCTTTGCCGATCGTTCCGTCAGGCTTTGCGGCGAACGGTCTTGGCTTCGGAGGCTTTGTCCACTTCGATCTCGAAATCCGACAATACGTTCATGTAGTTGATAAACGCTTCGTAGGAGGAGCCGTAAGGGTTGAAGTAGGAGTGTACGTCGCCGTCCGACAGCCATTTGGTAGCCATGTAGTAGAAGTGGTCGGAGGTCTGGAGGAAGTTCCATACGTAGTCGAAATCCTTGTTTTTGAGTGCCTTGACCTTCTCTTTCAGGGCGTAGAGCTTCTTGAACGCTTCGTTCTGCAACTCGTTGCCCAGCCATGCCGTAACGTCGCGCTCCTCGTCGGCCCACGACATCACATGCGGGCAGTGGAGCACGGCTACGGGCTGGTATTTCTTCGCCGCTTCGCTTACGGTGGCGAACTCCAGTTTGCGCGTGGCCAGCGCCGCCTTGGGCAGCGCCTTCATGAAATCGAAGATCCCCGTGTCGGCCTTCTGATGTTCGCCGAAGGTCTCGTAATCCATGAATAGATTGACCACCTCGCCCACCGTATCGTCCGAGGCGATCCAGCCGGCGAATTTGTCGGCCGTCAGGGGCCACTCGTCCCAACTGCGGTTCGAGAAGCGGAAGGCGATGTCGTCCGAGAGTTTGTAGTTGCGCAGCAGTACGTGCAGCTTTTGATTCAGGGCATTGGCGTAGACGTAGTTGGGCGATTTCCATCCCAGCACGTGTTTGGCGCCTTCGGCCAGAATGGTTTTGAACCCCATCTGGGCCACCATCTCGCCGATCTCGTCCGAGTAGATCAGCTCCGTGTTGCGGAACGCCGTGGGTTTCATCCCGAACTCCTTGCGCACCATCGCCGTGTGGAGCTTCACCTGCTCCTCGAAATCCTCTTTCGAGGCGAGCGACGCCAGCGAGTGGGAGTAGGTCTCGGCCAGAAACTCCACGCACCCCGTGGCGGCCAGTTCGCGGAACGAGTCGAGCACCTCGGGGGCGTATGCCCGAAACTGCTCGACGGCCGATCCCGTGATCGAGAAGGAGCAGCGGAACCTGCCCTTCTGCTCCTTGATGAGTTTCAGCAGCAGGGCGTTCATCGGCAGGTAGCACTGACGCGCCACCTTTTGCAGGATGGCGTGATTCGTCAGATCGTCGAGATAGTTGTGATCCACGCCCATATTGAAAAACCGATAGGTTTTCAGCCGCCAAGGCTGATGAACCTGAAAATAGAAACAGATCGTTTTCATGGTGATATGTCGTTTGTGTTTTTTACTCTTGTTGGCGTGCGGCCGCTTCGTCGACGACCGTCTGATAGACTGCCTTGATCTTGGCGGCGGCGTTGTCCCACTTGAGTCCGGTTACTTCATTGAGTCCCTTTTCGGCGAACATTTTCGCCAGCGCGGGATAGGTGATCAGTGCGTAGATGGCGTCCGAAAGCGCGTCCACGTCCCAGTAATCGACTTTGAGCGCATAGTCGAGCACCTCGGCCACGCCGCTCTGTTTGGAGATGATGACCGGCACGTTCGAACGCATCGCTTCGAGCGGCGAGATGCCGAAGGGTTCCGACACCGAGGGCATCACGTAGACGTCCGACAGTTGGAACATGCGGTGCACGTCCTCTCCGCGCAGGAATCCCGTGAAATGGAAGCGGTCGGCGATGCCCAAGCGCGCCACGCGGCGGATAACATGGTTCATCATGTCGCCCGAACCGGCCATCACGAAGCGTACGTTCGGCACCCGTTTGAGCACCTTGGCGGCCGCCTCGACGAAATAATCAGGCCCTTTCTGGTAGGTGATGCGGCCGAGAAAGGTGACGATCTTGTCTTCTACGCCGCGTTCGGGAGCGGCATTCTCCGCTTCGGCGAAGCGCACGGCATTGTGCACCGTTACGACCTTTTCGGCCGGAATGCCGTAGCGGGTGATGACGATGTTGCGCGTGAGGTTCGATACCGCGATCACGCGGTCGGCGGCTTCCATGCCTGCGCGTTCGATGGCGTAGGTCTGTGCGTTGATGTTCTCGCCGCTGCGGTCGAACTCCGTGGCGTGCATGTGCACCACCAGCGGTTTGCCCGAGACCTGTTTGGCGGCGATTCCGGCAAAATAGGTGAGCCAGTCATGGGCGTGGATCACGTCGAACTGTCCCGCCAGATCGCGCGCTACCTGCGCCGCCACCATCGCGTAGCGCGCCACCTCCTCCATGAGGTTCGCGCCGTATTTTCCCGAGAAGGTGTAGCGTTGTTTCCACACGTCGGCCGTCTCCCACGTCTTGCGCCCCGTGCGGACGTATTCGTCGTGATAGGATGCGTACTCTTCGGGCGAGAGATAGGGCACCATATTCGAATCGATATGGATGAACGACATTTTTCGCCACAAATCCTCCGTGTCGCTCACGGTGGCGCCGAAGAGGGTCTCCACGTCGCTGGCGTTGACCACGCGCGCGAAACTCTGATCCTCGTCGCCGAAGGCGCGGGGCATCACGAAGGTTACGTCGACGTCGTTACGGGCCAATCCGCGCGTCATGCCGTAGCAGGCCGTACCCAAACCGCCTGCAATATGAGGGGGAAATTCCCATCCAAACATTAACACTCTCATGGCTGACTATTTTTTGACGGTTTTATGTTCTGTGTTGCGCCTTTCGGCCCCTTTTGCCGAAGCTTTGGGCCGCTTTGCGGGTTTCGGCTCCCCCTCTGCCGGTTCCGGCTTTCGGGCAGTTCCCGCCGTCGCTTTTTTCGCCGCCGAGCGGGGTTTCGCCGCACCGGCCGCTCGTTTGGCGCCGGCTTTCGGCGCGGGTTTCTCCTCCTCCGTTCTCCATGCGGGATCGAAACGCTCCATCAACCGGTACAGTTCCAGCACGGCCCCCACGCTCCATGCGTAGGAGATGGCGCTCTTCGGCGCGAAGGGCGGATCGGCGTCGTACATCTTCGAAATCGAGCCGATGCCGTGACACTGAATGTCTTCGTCGAAGTTGGCGAGGAACCGCTCGACCGTCGGCGTGAATTCGGTTCCGGCAAGCGCATAGCAGGCTTTGACGTAGAAAGGCAGCGGCCATACCCAGACCGTGCCGTTCATCGCGGCGTAGGAGCGCGTACGGTCGTCGCCGGCGTAAGAACCGTTGTAGAGCGGATTCTGCGGTGAAAGAGAGCGCAATCCTTTGGGGGTCAACAGGTATTGATGGACGATTTTGAGTGTCGAAATGAGCTGTTCCTCGTCGAGCATCGTATAATTCAGACCGCAGGCGACGATCATGTTGGGGCGGATGAAGCGGTTGGTTTCGGCGTCGTTCACGAAGTCGGCCGGATAACCCTCCTCCGGCAGCCAGAATTTCTCCAGAAACGAGGCTTTGGTCTGCGCCGGAACCTCCCGCCATTCGGCGACGAAAGCTTTGTCTCCCGCCTCCTGCGCCAACGCCAACGCATAGCAGACGGCGTTATACCACAGTGCGTTGACCTCGACCTGATATCCGTTGCGCGGAGTGACGGGCCGCCCGTCTACATAGGAGTTCATCCATGTGAGCGCCACTTGGTCGTCCGACGCCCATACCAGCGAGTTGGTGTGCAGCGCCACGCGGCCTCCGATGCCGCGGCGGTAGGCCGCAAGAATCGATTTCATCGCTGCGCCGTAGTGGCGCCAGATCTCACGGCTGCCGATCTCGGTTTCCAACTCCTGCAACGTGTAGAAAAACCAAAGCGGCGCGTCGGCTTCCTGAGCGGCGGATGCCGAACCGCCGAAATCTCCGTCGTGCAACGTACGGCACACGCTGTCCAGCACGTCGATGCAGTCTTCCTTGTGATCCTGTTCGAGGGTGATGCCGGGCAGCGACATGAAGGCCTCGCGGGCGATCTGGGCCGTGAGCCATGGGTAACCGGCCATCACCTCCGTGCGGCCGTCTGCGCGGCGAATGACGAACTGCCGTGCCGAATGGCGCAGCAGGCTGCGGAAATCGATTTTATGAGTGCGGCGCGCCAATGCGCGGTCGAACAGCGCATTGATCTCGGCCGCCGACTCCATCTCTTCGACTGACGCCGAAAAGATCACGCTTTGGCCTTTGTGCAGCGGCAGTTCGAAATATCCCGTCGTCAGCAGGTCCTCGTATCCTTCATAACCGCGCGCCAACTCCTGCGGATATTCGAATCCGTAATACCAGTCGGGAGCCGCTACGAACTCTGCGTCGGAGCGGTTTGTCTGGAGGAAGAGCCACGGGTAACCCTCGTAAAGACGATTTTTTACGCCGTTGGGAATCGGATAGGAGCGGCCGTTGGCCTCCATGTTGGCGTGGGTCAGCGACTCCTTCTCGCGGTAGGCGAAAAAGGGACGCAACCGCAGACAGATCTCCGAGGGCGAATCCAGCAGCGTATAGCGGATCATCAGCTGCGTGCGCTTGTGGATCCACAGCAACTCCTTCTGGAGGATGACGCCGCCCACGCGGTAGGTGATCGTGGGGATCGGCGTATACCGGAAGTCGGTGATGTATTTGTGGCCGCGCGGTTCGTAGACGCCGCGAAAACGGTGGATGGCCAGATTGAACGACTGGTCGTGCTGAACGATGGTCTCGTCGAGCGACGAAAGCAGCACGTAAGTCTGGTCGCCCTCGCCGATCGGAGCGACCATCAGGCCGTGATACCTGCGCGTATTGCAGCAGACGATCGTGGTGCTCATGTAACCGCCCCGGCGGTCGGTCGAGAGCACCTCGCGTTGCAGCGAATATTCGAGGTTGCCCAATTCGTTTTTGTCGAAAGTAAGTGCAGACATGGTTTATGTTGTGATATTTAGAATCCGTTTCAGTAAAGTTATCGAAAAATATCGGGTTTTCCAATAACGAAAACGAAAATTCGCATCCGTACACTTTTCCATCCGTTCGGGGCGGTGTGCACCGCCCCGACGATGTCGTTGCTGCGCCCTCTGGACTATGCCCACTTCACCAGTGCGAAGTCCATGCGATGGGGCAGCCGCGGGTTCGAGGGGTAGATGCGCAGCGCCACGTCGAACGAACCCGAACTTCCCGAGCGGTAGTCGAGCGCATAGGTAACCACCGTTCCGTCGACTGCCGTGCGTTCCAGCGCCACCGTTTCGAGCACGTTGACCGGCTGACCGTATTCGATCTGCTTGGCCACGACCAGTTCGGCGCCGATATCTTCGGGTTGCAGGTCGGCGATATCGATCTTGATCTCGAAGGGGTAGTTTTCGCCGACGAACATCGCCTTCTGGTCGATCTTCGCCTGCTTGACCTCCACGACGCGCACCTTGTCCCACGCAGCCGAAATCTTGCGTTTCCATGCGGCGATCTCACGGGCGAGCATGTAGTCGCCTGCGACGATCTCGTGACGGCGGGCCGCCAGCTTGTTGTAGAAACGCTCCTCGTAGTCGCGCATCATGCGGTTGGTCGTGAAATTCGAAGCTACGTCGGCCACGCACCGCTTGACGGACTCCACCCAGTCGTAGGGGATGTTCTGTGCGTCGCGCTTGTAGTAGAGCGGCACGATCTGCTCCTCGATGGTGTTGTAGATTATCTCGGCGTCCAGCTCGTCTTGGAACTGCTGGTCGGCGAAGGTGCGTTCCATCGGCAGCGCCCAACCGGCGCCCTCCTTGTAGCCTTCGACCCACCAGCCGTCGAGCACCGAGAATTGCAGCACGCCGTTCATCACGCACTTCTCGCCCGACGTTCCCGACGCTTCGAGCGGTCGGGTCGGGGTGTTGAGCCATACGTCTACGCCCTGCACCATTTTTCGCGCCAACTCCATGTCGTAGTTCTGCAAAAAGAGAATTTTTCCGACGAACTGCGGCAAGGCCGCCACTTCGACGATGCGCTTGATGAGATCCTGCCCCGGCTTGTCGTTGGGGTGCGCCTTGCCCGCGAAGATGAACTGCACGGGACGCTCCTTGTTGTTGACGATCGCCGACAGGCGGTCGAGATTCGTGAAGAGCAGATAGGCGCGCTTATAGGTCGCAAAACGACGCGCGAAACCGATCGTGAGCACGTCGGGCTTGATTCCTTCGACGATCTGCACCATCTGGCGCGGCGAGTCGATGCGCACCTGCGCGGGGTCGCTGTACCGCTTGCGGATGTGATCCACCAGCTTGCGTTTGAGGAAAATGCGTTCCTGCCACAGTTCGGAGGCGGGGATGTCGTGCACCTTTTGCCATGCCGGAATATCGTATTCGTGTCCCGAGAATCCGTCGGGGAAGTAGCGCATGTAGAGCCGTCGCAGGTTCGAGGCGCACCATGTGGGGAAGTGTACGCCGTTGGTGACGTAGCCGATGTGCAGTTCGTTTTTGAAATAGCCGGGCCACATGTTGCCCAGAATATCCTTCGACACCTCGCCGTGGAGCCACGACACGCCGTTTACCTCCTGCGAGAGGTTGCACGCGAGCACCGACATCGAGAAGCGCTCCTCGGGATCGTTGGGATTGGTCTTGCCCAGATTGATGAACTGTTCCCACGTGATGCCCAGTACGTCGGGATAGTGAGCCATGTATTGGCGGATCATCGACTCGGGGAAGGAGTCGTGACCGGCCGGCACGGGGGTGTGCGTCGTGAAGAGCGACGACGAGCGGATCACTTCCAGCGCCTCCGAGAAGGTGAGTTTGCGGCGAACCAAGTCGCGGATGCGTTCGATTCCGATGAAGGCCGCGTGCCCCTCGTTGCAGTGATACACCTCCTGTTTGATGCCCATCGCCCGAAGGGCGCGTATGCCGCCCAGACCGAGCAGCAGTTCCTGTTTGAGCCGATTCTCCCAGTCGCCGCCGTAGAGGTAATGGGTGATCTGCCGATCCTCGTCCAGATTGGCTTCGTAATCGGTGTCGAGCAGGAAGAGATCGGTGCGGCCCACCTCGCATTTCCAGACGCGGGCCGAGAGCGTACGTCCCGGCAGGGCGATCTGCACGGTCGTCCAGTTGCCCAGTTCGTCGCGCACGGGCGAGATCGGCAGTTTCGAGAAATTCTGTGCCTCGTAGGTCGCCTCCTGCGCGCCCTGCGCCGAGAGCCGCTGCGTAAAATAGCCGTAGCGGTAGAGCAGGCCCATGGCCACCATCGGCACGTTCTTGTCCGACGCCTCCTTGAGGTAGTCGCCCGCGAGAATGCCCAGACCGCCCGAATAGATTTTCAGCGACGAGTGGAGGCCGTACTCCATCGAGAAGTAGGCGATCGTCGGTGCTTTCGGGTCGGGCTTTTCGCTCATGTATTCGTTGAACATGGCGTAGACGCCGTCGAGCATGGCTAGAAACGAACTGTCCCGTTCCAGCTCCTGCAACCGTTCGAGCGACAGCCGGTCGAGGAAGACGATCGGGTTTTTCTCGCACTCCGACCACAGCTTCTGATCGATGTACTCGAACAGGTCGCGGGCGCCGCTGGTCCAGCTCCACCAGAGATTCCGCGAAAGCACTTCGAGGGCGTGCAGCCGCTTGGGCAGCACCTTTTCGACCATCATGCGGTTCCAGTGGGGTTTTTCGGTGATGAGCTGCTGGCGTACGAAATTGATCTGTTCGGTCGATCCGCCGCCGTCGTTGAGCACCGCGCGGTTGGTGCGCGCCACCGACCGTGCGATCGCTTCGGAGTATGCCGTTTCGTATGCGGCGTACAATTCGCTCCAGAGCGCCGTGCGCGAAAGTTCGGCTGCGGCGTTGCGGGCGATCTCGATCTCCTGCGGCGTATATTGGGTGAAACGGAGCAACGATTTGGCGATCTCGCGCGCCGCTTCGGCATAGTTGTCGTCGTTGCGCGCGATCAGCTCCACGCCTTCGTGTTCGCCCTGCGCGCCGGCCCAGAGACCGAATCCGGCCAGCGTGGTGGTCAGCGTCGGTACCGAGAAGGCCGTCGATTCGAGCGGCGTATAGCCCCACGGTTCGTAATACGAGGGGAAGAGCGTCATGTCCATTCCCACGAGCAGTTCGTAGTAGCTCTTGTCGAAGATGCCGTCGCGACCGTTGAGATAGGTCGGAACGAAAACCACCTTCACTTTCGACGAAGGGTCGGCCAGAGTGCTGCCGTTGATCGAATTCAGAATCTGATCCCACTCGGGATGTTCGAGGTAGTGGGTGCAGAAGCGGTTCTGCTTCAAGTCGATCGGACTCGTTTCGTCTGCCAGATGCGCTTGCAGATCTTTGCGGGGGCCGGTCGTGGCGGCCGGTACGGTGATGTAGGCCAGCACTTCACGGCCGAGGGCGTCCGATTCGGCGAGTTGTTTCAGAGCGTCGAGGAAGATGTCGATGCCCTTGTTGCGGAACTCGTAGCGGCCGCTCGTGCCGATAATGACGGGTTCGCCGTCGAACTTGCAGTTCAGCGTCGCTTCGGCTACACGGATCATTGCGCGGCGCGCCTCGGCGCGTTTTTCGTCGAACTCCTTGCCGCTCCATACGAAGTCGTCTTCGAAACCGTTGGGCGTGACGACGTCCACCTCGCTTTGAAGTAGGCTCTCGCATTCATGGGCCGTGATTTCGCTTACGGTACAGAAAACATCGTGCTCCTGCGAGGCGATCTTCTCGATCGAGTGTTTGGCCACGACGTTGAACTGGCGCGCCAGTTCGCCGGCGTTCAGCCGATTCAGATCCTTGTAAAGCGCCAGCCCGTTACCGGCCACGCAGCGCCCCGTCACCGTGGCGTGAGTCGTGAAGACCGTGGCGATGTAGGGCGAGTGCTTACGCAGGTAGAGTCCGCCGGCGGCGGTCATCCACTCGTGAAAATGGGCTGCCACCTTATCGGTCGAGGCGCAGAAATTCTCTACGTAGGAGGCGATGACCTGTCCGGCTGCGTGTCCGAAGAGCACCGGCTCGATGTAGTCCCACTGCCCGGAGATCGAATCGACGTGATAGGTCTCCCAAAGGAATTTCAGGATGTCGTCCTTCTTCGAAAAGAGCGACGTATAGTCGACCAGTACCACGATCGGGCGGCCGACAACCTTCCAGCGGCCGATACGGATGCGGATGCCGTCGTTGTAGACGCTCTGACGCCACGCTTTGAGCAGTTCGTCGTCCTCCTCGAATTCGGGGTTGTCTCCTTCGCGCTGTACGTCGGGGCCGATGAGCAGGTAGTTGTCTCCCAGTTTGCTCTCGACGGTGCGAGCTTTGGTCGAAACGACGGTGTGGATGCCGCCGACTTTGTTGCAGACTTCCCAACTCACCTCGAAGAGGTAATCCGGTGCGGTCAGCTGTTCGTTTTCATTCATATTTTTCGGATTTTTGATTATTCTTTTCGTGTTCTGAACGGCGATGCGGATTTTCCGCATGCAAAGGTACTATCTAATGTCCTATGTTTGCAAATTTATAAAAATATTTAATAATAACTTAACTTTAACATTCCCAGAACAGAGCGGCGATTACGGCGTCTGATCGTAAGAACCGTTCGGCGGGGATGGAGAGCCGTCCGCCGCATGCGGTCAGATCGCCTGCGTCGAGCCACGGCCGCGCCGCTTCGAGCAGTGTTTCGAGCCGCGTCCGGCCGAATCGCAGAGCGATCGCCTCCGTGTCGATCCCGTCGGCCGTGCGGAGCGCCGTCATCACGGTTTCGTTGTAATGGTCGCGTTCGGTGAGCCGTTCCGATTCGTAACGGTCGCCGCCGTCGAGATAACGCCCGATATCGGCTGCCGCCCAGCGACGGCATTCCCCGTCGAACGAATGCGCCGCAGGCCCGATTCCCAAGTAGGGTTCGCCGCTCCAATAGGCGCTGTTGTGAAGCGCCCGACGGCCGGATCGCGCGAAATTCGAGACTTCGTAATGCTCGAATCCGGCGTCGGTCAGCGTGCGGTGTACCGTGAGAAACTCCTCTTGGCTCACCTCCTCCGCGACGGGAGCGAATGCGCCCCGCGCCATACGGCGGCCGAAGGCCGTCTCCGGTTCGATCGTCAAATGGTATGCCGAAATGTGCTGCACGCCCAGCGCCACCGTTTCGCGCAGATTGCGTTTCAACGTCTCGGTTCCGAATCCGGGTACGCCGAAGATCAGATCGATCGTCACGTTCTTAAATCCCGCGTCCTGTGCCTGCCGCACGGCTTTTCGGGCTGCCGCCGCCGTGTGGCGGCGATTCATCAGGCGCAGCTCTCCGTCGTCGAACGACTGCACGCCGATCGACAATCGGTCGACCTGCGTACGGGCCAGCCGCGCGAGGTAGTCGGGCGTCAGGTCGTCGGGATTGGCCTCGACGGTGCACTCCTCCAACTCCGAACAATCGAACAACTCGGCGGCATGACGGATGAACTCCTCCAACTGTTCCGGCGCAAGCAGCGAGGGGGTTCCTCCGCCGAAATAGATCGTGCGCAATCGGTTTGCGGGCAGGAACTTCGCTTCGCGGCGCAACTCGTCGTGCATCGCCCCGACGACGGCCTCTTTCAGTCGCAGATCGGCCGATTTGTAGAAGTCGCAGTAGGCGCAGATGCGCTTGCAGAAAGGAATATGAAAATAAAGTCCGGCCATTTTTTTGCGTTCCTCAAATTTAACGAAAAAAAATGGAAAAAATTGGGACGTTCCCCGAAAAAACTGAGTAATCGTGTTTTTCTTGCGAGGAATGGATCAATCCGCATGAAACGAATAGTTGTTTAAAAATTTTATTAATTTTGCACCGTCATGAGAACGCAAGCGGAACTGACCGAATTGCTCGATTTTATCGCCGAGTACGCCACCTACCTGTTGGGATCGGGCGTGCATACCTCGCGCGTGGTGCGCAACACCCGCCGTATCGGGGCTTCGCAGGAGGTCGACGTGCGGCTGACGACCTTTCAGCGCACCTCGATCCTGACCCTGCGCGAGGAGGGGAATCCGCAGGTGGTGACGCAGGTGGTCGAAATCCCGCACCTGCCCGTCAGCTTCGAGCGCAATTCCGATCTCAGTTCACTGAGTTGGGAGGCCGTCGACCGTCGGCTGCCGCTCGCCGTTATCCGCGAGAAATACCGCAAACTGACGGCCAAGCCGCGTATGGATCCGATGTTCGTGCTGCTGGTCGTGGGGCTGGCCAACGCTTCGTTCTGCAAACTCTTCAACGGCGACTGGGTCGCCGTGGGAATCGTCTTCACCTCGACGCTGGCGGGCTTTTCGGCCAAACAGCAGTTGACCAAGGCGGGGGTGAACCACTTCATCATCTTCATCCTTTCGGCGTTCATCGCCTCGCTGTGCGCTTCGTCGGCGTTGCGTTTCGACTGCACGGCCGAGACGGCCATCGCTACGAGCGTGCTGTTTCTCGTGCCGGGCGTGCCGCTGATCAACGGGGTGATCGACATCGTCGAAGGGCACATCCTGATCGGATGCAGTCGCCTGATCGGCGCCCTGCTGCTCATTCTCTGCATCGCGGTGGGGCTGTCGGTCACGTTGCTGATGGTTAAAGGGAGTCTGTTATGATCGCTGCGGATATCATCGTCGACGGATTTTTCGCCGCTATCGCGGCCATCGGCTTCGGAGCCGTCTCCGATCCGCCGCTGCGGGCTTTCCCTCCGATCGCCCTGCTGGCGGCCGCAGGACACGCCCTGCGCTTCTGTCTGATAACTTATGCGGGGCTCGACATCACGACGGCCACGCTCTGCGCCTCGTTCCTGATCGGTCTGGGGAGTCTTTGGCTCGGCGGACGGATTTACTGTCCGACGACCGTCCTTTCGATTCCGGCCCTGCTGCCGATGGTGCCCGGAATCTACGCCTACAAGACGGTTTTCGCCCTGATCATGCTCATGCAGCACACCGCCGACACGGATGCGGCGCGTCAGTATATGGATGCGTTCCTGCTCAATGCGACTGTAACTTTCAGCGTCGTCTTCATGCTGGCCGTCGGGTCGACCGTGCCGATCTTCCTCTTCCACCGCCGGGCATTCTCGCTTACGCGGCGTCACAAACCCCGCAAAGTCTAATATTCCATCCATGGAGATTTTCTGGAATACCATCGCCCGTTATAATGCCGCCACATGGCCGTGGCAGATCGCGATCGTATTGCTGGCCGCGCTGCTTACGATTCTGCTTTACGTGCGTCCGACGCAGGGCGTCAAGCGGGCCGTGAAGCTCTTTCTGGCGGGTCTCAACGGATGGATCGCCGTGGTCTATTACCTCGTCTATTGCGCGGAGCGCAGTTACAGCAACGTACTGGCCCTCTTCTGGGGAATCATGGCTCTGATCTGGCTCTACGATCTCTTTGCCGATTTCACGCGGTTCGAACGCACGTCGCGTCCCAACGGTTTCGCTCTGCTGCTCTACCTCATGCCGCTGGCCTATCCGCTCTGCTCGCTGGCGCGCGGACTGTCGTTTCCGATGATGACCATGCCCGTGATGCCCTGTTCGGTGGCGGTCTTCACCATCGGCCTGATGCTGGCCTTCACGCGCCGCATCAACATCTTTCTGGCGCTTTTCCTCTGCCATTGGGCGCTGATCGGGCTGGCGAAGGTCTACTTTTTCGGCATCCCCGAAGATTTCCTGCTGGCCGCGTCGACCGTGCCGGCGCTCTACCTCTTCTTCCGCGAATACATCGCCGGAAACAGTGAATTGCACACCAAGCCCGATGCGCGGACGCTCAACGGTTTGCTGATTCTGCTCTGCATCGTCATCGGTCTCTTCTTCACCGCCACGCTGCTGCACCAAATACGGCTCTACGTCTGACGGAGAAATCGCGGCGATACTTCTGCGGATTTCATAGGCGGGAATCCGAAAAATTCGTAACTTTGTCGTCCGACAAGTACGAAACAATGGAATCAACGATATTACAGGGGCTCAACCCCGCCCAGCGCGCCGCCGTCGAGGCTTACGACTCCGCGTCGCTCATCATCGCCGGCGCCGGTTCGGGCAAGACCCGCGTGCTGACGTCGCGCATCGCCTACATGATGGAGCGGGGCGTCGCTCCGTTCAACATTCTGGCGCTCACCTTTACCAACAAGGCTGCCGAGCAGATGCGCGAACGCATCCGGCAGATGGTGCCCGACGGGCGGAGCCGGTATATCTTTATGGGCACCTTCCACTCGATTTTCGCCCGCATTCTGCGCACCGAAGCCGAACGTATCGGATTCCCTGCGAATTTCACGATCTACGATGCGTCTGACGCGAAGAATCTGCTGAAAGCCATCGTCAAGGAGATGAATCTTCCCGACGACAAGTACAAACCCAACATGCTGGCGTCGCGCATCTCGTTTTTCAAGAACGGATTGATAACCCCCGGCGCCTATCTGGCCAATTCGGTGCACGCTACCGAGGATCAGCGGGCGCAGATTCCCGAGTTCGGCAATATCTACAATGTTTACTGCCAGCGCTGCAAGCACAACGGGGCGATGGATTTCGACGACCTGCTGCTGCAGACCAACATCCTGCTGCGCGACTGTCCCGACGTGCTGGAACGCTATCAGAAACAGTTCAAGTATATTCTGGTCGACGAGTATCAGGATACCAACTATGCGCAATATATCATTATCCGCCGTCTGTCGCAGCGTCACGGCAAGGTCTGCGTCGTAGGCGACGACGCGCAGTCGATCTATTCGTTCCGCGGCGCCAAGATCGAGAACATCCTCTCCTTTCAGCGCGATTATCCCGAAGCGAAGGTCTTCAAGCTGGAGCAGAACTACCGTTCGACGCGCACGATCGTCGAGGCGGCCAACTCGGTGATCGTCCACAATTCGCGCCGCATGGAGAAGAAGTGTTTCTCGGAGGGTGACGAGGGCGAGAAGATCCGCGTGTTGAAGGCCTACACCGACCGCGAGGAGGCCGAGTTGGTCGTGCAGGACCTGCGCGATAAGGTACGCACGTCGGGCGATGCGTGGAACGAGGCGGCGATCTTGTACCGCACCAACAACCAGTCGCAGGCGCTCGAAGAGTCGCTGCGCCGCCGGGGCATTCCCTACCGTATCTACAAGGGGGCGTCGTTCTACGACCGCAAGGAGATCAAGGACATGCTGGCTTATATCCGACTGGTGGTCAATCCGCGCGACGACGAAGCGTTTCGGCGCATCGTCAACTATCCGGCGCGCGGTATCGGCGATACGACCGTGCAGCGCATCGCCCAGCTCGCTGCCGAGCGCGGCGTATCGATGTGGGAGGCGGTCGACGCGCTGGTTGCGGAGCCGGTGAGCGATCCCGTACAGCGCACCATCGTGCGCAAGGTCGCGGAGTTCGTGGCGCTCGTCCGCGCGTTGTCGCTCGAACGTACGGAGAAAGAGCTTTACGACTTCGGTATGGAGGTGGCGTCGCGTTCGGGGATTCTGGGGCTTTACCGCAGGGAAAATACCCCCGAGGCGATTTCTGCGCTGGACAATATTGAGGAGCTGCTCAATTCGATGCAGCTCTTCAAGGAGCAGCGCGACGCGGAGATTCGCGCGGGCGAGGAGCTTGCAGAGGCGACCGTCGATGAGTGGTTGCAGAGCGTGACGCTCGCTACCGACATGGACAAGAAGGAGAATGCGGGCGACGACGACAAGGTGACGCTGATGACCGTCCACTCGGCCAAGGGGTTGGAGTTCAAATACGTCTACATCGTCGGACTGGAGGAGAACCTCTTTCCGTCGCAGCGCGCGGCCGAATCGCCCGAAGGGTTCGAGGAGGAACGGCGTCTGTTCTATGTGGCGCTCACGCGCGCCAAGTGCAGTGCGGTGCTCTCCTACGCCGAAACGCGCTTCAAGTGGGGCAACATGGAGTTCTCGCATCCGAGTTGTTTTCTGCGCGAGATAGATCCGCAGTATCTTGACGGAGCATCCGATGCGGGTGCGGCTCCCGTCCGCGAGGAGGCCGCCGCCGGAGGCCGCACGGCGCTCGAAGAACTGCGCCGGCGTTTCGACGTGCGCTATCAGCAGAAAGCGGCCGGATCGGGCGGCGTACAGCGGCAGGGTTTCGGCGGGCGGGGACGGAGCTTCGGCGGCGGAACGTCCGGCGATCGCTTCGGCGTTTCCCGACCGGAAGGAGCCGGCGGCGCTCCGCAATTCGGCGGCGCGAATCCCGCCGTCCGCCGTCCGGCGCTGCAACGTCCCGTTGCGCCGGAAAATCTGCGGCGGCTCAATGCCGGCGCCGCGCCCGTAGCGGGAAATCCCGCTGCTTCGGGTTATGCGACGGGCGATCGGGTCGAGCATCCCAAATTCGGCCGCGGTACGATCGTGCGCATCGAGACGCTGGCGGCCGATCACAAACTGGTCGTCGCCTTCGAGGAGTACGGCGAGAAAACCTTGCTGGCGAAATTCGCCAAACTGACGAAAATATAAGCATTTAACCCCTGCGGTGAGAACCGGAACGAAAACGAGCGTAAAATGGAAGCACCATTGGTGTCGGTTTGCATGACCGCCTACAACCACGCGCCCTACATCGCCCGCGCGATCGAGGGGGTCTTGGCGCAGCAGACCGGTTTTACGGTCGAATTGGTGGTAAGCGACGATTGCAGCGCGGACGCGACGGCGGCGATCTGCCGCGATTATGCCGCGCGTTACCCCGATTGCGTCCGGTTCGTGACGGGGCCGGTCAATGTGGGAATGCGTGCCAACTACCGCCGTACGGTCGAGGCGTGCCGGGGCCGATACGTCGCGATGTGCGACGGCGACGACTGGTGGTGCGACCCGCACAAACTGCAACGGCAGGTCGAGATGTTGGAGGCGGACGCCGCATGCGGAATGTGCTATACCCGTTCCGAACGCCGCTTCGAAACGACGGGCGCACGGCGTCGCTATCCGGCGGGCGAATTGTTCTGCGATTTCGACCGGCTGCTGTTCGACAATACGGTCGAGAACTGTACGGCCGTCGCACGGCGGGAGTTGGTGCTGCGCTACTATGCCGAGGTGCGGCCGGAAGAGCATCCCGAGTGGCTGACGGACGACGCGCCGATGTGGATCTGGTTTGCGGCGTGCAGCCGTATCCGCGCATCGGAGGAGGTGACGGCCGTGCACCGCATGTTGCCGCAGAGCGTCAGCCAGAGCGGGGCCTACCGCCGGCGGATCGCCTTCTGCGACTCGCTGTGCGACATCTCCCTTTGGTTCGACGCCCGTTACGGGACGGGGCGTCATGCGCGGGCGTTGCAGCGGCGGCGCATGGAGGTGGCGTTGTGGGTGCTGTCGCACGATGGGACGACGGGGGAGTACCTTGCTCGCTGGAATCGTGATGTGCGGCGTCATCCGCAGCTTGTCTTCGATGCGGCGGGCTACGGTTTGCTGGTGAAAAAATGGCTGCGACGGCGGCCGAAACGATAGAGCTATGACATTGAAGGAACGTTATGCGGGCGTGATCGGCTGGTTCGAGGCCAATATGCCCGTTGCCGAGAGCGAATTGCGCTACAAGAGCCCTTACGAGCTGCTGGTGGCGGTGATCCTTTCTGCGCAGTGTACCGACAAGCGGGTCAATATGACCACGCCGGCGCTTTTCGAGGCCTATCCCACGCCCGAGGCGATGGCGCAGGCCGCACCCGAGGAGATTTACGCCTACATCAAGAGCATCTCCTATCCCAACAACAAAGCCAAAAATCTCGCCGGCATGGCGCGAATGCTCTGCACGGAGTTCGGCGGCGTGGTGCCGTCGGATCTCGAGGAGTTGCAGCGGCTGCCCGGAGTAGGCCGTAAAACCGCCAATGTCGTGGGCGCGGTCATCTGGGGCAAGGAGGTGATGCCCGTCGATACCCACGTCTTCCGCGTCTCGGCCCGCATCGGACTCACCCGCGGGGCCAAAACCCCGCTCCAGACCGAGCTGCAACTCGAAAAGAACATTCCTTCGCATCTGTTGCCCGTAGCCCATCACTGGCTGATTCTTCACGGCCGTTACGTCTGTACGGCGCGGGCTCCGAAGTGTGCGACCTGCGGCATCCGCCCGTGGTGCCGGAGCTATGAGAAGCAGAAAATCTCGGATAAGTAGGAAAATTCCGATCCTTTTGTTATCTTTGAAGCGATGAAGATTGACAGTGCAAAGATCGGGGCGCTCCGTGAACTGCTCGCCGCACCTCACCGTAAAATCGTACTGGTGGCCCACACCAATCCCGACGGCGATGCCATCGGGGCTTCGACGGCATGGCGGGAAGCGCTCGTGACGATGGGGCACGAGGTGACGATGATCGTCCCCAACAAATACCCCTATTTTCTCGACTGGATGCCGGACATCCGCGAAGTGGTGATCTTCCGGTTCGCTTCCGATCAGGCGCTCGAAGCTATTCGCGAGGCGGATATCGTCTTCTGTCTCGATTTCAACTCCCTGTCGCGGCTCGAAGCGCTCAGTGACGCGCTGGCCGAGAATACCGCTGCGCGGCGCGTGCTGATCGACCATCACCTCTCGCCCGACGACGGATTCGACCTCCAATTCTCCTATCCCGAGGCGTCGAGCACCTGCTTCCTGCTCTACTGCATCATCGAACAGCTCTGCGGTACGGAGATCATTACCCGCAAGATGGCCGAGTCGCTCTATGTGGGCATGATGACCGATACGGGCAATTTCTCCTTCTCGTTTCTCACGCCGGCGCTCTACCGCGCTTTGGCGGTGCTGGTCGAGAAGGGACTCGATATTCCCAGCATTCACAACAACGTCTATAACGGTTACACGGAAGACCGCGCTCGTCTGTTCGGCTATGCAATCCACCGCAAGATGAACATCATCGAGGAGGGTACGGTGGCCTACATGTCGCTCACCGAAGCCGAGATGCGCCGCTATCGGTTCCAGCAGGGCGATAGCGAGGGCTTCGTAAATTACCCGCTGACGATCAGGAAGATGAAGATGTCGGCCATGTTCCTCGGCCACCACAAGTTCATCCGTGTTTCGCTGCGCTCGCGCGGCGATGTGGACGTCAACCTCTTTGCCCGCAAGTATTTCGACGGCGGCGGTCACAAGAACGCCGCAGGGGGCAAATCCTATGTCTCGATGGACGAGACGATCGCTCATTATATCCGTTCGGTCGAGGAGTTTGCCCGCGAGGGCGGCCTCGATTCCCCCTCCCTTTAGTCGCTCGGTCCGAAACCGCGTCCGATGGAGAAGAAGCATTTGAATTTCAAAACCTGAAACTTCTATAAATGAGACGATTTTTGCTATTGTTCGGTTTTATCCTTATGGGAGCGTTACCCTGCAAGTCGCAGGATGTGATTGTGTTGCGAGGCGAACAATCGCTTGCGGGCCGTGTACTTTGGGAGAAGAGCAAAGGCGACAGCCTGTTTTACAACAGTGCGGTATCCGCAGACGATTCGCTGCTGCTGTTCGTGCCGCGGCGGCGAGTAGAATATGTCATAAGCGCCGACAATGATGAGCGGATGCTTTACAAGGGGAAGAGCAAGGGTTGGCAGCCATGGCAGGGCCGTGCGTTCAACGAAGTTCCGCAGCAGCAGATGTTGTACGGAGCTTCGTGGAGTACGATTCTTGGTGGTTGGTCGGTCGACGCGTCGGCGATGCGCATCTTGAACCGCAACAATCGTATCGGCGTGGGAGCTTTTGTCCGGTATCTTTCGACCCAGCCGACGCGCGATTCCTATTGGGATGTCAACCCTACAGTTGATACATACGACCATCAGGCGATCGCTTTCGGTCCGCAAGCTGAGATACGGGGTTACAGTCGTCGTTTGAAAACTTTTTTCTATATCGATATCGGGCTTGGCGCGACCTATCACCGTTTCGATTGGGGCGATCAACGAGAAAATCTTATTAAGATTGAAACACAGCGATATCATTCCGATCCCACTTGGTTGTATAAACAATATCCGTTGACGCTATGGACATACCTATTCAATTACCGATTGGGTGCTTATGTGCGATTGACACGCGGGTTGTATGCTGATGTGGCCTTTACCGGAATAGGCCATATCTTCACGCGAATTCCTCAGAAATACATATCCAGCGATCAGTTTCCCTTTGGACTTAGCGTCGGCCTGCGCTTCGGGCGGGAACGGAAATAAACGGCCGAAGGCAGAAGAAACTCCATGTCTAGAAATTCGTTCGAATACACCTAAACCGACTTTTTATGACACGATTCAGATTTTTGTTTCCGATGCTTTTTCTGCCGTTTGCAGCAAGCGTATCGGCTCAGGATGTGATTCATTTGCGGAACGGGCATACGATCCGTTGCGAAGTCGTTCTGCCGCCGACCAATCCCGATTTGCTCTTTTACCGCATGGTAGATCAAGGATGCGATACGACTTCGTTGTTCGTATTGCGGTCGAAGGTATATTTTATCGAACACGATGAGGCCAATTGGGTCTTCGGCGAGGAGGGTGCGCTGGTACGCTCTGTGCGGGAGAAGCGGATGAAGGATCCGGTATTTCGAATGATGTATTCCGCGAAGGCGGGTTACGACGGTAATCTTTTTGCCGAAGCGGATGCGATTTACTACTTTCGTGATGTAGTGGGTGTCGGCGGGTTGTTGCGGTATCAGAACGGATCGGGAGACGATGATCGGGATCACCATGATTTCCGGTCGATTCTGATTGCACCGGTTTTCGAAGTGCGGACGTTCATTCGTCCGATGAAAAGTTTTCTTTTTCTGGATGTGGCGCCGGGCATTTCGCTCTGGCGTAAAGAGTATGTATACAACCCGCGTTTTCCCGCTCGGGATCGGCTTTATTCGTTTGCGCGGGTGAGTGTCGATATCCATGCGGGATTCGATGTAAAACTCACACGGGGCTGTTATCTGAATCTTGCTGCGACGTTTCTCTATACCTCTTCTAACGGAGGTCTTCTCTATTTGGTGCCGAAGGGTACTTTCGGCGGGAGCGTCGGCCTGCGTTTCGGGCGAGAGCGGAGATAGCGTGTATTTGCGACAAAAAAGCTGCGACCTATTCGGCCGCAGCTTTTTATTTTTATCGGTTCGTCGGGTCGGCCGGACTGTCGGGCGAATCGGCCGCCGGATTCCCGACGGAAAGCGAATCGACAGGGCAGACCTCAGAGGTTGTATCGACCGTAACCGTCCTGTCAATCGTGTCGGGCGCAGTGTCGACGGGGATCGGATCGGGCGCTGCGACAGCCGTTACGGCGGGTGCGGTGTCTTGTCCGATAAGCGACGAATAGGTGCCGTACCCCAATACGGTGAAGACCACGACGACGATAACGGCCGCCGCAGCCAGCAGACCGACGATGCGCTTAATCATGCGATGCCTCCTCCGCAGGCTGTTCTTCCGTCGGTTGTCCCGTTGGGGTCGTCTCTGCCTTTACCGTCGGAATCGTGGGCCGTTTCAACTCCTTGATGGCGTGCGTGATGACCTCGTCCTCGGGATAGATGCTCAGGAAATAGCCGCTGTCTTCGAGCGAGGTGTTGCGGCCGATGTAGGCTTTCAGTTGCGCCTCGATCAATCTCCGCGAGCGGGCGATGTCGCGGTAGCGCGGGGCTACGCCCTTGCGGGCGGCGTAGCGGATGAAATCGTCGACCAGACCGCGGTCGTTGTCCAGCAATGCCCGCAGATCGGCCGTGGTCTTGACGGCGTTGAGCTCCTTGCGGTGGGCGTCGGCGTATTCGATCGTGTAACGGTAGAGAATGTTGCGTCCCGATACTTCGAGGTAGTATTTCGTCAGCCCCGTCGTGTCGAGCGGCACGAAGATGTCGGGCATGATTCCGCCGCCGCCGTAAACCACCTTGCCGCCGGGCGTTACGTGGCGCAGCGAATCGGCGAACCGGATCGAGTCGGCCGAGAAGAATTCGTTGTGCTGATAGCGATTCCAGATGTCGGCGTCGTAACCTTCGGCGTTCCCCGACGTGTAGGGCTTCTGAATCGAACGGCCTGTGGGCGTGTAGTAGCGGGCGACGGTCAGGCGCAGCGCCGAACCGTCGGCATAAGGAATTTGCTGTTGAACCAGCCCCTTGCCGAACGAACGGCGGCCGATGATCGTCCCGCGGTCGTTGTCCTGCAACGCTCCGGCCAGAATTTCGCTCGACGAGGCGCTCCCTTCGTCGATCAGCACCGCCAGATCGAGGTCTGTCGCACTGCCTGCGCCGTCGCTGTATTGATTCGTGCGTTCGTGATTGCGGTCTTCGGTGTAGACGATCAACTTGCCGGCGGGCAGGAACTCGTTGGCGATCTCGATCGCCTGATCGAGAAATCCGCCCGAGTTGCCGCGCAGATCGAGGATCAGTTTGCGCATACCCTCGGCGCGCAGCGTCGACAGCGCGTTCTGCAATTCGGTGTGGGAGGTACGGGCGAACTGGTCCAGTTTGACGAAGGCGATGCTGTCGGTGAGCATCAGCGCCGCCGTGAGGCTGCGGAAGGGAATCTTGTCGCGCACGACCGTTACCTCGACTAGTTCGTCGATGCCGCGCCGCTCCAGTCCCAGCCGGACCTCCGTGCCGCGCTTGCCGCGCAACCGGCGCATGATCTCGCGCTGGGCGATCTGCTGTCCGGCCACCAGCGAGTCGTTGATCCGCACGATACGGTCGCCGGCCACGATGCCTGCCTTGTCGCTCGGCCCCGATGGAATGACGTTCAGGACGATCACCGTGTCGGTCGCCATGTTGAAGACCACGCCGATGCCGTCGAACTCCCCGTCGAGCGGTTCGTTCAGCTCGGCCATCTCCGAGGCGGGGATGTAGACCGAGTGGGGGTCGAGTTCCGAGACGATGACGGGCAGCGCCCGTTCGACGAGCGAATCCATCGCCACCGAATCCACATACTGCGTCTCGATCAGCGACAGGGTTTGCGATACCTTATTCTGCGGCAGCGCCAGCGAGCGCAGGATGCCCTTGATGTCGGATTCGGCCGACGAGCGCCCCAGAAATTGTCCGAGAAAGATGCCCAGAGCGACTGCGGCTGCGACGACGAGCGGAAGCAGAACGGTGGAACGGGAATTTTTATACATGATGCGCTGCGGCTTATTGCTTGGGTTTGGGTTTGTTCTGGAACGTGTAGCTCAGCCCGACGCTCAGAATGGTCTGGGTTTGTACCTTATAGTTCTGCGCGCGGTTGTAGTAGAGCTGAAAATAGATGCTCGTGGTGAGGTACTTGGTCGCCTTGATGTCGAGCGTGTTTTCCCAGCGCACGGTGGGATGGATCGGCAACACGGGTTTGTCGTCGACATTCTTGTCCGTTTGGGCGTTCCACTCTTCGTATTTCTGCTTGAATACGTCGAACTTGCGGTATTTGTTTTTTTGGCCGATGTCGGTAATCCAGCCGTAGAAGGAGAAGAGCGTCGTGCGGTAACGCAGCACGTCCTTCTTGCCGAATTTCCGGTCGAAGTCGATCTGTACCGACGAACCTCCTTCGTATTTCGAAGTTTTGTCCTTGCTCGTCAGACCGTAGAGAAATCCGTTGTCGCGAATGGTGCTGTTTTCGACGAAGACGGCGCTCAGGGCGACCGGAGCGAGGTTGATCTTTACGGGGAAATTCGGCAGCGGGCAGTTGTAGGTGATACCTACCGATAAGTCGAGGTATCCCGGCGACATGAAGCGGCTTTTGCGGTGCTCGTCTTTCTGTTCCGTACGCGACTTGTAACCGTTGGCGAACTGGCTGCGGAATTTGAGCATGGCGCCGTACGACCAGTTCTTCGACATCTTGAACGAAGGTGCGGTCTGAATCCAGAATTCGTCCTGATTCTTGAACCACACTCCGTCGCTCGTCGTGTTGCCTTCGTCGTCGGTCGTTTCGACTTTCATGCGGTTGTAGCCGAATTTGGCGCTCGCCTTGGTCTCGATCGAGAATTTGTCCTTGGTGAAGATGTGATCCAGAAAGAAGGTTCCGATCGCTGCGATGGAGTTGTCGCCGCCCGAAACGTCGATCCACGGGTCGTTGAACGAGGTGAGCGTACCCTGTACGGCAGCCGAAATTTCAAGGTAGTTGCGTTCCTTGCGGATGGCGGCCCGTTCGGCACGGTACTTGGCCAGCGAGAAGGCGTCGCGCTCGACCTGCTGCCGGCGGATCGAGTCGGCGAAACTGACGGTTTCGGACTGGGGTTCCACGCGGTCGATGGAGATTTGCGCGGCGGCGGGGGCTGCGAGCAGGATCGCCGTGGTCAGAAGAACTGTCGTATGCTTTTTCATGCGCGATTTTATTTTTTGCAAAAATAGAAAATTATTCGCGAAATCCCGTATATTTGTCGGTAAAAGAGTTGTTATGAAATACTTCGGAGCACATGTGAGCGCGGCGGGAGGTGTCGAGAACGCACCTCGCAACGCCCGTGCCATCGGGGCGACGGCATTCGCCCTTTTTACCAAAAATCAACGGCAGTGGAGCGCTCCGGCGCTCACCGCCGGACAGATCGCCGCATTCCGCGACGCCTGCGACGAGTGCGGCTACACGCCGGCGCAGATTCTGCCCCACGACAGCTACCTGATCAATCTGGGCAATCCCGACGCCGCGGCGCTCGAAAAGTCGCGCCGAGCCTTCGAGGAGGAGATGGCGCGCTGCGAGGCGCTGGGACTCGACCGTCTCAACTTCCACCCGGGCAGCCACCTGCGGCAGATCTCGCCCGAAGCGTCGCTGGACCTGATCGCCGCGTCGATCAATCGCGCGCTCGACCGCACGCGCGGCGTTACGGCCGTCATCGAGAACACGGCGGGGCAGGGATCGAACCTCGGTTTCTCGTTCTACCATCTGGCCTATCTGATCGAGCGCGTGGAGGACAAGTCGCGCGTGGGCGTCTGCATCGACACCTGCCACGCCTTCGCCGCCGGATACGACCTCTCGACCCGTGCGGGGTGCGAAGCTACCTTTCGCGAACTGGACGAAGTGGTGGGGATGAAATACCTGCGGGGCATGCATCTCAACGATGCGATGAAGGGCGTCGGCAGCCATGTCGACCGCCATGCGCCGCTGGGCGAAGGGATGCTCGGGCTCGAATGTTTCCGCTACATCGCCGAGGACAGTCGTTTCGACGGCATTCCGCTTATTCTGGAGACGCCCGACGAAAGCCGTTGGCCGGAGGAGATCGCCCTGCTGAAAAGTTTTGCGGAGCGGTAGCATCGGATATGCAGCGAGCGGCCTGATGCCGCTCGCTCTATTTTAAGCGGGTTGCCGCCGTGGAATCTGCCTCTTCGCCGGCTCTCCGGTTGGCTGCTGCCCATCGCGTCGCGAATCGCTTGCAGAACCGTTCGTCGGAATCGCAGCGGATGTAAAGCTTGCATTGGCAGAGGCGGTCTTTCGTGCGTTCGCACAACAGACCGTCCCAAAGGCAAGCGGCGCAGAGCGGCTCGCGTTCCTTCTTCGGCCGGCGCTTTTTCCCTGTGTTTTCTCCTGTTCCGCGTTTTATGTCTTACAGTTCATCCAGACATTCGCGGACGATGCGGGCCGAGTCGCGCACCTCCTCTTCCGAGACGGTCAGCGGCGGCGAGATGCGGAACGCCGTATCGCAGTAGAGGAACCAGTCGCTCAGAATGCCCGCCTCCTTGAAAAGTTCCATGATGCGGTAGAGTTTCGCCGAATCGCCCAGCTCGACGGCCAGCAGCAGCCCACTGCGGCGGATTTCGCGTACCTGCGGATGGTTGGCGAGCAGCTCCTCGTAGAGCGCGCCTTTCGCTTCGACCTGCTCCACGACGCGGTTTCGCACCAGATAGTCGAATGCCGCCAGTCCCGCCGCGCAGCAGACCGGATGACCGCCGAAGGTGGTGATGTGCCCCAGCGCGGGATCGGTCTGCAAGGCGTCCATCGTCTCCTTCGAAGCGACGAACGCCCCCAGCGGCATCCCGCCGCCGAAGGCCTTGGCCAGACAGACGATGTCGGGCGTGACGCCGTATCGCTGCATGGCGAACAGCGCTCCCGTACGTCCCAGTCCGGTCTGTATCTCGTCGAACAGGAGCATCGCGCCCGTGCGGTCGCAGCGTTCGCGCAGCGCTGCGAGCCACCCCTCGGCCGGCGGCCGTACGCCGGCCTCGCCCTGCACCGGTTCGACCAGCACGGCGGCCGTGCGGCGGGTGATATGCCGCAGCGCTTCGAAGTCGTTGAATTCGATGGCCCGCACGTCGGGCAGCAGCGGCCGGAACGCGGCTTTCCACTGCTCGCCTTCGGGGGCGCCCATCATGCTCATTGCGCCGTGCGTCGATCCGTGATAGGCGCGGCGCATGGAGATGAGTTCCGTGCGGCCCGTGACGCGTTTGGCGAGTTTCAGCGCCCCTTCGACCGCCTCGGCCCCCGAATTGACGAAGTAGACGCTGTCGAGCGGCGCGGGCATCGCCGCGGCGATCCGCGCGGCGTAGGTCACCTGCGGCGACTCGACCATCTCTCCGTAGACCATCACGTGCATGTAACGCGCCGCCTGCTCCTGCACGGCGCGCACGACCGACGGGTTGCAATGGCCGACGTTGCTCACCGAGACGCCGGCCACCAGATCGTAGTAGCGTTTGCCTTCGGGAGTGTAGAAGAACGACCCTTCGGCGCGTTCGACCTCGACCAGCATCGGCGAAGGCGAGGTCTGGCCCACGTGGGCCAGGAACTGTTTGCGTAAAATCGTATTCATCGTGGTGTCGGAAAATTACTCTTCGGGAAACTGCCGCGCGAGGATGTCGTCGGCGTTGCGCACGGCGGCCCGCATCCAGCGCAGGCGCAGCGCCGACGCTTCGACGGGCGGGAGCCGCCACTCCTCGACCTGTGAGCGCACGCGCTGCGAGAGCATGTAGATGAGAATGGCGGCCGAGGCCGAGACGTTGAGGCTTTCGACCAGTCCGCACATCGGGATGCGCAGGTATTCGTCGGCCGCCGCCATCGCTTCGTCGGAGATGCCGGCGTGCTCCGTGCCGAAGACGAGCGCGAAGGGGCCGCGCGTGACGTCGAACGTCTCGGGCGTGCAACTTTCGCGGTGGGGCGTGGTGGCCACCAGCCGGTAGCCTTCGGCGCGCAGCGCGCCGAGCGCTTCGGCCGTCGAAGCGTGACGGCGGATGTCGATCCACTTGTCGGTGCCGCGTACGATCGAAGCGTTGGGATTGAACCGGCAGAGGGTCTCCACCGTGTGCAGTTCCTGCACGCCGAAAGCGTCGCAGTGGCGCATGAGCGCCGAAGCGTTGTGCGGGTGAAAGGTGTTTTCGGCCAGCAGGGTCATGTAACGTGTCCGTCCGGCGAGCGCCGCCGTGAGCGTACGCTGCCGTTCCTCGGTGATGAATTCCGCGAGGAAATCGGCGCGTTCGTCGTACCACTCCTGCGGGCGGTTATTTGCGGTATTTGTCATCTTCGTCGCGGATTTTCAGGTAACTTTCGTAGCGCGACCACGCGATCTCGCCCCGCTCGACCGCCTCGCGCACGGCGCAGCCCGGCTCGTGGGTGTGGGTGCAGTTGTAGAAGCGGCAGTCGGCCCCGATGCGCATCATTTCGGGGAAGTAGTGCCACAGCTCGTGGTCTTCGATATCGATCAGGCCGAACCCCTTGATCCCCGGCGTGTCGATCAGAAAACCGCCGCCCGTAAGAGGGTACATGGCCGAGAAGGTGGTCGTGTGCCGCCCCTTGTGATGGCTCTCCGAGATGATTCCCGTACGCAGATCCAGTCCGGGTTCGAGCGCGCCGACGAGCGTCGATTTGCCTACGCCCGAATTGCCCGCCACCAGCGTGGTGCGACCGGCGATCAGCCCGCGCACCGTATCGAGCCCCGTCCCTTCGAGAGCCGAGAGGTCGACGACGCGGTAGCCCGCGCTTTCGTAGGTCGCATGGAAAGCCTCCACGGCCGCCGAATCAGCCGCCGCGAGGTCGTATTTCGCCAGCAGGATCGTCGCGGGAATTTTGTAGGCCTCGCACGTCACCAGAAAACGGTCGAGAAACTCGGGCGCCGTCACGGGCTGCGTCAGCGTAGCCACGAGCAGCGCCTGATCGATGTTGGCGGCGATAATGTGCGACTCCTTCGAGAGGTTCGAGGCGCGCCGGATGATGTAGTTGCGGCGCGGCAGAATACGTTCGATAACCCACTCCCCGTCGTTGCCTTCGGTGCAGATCACCTCGTCGCCCACGACGACCGGATTGGTCGAGCGAACGCCTTTGAGGCGGATGCGGCCGCGAATGCGGCAGGCGATCGTACGGCCTTCGTGCAGCACGTCGTACCAACTGCCCGTAGCGCGGGTGACGACTCCTT
The DNA here is from genome assembly GCA_905214725.1 of uncultured bacterium. Lineage (GTDB taxonomy): Bacteria > Bacteroidota > Bacteroidia > Bacteroidales > Rikenellaceae > Alistipes. The sequence goes on from CAJMNH010000003.1 coordinate 88,541, forward strand.
TTGTCTCGGCACTCATGCGTTTTGCAGTTTTTCAGTCCCTTCCGGCTGCGGAGCAGGTTTTTCCTGCTCCTGCCTCGGCAGGTATTTGCGGGCGTAATCGCCCAGCGTGGGGAAGATTTGGTCGGCGACACGCATCACCGGACGGTAACATTTCGATTCTTCGCGCGTGTGACGGGCGATCAGCGCAGGATCGAAATAGTCGATCGCCTTGAAGGCGAGTCCCAACAGCAGCACCGCCTCGACGAGCGCAAGAAATATGCCTAGCAACGTGTCGAGGCCGCCCAGCCCGATCGTGCTACACGCCTTGCCGATGAGCCGTCCGGCAAGGTTGGCCGCGACCGCCGCGATGACGAACACGATGATGAATCCCGCCACGACGGCCGTCGTCCCCTCCATGTGCAGCGCTTCGCCGCAGCGGGTGCCGTAGCCCAGCGCCAGCCAAATGCCGCCGACGAGTCCGGCCAGAGAGAAGAGCTTGCCGATGAGGCCCTTGCGCCAGCCGTTGAAAACGGCGACGGCCAATACGAGCCAGACGATGATGTCGAGAATGTTCATAGTGCGCGCTGCGGGTTGTTTATTTCACAAAGGTAGTGATATTTTTCGATTGGGCGGTAATCGGGACGCTGCGGGAGATGAAAATACGAACGGAATACGTTGTCGGGGAAAGTTTTCGTTACTTTTTCGTATCTTTGGCTTGGACAAGCTCCGCTTAGATAGGCTTCGCCTCGGCAAAATGGCAAACAAGTTTGCTTTTGCGCTCGGCTTGCACACTTTGCGGAGACAAGCTCCGCCTAGATAGGCTTCGCCTCGGCAAAATCGCAAACGAGTTTGCTTTTGCGCTCGGCTTGCACTATCTTTGTCTCGGTCACGATTGGGACGGTGCATACGACTTGCACGGTCTTCGTCTAAATAGTTAAGGATTATGAAACGTTACCTGCTTCTGATTTGTGCGTTGGCGGCCTTCGCCTCGGAGGCCGCTGCGCGGGAGGTCTATCGTCTCAACGACGACTGGACTTTCTATTTCCGCAGCGAAAACAGCGCCGACGACGCGCGCAATATCACCCTGCCCCATACGTGGAACCTCGATGCGCTGGCCGGCAATTCGGAGTACCAACGCACCACGGGCAACTACATGCGGCGGCTCTACATTCCGGCCGACTGGGCTTCGAAGCGGCTCTTTCTGCGTTTCGACGGCGTGCAGACCGTCGCCGACGTCTTCGTCAACGGCCACCACGTGGGCGAGCATCGCGGGGGATTCACGGCCTTCACGCTCGAAATCACCGGCCGCGTGAAATTCGGCGCGGAGAATCACCTGCTGGTCGTGGTTAGCAATACCTTCCAGAACGACGTGCTGCCCACCTCGACCGAGCAGAATGTCTACGGAGGCATCTACCGCGACGTAGCGTTGATTCTGACCGACAAGGTGGCCGTGTCGCCTATGGTCTGGGGAACCGACGGCCTCTTCGTCGAGCAGGTCTCGGTGACCGAAGATGCGGTCGAAGGGCGTGCTGAGGTCTATGTTTCTGCTCCGAAGGACTATCTGGGGATGATCACCCTTACGGTCCGCGATCCCGACGGTTACGTGGTGGTCGAAAAGACGCACAAGGACAACCGTTCGGCCGGCGAACCGGTGGCGATCCCCTTCACCATCGACGCTCCGCGGCTCTGGAGCCCCGCTTCACCGAATCTCTATACGGTCACGGCGCGCGTGGTGTGCGATTCGCTCGCCGACGAGGTGACCGTGCGCACCGGCTTCCGGCGGATTGCGACGTCGGGCGACGGACTGCTGATCAACGGCGACACGGTGCGTCTGCACGGTGTGGCGCTCTATCACGATCGGGCAAGCGTCGCCAATGCTTTCACGGCCGCCGATTACGACGAGGATCTGGCGCTTCTGCGCGATGTGGGGGCCAATGCCGTCCATTCGGTTTCGGGCCCGCACGACCGGTATCTTTACGACCGGCTCGACGAGCAGGGGCTCATGGCGTGGATCGACCTGCCGCTTATGCGTTCGCCTTATCTGGGCGACGTCTTCTATTTCCCGACGGAGCGCTTCCGCGCCAACGGGCGCGAGCAACTGCGCGAGATCGTCGCCCAGAACTTCAACCACCCTTCGGTGGTGATGTGGGGTATCTTTTCGCTCGTCTGGCAGCGCGGCGACGACGTGACGCCCTACATACGCGAACTGAACGCCGGAGTCAAAAAGGCCGATCCGTCGCGTCCCACCGTCGCGCTGAGCAATCAGGACGGCGAGTTGAATACGATCACCGATCTTATCGCGCTCAATCAGAACGTCGGCTGGATGCGCGGAAGCACCGACGACGTGGGTTACTGGTGCGAAACGCTTCATAAGTCGTGGAGCAACCTGCTGGTGGCTCCCTGCTACGGGGTGCCGGGCTATGCGTCGCAGCAGGACGATCTGCTGGGGCGTCCGACGCCCGGGTCGCATTGGCTGCCCGAACGCTGGCAGACCCGTTTCCACGAGGAATATGCCAAGACGATCCTCTCCGATCCGAAATTCTGGGGCGAGTGGGTCAACGCGATGTTCGATTTCGGTACGGCGCGCGGCGCCAACGACCGCAATGCCTGCGGGATGATGACGCTCGACCGGCGGCAGAAAAAGGATATCTACTATCTCTATCGCACCTTGTGGAACCGCCGCGAGCCGACGCTCTACATCGCCGAACGGCGGTGGCGCGTGCGTCCCTCAGCCGAGCAGCAGCTCAAGGTCTATTCTTCGGGCGACGATCCCGTGCTGCTGGTCAACGGCGACAGCGTGACGCTTACGAAGTACGCTCCGGGTCAGTTCCGCGCCGACTGCAAGCTGCTTGCGGGTGAAAACCGGATCGAGGCCCGCTGCGGCGAACTGCGCGACAGCGTGTCGCTCAGAGTCGGCACCGCTTTAAAAGCGCGGGACTTTGAGGCCCCTCGCAGAACAAGAGGTCTGCGATCGAAAGATTAGGCGTGAAGGGATGACGGTCCGAAAAGACCTGAATATAGGGCGCGGGTGTGAACTCCGCGCCCTCTTTTCGTTTGGGACGCAGGTCGAAATCGCCGTCTGCGGCCGTGAGATACTCCTCCGAGAGAGCGGGCATCGGCAGTCCGAGCAGTTCGGCGAACGTCTCCAGAATACGGAGATCGTAGTCGAGCAGGAATTCGTAGCGCCGAGTGTAAAAGGGCTCGAAGCGGGGGGCGTAGTAATCGAAGTAGGGCGACGCCTTGTAGGCCGAGATCAGCGCCGTCCAATGCTGATGCTGCCAGCGTTTCGAGTAGTCGATGCGCACGTCGCGCATCGGCGTGCGCGGACGGTTGGCGCGCACGGCCTGCACCGTCAGTTCCAGTACGCCGCCCGCCGAGAGAATGCGTGCGCGGTTGCGTTCGGAGCGTTTGACGAAATGCTCGCCGCCGTCGATCGTGCACCGTTCCTGCGCCCAGTGGGCGCAGTATTCGATGCTGGGCAGATAGGCTGCGGGAAGGATCGTCATGTTCGGTCAATTCTGTTTTGCAGGCGGCGGACAACTGCCGTCCGCCGCCTGCAAAAATACGAATCTTTCGGCGAATCGGCGTTTTTATCGGGCCGAAAAGGTGTTTTTGCCGGCGATTTTCCTATTTTTGTCCTCCGAAAAACCCTCTTGATTGATGAATGCGAACCCGATCCCGTCGGCGGCCGATGCCGACAGTAAACCCCACTACGAGATTCTGGACGGTCTGCGCGGCGTTGCGGCGCTGCTGGTCGTTGTTTTTCACCTCTGCGAGGCGCACGCCACGAGCCATTTCGACCAGTTGCTCAACCACGGTTATTTGGCCGTCGATTTCTTCTTCGCCCTTTCGGGATTCGTCATCGGCTACGCTTACGACGACCGCTGGGGGCGCATGACCGTCGTCGGCTTCTTCAAACGGCGGCTGATCCGCCTGCAACCGATGGTGGTGTTGGGAATGGCCGTCGGCGCGGCGTTCTTCTACTTTCAGGATTGCGACATGTGGCCGACGCACGCAGTGCCGGTCTGGAAGATGCTCGCGGTGATGCTGGTCGGCATGACGCTGCTCCCCGTTCCGGTCTCGATGGATATTCGCGGTTGGCAGGAGATGCATCCGCTCAACGGGCCGGGGTGGTCGCTTTTCTATGAATATTGCGCCAATATTCTCTACGCGCTCTTCGTGCGGCGTTTTCCGAAATGGCTGCTGGGAGTGCTGGTCGCCGCATCCGGCGCGGCATTGATTCATTTTGCCGTGACGAGCCTGTCCGGCGACATTATCGGCGGCTGGTCGCTTACGCCCGAACAGTTGCGCGTGGGTTTCACACGCATGATGTACCCCTTCTTCGGGGGACTGCTGCTCTCGCGTCTCGTGCGTCCGGGGCATGTCCGCCGCGCATTCTGGTGGTGTTCGCTGGGGTTGGTCGTGCTGCTCGGTATGCCGCGTATCGGCGGGGAAGCGCACCTGTGGCGCAACGGTCTTTACGATGCGCTGGTTGTCATCGCTCTCTTCCCGCTCATCGTTTGGACGGGTGCGAGCGGCACGGTGACGGGACGCTCGGCGCGCGTCTGTGAATTTCTGGGCGCAATCTCCTATCCGATCTACATCACCCACTATCCGCTGATTTACACCTATACGGCATGGGTGCGCAACCAGAACCCCTCGCTCGGCGAGGCGTGGCCCGTTGCAGCGGGTGTGGTCGCGGCGAGCGTTCTGCTGGCTTACGCCTGCCTGAAATGGTACGACGAGCCGGTGCGCCACTGGCTCAAACGGAAATTCATGTAGCGTCCGCTCTCTTCGGCGCAGCGGTTCGTCCGCGATTCGCAGGGTGCGAACAGTCGCTTTTCGGCCGTTGTTTCAACGCCGAAAAGAGTGTAGGCCTTGTGACGCAGAAGAAGGATGTTTCGACGGAAGCGGCCGGATCGGGAAAGATCCGGCCGTTTGTGCTATTCGGGTTCCTGCCAGTCGCCGTTCGCCTTGATCAGGGCGACGAGACGTTCGAGCGCCTCCTCCTGCGGAAGGTTGCGTTCGACGACGGTGCGTCCTTTGTAAAGCGTGATGCGCCCGGGAGCGGCTCCCACGTAGCCGTAGTCGGCGTCGGCCATCTCGCCCGGGCCGTTGACGATGCAGCCCATGACGCCGATTCGGAGGTTTTTCAGATGCGACGTGCGCGCTTTGATCTGCGCCAGCGTCCCTTCGATGTCGTAGAGCGTGCGGCCGCACGAGGGGCAGGCGATGTATTCGGTGTGCGAGAAGCGTACGCGCGCCGCTTGGAGAATCATCAGCTCCACTTCGCGCAGTTCGGCATCGGTGAAACGGTCGCTCCCGATGCGGATGCCGTCGGCCAGCCCGTCCAGAAAGAGCGGCCCCAGATCGGCGGCGGCCTTTACGGCCAGCGTCGTGAGATCCGCGTCGTCGTAACGGCGGCAGACGACGACCGGTTCGTTGCCGTCGAGCGAGAGAATTGCCGCGCGCAGTTCGGCCGTGGGGTTCTGCGACACGCTTTCCATCAAGCGGAATGCGGGTGTGATTTCGTCGCGCACGACGGGCGTCTGCACGGCGCTTCGGCGGTGGTAGGCGGTGGGCGAATAGCGTTCGGGATATTTCACTCCGAACACGCCGGACCGCTCGCGGAAATGATCGACGAGCAGCTGCGCTACCGGAATTTCGTTTTCGGGCGCTTCGGTCAGCGAGACGCGGATCGTGTCGCCGATGCCGTCGGCCAGCAGCGCGCCGATGCCGACGGCGCTCTTGATGCGTCCTTCCAGTCCGTTGCCCGCTTCGGTGACGCCCAGATGGATGGGGTAGGTCATCCCCTCGCGTTCCATCGCCTCGACCAGCAGCCGATAGGCGGCCACCATCACGCGCGTGTTGCTCGACTTCATCGAAACGACCGTCTGATCGAACGCCTCGCGGCGACAGACGCGCAGGAACTCCATCGCCGCGGCCACCATCCCTTCGGGGGTGTCGCCCCACTCGTCGAAGATGCGTTTCGAGAGCGAACCGTGGTTGACCCCGATGCGCAGCGCCGCACCCCGTTCGCAACAGCGGGCGATGAGCGCTTCCAGTTCGCCGCGGTCGGTGCGGTAGTTGCCCGGATTGATCCGTACTTTGTCTGCGTACTGCGCCGCCGCGGCCGCCGCTTCGGGCAGGAAGTGGATGTCGGCCACAATGGCCGTCGGATAGCCGTCGGCGCGTAGTTGCGCCACGATGTCGCGCAGGTTTTCGGCTTCACGCACGCCCTGCGCCGTGAGACGTACGATCGGTGCGCCGGCGCGGGCGACTCGCTCGATCTGGGCGACGCTGGCCGCCGTGTCGCGCGTGTCGGTATTGGTCATCGACTGCACGGCCACGGGCTGTGCGCCGCCGATGGTGCAGGCGCCGATGCGGACTTCGTGGGTCTGCCGTCGCCGGTATCGGGTAAGGTCGATCATCTTTTTCGGTTTTGTCGTACAAAGTTAGGCAATTATTCTTAACTTTGACAAGAACTCCCAAACACGCCTGCCATGAAAAAATTCTATCTGTTGTTGCTCTCCCTGCTCGGATTCGTGGGGTGCGACAAGACGCAGGAGGATATGTACGGTACGCCTTATGCCGACTATGCGGTCAAAGGACGCGTGACCGATGCCGCAGGAACGCCGATCGCGGGCATCGAGGTAAAGAGACCCTTCGGCGTTGCCGACCCATCGGCCGTTCGTACCGATGCGCAGGGAGCGTATACTTTCGAAGCCGATGGAGATATCCTTTATTGTGCGCCCGTTCTGGCCTTTACCGACACGGACGGTCCTGCCAACGGCGGCGATTTCGCCACCAAAGAAGTCGAAGTCGTCTTTACAAAGGAGAATCAGACGGGCGCCGGCACCGGCAACTGGATGTACGGCCGTTTCGAACGGACGGGCGTCGACGTCGTGCTCGAAGAGAAAGCCGAGAAATAAATCTGTCTCCCGAACCGAATGAAAAAGTTGTGCATATTGCTTTTTGCGTTGCTGGGTTTCGCAGGCTGCGAGCCGGACGAATCATCCGAACAGCCTGTCGCTTATGGTCCGCCGCCGGCCGGTTATTCGTCCAAGACGCAAGCCGTGGTTGTCGATGCGGAAGCGCATGCAGGGGAGATATTGTCCGGCGAAGCGGATAAAACGATCGAAGAGTAAGATGGACGGACGGCATATTTCGTTGCGCAAGCGATTGGGCTTGGAGCTTTACCGCAAACTCCACCGCGATGCGGTGGAGCGGCACGAGTTGCGCACGCTCTTTTGGGAGTGCACGCTGCGTTGCAATCTGCAGTGCGGCCATTGCGGTTCGGACTGCACGGCGTCGCCCGATTACCGAGACATGCCGGCCGAGGACTTCTTCCGCGTACTCGACACGCAGATCACGCCCCGCGTCGATCCGCATCGCGTAATGGTCGTCCTTTCGGGTGGCGAGGTGCTCGTGCGTCCCGATCTGGAACGTATCGGGCGGGCGCTCTACGACCGTGAATATCCGTGGGGCATGGTTACCAACGGCATGGCGCTCACGCCGCAGCGCTTCGATGGTCTGCTGCGTGCGGGCCTGCACTCGATGACCGTTTCGATCGACGGATTCGAACCCGAGCACAACCGTTTGCGCCGTCATCCGCTCAGTTTCGCGCGCGCTTCGGCCGCGGTGCGCATGGCCGCCGCCGAACCCTCGATCGCCTTCGATGCGGTGACATGCGTCACGCCGGCGCTCGTACCGCGGCTCGACGAATTCAAGGAGCATCTGCTTTCGCTGGGGTTGCGGAGCTGGCGGCTGTTTGCGATCTTTCCGGCAGGGCGCGCCGCCGAAGACCCTGCATTGCAACTTTCCGACGGGCAGTTCGCGGAACTGATGGCGTTCGTCCGACGCACGCGGCGCGAGGGCCGCATCGCATGCAGTTATGCCTGCGAGGGCTTTCTGGGCGGCTACGAGATGGAGGCGCGCGACCACTTCTACCATTGCGACGCCGGCGTCTCGGTCGCCTCGATCCGTGTCGACGGCGCCATTTCGGGTTGTACCTCCGTGCGGGCCGACTATACGCAGGGCAACATCTACCGCGACGACTTCTGGCAGGTTTGGACCGAGCGGTTCGAACCCTTCCGCCGCCGCGAATGGATGCGTGAAGGGGCGTGCGCCGACTGCCCGGTGTGGCGTTACTGCGAGGGCGGCCCGATGCACTTGCGCGACGCCGACGGCCGAATGATGCACTGCTCCTACCGGCGGCTGTGCCGTTGAGCGGCGGGATGAAAATGCAGAGAAGAGAGCAGGGAGCGTGGAACGAGCGGTGTCTTTTCCGCTTTTTTCGTTATATTTGCCGATGTAATGAAGAATTTTTTATTCAGATATACGGTGTCGTCGATCTTTTTGGCGGTCGTGACCGTCGGTTGCAACAGCGACGTTTTCATCGATGATTTCCTTCCCGAAGCGCCTTCCGTCGTGGTTGAGAGGAGCGAAACGGTTTCGAAAATCCGCTTCAAGGCGGCCAACTGGGATATTCAGTCGATTGTGGGTTCCGCTCAGTCGGACATGGGCTTGATGACGCTCTACGGTGATATCTACGATGCGGAGGGGAATCTCGTCACCCGCAATCAGCCGCTTTATGGCGACGGCCTGCTCAAAATGGTTTACGACGACGGTCTGGTCGATTTCCGCATCGAACGCAACGACTATCGGGGATTGGACGTGCTCTTCGGCGAGAACCTGCGCGACCGTCCTTATGACGTACAGATCTATGTCGGGAACGAGTACGAGAGCGGAACGGTGGAGGTAACGTTCAACCCCTCCGAAAAATACCGTGTCGACAGCGTGGTATACCGGTGGGATGAGTTCGATTTCTGGAACAATTCGGCCGAGATGGCGGATGCCTTCACGATCGACAACACCGCTTCGTCGGAACCTACCTCCGTGATCGTATCGCCCTTTCAGCATGCAAAACGGACGGTCCGGTTCTGGCCGGACGATTTCAACGACCGTCGGGAGGAGGTTTTCGGCGTTCCGCTGCCCGAAATCGGGATCCCCGATGTGAAAGACGGCGTGCCGGTACTCGCGGAGTCGTCGGCACGCTTCGTCAGGGACGACCAGCGGCTTTCGCTGCCCTTCCCCGACGACGAGCAGGTGACCGTCACGGCGAAGCCCCACGAACGGCTGAACGTCGAGGTGTACCTGTCGCTCGAACAGTTCTGCGTGCCCTATACCGTCTACGCCTCCGGTCCTGCGGGGCGGCAGCGCGCCTTCACCGGCACGCTGCGCAGTTCGCTCCCGTACGGATACCTGATTCTCAAACCCAAAACCGACAAGTAAGGTCATGCGCGTGATCTCTCCTTCGATTGCAGCGGTTTTGATCGGATTGTTCGTTGCGGTTTTGCCCGCCGCGGCCCGAAGCGAATCCGTGCAGCGACCGGTTCCGGCGGCGGACAGCCTGTCCCGCTCGCGTGATCTGATCCATAAGATCGGCCTCGACGTCAGTCCGGGAACTCTCTTTCGGACGGGCGAATTTTTCAAGGGGGCCAACGCACAGGGAGAACCTCTCGGGACAACGTTGTCCGTCCATCTGAAATATGCTTTTCAGTTCGGGAGCGACACGCGTTTCGGCCGGAACTATCCCTTCACGTATCAGGGCGTCGGCGTGGCTTATAACACCTTTTTCGACAACGCCGAGATCGGTGCGCCGATCTCCCTCTACGTGTTCCAGCATTCGCGCATCGCCGCGCTGGCAGAGCGGCTTTCGCTGGACTACGAGTGGAATTTCGGCGTCTCATTCGGTTGGAAACCCTTCGACGAACAGACTAATCCGTTCAATACGGTGGTCGGCTCGAAGATCAACGCCTACATCAATCTGGGGCTGATGCTCAACTGGCGGTTTGCGCCGCAGTGGAATCTGACGGCCGGCGTCGGGCTTACGCACTTTTCCAACGGGAACACGCGCTACCCGAACGGCGGAGTCAACCTCATCGGCGGTCGGGTCGGCCTGATGCGGACGTTCGGCCCCGAAGATTCCGACGGCCGGACGACAAGGGCGCGGCGAAGCGATCTGTTCAAACCCTATGTCAGCTACGATCTGATCCTCTACGGAGCGCTGCGCAAGAAGGGATTCGTTCAGTCGGAACGGGCTTATCTGGTTCCCGGGTCGTTCGGCGTGGCGGGATTGAATTTCACGCCGATGTATAATTTCAGCCGCTTTTTCCGCGCCGGTCTGTCGCTCGACGCGCAGTATGACGAGAGCGCCAACCTCAGAGATCATATCGCCAACGATTATCAGGGGGCGGACGAACTCAAATTCCACCGCCCGCCCTTCATGGAGCAGTTCGCCGTGGGCGTATCGATTCGCGGTGAAATCGTGATGCCGATCTTCTCGATCAATCTGGGCATCGGCAAGAATCTGATCGGCAAAGGGGATGATACGAACTCCTTTTATCAGGTGTTCGTTCTCAAAGCCGATGTCACCCGAAATGTCTTCCTGCATATCGGCTATCAGCTTTACAAATTCCGCAATCCGAACAACCTGATGTTGGGAATCGGCTACCGGTTCAACGGTCACTGACGGCGCCGAGGAGGTCGGCGCCGAACCGTCGCGGAGATTAATAATCGGCTCCGTTATCCTAAGGAGAAGAAGTCCGCGGAGGATACTCGCGTTCGCCTTGCTCGTTCGGAATGACAAATCCGGTCTTGTCATCCTGAGGAGGAATCCCCGAAGGATCTCGACGCGAGGATCGACTTCTGTTATTTTAACGCGTCAGCCTGTTGCACTGTGAAAATGGCGGAAGAAAAGCCGGAAAAGTCCCGCACCAAAATTCTGAATTCGCCGCAGGAATCTGTTTGCCGCTTTTTGTGGAAAAAGCGGCGTAAAACCATCCGCAGGGCACCTCCGACGGGATCGGACGGCGATTCTCACTGAGCGGGCACAAAAGACTTCGCTGTTTTGCACGCCCGCTCCGGGCGTTCGAATCGCCGTCCGACCTCAATCCGTCTGCGGTGCAATGCGGAATCTTTGGTGCTCTCCGCGCCGAGCAGTCGATTCCCGCGCTTCGTTACACTTCGCTCGGAATGACAAAACTCGATTTTTCATCTTTAATTGCAAAATTTGTTTTGCTTATTCGTATCTTTGACTTTGTCTTAGATACTCCGTCTCGGCAGAAGCAAACGTCAGTTTGCTTCTGCGCTTGGTTTAATCGTATCTTTGACTACGTCTTAGATACTCCGTCTCGGCATAATCAAACTGACGTTTGCTTCTGCGCTCGACTTTTCGTATCTTTGACTACGTCTTAGATACTTCGTCTCGGCATAATCAAACTGACGTTTGCTTCTGCGCTCGACTTTTCGTATCTTTGGCTGACGCCGAAGATACTGCGGTTCGGAAAAAGAAAAACGGTCGTTTTTTCTTTTTCTCTCACCTTAATCGTATCTTTGTGAAAACAACCGATAGCTCGATGAAACTTACCCTCTGTTCCCTTCTTCCGGCCGCTGCGATCCTGCTGGCCGCCTGCGGCGGTACGAACCGTTCCGCTTCCCTCGATTTTCAGGAGATGGCCGATCCTGCGGCCGCCTTCGCCGACTGGTCGGCGGCCGACGATGCGCCGCACGCCTCGTTCGTGACGACGGATCGCCGATACGCCAAATCGCAGTTGCCCGATGTGGAACCGCAGCGGACGTGTCGCCTGATGGCATGGGGCGGCGAGCGGGTCTCGGCGCAGCTGCTCGTTTGGAGCGCGCAACCCGTGGCCGAAGTCGCCTGCAACGTGGGACGTTTAATCTCCGACGCCGGAAAATTGCCCGACGGCGCGGCCCGCGCGCGTTTCGTGCGGTATGTGATGAGCGACGAATTCGCCTGCGGCTGCTGTGCGCGGCAACCCGAAAACTTTGCTGCGGTGCTCTCGGCCGACATGCTCGACGAGCGTCCGAAGATGGCGCTCGACGCCTGCACGGTGCGTCCCGTATGGATTACGGTCGACGTGCCGGCTGATGCTGCGCCGGGCCGTTACCGCGCGCCGGTGACGGTCGTCTGCGACGGCGGCGAACAGTCGTTCGATCTGGAGGTGGAGGTTACGGGCCGTACGCTCCCCACACCCTCCGAGTGGCGTTATCACCTCGACCTGTGGCAGCATCCCGCCGCCGTGGCGCGCGTCGAAGGGGTGACGGTATGGAGCGACGCTCACTTCGAGGCGTTGAAACCGGTGATGAAACTTTTGGCCGACGCCGGACAGAAGGTCGTTACGGCGACGCTCAACAAGGATCCGTGGAACAATCAATGTTACGACGCCTATGCCGATATGATCGTCTGGACGAAGGACGCCGACGGCGCGTGGTCGTACGACTACGCTGTTTTCGATCGCTGGGTCGAATTGATGGAGAGTTTGGGTGTCGACAGGCAGATCAACTGCTACTCGATGCTGCCGTGGAATAACGAACTGCATTACCGCGACGCTGCGACAGGCGAATGGGTAGAGGTCGTCGCCGAGCCGGGCCAGCCCGCTTTCGAGCAGATGTGGCGGCCTTTCCTCGCCGATTTCGTGCGCCATTTGGAGGCGAAGGGGTGGCTTGCGAAGACCTGCATCGCCATGGACGAGCGGTCCCCCGAACAGATGGAGATCGCCGTCGCTTTTCTGGCGGCGAACGCTCCGCAGTTGGGTATCGCGCTGGCAGACAACCATGACAGTTACAAGCGTTATCCGCAGTTGCACGACATTTGCGTTTCGGCCCGTCAGGAGGTTGCGCGCGAGGATATCGCCGCGCGCCGCGCCGCAGGGCAGGTGACGACCTACTACGTCTGCTGTTCGCACCGCTATCCCAATCTGTTCACCTTCTCCGATCCGGCCGAGTCGACCGCGGCGGCGTGGTATGCCGTGGCTAACGACTACGACGGCTTCCTGCGTTGGGCCTACAACTCGTGGACGGAGGACCCGCTGCGCGATTCGCGTTTCCGCACGTGGCCTGCGGGCGACACCTATGTCGTCTATCCGGGCGGGCGGTCGTCGATCCGCTTCGAACGGTTGCGCGAAGGCATTCAGGACGCGGAGAAGATTCGGGTGTTGCGCGCCGAGCTGGGCCGCGAGAACTCGATCGAAGCGAACGAAAAGCTGTTGCGGCTCGAAGCGGCCGTCGCGCCCTTCGCGTCGCGTGAGCCGGGCGACGACCTGCACGAGCGGTTGGCTGAGGCCAAACGACTGCTCAATGAATTGTAACGGGCGATGGGGAACTGGTATACGGATGACGTGAAATACATCGCCGGTGTCGGCGAGGCGCGCGCCAAGCTGCTCGACAAGGAGCTGGGCATCGCCACGACGGGCGATCTGCTCTACCATTTCCCGTTCCGCTATATCGACCGCACGAAAATCTACCATATCGGCGAGATCAACGCTTCGGGACAGACGCTCGTGCAGTTTCGGGGCCGTGTCACCGGCGTGGCATACGCCGGCGCGGGGCGGAAACGACGCTTCACGGCCTACGTATCGGACGCTACCGGACAGGCCGAACTGGTTTGGTTTCAGGGAATCAAGTGGATCGAGAAACGGATCGAAGTGGGGCGCGAATACCTCGTCTTCGGCCGCCCTTCGTTCTTCCGCAACGAACTGTCGCTGGTGCATCCCGAAGTGGAGACGATCGAAAAGGCGTTGTCGCGCCATGCCGAGAGCGGCCTGCAAGGAATCTACTCCTCGACCGAACGGCTTTCGTCGGTGTTGGGAACCAAAGGGTTTTATACGATCGTGGGCAATGCGTGGCGGCTCGTGGGCGAACGCATCGGCGAGACGCTGCCCGAAGGGATGCGTCGCCGGTACGGATTGGCGACGCTGCGCGACGCGCTCTACAACATCCATTTTCCCCAGTCGCCGGAGGCGCTCCGGCAGGCGCAGTACCGTCTTAAATTCGAAGAGTTGCTCGGCGTGCAGCTCAATGTCCTTGCGCGTCGTTCGGAACGTCTGGCCAAGAACAACGGCTTCTATTTCACCCGCGTAGGGGAGACGTTCAATACCTTCTACAAAGAGAAACTTCCCTTCCCGCTCACGGGCGCGCAGAAGCGCGTCGTGCGCGAAATCCGACAGGATACGGTAACGGGTTATCAGATGAACCGGCTGTTGCAGGGCGACGTGGGTTCGGGAAAGACGCTCGTGGCGTTGTTGTCGATGCTGCTGGCCGTCGACAACGGTTTTCAGGCCTGCATGATGGCTCCCACCGAAATTCTTGCGCGGCAGCACTATGCCACGCTCTCCCGTCTGCTCGAAGGGCTGCCCGTGCGGGTGGCGATCCTTACGGGGGCGTCGAAGGCCCGCGAGCGCCGCGCCGCGCTCGAAGGCGTCGCGTTGGGCGAGGTGCAGTTGTTGGTGGGGACGCACGCGCTGATCGAAGACAGGGTGCAGTTCGCCAATCTGGGAATGGTCGTCATCGACGAACAGCACCGTTTCGGCGTCGAGCAGCGGGCTCGGATGTGGACCAAGAACGAACAGCCGCCCCATGTGCTGGTAATGACCGCCACGCCGATCCCCCGGACGCTCGCGATGACGCTCTACGGCGATCTCGACGTCTCGGTGATCGACGAACTGCCGCCGGGCCGACGTCCGATCCGTACGGTGCATTACACCGATGCAGCCCGGCTCCGAGTATGGGGATTCCTGCGGCAGGAGATCGCCAAGGGACGGCAGGTCTATGTCGTCTATCCCCTGATCGAAGAGTCGGAATCGATGGATTACAAGGATTTGCAGGACGGTTACGAGGCCATCTCGCGCGATTTTCCGCTGCCGGAATATGTCACCGAGGTGGTGCACGGCCGTATGAAGTCCGAGGACAAGGAGGCGGCGATGCGCCGTTTCAAGTCGGGCGAGGCGCAGATATTGGTCTCGACGACGGTTATCGAGGTGGGGGTCGACGTGCCCAACGCCACGGTGATGGTCATCGAGTCGGCCGAACGGTTCGGGCTGTCGCAGCTGCACCAGTTGCGCGGCCGCGTGGGACGCGGCGCCGAGCAGTCGTACTGCATCCTCATGTCGGGCGAGAAACTCTCGAAGGAGGCGCGAGCGCGGCTCGAAGCGATGTGCGAGACCAACGACGGGTTCCGTTTGGCGGAATTGGACCTCAAACTGCGCGGTGCGGGCGACATCGCCGGCACGCAGCAGAGCGGTATGGCCTTTGATTTGAAGATAGCCAATCCGACGCTCGACGTGCAGATCCTGCAACTTACGCGCGATGCGGCCCGCGAGGTGCTGGACGGCGATACGGCGCTGGCATTGCCGGAGCACGCCGGACTGCGCGACCTGAAACGGCGTTACTCGGGGGAAAAGTCGATCGATTTTTCGATGATCTCCTGATCTTGCAAAAATAAAGCGACGTGCCAAACGTTTAGATAACAGATCAAACAGATTGCAATGAAACGAATTCTTATACTCTTCCTGCTGATATTCGGGGTTCTTCCCGTCGTGGCGCAAATCTATGTGCCCGGCGAGGAGCTTTTCTACCGCGTCAGCTACCGCGCCAAGCTGGTGCCCAACACCGAGGTGGCCACCGTCGTGGTGCGGACTTCCGAGGTGGAACTCGACGGAAAGACCGTCTACAACGTCTTCGGACAGGGCAAGACCCTGCCGACGTTCCGGTGGTTCTTCTCGCTCGACGACCGCTACAATATCTGGGTCGATCCCGCGACATTGCGCACGGTGCGCTTTACGAGCGACATCAACGAAGGAAGTTACACGTTTCGAAGCCGGTACGACTATGATTGGCCCGCCCATCGTGTGGCGACCCGCTGGCAGCGGCGCACCTTGCCGGAGAAGCAGAAGGAGATGGCGTTGACCGACGTGAGCATGGACGCCGTGTCGCTCTTTTTCAATATGCGCAGCGCCGATGCGGATTCGTTCCGCGCCGGCGAACAACAGGTGTTGCAGATGGTGCTCGAAGATACGATCCGCCATCTGAGATATCGTTTCGAAGGGCGCGAGGTGAAGAAAATCCGCAACGTGGGAAAATTCAATACGCTGAAATTCGCCTGCCAGATCGGCACTTCCGAGAGTTTCTCCTTCACCGACGGATCGGAGTTCTTCATCTGGCTGTCGGACGACGAGAACAAGATTCCGCTCTACCTCGAATCTCCTATCCGCGTGGGAAGCGTCAATGCCTATATTTCGGGGTACAAGGGGTTGAAATATCCGTTGACCAGTAAAATCAGATAAGATGAAACTGACGGTAATCGATTTGGCGGACGACCGCAGCGAACCGCAGCGGGAGGTCTCGGCTTCGGAGGCCGCCGCCGTTGCGGAAGCGGCGCATTACGGCACGCTGTTCCTCTTTGACCCGGACGGCGCGGCGCGTGCGGCGGTCGTCGTTTGTCCGGGCGGCGGATTCAACAAGGTCAATACGGAGCGTGAAGGGGTCGCCTTCGCCGAGTGGTTTGCGGCGCAGGGCATCGCTGCCGGCGTGGTGAAATACCGTATGCCCGACGGCGATCCGTCGCTTCCGTTGCAGGATGCCGCCCGGGCGGCGGAGATTGTCGGAAAACGTTTCCCCGCTGTGAAAACCGGTGTGCTGGGGGCTTCGATCGGAGGTTATCTGGCGGCCGAAGCTGCTTTGGCGAAACCTGCGGTGCGGCGTCCCGATTTTCTGATGCTGTTCTATCCGGTGGTAAGCATGGAAGAGGGGTTTACGCATCGTCCTTCGTTGTTGCGCATGTTCGGCCGCGAACTGCACGGGTTGGAGGCCCAGCGGCATTCGCCGCTCTACCGCATCGACGGCACGGCTCCGCGAACTTTTATCGCCGCGGCGGCCGACGACGGCGCCGTAACGCCGCTCGGAAGCGTTCGTTATGCCGAGTGTCTGCTGGAAGCGGGCGTCGGCGTGGCGCTGCATATCTATCCTTCGGGCGGTCACGGATTCGGTTTGCAGCGTGAGTTTCCGTGGCGGGAGGCGCTTCTTACGGAGATGCGGATGTGGCTCGACGACACGATCGCGGCGGTATGATTTCGCCGTTTCTGAAAAAAATTCTATCTTTGAAACCTAAACCGTATCGTTATGGAAGAGAATAGAGAGTACAATCCGTCGCAGTATGACGACGACGATCGGACGGATCCCCGGAAAAGCGCCAAATCGATCCGCGGCTATCAGACGATTATCGTGATTCTGGCCGTGATTTTAGCCGCTTTGTCGATCCTCTACTTCAACATTCACCGTCAGCAGCGGCAGGAATACGATTTGCTGTTGGTCGACCGCGATTCGATCAAGAGCAACCTCTCGCACCTGATGGATGATTTCGACAATCTCCAGATTTCGAACGACAGCATTTCGCAGAGTCTCGGACTCGAACGCACCCGCGCCGATTCGCTGATGGAACGGCTCACGAAGGAGCGTTCGTGGAATTATGCCAAGATCAAGAAGTATGAGAAAGAGATCGGAACCATGCGTACGATCATGCGCAGTTACCTGCGTCAGATCGACTCCCTGAATACACTCAACAAGAATCTGATCAAGGAGAACGTCTCCTATCGCAAGGAGATTTCGTCGGCCACCCTGCGCGCCGAAGTAGCCGAGGAAAAGGCTTCGGAGCTGAGTACCAAGGTGCGTCAGGGGGCGGTGATCCGGGCGCGGGGCATTCAGCTCGTACCGCTCAACTCCCGCGACAAGGAGGTTTCCCGCGTGAAGAACGCGTCGCGTCTGCGCGTCGAATTCACGCTGGTCGGCAACGATCTGGCCGAGCCGGGCGAACGAACGATCTATGTGCGCATCACCTCTCCCGACGGTTATGTGCAATCCAACGCTGCGGCCGCAACGTTCGAGTTCGAGGGCGAACGGCTGACCTATACCGCGTCGCGTGACGTCGATTACCAGAACGAAGATCTGGGTGTGGGCGTCTACTACAACGACGGCGCCGGCTTCACGGCCGGAACCTACCGCGTCGAGATTTACGCCGACGGCCGACTGGCCGGTCAGAGCGATATCGTGCTGCGATAGCGAGCGGCATCGGTCGCGGAGCGCAGCCGTTCGTTCCGTCGTGAAAAGGAGCGCAAAGAAGCAAACGACATGCGTCGGCGATTCGAATTGCACGATCTGAAAAAAGGAGTCCGAAAGGACTCCTTTTTCATTGTTTCCCTGCTTGCCAGATCGTAACGTCGGCGGCGCTACTGTCTAAGGAACCTGGCGTCCAGATACGGAATTTCATGATTCTGGGAAGTATGAACGTGTTTTGTTTTGCGCTTATGCGGAGGGTTTGCAGGTAGCGCAGCCGATCTTTGTGTACGACGCCCCATGAATCGACGGCGTAGTCGTATATCTCGGCCTCTTCGAACGGCTCCATAAGCGTGAGGGAAAATGCGTGGGGCAGGTTCATGCCGAAGTGGTCCGTATCTATTGCTTGCTGGCTGTGGATTCCTGACGAAACGATCCGCAGATCGACGGTACACTGCTGTGCGGGCAATTCGAGCGTGTAGTTGTGCGCCTCGACGAGATTTCCGCCGTCGAGAACGTAAGCGTCGTGAAAATCCCAGTCGCCGCCTACCGATTTTTCCTCGCAGGCACAGCAGAGAATCGCGAGCAGTATGACGAGGATTTTCGTGTGGTTTTTCATCGTTTGAGTCTGTTTATTTCGCTCCTGCTTGCCAGATTGTAACGTCGGCGGCGCCGACCATAGGACTTTCCGACCAGATGCGGAATCTCATAATTCTGGGGAGTATGAACGTGTTTTGTTTTGCGCTTATGCGGAGGGTTTGCAGATAGCGCGGCCACTCTTTATGTACGACGCCCCAAGAATCGACGATGTAGTCGTAGACTTCGGCCTCATCACGAGGAGTCAGGAGCGTGAGGGAAAATGCGTGGGGCAGGTTCTGGCCGAAGTGGTCGGTATCTATCGATGTCTGTCTGTATATTCCCTGCGAAACGATTTGCAGATCGACGGTACACTGCTGTGCGGGCAGTTCGAGCGTGTAGTTGTGCGCATAGATCAAATCTTGATCGACGAGAATCATTGCATCTTTGTAGTCCCAATCGCCTCCATCCATTTCCTCTTTGCAACTCCAGCCGAGCATAGCGGTCAAGACAATGAGTAGTGTTATGTATTTTTTCATCGATTCCATTTTTGTGAGGTTAAAAATCCGTTATCAGCAGATCTTTTCGATCGGAAGAGTAGTTACATATCTCGTTTTTATCATTTTTGAACGAGATTCTGGTATCCAAGAACCAGCCGTTATACAATCCGTACTGTCCCCAATTCATGTGGAAGAAGACATCCTGTGCATGATAGACTCTTTCGGAATCGAGTTCGACATACCAAGGTCTCGGAAGTCCGTTGTTCAGCGTATATAACTTGTATTCCGTATAGGCGGTTATCGAATTGGAGCCGTCGATTACCCAAGCATGACCTTTATTACGCGCTTTATCTTCACCGCGCGTATAGACCGGAAGATTGCTGTTCAGCATCGTATAGACGGTCGAGGCGTCATGGCCTCTTTTCGAACAATGGTATCCGTAGCTTTCGAGTACCCGTTTCGCATGGTCGATATTGCTCGAGCCGCCGTCGGTTACGCGCAGTTCTCCGTGTAGTCGCGTCAGAAAAGAGGACAGGGTCGCATTGCTCGTTGCATCGGGCATGTCCGACCAACCGAAATAGGCAGGGTGTTGGTAGTAGCGCATCAGTTGGCCAACTGCAATGGTTACACAGCCCAGCGGTTGGTCCTTATTCTCAAATAGGGCATTGTACCCATTCTTTTGCCCCCATTTCGTCGTGAGGAACGGACCTTTCATACGTCCTGTATCATCGTATTTTTCTGTGATAATAGCCGTCTCCATGCAGTTGTAAGGGGTTTCGACCCAAGCGTCGTCGCCGATAGCGGTTTCACAGAAACGTTGGTAAATATCCTCCGGCATATCGTCGGGTTTGGAAGCTAAACGGTGCGTATCGACCCCTTCGTTATACCATTTCCCATACCATTCGTTCTGTATGTCATAGAATTCGTCGTCGGTCATTCGAGTCCGTACCCGTTCGGGACGGATGCGCTCTTCGTAGGGGAACCAAGCGGGGCGGCAGTCGAAGACAACGGCGGAGTCGCGTGCGGCCTCGATCGTTTCGAGCAGCTCCTGAATGACGACGTCCAGCCCGCTCGGTTCGCGATCGGGCGTGAACGATCCGTTGTCGATCTGCGCCAAGACGGGATAGTAGGCTTTCGTGGCGGAGATCAGTAAATACCCCTCTTGCAGATTGACCGCGTAGATGGCCGGACGTCCCGCGTCGTCGGGGATCGTTACGACGTTACGGATGACAGCACCGCTGCCGGCGCGGGTCGGGCGGTTGCCGTTGCGGAAAATGCGGGCGACCGTAGCTGCATCGTCGGTCGACAGTTCGGAATTGTTGGAGACGAATTCCGTTGTCGGTGCGATTGTCGGCGGCGGCGCAGCCGCGGTCGTCGAAAGAGGGTCGGACGACTCCACCTTTTGGCAGGCGCCGATAATTAATGTAACGACCGCCAGAAATACGCTGAAAATAGGTTTTCTTGTCTTCATGGGCGTGTGTTATTTAATTATTTTGAGATTGGATGAACAATTATAATAAAAATATAACGAATTTCAAACTATATTTATAAAAAAACAGCGACCCGATTGTCGGGTCACTGTTTTTCGAACGGAATCTTATGCGGGAAACTCTATTTCCCGTGCGCTTCTTTCAGAATCTCTCCGAACTCTTTGAGCGACAGCGCCGTGATGTCGGGCTGCGGGTCAGCCGTCGCGGCGACCTCCTCGGTCGTCTCGCCCGAAAGCACCAGCACGCCCATGGCTCCGGCGTTGTGCGCCATCGCTACGTCGGTGTAGATGCGGTCGCCCACCATGGCAATCTGATCGGCTTCGAGTCCGAAGCGCTCCTTGATACCGGTGAGCATGTTGGGATCGGGCTTGCCCAGCACGATGTCGGGCGTGCGTCCCGTGGCATGTTCGAGGCATTTGCAGATCGAACCGCAATCCACCAGAACGACCGGTTGGTCGGTGGGGCATACGCGGTCGGGGTTCGTGGCGATATAGGGAATGCCCTGCGACACCCACCACGCCGCACGGCACAGACGCGGGTAGACGAGCGTCATGTCGAAGGCGGCGACCACCACGTCGGGAACGTCTCCGGCGCTGTCGGCGGTCGATTCGAAGCCTGCGGCCTCGAACTCCGAGATCATGCTCGGCGTTCCGAGCAGGAAGAGCCGTTTGGCCTTCGGGTAGTGCGATTTGATGTAGTCGATCGTGGCCAGCGCCGTGGTGTACATCTCCTCGCGTGTGGCTTCGATGCCCAGCGTTTCGAGTTTGTGCAGGTAGTCGGCGATACTCTTCGAGGGGTTGTTCGTCAGGAACGAGTAGCCGACGCCCATTTCGGTCAGATCCGCCAGAAACCGTTTTGTCCAAGGAAAGAGGGACATGCCCATGTAAATGGTGCCGTCCATGTCGAGCGCCACGTGTTTGATCTTGCGGGCGCGTTCGATGAGCTCTTCGTGCGAAAAGGGCGAGCGGTATTTGTCGATTGTTGCCATGAATGTAGTTTAGTGTAGTTGCGGTAAATTTGTGAAGTCCGGCCGCATACAGCGGGCCGGACTTCGCAAAGATAGTGCAAGCCGAGCGCAAAAGCAAATTTATTTGGTTTTGCCGAGACGCCGCCTATCTAAGCGGAGCAAAATCTCCGCTTGGATAAGTAATATCGGAGGAGAACTCAATTCCGAAAGTTTATTGGCGAGGATAATTCTCTACGCTCGGATAGTCTGTCTGGGAATTTGTCGTGAACTTATTTTGTTTATATACGTTTCCGAATTTGTCGGTTGCTCGGATTTCCACGGCCGCCGTTTCGTTTTTAAGCGTATAATAATAGAAATGATCGAACCCGGTACGTACATGGGACGAACTGGCTCCTAAGATGCCGACGTGGTAACCGATCGCCCATGCGTCGCCATCTTTATAGCGGATCATTTCTCCCGTTTTAGAGCCGTTTTCATAGACCTCGACTTTCCAGTTCGTAGCGTCTGTATTCCAAATATTGGCTACGATCTGGTTCGAAGCATGGTAGGTGAACTGTTGAAAACTGTTGTAGGCGAAGCGTTCGTCGCCGCGATACATGCGGACTTGGAACTGTTCGTCCAGACAGGTCGATTTGTAGTACCAGTTGATGATACTGGGCCCATCCATCTCGTAAACGCCGTATCCGTTGGGCGTGCCGTCGACATTGATGGTCGATTTCCACCATGCACCGCAAGCTGCGCCGTGAATGTGTTCGTAGATTTTCCGACTGGTATCGATGTAATTCTGGGCGTAGTGGGTATGACCCGCCATGATATGTGTTTCGGCGAATCCTTTGAGCAGATCGCGAACAGCGCTCATATTTCTGGCCGTGCCGTTACGCAGCGGAATATGAACGCAGAGAATCACCATTTTGTCCTTGGCTACCGATTTCAGATCCTGACGCAACCATTCGACCTGAGCGTCGGTGAATCCGCCGTCGTATACCGAAGGATTGGTGCAGAGAATATCGTCCATGCCGATAATGTGTGCGTTTCCGCGGTCGAACGAGTAGTTGACCGGACCGAATTTCGCTTCGAAGTCGCGTTGTGCCGCCAGATCGATCGTGCTGCTGCCGTCGCTGATTTTCGGCGAGGTACAGTTATCGTGATTGCCCATGACTTGAAATACCTTGATGCCGATGTTGCTTTGCTGCATGGCGGTCGCCATCTGTCCCATCGTCGCCGGCGTGACGTATTTGCTGTCGGTGTTGAAGACCACGTCGCCGAGGGTGATGCCATAGACCGGCGTATCCATACCGGCGGCGTGTTTCTTGATATCCGGTACCGTTTCCTGCTTGAAGCGGGCTATGTCGGCGTCCGTCTGAACCTGAGGATCCGCTATGCAGAAGAGTTTGAATTTCGTTTCGACGGCTTGTTTGGCTCCAAGCGTGAAATCGTAACGTTTCTGCGATTTGGAAAGACGCTGCCAGAAGCAGGGAAGGCCGTTGGCCATCTGTATTTCCCGGTCGGCGGGAATCCGATAATAGACATGGAACGCATCTTTGTTGCGGGCCATTTGGTACACTCCGTTTTCGTCGCTCTCGACGCACGAGAAGCCGTCGCTCACGACGATGCCCGTTAGGGGCGTACCCGAAGCGTCTAGGATCATGCCGTAGAGATCGTTCCCGGGTTTGAGGGGCGTTTTGATCTCCGGCGCTGTCGGGGTGGGTTGCGTATCGTCCTTATCGCTCGAACATCCCGTGAAAAATAGGGATCCTGCAAGAACGAAAAGCAAAAAATAGATTAACCGTTTCATTGGAATTGATTTAAAGTTATTGAAAAGGAGGGACTTTTAAACGAGGGCTCCGTCAAAGGAGCCCTCGATAAAAGTCGGGTAACCGGATTGTTATTCAACCCATTGGACGTTTTGCGCCAGATTCTCGTTATTGTCGATCGCTACCTTCGGGATAGGATGGATATAACGCTGATCGCTGAAATGACGTTCGAGATTGATCGTCAGACGACCGTAGGTATTGTGCTCCAATCCCCGGAGCGCCGAGAGCATAATGTACTTGACTCCCGGTTCGCTGCCGGCCTTGCCGTCGACGACGCAAACGTCGTTGACGCCGTCGTTGTTGAGGTCGTATGCCTTGTCGAGTTCTCCGATGTAGATACCGTACCACTGCTTGTTGAGCAGATATCCCAGATGCCAGCGCATCAGGTCGTCGTAACGGCGGCCTTCGAGCAGCAACTCGATAGCGCGTTCGCGCCGAATTTCCAGAATATCCTTATCGCTGATTTTGGCGTTTCCATCTTCCGCCGTGTAATAATAGTTCTGAAGGTAGGGGTCGATTTGTGTCGGACGATTGCCGTTGACGCCGGCGCGTTCGCGCAGCGGTCTGATAGTTTTATCCCAGACCACATCGTCGAATTCGCCTAACTCGGCCTTCGCTTCTGCGTAGTTCAGCAGGATTTCGGCGTAACGGAGAATCGGCAGCGAATTGGTGCAGATGCTGGACGCTTCGTAAGAGTCGTCGTCGATATTGAACTTGATCACCTGATAGCCGGAATAGCTGACCGAGAAATCGGGCGCAAAAGGTTTGAGCGTGCCGCCTACCACTTTTCGGTAGTCGGGCGAGATGACGGATTGCGCCAAGCGGCAGTCGCGGTTTGCAAAGACCTCGCCGTAGGTCTTGGTCGCGTATTCCGCGTCGTCGGTGAATCGGCTGCCGTTTCTGTTCAGGTAGGTGTAGACGAAATCGGCGTCGAGCGACCAGCCCTGACCCATCGAACCGGAGGTGTAATACCACGTAATGTTGTGCATGATATTCTTCTCCTTGCTGTACTCGCGGGCCCAGATAACCTCTTGCGTCTTCACCTCGTCCGAAGTGAAAAGCGAGCGGTACTGCGACTCGACGGCGGCCGGAGAGTTGACAAGCGAATAAATGCCGCTTTCCATCAGCTTTTCACAAGCGTCGACGGCTTCGCGCAGCCATTTGTCGTTTTTGTTGTACTCGGGGTCCCATGCCTTGCCTGTGGTTGGATCGACCTTGTGATATTTCCGGTAGGTCCCTTCGAACAGGCAGATGCGCGATTTGATTCCCAGCGCAATCCATTTGTTGATTTTGACATTGTTGACCCACTCTTTCGAGGTATAGCAGTGATCGCAGGCGAAATTCAGGTCTTCCAGAATTTTGTCCATGATATATTCCCGACTGTCACGCGGCTTGTAGAGCGCTTCTTGGTCGGTCGATTTGATGACATAGTCGTACCAAGGTACGCCGCCGAATGTTTTGACCAGTTCGAAATAGTTCCATGCTCTCCAGAAACGGGCCATTCCTTCGTAGTGAGCGAAGGCCTCTTCGCTTACACCCTTCGCTTCGTGCATACGCTCGAGGAAGGTGTTGATGTAGTAGATGAAATTCCACGTACCTGTGGTCCATCCGCCCTGCAACGAGGAGTTCCAGGTCGGCTGGAAAAGGTAGGAAGAGGTATTGATGACCTGTACGATGTCACAGTTGCCATCGCCGAACGTCAGGTCGGTTGCAGAAGGAAGATAATAGTTGATAAATCCGTTCGTATATTTTTCCAACGAGGCTTCGTCTTTGAAATATACGTCGGTACCGATTTGCTCAATCGGTTGTCTGTCGAGGAAATCTTCGCAGGATGCCAAGGTCAGACAAGCTAAAATCGCCGTATATACTATTTTTTTCATAAGTCGTATCAATTTAGAAGGTAATGCTCAACCCGATGCTGTAAGAGCGCATAACGGGATAACCGTCGCCGTCGCCCGATCCGTCGCCGCCTCGCGTACTGGAGAAATCGGAGTCACCGGCATAGATATTTTCCGGGTCGAAGTTCTTGGCGTATTTCTTCAGCGGGGTAATCGTGAAGAGGTTCTCGCCGGAGAGATAGATGCGAAGATTCTGAATTCCGGCCTTGCTCAACAGCTTCTTGGGGAAGGTGTAGTCGATGGTCAGGTTCTTCAGCCGGACGTAACGGGCTTTCTGGAGATAGCGCGTGTTCGGTTGGGAGAGAATGCCTATGGATGATTGTGCCGTATATCCGATCAGGCGGGGCCAATAGGCGTTCGTGTTGCCGTTTTCATCCGTGTAGCGGTCGTTGTGCCAAGGCAGAGCGACGCTGTACGGCCGGCCGTACTGTCCCCAGAAATAGCCCGATTCTTTTGCCGGATACCAGTCGCGCCGACCTACGCCCTGCCATACCATCGACAGACCGATGCCGTTCCAACGGACGCCGGCAGTCATGCTGTAACAGTAACGGGGAAGCGTATTGCCGATTACGCGCAGGTCGCCGTGATCTTCCAACCGGTTGGAACCGTTGTCGATACGGCCGCTATCGTCGAGATCCTCGAATTTCGGGTCTCCCTTCTGCCATACGATTTTGTCATGCGTGAATTTTGAATAGTCGACCGCCTGAGCCTCTTCATTGCTCTGGAACAGACCGTTGCAGGTATAACCCCACAATTCGCCCAACGTCATGCCTTCGTAATAGTTGTTTGAGAAATTGGTCGGCAGGGTTTTGGTCGTACTCGTGTACTTGGTAATTTTGCTCTTGCTGTCCCAGATGGCGAATTTCAGGTTGTAGCTGAAATCTTTTCCGCCCACCTTGAAATTATCGCGCCACGAGATGCTGGCTTCCCAGCCGTCGGTGCGCATATCCGCGTAGTTGCCTTTCGGCGCAGAGTTGCCGAATACGGCGGGAAGTTCGGGTCCGGGGACATACATGTCTGTCGTATTCTTGCGATAGATATCGCCCACAATCAACAGCCGGCCGTTGAGCATCTCCCAATCGATACCGAGGTCATAGGTACTTGCCTTTTCCCAGGTCAATCCGTCGGGAATCAGCGAGGGTTTTCCGGCGTAGATCAGCGGATTTCCACCGGAGAGAATGCTGCTCTTGGAAATGCCGATTTTACTCAAGAACAGGTAGGGGTCGCCCCAGCCATTACCCGATGTACCGAACGATGCGCGGATTTTCAGGTTGTCCAGCCAGCTCTTAGTGCCCTCCATGAATTTCTCTTCCGAGATACGCCAGCCGACCGAAGCTGAGGGGAAGAAACCCCAGCGCTGATTCGACGGGAAACGTGAGTTGCCGTCGTAACGGCCGCTTACTTCTGCCAGATATCTGCCTTTGTAGCCGTAGTTTACGCGGAAGAAAGCGCCCACGATGCTGTATGCATTCGAACCGTTGCCTTTGGCCGTCGGAAGTTCACCGTCGGTAAGGCTCAGATTCGGATGATCGGGATCGATCACGCCGGTATTTTTTGCCAATGAAGCTTTGTAAGCCATGTCCTCGATATTCCAACCGCCCATGACTTTCAGCCAATGGCTTTCGCCCAGTTTCGGCGTCCATGTCAGGACTGCGTTGCCGGCGACGCGTTCGCGGTCGTAGTAACGCTCTTCGTACCATGACGTTGCGGGACGTTCACTGGTAATTTCGGGGCCGAGGGAATACGTGTAGGGAATGGCCATCATGCTACGCTGGGTGTGGTTGCGATAGTAGCTGACGTCGACCTCGCCGACCAGCACGTCCTTGATGAAATCGATGGTGAACTTGGTTTTGTTGGTCAGGTCGAACTTATCGTCCTCACGCCATGTATGGCCCTCGACGAAGCCGGCCCAGCCCATGTAAACGGCTGCATCGGTCCACGTTCCGTCGGGGTTCTTTTCGAGCGTCATCGGATAACCTTGGTGATTCATCATACGCACGGGGGTGATGGTGAACGACTGTCCGCCGGTGGTGATGGTCGGCTGGTGCGAGAAGCGGCTCATGAACGAAGTCGAGTTCTCGACCGAAAGCCATTTGTTGATCTTCACCGTACCCTTTGCGAAAACATTGTATTGGTTGTAGCGCTCGTCGCCGGCGTTGTAGATGCCGTCCTGATGGAAATAACGGCCCGAAACATAATACGACGCCTTGTCGCTGCCGCCCGTGATCGAGAGGTTGTGCTGGTGTCCGGTCGTATAATCCTTGTAGAAGATGTCGTACCAGTTGGTGTTGCCGAAATATTCGTAACGGCCGTTGGACGGATTTACGCGCCATTTCTCATAGGATGGATCGGCGTTGCGGCGATTCAGTTCGTCGTACCATGTGCGGCTGAACTTGAAGACGTTGTTGATGTTCGCGGGATCCGTAGCGCGGCCGTTGATGTACGACTCGAGGAACGAGTTCGTCCAATCCAGACCGTTGTCCACGATTTCGGGGGTGACCGAACGCTGATAGAAGTTGTAAGAGCCGTTGTAGGTGATCTTCATCTGACCCTTATCCGGCTTTTTGGTGGTGATCAGGATCACGCCGAACGTACCGCGCGAACCGTATACAGCCGTCGAGGAGGCATCTTTCAGAACGGTGTAGCTCTCGATATCTTCCGAGTTGACCGTCGAAATGTCGGTTTCGACGCCGTCGACCAATACGAGCGCTGAACCGCCGGCACCGATCGTGTTTTCTCCGCGGATGCGTACTGTTGCGCCGCGGGTCGGCTTACCGTCGGAGAAGGTAACCGTCATGCCCGGGATCGAACCTTGCAGCGAACGGGCGGCATTCTGATAGGAGCCGATCCGGTTCTCGATATCCTTGCTGGTGATCTGCTCTACGGCGCCGACGATATCGCGTTTCTTCTGGACACCATAGCCCACTACCACGACCTCTTCGAGACTGGTATTGTCTTCCAGAAGCGTGACGTCGATCTGTGTGCGGTTGTTGATAGGGATGAGTTGGCTTTTGTAGCCGATATAGCTGAAATTCAGCGACTCCTTGCCGGAGGCTTTGATGGTGTAGCGCCCGTCTACGTCGGTAGAAGTACCGCGGGCCGTATCGGGAATCGTGACTGCTACACCGATAACGGGATTACCGCTTTTGTCTTTAACAACGCCCGTAATATTTCCCCCCCCCCCTGTGCGAAAGCGGTGGTAGTCAGGGCTGTTAAAACAAGCGCAACCATAAAGAATCCGATGCGCCGGCAGTAATTTGCGAGCGAGTGGATTCCTGTCTGAGTAGAACGTTGGTTCATTATTAAACAGTTTAAGTTAGAATTCGGTTCATAATTCAGAAACCTTATTATTCATTTTTTTTAAATATTAAGGTCTCTGATTTTTGCAAGCAGATCCGATCAAAACTGTTCTGGGAGGTAAATAATGAGGTTGGTTAGTTTCTGTTCATTTGCTTTTGAGGTAGATTAAAGGTTGGTTTTATGTTCTTTTTAGCGTGTGGAGTGTCGTGTTTGGATGCAAATATATGTTTATTTATTTATTTTCACAATATTTTGAGAAAAATTTTGCGTCAAAGGAAATAAATAGGGATATAAAAGTAAAATTAAGGATATTTATGATGGAGCGTGACGATGAAATTATCGAAGAAATAGAAACATAGCGATGTCGGACGGAATTCGCGGCCGGATTTATCTTTCAAAAGGCAGTTTATAATATTTTATATTATAAAAGAATTTAATTTAAAAAATTATCGATAAAAGTTTGGCTGGAATTAAAAATTGGGTAACTTTGTTTTTGCAAGTTGATCTGCGTTATTCTTTTCTTGGAGGCAGGAGGCGCCGGAAGGCGCATCCGAAGGACTATTTTTTAATAGTAATTACCTCTAATACCAACTAATTTTATGAAAATAACGAAATTGATGGCGGCAGCCGCACTGCTCCTGTCATTTGGCGTTGTCGGTTGTACGGATGATATTACCGACGAGGTGAGCCAATTGACGCGTAACACCGATGAGGTGAGTGTGGCTTATAATAAAGATGCGACGGCCAGCTTCTCGATCCGTGTCCCGGGAGCGTGGTCGGCGTCGGTTGCATGTAAGAATGCCAGCGGCGCAAGTACGTCGGCATGGTTGAAACTCGACCCCGCGGAGGGAGTCGGTAACGGTAAGGATTACCAATGGATAAATGTCATAGCCGACCGTAACAAGGAAGGCAAACGCGAAGCTGTAATTACGGTCGCCGGCGTTACGCGAGGCGATGCCGTAGAGATCAAGGTGGCGCAGGATGCCGGTATTTTCGAGATCGGTGCGCCTTCTATCTCCGGTTCGTTGAACGAAGGCGTGGAATCGACGGCTTCGCTGGAAATCGATTACAAGAAAGCGCTCGGCAACGAAAAGATCGTTCTTGAAGCTACCTTCGAGGGCGATAATTTCGGTTTGTCTATCGACAAAAAGGAGCTCGTGGTCGAAACGGAAGGCGACGGCTCTTGGAAGTTGCCTATCGCAGGTACGCCGAATCATATGGGCGACGTCACGATCAAACTGAAAGTGACTGTCGACGGCGCGTCGACCGAGAAGACTCTCACCTATGCGATCAACCCCGAAACGCTGGTTTACAAGTTCAGCTTCGATAAGTTTATCTGGGGCGGCGACACGATCAATAACAAACCGGGTAAAACTCCGAATCCTGCCGGTTCGGGGGCGACGAAGGAGTATGTGGGAACCGAACCTGCCGACTATACCTGCACTCGCGGTATCGATGGTACGGGCGACTGTTTTGCCACGATGGGCGCCGAATATCGTAAGAATCGCGACATTAGCGATTGGGACGGATCGAAGGTTTACGAACATCCGGGTTATGTGAAGATCAGTACCGGTTCTGCCGGCGGTTGGATCATGACGCCTCCTTTGAGCGGTGTCGCGGGAACGATGGACCTCGACGTGACGTTCAAGATCGCCTATGTGAATGAGACGGGCGGCAAGCACGATAACATTATCTTCGCGGTCGAAGGAGCCGGTAAGGTGGACGGCAATGCCGTGCTGAGCATGCCGTCTGCAAGTTCGGCGGCGGAAGTGGCGACGAACGGCTGGACGACGATCACGATGAAGGTGCTCAATGCTACGAGCAACACCCGACTCAAATGGTCGGCGGTCGATCTGACGAGCAAGGTTTCGCGCTTTATGCTGGACGATATCGTTGTCGAAGGCGCCAAGAAACTGACTGCGCCGCTGAGTCCGGTGGATCTCGAGTCGATTACATATACGGCAACCGAGAACTCAATTACTTTCTCGTGGAATGCTGTGGCTGATGCCTCTAAATACGAGTTGGCGTTGTCTCGGGAGGCTACTCCTGACTTCAAACAAACGGTTGAGACAGTCGAGAACACCTATACGTTTGACAACCTGGAGGAAGACTATTATATTTTGTCGATCCGTGCCATCTATGCACCCGACGAGAATTGGAATTCGGAGTCTGTTTCGGTTGTAGCGGCGACGCAGGGACTTGAATCGACTCAGTTGGATACGCCTGTTCCCGTCGTTGAGACGACTGCATGGACGGCTGCTATTTCGTGGAATGCTGTCAGCAGAGCTTCGGGATACGAATATACGCTGAAAGATGGAGAGGTAGTCGTAGATACGGGCATCGTCGATTCCGATGTGACATCGGTAGCGTATAAAAAGTTGACAGAGAGCCATGAGTATGAGTTCTCGGTTAGAGCATTGTATGCACGCGATTCTCAGTATGATTCGGAGCAAGCCGTAGTGAAGGTTCTGACGAAAGATTTGACCGTCGAGGCTCCTACGAATCTGCGGCTCTATGCGAAGAGTCCCACGACGTTGACTTTTGAGTGGGATGACACGAATCCCTCGCGCGCATATACAATGCAATATGCTACGGAAGCATCGGAGGATGCGGCTAAACTGGCTGAATATAGTTATAAGTGGACTACGAAATCTACCGCTGGAGGTTGGCCATGGGACTATCCTACGAGAATGACGATCGTGTCATTCATGAACGAAGATCGTTCGATCGGCTCGGAGGAGAATCTCATTCGTCCCGGAAAAACCTACTATTTCCGCGTGCGTTGCGGCAATGCCGCTGATGAGGGTAAGTGGTCGGAGTGGCTGTCTACAACGACCGATACCCGGACAGCTCCTGCCGGCGAGATTTTCTACGAAGGGTTCGATAATTGCTTCGTGGGCGGCGGCGATTGGCTGAATCAGGCTGCAGGAACCGTGATCGTGAAGGATGCCAATCAAACTGATATCTGGCACTTGAAATGGAACACATCATTGAGCGCAGCCGTTACGACTTTCGGTAATATCTATACGGCGGGCAATCTCAACACGGAGCTTGCATCGTGGATCGGATATACACGGATATGGGATCGTGGTAACGGTACCGGTGATTTACAACCGTGCCCGGGCTATGTGAAATGCGGCAACGGTTCCAATGTTGGAGCGTATCGCATCTTGGCGCTGGGAACGGATAAACTTGCTCCCGAGGGCGAGAATGTGACTCTTACGTTCAAGGCGACGCCTTGGAGCGAGGTGACGAGCGGTGCCGGATATACGATGGACAACAAGTTGGTCGATATCTATGTAAATGACGATGTTGTGGCTACCGATGTCCGAATCTCCGATTCCAATGCTTCCGACGGCGATCCGGCTGTTATGACCGATATGAAATGGAAGACGATTTCGATCGACATTCCCGGGTTGAAACCCTCCGATCAGATCATGATCAAGAGCAAAAAGAATGAAGCGGTCGCTGAAAGAGGCCGGTTCTTCCTTGACGAGGTCTCTGTGGTGAAGAAATAGCCGCTTTGTTGTAAAGTATTTCGTGACAGGTCGCCTTTTCGGGCGGCCTGTCATTTTTCGATCTGGCGGTCAAGTGGGGGTGGGCTGGTGGAATCGTTTGTGAAGGGGCGAGAAAAAGCGCATATTTTGCAGAATTGATCGAATTTTACTATATTTACGCAATTAAAACTGAAACAAAGCAAAACGAAATATGCTAAGCGTAGCGGAGAGACACAAGTATATCCTCGACCACCTGAATAAATACGGTTTCGTGCGTATCACCGACGTGGCGAACGAATTGGGCGTGACGAAGGTGACGATTCGAAAGGATGTCAAGATCTTGGAGGCGAAGGGCCTGCTTTACAAAGTACACGGCAGCGCCCGTTCGGCCAATCCCCATGTGGCCGATACCGATGTTCATGTGAAGGGCAATATCAATCGCGAGGAGAAGGAGCGCATCGCCATGAAAGCGGTCGAGTTGCTTAACGACAACGATTCGATCATCATGGCTTCGGGTTCGACGATCTACGCTTTCGCCGAGGCGATCAAACGCGAGTTCCGTTCGCATCTCAATGTGGTGACCACCTTTTTGAAGACCTCCGTGCTGCTGAACGACGTGGAGGATATCAACGTCGTGCAGTTGGGCGGTTGCGTCCACAAGAAGTCGTTGTCAGCCATCGGCAGTTATGCCGAGGCCGCGCTGAGCGATTTCAGTTGTTCGAAGCTCTTTTTCGGAGTCGACGGCATCGATTTGGATCATGGCATCACCACTTCGACGATCGAGGAGGCGAAACTCACGCAGGTGATGATGCATTCGGCGTCGAAGATCATCATTTTGGCCGATTCGTCGAAATTCGGCCAGCGCGGTTTCGGCCGTATCTGCTCGCTCGAGGACATCGATGTGATCGTGACCGACGACAAGATCTCCGAACAGTCGATCGCCATGGCCGAGGAGGCGGGCGTCGATCTGGTGATCGCATGATAGGCAGGATCGTTCCGAATAAAAAAGCTCCGCGTCGTCGACGCGGAGCTTTTTTATTGCGGCGAAGCAATCCCGCTATTTCGGGATTCCGTAGATCGCCTTGTCGCCCAGCTCCTCGGCGATGCGGAGCAGCTGGTTATATTTGGCCAGACGGTCGGTGCGCGACATCGAGCCGGTCTTGATCTGGCCGGCGTTGGTCGCTACGGCCAGATCGGCGATCGTCGTGTCTTCGGTTTCGCCCGAACGGTGCGAGATGACGGCCGTGTAGCCGGCGCGCTGCGCCATGGCGATGGCGTCGAGCGTCTCGGTGAGTGTGCCGATCTGGTTGACCTTCACCAGAATCGAGTTGGCGCAGTGGCGCTCGATGCCCTTGCGCAGGAATTCGACGTTGGTGACGAACAGGTCGTCGCCTACCAGCTGGCAGCGATCGCCCAGCCGTGCGGTAAGCATCTCCCAGCCCTCCCAGTCGTTTTCGGCCATGCCGTCCTCGATCGAGTCGATGGGGTATCTCTCCACCAGCGCCGCGAGGTACTCGACCTGCTCCGCAGCGTTGCGGCGGGCGCCCTTCTCGCCTTCGAATTTCGTATAGTCGTAGAGGCCGTCGCGGTAGAATTCCGACGATGCGCAGTCCATGGCGATCGAAACGTCGCCCTGCTCTTCGCAGCGTCCGGCGCGGTAGCCGGCGGCGTGGATCGCTTCGATGATGGTCTCGATGGCGTCCTCCGTTCCGTTGAGCGCGGGAGCGAATCCGCCCTCATCGCCGACGGCGGTCGAAAGACCGCGTTTGTGAAGCACCTTCTTCAGTTCGTGGAACACCTCGGCGCCCATGCGCACCGCCTCAGGGAAGGTGCGGGCGCCGATGGGACGGATCATGAACTCTTGGAACGCGATCGGCGCGTCGGAATGCGATCCGCCGTTGATGATGTTCATCATCGGCACGGGCAGCACGCGGGCGTTCACGCCGCCGATGTAGCGGTAGAGCGGGATGCCGAGGTAGTCGGCCGCTGCATGGGCCGCTGCGAGCGATACGCCCAGCAGGGCGTTGGCTCCGAGGTTCGATTTGGTGGGGGTATGGTCGGCTGCCAGCAGGGCGTGGTCGATACCGGCCTGATCGAGCACGCTCATCCCCATCAGAAGGGGCGCCAGCGTGCGGTTGACGTTCTCCACGGCTTTCTGAACCCCTTTGCCGCCGTAACGGCGGGGATCGCCGTCGCGCAGTTCGAGCGCTTCGTGTTCGCCGGTCGAGGCGCCGCTGGGAACGGCGGCGCGGCCATGGGCGCCCGATGCGGTTGTAATTTCAACCTCGACGGTCGGGTTGCCTCGCGAGTCGAGAATCTCTCTTGCATGTACATCGACAATCTGCATAATCGTAGTATTTTATGGTTTTGTACTTTTCTTCTGTTCGACTTCGTCGGTAAAACGGTTATGCAGACCGTTTTATTGCGGGAGACCCGGGGCATTGTCGTTGATTAAGAGCGACGAGTCGCCGTAGCTCAGGAAACGGAAGCCGTTCTGGAGCGCATAGTCATAAATTTTGTGCCAATCTTCGCCAACATAGGCCGAAACCAGCAGCAGCAGGGTCGATTTGGGTTGATGGAAGTTGGTGACGATCGCGCGCACGATGCGCCAGCGGTAACCCAGCGGCGCGATCATGATCTGCGTGGCGGCTTTCAGCGTATCGAGGTTGTGCGTGCGCATGTAGTCGGCCAATTCTTGCAGCGCGTCGCGGCCGGTGAAGCTGTCGGGCAGGTCGTAGAGTTCCCATTGGCCGACCACGCGCGTTGCTGCGGGCGACCCTTCGCGGCGGATGCGCCAAGCCAGCACCGCCAGCGATTCGAGCGTGCGCACCGAGGTCGTCCCCACGGCGACGATGTTTCCCCAGCGGCGCAGCAGATGTTCGACCGTCGTGCGGCGGATCTCGAAATGCTCGGTGTGCATCGCATGGCGGCAGGCGTCGTCGTCCTTGACGGGGAGGAACGTTCCGGCGCCGACGTGGAGCGTCACCTCCTCGAATTCGGTTCCGGCGGCTTGCAGCGAAGCGATCAGTTCGGGCGTGAAGTGCAGTCCTGCGGTGGGTGCGGCCACCGATCCTTCGAATTTGGAGTAGACGGTCTGGTAACGCGTGTAGTCGATCTCCTCGCTGTCGCGGTTCAGATAGGGCGGAATCGGAATCCTGCCCAGATGTTCGAGCAGTTCGCCGAAGGTGAGGTCGGCCTCCCACTCGAAGCGGACGATCTGCTCGCGGCCGTTGTCGCCGACGCGGTAGGCCCGCAACTGCTGCTGCGTGCCGTCGAGCGTAAAGTCGATCGCGAGCGGCCCCTCCTTCCACTTTTTGAGGTTGCCCACGATGCAGCTCCACGAACATGATCCCTTGACCGCAAAGGCGCGTTCGTAATCGGCAGGGTCGTGGGGTTCGAGGCAGAAGACTTCGATGCGGGCTCCCGAAGGTTTGTGCATGATGATACGGGCGCGGATGACCTTCGTATTGTTGAAGACCAGCATCGCCTTTTCGGGCAGTTCTTCGCCCAGTCGGCTGAAACGGCTTTCGCCGATCGCGCCGTTGCGGTAGACGAGCAGTTTGGAGGCGGAGCGTTCGCCGAGCGGGAATTTTGCGATGCGCTCGTCGGGCAGCGGGTAGTCGAATGCATTGATATCGATATGGCGTTCCATGTTCGGATGTTTTACGCCTGCAAAATTACAATTTAATCCGCACCGTCGGCAATCCGCAGGGCTTTTCCCGTAAAAAAGTCGCGGGAGCTTCGTCGCGCATCCTTTTCGGCCCGGCGCCGGCTTAACGAAAACGTTCGCTTTTTGCAGTCGTTTTCTCGCCTCGGCATAGTCCGAACAAGTTCTGCTCTGCGCTCGGCTTATCGAAAACGTTCCATTTGAAACCGTCCCTCTGTCGCGGCGTAACGGGGTTTGGCTTAAAAAGTAGGATTCTTATACCGGCGGCGAGACGCTTTTCGTCGCCGCGCAATAAGTCCTGACCGCGGACAGAATGGAAAAACCGCTTCGTCTTTTTCGTGTGTCGTGAAAAATCGTTACTTTTGTAGCGCTTAATCGTACTTTTGAGATGCAAACCGATTTTCTGGTGATAGGTTCCGGTGCGGCGGGTCTGAGTTTCGCGCTCAAGGCGGCCGAACACGGCCACGTCACCGTCGTCACCAAGGGTGAGATGAACGAGTGCAACACCAACTATGCACAGGGCGGCATCTGTTCGGTCACCTACGCCCCCGATACGTTCGAAAAACACATCCGCGACACGTTGGTCTGCGGCGCCGGAAAGTGCGACGCGGCCGCCGTAGAACTGGTGGTGCGCCGCGCGCCCGAGTTGATCCGCGACCTGATCGCGTGGGGCACCCGTTTCGACACGACGGCCGACGGCCGTTTCGAGCTGAACCGCGAGGGAGGTCATTCGGAGCACCGCATCCTGCATTACGAAGACCTGACGGGCGCCGAGATCGAACGGGCGCTGGTCGCTTCGGTGCGGCGTCATCCCAACATTACCGTTTTGGAACGCCACTACGCCGTCGATCTGCTGACGCAGCATCATCTGGGCGAGTTCGTCACGCGTCATACGCGGGGCGTCACCTGCTTCGGCGCCTATGTGCTCGATCTGACGACTGCCGCCATCGAAACCGTGCTGGCGAAGTTCACGGTCGTGGCTACGGGCGGCTGCGGCAATGTCTATTCGACTACGACCAACCCCGTGGTGGCCACGGGCGACGGCATCGCCATGTGCCACCGCGCGAAGGCCATCACCGAGAACATGGAGTATATCCAGTTCCACCCCACGTCGCTTTACAATCCGGGCGAACGTCCCTCGTTCCTCATTACGGAGGCGATGCGCGGCTTCGGCGCCATTCTGCGTTTGCAGAACGGCGAGGAGTTCATGGACAAGTACCATCCGATGAAGTCGCTCGCGCCGCGCGACGTGGTGGCGCGTTCGATCTACCGCGAGATGCAGTTGCACGGCGAGGAGTTCGTCTATTTGGACGTGACGCACAAACCCGCCGACGCGATCCGCAGCCACTTTCCCAATATCTACGAGAAGTGCCTCTCGATCGGCATCGACATCACGAAGGACTGGATTCCCGTCACGCCCGCGGCGCACTACTGCTGCGGCGGGGTGAAGGTCTCGACCGACGGCGAGACCTCGATCCGCCGTCTCTATGCGCTGGGCGAAACCTCCTGCACGGGGTTGCACGGAGCCAACCGGCTGGCCTCCAATTCGTTGATCGAGGCGGTGGTCTACGCCGATCAGGCGGCGCGCCACGCTACGGCGCAAGTCGGCAAGGTCTCGATTCAGGAGGGCATTCCCGACTGGAATTTCGAAGGTACGGCCACGGCCGAGGAGTTGCTGCTGCTGATTCAGTCGAAACGCGAGTTGCAGCAGATCATGTCCAACTACGTGGGCATCATCCGCTCGAACCTTTATCTCAAACGCGCCATGCGCCGTCTGGAAACGTTGTGGCACGAGACCGAAGACCTCTACGGCAAAACGACGCCCAACCGCGAACTGTGCGAATTGCGCAACATGATAACGGTCGCCTATCTCATTATCAAACAGGGGCGCGAGTTGAAGGAATCGGTCGGCTGTCATTACAACATAGATTATCCTCCCGAAACAGCCGCCGAATGATGAATGGCGAAGGGGCGCCGACAGGCGCTGCGGCGGCCTGCGGCGACGGTTGCGGGGTTGACCCCATCCTCATCGGGAAAAATTTCGATGCCGCTTTGCGGCAAAGGAGAGGCGGAGTATAAATTGAAATTTAATCATAAGGGCTGAATTTCGGCTCTTGACGCAACGATATGACTTTACAGGAAGAGATTACCCGACGGCGGACATTCGCCATCATTTCGCATCCCGATGCCGGTAAGACGACCCTTACCGAGAAGCTGTTGCTCTTCGGCGGCGCGATCCATGTGGCGGGCGCCGTCAAGAGCAACAAGATCAAGAAGGGGGCTACGTCCGATTTCATGGAGATCGAGCGGCAGCGCGGCATCTCGGTGGCCACCTCCGTGATGGGCTTCGAGTATAAGGAGGTGAAGATCAATATTCTCGACACGCCCGGTCACGAGGATTTCGCCGAGGATACCTACCGCACGCTGACGGCCGTCGATTCGGTCATCATCGTCATCGACGGCGCCAAGGGCGTCGAGCAGCAGACGCGCCGCCTGATGGAGGTCTGCCGTATGCGCAAGACGCCGGTAATGGTCTTCATCAACAAGTTGGACCGTCCGTGCAAGGATCCCTTCGATCTGCTGGACGAGGTGGAGCGCGAGTTGCGCATCAGGGTGCGTCCGCTGGCCTTTCCGATCTCCAACGGCCCGACATTCAAAGGCGTGTACAATATCTACGAACGCGATCTTTCGCTCTTCACCTCCGACGAGCGGCAGACGGCTACGGCCTCGACCGTCGAAATCCGCGACCTCGCCGCGCCGGAACTGGATGCGTATGTGGGCGAACGTTACGCCCGCCAGTTGCGCGACGATCTGGAACTGATCGAGGGGGTCTATGACCCGTTCGACCGCGAACAATACCTTGCCGGCGATCTGGCTCCGGTCTTTTTCGGTTCGGCGATCAACAACTTCGGCGTACGCGAACTGCTCGATTGCTTCATCGGCATCGCCCCCTCGCCGCGTCCTTCGCAGACCGAGACGCGGCGCGTGGAGCCGGTCGAGGAGAAGATGACGGGCTTCGTCTTTAAGATCCACGCCAACATGGACCCCAACCACCGCGACCGCATCGCCTTCCTGAAAATCTGTTCGGGAAAGTTCGAACGTAACAAAAATTATCTGCATGTGCGCAGCGGCAAGCAGCTCAAATTCTCGTCGCCGACGGCCTTCATGGCCGAGAAGAAGTCGGTGATCGACGAGGCCTACCCGGGCGACATCGTGGGTCTGCACGACACGGGAACCTTCAAGATCGGCGACACCTTTACGGAGGGCGAGAAATTGAAATTTACGGGCATTCCTTCGTTCGCGCCCGAACAGTTCCGCTATATCGAAAACGCCGATCCGTTGAAATTCAAGCAACTGGCCAAAGGCGTCGATCAGTTGATGGACGAAGGCGTGGCGCAGTTGTTCGTCTCGCAGCTCAACGGCCGGCGCATCATCGGCACGGTCGGCGCGTTGCAGTTCGAGGTGATTCAGTACCGTTTGGAACACGAGTACGGCGCCAAATGCCGCTGGGAGCCGATCTCGATCTATAAGGCGTGCTGGATCGAGAGCGACAACGCCGAGCAGCTGGCCGATTTCAAACGCCGCAAGCATACCAATATGGCTGTCGACAAACACGGCCGCGACGTCTTTCTGGCCGATACGAGCTATGCGCTGGCATTGGCACAGGAGAATTTCAAGGAGGTCCGGTTCAAGTTCACCTCGGAGTTTTAGGGCCGATTCGGAAAAATTCCATCGAACCCGTCCGAATTCTTTCGGGCGGTTTTTGTAATTATCGGGTACAAGAAAATTTTGTTTTTTACGTTGAATAACTGCAAGAATCGGTCGGAACGGTGAAATTAACGTCTTGTGAGGCCGGTTATACTCCTTTTTTCGGGGGAAATCGTATCTTTACGGCGTAAAACATGCGGGTCTCTTCCGCAAGGGAAAGGTTGAAAATAAGTATTGGGCAAGTATGAATCCGAAGGTTGACAAATGGATGCGTAAAGTCGGTTCGTGGTGCGAACGGGCTTGTCCGCGAACCAAAAGCGGATGGATTTTGATCGGATTGATCGGGATTGTGGCGGTCGCCGGCATCGTCTGGCTGCTTCGTCCGCGAAGCGAGACGGTCCTCTATCCGGTCGTGGCGGTCGAACCCGTCGCTACGCAGGACGTGGAGATTTACGGCGAGTTCGTGGGGCGTATCCGCGCCCAGCAATTCGTCGAGGTGCGGGCTCGTGTGGAGGGCTATCTCGAACGGATGCTTTTCCGCGAGGGAAGTTATGTGAAGAAAGGGCAGACGTTGTTCGTCATCGACCCCAAGATCTACCGCGCCCGCGTGGACAAGGCCAAAGCCCAGCTCAACAAGGATCGGGCGCTCGCACAGAAGGCCGAACGCGATTTGAAGCGCATCCGTCCGCTTTACGAGCAGAACGCCGCCAGTCAGCTCGATCTGGATAACGCCACGGCCGCTTACGAGAGTGCGACGGCCAATGTGCTGATGAGCGAAGCCGACCTGATGCAGGCCGCTACGGCGCTGAGCTATACCACCGTGCAGTCGCCCATTACGGGCTATATCAGCGCCAGCAACGCCGACATCGGAACCCTCGTCGGGCCGGGCGGCAAGTCGCTGCTGGCTACGATCGTCAAGAGCGACACGGTGCGCGTCGATTTCAGCATGACGGGACTCGACTACCTGCGTAGCAAGGAGCGCAACGTCAATCTGGGACAGAAGGACTCGACCCGTCGCTGGAATCCCTACATCACCGTCACGCTGCCCGATAACTCGCGCTATCCGCTGCGGGGGCTGGTCGATTTCGCCGACCCTCAGGTCGATCCCGAAACGGGAACTTTCTCCGTGCGCGCCGAGATGCCCAACCCCAATCATATTCTGCTGCCCGGTCAGTTCACGAAGGTCAAACTGCTGCTCGACGTGCGCGAGAATGCTGTCGTCGTTCCCTCCAAGGCGCTCGTGATCGAAAAGGGCGGCGCTTATATCTTCGTAGTGCGTCCCGACAGCGTCGTAGAGAAGCGTTTCATCGAGACGGGGCCCGAACTGGACAATAAAATAGTTGTCGAACGCGGGCTGCTGCCCGGCGAACGGATCGTTGTCGAGGGCTATCATAAACTCAACCACGGTATGCGCGTCGAGGCGGTCGAGCCCAAACGCGAGAACGGCGTCCAATCCAATTAACGGCAGTCTATGAAGAGCGATTTCTTTATCGACCGGCCGGTCTTTTCGACTGTTCTCTCGGTCATCATCGTCATCGTGGGCGTTATCGGACTGGCATTGCTGCCCGTCGATCAGTATCCCAAAATCGTCCCGCCGGTCGTGACGGTCAACGCCTCCTACCCGGGCGCCAGCGCCCAGACGGTGACGCAGGCCGTCGCCACGCCCATCGAGCAGGAACTCAACGGTACGCCCGGCATGCTCTACATGGAGTCGTCGTCGAACAACTCGGGCGGGTTCACGGCTACCGTCACTTTCGACATCGACACGGATGCGGATCTGGCGGCTGTCGAGATTCAGAACCGCGTGAAGCTGGCGGAGAGCCGGCTTCCCGCCGAGGTGGTGCAGAACGGCATTTCGGTGCAGAAACAGGCGTCGAGCAAGCTGCTGACGATCACGCTGCTTTCGTCCGATCCCAAGTTCGACGAAATCTATCTGAGCAACTATGCTACGCTCAACGTGTTGGACATGCTGCGGCGTATTCCGGGCGTGGGCAGCGTCTCGAACGTCGGATCGCGCTACTACGCCATGCAGATCTGGGTATTGCCCGACCGCCTTGCCAATCTGGGACTGACGGTGCAGGATCTGCAACGGGCGTTGAAGGATCAGAACCGCGAGTCGGCCGCCGGCGTGCTGGGGCAGCAGCCCATGACCGATCTCGACGTAACGATCCCCATTACGGCGCAGGGGCGTCTGTCGTCGGTGGGCGAATTCGAGGAGATCGTCATTCGCGCCAATCCCGACGGTTCGATCATCCGCCTGCGCGACGTGGCGCGCGTTTCGCTCGAAGCCTCTTCCTATAATACCGAGAGCGGTATCAACGGCGGAAATGCCGCCGTGCTCAATATCAATATGCTGCCCGGCGCCAACGCCATGGAGGTGGCCGGCGCAGTGAAAGGGGCGATGGAGGAGATTTCCCGCAACTTTCCCGAAGGAATCTCCTACGAGATTCCGTTCGATATGACGACCTACATCTCCGAGTCGATCCACCACGTCTACCAGACGCTGTTCGAAGCGTTGCTGTTGGTGATTCTGGTGGTTTTCCTCTCGTTGCAGAGTTGGCGGGCGACGTTGATTCCGATCGTGGCGGTTCCCATCTCGCTGGTCGGAACCTTCGGCG
This sequence comes from uncultured bacterium, assembly GCA_905214725.1. Classification (GTDB taxonomy): domain Bacteria; phylum Bacteroidota; class Bacteroidia; order Bacteroidales; family Rikenellaceae; genus Alistipes. Next base: position 130,465 of record CAJMNH010000003.1, read on the forward strand.
TGATGCTCGTTTTCGGCTTCTCGCTGAACATGATGACGCTGCTGGGTCTGATCTTGGCCATCGGTATCGTCGTGGACGACGCCATCGTGGTGGTCGAGAACGTCGAACGCATCATGGAGCAGGAGCGGTTGTCGCCTTACGAAGCGACCAAAAAAGCGATGGCGTCGCTCGACAGCGCGCTGATCGCCATGTCGCTCGTATTGTGCGCCGTCTTCGTTCCGGTGAGTTTCTTGGCCGGCATCACGGGGCAGCTCTACCGGCAGTTCACCATCACCATCGCCGTTTCGGTTATCATCTCCACCATCGTGGCATTGACGCTCAGTCCGGTGATGTGCGCCTACTTCCTGCGTCCCGACAATGGCCGGCGCAAACCCAAGCTGTTCCGGCGGATCAACTACTGGCTGCGTCGCGGCAATACGGTGTACCAGCGCGGAATCCGCGCCAGTCTGCGCCATTCGCGGCGGATGCTGGCGGCTTTCGGCATTCTTCTGGTCGGTATCTGGCTGATGAACCGCATCACGCCGCAGAGTTTCATGCCCAAGGAGGATCAGGGCTATTTTACCATTGAACTGGAGTTGCCCGAGGGGGCGACGCTCGAACGGACGCGCCGCGTGACGGATCGCGCGATGGAGTATCTCATGGGACTTTCGGACGTGGAGTATGTGCTCAACGTTACGGGATCGTCGCCCCGACTGGGCAGCAATCAGGCGCACAGTCAGCTGACCGTGATTCTCAAACCGTGGGGCGACCGTACGTCGGAGAGCATCGACGAACTGATGGAGCAGGTGCGTGGCGAGCTGTCGCGTTATCCCGAGAGCAAGGTCTACCTCAGTTCGCCCGCCGTCATTCCGGGTCTGGGCACTTCGGGCGGCTTCGAGATGGTGCTCGAAGCGCGCGGCGACCGGACGTACGCCGATTTGCAGCAGGCGGTCGATACCCTGATGCATTATGCCGCGCAGCGTCCCGAACTGGCGGGGCTGTCGGCGTCGATGCAGAGCGACATTCCCCAGCTCTACTACGACGTCGACCGCGACAAGGCGCAACTGCTGGGCGTTTCGATGTCCGACATCTTCTCGACGCTCAAAACCTTCACCGGCTCGGTTTACGTCAACGACTTCAACATGTTCAACCGCATCTACCGCGTCTACATTCAGGCCGAAGCGCCCTATCGGGCGCATCAGAGCAATCTCGATCTTTTCTACGTGCGCGGCAACGGCGGGGCGATGATTCCCGTCACGGCGCTCGGCACGACGCACTATACGACCGGCCCGGGGACGATTCGCCGCTTCAACATGTTCAACGCCGCGACCATCACGGGCGAGGCGGCGCACGGGTACAGTTCGGGTCAGGCGATGGAGACGTTGGAGCAGATCGTACGGCAGCGCCTGCCGGCGAACATCGGTGTCGAGTGGAGCGGCCTTTCGTATCAGGAGAAACATGCCAGCGGCCAGACGGGACTGGTGCTTGCGCTGGCGCTTCTGTTCGTCTTCCTCTTCCTCGCCGCGCAGTACGAGAGCTGGTCGGTGCCGGTGGCGGTGATCCTTTCGCTGCCGATCGCGGGGTTGGGCGCCTATGTGGGCAACTGGCTCTGCGGGTTGGAAAACAACATCTATTTTCAGATCGGACTGGTGATGCTGGTAGGTCTGGTGGCCAAGAACGCCATTCTGATCGTCGAGTTCGCCAAGGAGGAGGTCGACCGCGGCGGCGATCTGGTGCAGTCGGCGCTGCATGCCGCGCGGCTGCGGTTCCGTCCGATCGTGATGACCTCGCTGGCCTTTATTCTGGGTATGCTGCCGCTGGTGTTCGCTTCCGGTCCCGGTTCGGCGAGCCGTCAGGGAATCGGCACGGGCGTCTTTTTCGGCATGCTGGTGGCCATCACCGTGGGCATCGTCTTCGTCCCCTTCTTCTTCGTGTGGGTCTATCGCATTAAGGACAAATTCAAACGCGTGAGCCATGAAACGAAATAGAGTGTTTTACGGTACGGTGCTTTGCAGCGTCATCCTGCTCTGCACTTCCTGCATGTTGGGACGCCGACAGATCAAAAGTCCCGAACTGAATCTGCCCGGTGAGGTTGTGACCGGTGTGAAGGATTCGCTGACGATGGCCGATATGGCGTGGTGGAGCGTCTATACCGATTCGACGCTCACGGCGCTGATCGAACGCACGCTCGAACGCAACAAGGACATGCTGGCCGCTTCGGCCCGCGTGCGACGCATGCGTGCGCTGAGCCGCATGGCGCGCGCCGATCAGTTGCCGTCGATTACGGGCGAACTGGCGGCCGATACCGAGCATAACGACTACAAGGGCGAGGCGTCGAAGGACGATCCCGAGTTCGACGCCAAGGTGCATTTGGCGTGGGAGCTGGATTTGTGGGGCAATCTGCGTTGGGCCAACCGGCAGGCCGCTGCCGAATATCTGGCGACGGTCGATGCGCAGCGTGCGTTGCAGATGACGCTCGTGGCCGAGGTGGCGACCGCCTATTACGAGCTGGTGGCGCTCGATCAGGAGCTGAGCATCGTGCGGCGCACGCTTCAGACCCGCAAAGAGGGCGTGCGGCAGGCGCGGCTGCGATTCGAGGGCGGACTGACCTCCGAGACAGCCTTGCAGCAGGCGAAGGTCGAGTTGGCCAGTACGGCGACGCTTATCCCGGGACTCGAGAGCCGCGTCGCGCTCAAGGAGCATCAGATCGCGCTGCTGGCAGGCGACTACCCCTCGCTGCGCATCGACCGTCAGACGATGGAGATGCACGCACGCCTGCCCGAACGGCTGACGGTGGGGCTGCCTTCGGAACTGTTGAAGCGGCGTCCCGACCTGCGCCAGAGCGAACAGACGCTCCGTGCGGCCGAGGCGGCGATGGGCATGGCATCTGCCGATCGCTTTCCGCGCATCACGTTCAGCCTGACGGGCGGTTGGGAGAACGACGATCTCAAGGGGCTCTTCTCCTCACCGTTCTCCTATGTGGGCGGGTCGCTCGCCTCGCCGCTCTTCTCTTTCGGCAAGAAGAAAGCGAAATACAAGGCTGCGCTGGCCGCCTGCGACGAGGCGCGGCTCAACTATGAGAAAAAGGTGCTGGAAGCCTTCCGCGAGGTCAACGATGCGGTGGTGACCTATCGCAATGTCCGCACGGCCGCCGCGCTGAAACGCGACCTGCAACAGGCGGCGCAGAAATACGTGGAGCTGGCGCAGTTGCAGTATTTCAACGGCGTGATCAACTACCTCGACGTGTTGGACGCCCAGCGCAAGTACTTCGATGCACAGATCGGGCTGAGCAACGCCGTGCGCGACGAGCACTTGGCGATGGTCGATCTCTACAAGGCGCTCGGCGGCGGTTGGAGCGTCGAGCGGAGTACGGAGCGGTAATTCCGGCTCGAAGCGCAAAGACGCCGCACCTTTCAAGGTGCGGCGTCTTTGCGCTTATGTCCGTCCGGCATCAGTTGGGCGAGACGAATGTCTTGGTGAGGAGTTCCTTGAGTATGTCGGGATTGTTGGTGGTGATGAAGTCCATGCCCATGGCGATGCAGCTCATCATATCCTGCTCGGCGTTGACCGTCCACGTGTTGACGACCATGCCTTTGTCGTGCGCCTCCTTGATCCATTCGGGGCGGCCGGAGATGATCGAATAGGTGTAGTCGATGCCCCGGATGCCGTCCGCATAGACGGTTGCGGGCGCCAGATCGCCGTTGAGGTATTGCACCATCGCATCGGGCAGTGCGGCGACGATCCGCTTGCAGGTGGCATAGTCGAAGCCGATGAAGTCCACGCGGTCGGTCAGTCCTGCGGCTTTGACCGCTGCGATGACGGCGTCGGTTGCGCGTTCATTGTTGGCCGCCGAGCTGTGGCGCTTGATTTCGCAGATCAACTTCGTCTTGGTGCTCTTGGCCGCCTGAGCCAGAAAATCGTCGAGCGTGGGGAGTTTTTCACCGTTGCCGAGCGTAAGGTTCTTGATTTCGTCGTAAGTCGAATTCTCGATGACATGCGAGTCTCCCGCAACGGTCTTGTCGTGGTTGATCACGATCTTTCCGTCGGTGGTGATCCAGACGTCGAATTCGGAGCCGTAGATCTCCAGCTCCTGTGCTGCGGCCAGCGCTGCGACCGAGTTTTCGGGCGCGCCATTGGTGTGATAGCCGCGGTGGGCGATCACTTGGGGCGTCGGGAGCTTTGCAGGGTTACTCGAATAGGTGAGCTGCGTGATCCCCAGCGGATACTGGGCGTCGCCGCGCAGCAACACCATCCGGTAATGGTCGGAAACGAATGTGTCGGGAATGCGGATCGAAATCGACTCGGCAGTTACCGTCCCATCGTACACGAAAGAGCGATTATCGACGGTAAGCGACTCGAACTTAACCTTATCGCCCGCGGCGAAGCCCTTGCCGTAGAGCGTATAACGGTAGTTGGGGCCTACCTCGCAGCCTGAGAGGAAAAGCAGATCGGAAATCTCGATCACGCTGGGTTTCTGGTCGCGTTTCACCGCTTCCCACAACGCCTTGACGCCCTCTGCGGTCAGCGGCGTGTCGTAGACGCGCGCGATGGCCACGTCGCCTTTCCATGCGTTCTGTCCCGACGTGGGGCTGGCGTCGACGCCGATGCCGAACCAGTAGCTCGTGGTGTTGGAGGGGTGTACGAAATCGCCGGGCGCGTCCATCGTCCCCTTCAGTTCGCCGTCGACATAGATGTAGGATTTCTGCTCTTGCTTGTTCCACACGCCGATGACGTGATAGTAACGTCCCGCTTCGGGATTGATGCCGCTCTTGGTCCAGATCCATTTCGATTTGCCGTTCGTGCTCACATTGGGGAGGAAGGTCAGTTCCGTTCCCCTGTCGGCTTTCGAAATGAGAAAGCCCGTGCCGCCCGACGACATGGCGCTGAACATCTTCCACTCCGCCGACCCGTCCGATTTCACGTCGGTCTTGAAGAGCGCCTCCAGCGAATGGCCGTCGGCCAGTCCGTTGATGAATTTCTGGTTGGCGACGTAATTGGCCTTGTAAAAGCCCTCGTTGACCGTCGTACCCGGGGTGTGGCTGAAATGGGCGACGAAACGCTGGTAGATGTCGTTGTAATAGGTCATCATCGCCGTGCCGGAGAGTGCCTCCACGGGCGTTTTCGCTGCGGAGATGTCTTCGGCCGTGCCGTCGTTGTGGAATACGATGTCGAGCAGGTCGGCCTGCGGAACGAGCGGCTGCGGCTCTTCCGCTTTGGGTTTCTGGGTGATCGTAATCGCCTCTTTCAGTTTGGAATCGGCCGAGGAGGTGAAGGTCACGACCGCCTTGCGCTGAGCGTCTCCGGCGGCCGAAGCCGTGAGCGTCAGCCGCTTGTCGGTTTTCGACTTCTCCGTCAGCCACGGCTCCTGCTGGTCGATCGTGTACGTCCATGCGCCGTTGGAGGTGACGTCGAAGATCGCGTCTCCGCCGTCGCCGGAGATTTCGGTCTTTTGCGCCTTGACTTTCAGTTCGTAGACGGGATCGTCGTTCGTGTCGTCGTCCTTGCAGGAGAAACAGAACACAAGGGAAAAGAGGGCGAGCAGCCCCCAAAGGAAGGTTCCTTTTTTCATACTAATAGTTTGGATTAATGTGTAGTAAATTAAAAGTTGGTAATGTAAAGATAGGTAATAAAATCGAATAATGAAAATGAGGGCGACATATCGAACGCTTTATAACCCTGTTTGATCAAATCCCCGTACGGCGGACAAAATGCAGTGCGCCGCACCCCGAAAGGTGCGGCGCGCTATACGGCGGCGCGCGGCCTATTTCGTAACGGCGTTCACGAGCGGTTTTCCGTCGAAGAAATCCTTGATGTTCTGCAATGTGGTTTCGGTGATGTTGCGCATCGCCTCGGCCGTGAAGAAGGCTTGGTGCGAGGTGACGATCACGTTGGGGAAGAGCAGCAGCCGCGCCAGCGTGTCGTCGTCGATGATCGTGTCCGAAAGGTCCTCGTAGAAGTAGTCTCCCTCCTCTTCGTAGACGTCCAGCCCCGCCGAGCCTACCTGTTTGCTTTTGAGCCCTTCGATCAGCGCTTCGGTCTGGATGAGCTGTCCGCGGCCGGTGTTGACGATCATCACGCCGGGTTTCATCAGGGCGATCGAACGCTCGTTGATGAGGTGCTTCGTCTCACTGGTGAGCGGACAGTGGAGCGTGATGATGTCCGACTGCCGGTACAGTTCGTCGAGCGAGACGTAGGTGATGCCCGTTTCGCGGGCGAAGACGCCGTCGGGGTAGGGGTCGTAGGCCAGAATGCGCATGCCGAAGCCGAGCAGGATGCGGATGACGATACGGGCGATCTTTCCCGTGCCGATCACGCCGACGGTCTTGCCGTTCATGTCGAATCCCATCAGCCCTTGCAACGAGAAATTGCCGTCGCGCGTACGCCAACTGGCGCGCGGAATCTTGCGGTTGAGCGAGAGCATCAGCGCCACCGTATACTCCGCCACGGCGTAGGGCGAGTAGGCCGGTACGCGCACGACGGGAATGCCGAACGAGCGGGCGGCTTCCAGATCGACGTTGTTGTAACCGGCGCAGCGCAGCGCCAGCAGCTTCACGCCGTTGCGCGCCAGTTCGCGCATCACTTCGGCGTCGGCCGTGTCGTTGACGAAGATACAGGCTGCCTGCGCGCCGTGCGTGGCGACCGCCGTCTGGCGGCTGAGGTGGCCTTTGAAGTAGCGGAATTCGAATCCGAAATCGCGGTTCAGGGCGTCGAACGACTCCTGCTCGTAAGGCTGCGTTCCGAAAAAGGTAACGATGGGTTTCATGGCTTTTGCTTTTTATCTCATTATTCTAACGTAAGACGAGGAGGGCAAATTACCTGCCGGACGGTAAAAAAGTAGAGAGGACGCCCCCTTTTCGGAGCATCCTCTTCCCTTTGCGGATGGAACCGCAGTGCGCTATTTGATCTCGATCTGGTGCGAGACGGGGGCCGTCGCGGTGACCTCCTTTTTGGGAAGTTCGATCGTCAGCACGCCGTTCTCGACTTTGGCCGAAATCTTCTGGCGGTCGACGTCGTCGGGCAGCGAGAAACTCTGCTGGAACGAGGTGTAGGAGAATTCGCGGCGCAGATAGGTTCCCTTGCGGTTGCCCTTTTGATTTTTGTCTCCTTCCTTCTCCTCCTTTTCGCTGTGTTTTTCGAGCGAGATGACCAACTCGTTGTCGGCGTTTACGTTCACCTTGAAGTCCTCCTTCGTCGTGCCCGGAACAGCAAGCTCCACGCGGAAGTCCTTCTCGTTCTCGATGATGTTGATCGCAGGCACCGAGCCGTGTTTGTGCTGCATTCCCATCCACTCGTCGCCGAAAAAGTCATTGAACAGACTCGGCAACCAATTTTGATTTCTCATTACAGGCATCATAATTTTGTCCTCCTTGGTTTATTTGGTTATACTTCGTTTTTTATCGTTTCCCGTTCGGATCGGACTTTCGGCCGGTCTTATCGGCCTTACGCCCCTCCCTTTCGGGATTCGTCATCCTAAGGAGCAAACCGCGTGCCACTGCCCGAAGCGAATGGTTTTGTCAGTTTGTGACATTTTTTGTCGCAAATTGTCACGACATGCCGGACATCGTGTCATTATCTGTCACTGACAGCCTGTCGGACGGAGAACGGCGTTCGGAAAACGAAAACACCGCCCGACAATCATGTCGGGCGGTGTTTTCGTTTTCGGAGACCGGAATTACAAATTCATCTCGATCTGTGGATGTTCCTTCTCGGAGTGCCACATGTTCTCGACGGTCAGCCGCAGCGGCTTGTCTTTTGCGATGCTTGTTATGGTGGTCGAGAAGGGGTTGAGGATGAACGGATTCTGTCCCGGGAAACGCAGGACGTACTGCACCGAACTGTTGTTCGTGAGGCTTACCGTGCGGCGGCCGTGCGCGTCGGTGCGGAGCACCTTGGTCTGGATCGACGCCGCGAAGAGATCCTTGAGCAGTTGTTCGTCGCCGGCGATCGTGCCGAACGAATAGGCCAGCGTGCGACGCGCTTCAATGGCTTCGCGCAGCGCTTCGAGCGTGTTCTCCTTGGCGAAGATCAGCGTCATGTTGCGACGATGTCCCTGCGCGCGGTAGGTTGCGACCGTCGTGTCGTGGATGTCGGTATTGGCCGAGACGAAGAGGTTCCTGGCATGGGCGCGTGAGATGGCTTTGGGGTAGAACTCGCCGCCGTTCATGATCTCGATGCCGTCGATCAGCCCCTCGCCGTAAGCCGCGATTTCGAACTCGGGGTGTTCGAGGCTTTTGCGTCTCCAACCCGGGTGGTTGTGCATCACCAGTGCTCCCTGCGCCTTGGCGTTGCGGAGCGATTGCAGCGCGTCGGCGGCGTAGATGGCGTTGTTATCGGTGGTGAAGAGCGCATTGTAGTGACCATAGGCGATCGGTTCGCGGGTGATTTCGGCGCCGGGAACGATCGTAATGCCGTAGTTTTTCGCTGTCTCCTGCGCCAGTTTCACGGGGAAATTCAGATCGGACTGGATGCCGCGTTCGTCGGCCGGTTTGTTGATTATGCTGTTGTTGATGGCCTGCGTACCTTCGGGGACGTACCCTTTCAGGAAATTGAGCATCTTGCCTTCGTGACGGCGGTACTCCACGTGTTCGGTGATCGCCAGTACGTCCAGACCGTCGTACCACGCTTCGCGGACGCGGAATTCGGGCGTGCAGTCGCCGTCCGAATAGATCGAATGGGTGTGCAGGTCGGCTTTGTAGACGGTGTAGCCGTTTACCTCGGGCAGCACGAACTCGGCGCGCTGCGGAGCGACGCGAAGGGAGTTGCGGGTGATGTCGGGGTTGTAGGCGTCGATGTAGTAGTGCTGCGCGGACGCAGCGAAAGTCGCCGACAGGGCGGCGCAGACGATGAGCAGTTTTTTCATGATAGGGGTAGTTAGTAGTTGTCTTCTGCAAAGATAAGAAAAAATTCGAAAAACCTTTCGATTCCGATTCCGAGTCGTTTCGAACGGCAATAAAAAGGAGACCCCGCACTGCGGGGTCTCCTTTTTACGCGATCGGAATTCGAAACTACTTCGTGAAGCCTTTGCCGATGGCCAGAAAATCTTCGGCTTTGAGGGCTGCGCCGCCGATCAGACCGCCGTCGACATCCTCCTTGGAGAAGATTTCGGCAGCGTTCGACGGTTTGCACGATCCGCCGTAGAGAATCGGACACTCCTCGGCTGCCGCGCCGAACTTGGCCGCGAGCACCTTGCGGATGTAAGCGTGAATCTCCTGCGCCTGCTCGGCCGTAGCGGTTTTGCCCGTGCCGATGGCCCATACGGGTTCGTAAGCGATGACGAGTTTTGCGAACTGTTCCGGCGTGAGGTTGTAAACCACCTCTTCGATCTGCGCCTTCACCACGTCGAAATGCTTGTCGGCCTCGCGTTCCGCGAGATTCTCGCCCACACAGTAGATCGGCACGAGGTTGTTGGCGTAGGCCTGCTCCATCTTTTTGTTGAGCGTCTCGGAGGTCTCGCCGTAGTATTGGCGGCGTTCCGAGTGGCCGAGGATTACATATTCGCAGCCCAGCGCCGCGATCATCGACGCGGCGACCTCGCCCGTATAGGCGCCTTTGGCCTCGGCGGCGCAGTTCTGTGCGCCGACGGCGATAGCCGTGCCTTTGAGCGTCTTCACCACCTCCGAGAGGTGCGTGAAAGGAGGGCATACGATGAAGTTCACGCAGTCGCATACGGTGTGTTTGCCGGCTGCGATCTCTTTTGCGAGCTCGACGCCTTCGGCGGGCAGGGTGTTCATTTTCCAGTTGCCTGCTACGATCTTCTTTCTCATTGCTGTAATTTTTTAAGTTTATGATTGTAACGAATAATTGTCAGGTATCCCGCAAGGGCCGAGACGACGATGAAGAGCAGCAGCGACCCCCAGATCCGTTTTTCGAACGGCGCGCCGTACCAAAGCAATACGGCGCCGGTCATGGCCGGCAGGATCGGAAAACTGTTGACCCACCACGTCACGGCGAAGGGATTGAGCACTTTCGTGCGCTTGATCACGTCTACGGGCAGGACGATGAAACGAATCCAATACCACCCCAGCAATGCCAGCAATATCCAGCGCGCCGTCATTGGAGCGATCCAGCCCCGCAGGGCCAGCAGCGTGGCGGCGATTGCCACCAGTGCGAGTGCCAGCAGGAGTTTTCGGGTACGGTCCATCGTCTATGCGTCTGCGGTTACTCTTCGGCGGGGATGCACCAAGTCTTGACCTCCTCCATCGAGGGGGCTTTGAGTCCCAGCTTGTTCTTTTTGTTGAAGCCGCAGAGGTCGTTGAAGAACTTTCCGGCCGGCAGCTTGCGCAGCGCGTCGACGGTCAGATAACCCATCTTCTGAATGACGGGAATCCACTCGACGGGAACGCCGATGGCGGCATAAGCCTCGTCGGGGTCTTTCTGCGCCTTCTTCTCAGGCCGCATTTGCGGAAAGAAGAGCACGTCCTGAATCGACGACTGGCCGGTCATGAACATTGTCAGACGGTCGATGCCGATGCCCATGCCCGAACATGACGGCATGCCGTATTCCAATGCGCGCACGAAGTCCATGTCGATGAACATCGCTTCGTCGTCGCCCTTCTCCAGCAGATGCAGCTGTTCTTGGAAACGTTCCAACTGGTCGATCGGGTCGTTGAGCTCCGAGTAGGCGTTGCACAGCTCTTTGCCGTTGACGAAGAGTTCGAATCGTTCCGTCAGATCGGGGTTCTCGCGATGGCGTTTGCACAGCGGCGACATTTCGATCGGATAGTCCATGACGAACGTCGGCTGGATCAGCTCCTCCTCGCAATACTGGCCGAAGATGGCGTCGATCAGCTTGCCTTTGCCCATCGTCTCGTCGACCTCGACGCCGAGCCGCTTACAAGCCTCGCGCAGCTGCTCCTCCGACTGGCCCGTGATGTCGTAACCGGTCTTTTCCCGGATGGCGTCGGTCATCGTCAGCCGGCGGAACGGCGCCTTGAACGAGACGGCTTTTCCGTCGATCGTGAGTTCCGTCGTGCCGTTGGTGGCCATTGCGACGCGTTCGAGCATCTGCTCGGTGAACTCCATCATCCACAGATAGTCCTTGTAGGCGACGTAGATCTCCATGCAGGTGAACTCGGGGTTGTGCGTGCGGTCCATGCCTTCGTTGCGGAAATTCTTGCCGAATTCGTAGACCCCTTCGAACCCGCCTACGATAAGTTTTTTGAGGTACAGTTCCGTGGCGATGCGCAGATAGAGATCGATATCGAGCGAATTGTGGTGCGTGATGAACGGCCGCGCCGACGCGCCGCCCGGAATGGGTTGCAGAATCGGCGTCTCCACCTCCAGATAACCTTTCGCGTTGAAGAACTCGCGCATGGTGCTGAGAATCTTCGACCGCTTGACGAAGACCTCTTTCACCTGCGGATTGACCGCCAGATCGACGTAACGCTGGCGGTAACGTATTTCGGGATCGGTGAAGGCGTCGAACGTTTGACCGTCCTTCTCCTTGACGACCGGCAGCGGCCGCAACGATTTCGAGATGACGGTCAGCCGCCGGCAGTGTACCGACGTTTCGCCCGTTTTGGTGACGAAGGCGAACCCTTCGACGCCTACGAAGTCGCCGATGTCCAGAAGTTTCTTGAAGACTGTGTTGTACATCGTCGGATCGCCTTCGGGGCAGATGTCGTCGCGGCGGATGTAGACTTGGATGCGGCCCGTGTGGTCCTGCAGTTCGAAGAACGAGACGCTGCCCATGATGCGGCGCGACATGATGCGGCCTGCGATGCGCACGTCGGCGAAGTTGCCTTTCGCTTTGTCATATCCGTCGAGAATCTCCCGTGCCGTCGCCGTCACGTCGAAACGTGCGGCGGGATAGGGGTTGATGCCTAATTCCCGCAGTGCGGCGAGCGACTGGCGGCGCAGTTGCTCCTGTTCGCTGAGTTCGATTGCCATATTGTGTCGTTTTTATTTTTACCTGATTGAAAGTGTCGCAAAGTTACGAAAAATATTTAGCATTTCCGCTTTATCCGACGGTATAAGAGCAGCATCGCCCAGCCCGTCAGCGTCCCGACGGCCGCTCCCAGCAGGAGATCGACGGGAAAGTGTTTGGCCAGATAGATGCGCGAGTAACAGATCAGAAGCGTCGCTGCGACCATCAATACCGTGAACCAGCGGCGGCGGATCTCTGCGGCCGAAAGCACCAGCAGCGCCGCGACGGTCGCGGCGTGCGACGAGACGGTGCCGTATTTTCCGGCCAGCGCACCTGCCGGAACATGCACCGTCCCGGGTGTGGGATGTCCTTCGAAACGCCAGCGCATCAGCGTGTCGGGCGCGATCTCCAACCCTTCGAGCGATGGCGTGAACATCGGCCGCCAGCGAGGCGGAAAGTCGGCCCACAATCCTTTGAGCGGCCCCGAATGTTTGAAGATGCCGGCCGCCATGTCCGACAGGACGAGCGCCAGCACGATCGCCGCAGCGAACATCAGCGTGTTGCGCCATCCCTCCCGCCGCCAGACCAGCCAGAGGATCAGCGCATAGAGCGGCAGCCACATCGTCGTGCCCGAAACGACGGTCATCAGGCGATCCATCGTGGGGCCGCCGTCGAAATTGAGCGCCAGAAAGAGCGCGTGGTCGAAGGTGTAGAGTGGAATCATCGCGTCTTAGAATTGGAAGTAGATGAAAGGTTGTATGTCGCTCGACTGAATCTGCATGACGCACCACGCCACGACGGCCAGCAGCAGCACCTGCGCCCAGAAAGGCGAAGCGATCACCGCGCGGCGGGCCGCCGCGTCGGCGCGGTCGGGCAGCAGGTGGAGCAGATACCCCAGTCCCATGAGGGCGAAGACGCCGCCGTAGCCCGCGAGCATCTGGGGCAGGAGCTGGAGATGGAAGTTGTCGGTGATCTGGTGCAGCATCAGTTGTATGGTGCGCATCGAGTCGGCACGGAAGAGCAGCCAGCCGAAGCAGACCAGATGAAACGTCACCAGAATTCCGACAAACCGGTTCAGCGGGTGCATCTGATACCCCGAGACTTTGGCGCCCGGGACGATCACAAGCCACATCTTGTGCAGCGCCAGCGCTACGCCGTGCAGCGCGCCCCACAGCACGAAGCGGATCGCTGCGCCGTGCCACAGACCGCCCAGCAGCATGGTCAGCAGCAGGTTGATGTAGGTGCGCAGGCGACCTTTGCGGTTGCCGCCCAGCGAGATGTAGAGGTAGTCGCGCAGCCACGTCGAGAGCGAGATATGCCACCGCCGCCAGAACTCGGTGATGGTGGCCGAGTGGTAGGGAGCGTCGAAGTTCTTCGGAAAGTGGAAACCCAGCAGCAGCGCCAGACCGATGGCCATGTCCGAGTAGCCCGAAAAATCGCAGTAGATTTGCAGGGCGTAGCCGTAGACGGCTGCCAGACACTCCGCGCCCGAATAGAGCGCCGGATCGTCGAAGATGCGGTCGACGAAATTGAGCGAGATGTAGTCCGAGATGATCGCCTTTTTGAACAGACCGATGGCGATGAGAAAGATGCCCGTGCCGAACATTTCGCGCGAGACCGTGATCGGATTCTGCCGGATCTGCGAAAGGAAATCACGGGCGCGTACGATGGGGCCGGCGACCAGCTGCGGAAAAAACGAGAGGTAGAAAAGGTAGTCGCCCCAGCGGTCGATCGGGCGGAGCGTGCCGCGATAGATGTCGATCGTGTAGCTGAGCGACTGGAAGAGAAAGAACGAGATGCCGACGGGCAGGAAGATGTTCTGGAATTCGAGAAATCCCGCGCCGAAGAGATTGTTGGCGATCTCGATGAAGAAATTGGTATACTTGAAATAGCCCAGTACGGCCAGATCGGCCGCGATGCTCAGCGTGACGAGTAGGCGTTGGGCATGGCGCGAGCCCACGCGCGCGATCGCCCGTCCGATCCAGAAATCGCTCACGGAAACCCCGACGAGCAGCAGCAGGTAGATGCCGCTCGATTTATAGTAGAAATAGAGCGAGAAGGCGATGACGTACCAGATGCGCAGCGTCGGCGTGCGCCGCATGAAGCCGTAGAAAAAGGCGAAGGCGGCGAAGAGAAAGAGGAACAGCCCGCTGCTGAAAAGCATCGGCGCCTGCGGGTTGTAAGTCAACAACGGCAGAATGCGGTCGGCGATTTCGTGGAGGCTCTCCATCGGCTCAATGCGGATCGGTTAACTGCGGCGAGGCGCTCATCGTCCGGTCGAGCGCTTCGATCTTCGTGCTGTCCATCATCGGTTCGGGCAGCGCGGCCTGCTGCCGTTCGCGCAGGATCGCGGCCACGCAGGCGTCCAGCGCGTCAACCAGTGCGTATGCCACGCGTCGGCCGCCGGCGTAGTTGATATGGGTGTAGTCTTTGCCCGCCCAGCCGTTGGCCACGAAGCGTTCCATGCCGCCCTGCGCCCGCATGGCGTCGTAAACCGACCAGAAGGCGGCTCCCGTCGCACGGGCCGCGCGGCGTTGCCAGCCTACCATCGCCGGCGCCGAAGACATAGGGGCGAATCCCGTCTCGGATTTCACCGAGCGGTCGCTCGTAGAGAGCACCAGCACCGCCGCGTCGGGGAAGCAATTGCGTACGAAGGCGATCATCTTCTCCACACGGGCGGCATAGGCCGAGTAGTCGGTGACCCCCTCCTGCATAATGTTCAGACCGTATTGCAGAACGACGAGATCGTAGTCCATGAAAGCGTCGATCTGTGCGTTGACCGAAGGGTTGGTGCCGAAGAGCGCCTGCCCGCTGTTGCTGCGGATCGAGTAGTTGTCGACCGTAACGCCGGCCGCGTCTTCGAATTGGGCGCCGTAGCCGGTGAATCCCGCCCCGCCCCGTTCGACGCGGAGCGCGAGCGACGCGATGGGCGCCCGCACGACGATCTGCCGGACGGCTTCCGAAGCCGGTATGTCGAATGTCCGGTGCAGCGAGTCGTTGAGCGTGAGCGCGAGGCGGCTGTCGCTGCGGCTCAGGAAGAGCAGGCGCGCCGTGCCGCAGCGATCGAGGCGGCGCCGGAAGTCGCTCCCGTCCCAGCGTACCGTGGCGCCGTCGGCGGGGCGGCAGAGCCAGCCCGAGACGGAATAGTCGCCGCGCAGCGCTTCGGGTGTGGTGCGGCGTTGCATGATGTTGTAGGAGGTCCAGCCCGTCGAGCGGGTCTTGACCGTACGGCGGTAGCCCGTCAGGGGCGAGGCCATCGGTGTAAAGCCGCAGCCGCGGCCTCCGTAGCGCAGTTGCAGTTGTTCGCGCAGGTCGGCTGTGAGGATGTCGCCCTCGATGAACGAATCGCCCAGCACCGCGATGCGCACGGGCGTATCGCGCCGTATGTCGGCCAGTCGCGCACAGAGGCGGCGGAAAGGCCCGTCGGCGAGCGTGTCGAAATCTTCGACGGGCGTGAGCGCCGCAAGCAGCCGCGAAGTATCTCCCGCGACGGCATAATCGGCCGGAACCTCTTCCAGCGTCCATTCGAAGGTGATCTGCGGCGTCGCAGGCAGTGAATCGGCCGGTTCGGCAGCAGTCGTATCGCCCGTTGCGGGCAAAGCGGCCGCAGCGAGTTGCTCGCCGGCGTCGAGTTGTCCCGCGAAACGGTGGAAGTCGCCGGCGAAATCGTCGTCGAGCGTCGACAAGGCATCGGCCTGCGCGCTCTTGTCGTCGAAACGGAGAATGTCGGAAAGGATGTTGGCCCGGCGGAGCGGGATGCCGCAGATGTTCTGCGGCGGAATGAAGGCTACGGCCGCGAGCACCGCGATAAGGGCGAAAGCCGCTTGCCAGCTGCGCCGGGTGTAATCCTGCGGGGTCATCAGTTGCGGTTATTGCCTCGTCCGAGAATCAGCATGGCGTAATAGAGTACCGTGGCGATGGCGCTCAGTGCGGCGACCAGATAGGTGCGAGCCGCCCATGTCAGCGCTTCGCGCGCCTGCGCCAGTTCCGCTCCCTGCATCGTGCGGCTCGATTCGAGCCATGCCAACGCGCGCTCCGAAGCGTTGTACTCGACCGGAAGGGTCACGATCGAGAAGAGGGCCGACACGGCGATCAGTCCCACGCCGATCCAGCAGACCCACGCATTGTCGGTCGTGGCGAGCAGGATCATGCCCGCAATGAGGACGAAGGTCGCGGCGCGCGCCGAGAAGTTGACGATCGGCACCAGCTGCGAGCGCAGTTCGAGCGGGGCGTATCCCTGCGCGTGCTGCACAGCGTGACCGCACTCGTGGGCCGCGACGGCCGCCGCCGACACGCTGCGCGAAGCGTAGACCGAGTCGCTTAGGTTGACGGTCATCGTCCGGGGATCGAAATGGTCGGTCAGATGCCCTGCCACGTGGGTGACCTTCACGTTGCGGACGCCGTTGTCGCGCAGCATCTTTTCGGCCACTTCGGCGCCCGTCAGTCCGCCCGGGAAGGGGACTTTGGCGTATTTGGCGAAGACCGACTGCAGGCGCGCCTGCACGATCCAGCCTACCACGCCGATGAGAATGATCAACAGCCACGAACCCATCGTTCCGGCCGACATGCCGTAAAAAAAGCCGCTCGGATGGCCGTAATATCCGGCCTGAAGTATGAACGTCTGTACCATTTTTGTCGAATTTTTAAGATTTGCGATGAACGTAGTACTGGCACGCCTGCTGTGAGGGCATCAGTACAATTTCATTAACGTTCATATGTGCCGGTAATTGTGCGATCCATGCGATCGCTTCGGCCACGTCGTCGCCCGTGAGGGGTTCGACGCCCCGATAAACGTTGTCGGCCGCTGCGCGGTCGCCGTGGAAGCGCACCACCGAGAATTCGGTCTCGACCATGCCGGGACGCACTTCGCTTACCTTGACGCCGTCGGCGAGCAGGTCGGCGCGCATCGCCTGCGAGATGGCGTGCACGGCGTGCTTGGTGGCGCAATAGACGGCGCCGTTTTCGTAGGGTTCGGTACCGGCGATCGAGCCGATATTGACGATATGCCCGCCGCCTGCGGCGATCATCTTGCGCGCCGCGATCTGCGAGACGTAGAGCAATCCCTTGATATTGGTGTCGATCATGGCGTTCCAGTCGGCCGTCGACCCCCGGTCGATGTGTTCGAATCCGGCGGCCAGTCCGGCGTTGTTGACCAGCAGGTCGATTCGTTCCAGCCCTTCGAGCGCTTCGCGGCATGCCGCTTCGTCGCGGATGTCGAACGCCAGCGTCCGGCATTCGCCTCCGGCCGCCTCGATCTCGCGGCGCAGCGCGTCGAGCCGTTCGGCGCGTCGGCCGGTAACGGTGACGGCGTATCCGTCGGCGGCCAGCCGCAATGCCGTGGCGCGTCCGATGCCCGAAGTCGCGCCCGTGATGAGTGCCTGTTTTTTCATAAACGAGGGTTAAGTTGCTGCAAAAATAGGAAAAATTGTGTTACTTTGCATGAAATTTAACCGAAGATTGCCCGCCGTTTGAACCTCGAATTTTTCATAGCCCGCCGCACTGCCTGCGCCACACCGGAGAATCGTCCCGGCGTGATGTCGCGCATCGCTGTGGTTTCGGTGGCCGTATCGGTGGCCGTGATGCTCGTGGCACTGGCTGTGATTTTCGGATTCAAGCGCGAGGTGACGGCCCGCATGGTCGGCTTCTCTGCGCCCGTCGAGGTGATCGATGCCGCCGGGATTTACGCCGCGGAGTCGCAACCCGTCGCCGCAACGCCGCAGATCGAAACGTTGCTGCGTTCCGTCGAGGGGGTGCGGTCGGTAAGCCCCTATACGCTCAAAAGCGGTATCGTTCGCACGCGCGAAGCGATGGACGGCGTGGCGCTCAAAGGGGTGGACGGTTCTTATGACTGGTCGTTTTTCGCCGGCCGGCTGACCGAAGGGACGCTGCCCCGCGTCGGCGATTCGGTACGTACCAAGGAGCTGCTCTTGTCCGCGCGCACGGCGCGCCTGCTCGGACTGCATGCTGGCGACAAGGTCGAGATGCTCTTCGTCGCCAGTGACGAGACGCCCCGTCGCGACCGCTTCAAAGTCTCGGGCGTCTATTCGACGGGAATGGAGGAGTTGGAACGGACGGCCTTTACCGATCTGCGCAATGTGCAGCGGTTGTCGGGTTGGTCGTCCGGCGAGGTGTCGGGTTACGATCTGTATGCGGACGACGTGCGGCAGGCCGACCGGCTGGCCGAAGCGGTCAACGACGCGCTGCTGCGTTCGGAACTGCCGGAGGCGGACGGCGTGGCGGCCGTGAGCGTCGGCGAACGTTATCCGGCGGTCTTCGACTGGTTGAAGGCGCACAACGTCAACGCGGCGGTCATCATCGCGGTGATGGTGGCCGTGGCCTTCTTCAATATGGCTTCGGCGCTGCTGATTCTGGTGCTCGAACGCACGCGCATGATCGGATTGTTGAAGGCGATGGGGATGGAGAACCGCCGCATCCGCCGCATCTTCCTTTACCGTGCCGCCTTTATCGTGGGGCGCGGTCTGTTGTGGGGCAATCTGGCGGCAGGGGTGTTGTGCTGGCTTCAATTGCGTTTCCACCTGCTGAAACTCGATCCGGCGGGATACATGCTCTCCGAGGTTCCCGTGGCGTTGGGTGCGGGGTGGTGGCTGGGGGTCGATGTCGCGGCGGCGGCCGTCATCCTCGCGCTGCTGTTCTTTCCGGCGGCGCTCGTGGCCCGCGTCCAGCCCGACGAGGCGATCAAAACCGATTGATTATGAAACCATACGATACCGAACGGAGTAAAAAGGAGGAGGTGCGGGCGATGTTCGACAACATCGCGCCGGCCTACGATCGTCTGAACCATACCCTGTCGTTGAACATCGACCGCATCTGGCGGCGGCGTGCGGTGCGCATCGTTGCGCGTCTGCGTCCGCGCCGTGTGCTCGACATGGCCACCGGCACGGGCGATCTGGCGCTGATGATGGCCTGCCGTATTCCGGGCGCCCACATCAAGGGGGTCGATCTGTCGGAGGGAATGCTCGAGGTGGCGCGCCGCAAGATCGCTGCGCGGGGGCTCGAAGAGCGGGTGACGCTCGAAGTGGGCGACGCTGAAACCGCGGTGGCAGCTCCCGGCGCGGTCGACGTGGTGACCGTGGCCTTCGGCGTGCGTAATTTCGGCGATCTCGAGCAGGGACTTGCCGAGTTGTCGCGGGCGTTGCGGGCGGGCGGACAGATCGTCATTCTGGAGTTTTCGACCCCCACGATGCCGGTTTTCGGCCGACTTTACGACTGGTATTCCCATCGGGTGCTGCCCCGTATCGGCGGTTGGCTGTCGCGCGACCGGCGCGCCTACGACTATCTGCCCCGCTCGGTGGACGAGTTTCCGCAGCCCGAAGAGTTTCTGAAAATTCTTGCCGCTGCGGGGTTTCGCAACTGCCGCGCCCGAAGCCAGAGTTTCGGCATCGCGCAGATTTATACCGCTGAAAAATGTTGAGGCGGCTGCATATTCTGCCCCTGACATTGCTGTTCGGCGTTGCTGCGCTTGGCGGCTGTAACCGTTATCTGGCGCGCGAGGTGCGGGTTGCGGCGACGCGTGTCGAGACCTATGGCTCTGCCGGCGCAGATGTGACGCTGCATGTGGCCAATGCCGGCGATCGGCCGTTGCAGCTCGAAGCGGCGGAACTGTCGCTTGCTTACGACGGCGGCGAAGTGTTGCGCGCCTTGCTGAAAGATACGGTGGCGGTGACGTCCCATTGGGAGGGCGACGTTCGGCTGCGCTGTCGGTTGCGCGTGCCCGATCGCGCCGCGCTTTATGCCGTGCGGCGGAAGCTCGAACGCGGCGAAACGCAGCGGATGGAGGTTGCCTTCGGGCTGCGGTTGCGTGTGGGCGTTGCGACGAAAAAAATCGGCCGCCGACGGATGCCGTTATCGGATTTTTTAAATACCTTTGGACTCAGTCCAGAGGATTTACTAACGGATTTCGAATGATGAGAACTCTTTTTCTGACCTTGATCTTTTCGCTGGCAGCGGCGACGGCCGCTACTGCGCAGTCGCTCGAAGCGTTCAAACAGCAGCTTACCGAGCCGGGACTGAGCGCCCGGGTCGAGATTCACGAGGCGCCCGACGCGGCAGCGGCTTTTTCAGCGGCCTCTCAGAGCGCTGCGGAGAAACGCCGTGACGGTTGGCGCATCACGCTTTTCGTCAGTAACGGGCAGAATGCCCGCGCCGAGGCGGAGGAGGTGCAAAAGACCTTCGGGGAGTCGTTTCCTGGCCAGAGTGTCGACATGGTTTACGATAACCCTTATTTCAAGGTTACGGCAGGCCGGTGCGTCACCGCCGAGGAGGCGATCATGCTTCTCGCACGCGTTCGCACGAAATTTCCCAAAGCCTTTCTGACGCGGGAGACCATGTCGGCGACCGATCTGCTGGAAGAGAATCCGGGCACGCCGAATCCGATGGCGGAATCGCAGGACGAAACGCAGGGCGCCGCTTCGGCAACCGAGCCGGCCGCCGCAACGCCTGACGAAGGTTTTCTATAAGGGGATAGGCGAATCGTTCGGCGCCGGTTCCGTGTCGATATGACGGTCGTTTTCAGGTAATTTATGCTGCCGGCCGGCTCTTTTCGGCGGGGATGCGTATTTTTTTGTTTTTTCTTTTGATTATTTCCGGCTATTGGATATATTTGCAGCGATAACCATCTTTAATTCATTTGCATTATGAAAAAAATCTATGCTTTCATCGTTGTAGTCGCTGCCGCTGCGATGGTATCGTGCGCAGGTAACGCGAACAAACCGGCTGCTGCCGAGGCTGAGGCTGTCGAGGTTGCTGTCGAGGAGGTTTCGGCGTGCTGCGGCGAGTGCGCGGATTCGGTCAAGACCGATTCCTGCTGCCAAGCCGAGGCTGCTGCCGAGGTCGTTGAAGCTGCTAAATAAGTATCCCCGAAAAGGTTAGTTATTTGTGCAGATGTGCGGGACGGATGGTATCCGTCCCGCTTTCTTTATGGAAGTCGATGAAAAAACGGAGGTTTCTGCAAAGAAACCTCCGTTTTTGGGTATTTGATCGGAACCGTCAGTTGATAGCCTTCCGGTCGAAGGCGTTCTCCTCGGTATCCATCTCATCCTGAAGGTGTACCATTTGGATGGCGGCGGCCGCCGCCTCGTCGCCTTTGTTGCCCAGACGTCCGCCCGAGCGGTCGAGCGCCTGCTGCAAATCGTTGGTCGTAAGCACACCGAATGCGATGGGCATGTTCCATTGCAGTTGCAGCTGCATCACGCCCTGCGTTACGCCTTGGCAGACGAAATCGAAATGACGGGTATCGCCCTGAACGACGCATCCCAATACGATCACGGCGTCCACGTCGGTGTATTCCGCGAAGAACTGGGCGCCCAGCGACAATTCGAATGTTCCCGGAACATACTTGATCTGGATGTTGTGTTCGGGACATCCGGCGTTGCGCAGCGTATGTACGGCTCCGCTGAGCAGCCCTTCGGTCACTTCGGAGTTCCACTCGGCCACGACGATGCCGAATTTCATCTCTTCGGCCGACGGCAGCGGGGAGTTGAGTTGCGACAGGTTGTGGTGCTTGGTTGCCATCGTTCGTTAGAGACTGTTGATATACTTTTCGGTGTCGCGCGCCTCGAAGGAGTTCGGATAAACGGTTGCGATGCGTTCGAAGCACTCTTTGGCTTTAGCCTTGTCGCCCAGCGCCTTGTAGGCGCGGCCGGCCTTCATCAGAAAGAGCGGTGCGGTCGTGTTGTTGTCGGCGGCCTTGACGGCTTTCTCGTAGAACTTCACGGCCTCCTTGTAATTGCCTTCGTCGACGGCGATATCGCCCTGCAATCCGTAGTTCTGTGCATTGACGACGGCTCCCGGAATCCCTTTCACGGGCGAATATTTCGCCAGATAGTCGGCGGCGTTCTTCAGGTCGCCCTCTTTGAGGTAACAGATGCCGGCATAATGCTTGGCCAGATTGCCCGCAGGGGTCGAACCGTACCGCTCGATCACTTCGAGGAAACCTGCGCCGTTGTCGTCGCCGTTCAGTGCAACCGCATAGTCTGCGTCGTTGGCCTCGAATTTGCCTTGTGCCTGCGCGAGCAGCTCGGAGGCCTTTTCATTGCGCGGTTTCGAGACGAGATTGCGGTAGCCGACATAAAGACCGCCCAGCAATACCAGAACGATCAGACCCAGCGTGAGGGCTTTTCCGTTGTTCTCGAAAAAGAGTTCGGTGCGGCTCATTGCAGTGCCGATGCTCTCCTCGGTCGAATTCACTGCATTCTGATTTTTTGCCATAGTAGTTATTTTAGTTTTTATTTTTTCTACGATTCAAAGCACAAAAATACATTTTTTTGTCCAATATCCACCCTTATGCTGGTATTTTTTTCAATTTTTCGTACCTTTGAAGTCGAACCGCACACCCGTACCTTCGAAGCCTCCTTCCGGCATCCGCGTGCGGCGTTGGATCCGGCGGTTCGGCAGAAGCTATGTATCTCAAACGATTGTCGCTCATCAATTTCAAGAATATCGGTCAGGAGGAGTTTCCGTTGGCCCCGGGAATCAATTGTTTCGTAGGCGACAATGGTGCGGGCAAGACCAATTTCATCGATGCGATTCACTATCTGTCGATGTGCAAGTCGGCTTTCGCAATGACCGATACGCAGAGCGTGCGCCACGGCGAAGAGTTTTTTCTGCTCGAAGGAAGCTATGAGCGGACGGACGGACGCAGCGAGCAGATCGTCTGCTCGTTCGCCCGTCGCAGCGGCAAGACGCTCAAACGCAACGGCAAGGAGTACGACCGTCTGTCGGATCATGTGGGGCTGGTTCCCGTGGTGATCGTCTCGCCTGCCGATGCGGCGCTGGTGAGCGATGCGGCCGACGAGCGGCGACGCTATCTCAACGGCTGTATCTCGCAGCTCGACCGGAGCTATCTTGCGGCCGTGATGCGCTACAACGCCGTGCTGTCGGAGCGGAACAAGTATCTCAAAATAGGTTCCGACGAGGATATGTTGCTGATTTACGACCGGCAGCTGGCCGAGCACGGGCAGGCGATTTTCGAAAAACGGCGGGCCTTTGCCGAGCGGCTGCAACCCATCGTGGGCGAGTATTACGCCCTGCTGTCGGGCGACCGCGAGCAGGTGGAGCTGTCCTATCGTTCGGAATTGTCCGAGACCCCTTTCATGGAGTTGTTGCAGCGCGCACGGCAGCGCGATCTGGTGAATCAGTTCACCACTGCCGGCGTTCACCGCGACGATCTGGTGCTGCGCATCAACGGCTATCCGTTGCGCAAATACGGTTCGCAGGGGCAGCAGAAGTCCTTTCTCGTGGCGCTCAAGCTGGCTCAGTACCGTGTCGTGGGAGCCGATAAGCGGGAGAAGCCCATCTTGCTGCTCGACGATCTGTTCGACAAGTTGGACATGGGGCGCGTCGAACAGCTTATCAAACTGGTATCGGGCGAGGAATTCGGGCAGATCGTCATCACCGATTGCAACAAGGTGCGTCTGGAGAAGATTCTCGGACGGCAAGGCGGCGACTACCTGCTGAATGTGGTCGAAAACGGAGGAATCGTAAAATGAGGCGAACCAAAGCGATGTTGATGGGCGATTTGCTCGAGGAGTTTTTCTCGCGTCCCTATGTGGCGGCGAAGGTCGCCGAAGGTCGTCTGCCCGACACGTGGCGCGAGGTCGTGGGCGATGCCGTGGCGAACCTTACGACCGATCTGCGGTTGGAAAACCATATCTTGTACGCCCGACTGCAATCGAGCGTCGTGCGGCAGGAGTTGTTCTACCAGCGCGAAGCGCTGCGCGACCGCATCAATGAAGTTTCGAAGGTGCGGCTGGTCAATGCCGTCATCATCAAGTAGTATATCCAGGCATAAAATCGAGGAGGGAACGGTTTCAACCGTTCCCTCCTTTTCGCCGGTTGCCGTGCCGGTCTCCCTTATGCGAACAGGTCGTTCAGCGATTCGCTCATGCTCGGATGCGTGTAGACCGAACCGCTCAACTCCCGCGCCGTGATGCCGTGCTTCATGGCCAGCGCGACGGTGTTGATCGCTTCGCCCGATTCGGGGCAGAAGAGCGTGCAGCCCAGAATCCGGTCGCTTTTTGCATCGATCGTCGCTTTGAGCAGCCCTTCGGCCGGTCCGAGAATTCGGGCGCGCGGGATCGATGAGACCCGAATGCGGTTGACGCGTACGGGGATGCCGGCCTTCTCGGCCTCCTCCTCGTGCATTCCCACATGCGACAGGGTGGGTTCGATAAAGACGGAGTAGGGGATCGGCCCCCGATTGCCGGTGGTTCGCAGCCCTTTTCCGAGCAGGTCGTCCCGAACGATCCGGTAGTCGTCGAGCGAAATGTAGGTAAACTGCAACCCTCCCGTAACGTCTCCGACGGCATGGATGTGGGGGATATTGGTACGCAGATGTTCGTCTACGCGGATTGCGCCCCGCTCGTCGGTTTCGATTCCGGCCGCTGCGAGGTCGAGTGCGGCGGTTGCGGGCCGGCGTCCGGTGGCCAGCAGCACGGCGTCTCCCGTGATTTCGCAGCTTCGGCCGTCGTGCGTGTCCGTGACGCCGACGCGAGCCTGACCGGAAACGTCGTGAACAAAAGTTACTTTGGCGTTGAGCCGGAATTCGATCCCTTTGTTCTCCAATACAGTGCGCACCTCTTCCGCGATGTCGCGGTCTTCGCGGGGAATCAGCTCGGAGAACCCTTCGAGTACCGTGACGCGGGAGCCGAACGCGGCGTACATCGAAGCGAATTCCAGTCCGATATACCCGCCGCCTACCACGATCAGATGGCGGGGCAACTCCGTGAGTTCCATGATCGAGGTGCTGGTGTAGGTATACCGGCTCTGCGCGATTCCGTCGATGGGCGGAATCACGGTCTCGGCGCCGGTATTGACGATGATCTCCCTGCCCCGTATTTCCGCTATGCCGTTTTCGAGTTGTACGGCCACGACGTTCGGCGACAGGAAATGGCCTTCGCCGGTGTAGACCGTGATCCGGTCGTTGTCGGCCAGTTTGTGGTAGTTCAGCTCGCGCAGCGAATCCGTCAGTTCATTTTTCGTCTTGACGGCTTTTTCGTAATAGGCGGCTTGCCGGCCGAAATCGGAGAATCCGACAGCGGTTGCCAGATGTGCCTTGTGGATCAGGTCTTTGGTCGGAATGCATCCGATGTTGATGCAGGTTCCGCCGTACATTTTGTCCGAACGTTCGATCATCGCGACGCTCCAGCCGTGGCGGGCCAACTCGACGGCCAAGGTTTTCCCTCCCTTGCCGAAGCCGATGATAACGGCATCATACTCTTTCATATGCTTATGAATTTTGGTTGTCGGTTGAATTTCTGCGTTTTCTCGTCGCATCGTCCGGCTGTTCGGCCGACGATCGCTTGCAAAATTATCGCCTCGCCGGAAGCAGGTTTTATATTTACAAAGATCGGATATTTACGGGATATCTGGAGTTAACAGTATTCCCGAACTGTTGACAATTTTTCCCGATATTAAAAAAGAATACCGTACGGAAACGTACGGTATTCTCTTATGATTGGGTGCGCGTGCCGCTTATTTGATCACTACGACGCGGTTGTTTTCGATGTTGCCGCTGAAAGGCTGAACCGTAGCGCCGTAACCCTTGACGATCAGACGATCGGCCTTCACGCCCTTGCTTTCGAGATAGTCGGCAACGGCCTGAGCGCGCTCTTCGGAGAGTTTCATGTTGTATTCGGCGCTGCCCGTCTCCTTGTCGGCATAACCCGAAACGGTGAAGGTCTTGTCGGCCGGATTGGCGTTGATCTCCTCGGCTACCAGATCGAGCAGAATCTTGTTACGCTGCGACAACTCGGCGCTGTTGATCTTGAAGAATGCGGGGCATGCACCATTGACAAAGACCTCTTTCTTCTTGCCTGCGGCATTCTGCAAAGCCTTGTTGGCTGCGGCCAACTGGTCTGCCAACGACTTCTCGTTGTCGCGGGCTGCGGCCAACGAACCTTCGAGCGCCGCGATGGCGGCCGTGTAGGCTGCGATGTCGGCGTCCGTGTATTTCTGCGGCATCTGACGTTTCCAGTTGCGGTCGTTGAACCGGTGCGTGAATCCGGCAGTCGCACTGTAAGCGACGGCATAGCTGCCGCCGTTGCTCAATGTACGGGGCAGATCCCTCTCGCCGAAGAGCCAGCCTTTGAGTTCGATGTCGAGATCCCAGCTCTTTGCGATGCGGAACTTGTTCAGCAAACCGGCCGTGAAGGCGAATTCCTGATTCGTGGAGTATCCCAACTCGTGCGCGCGGTCCGTGAAATCCATCGCCATGTAACCGAAGCCGACGAACGGAACGGCATAGTATGCGCGATCGGCGCGATAACCGCCGGCCCAGTTCGAGAAGTTGATCATCAGGTCGGTGTGAACGAACATATAAGGCGTGCGCTGCGTTGTTTCGGCAACGTTCGTCAGATTACGGAAACGACCGCCGGCCAACTGCAAACGGGCGCCGAATACGGGGTGGAACCACTTGGTGGCTGCGACGTTCACTTCGAAACCGATGCGGTCGCCGAAGTTGCCGGGCATGTCCTTGAAGACGAGATTCGACGTGCTCATCATCGACATACCGCCGCCGAACGACACTTCCCAGTTATCCCAGAACCCGTTCGAAACGAATCCTCTGACGCTGGGGTATTTCGGAACCGCCTGAACATCTTCGACCTCCATGACAACGACTTCTTCGCTGATCTGGGCGTAACTACCCACGGCGAACAGTGTGGATGCACACAAAAGGAAAAATTTTTTCATAATAACCATATTTAAGTTGAACTGATTCTTGCAAAGTCCGTGCATTTCCGTATTGTGAACACTGTCACGGACTTTCTTACACATCCATATTTTATGCAAAAATAAGAATTTTTCGAGAAAAAAAGAGTGTTTCTTTATTTTTTCAGCCTCAAATAAAATAATTTATTGTGTATATAGACTTATAGAATGTATTATAGGTCAGAATGTTTTATTCTGCAGTTAATCAGTTATCCGTATTTAATATTTAATGTTTAAGTACTTACACGAAGCCCAGGTCTGTCAGCTGTTCTGATAGATAAACAAACTTGTCCTATCTGAAACAGAGCCGTTTTTTATATTCATATTTGATCGTAAAGAAATAATTTGCCCCATCCGCTGTTCGACAAACGCACGGATGGGGCAAATTATAGTTTTCCGGTCAATCGGCTACCCGCATTTCGAATAGCCGCACGAGGCGCAGGTCAGGCAGCCGTTCTGGTAGACGAGCGTCTCCTGTCCGCAGCTCGGGCACTTCTCCTTGGATTTGGTGCCGTCGACGATGTACTGTTTCAGCGCGCGTTCCACGCCGTTCTTCCACGTGTTGATCGTCTCGCTGTTCAGATGCAGCGATTCGATGAGCGACACTACGTTGTCGATCGGCATGCCGTGGCGCAGCACGCCGGAGATGAGTTTGGCATAGTTCCAGAACTCCTCGTCGAACAGACGCGAAATGCCTCCGACGGTATTCGTATAGCCGTAACGATCGGTATACTGGAAATCGTAACGCTTCCTGCCGTCGGCTTCGCGCACCTTGATGATACTGCCCTTGGTGATCTTGCGCGGAATGTAGAGGGCGTCCTCTTCGAGTTTTCCGGTGAAAATTTCATAGGGGCGGCCGTCCACCAGCCCCACGAAGGCGATCCACTCTTCCGAGCCGTTTTTGAAACGCACGATGTCCGCCGGCAGCGATTTGGGGCGTTTGAGCGATCCGTCGGCCGCGCCTGCGGCCTTCTTTTTCTGGTTCTTGTCCAGCAGCACGCCTTCGCGGCATCCGTCGCGGTAGACCGTGACCCCCTTGCAGCCGTACTCCCATGCGGTACGGTAGACGTCGGCCACCATCTCCTCGCTTACGTCGTTGGGGAGGTTGACCGTAACCGAAATCGAGTGGTCGACCCACTTCTGAATGGCGCCCTGCATCTTGACCTTGGCCACCCAGTCGATGTCGTTGGCCGTCGCCTTGTGGTAAGGCGAGGCTGCGACGAGCTTGTCCAGTTCGGCGTCCGTGATCGAGGCGAGCTTCGAAATGTCGTGCCCGTTTACGCGCGCCCACTCCACGAAGTTGTGGTGGAAGACGTAGAACTCCTCGAACCGTTCGCCCGTGTCGTCAACGAAAGCGACCTTGACGTCGTGATCCGAAGGGTTGATCTTGCGGCGGCGTTTGTAGACGGGCCGGAAGACCGGTTCGATGCCCGACGTGGTCTGGCTCATCAGCGACGTGGTTCCCGTGGGGGCGATCGTCAGCATGGCGATGTTGCGGCGGCCCGACTTGACCATCCGGTCGTAGAGCGCCGGATCGGCCTCGCGAATGCGGGCGATCATCGGATTCTTCTGCTCGCGCTTGGCGTCATAGAGCGGGAAGGCTCCGCGCTCCTCGGCCATGACGACCGATGCGCCGTAAGCGGCCAGTGCGAGGGTTTTGTGTACCTTGACGGCGAAATCGACCGCTTCGTCCGAACCGTAGCGCATGCCCAATGCGGCGATCATGTCGCCCTCGGCCGTGATTCCCAGACCCGTGCGGCGGCCCTTGACCGCCATTTCATGCACCTTCTTCCAGAGGTTGCTCTCCACGTAGCGGATGTCCGCCTCTTCGGGATCGGCGTCGATCTTATGGATGATCTGCTCGACCTTTTCCAGCTCCAAATCGATGATGTCGTCCATCATGCGCATCGCCTTGCCCACATGGGCGCGGAACTTTTCGAAGTCGAACGACGCCTCCTTCGTGAAGGGTTTGTCGACATAGCTGAAAAGGTTCAGCGCCAGCAGGCGGCACGAGTCGTAGGGGCAGAGCGGAATTTCACCGCAGGGATTGGTCGAGACGGTGTTGAAGCCCTCGTCGGCATAGCAGTCGGGCACGCTCTCGCGGATGATCGTGTCCCAGAACAACACGCCCGGCTCGGCCGATTTCCATGCGTTGTGGATGATCTTTTTCCACAGCGCGGCGGCGTCTATGTCCTGCTCGTACATCGGTTTTTGGGCGTCGATAGGGAACTGCTGATGGTAGGGCTTGCCGGCGACGGCGGCGCGCATGAACTCGTCGTCGATCTTAACCGAGACGTTGGCGCCCGTCACCTTCGACGTATCGACTTTGGCGTCGATGAAGCGTTCGGCGTCGGGATGTTTGATTGAGATGGTCAGCATCAGGGCTCCCCGACGGCCGTCCTGTGCCACCTCGCGCGTCGAGTTGGAGTAGCGTTCCATGAAGGGGACGATTCCCGTCGACGTGAGGGCCGAGTTCAGCACGGGGCTGCCCGTGGGGCGCAGATGCGAGAGGTCGTGCCCCACGCCGCCGCGCCGTTTCATGATCTGCACCTGCTCCTCGTCCATGCGGATGATGCCGCCGTAGGAGTCGGCCGGCTTCTTGTGGCCGATGACGAAGCAGTTCGACAGCGACGCGATTTGCAGGTTGTTGCCGATGCCGGTCATCGGGCCGCCCTGCGGAATTACATAGCGGAAATGGTCGAGCAGGGAGAAGACCTCCTCACGCGACATGGGGTTGGGATACTTCTTCTCGACGCGTTCGATCTCGGCGGCAATGCGGCGGTGCATATCTTCGGGCGAACTTTCGTAAATATGGCCGAACGAATCTTTGAGGGCGTATTTCGAGACCCATACCGTCGCTGCCAGCTCGTCGCCGGCGAAGTACTCCTTCGACCGTTTGACGGCGTCATTATAGGTCACCTCTTTCAGCCCTTTCGGGGTGGTTTTCTCTGACATACCTTATATTATTGTTATTTTGTCGGACTTCGGTCCGGCGCGGTGAAACCGCACCTTTACAAAGGTCTTCTTTTTTCCTAAAAAAAATGCCTCGCTTCGGTGAAACTTATGCACAAATTATTTACAAAAGAGCAAAAACATGCGCAGGGAACTCTTCCGTCGCATACTGCCGTTTTGAAAGGTCGCCGACGGATCAGTTAGGGCTCTGATTATGAGATTCTTGTATCTTTTCGGCAGCCTGAAAAACAGCACGTACGCCCGTGCTGTCGCTCAGGATGAGCATCTTGGCGTCCAGTTCGTAGCGCACGGCGCTGCGCAGCATTGCGAAGAACTCCTGTTCGCGACGGGCTTCGGGGCATGTCATCCGCGTCGAGGCGATCTGAAAGATGCGCAGATGCCCGCCCGCTTCCGTTTGGCAGGCGGCGCTGTATCGGTTGCAGCCGCCCTGTCCGCTCAATCGCTTCGCGTCTTCGAACCGAAGGGAGAAACGTCCGTCGGGATTTGCGACCTCCCTCCCGTCGAGTTGGATGAGCAGCCATTGGGTGCCCACGAGCGGTGCGCCGTAGAGCCGCTGGTATTTCCGGCAGGGGCAGCAACCCGCCGCTGCGGCCAGCAGGCCGAGCAAACAGACGAGACGGATGAACTTACGGTTTTGCATACGAAGAAAACGGATGAGTTTTTTGTTTTCGGTTGACAAATATACATAATAATATTTTATCTTTGCATACGGACATGCTCCGTTTTCGGCCTGCGGATACGAAAGTCCGCTCCATTCGGGCTTTCCATTATATGGAAAGCGTCTGTCTCAGAACAACTATTGTAAATTGAATCATTATGCAGAAAAAAGTCATTGCTTCGCCGCTTGCTCCCAAAGCGGTCGGCCCCTACTCGCAGGCGATTGCCGCCGGCGCAACATTGTATGTATCGGGGCAGTTGCCCATTGATGCTGCGACCGGCCTGATGGCCGAAGGGATCGAAGCGCAGACGCGGCGGGCGCTCGAGAACATCTCGGCCATTCTTGCCGAAGCGGGGTATGCGCTGTCGGACGTGGTGAAGACCACCGTCTTGTTGCAGGACATGGGGGATTTCGCCGCGATGAACGGCGTTTACGCCGCCTACTTTACCGGAGCGTTGCCTGCGCGCGTCTGCTTCGAAGTGGCGCGTCTGCCCATGAATGCCGGCGTCGAGATCGACGCCGTGGCGGTCAAGAGTTCCAAGGCATAGAAAAACCAAACTACAACCTGAATCGATATGAAGAAAATTTTCTGGTTCGCGGTCGCGGCCTTCATCCTCTGTTGCGGAGCGGTGCAGGCTCAGCCGACCAAGGAGGCGCGGCGCACGATCGAACGCGTCTTGGGACGTTTCCCGAAAAATGTGGTGCTCAAGTCGATACCGGTCGATGAGGCGGGCAACAACCGTTATGCCACCAGTGCGCGGGGCGGGGTGCTCTGCATCGAGGGCAGTTCGCCGGTGGCGATCTGCCGCGGCTTCTACGACTATGTTTCGACGAACGGGTACGGCGTTTTCAACTGGTCGGGCAGCCGCTTCGACCTGCCGGCGCGTTTCCCCGACGCCGAACGCCGTGAGGTCGCTTCGCCGTTCAAACATCACCTTTATTACAATGTCTGCACCTACGGATATACGATGCCCTTCTGGGGCTGGGACGAGTGGCAGCGCGAGATCGACTGGATGGCTTTCCACGGCTTCGACATGCCGTTGGCGCCCATCGCCGGCGAGGCGA
Organism: uncultured bacterium; assembly: GCA_905214725.1. Lineage (GTDB taxonomy): Bacteria > Bacteroidota > Bacteroidia > Bacteroidales > Rikenellaceae > Alistipes. The sequence continues at coordinate 161,733 of CAJMNH010000003.1, forward strand.
TCTTCGCCCGCGTATGGCGTGAAATGGGATTGAGCGACGCCGAAATCGACGCATACTTCACGGGGCCGGCTCACATGCCTTGGATGCGCATGGGCAATATGAGCGGATTGGACGGTGCGCCGACGGCCGCTTGGCACAAGGCGCAGATCGCCTTGCAGCACAAGATCATCGACCGGATGACGGCGCTGGGAATGACGCCCGTCTATCAGGGCTTCGCCGGTTTCGTGCCGCCTGCCATGAAGGAGCACTTTCCCGAGATTCACCTTACGCAGACCAAATGGGCTACGACGATGAAGAACTGGATGCTCTCGCCGATGGACGATCTCTTCGTCGAGATCGGCAACCGTTATATCCGCGCTTGGGAGAAGGAATTCGGCAAGGGGAAATACTACCTGATCGACAGTTTCAACGAGATGGACATCCCCTTCGGCGAGAAGGGCAGTCAGGAGCGGTTCGACACGTTGAAGCGATACGGCGGGACGATCTACCGCTCGCTCAGCGCCGCCAATGCCGACGCCGTGTGGGTGATGCAGGGATGGATGTTCGGCTATGCCCGCAACCTGTGGGATCCCGAGAGTTGCCGCGCGCTGCTGAGCGGCGCGCCCGACGGCAAGATGATGATCATCGACTTGGCGGTCGATTTCAACCACTACGTGTGGCAGTCGGAGATGAACTGGGACTATTTCTCGGGTTTCTTCGGCAAGGACTGGATTTTCAGTACGGTGCCTAATTTCGGCGGCCGCAGCGCGTTGACGGGCGCGCTCGATTTCTATGCCAACGGCCATCTCGAAGCGCTTGCGTCGCCCAACAAGGGTCTGCTGACCGGTTACGGCACCTCGCCCGAAGGGGTGGAGAACAACGACGTGGTCTACGAGGTGATCGCCGCCGCCGGCTGGAGCGACCGTCCGATCGACCTGAAAGCGTTTCTGCATAATTTCTCGCGTTCGCGTTACGGCGCCGTTCCGGCGGGCATCGAAACCTTCTGGGACGAGATGCTGCAAAGCGCCTACGGAACCTTCACCAACAATGCGCGGTATCGCTGGCAATTGCGGCCTCCCGTGCATCGTATGCCGACGATGGGCGTCAACGACCGTTATTATGCCGCGATCGAAAGCTTCCTCGATTGCGCCGGCGAATTGGGCGGCAACGAGCTGTACCGTACCGACGCCGTTCAGTATGCGGCGTTCTATCTGGCAGCCAAAGCCGATCTGCTGCTCGAGGCGATCAACTGGGCTTATGTCAACAACCGCGACGCCGAGGCCGCCGCGTTGGAGGAGCGTTTCGAGCGGTTGCTGCTCGATGCCGACCGGCTGCTGGCTTCGCATCCGATCCTGCGGCTCGAACGCTGGCTCGACAAGGCTGAAAAAGCGGGGTGCACGCCTGCCGAGAAGGAGAAGTTCGTCGGCGAGGCGCGTCGTCTGATTACGCGCTGGACCGACGGCCCTGCGTTGGCCGATTACTCGGCGCGCGTGTGGTCGGGCCTGATTCGCGACTTCTACGTGCCGCGCATGAAGGCGTATTTCGGCGCGATGCACGGCGACCGGAGATTCGATTTCCAGTCGTGGGAGGGCGAATTCAGCAAACAGCGCAGCGTTTCGTCCGTCGAGCCGTTCGCCGATCCGCTGAAAGAGGCCGTGCGGTTGGTCGACGAGGCCAAATCGCTGACCGACCGGATGGTGATGTCGCCTGCCAAAGCCGTAGGTTATTGGACGCCGATGGACTTCCAGCGTGCGAAATTCACCTATTCGCTCACGATTCACTCGGACGATTATGAAAAGGCGCAGGCGATTCGTCTGACGATGCCGCGCGGCAAGGATGCGGTCCGAATCAGCCGGATCCGCTTCCGCTCGAACCACTTCGACTGGGCAGAGATGCGTCCCGAAGCGACGCTCGACGCCGAGCACCGCGTGCTCGACGTGAAGATCGCCAAGCACGACAATCCGGGCATTACGCTCTCAAAGGAGGTGACCGTCTATATCTATTTCGAAGGTGCGCCCGCTGCCGACAGTTACGGCGCAATCGAGGTTTATTGACGCTGCGCAACAGTGTGAACGGGTATTCATCCGGCATCCTATCGAGATGCCGGATGAATTTTTATCGGCCTTGGGCAAGAGCTGGATTGTTGTTTTGTTGCGTATGTCGGCTCGGCGGACGATTTTATTTTTGCTTTTTCTTTCTTTTTGTTAATTTTACCTCGAAAAGCATTTCGTCTCTGAATAACAACCTATAATAAAGATAAATATGAGAGTCGTTCGAAAATCATGGGTGAGCCTGTCGCTGCTGGCTCCCGCCGCCGTTCTGGCGAAAGGCGATAAGCCCAATATCGTCTTTTTTCTCGTGGACGATATGGGTTGGGCGGACAGCTCGGTGGCCTACGGCGAGGAGGTCTATCCGAACAACCTGCGGTTTCATACGCCCAACATGGATCGTCTGGCCCGCGAGGGCGTCATCCTGACCAGCGCGTACGCCTGTCCGGTCTCGACGCCGACGCGTACCAGCCTGCTGACAGGCATGAACGCCGCCCATACGGGAATTACCAACTGGACGGCTGTGACGCGGGATACGCCCAGCGATGCGACGGGCGGCGCCGTGGCGATGGAAACCGGCGAAATCGAGGAGAATGCGGCGGATCGATTGGTTCGTCCGACATGGAACATCAACGGGATGAGTCCGGTTCCGGGAATCGAACATACGCAGTACGCCACGCCGTTGCCGAAGTTGCTCAAAGACGCCGGTTATTTTACCATTCATGTGGGGAAGGCGCATTGGGCGTCGGCCGGTACGCCGGGCGCGAGCCCCTATAATATGGGATTTGTCGTCAACGTGTCGGGCAACGTGGCGGGTATGCCCCGCAGCTACCAGAGCGAGGACAACTACGGCAATACTCCCGAGAAGTGGAACATGCTCGCCGTGCAGAACATGACCGAGTATTACGGCACGGGCGTGCATCTGACCGAAGCGCTCACGCGCGAGGCGCTCAAAACGCTCGAATACCCGATTCAACACGGCGAACCTTTCTTCCTCTATATGGCGCATTACGCTACCCATACGCCCATTCAGCCCGACAAACGGTTCTTCCAGAAATATCTTGACGCAGGAATGGACAAGGGGCAGGCGCGCTACGCCTCGATGGTCGAAGGCGTCGACAAGAGTCTCGGCGATTTGCTGGACTATTTGAAAGAGCGGGGAGTCGAGAAGAATACGATCGTGATCTTCATGACCGACAACGGCGGCAACAGCGAGAATAAGCAAAAGGGCGGCGTGCTGCATACCCAGAATAAACCTTTGCGCGAAGGAAAGGGATCGTGTTACGAGGGCGGCGTCCGCGTGCCGCTCGCTTTCCGGTGGCCCGGGCGCATTGCGCAGGGAACGCGTGTGAATACGCCCGTGATCGTCGAAGACCTTTTCCCCACGCTTTTAGAGATGGCCGGCGTACGTAATCCGAGGGTTGTTCAGGCGGTGGACGGAGAGAGTTTGGTAAAACTGGTGACGGAGGGTTCGAAGGCTGCGGCGCAAGCTGCGGCCAAAGGCGAGATCGCGTCGCAGGCGGAGGCCAACCGGTTGGTAATCGGCGCCGATGTGTCGGGGATCGATCCCGAACGGACGCTCGTATTGCACTACCCCCACAAGTGGAAACCCTACGATCTGGTGGATATCGACTTCCTGAGCGCCGTGCGCAAGGGCGATTGGAAACTCGTCTATCGAATGCAGACCGGCGAGTTGGAGCTTTACAATCTAGCGGCCGACATCGGCGAGCAGTACAACCTTGCGGCCGAACAGCCCGGGAAGGTAAGGGAGCTGGCCGTGGAGCTCGGCAGCAAGCTGCGCGGATGGAAGGCGCCGATGCCGATCGTTCGACGCACGGGCAAACCCGTCGCCATGCCCGACGAATTGCAGCAGTAGGGGCCTCTTCGCAGGCGCTTTTGTGACAAGAGTTCAAAGGAGGTTGTCGGAAACGACAGCCTCTTTTTTAGGACTCTTTCGAAAAAAATGTCCGGTGAAGATGCCCGTTTTGAAAAAATCGCTATCTTTGCTCTGCAACGGTTCCCCGAAGCCCGCCGCAAGGCGCCGACCGAGGGGATCAAATGGGAATCAGGTGCGAATCCTGAACAGTTCCCGCTGCTGTATGTTCCTGCTCCGCCGTTGCGGGGCGAACGTGTGCGACTCTCTCTTGCCACTGACTTTTGGGTCGGGAAGGCGTCGCAGACGGAACGAGTCAGAAGACCTGCCGTTGCGGTTCGGAATTTTGCGCCTGCGGGTAACGGGCGAAGGTCAGAAACGACTTCTCGGATAAAAGTCAATGCGATTTGGGGAAGTAGCTCCGATGAGGAATGCGGAGCGGGTTTACGGGACTTTCGGCTGCACGATACTCCGGTTGCGAAATTCGCAGCCGGATTTTTTTTGCGGGACACTCGGGATTGCCGTATAGAAATAAAACGTAAACGTATTTGCCAACACGTTTGTCGGGAGAGCGCCGTCGAGATTAGGACACTGACGGGCGCTTTCCCTTTTTTTCGGTCGCTCTTCTTCCGCCGTTTTCGCAGTGCGACCGTGCAGACCTATGGTCTGCTGAAAGTGTTGTCATTCCAAGTGAAGTGAAACGAAGCGCGGGAATCGCCTGCTTGGTGCGCTTCGCACCACAAATTCCGCATTGCGAAAAATCGGGAAGCAGAACCGGCGGCGGACGCGCCGTCAAGAAGCGCGGGCGCGAGCTTGTCCGCGTAGCGCTTCAGGCGCGAACAACGGCGGTTCCCCGACTTTTTCGCCCTGCGGTCTTCTTTGGCTCTTTCTTCGAAAGAAAGAGCATAATATGTACTTTTGGCTTGACCCAAAAGTACCAAAAACTCAAGCACGGCGAAAAACCGCGGGTGACGGCGACAGCGCTCGCTGAGCGGGCACAAAAGACTGCGCTGTTTTGCACACCCGCTCCGGGCGCTCGCGCTGTTGCCGCCACTTCTTCCGCTCTTTTCGCAGTGCAATAGGCTGACGCACAAAACTGACACTGAGAAGGGTGCACTCCGACGTGAGGATGATGAAATAAAAACCGTCATTCCGAGCGGAGTGAACGGAGCGTGGGAATCGGCTGCTTGGCGCAAAGCGCACCGCAAACTCCGCATTGCGAAAAATCGGGAAACAGAACCGGCGGTGGACGCGCCGTCAAGAAGCTCGGTCGCGAGCTTGTCCGCGTAGCGTTTTAGGCGCGAACGACGACGGTTCCCCGCATTTTCGCCCTGCCATCGCTGCACTTGGTTCCCTGCTTCTGACGCGGAATATCCGCAAGCGTTTTCGGTTTGTGCGGCGTGCATCGGTCGTCGGGTGAAAAGACAGGAGCCGACCTTTCGGCCGGCTCCCTCCTCCATCAAAAATTAACCCTCTCTATCTCTTCTGAAGGATGTCTTGAAGATAGGCGTCGAGGTAGAACAAGTCTGCGTCACCCCCGATCACCTCCTGCATTAGCAAATCGTCATCGTCCGAGATACCGTTTGCGCTTTCTGTGTCCAGTTCTTTCATAGGCTGTCGGTGTTATGAAATTCACATACATAAACGCGCGCAACCTACGACTTATTGTGCCTTTTCTAACTTAAGATCAGGTTTTTTTCCTTGATCATTTTCCGAAGATTGATCAAAGCGTAACGCATGCGACCCAGTGCCGTGTTGATGCTGACTCCGGTCTGTTCGGCGATCTCCTTGAAACTGAGCCCCGAATAGTAACGCATCATCACTACTTCGCGCTGTTCGTCGGGCAGCAGTTCCACCAGCCGGCGGACGTCGCCGGCGATCTGCTCGCAGACGATCTCGTCCTCGACGGTACGTTCTGCGAAACGCAACGAACTCAGTACGTCGTAACCGGCTTCGGCCTCGTTGAGCTGCCGGTTCTGTTTCTGGGCGCGGAAGTAGTCGATCACCTGATTGTGCGCGATGCGCAGGATCCACGAAAGGAACCGTCCGTTATCGGTATAACGGCCCTCGTCGATGACGCGTACGGCTTTGATAAAGGTCTCCTGAAAAATATCGGCTGCGACATCGCCGTCCTTGACCATCATTTGGATGTAGTCGCGGACACGACGGCTGTGGCGTTCGATCAGCTGGGAAATAGCACTCCGGTCGCCCGAAAGATAACAATTAAGCAATTTCTGATCACTTAATACTTGAACGTTCATACTCTTCTCCTTTTTAGCAATTATAAAGAGTAGAATTTTTCGATAGGCAATCCGCTTTTTTAATGGTTAAATTCTAATGTTCGGCCCTCTTCTGGTTTTTCGAACCCGCTTGTCTTCGGCCTTCCGAATCCCTTTGAGAGGACTTCACGGTTGCAAGATAATCACTTTTTAGCAAATTCCCAAATTTTTTCAGTAATTCGCATACTGCAATCTTCTTTGCAATCGTTCTTGTGCGTACGCAATAATCGCGCCTTAAAAGGCTTTAAAATACGTTCGGATCGTATTTTGTCGCGTAAAAATCAAAAAAAGGAATTTATAGCCCGATAAATACGTCGGAAGGGCGTCGTTTTCCGCTGCCGGCAGGATGTTCCGGTCGGGATTTTTCTTGCCTGACAAATTGTCAGCATCCCTTTTCTTGCCCGATACGGCTAAAATCCGGCGCTATTTGCGGGGTTCGACGTGGATCGAAACCATCGTTTCTCCGCCGTAGGCATCGCGCAGCCGCTGCTCGATGCCTACGGTGATCCGGTGCGATTCGGTGACCGTCATCGCGCCGTCGACGCGGATATGCACTTCGACGGCGATGTTCTGTCCGATACGCCGTGTTCGCAGATTGTGGGGCGACTCGACAGCAGCGTCGGCCGTAATCAGTGCAAGGATGCGCTCTTCTTCCTCGCGCGGCAGCGACTTTTCGAGCAGTTCATCCATTCCCATCTTCATCAGTTGCCATGCGACGCGCAGAATCAGCACCGCCACGACGATCGCCGCTGCGGGGTCCGCCAGCCGCCAGTCGCCGCCCAGAAAATAGGCGCAGCCGATGCCGAGGAGCGTCCCCACCGACGAGAGCGCGTCGCTGCGGTGATGCCAGGCGTTGGCCACTACCGACGGACTGTTGACCGAGCGTCCGACGCGTGCCGTGTAACGGTAGAGCAACTCTTTGGCGACGATCGATATCACGGCCGCCCACAGCGCTACGACGCCCGGTCGTTCTGGCAGGACGCCCCGCATGAAATCGCGGATCGCTTCGCCGCCGTTCCACAGCAACTTGATTCCCACACCTGCCAGCGCTGCGCCGATGATGAGCGTGGCGAGCGTTTCGTATTTTCCGTGACCGTAGTCGTGGTCTTCGTCGCGCGGTTTGGCCGATACGCGCACGAAGAGCAGCACCACCAGATCGGTGGCGAAATCCGACGCCGAGTGAATGGCGTCGGCCACCATTGCCGAACTGTGCCCCCAGATGCCTGCGGCCAGTTTTCCGGCGGCGAGCATCAGGTTGACGGCAAAGCCGATCCATGTAATGCGGTAAATGGCTTGTTCGCGTGTATGGGGTCGTTCTGTCATCTCGATCGTGTGCGGGAAATTAAAAAGTGAAAAGCGGCAGCGGCACTTCCCGCTCGTCGCTTTTCACCCGATTCTATGGTTTTGCTGCCGGATGTTCCGGCGAGCAGTCGGTCAATAACTTCTTGCGAAGAGTACGCGGCGGTGCGACGGTTTGCCCGAATAGATGCAGGCGCCCTCTTCGTCGACGGCGTCGAGCGGAATGCAGCGGATCGTCGCTTTGGTCGCCTCCTTGATGGCCACTTCGGTCTCGACCGTCCCGTCCCAATGGGCTGCGACGAACCCGCCTTTCGTGTCGAGTATGTTGACGAACTCTTCCCATGTGTCGACAGGGGTGATCATCGAATCGCGGAACGTCTTGGCCTTGTCGAAGATTCCCTTCTGGATTTCCTCCATGAGGGCCGCTACGCGGTCGGTCAGCCCCTCCTGCGGCACGGTTTGCTTCTCGAGCGTATCGCGGCGCATCAGTTCGATGGTTCCGTTCTCCAGATCACGCGGACCGAGCGCCAGACGCACCGGCACGCCTTTGAGTTCGTATTCCGCGAACTTGAAGCCCGAACGAACGTTGTCGCGGGCGTCGACCTTGACGCTCAGACCCCGTTCCCGAAGTTCGGCGGCGATGGCGTCGAGCTTCCCGACGATGAGCTTCATCTGCTCCTCGCCCTTGTAGATCGGAACGAGCGCCACCTGAATCGGCGCGAGCGCCGGCGGCAGCACCAGTCCGTTGTTGTCCGAGTGGGCCATGATGAGCGCGCCCATCAGGCGGGTCGAAACGCCCCACGACGTAGCCCACACATAGTCGAGTTTTCCCTCCTTGTTGGTGAACTGTACGTCGAACGCCTTGGCGAAATTCTGCCCCAAAAAGTGCGAAGTGCCGCTCTGCAATGCCTTGCCGTCCTGCATCAGCGCTTCTATGGTGAGCGTATCTTCCGCGCCGGCGAAACGTTCGTTGGGCGACTTGTGCCCCACGATGACCGGTACGGCCATATAGTTCTCGGCGAACTCCTTGTAGACGTTGATCATCTTCGTTGCCTCCTCGATCGCCTCCTCGCGGGTTTCGTGAGCGGTGTGCCCCTCCTGCCAGAGGAATTCGGCCGTACGCAGGAACAGGCGCGTGCGCATCTCCCAACGCACGACATTGGCCCACTGGTTGCACAGGATCGGCAGATCGCGGTAAGAGTGGATCCAGTTTTTGTAGGTGTTCCAGATAATCGTCTCCGACGTGGGGCGTACGATCAGCTCCTCTTCCAACTTAGCGTCGGGATCGACCACCACGCCGTTTCCTTCGGGATCGTTCTTGAGCCGGTAGTGCGTCACGACGGCACACTCCTTGGCGAAGCCTTCGACATGGTGCGCCTCCTTCGAAAAGAAGGATTTCGGAATGAAGAGCGGAAAGTAGGCGTTCTCGTGTCCGGTCTGCTTGAACATTCGGTCCAGAATAGCCTGCATCTTCTCCCAGATGGCATAGCCGTAGGGTTTGATAACCATGCAGCCTCTCACGGCCGAGTTCTCGGCCAGTCCGGCTTTCACGACCAGATCGTTGTACCATTGCGAGTAGTTCTCCTCGGATTTGGTCAAATCTTTGAGTTCTTTTGCCATATTGTCTGATTCGTTATTTTCCAACCGACAAAATTAGCAAAATAAATCGGGATTTGCGAACGATCGATCAAGAATTAACGGTCGCTCCGAACGTTCGGCGTACGGGATGCTTTTTCTCCTTCGTTTTTACAGTACAGCCGTGCCGGTCTGCAATCTGCCGAAAAATTTGAATCCGCCGATTCCGCGGGCGCGTCACACTCTCCGCATCGCGAAAAAACGGACGACCCGTCGGGCCGTCCGTTGCAAACTTCGGTTCCGTATCTCAGAAACGGAAGATCAGCGACATCGCTACGTTGTGACGTTTCGATTTGGTGTCGAACAGTCCCGTGGTGGTGAAGAAATCGCCGGTATCCTTCTCGATGCTGTAGAAAAGCCGGTATTTCGACTGCTTATCGGTGACGTTCTGGTACGCGAAATCGAGCGTGACGTAGCGCGAAAGATTGAAGCCGACGCCCGCCGTGATGTAACGGGTTTCGTACGTAAGCGGCATGTCGTAGAAGTTCTCCTTGTCTTTGAGCATCGAATCGGTGTAACCCGCACCCACGCGCAGGGCCATCATCGGCAGCGGCTTGAATTCGACGCCGGCGCGAATCGTATTCGTGCCTTGGAAGGCGTGCTTGAATTCGGCCTTGTAATCTTCGGGGTAGATTTCGAAGCCTTCCGGCGTGTTCTTCACGCGGATGCCGTTGTACCAGTCGCGTTCGTAGTCGACCGTAATCAGACCGAAATTTCCGAAGGTGTACGAGACGCCGAACATCAGGCGTGCCGGCGAGGTGAAACTCCACGAGTTACCGCCCAAATCGTCCTGATAGGGCGTGCGGTCCTGATTGATCTCGGTTTTCTCGGTAGCATTGTTGTACATCTGCGTCGTGATGTCGCCGTAGTAACTGCGTTCGAGCGAGTAGTAGGTCGGCGTATGGAACGCCACGCCGATGCGCAGGCTCTCGATCGGCCGCACGATCACGCCCAGCTTGAAGTTGACGCCCGAACCGTCGAGCACCGATTTCTGATAGAGGTCGGCGTAATCCAACTGTGTTTCGAGCAGGTCGCCGGCCGAATTGGCCGCCGATCCGTTTTCGTACCGGTAATCCTCGCCGTAGTAGATGCCTGTGGCTTTGTGCACGCTTTGGATGCCGATCGTGGCGCCGATGTAGACGATATTGTTCAGGTTGGCGCCCGCCGAGATCGTGAATTCATTGATCGAACCCGAATTTACGACGTCCATGTAGTGAAGGATCGAAGCGTTGCTGCCGATACAGTCGGGCGAGTAATAGCTCTCGGCTGCTTCGGGATCGTAAAAGTTGCTGATCATGAATCCGTTGTAGCCCAGTATCGCCGGCCAATAATAAGGATTGTTGTTGGTGTAACCCAATCGTCCTTGGCCGTCGGGGAAGATTTTGGCCTGTCCGAGCTGTTGCCCGAAAATATCGGCGATCGTCGGCGCCCATACCGAGCCGCCCTGATAGGGCGTGTCCGTCTTGTAGGAGTATCGGCTGTTGAAATCGGCGATGCGGTTCAGACCGATGCCGATCGTAAGGCTGGTGAGCGTTCCCGTGCCCTCGTAGGCGTTGAGCGCCGCACCGAAATTGGCCATCGAGAAGCGGTTCTTGCCGTTCTTGGCGAAGGGCATCGTGCCTGCCGTCTCCGAGGACTGGAAGGTGATCATCGGCGTCAGCGCGATCTCGTTGCGGCGATACATGCCCAGACCCGCCGGATTGATCGACATCGAGGCCAGATCGGCGCCCAACGAGGCGAAGGCTCCGCCGAGCGCCATCGAACGGGCTGTCCCCAGCGCCTGCGGCTGTGACATCTGCGCCATTTCGCTCGCCATTACGCCGTCTTGGTTCAGCACCGCGCCGCCGAAAAGCAACGTTTTCCGTTGCGCCTGTGAAGACCCGGTAGCGACCAGTGCGATCATCAATATTGCAATCTGTAACTTTCTCATAATCCGATGTAATTTAATCGGTTAAATGGTTAACGCCCCCGGAATCCCCGGCTGCCTCCCGACGAAGTGCCTCCTCCGCTGCCTCCGCGCGAACCGCCGCCGCTGTTGTAACTTCCGCTGCTGCTACCTCCGCGCGAGCCGCTGTTGTACGAACTGCCCGAATTGTTCCGGTTGGTGTCGTTATTCCGATAGGTATTCTCGCGGTTGCTGTTACTGTTGTTATTGTAATTGTTGTTGTTGCCGCGGTATACATTGCTGCTGTTGTTGCTGCGTCCGCCGCTGTTGTAGTAGACGTTGCCGCTGCCGCGGTTGCTGTTGTAGCTGCCTCCGCGCGAGCCGCTTCCCGACGTGCCGTAATTGCGGTAGCTGCTGTTGTTGCGCGACGGCGTGCCGTAATGGCTGTTTCGCGGAATCGGCCCGTTGTTGTTGAGCCGATAGTTGCGCGGACGATAATAGTGGTGGCTCCAATGCGGTCCGCCCCAGTGCGGATAGTAGCCTCCGTACCAGTAGCTGTGATTCCACCAAGGATTGTACCAGCCTCCCCAGCCCCAGTAGGGTCCGTATCCCCAGCCGTAATAGGGCCAGCCGTACCCCCAACTGTTATACCAGCTGCCGTAGATGCCGGCCATGTAGCCCGCCGTGAAGCCGGTGGCCAGCCCCCACGTTCCGAACATCGAGGTGACGTATTTGGGCTCGACCCATACCTGATCGCCCATGACGATGATGTTGTAGAACGCCGGATCGTAGGCGGTCAGGTAATTGAACGTTCCGCTGTAACGGAGATTCCAGTAGCTCGACGGCATGTTGTAGGTCGGCGATTCGAAGCCCCGCAGCCGGCGGGCGTAGGCGCTTTCGTAGTTGTCCGCTACCAGATCGTCGAAATCGTTCGAACCGTAATAGCGGTTTTCGGCATCGTCGGCCTGTGCCTGCGCCATAAGCGCTTCCCACTTGGCGCGACGCGCCTCCGCTTCGGCTTTCTCGGCCTCGGCCTTGGCCTTTTCGCGCTGTGCGATGGTCGTTTTATTGTGGATGCCGTAGAGGTCGTCGCCCGCGTATCCGCCCGATTGGTAGTACGCAGAGGAACAACCCGCTGTCAGCAATGCCAGTAGCAGCATTCCGATCCCTGTTTTTATCGCTTTCATAGTGCGTACGTTTAGAAAGGTTATTTGTTGGTTTAACGAAAACCGTACCGGTTTTAGTATCGAATAGCTCCTTTACAAAGGTAGGAATTATTTTTCAATACCGGGGCGGTTTTGTTATATAAACGTGTATGGGTTGCGGATACTGCACGGATCGGATTCCGAAAGGCGTGAAAAATTGCTTTCAGTCGACTTTTTTTGCCGAAGAAAGTACAATTTAAGAATTTTTGTTTATATTTGCAGCCCCGAAAGGATGAGAATTCAAGGATTCCGACGGGGCCGGAAAAGAGGATGCTTCCTCGTTTTGCGGTGACATTGGAGAGATGCCGGAGTGGTCGATCGGGCCGCACTCGAAATGCGGTGTACGGGTAACTGTACCGGGGGTTCGAATCCCTCTCTCTCCGCAAAGAATCAACCGGTCCGAGGGTTGGTTCTTTTTTTTGATTTTAGGAAAGGTGCAGGAGTGGTTGAACTGGCCCGCCTGGAAAGCGAGTAAACCCCTAAAGGGTTTCAGGGGTTCGAATCCCCTCCTTTCCGCAAGACGATCGGCGAAAAGTCCGCGACGAAGTTCGCGGACTTTTTGTTTGCAGCAGCGTCGAATTTATTCGAACGCCGCTGCAAACAAAAAGGTTGTCGGCAGTGCCGGCTTTTCGCCGCATCGGCTTGCAGGGCCGCCGCCGGCAGGCGGGGGAAAGGCGAAGTGTCGCGTAAGCGACGCAAGCCAATCCCGATAAGGGTGTCGTCGAATTTATTCGAACGCCGCTGCAAACAAAAAGGTTGTCGGCAGTGCCGGTTTTTCGCCGCCTCATCTTAAATTCCGTTCGAGAAACTCCTTGAGGACTAGCGCATGATTTTCCTTCGCATTTTTGGAGGCGTAAAGAAGCGTCACGCGCGGTTTACGGTCTATCTTTCCGATAAACTCGTGTAAGTCTGCCGACGATTCCAGTTCGTGCAGATACCGTTTGCGGAACGCCTCCCAACGGCTCTGCGGATCGCCGTGAAACCATTTTCGAAGAGGCGCGGAGGGCGTTATCTCTTTTGCCCAGAGATCGAAAGGCAATGCCTCCTTGCGAATGCCCCGCGGCCAGAGTTTGTCGACCAGCACCCGAAATCCGTCCGATGCCTCTTCGGGCTCGTAGACCCGCTTGATTGCAATTCGTGTCATGACCTGAAATTTCGATACGATGTTTCGGGCAAGAAATATACCTTTTTTCAGAAACATCGGTTTTCTGCGGAGTGTCGCCGTATCCTACCGTGGACGGGCGGAGCCGCTGAACGGAGTGTTTCAGACATCCGGTTTCTTGGGAGGCATCGTATGCCAAGGGACGCTCTCTATGGTCGACGGATCGGTTTTTCCGGAAGCTGCGATGCCGTTGAGAACGACGTCGCGGGCGTCGGCGCGTTGGAACGGATAGAGTTCGAATGACGGCAATACGGATACGAAGTGCTCCATGATCTCCGCCTGAATGGATTCGTAGCTCGGCCAGTTCTTGTCGGTGGAAAAGCAGTATATCTGTATCGGCAAGCCGTTTTCCGTCGCAGGCAGCGTACGTACCATCAGCAGCAGGTCGCGGCTGATGAAAGGGTGGCGGCGCAGGTACAGCGCCATATACGCCCGCAGCAGACCGAGATTCGTATCGATGGTTCCGTCTACCAAACCGGCGGGATTCTCCGTGTTGGCGACGTTGCCTTCGGCCGCCTGCCGTTGTTTCTCGGTAATGAATTGCGCCAGCTCTTCGTCGAAGGTTTTCATCCGCTCCAGAAATTCGGGCGTGCAGGGTTTGATGTAGTCGAGTTTCAGTGCGTATTCGCGCATGATGCGGCGTCCGCCCGAATCGCTCATGCCCCGCCAGTTGACGAGCGAACCGGAGACCAGCGAGTACGGGGGAACGGTGACGATCGTATTGTCGAAATTCTGAACTTTGATGACGGTCAGCGAGATGTCGGTCACGGTGCCGTTGATGTCGTTCTGGGGCATCTCGATCCAGTCGCCGATGCGCAGGATGTCGTTTTCGGAGATCATCACGCCCGCGACCAATCCCAGAATGGTATCCTTGAATACCAACATCAGTACGGCCGTAAAAGCTCCCAGCCCCGTGATCAGATTGACCGGAGATTTGTTGATCAGAATTGAGACGATGACGATGACCACGATGCAGGAAAAAATCACCTGAAAGATCTGAATGAAGCCTTTCATCGGGCGGTTTTTCAACGTTCCGTTGTTTTTCAGCATGTCGCTTGCCGTGTTCAGCATGGCGTTGACGGAGACCATCAGCACGATGAAGAAATAGACCCATGTAATTTTTTCGCTCACGGTAAACCATGCGGAGTCCTTGCTGAATGCGAAGGGCAGCAGGGCGGAGACGATGAGCGGCGGGATGAGCGCCGTCGATTTTCGGAAGACGCTGTACCGGAAGAGCGAATCGAAGAAATCGAGATGCTGGCGTTTCAGAATCTTTTTGGCCGCATGAACGAGCAGGACGTGGACGACGGCCGCCACGACGAACGCGATGACGACGATGCATACGAGAAACAGAATTTCGTCCAGCTTGTCGAGCAGGTGGCGCGGAATGCCCATTCGTGAAAGAAGGTCTTTGATTCCGAGCAGTAAGGTTCGGGCGAATTCGTTCGTATTCATATCGGTTCGGTAAACTGAGCTTTTTGCCGCGAGCGGATGCCGGCGGTATCGGGGACGCTTTTCTGTTGTAAAACAAAGAATATGCCTTAATCTCGCCCGTCGTGCGAAACGCTTCGGCGCATTCGCGCAATGCCGCTGTAAGCGTTCCGTCTTTTGAAGCGCTCTTTCGGATCGTTTTCGTGTCGTTTGTCGTCGGAGTTCGGAAAACGTTTCCTGTTGCTGTGCGCGACGAAGCGACGTTTCTGCCGAACCGCAGGCGCATCTCTTGTGCGGCGGCCGACGATTTTGCTTCGGCGCGCGTGTTTTCCGACGTTTCGTTTTGTCGGGCGGCGGAATAATCTTATCTTTATCCTTGCTAAAAAGAGCGGATCATGGAGTATCGGTTGAATACACGTCTCGAAGGCACGATTGCCGTGACTTCGCGGTTTCACGAAAATCAAGAGTTGCAGCGCGACCGGAATCTCTATAAATTCGTGTGGGTGCGGCACGGGAGCGTGGAGGTCGAGGTGGATCATGTGACGCTGCGTTTGGAGCAGAATGAGATTCTGCCGCTCATGCCGTTGCATCATCTCGTGATTCGGCATGTGGAGGGTGTCTATCTCACGCTGTTGTTCGACAGTAACTTCTACTGTATTTACGGGCATGACGACGAAGTTTCGTGCAGCGGATTGCTGTTCAACGGATCGTCCGACCTCCGGCTGCTGCAACTCTCGCCGGAGCAGTCGGAGAATCTGCTCGATGTACTGCGGCTTTTCCAGCGGGAGAGCGCGATTCGCGACAACCTGCAGGAGGAGATGCTGCGTATTCTGCTCAAACGGTTCATCATCGCCTGCACGCGCATCGCCCGCGAACGTTTCGGGGTGACGAGCCAGACGGAATGCTGCTTTGACATCGTGCGGCGGTTTTATGCGCTGGTGGACGCGCATTTCCGCGAGAAAAAGAGCGTGCAGGAGTATGCCGGATTGCTGTTTCGTTCGCCCAAAACCTTGTCGAACCTCTTCGCTTCCTACTGCCTTCCCTCGCCGCTGCATGTCATCCACCGACGGGTGTTGGCCGAAGCGAAGCGATTGCTGCTCTATACCGACAAGAGCGCCAAGGAGATCGGTGAATTGCTGGGATTCGAGGAGGTGTCGGCGTTCAGCCGTTTTTTTCGGAAGATGACCGCGGAGAGCATTACCGACTACCGCAGACGCGAGAAACGGGAATAATTGCCAACCGATTCGGTGGAATCGCTATTTGGCGGGCGGACGGAACGCCCGATCTTTGCAATCGGAATCAAACCTGAAAACAATGAAGAGAAGATTGCAAACCCTGATTACGGCATTCCTGCGTACGGCGGCTTCGGCGCAGACGGCGGGAATCCATCTGATCCGCGTGGCGATACTGGTGGTTTTCGTATGGATCGGCGCCCTGAAATTCTGGAATTACGAGGCTGAGGGAATCGTGCCCTTTGTCGCCAACAGCCCGTTTATGAGCTTTTTCTACGCCAACGAATCGCCTGATTACAAAGAGTATCGGCTCAAGGAGGGCGAGTTCGACCAAGCGAAACATGCGTGGCACGAGCAAAACAATACCTACGGTTTTTCGCACGGGCTCGGCGTGCTGATCATGAGCATCGGCGTGCTGACGTTTCTGGGGATATGGCGGCCGCGAATCGGCCTTTTGGGCGCAGGGTTGGCCGTTATCATGACGTTGGGGACGCTTTCGTTCCTTGTCACGACGCCCGAGGCGTGGGTCCCCGATCTGGGGAGCGGCGAGCATGGGTTTCCGTTGTTGTCCGGGGCCGGACGGCTCGTCGTAAAGGACACGGTGATTCTGGCGGGCGCGATCGTGGTGCTCGCCGATTGTGCGAAACGGATTCTGGCGCGATCGGCCGGAGAAGAGTAGGCGGGGCGGCAAGACGTATCGAGACCGGCTTTGGGAAAGGCCGGTCTTTTGCGGGTGCGGCTTCTTGTGAAAAATCGTATCTTTGCCGTGCGGCCGCTCTCATGCGGCGCTTCGCAGAGGATGAAAGAGAGTTGGAAACCCGGTACGATGATCTATCCGTTGCCGGCCGTGCTGGTGGGCTGCGGCGACGCGCCCGAAAACTGGAATCTGCTGACCGTGGCGTGGACGGGAACCGTCTGCACCGCGCCGCCAATGTGCTATGTCTCGGTGCGTCCCGAACGCCACTCCCACGCGCTGATCTCGCGCACGGGCGAGTTCGTCATCAATCTCACCACCGAAGCGATGGCGCGCGCCGTCGATTGGTGCGGCGTCCGTTCGGGACGCGACTACGACAAGTTCGGCCAGACGGGGCTCACGCCCCTGCGCGGAGCGGTCGTAGCGGCGCCGGCGTTGGAAGAGTCGCCCGTGTCGATCGAGTGCCGTGTGCGGCAGGTGCTGCCCCTCGGTTCGCATGACTTGTTTCTCGCGGAGGTGGTCAATGTGTTGGTCGACGACCGTTATATAGACCCTGTGACGGGCCGCTTCGATCTGGAACGTGCGGGGCTTATCGCCTATTCGCACGGCGAATATTTCCGGCTGGGCGAACTGATCGGTCATTTCGGATGGTCGGTGCGCCGTCGGAAGGTGATCGCCCGCGAACGAAAAGACCGTCGATGAACGACGGTCTCTTTTTTGAGATTTTCCCGAATCAATATTTGTGTTCCGACTCCTCGACCTCGCGTTCCGAGATCGGACGGGTCAGCGCCCGCCATGCGTACCAAATGTAGGCCGCAACGAAGGGGATCAGCAGTGAAACGACGCTCATCACTTTGAGCGTGAAGAGGCTCGACGAACTGTTCGAAATCGCCAGCGACGACTGTATGTCCGTGAGCGACGGGTAGTAGCACGTGTTGTTCCATCCTGCCAACAGCAGCAACGCCAGCACCGTGAGGATCGTTCCCGCGCCGCTGAACCAGATCGCCCGTCGGCTGCCGTTCCACCAGCCCGTCCAAAGTCCCCACAGTACCAGCGCTACGCCGGCGAGCAGCGCGACGCTCACGGCCGGCATCGCCAGCAGGTTGTGCAGGTATTTGTAGGGTTCGATGCTCACCGTGCCGGTGGCGGGGTCGATCGCCCGGCCGTCGGAGCAGAGCAGCCACCCGAAGAAGGCGAGGAACGCAGCGAGGAAGAGCAGCGAATAGCCGCACGACAGCCGCCGTGCGCGCAGGCGCAGCGTCTCTTCGTCGAGGTTGTTGAGGAAAAAGTGGAGCGCCAGCACCCGCGAGAGGGCGAAGACGGCCACCCCCAGCAGCAGGTTGCGCGCGTCGGTCAAGGCTTCGAGGCCATGCCATGGCGTGGCCCATTGCGAGATGGCGGTATTGCCGCCCACGTCGGCCATGTTCATGCGGTTGACGGTGAACTCCGCGCCGGTGAAGAACGTTCCGACGGCGACGCCCAACAGCAACGGCCCCGCCACGCCGTTGAGTACCAGAAACGCTTCGTAGGTGCGCTGTCCGAGCACGTTGGACGGTTTGCGGCGGTATTCGTAGGAGACGGCTTGAACGACGAAGACCAGCAAAATCGCCATCCAGACATAGAACGCGCCGCCGAACGAGGTCGAGTAGAACAACGGGAAGGATGCGAAGAAGGCTCCGCCGAAGGTGACGAGCGTCGTGAAGGTGAATTCCCACTTGCGCCCGAGCGCATTGACGACCAGATCGCGTTCGGCCTCGGTGCGCCCCATCGTGTAGAGCAGTCCCTGACCGCCCTGCACGAAGAGCAGGAAGACCAGCAGCGCTCCCAGCAGGGAGATGAGCAGCCACCAGTAGTGTTGCAGAAAGAGCAGTGTGTCCATAGTCGTTATTCTTTAGGTCCGATCTTGATCTGGCGCAGCATGATGGCCAATTCGGCCGCCAGCAGTATCGTAAAGAGCGCAAGGAAGATGAAGAAGGTGACGGCTACCGGCGTCGCGGCGATATACGATCCCGAGACGCAGGTCGGCAGCAGGTTTTGAATCGTCCACGGCTGGCGTCCCACCTCGGCGACGATCCAACCCGCCTGCGAGGCGAGATAGGCCAGCGGAATCGAGAGAATCATCACCCACAGCAGCCAGCGTTTGCCGGCGAGCCGGTCGCGGCGGTTGAGCCACCACACGACGGCGCAGAGCAGGATGAAGAAACAACCTGCGCCGACCATCACGCGGAACGAATAGAAAACCAGCGGCACGTTGGGTACGGCCTCTTCCGGCGAGGAGAGGTAGCCGTAGCCGAAGTAGGCGTAGTAGTCGCGCAGGAAGGCGGCGCCTTCGGGCGTCGAGCCGTCGAAGAGCCGTTCGACCTCTTCCATCACGGCGGTGTCGCCCTTTTCACGCGCTTCGTGATAGCGGCCGAGCTGATCGATGGCGCGGCGTCCGCGCGACATCTTCTCGGCCGTCGACAGGATACCCTGATCTTCGTTGCCGTAAACCAGATCGTTGATTCCCGGCACGAAGGCATCGGCCGAGCGGAAACTCATCAGCGAGAGCAGTTTGGGAATGTCTGCCTTGAAGTAGAAGGCATCGTCGTTGGAGGTGCGTTCGGCTTCGGGCCGCAGCACGCCCACGACCGTGAGCGGCGCACCCTGCTCGCCGTCGTAGAGCGCCTCCATCGCCGCCAGTTTCATCGGTTGTACACGTGCCACGATGGCTCCCGAACGGTCGCCCGAGAAGGCGGCCACGAGGGCGAAGATCAGTCCGAACGCCGATGCCAGTGCGATGCTGCTGTGCGCCATGCGCCGGTGGCGTCCGCGCAGCAGATACCACGCGCTTACGCCCATGACGAAGATCGCCGCCAAGAGGAACGACGAAGTGACCGTGTGCGAGAATTTGTTGATTGCGACCGGTGAGAACAGCACGTCCCAGAACGAGTCCATTTCGTTGCGCACCGTGGCGATGTTGAACGAGCATCCGACCGGATACTGCATCCAGCTGTTGGCCACCAGAATCCACAGCGCCGAGAGGTTGGCGCCGATGGCCGTGAGCCATGTGGCCGAGAGGTGGAAGCCGCGGCTCACCTTGTCCCAGCCGAAAAACATCACCGCCACGAAGGTCGATTCGAGGAAGAAGGCCATGATTCCCTCGATGGCCAGCGGCGCGCCGAAGATGTCGCCCACGAAGTTGGAGTAGTTCGACCAGTTGGTGCCGAACTCGAATTCGAGAATCAGTCCCGTGGCCACGCCGATGGCGAAGTTGATGCCGAACAGCCGCATCCAGAACTTCGCGGTGTTTTTCCAGAACGGATCGCCCGTGCGGTAGTAGCGGGTCTCCATCAGCGCGCACAGCACGCTCAGGCCGAGCGTCAGCGGGACGAAGAGCCAGTGGTAGATGGCCGTCAGGGCGAACTGCGCCCGCGACCACTCCACGCTTTGTAGCATTTCCGAAACCATACGCTTTTCAGTTTTGCGTTTCCAATCTTTCCTTTACCAGTTCGTTGCGCACGATGTCTCCGCGTTCTTCGGCGCTCTTGCCGCCCAATACGTCGGGAAAAAAGAGCAGCCGCAGGACGACGAACAGGATGAACAGTTTGAGAAGGATGATCGCCCACAGCGTGCGTCCGAGCGTCATCTCTCGGAATCCGTCGTAGTAGAAACGGAAGATACGTAAAGGGAGCGATCGGCGTTCGGCGTTTTTCATCGTGCGCAACATACGGAATCTTACGATACGAAAGATAACGATTATTTTTTGATACGTCAAAATTTTTGCCGGAAAAGAGCGCCGGAAGCCGCCGATCGGATCTGCCCGTGCGGTCGGAGCGGAGAACACCCGACGTTTTCGAATCGCTGCCGCCCGTCGGGTGTTGTCTGCGGCGATTGTCGTGGACACGAGGGTTGCATGCGGGCGGAGCCGGAATTTACGGCAGCGGGAGCCGTCCGGCGGTTGCGGCCGATTCCCTTTTTCATTCGGGTCGGGCGAAACGATGGCTCCGCCGATGGAACTGTCGGCGTTGTAAAAAGTTGGAAGGAATTCTTAACGGAGGCTGCTTTTTGCGAAAAAGCGGCGGCGGCCTTTCGACGTGCCGCCGCTGCGAGGCTTATTGCCGCCGGATGCGGAATCGGGGGCGCGCTATTTTGCGATGTGCCAGTCCGCGTCGGCGTGTCCGTGACAGCCGCCTTCGTGGTGGTGCGCGCAGGGGTCGCCCGAGTCGGCGATTTTACCGGCAAGGTAGGCTTCGGCGACCTCTTCGACCGGACCGTGGCAACCGCGTACGACGGCGATGCCGTTGCGTGTGAGAACGTTCTTGGCGCCGTCGCCCATGTTGCCGGCAAGCACCGTCGTAACGCCCATGGCGTGCAGGCGGGGAGCGATGTCGGATTTGCAGCCGCAGCCTTCGGCGGCCGGAAGCGTTTCGCGGCCGACGATGCGGTGGTCGGCGTCGAACGTGAGGATCGTGAAGCGTTCGCAATGGCCGAAATGGTCGTCCACTGCGCCGTTACGGGTCGGAAGTGCGATTTTTTCCATTTTATTTTTCGTGTTTGATTGTTTCGGAATCTTTTTCGTGGCGGCATGCCGGACAACGAGTCGCCTCGGCGTACGTGCGCCGGCAGTGCGGACAACGGTGCCAGTGTCCCGGATGGCTGAACCGGCCGCCCTCGATATGCAGGGGCCGTCCCTCGACGAGCGCGGCGGCGAGCGTGCGGCGGGCATGGTCGTAGATGCGCGTGCAGGTGGGGCGGGAGATGCCCATGCGTTCTGCCGCCGCACCTTGCGTCAATCCTTCGTGGTCGATGAGCCGGAGCGCCTCGTATTCGTCGTAACGAAGCGAGACGGCTTCGGGAGCGTCGTCGTTCCCGCCGACAGGGCGCATGCCCGTAACGGCGGGAGGGAGGGCGATGTAACAGCATTTTCGGGGACGCGGCATTCTTTCGGCGATTTTCGTTTCGGCAAAGATCGTAATTTTGAACATATGTTCAAAATAAATCGTGCGAAAAACGGACTTTTCGGAAGTTGGGACGCGGAACGATCGTCCGTGAGCGGGAGGGCTGTGATCTGCCGCGGATAATTTCTTCGGGCTGTGGTTTGGATATTTTGCGAAAAAAGCCTATTTTTATCTTCCAATTCGAAGAGACCGTTATGCCGATCAAGTTCTTGTATAGCCTGTTCTGTTTGCTCGCCGCGCTGCTTCCGGCAATGTCGGCGCATGCCGCCGGTCCGGGCGTCATCAACCTGCTTCCGTCCGATTACCGCGCGGCCAACAAGAACTGGGCGGTGGCGGAGGACGATACGGGGACGCTCTATGTGGGCAACGACAAGGGTCTGCTCGAATTCGACGGCCTGCAATGGCGGCTGTATGAATTGCCGCGGGCGTCGATCGTGCGTTCGGTGGCGCCGTTCTCGCACGATGTCGTTTTCACGGGCGGATTCGAGGAGTTCGGCCGCTGGGATCGCGACGCGTCGGGTGCGCTGCGATATACGTCGTTGGTACCTTCGGAACGCAATTCCCGTTTCCCGGACAGCGATTTCTGGCGAATTTACATCACTTCGCAGGGAGTGTTGTTTCAATCCTTTCACGGCATTTATCTTTATGATTACAAGAGCGTAAGGCGGCTTTCGGGCGAGATGAACATGCTTTTCCTGTTGCAGGCGGGCGACGAGTTCTGGGTACAGGAGATGGGCGGCCCGCTCTACCGGATTCGACAGGAACGGTTCGAACGACTGCCCGACAGCGAGCGTTTCTCGACGACGACCGTACGCGTTTTGCTGCCGGGGCCGCATGAAGGCGAGTGGATCGTCGGGACGGGCACGGAGGGGCTGTGGCTCTACGACGGCGACCGGTTCACTCCGTGGAGTCCGGCGTTGTCGGCGCAGTTGCGCCGCGACGAGTTGAACTGCGGAATCCGAACGTCGCGCGGCACCTACCTGTTCGGTACCCTCTTCGGCGGCCTTTACGAGGCGGATGCGGAGGGGCGGCGGCTCGGCGCCCTTTCGACCGAGAACCAGCTGCTCAACAACAGCGTCATGGCGCTTGCGGAGGATGCGGAGCGGAACGTATGGGTTGCGCTCGATCGGGGACTCTCTTTCCTGATGTACTGCGACGGGGTGAATTACCACACCTACAATAAATGGGCGGCCGGATCGCTCTACGACGCTTGCCGCTGGCAGGGACGGTTGCTGCTGGCGACGAATCAGGGTGTCTTCGCCGTCGACGAGAAGTTGTTGGAGGCGGGAGTTCAGCCTTCCGATTTCCGACCGGTGGCGGGGTTGAGCGGTCAGGCATGGTCGTTCGACCTGCTCGATGGAAAGCTCTACGTAAGCTACAACAGAGGCGTTGCGGAGCTTCGCCCGGATTTCTCGTCGGTACAGCGTTCCGATATGGGCGGTTACCGGTTACGGCGGGTAAAGCTGGGCGAGAAGAGTTACACCTATTATGCCTCCTATTATAAGTTACGGATGCTGGACGACGACGGTACGATGCGCGAAGTCGACGGCCTCGACGAATCGGTCTATCGCATCGAGGCCGATTATATGCGCAATCTCTGGCTCGAACACCCCTCGAAAGGAGTCTACCGCTGCCGGATGAGCGCCGACGGCCGGCGCATCGAGGAGCGGACGCTCTATGGCGGCGGCGCAGGCGACGGATTGCCTTACAAGCTCTATCTGTTCCGTGTGGGCGGCCGTGTGGCGTTGCTGGGAGACGACCGGTTCTTTCGCTACGACGAATATACGGATCGCGTCGAACCCGATTCGGTGCTCGATGCGACGTTCCGTGGCATGGAGGATATCCGTCGCGTGATTCCGCTTGCCGACGAAGAGTTCTGGGTGCTGACCGGCCACGGCGTTTGGAAGTTGCATTACGACGGCCGCCGCCGTGCAAAACTGACGCCGTGCGCCGGCATTCCGGTGAATAATATGATTTACGGGTATGAGCAGGTGGCGCGGCTTGACGATTCGACCCATCTCTTTTGCGGTGACAACGGCTTCGAGCTGGTCTCTCCGCAGGCCGTCAATTCCCCCCCCCTCCCCAATCCGCCTCGGCTTGAATCGCTTCGCGCCTCCGGTCGGCGGGGCGCCGAAATGTGGTTCGATATCTCCGTTCCGGCACAGATTCCCCACGAATGTAACTCGGTGACGTTCCGCTATACCGCATGCGGAGGCGCGCTTCCCGGCGTTCGTTTCCGGCATCGGCTGACGGGAATGGACGACGCGTGGTCTGTGGCCGATCGGACGGGCGCGGCCGATTACGCCCGTTTGCCGCAGGGGCGTTACACCTTCGAAATCGCTGTCAGCGACACCTTCGGCCGCTGGTCGGAACCCGCCCGTTTCTCATTTACGATTCTCACGCCGTGGTATGCCACCGGATGGGCTTATGCCGGTTATCTGCTGGCCTTGGTACTTATATTCTACGGCCTTTGGCTGCTGGTGATGCGTTTTTACCGCCGGCGTTATCTGCGTCGGCTGCGTTTGCAGGAGATTATCTCGCTGCGGCGCGCCAATAAGGAGCTGCGCCGGGAGGTTGAGACACGCGACGCAGAAATCGTGGCTCAGAGTTCGACGCTCATCGGACGCAACGAGATCATTCTGCGTATGCGCGACATGGTCAATGACTTCCAAATCCGGCAGGGCAGCCGGACAACGGCGCCCCTGTGGCAGAAAATCAACGCCTATGTGAGCAGCAATCTTGATACGGAGAGCGATTGGACGCTCTTTCTCATCAAGTTCGAACAGAAGCACGCGAACTATTTCCGCATCATGAAGGAGCGCTTTCCCGAGCTCACTACCAGCGATCTGCGCCTGAGCGCCTGCCTGAAAATGAATCTTTGTACCAAAGAGATCGCTTCGCTGATGAATCTGTCGGTGCGGGCGGTCGAAAACAGCCGTTACCGGCTGCGAAAAAAACTCGGATTGACTTCGGCCCAGAATTTGAACGAATTCCTGATGCATATCGATTCTCAGGAATCGGAGCCGAAGGATGATGGGACACAGACTTTTAATTTCTAATCTGTTGGTTTTTAACTATTTCATTGTTCTTTGAGAGGTAATTAAGAGGTGGTCGACAGCACTTTTTTCGGCTTGGAGTAGTCAAAATGTGGCGGCTTTTACCGGCGATCCCGGCGATCCTTTTAATTTTGTTTTTGTGAAAACTTCACGGGCGGCGCTTCGCCGGAGGCTTTTCAGCTTTTACGGCGAAGGCGCGGGGCCCACAATAAAAACATAAACCTAAAATTACAATGAAAAAGAATCGACCAGAGAGTAGCGGCGTAAGCCACTTCTTGTTAAAGGCGTTTGTATCGGTCGTTCTGCTGCTCTTCGCCTCCATTTCGGGTGCCTTCGCACAGAACACGATAGACGTAACGGGTAAAGTCATCGATGCGGACGGACAGCCGGTCGTTGGAGCCAGTGTCGTGGTCGTCGGAACTTACACGGGAACGACAACGAATGCGGACGGCGGTTTCGCGTTGAAGGCCCGTGAGGGCCAAGAGATGGAGGTCTCATTTATAGGTATGACCACGCAGCGCGTACCCGTGTCGGCCGCGCCGGTCACCGTGAGGCTCGAAAGCGAATCGACGATGATCGAGCAGGCGGTGGTCATCGGTTACGGTACGGCCAAGAAACGCGACCTGACGGGTTCGATCGTCAACGTGGACGCCGCCACGATCGCCAACCGTCCCTCTTCGAATCCGCTGGCCTCGTTGCAGGGCCGCGTGGCCGGTGTGCAGATCACCAATTCGGGCCGCGCCGGACAGGATCCCGAGATCCGTATTCGGGGAACGAACTCGATCAACGGTTTCGCTCCGCTTTATGTCGTGGACGGAATGTTTACCGACAACATCAACTATCTCAATTCGAACGATATCGAATCGTTCGAAATTCTGAAAGACCCCTCGTCGCTCGCGATCTTCGGCGTACGCGGCGCCAACGGCGTGATCATCGTCACGACCAAGCGCGCCAAGCTGGGCCAGACGGTGGTGAACGTCAACCAGTCGGTGGGCGTGAAGCATGTGGGTCACCGCATGTCGCTGACCAACGGTCCCCAGTTCAAGGAGCTTTATAACGAGCAGCTTTCGAACATGGGCGGCGATCCGTTCGACTATACCTATTATCAGGCCAACACCGATTGGCAGGACGCCATCTTCCAGAACGCTATGATCAGCCAGACGACGGCCAGCATCATGGGCGCCAACGAGAAGAGCAATTTTTATCTGGGCGTGGGGTATACCTACGAACAGGGCAACCTCCTCAAAGAGGAGATGCAGAAGGTGACCGTCAATTTCAGCGACGAGTACCGGATGAAGGAGTGGCTCAAGTTCGGCGTGCAGATGAACGGCGCCTACATGCTGCCGGCCGATGCGAAGAGCGTGACCGGCTCCATCCATGCGGCTCCGATCTCGCCGATCTACGACGATGCGACGGGCGGCTACTATAAACTGCCTTCTTTCCAGAGTTCGCAGATCTCCAATCCGATGATCGACATCGAGGAGTTCGCCGCCCACAACAAGGCGCAGAACTACCGTTTCGCGGGCAATGTCTACGGCGAGATCAATTTCCTGCCCGAATTGAAATTCCGCGCCGCCTTCTCGATCGATTATCTGTCGAACAACTCGCGGCTCTTCACGCCCGTGAAATACGAGTACGATCCCGATCTGGGGACGATCAACGCCCGCAGCGACCGCGAGTCGCTTTCGCAGACGAAGTCCAATACGCTCAATGCGCAGCAGGACTATATCCTGACCTATGCGAAGACGTTCGCCGAAAAGCACGATCTGACGCTGATGGCCGGTCTGACGACCAATTTCACCAACTACGAGGAGCTTACCGGCGGCCGCAGCCAGAACATCACCACGGCCGACCTGCCGATTCCGAACGATCCCGACAAGTGGTGGATCTCGTCGATCGGCGATACGGCGTCGGCGACCAACGGCGGCACGCAGTACCGCAAGTTCACGATGTCGTATCTGTTCCGCGCGCTCTACAACTACAATCGCCGCTATCTGCTCAATTTCTCGTTCCGCCGCGACGGCGCGTCGGTATTCAAGTACACGGGCAACACGTGGGACAATTTCTACTCGATCGGTGCCGGCTGGATCATGTCCGAGGAGAATTTCATGCGCAGCCAGAATGTGATCGACTACCTGAAGATCAAAGGTTCGTACGGTGTGCTGGGCAATCAGAACATCGGTACTGCGGGCGGCAACTATCCCGCTTTCCCGACGCTCAGCTCTTCGAACGCCGTCTTCGGCGACAACATTATCTCCTCCTACTCGCAGGCCTATCTGGCGACGAATCTCCGTTGGGAGAAGACCAAGGCGTGGGAAGTGGGCTTCGAGATGCAATTGCTGGGACAACGCCTGCGCATCGAGCCGACCTACTATAACAAGAAAACCGAGAACCTGATCTGCTACCTCGAGAAATTCATGGGTGCGCAGGACGGTCTGATCAACTCGGGTTCGATCCGCAACCGGGGTTTCGAGCTGTCGGGTTCGTGGAGCGACAAGATCGGCGAGGATTTCCGCTACACCGTTTCGGGTAACCTGACCACGATCAAGAACAAGGTGCTCACGCTGGGCAAAACCTATTATCAGGGCGACAAGAGCGTCGCCGTGTCGGAACCCGGCATGCCGATCGGTTATTTCTACGGTTATGTCGTCGAAGGCGTCTATCAGAACAAGGCCGATATCGCCTCTTCGCCCGAGAATACGTTGGCGGCGGTGGCTCCGGGCGACCTGAAATTCAAGGACATTACGGGCGAAGGCAAGATCACGGCCGACGACCGTACGATGATCGGCAATCCTACGCCGGATTTCACCTACGGTTACTCGATCAATCTGCAATACAAGAATTTCGATCTGGGCATCGATTTCCAAGGCGTTTACGGCAACGAAATCTTCAATGCGAGTTTCCTGACGGCGTACGCGCAGTATAACTATCCCTCCAAACGTCTGGGACGTTGGAACGGCGAGGGTACGTCGAACTGGGAGCCGATTCTCGATTCGTCGCGTGCCACGCAGCAGTTGAATTCGAGCTACTTCATCGAGGACGGCAGCTACCTGCGTCTGAAGAACATTCAGCTGGGATACAATTTCAGCGACCGGATTCTCAAGAAGATCCGTCTCAAAGCGCTGCGTGTGTTCATGAACATCGACAATCTGGCTACATGGTCGCACAATACCGGCTACACGCCCGAGATCGGCGGCACGGCCCTTGCGTTCGGCATCGATACGGGCGATACCTACCCGATGCCTACGACCATCACTTTCGGTGTAAACGTATCTTTCTAAAACAGTATAACCTATGAAAACGATTATAAGAAATCTGAAATTCTGGGTCATTGCCGTCGCAACGGTCGCATCGGCCGCTTGCAGCGACCTGCTCGACCAACGTCCGCAGGGGCAGTGGACCATCGACGATATCGAGGGCGGCGCCTACTTTTCACAGGCGATGGCGCTCTACGCCAAAGCGCGCCACTACAACATCACATCGGGTATTCCGGCTTTCGCTGTTCACTACTACCGTTCGGAAGATTCGCGTCTGGGTTCGACGACGGCCGACAGCGGACCTCAGAATCCCATGTACGAAAATTTCCAATATTCGGCGGCCAACGATTTGCTGAATCCCTATTGGTCGACGAACTACGAGATTATCAATGCCGCCAACACCATTCTCGATCAGATGCAGAAGGCGCAGGAAGCCGGAACGCAGCTCGACGAGGCCGAATTGCAGTGCGGCATGGAGGCGCGGTTCTTCCGCGGCTGGTGCTATTTCAATCTGGTGCGCGCTTTCGGGGAGGTGCCGTTGGTCGATTTCGCGATCACCAGTTCGGACGAAGCCAATATTCCCAAGGCGACGGTGGACAAGATTTACGAACTGATCGACGCCGATCTGACGGCGGCCGAAGCGTTGCCCCGCCGGTGGGAATCGAAATACATCGGCCGTATTACCTACGGCGCCGCCCGCGCCCTGCATGCCAAGACCTATGCGCAGCGCAGACTGTGGTCGCAGATGTATCAGGCCGCCAAAAATGTGATCGACACCAAAGTATACAATCTGGATACGCCTTTCAACGAAATTTTCCGTGAGGAAGGCGAGAACAGTTCGGAGTCGGTTTGGGAATTGCAGTGCACCGCAACGATCGCCGAACCCGCTACCAACGATCTGGGCAGTCAGTTCTGTCAGGTGCAGGGCTGCCGCGGTTCGGGTACGAGCAACTTGGGCTGGGGCTGGCACATGGCCGACCAGTCGATTCTCGACGTTTTCGAACCCGGCGATCCGCGCCGCGACGAGACGCTGCTCTATTTCTCGACTCCTTCGAAGCCGTGGCCTTCGATCGCTCCGGCGACCGGTAACGCTCCTTTCGGCGAGTTTCTCGTTTCGCAGGACGGACTGAACGGCGATTTCTACAACAAGAAGGCGTATTGCAGCCCGAAACTGCGCGAGTATTACGGCAGTAACGACGGTTTCTGGTACAACATCCGCATGATCCGTTATTCGGACGTCGTGCTGATGGCCGCCGAAGCCGCCTGCGAACTGGGCGGCGAGGCGATGATCGAGGAGGCACTCGGCTATTTGGAGCAGGTGCGCGCCCGCGCCCGCGGCACCAATACGAACGTATTGCCCGAAGTGACCACGAAGAATCAGTCCGAACTGCGCGATGCGATTCATCACGAGCGGCATGTGGAGCTGGCGTTGGAGTTCGACCGTTTCTACGATCTGGTGCGCTGGAACGAAGCCGCGACCGTGCTCGGAAACAAGGGTTACACCGAGAAGAACAAATACCTGCCGCTGCCTCAGACGCAGGTCGACGCTTCGAACGGCGTGCTGATACAGAATCCCGATTATGCAAACTAAAATAAGCAGATACCATGAAATACCTTAAATATCTTCCGTTGTTTTTAACGACCGCGGCGCTCGTCGTCCTCGGGTCGTGCAAGCAGGATTTGGGTCAGGATCCTCCGTTCGATTACCCCGAAGAGGGCTCGTCGGGCGTGCAACTCCCCGATCCGCTCTACCATCTGGCGTTCGACGACGATCTGTTCCTCGACGGTACGCTCGGAGGCGCGATGAAGACCTTCACCGGCACTTTGCCGATGTTCGTCGATGGAAAGTCGGGTAAAGCCTATCAGAATATCGACGGTCAGGCGCTCATCCTGACCCCCGACGCCGCTTCGATGACGGCGCTCGAATCGCTGGGCAGCTACTCGGTCTTCATGTGGATCAAGTTCGACGGCACGAACACGAGTGCGACGAGCCTCTTCGCCCTCGGCAATACGTCGGTCGAGGTGGGGTTGGTCGACTTTTTCCTCGAAAGCCGCAATGCGGATGCTCCGTCGACCTTCTTCTTCAAGGGTTTTATGGTCTCGACCGGCCTGAGCGGCAAACCCGACGCATGGTTCGATGCCGGCGACGAAGCCAAGATTCCGAATATGGCGAATGTCTGGGCGCATGTGGGCGTGACCTACGATGCCTCGACCTCGACGATTACGCTTTACCACAACGGCGGAGCGGTCTGCAACAGGGTGTTGCGTAACGGCGAGATGGGTGCGCTGAAATTCGATGCGATCAGCGGCATCTGCATGGGGGCTTTCCCCTCGATGGTCGGTCTGGGGCTGGGATCGGGTTGGCCTGCCGAAGCGTCGTTTTACACGGGAGCCATGGACGAGTTTTATTTCTACGACAAGGTGTTGACGCCTCAGCAGGTGGCGGGGCTGTACGAGCAGACGAAATAGTAGGGGTCGTTTTCCACCGTCGTTTTCTGCGCTCGGCAGAGGCTGCTTGCAGACGATGCCCTCGCTGATCGAAAATGTTCGATTGTTGCACTGATCGGAAGAGGGGACCGAAATCCGGCCCCCTTTTCTAAAAAAAATAGCGATATATGAAATTATTTCCGTTTATCAACCGTTTTTTACCCGCGCTGCTGCTTCTGAACAGCGGTTGCGGCGGCGATTCGACCGATGACGGCGGAACGCCTGCGGGCGATCGCCTTGCACTGAGCGCCGTCACGATCGGCAGTCAGAGCGGGTTGTCGGATTTCGACGACGTATCGCCCGACGCCGAGATCGTGCTCGACTTCACGACAACGCTCGACGCGGCGACCGTCGAGGCCAACATCTATCTGCTCAACTCCGGCGGCGGCAAGGTGGCTGCCGACGAGAGCTATGACGGTGCCAAGCGTGTGACGCTCAAGCCCGACGCTGCGCTGGCCTCATACGCCACCTATCGGCTGATCGTCAACAGCGGGCTGAAATCGGCCGCCGGCGAGGCGATCGTCACGGGTAAGGTGATTCAGATTCGTACGGGGCAGGATACGGGCGACAAGTTCCCCCAGATCTCCGACGAGGAGCTGCTCACCAAGGTGCAGCGGCAGACCTTCCGTTATTTCTGGGAGGGAGCCGAACCGACGAGCGGCATGGCGCGCGAACGCACCACATCGGGCGCGACGGTCACTACCGGCGGTACGGGCTTCGGCGTGATGGCCATGACGGTGGCCGCCGAGCGCGGCTTCGTGACGCGCAGCGAGGCGTGCGAACGGGTGCAGCGGATCGTAAGTTTCCTTTCGGAGCGGGCGACCGCCTATCACGGCGCCTTCTCGCATTGGATCAACGGCGAGACCGGAGCGACGCAACCTTTCTCGACCGACGACAACGGAGCCGATCTGGTGGAAACGGGCCTGCTGTTTGAGGGACTGCTCACGGCACGCGCCTATTTCGACGGCGCGGATGCGGCCGAAAGCAAACTTCGCGACGACATCACCGCCTTGTGGGAAGCCGTCGAGTGGGATTTTTTCACCAAGGAGGGGGCCGAGAAGGTGCTCTACTGGCATTGGAGCCCCGACAAGGGATGGGTGATGAACATGCCGATCCGAGGATGGAACGAGGCGCTGATCGTCTACGTGCTGGCCGCTTCGTCGCCGACGCATCCGATCGACCGCGAGGTCTACGCCGAGGGTTGGGCGCGTAACGGCGCCGTGCGCAACGGCAAATCGTTCTACGATACGGTGTTGCCGTTGGGCGAAGATTACGGCGGCCCGCTTTTCTGGGCGCACTATTCGTTCTTGGGACTGAATCCGAAGGGCCTTTCCGACGCCTATGCCGACTATTGGGAGCAGGTGTGCAACCATACGCTGATCAACTACAAGTACTGCGTGGCCAATCCCAAAGGGTATGCCGGTTACGGCGCCGACTGTTGGGGGCTTACGGCCAGCGACATCAAGGACGGTTATACCGCTTCGTCGCCGACGAACGACCGCGGCGTGATCGCCCCCACGGCGGCTCTTTCGTCGATGCCCTACACGCCCGACGAGTCGATGGCCGCGCTGCGTTTCTTCTACTACAAGCTGGGCGACAAACTGTGGAGCGATTACGGCTTTATCGACGCCTTCGACCTCACGACCGGCTGGTTCGATACGGGGATGCACATCGCCATCGATCAGGGGCCGATCGTCGTCATGATCGAAAACCATCGTACGGGACTGCCGTGGAGCCTGCTGATGTCTGACAAAGATGTACAGGCGGGGCTTGCAAAACTGGGGTTCACGGTTTCGGCGGGCAATTGAATCGAGAATAAATTAATTAGAGATAGCACGATATGAAAAAAGTATTTTTTACGCTGTTGGGCGTCGTTCTCTGCGGTGCGGCCGGCGCGGTCGAGAAGCCGGCGGGCGCTACGATGGATCAGTACGTCGACGCGCTGATGCGCCGCATGACCCTCGAAGAGAAGCTCGGGCAGCTCAACCTGCCCAGCGCCGGCGATATTACCACCGGACAGGCCAAAAGCAGCGACATCGCCGGCAAGATCCGTCGCGGCGAGGTGGGCGGACTGTTCAACATCAAGGGGGTGGAGAAGATCCGCGACGTGCAGCGCATCGCCGTCGAGGAGAGCCGGTTGGGTATTCCTATGATCTTCGGCATGGACGTAATCCACGGGTATGAAACGACTTTTCCCATCCCGCTCGGTCTGACCGCTACGTGGGATATGGAGGCCGTCGAACGCGCGGCCCGCATCTCGGCCGTCGAAGCGAGCGCCGCCGGCATCTGCTGGACCTTCTCGCCGATGGTCGACGTGGCGCGCGATCCCCGCTGGGGGCGTGTTTCGGAGGGTATCGGCGAAGATCCCTTTCTCGGCAGCGCCGTCGCCCGATCCTTTGTCTACGGCTATCAGGGGCGCGATCCGATGCGTTTCGCGACCGACGAGATCATGGGTTGCGTGAAACATTTCGCCCTTTACGGCGCCTCCGAAGCGGGCCGCGACTACAATACGACCGACATGAGCCGCCAGCGCATGTACAACGACTATTTCCCGCCCTACAAGGCGGCCGTCGATGCGGGTGTGGGCAGTGTCATGGCCTCGTTCAACGAGGTGGACGGCATTCCCGCTACGGCCAACAAGTGGTTGATGACCACCGTGCTGCGCGAGCAATGGGGTTTCAAAGGCTTCGTCGTGACCGACTATACGGGGATCTACGAGATGATCGCGCACGGTTTGGGCGATCTGAAAGAGGTCTCGGCGCGCGCCATCGAGGCGGGCGTCGACATGGATATGGTGAGCGAAGGGTATCTGAGCACGTTGCAGGAGTCGCTCAGGGAGGGGCGCATACCGATGGCCGACATCGACCGCGCCTGCCGGCTGGTGCTCGAAGCGAAGTTCAAATTGGGGCTCTTCGACGATCCCTACCGTTACTGCGATCCGCAGCGTGCGGCAGCCGAGATCTATACGCCCGCGCATCGCGCCGAGGCGCGGCGCATTGCCGGCGAGAGTTTCGTGTTGCTGAAAAACGCCGGAGGCGTACTGCCCTTGCAGCGCAAGGGTACGATCGCCGTGGTCGGCCCGCTGGCCGCTTCGCGCGAGAACATGCCCGGTACGTGGAGCGTCGCTACCGACCTCACCAAGCCGCTCACGCTTGTCGAAGGAGTGCGGCAGGTGGCGGGCGACAAGGTGAAGATCGTCTATGCCAAGGGCAGCAACGTCGTCCGCGACGAGGCGTTGGAGCGCCACGCCACGATGTTCGGACGCGATATTCCGCGTGACGGTCGCACCGACCAGCAATTGCTCGACGAGGCGCTCTCCGCAGCGGCGCAGGCCGATGTGGTGGTGGCCGCATTGGGCGAAACGTCTGAGATGAGCGGCGAGAGCAGCAGCCGGTCGCAGATCGGCATTCCCGACGTGCAGCAGGAGCTGCTGCGGGCGCTCGTGGCTACGGGCAAGCCTGTCGCGCTGGTGCTCTTCACGGGGCGTCCGCTGACGCTCGAATGGGAAGCCGAACACGTGCCTTCGATCCTTAACGTATGGTTCGGCGGCAGCGAGGCGGCCGAGGCGATCGGCGACGTGCTCTTCGGCGACGTGAACCCTTCGGGCAAGCTCCCTTCGACCTTCCCGCGCAGCGTGGGGCAGATTCCGCTCTTCTACAACCACAAGAATACGGGGCGTCCGCTCTTGGGCGACACCTTCGAGAAGTTCCGCAGCAACTACCTCGACGTGCCCAATACGCCGCTCTACGCCTTCGGCTACGGACTGTCGTATACGACCTTCGACTACGGCGACGTGCGTCTTTCGGCTTCGGAGATGACCGCCGACGGAACCCTTACGGCCACCGTACGCCTCACGAACAGCGGCAAGCGCGACGGCGTGGAGGTCGTGCAGCTCTACATCCGCGATTTGGTGGGTTCGTCGACCCGTCCCGTGCAGGAACTCAAAGGATTCCGGCGTGTGGCGCTCAAAGCGGGCGAGAGCCGCGACGTGAGCTTCACGATCGATGTTTCGCTGCTCAAATACTATGATTACGACCTGCGGTACGTCGCCGAACCGGGCGAATTCGACGTGATGATCGGCGGCGCGAGCGACGCGGTGAAACGCGCGCGTTTCACGTTGAAGTAATCTTGCGGGATATGAAGACGATGAAATGGATTACGGCGGCCGTGACGGCGCTCGCATGGGCGAGTGTCGTTGCGGGCTGCTCGCAGCGTCCCGCGGCGGTGCTGACCGACGAGGCGCTGATGGACAGCGTCGAGCGGCGGACGTTCGACTATTTCTGGTCGGGCGCAGAACCCAACAGCGGCCTTGCGCGCGAGCGGATCAACATGGACGGTATCTATCCCGAGAACGACGAGACGGTCGTGACGACGGGCGGCAGCGGTTTCGGCATTCTGGCGCTTATCGCCGGTATGGAACGCGGATATATCACCCGAGAGCAGGGCATCGAGCGTTTCGAACGGATCGTCGCGTTTCTGGAGCGGGCTGACCGTTTTCACGGCGCTTGGCCCCACTGGATCGAGGGCGAAACGGGCCGCGTGAAACCCTTCGGCAAGAAGGACAACGGAGGTGATCTGGTCGAGACGGCCTTTTTGGTGCAGGGGTTGCTGGCCGCACACCAGTACTTTGCGCAGGGCAACGAGCGCGAACAGACCCTCGCGCAGCGCATCGACACGCTGTGGCGCGGCGTCGAGTGGTCGTGGTACCGCAACGGGCAGAACGTTCTCTACTGGCATTGGAGCCCCCAGTACGGCTGGGAGATGAATTTCGCCGTGCACGGCTTCAACGAGTGTCTGGTAATGTATATTCTGGCGGCCGCTTCTCCGACTTATCCCATCGACAGGGAAGTCTACACCGAGGGATGGGCCGAGAACGGAGCGATCGTCGATCCCCACGAGGTCGAGGGTTACCGGCTCCATCTGCGCTATCAGGGGGTCGAGGCCGGTCCGTTGTTCTGGGCGCACTACTCCTTCCTCGGGCTCGACCCGCGCAGCCTGCGCGACCGCTACTGCGACGATTATTTCGGCGAGATGCGCGATTACTCGCTCATCAACCGCGCCTACTGCATCCGTAATCCCAAACATTACAAGGGCTACGGTCGGGATTGCTGGGGGCTGACGGCGAGCTATTCGACCGTGGGTTATGCGGCGCACGCCCCTGTCGAAAGCGAGGATCACGGCGTGATCGCTCCCACGGCGGCTCTCTCGTCGATCGTCTATACGCCCGAGGAGTCGATGGACGTGATGCGTTACCTCTACGGGCCGCTCGGAAGGAAAGTGTGGGGGCCTTACGGCTTCTACGACGCTTTCAGTGAGACGGACGACTGGTATCCGCAAAAATATCTGGCTATCGATCAGGGGCCGATCGCCGTGATGATCGAGAATCACCGTTCGGAGCTCTTGTGGCGGCTCTTCATGAGCCACCCCGACGTGCAGGAGGGGTTGCGGAAACTGGGCTTCGAGTCGCCCGTACTGCAATAGACGGGGCGCGCTGTATGCGGCTTCGGTCCGTTGGAGCGAAACTGAAAAGCAATTTGGAAGCGGGGTGTATCTTTCTGGGATACGCCCCGCTTTTTCAGATCGAGCAGAAGAAGGTGACCAGAAAAGGTACGCTGAAATCGGTGGCGCAGCCGTGGAAAATCGCCACGACGGCGTATTGCGGCCCTGCGACGCGCGTGAGGATCGGAAGGGTGGTGTCGAACGTCGTCGCCCCGCCCGACGAGATCGCGGCCAGCGGCCCGAAGCGACGCGCCACCCACGGCGCGGCCAGCAGCGTGAAGAGTTCGCGCAGGACGTTGCAGAGCAGGGCGACGGTTCCCAGTTCGACGCTGCGCAGTTCGGAGATGAAGATGCTCGACAGCGAGTAGTAGCCGAATCCCGCCCCGACAGCCAGCGCGTCGCTCAGCGACACCGGACGTAAGATCAGCGATGCGAGCGCTGCTCCGGTCAGCGTCCCGACAATGGTGCAGAGGGGCAGCAGCGCCATGCGGCGGTCGAGTGAGCGGATGCGTCCGGCGAGCGTGGCGTCGTGCCCCAGCGACATCCCGACCGAGAACATCAGCGCATAGAGCATGTAGGTGCTCACGGACGATGCGGCGACGGTAGTCGGAAGGCCGCCCGTTACGCCGAGGATCGTTCCCGCTGCGAAAAAGGCGACGATCACCAGACTGCCGCGCAGAGCGGCCAAGGGCGAAGGCGCCGGCTCGGCGGAGGCGACCGTTTCGGCGGGTTTGCCGCCGATCGCCCGCCACAGCAGCCACGAGCAGGCAATGCTTCCCGCCAACGCACCCGTGCAGAGGACGAGCGCCTGCATGCCGAGCGTCGCCGCTGCACGCACTACCTGCCCGTTGCCGCCCACCTCCAATCCCAGAACGAAGAGCAGCAGCCAGATGATGAACGTAATGATATTGCCGAGCGCGCGGAGCGGTCGGCGGCGCAGCAGGCGGCCCGTGAGAATGCCGCCGAAGAGAACGGCGAAAAGAACAAACATCGTAGGATCGGAAATTTCGGGCAAAAATAGTAAAAAAAGGCGATGGCCGCAACCCTTGCATTTGCGGCCATCGTTTGCGGATGAACTCTATTCGGCGTCGAAGCGGAAGCGGATCGTCTGGCGATAGTTTTTTCCGGGACGCAGGACGGCCGAGGGGAAATCGGGGCGGTTCGGCGCGTCGGGAAAACCCTGACACTCGATCGCCACGCCGTCGTAATCCTCGTAGGAACGGCCGCTCTTCGAAAGGGGCGATCCGGCGAGCCAATTGCCCGTGTAGACCTGTACGCCCGGCTGTGTGGAGCGGACGGTCAGCCGCCGGCCCGAGCGCGGATCGCGCAGTACGGCCACAAGCGATTCTTCGCCTGCGCGCCAGCCGTCCACCGCCCAGCAGTTATCATACCCTTTACCGTATTTCAATGCAGGGAAGTCGGCGTGGATATCGCGTCCGAGCGGTTTCGGCGTGCGGAAATCCATCGGCGTATCCGCAACCTCGTCCAGACGACCCGTGGGGATCAGCGTCTCGTCGGTCGGCAGCCAGCGCGAAGCGCAGAGGCGCAGTTCGTGATCGAGCGCCGATCCGGCGTTCTCGCCCGCGAGATTCCAGTAGGAGTGATTCGTGAGATTGACGACCGTGGGGGCGTCGCAGCCCGCTTCGAGCGTAACGGTCAGGCAGCAGTCGTCGTCCCACGCATAGCTGACGCGCGCCGTCAGACCGCCCGGATAGCCCTCTTCGCCGTCGGGGCTGATACGGGTGAATACCGCGCGGTCGCCGATCGCCTCGCCGTGCCACAGACGGTTGGCGAATCCTGTCGGGCCGCCGTGCAGATGGTTGGGGCCGTTGTTGACGGCCAATATATACTCCTTCCCGTCGAGCGTGAACCGGCCGCCGGCGATGCGGTTGGCGAATCGGCCCGGCGTTTTGCCGAAACAGGTGCCGTCGCCGATGTAGTCGGCATAGTCGCGGTAGCCCAGCGCCACGTCGGCCATGCGCCCCTCGCGGTCGGGAACGACCGCGGCGGTGATGCCCGCGCCGATGTTGCATACGTCGACGTATGCGCCCGAGGCGTTCGTGAGCCGGTAGACGTCGATCTCGCCCTGCGCGTGATGCTGCGTATGAATTTTTACGACCGACATCGTCCTAAAAGAGTTTGGCGGGGTATTCGCCCGCGTCGACGAGCGCCTGAATCTTGTCGACCACCCCCTGTCGGTCGGCGGCGTAGGTCACGCCGAACCATTTGGCCGTGGTGTCGAGCACCTTGACCGTCGCAGTCCCTTCAGTGATGAGTTTGTTGACCATCATCGGGATGTAGTACTCGGCCTTCGGGTTGTCGATGTTCGTGCGCAGGAACTCCTTGAAATACTCCTCCGAATAACGGAAATAGTCGGGTGTGAATCCCCACATGTTCATCGAGACGGGGGTGTTGTCGGCCGTGGTTGTCGGCTGTCCGTCGTCGCCCGTGAAGGTGATGCGTCCGCCGACGCGGGCGATGTCCGTCCGTTCGACTACGCCCGTGAGATAGTCTTCGGCGTCGGTCCGGCAGATGCCGCGCGCAACCGTCCCGCTTTCGGAGAGGGTGTTGCCCACGCGGTAACCCACCATGCAGTAGCGGTTCTCGCCGTCGGCTTTCGAGAGCCATTCGCCGAGTACGCGGAAGCCGTCGCGGCCGTAGAAGTCGTCGGCGTTGATGACGGCGAACGGTTCGCGGATGACGTTGCGCCCCATCAGTACGGCGTGGTTCGTGCCCCACGGCTTGGTGCGCCCTTCGGGACAGGTGAATCCTTCGGGCAGGTCGCCGACCGACTGGAAGACCACTTCGACGGGGATGTGATGCTCGTATTTGGAGAGGATTTTTTCGCGGAAATCCTGTTCGAAATCCTTGCGGATGACGAAGACCACCTTGCCGAAGCCGCCGCGAATGGCGTCGAAGATCGAGTAGTCCATGATGGTCTCGCCGTTGGGGCCGAGCCCGTCGAGTTGTTTGAGACCGCCGTAACGCGAGCCCATGCCCGCGGCCAGTACGAAAAGTGTCGGTTTCATATCGGAATGTTGTGTTATGAACGGTTTAATGTAAAAAAGACAATCGGAAAGCCGCGCTGCAATCGGCAGCAACGCATCCCTCCGTTACCTCATGCCGCGCAGGTGTTTTTCCCATGCCCATGCCGAGCGGAGCGTCTCTTCGAGCGTGCGCTCGGCACGCCAGCCCAGTTCGCGGTTGGCGAGCGTCGGATCGGCCCAGATGGCTTGGATGTCGCCCGCACGGCGTCCGACGATTTTATAGTTGATTTTCAAATTGTTGGCTTTCTCGAAGCCTTTGACCAGTTCCAGTACGGAGACGCCGTGTCCCGTGCCTACGTTGAAAATCTCGTAGGGCTTCTTCATGCCGCCCTGCGTCATACGGGAGACGGCCGACACATGGGCCTTGGCCAGATCGACGATGTCGATGTAGTCGCGGATGCAGGTGCCGTCGGGGGTGTCGTAATCGTCGCCGAAGATCGAGAGGCATTCGCGTACTCCGGCGGCCGTTTGGGTAATGTAGGGAACGAGGTTCTGCGGCACGCCGCGCGGCAGTTCGCCGATCGCTCCCGACGGATGGGCGCCGATGGGATTGAAGTAGCGCAGGGCGATGCCGCGCAGTTCGCCGTAGGCGGCGCAGCAGTCGCGCAGGATGTCCTCGGACATCTGCTTCGTGTTGCCGTAGGGTGATTCGGCGGGCTTGCGGGGCGTCTGCTCCGTGACGGGGAGGCTATCGGGTTCGCCGTAGACCGTGCACGACGACGAAAAGAGGATGTTCGGTCGGCCGAACTCCTTCATCAGCGCGCAGACGTTCATAAACGACGTGAGGTTGTTGCGGTAGTATTTGAGCGGTTCGCCGACCGACTCGCCGACCGCCTTGTAGGCGGCGAAGTGGATTGCGGTGCCGAACTCGTATTTCTCGAAAACCTTGCGCAGCGCTGCTTCGTCGCAGGTGTCTACCTGTTCGAAAGGAATGTCGACCCCCGTGATGCGGCGCACGCCCTCGACGGCCGCCAGTTCCGAGTTGGAAAGGTTGTCGATGATGACCGCGTCGTATCCGGCGGCGATCAGTTCGACGGTGGTATGGCTGCCGATGTAGCCGGCCCCGCCTGAAATCAGTACAGTCTGTTTTGCCATAATCCGATAAGCTATTAGGTAAATGCAAGACGAACGCCGGAAAGCGTCCGTCCCGCAGCGATTATTCCATGTCGAAGGTGAACTGGTCGTAGTCGGCCGTGCGCCACGCCTTGTCGCAGGTGACGGGCGAAAGGGCGAACATCGGCGAGAAGGTGCGCACCGAAACGGTCTTGCCGTCGGGCAGGAACTCCAGAATGCGCAGCCAGCCGTCGCCGCCGTTGCCGTGCCACTGTCCGTCGGCCGTCTGGGCGTTGAACATCATCTGGGCGACCGACTTGCCGGCGGCGTTTTTGTCCACGCGCCAGCCCACCGTCTCGAAGTAGTTCATCGTGGGGTGGCACTCGTGACCGCAGACGACCAGCCGGATGTTCGACGAAGGGTAGACGAGTTTGTCCCAGATCGCCTGTTGGTAGTTGGCGTCGGTCAGTTCGTAAGGCTCTGATTTCTTGCGGTTGCCCTTCCATGCGATGAACGAATGGGTCAGCAGGATCACCCGCGTATTCGCGTACTTGGGTTCCGCAACCAGTTTGCGCGCCCATTCGATCGCCTCGTCGCGCGGTGCGAATTCGAGCGATACGACCAGCAGGTCGCCCCACGTGTCGGTGTGGAACTCATAAGCGGCGTTCTCCAGCGTGGGCAAGCCGTGCGCGTTGTTGCAGACCGAAACGATCGTATGCCGCCAGCATTCGTTGCGCGTCATGGGGAAATAGTCGGGGAAGCGCGACAGGCGGTTCTCCGACTTGGTGTATCCGTAGTCGTGGTTGCCCGTGCAGAGCACATAGGGCAGTTTGTTGTCGAGCCGTTCGAAGGCGCGCGACGCCGCCCGCCACTGCTCGGCGCTCGTCTGGTCGGTCTTGCGGAAAGCCAGCGGGATGGCCGTCTCGTTCTGCTCGACCAGATCGCCCGTGCAGAGTGCCGTGAGGATGTTCAGCGAGTCGATCTCGCGTGCGATCCATGCCGTTTGCAGTTCGAACAGGGGTTGGTTGGCGGCGAATTTATTGTAGCTCTGCGGGTCGGGAATGACGACGATCGAGAAGGAGTTCGGGTCGCTCAGGCGGGCGCGCAGGGGGTAGTTCTGAGCTTGCAGCGACAGCGTGCCGAGCAGCAGGGCAAAAAATAAAAACGTTTTTTTCATAAAATTATAGGTGGAAATTTGTTTGAATCAGCCGATTTTGTGTGCGCCGTCCGAAATGACGACGGGATAGACTTTGGGTTCGTGGCCGAATCGTTCGGCGAACTTCTTTTTCGCCGTGGCGATAAAGTTGTCGTAAAGCTCGTCCTTTACGAGGTTGATCGTGCAGCCGCCGAAGCCGCCGCCCATCATGCGTGCGCCCGTGACGCCGCATTCGTGTGCGATCTCGACCAGAAAATCCAGCTCCTCGCAGCTCACTTCGTACTCCTTCGACAGCCCCTCGTGC
Source organism: uncultured bacterium (assembly GCA_905214725.1). GTDB lineage: Bacteria > Bacteroidota > Bacteroidia > Bacteroidales > Rikenellaceae > Alistipes. Next base: position 203,251 of record CAJMNH010000003.1, read on the forward strand.
GTGCGGTACATCCGCTCGCCGACCGTTTCGTAATCGCCGCGCTGCAAAGCGTCGCAGACGTCGAGCACGCGCCGTTCCTCGCCGATCACGAAGCGGGCGCGCTTGTAATCCTCTTCCGAAATCTTTTCCCGGATCGCGTCGAGTTGCTCCATCGTAGCGCCGCGCAGAAACTCTTGTCCCAGCATCTTGGCTACGCGTTCGCACGACTCGCGCCGGCGGTTGTAGGGCGAACCGACCAGTTCGTGCTTGACGACCGTGTCGAGCAGCACGAGTTCGTATCCCTTCGGGTCGAAGGGAAAATATTCGAACTCCATCGAACGGCAGTCGAGGCGCATCAGGCAACCCTTCTTGCCGAAGACCGAGGCGAACTGATCCATGATGCCGCACTTTACGCCGCAGTAGTTGTGCTCGGTCGATTGTCCGATGCACGCCAGTTCGAATTTGTCGATTCCCAAACCGAAGAGATCGTTCAGAGCGAAAGCAAAGGTCGATTCCAGCGCTGCCGACGACGACATGCCCGCTCCCAGCGGTACGTCGCCCGAAAAAGCGGTGTCGAACCCGCCGATCGCGCCGCCGCGCTTCTGAATCTCGCGGCAGACGCCGAAGATATAGCGCGCCCAGCTCTCGGCGGGTTTGTCCTCTTCGCGCAGGCCGAACTCGGCATAGGAGTCCAGATCGACGGCATAGGCGCGTACACGGTCGGTGCCGCTGAGGCGGATCATCGCCGTGATGCCGCAGTCGACGGCGCCCGGAAAGACGAAGCCGCCGTTGTAGTCCGTATGTTCGCCGATCAGATTGATGCGTCCCGCTGAGGCGTAGAGCGTTCCTTCGGTGTTGAAGTGCCGCTCGAATGCGGCCCGTACATTGGATTCAGTCATGGTCAGGATGGTATTAGTAATTTTAAGGTCTTACAAATATATAAAATTTTTATTAAACGGAGGACAAAAAACCGTCAACGTTTTCGATAAGCGAGAGCGGAAGCCGCTTGCGGATTTCGCCGAGCGCAGAAAACGACGAGAAACCGTCAACGTTTTCGGTAAGCGAGAGGGGAAGCCGCCTGCGGATTTCGCCGAGCGCAGAAAGCGACGAGAAACCGTCAACGTTTTCGGTAAGCGAGAGGGGAAGCCGCCTGCGGATTTCGCCGAGCGCAGAAAACGACGAGAAATCGTCAACGTTTTCGGTAAGCGAGAGGGGAAGCCGCTTGCGGATTCTGCCGAGCGCAGAAAGCGACAAGTAAAACGGGAACGATTTCGCGGTCGTTCCCGTTTGCCGGTTTTCCTGTTTGCGGCCTCGCGCCGATGAGCGGGTTTGCCCCTCGTCGTGTGTCAGGCGTGTTGAGGATGGGGCGTTCGGCTGCGGATCACGGCGAGCATGTCGTCGGTCATCCGCGAGAGGTCCCATTCGGGATGCCAGCCCCACTCTTCGCGGGCGCAGGTGTCGTCGAGCGAGTTGGGCCAGCTGCGGGCGATCTCCTCTTTCACGGGATCGATGTTGAAATCCATCGTGAACGAAGGGATGCGTTTGCGAATCTCGTCGGCGATGATGTCGGGCGTAAAGCTCATCGAGGCGATGTTGAAACTGTTGCGGTGACGCAGCCGCGCGGGATCGGCCTCCATCAACTCGACGCAGGCGCGCAGCACGTCGGGCATGTAGATCATGTCCATGTAAACGTCGTGGGGCACGGCGCAGGTGTAGCGGCCGTTTTTGATCGCCTCGTAGTAGATCTCCACGGCATAGTCGGTCGTTCCGCCGCCCGGCAGCGTGACGTTGGAGATGATGCCCGGAAAACGGATCGAACGGGTGTCGACGCCGTATTTATGGTGGTAGTAGTTTCCCAGCATCTCGCCCGTCACCTTGCAGATGCCGTAGACGGTCGTGGGCTGCATGATCGTGTCCTGCGGCGTGCGGTCTTTCGGCGAAGTGGGGCCGAATGCGCCGATCGAACTGGGGGTGAAGAGCGCGCAATGGTGCTGACGCGCCACTTCGAGCGAATTCATCAGCGCTCCGATGTTGACGTGCCATGCCATCTGGGGGTTGCGTTCGCCGACGGCCGACAGCAGGGCGACGAGGTTGAAGATCGTGTCGATCTCGTGACGCGCCACCACAGAGGCCATCGACGTGGCGTTCAGGGCGTCGAGCACTTCGAACGGGCCTTCGGCGGCCAGCGTCCTGCATTCGCGCACGTCGGTGGCCACGACGTTGCGCGGGCCGTAGATATTGCGCAGATAGGTCGTCAGTTCCGATCCGATCTGGCCTCCGGCGCCGATAATGAGTATCTTTTTCATTGTATTGGGTTAGTAAATGCTCGGTTCTGATTTGCAAATCTAATTAAAGATACAAATAAATTGTGAAAAGCCGCTATTTTTTTTGCCAATTCGAATTTGTTGCTTATTTTTGCAACGCTTTTTAAGGGAATTGCTGTTGTAGCTCAGTGGTAGAGCACTTCCTTGGTAAGGAAGAGGTCACGAGTTCAATCCTCGTCAACAGCTCGAAAATGTGAATAACTGTCGAAGACAGAAAAGCCGCTTGAGATTGCTCGATAGCGGCTTTTTTATTTGACTTTTGTATTGCGAAGCGTTATTCACAGCTTCGAAAACGCCCCGGTGGGAGCGGAAAATCGAGCGCAGCGAAGGTAAACCTCATTGTCCTGCGCCGCCCGATCGTCCGCCTGCCCTTCCCCTGATCTTTTTTGTTTGGCCCGATGCGCGGCGGTTACATTCTCCCGTAGGTTGTGTTTTGTCGGCGGAGGGCTGCCCGCATACCGTGTTGTCAGGCGTCGCCTCACCCTCCCCCTCTCTTCGAGTGCTGTGCGCCCTCGCCGGCGCTTCGGGGAGCGTATCTGGCGGACAGAATCTTCGCAAGAGGCGTTTTGTCGATCTTCGACTCGATCCATGCGGTGAAGTCGAAGTAACGCAGCAGTTGCGATTCGAATACGTCGTTGCGGATATCTTCCAGTTCGGATTTCAGCTTTTCCTGCATCTTCCGCCGCTTGTCACTGCTCGCCAACTGCCATTTGTCATTGCTCAGAAAGTCGAGCAGCAGCAATTCGATGCGGTACATCTTGCGAACTTTCAGGACCTGTCGTTTCATCAGACGGATCTTCGTATGGAGGTATTCGGTCTCGTGGAGTTCGTAGAAGATGATCAGACTCACCAGTCGGATGATGCGGTAAGTGGAGAAGGTGAAGATCTTTTTATCGTCGATGATCTCGTAGTTGAGCGCCTTGCGGGCCTGCTTCCAGTTGCCGAGTCCGATGTAGGTCAGGGTCGTGTAGAGCGATATCTCCGCGCGTCGGAAAAGATCCATCTGTTCTTTTTTCATCAGGATCGAGTTCTGGTGGAGATCGAGATGCTGTTTGGCTGCGGCGAAGTCGCCGGTGTCGAGCAGGATGAAGAGTTCGTAGAGAAACACGAGCGTCGCCACATGGATTTTGAACCGCGCGGAGTCGTTTTCGATTTTTCGCAGCCGCTCGATGAAATAGGGCATCTTGTCGTAATTGCGCGTACTTCGCAGGTTGTCGAGAATGCCTTGCAGGACGGAGACGTAGTAGAAGGGCGGATTCGTCCAGAACTGCGGGTTGTTTTCGAAGAGGTTGTTCAGTTCCCGAAAGGAGCGGAATGCCGATCGGCTGTCGCCGATGCTCATCAGGTAGCGGGACTGGAACATCTGATGCAGTTTGCAGGCTTCGAGACTGTTCTTGCTCGATGTGCTGAGACTCATTTCGGCCAGCACCAGATCGTTCATGTACTCCTTTTCTTCGCGGGAGCGGGCGTTGCCCTTGTAGATGATCCGGTGCATCAGCAACTCGTAGAGCGACGAGTGTTCGTAGATAATGCGGTTCTTTTTGAGCGTTTCGTTGATCAGCGCATGTTTTTTCACCAGTTCGGCCTCCGAAATGTCGGGCATGTTGAGGAACAGCAGATATTCGAGTTCCATGCGTGAAGCGTACATCAGCACGATCTGGTTTTCATACCGCTCGGCCTCCTGTTTGACCTTTTCCAACGCTTCCAACGCTTCGTCGTACATTCCCTTTTCAAATAGAATCCGTGCCCGCAGGATCTTGTTGAATAGCCGGTAGTCGCTGTCCTGATCCTTACGCAGCGCCAGCAGAACGTCGAGCAGCGTTTCGTAGAGATAGGTTACGGCGACATTGAAACTCGTTGTTCCGAACCGTTTCTCGTACCCCAGCTTCAACTCCTGCGAGGAGACGATTCCTTCCTTGCAGATCATGTCGAACAGGACGACGTAATCGGCCGTCTTGCGTCCTGAGCGAAAGATCCGTTTTTCACTTTTGGACATCGAGTGAACGAGAAATATCAGAGAATTCGCTTTTGTCGTCATTGCGGATGCGGTTGAGTTTTCAATTAAAAGGGGATTCCTTATTAAGTCATATCCTTGTACTTATGTCGTCGGATTTCGCCGACGGCGAGCGGAAATCGTCGGTTCGGCTCGTAGCGGCTACAATCGATTTATAGGTTATATAATTATCTTAATTGCATCCAAAAGTACGAATTTAATTATTGATAATCAAATTTTTGTGATTATAAATATGAATTTGGAAATATTTTTTCAGACTATTTTTTATTAAAACGGCTGCTGGAAAGGGGCTATCTTTATACTACCAAGAAACCAAAAAACACTACCGACCGAATGAATAAGATTGTCGTTATAGGAGGTTCCAATATCGATATGATCATTCACTGCGACCGCCTTCCCGTTCAGGGGCAGATCGTTGCAGGCCGACAGTTCGCGATGAAGTCCGGTGGAAAAGGGGCGAATCAGTCGATCGCCATCGCCCGCATGGGCGGCCGCGTCTGGTTCATCACCAAGATCGGAAACGACCTGTTTGGGAAACAGTCGCTGGAACTCTACGAATCCGAGGGCATCTCTCTGGATTACGTCTTTTCCGATCTCAACCTGCCTTCCAGCATCGGACTGATCATGGCCGATTCGTTGGGCGAGAAGTACATCTCCATCGCACAGGGTGCGATTCGGAATCTCTCCGTCGAAGACATCGACCGGGCGCGTCCGGCCATCGAGCAGGCGGATTTTCTGCTCATGGAGTTGGAGATTCCGCTCGAAACGGCGGAGTATGTCATGGAGATCGCTGCGAAGAACAACGTGACGGTGATCCTCAACCCCTCGCCCGTGCAGATGATCTCGGCCGATCTGCTCCGTCGGGTACAGATCATCATTCCGAACAAGACCGAGGCGAGTCTGCTCACGGGCATTTTGGTCAACGACTGGCCGTCGGCGCGGAAGGCGGCCGACAGCATCTATGAGAAGGGGATCGAGACGGTGATCGTCACGCTCGGGTCGAAAGGAGCGCTCGTTCGGGACAGAGGCGTCTATTACGAGATTCCCGCCGTGAAGGTGGAGACGGTGGATACGACAGCGGCGGGCGATACCTTTTGCGGCGTTTTCTGCGTGGGACTCTCTGAGGGAATGGATGTCGTCGAGGCTGCCCGAATGGCCAATCGTGCAGCGGCCATCAGCGTCTCGCGACCGGGTTCGCAGGAGGCGATTCCTTATCGGGCGGAGCTGGACAGCCTGAAATAAACGTTTCCGATCAGCGAGGGCAGAGACCGCTTGCGGGCTATGCCGAGGGTAGGAAACGACGGTGAAAACAAACGTTGAGAAAGAATTTGCCGCGACTCCGTGTGCGGTGCACCTAATAATTAATAATAAAACCTACTGACTCATGCCTAACTTAACTTTTTGTTTATGAAAAAAATCTCTTTACTATTGATGTGTCTGGCATGTACCCTCGCTGTCTTCGCACAGCAGCGGATCACAGGAACGGTGTATGACACCGACGCCAACCCGATCGTGGGCGCCAATGTGATCCTGAAGGGCACAACCAACGGTACGACTACGGACGGCAGAGGAGCATTCTCCATTGCCGTCACCCCGCAGAGCGTATTGCAGATTTCGTATCTGGGATACGAGACCCGTGAAATCACGGTCGGCAACCGGACTTCGCTGGATGTGAAACTCGAAAGCAGTTCGCTGGCGATGGACGAGGTCGTCGTCGTGGGCTACGGAACGATCAAGAAGGCCGATCTGAGCGGATCGGTGGCGAACGTCGCCGGCGACAAACTCTCCCGAATCAAGGCTACCAGCGTCTCGCAGGCGTTGCAAGGCTCCATGCCGGGCGTTCAGGTCACCCGTACCGGTTCGATGCCCGGTGCGAGCGCGACGATCCGCGTGCGCGGTATTACGACCATCGGCGACTCCGATCCGCTGGTCATCATCGACGGCGTTCCGGGCACCCTCTCGATGGATGTCGACGACGTGGAGAGCATTACGGTGCTCAAAGATGCGGCTTCGGCTTCGATCTACGGTGCGCGGGCGGCGGCCGGCGTCGTGCTGGTGACGACCAAACGGGCGAAGGAGGGCCAGCTGAATATCGAATATTCGGGCAACTTCGGCGTCGTGAAACCCACCGAGTTCCCGGGAACGGTCGATTACAAGCGTTACATGGAGATCACGAACGAGACGACGTGGAACGACGGCGGCAATGTGGTCACGGGGCAGTATCCCGTCTACACCAAAGAGTTCATCGACAACTACATGGACTACCACCGCAGCGATCCCGATCTCTATCCCCTCGCCGACTGGAAAAGCTACCTGATCAATAACTCCGCGCCGACGATGAAGCACAACGTCACGATGTCGTACGGCAACAAGGCGATCAAGTCGATGGCCACGCTGGGTTACACCTCGGCCGACGCCCTCTACGACCATCGCAGCCATACGCAGATCACGGCGCGTATAAACAACGACCTGAAAGTGAACAAATGGCTCTCGGCCAACGTCGACGCTTCCTATCGGCGCGGCATCCAGCACAATACGGTCGTCAACCCCCTGACGGCGGCCTATCTCTATGCGCCGCTGTGGAGTCCGGTCTATTCCGACGGCCGCATCAGCGGCGGCCGTGACGGCACGAATACTTATGCGCGCGTGCACTACGGCGGTTTCAACAATACGTGGAACGACTATCTGACCGGTAAATTCTCGTTGAACATCACGCCCGTCAAGAACCTGACGATTACCGGCGTCTACGCTCCGACGATCCAGATCGGGAAGGGCAAGAAGTTCGTCAAACAGATTCCTTATTACGACGCCGAGGACCCGACGCTGCAGCTGGGTTACATCAGCGGCAACGTCTCGACTTCGCTCGAGGAGAGCCGGAGCGAGAACCGCACGACGACCAAACAGTTGCTGATCAACTATTCGTTCGACGTCAACAAGCACAGCGTCGCGCTGATGGCCGGCTACGAGGACTATTACAGTTTCAGCGAATCGCTCGGAGCCTCTACCGATCAGATGGAACTCTCCGAATATCCCTATCTGGATCGGGGCAACAAGAACTTCTGGAGCGCATCGGGCAGCGCCAGCGAATACGGCTACCGCTCCTATTTCGGGCGCGTAAACTATGCCTATGCGGACAAGTACCTCTTTCAGGCCAACATTCGTCTCGACCAGTCGTCGCGTTTTCACAAGGATCACCGTCTGGGCGTCTTCCCGTCGTTCTCGGCTGGCTGGGTCGTCTCCGAGGAGTCGTTTTTGAAGGATCTCGACCAGACGGTTCTTTCGTTCCTCAAAGTGCGCGGCTCGTGGGGTTCGCTGGGTAACGAGCGCATCGGCAACTACGCCTACCAGTCGATCATGACCTTCAACAACGCGCTCTTCACCGATTCGGAAAAGGGTACGACCTCCAAGACCACCGCGTCGCAGAAGGGCTATAACATCAAGGACATCACGTGGGAGACCACCGAAACATGGAACGTCGGTCTCGATGTGGAACTCTTCCGCAACCGTCTGTCGCTGAGCGCCGACTACTACCAGAAGACCACGCGCGACATGCTGCTCGCTCTGCAAATCCCCATCTTCATGGGCTACGGCAACCCGTCGCAGAACGCCGGTCGGATGCACACCAAGGGGTGGGATTTGCAGATCGGCTGGCGCGACCGCAAGGGCGACTTCGGCTACTCGGTCAACTTCAACATCTCGGATTCCAAGTCGGTGATGGGCACGCTGTCGGGAACGGTCTTCGACGGCGTGCAGATCATCCGCGAGGGGAGCGAGTATAACGAATGGTACGGCTATATGACCGACGGCTTGTTCCTGACCCCCGAGGACCGCGACAACTCGCCGCGCATCAGCGAATCGGTGCGTGTCGGCGACGTGAAGTATCTCGACATCAGCGGCCCGGACGGCGTACCCGACGGAAAAATCTCGCCCGAGTACGACCGCGTACTGCTGGGCGGATCGCTTCCGCGCTACATCTTCGGCGGTACGATCAATCTGGATTACAAGGGGTTCGATCTCGGAATCACCTTTCAAGGCGTAGGTAAGCAGCTGGCGCGCATCACCTCCGACATGGCGTGGCGCAGTTCGGCTTGGCACACTTTCCCCGATTTCATCGACGGCAACTATTTCAGCCACTACAACACCGACGAACAGAATGCCAAGGCCCGTTTTCCGCGCGTTTCGCAGGAGGGGTACGACGGCAACAATTACGACATGTCCGACTTCTGGCTCTTCAACGGCGCCTATTTCCGTATGAAGAACATCGTACTGGGCTACACGCTGCCTTCGGCGGCGACCAAATGGCTGCATGTGGCGAAGGTGCGGGTCTACGTCTCGGCGACTGATCCCTTCTCGATCGACAATTATCCGAAGGGCTGGGACCCCGAAGCGGGTACGGCCGGCACGGCGTATATCACCAAATCGTATAACATCGGTCTGTCCGTTAAATTCTAAAAAACCGAATAACCATGATAAAGTCGATTTTCAAACTGATCATACCGCTCTCGGTGATCTTCTCGGCGTGTCAGGATCTGGACCTGAACCCGCTGACCGAAGGATCGAGCGAAAACTGGTTCTCCAACGAAGGGGAATTCCAGATGGCGGTCAACGAACTCTACCGCGAAACCTACTGGTACTGGGAGGCGTGGCGTTTCAACAACACCGACCGTTTCTCGGACGACTACAACCAGCGCGACTATCTCTACGACTGGTTGCAGGGCAATTTCACCTCCGAAACAGGGCAGGTGGAGTCGTGCTGGCGGAGCAACTATGCGGGCATCACGCGCGCCAACACGATCTTGGAGAACGTGCAGCGGGCGCGCGCCGAAGGGGTGATCTCCGAAGCGTCGCTGCTGCGCTACGAGGGCGAAGCGGCCTTTTTCCGCGCCTGTTTCTACTCCTATCTGGTCTTCCTGTGGGGCGACGTTCCCTTCTACACCAACTACATCTATCTCAAAGACGCGCTGGGAATGGATCGCACCGACAAGGCGACCGTCCTGCGGCAGATCTACGCCGATTTCGACACGGCCGTCGCCAACCTCCAACCCTCTTACCCGGGCGAACTGCGCGTGACGCGGGGGACGGCCTACGCCTTCAAGGCGCGCACCGCGATCTGGATGCTCGACTGGCAGACGGCCGCCGATGCCGCATGGAAGTGCATGGAGCTGGACGTCTATTCGCTGCATTCCGATTACGGCGAACTGTTCCTCTCCAAGACCCGCACCTCTCCCGAGCTGATCTTCTCGCTGCCGCGTTCCAAGGAGCTGATGGACAACGCCGAGGCTACGAAGAGCCGGCTGCCGCGTCTGGCGGGCGGCAACGCGACCTGCCAGCCCTCGTGGGAGTTGCTGTGCGCCTATCTCTGCACCGACGGGCTGCCGATCGACAAATCGCCGCTTTACGATCCGACCCATCCCTTCGAGAACCGCGATCCGCGCTGTGCGGCCACGATCGTGGCGTTCGGCACGGAGTTCTTGGGTTATATCTATGATCCCGGCGTCAAGGAGGTCAAACAGATTTCGACGGGCAAGATGGTCAAGAACAACGATTCGCGGCTCGTACAGCAGTATGCCTCCTTCAACGGATTGTGTCTCAAAAAAGGGGTCGACGCCGAATGGACGGACGATTTCGCGACCGACGCCAACGTGAACATCATGCGCTATGCCGACGTGCTGCTGATGTACGCCGAGGCCAAGATCGAACTGAACGAGATCGACCAGACCGTGCGCGACGCCATCAACGACGTGCGCGAACGCGCCTACCGCAACTCCGGCAAGAGCTATCCGGTGGTGACCGAAAGCGATCAGAGCAAACTCCGCACGATTCTGCGCACGGAACGCCGCGTGGAGTTGGCGTGGGAGAACCGCCGCTGGTTCGACCTGATCCGCTGGCGGCTGGCCGAAACGGCCCTTACCCGTCCGATCTTCTGCTACGATCAGACGGAGGCGTTGCAGAAGGTGATCGATGCGGGCGACTATCCCTTCCCGAAGGATGTGCTCCCCTCGATCGACGTCGACGGTCTGGTCGACCTCTCGGCGCTGTATGCGACGGGCAAGATCATCAAGATCAACGACCGCAACTTCGCCATGCGTCAGTACCTGATGCCGATTCCGGCCAAGGAGCGACTCATCAATCCGAATATCTCACAGAACGAAGGTTATTAAAATCGAAATTTTATGAAACGGTATTATCTGTTTATTTTCGCTGCGTTCTGCGCCCTCGTACTGGGGTGCAGCAGCGGCTCCGAACCGGAGGAGGGGCCAGGGCCCGGAACCGGCCCGACCGTCGATCCGTCGGAAAAACCTCAGGTGGGAAAGACTCTGCCCGACTGGTCGGAGGGCTATCTCGACATCCACGCCGTCAACACGGGCCGCGGCGAATGCACGCTGCTGATTCTGCCCGACGGCACGACGATGCTGCTCGACGCTGCCGGCTCGACCATCTCCGACGACGACGCGATTCCGCCTCCACCGCTCAAACCCAATGCTTCGGCCGATCCCGGACAGACGGTCAGCAACTACGTCTCGCACTTCATCAAGGCGGCAAGCAACAAGCTGGACTATATTCTCGTCTCGCACTGGCACGCCGACCATATCGGCGGGCCTCCCACCGCAACGATGCCGCTGCATTCGGCCGGCGGGTTCCGTATCTGCGGACTGACGAAGGTCGGATCGGATATTCACGTCGACAAGATCGTCGATCGCGGGTACACCTTCCCGCGCGACATGCTGGCGCTCTATCCCGGCGTGGCCAACTACAAGAAGTTCGTCGATTGGAGCAAGACCGCCTATTCGACCGAGCACGAGGAGTTCCGCGTCGGCGTGACCGACCAGTTCGTCCTTCGGCATGACGCAGCCAAATATCCGACCTTCTCGATCCGCAACCTCATCTGCAACGGCGTGGTCTGGACGGGCAGCGGCACGAATACGAAGAACACCTTCCCCTCGGCCGGCGAAGTGGTAGCCGCCGGAGCCAACGAAAATATCTTCTCGAACGCCTTCCATCTGAAATACGGGCAGTTCGACTATTTCACGGGCGGCGATATGTCTTATTCGGGACGTTCCACTCATTCGTGGTTCGATGTCGAAGCGCCGGTGGCGCAGGTGATGTCGCAGGTCGAGGTGATGAAGGCCAGCCACCACGGAACGAGCAACTGCAACAGCACGGAGATGCTCACCCGACTCAAGCCGCAGGCCATTCTGATTCACGTGTGGCGCGACGTGCAGCCCAACGCGGCGACGATCGCGCGGATGTTCGCGGCCAACGCCGGCTGCCAGATATTCACCACCAACATAACGGATAACAACAAGGGTGTGCTGGGCAGCAGCGTGGTTTCCAAACTCGCGGGGCTGGGCGGACATATCGTCGTGCGCGTGAGCCCGGGCGGTCAGCGTTACTACATCTACCTGCTGGACGATACGAACGAGAGCTATAAGGTAAAACAGATTTACGGCCCTTACCAATGCAAATAAGCAGCGGCACTGCTCCGGCCCGTCCTCCTCTGCGCCCGTCATTCGGGCGCGGAGGAGCCGGCGGGGCGCTTCGTCCGCTTCGCCGACAGCGGGGCGATGCCGGCCTTTTTTCGCCATGCCGACGACGCGCCGCAGTAAAAAGCTACTAATCCACATTGAATAAACACTATGACTGCAAGCGATTATCTGATTATTCTGCTCTACTTCATCGGGCTTCTTGCGCTGGGCGGCACGCTCGGTAGGAAGATCAAAAGTTCGAAGGAGATGTTTATCGCCGGAAAGAACTCGTCGTGGTGGCTGTCGGGACTGTCGACCTACATGACGATCTTCTCGGCCGGAACGTTCGTCGTCTGGGGCGGCGTCGCCTACCGCTCCGGTCTGGTGGCCGTCGTCGTGGCGCTGATGCTCGGCGTTGCGAGCCTGCTGGTGGGACTGCTGCTGGCCGGCAGGTGGTCGAAACTGCGGATCAACTCTCCGGCCGAGTATCTGGGCGTGCGTTTCGGACAGCCGACGGTTCGCTTCTACACCGTCGTGCTGATCATCGGGCGTGGAATTTCGACCGCCGTCGCACTCTATGCGATCGCCATCATGGTCGTGGCGCTGATGCCGCTGCCCGAAGGGCATCTGCTGGCCGATCCGGCCACCGGTCACCTCTCGGTGACGTGGGCCGTGCTGATCATGGGCGCCATCACGTTCGTCTATACGGCTGCCGGCGGATTCGTCGCCGTGCTGATGACCGACGTGATCCAGTTCGCCGTGCTCATGGCGATGATCCTGATCATGGTGCCGCTTTCGTTCGGCGCCGTGGGCGGCGTAGGCGAGTTCGTGTCGCGGGCGCCCGAAGGCTTCTTCTCGGTGGTGAGCGACCAGTACTCGTGGGGCTGGATGATCCTGTGGTGTCTGCTGAATTTCTTTATGATCGGCGGCGACTGGCCGTTCGTACAGCGTTACATCAGCGTTCCCACGCCGAAGGACGCCCGAAAGAGCATCTATCTGGTCGGCGCGCTCTATCTCACGACGCCTTTTCTCTGGTATATTCCCACGCTGGCCTACCGTATTCTCAACGCCGAGGCCAATCCCGAACAGGCCTATATGCTGATGAGCCAGCACATACTCGGCGCGGGCATGGTGGGGCTGATGCTGGCGGCCATGATCTCGGCGACGCTCAGTATGGTATCGGGCACGCTCAACGTCTTCGCCAACGTCTTCACCTACGACATCTTCAAGGCGATGCGGCCGGCGGCCTCCGATCGGAGCATGATGCGGGCCGGCCGGTCGTTCACCTACCTCTACGGAGTCGTCATCACGCTCATGGCCGTGCTGATTCCCTATGTCGGAGGCGCGGAACGGGTCATCGTGTCGATTCTCACGCTGGTCATTTCACCGCTTTTCATTCCGTCGATCTGGGGGCTTTTCTCCAAGCGGATCGGACAACGCACGGTGCTGTGGTCGATGAGCGTCACCTTTCTGGTGGCCGTGCTGATCAAGAGCGGGCTGCTCTTCGGGGAGTTCGTCGACAGCCATGCCGAATTCGTCGACGCCTTCGTCGGACTGGTATTTCCCGTCGCGATGCTGCTCATCGCGGAACTCATCCTGCGCAAAAAGGAGCGGGACGCCGGCTGGGATCGTTACGAGGGCGTGCAGGCGCAGGAGCGGGAGATGATCGCCGAGAGCCGCAAGGAGATGAACCGGCTCTCCGGCCGGATGTATTCCCGACTCGCGCTGAACCTGATGATCGGCACGTTCGCCGCCATCGGCCTGATTATGCTGGGGCTGCGGATCGCCGGCGCGGAGGGCGGACAGGGCAATCTGCTGGTATACGGACTCATCTTCCTCGTTCTGTCGGGCGCGGCCTGCCTGTCGGTGCGCCTTTTCGATAAACGTAACGCACGAAACGAACAACAATAACAATTTTGTATAAACCGATTTTTTAAATGATGTACGACCCAATACTGTCGCGTTTTCAACCCCTGAAACGCATTCTGATCTGCGATGTCTTCAACACGGGATTCAACGGGTGGATGGAGATTATGCCGAACTTTTGTGACGGCCCGAATTTCGAAGAGAGTCCGAGTATCGTGAGCAAGCACCAATGGCCGTCCATGATGCTCAGCACCGCTACGTTCCGCTATCCGGGCTCCCACGGTTCGATGTCCGGCCAATACAGCCTCAAAGTCTCCACGCGGCCCGTCGCCAACCCCTATTGCGAGCCTCCCGCACCCGGTTCGATGGGACAGGCCATCAAGCGCATCTCGTTCCACCACGCCGACCGCCGTTACCTGCAATTCGAAATGTGGTTCGCCTATACGGCCGAGCAGGACAAGTGCGACGGCTCGGGGCGGCTGCCCGGACTGCATGAGGAGTCGATCCGCTCCTTCGGTGCGGGATGGGATCTTCAGGAGCGGGGCCAACGCTATTTCGCCGGCGTGCGATACCTCAATTCGGTGGACGGAAACCTCCAGAAAAAGTGGCAGATCGTCTACCCTTCGGCCAAGGACGACCGCGAGTGGGCCTACGGCACCGAGGGCGACTGGTGCGTCAAGGGCGTCGATCCCTTCTGGTTCGGCCGCCGCTATCCCGACGGCCGTCACGACGGTTTCAAGGATATTCCCGACGCGCATCAGGCGTTGTGCTACAACGAAACCGACTGCAAGATCAACTGGCAGTACCTGCGCGTTGTGATCGACACCGACAAGCGCGAGTACGTCGAGATGCAGTGTCAGGACAAGACGTTCGATTTGGGTCGTCATCCGATCTATACCATACCGGGTTACGAGCGCATCGACAATCTGATGAATCCGCTGGTGTGGGTTGAGACCGACGCCAACCGCAGGGTGTTTCTTTACGTCGACTCGGTGGTCGTGTCGCAGGAGTAGCCGGCACCGGACATTCATTCATTTGCAAATTATCAAAACTGAGAATCAAACATGAGACTGTTCAATGCGTCACATCTGGAGGTCAAGGACGATTTCGTTCGGGACTTTCAGACCAACCCCTACGAATGCGGATGGGCCAGCGAATGTATCTTTTTCGTGATGGTGGAGGGGGTTTCCGGCCGGTCGCCCCGCCTCGTCGGCGAGGTCGAAATCTCTCACGACGGGATCAACTGGGCCAAAGAGGGCACCGTGTCGGACCCGATTACGGCGGAGGGCCTCCACTTCATTCGTGTCAAACACTTCGGCAACTGGCTGCGGCTCAACTGCCGTATCACCGGCGAAAATCCCAGCTTCCGTCTCAACATACAGATTGCCTTGAAGGAGTAGTCCCTGCGCGGGACGCCGTCGGTGCGGTCTTACGTTCGCAGCCGGAAAGAGCTTCCTTCGGGAAACGCTCCGTCCGGCGGATAGCGGACAACTAACATACAGACAGTTAAAACCATCTAATTCTACCCTTTATGAAACGATTACTATCTATGGCTCTCTTTGCGGCGCTGGCGTTGGCCGGCTGCACGGATTCCGACGAGGGGCCGGGTGCGGCGAGCCGTGTCTACGTCGACGCTCCCGACGCTCCCATTACGCTGAGCAGCGATGCGCAGATCACCTCCGGGGCGCAGAGTCTCGCCGTGGAGTGTGTGAAGAACAGCGGAAACCCCGATTTCAAACTGACGTGGAGACTCTCCTCGAATCAGCCGTGGCTGAAACTCGCGCTCGATCCCGGCGGCAGCGACGCCGTGCAGGCGCTCGAAAGCGAGGCTTCGCGGACGGTCTATCTCGTTGTCGAGGAGAACTCCGAACCGAGTGTCCGCGAGGCGTCGATTACGCTGAACGACGAGACGTCGCCGATCGTTACCGTTTCCCAAGCGGGATTCAAACAGGGAACGATCACCGTCACGCCGACTGCCTACCCGACGTTGAGCAGCGATGCGCAGACGCCCGCTTCGACCAATCTGACGGTCACTTGTCTGCGCTATAACGGCGAGCCCGATCCGTTGGCCGTATGGTCGCTCGTGTCGGACAAGACGTGGCTCAAACTCACGTTCAGCGCCGACGGCAGCGAGTCCGTCGTCGAACTCGAAGGCGCGGGCACGCAGAAGGTCTACCTCGTAGCCGAAGAGAATACCACGACGGAGGACCGCACCGCGCGGATCACGCTGAACGGCGCTGCCGAACCCGTGCTGACGATCACCCAGACCAAGCCGGTCGTTCTGCCGCCGCTGCCTGTTCCGGAAGCCGGTCTGCTCGACGGCATCGCGGGCGCGGGCGAACTGCCGAGCGCCGAATCCTCCTATGTGGGCGCTTTCTGGCGCGCGGGGCAGCTCGGCGAGCGCGTCATTCGCACCGATGCCGCCGGAGCCTCCGGAGCATGGACGGCGACCGTGGCGTGGTATGACGCCCGGTGGAATCCGGCCGCCGGCGACGGCGTGGTGCTCGCCGCGGGAGACAGCGAAGATGCGGCGATCCGTTCGGACAATCCGGCCGACGCCGAGAGTTACAAGGTCGGCGGTACGCTAGCGACCGTCGGCGGAACGGTGGACGCCGAGGGCTTCATCGTCTTCCGCATCGGTCTGACCAAGGTGTTCACGGCCTATGACGGGGATGCGGCTCCGGCGCGTTACGCAGTCGTGCTGCTGACCTATGCCGACGGCGCCAAGAAACAGAAGATCTATCTGCGGCAGGGCGAGGGCGCGGACTACGTGATGCGCCCGGGCGACAAGGACGGCAGCGGCGCGGCGGTCGCCGACGAGCGCGCCTACGCCCGTCGTTTCCTGCCTTACAACCTTACCGCTTCCGATGCGCAGTGGTCGTCCTCGCCGGGCGGCGCGACGGTCGACACCTATCCGCAGCTTGCGGTTCGCGGCGGCTTGCTGGTGCAGTATCCGTCGCAGGGCGGCGGCACCTTCCAAGGTCAGGCGTCGAGCGACGAATGGCTGCGCCGCGTCTTCAGCTCCGTTTTCATCGATAAGGTGACGGGCGTGGCCAAGTACAGCGGCGAGGAGGCGTACGATGCGGCGACTAACGAAACCTGTCCGGCAGGGTATCGCCGTATGCTGGACGGTGCGGTCGGCGAGCACACCGTACTGGAAATCGCCGGTTCGGAGATGCGTCAGTCCATCTACCTGAATCCCGTTGCCGGAGCCGG
This sequence comes from uncultured bacterium, assembly GCA_905214725.1. Taxonomy (GTDB): domain Bacteria; phylum Bacteroidota; class Bacteroidia; order Bacteroidales; family Rikenellaceae; genus Alistipes. The sequence goes on from CAJMNH010000003.1 coordinate 220,116, forward strand.
AAGCAATGTCTTCGATCTGGGCAACTCCGCGTGGGGTTACTATGCCGACGGCTTCTTCGACCGCCGGAAGATAGACGAAGCGACGGTTGCGGCCGCGACTCATGCGGCGGCTTACAAGGGACGTATCTTCTTCAATCCCGAAACCCATGCGTCGCTCTTCTTCCCTGCAGCCGGATACCGCACGACGGGAGCCTTCTCGTATACCGGAACACGCGCGTACTATTGGGCGGGGACGACCGTTTCGAAGAGCAATATGGCCTGCTTCTATATTTCGAATACGCGAGCCAGCGCATACAGTCAGGATCGCGGGTACAGCTGGTCGATCCGCTGCGTCCGCGACGACAAGTAGGCTGCGGCCGATTCGTCTGTTATCCGTTTTGCCGGCGGGCCCGAAAGGCCCGCCGGTTCGGGTAACGGCGATCTCTTTCTCGGTCGAATGAACGATCGCATGAAAAATCGATTGCGCCGGACTTGTCGTGAACGGTTGTCCGCTGCATGAGGCGCTGCTTTTGCGCGGTCGCTCCTGCAGGAGACGGAAATCGAGCGGATGGGTTGCGGATATTTTGTCGGGATGCGGATTTTCGGGATTGACTTCGCTTCGCTCGTCTTTCCCTCCGCTGCCGCGGGCGTCCTTGCGAGGAATGGCGAACAGAGAGTGTATGCGACATTTTGCTTTTTCGGATGCCGGCGGGATTGACTTCGCTTCGCTCGTCTTTCCCTTCGCTGCCGCGGGCGTCCTTGCGAGGGATGGCGCACAGAGAATCTTTCTTTCGGGAGATGCGACAAGTCCGCGTTGCGGTCTGAGTGAGACCGCGCGGTCGGGGAGGTATTCCCGAGACGCGCGGCCGAACGAAAAAAGCGATGGGAAACCCATCGCTTTGTCGCATCCTTTGCTGCGGAAAGAGAGGGTTTTGAACCTATGACTCTAACCGCTTATATTTCAGCTACTTTGCTTTCAAAATTTCAAATAGGTAACGAAACAGTAACGATTTTCAACCGTTAAGCCTGTCCAACTTTGACCGCTGTTTGTCTGCCTAACTTTCGGGTTCAAAGATACGGCATTCTTTTGAAACTCGCAAATATCTGATAATAAATATTTTTGGGTTAGTGCAAGGT
>CAJMNH010000004.1 GCA_905214725.1 uncultured bacterium
GCATCTGCGCATGGGCAATCGCTTTTACACACGCAACGTGACGGTCAATTTCGCCTACCGGTTCGGCGGATACAAGGAGAAAGAACGCAAGAAGGTCGACACCTCGCGGTTCGGGCACTGATCCCCGATGTTTCAAAAAAACGGCCGGCCCTTTCGATGAAGGGCCGGCTGTTTTCGGTATAAAAGCGCGTATCAGCGCACCTGACGGATGATCCGAGCGCCGTGCTGAATTGCCTTCTCGTTTTCGGGAAGCATCTTCCACGCCCGTTCAGGAAGCGATTTTTTCAATCCGAGCGTCACGTTTTCGAGCGTCACCACAGGGCATACCTCCAGATAACCGCCCAAAATCATCGTATTGAACAGCTTCGAATTACCCATCTTCGCCGACTCTTCGGTGGCATTGATCGTATAGATTCGGATGTCGGTGCGGGTGGGGTGGTGCGTGATGCCGTTCGTATCGTAAATCAACGTACCGCCCGGACGCACCTTCGCCTCGAACTTGTCCATCGACTGTTGGTTCAGAATGATGGCCGTATCGTATTGGTAGGCGATCGGCGACGAAATTTTCCGATCGGAGAGAATGACGGTCACATTGGCCGTACCGCCGCGCATCTCGGGCCCGTAGGAGGGCATCCACGTCACCTCGAAATCCTGCATCACGCCCGAGTAAGCGAGAATCTTCCCCATCGAGAGGACGCCCTGTCCTCCGAATCCTGCAATAATTAACGTCTCTTTCATATCCTTGATCTTACTACTCGTTAGACTTGATATCGCCCAGCGGATAGAAGGGCAGCATGTTCTCCGTGAGCCACTCGTTGGCCGCTACGGGCGACATCTTCCAGCCGCTGTTGCAGGTCGATACGACCTCCACAAGCGAAAAGCCCTTGCCTGCCATGGCCGTTTCGAATGCCTTGCGCAAGGCCTTCTTGCATTTGCGCACATTGGCCGGCGTGTGAACGCTCTGACGCGTGATATAAGCCGTGCCGTCCAGATGCGCCATCATCTCGGCAATCTTATAAGGATAACCGTTCAGGCGCGGATCGCGGCCGTAAGGAGTGGTCGCCGTCTTCATGCCCAGCAAGGTCGTGGGAGCCATCTGCCCGCCCGTCATGCCGTAGATAGCGTTGTTGATGTAAACCGCCACGACATTTTCGCCGCGCGCAGCGGCGTGAATCGTCTCCGCCGTACCGATCGCCGAGAGATCGCCGTCGCCTTGATAGGTGAAGACCATATTTTCGGGATACAGACGCTTGACGGCCGATGCGATGGCCAACGCGCGGCCATGCGCCGCCTCGATCCAGTCGATGTCGATGTAGTTGTATGCAAAAACGGCGCAGCCTACGGGCGAAACGCCTATCGTGCGGTCGGCCATGCCCATCTCCTCGATCACCTCAGCCACCAGTTTATGCACCGTGCCGTGGCTGCAACCCGGGCAGTAGTGCATCACATTGTCGGTGATGAGCGGCGACTTGCCGTAAACCCGATTCTCCTGCTTTATTTCAACTTCTACCATTGTCTTACTTTTTAATCAGTTTTTCTTTCAACGCTGCGAGCACCTCGTCCGGCGAATAGATCATACCGCCCTGACGGCCGTAATGCTCGACGGGTACGGCGCCGTTCACGGCCAGCCGCACGTCTTCGACCATCTGTCCGGCGTTCAGCTCGACGCTCAGGAAACCCTTTACGCGTCCGGCCAGTTCGGCGATCGGTCGGGTCGGGAAAGGGTAGAGGGTGATCGGCCGCAGCAAACCCAGCTTGATCCCTTCGGCGCGCGCCATCTCGACCGTCGCCGAGCAGATGCGGGCCGAAGAACCGAAGGCGACGATCACGTAATCGGCATCGTCGCACGCGATAGCCTCGAAACGCACTTCATTCTCCTCCATCGCCTTATACTTGGCCTGCAACCGCAGGTTGATCTTCTCCATCGCCTCCGACTGCAATTCGAGCGACGTCACGACGTTGCGCTGCCGGTCGGCCGGTTTGCCGTAGGTCGCCCAGTCGCGGCACTCGGCGGCGATCTCCTCGTTCGTCTTGCGCGGACGCTGCGGCGCAAGCACCACCTTTTCCATCATCTGGCCGATAGCGCCGTCGGCAAGGATCATCGCCGGATTACGGTACTTGAAAGCCAGATCGAGACCCAGCGCCACGAAATCGTGCATCTCCTGCACCGAATTGGGAGCAAGCACGATCAGGCGATAGTCGCCGTGACCGCCGCCCTTGCAGGCTTGGAAATAGTCGCCCTGCGAAGGCTGGATCGTACCCAGACCGGGGCCGCCGCGCTGACAGTTGACGATCAGACACGGCAACTCCGCGCCCGCGATGTAACTCAGCCCTTCGGCCATCAGCGAGATGCCGGGCGACGACGACGAGGTCATCACCCGCTTGCCGGTGGCGGCGCCGCCGTAAACCATATTGATCGACGAGATTTCACTCTCGGCCTGCAACACGACCATTCCGGTCGTCTCCCACGGTTTGAGTTCCATCAGGGTCTCCATCACCTCGGACTGAGGCGTAATCGGGTAGCCGAAATAAGCGTCGCAACCGTAGCGAATCGCCGCATGGGCGATCACCTCGTTGCCTTTCATCAATTTTACCTCTTTCTCTGCTGCCATATGCTTACTCGAATTTTTGTCGATAAACCGTAATACAGCTATCTGGACAGATAATTGCACACGAAGCGCAGCCCGTACATGCGTCGGGTTGGGCCATCATACACATACGATATCCCTTGTTATTGACTTCGGCCGAAAGGGCCAGTACGTCGCACGGACACGATGCCACGCAGACGCCGCATCCCTTACAGCGTTCTTTATCAACGACAATCGTTCCTTTTATTTTTGCCATAATGCCGTTTTGAGTTAAGTTTCTTACAAATATAGGAAAAATTCGCCCTATTTACTCCGATTTATCGGAAAAAATTAATTCCCCGCCGTCAAACAGTAACCGCCCGCAAGTCATTGAAAAAGTAGACAGCCAATACATTAGGCCAAAAAGAAAATGGCAAAACGCCGTGTTTTCATATTTTTATCGGCAACTATATACCATTGTACACCGCCGCTCCTCCAAAGCCCCGCCACCAAAGCTGCCCGTGCCCGAAGCCCCCGCCAAGACGGGGGTTTGGGGGTGGGTCCAATCTGTAAACGCGGCACAGCCGCGGGCACGACAGTCAGGCATGTGCAGCGGCTCGAAAAACCGGCGATATGTGAAGTTGTAAATAGCTACCTTTTTATTATATTTGTGCCGAACAGGATGATTCGCCTTGTAAAACCGAATGCTTCCGAAAATCGAATCGCTTATGTATAAGACAAAATTCTGCTCCAACTGCGGCAAAGAGATTGCCGAAAACGCCATCATGTGTCCCAATTGCGGAGCGCCGGGCCGAAACATCCCTGCCAACGCCAGCGACAAGGATTGGCTCACGACACTGCTTCTCTGCTTTTTTTTGGGTGGATTCGGCATTCACAGCTTCTACGCAGGAAAGACTGCGATCGGCGTCATCCAACTGCTGACGCTGGGCGGCTGCGGCATCTGGGCGCTGATCGACCTGATTATGATCATCGTCGGAAGCTACAAGGATGGAGAAGGAAAAATCATCGTCAACAAACGTTGAATACCGACGGCTCCTCCCGCTTCTGGTTCTTCCGGTTGTGCTCTGGTGCATTCCGACGCGGTGGATCATGCAGGGCGAATCGATCTGCCTGATCAAAAACCTGTTCGGCGCGGAGTGCTACGGCTGCGGAACCGTGCGGGCGCTCTTTTCGCTGCTGCATTTCGATTTCGCAGCGGCATGGCGCTACAATCCGCTGAGTTATCCCGTCGCCGTATTGCTGGGATACCTCTATTTCAAAGAGCTGTCAAAAACAATCGGGCGGTCGGAATAATGTCCGCCGCCCGATCATTTCGGAAAAGGATCCCTATTTCTCGAAAGAGTGGATCACCACGCCCGAACGCAACTTGGGTTCGAACCACGTCGTCTTGGGCGGCATGATATTGCCCGTATCGGCGATGTCGATCAGCTGCTTCATCGATACGGGATAGAGGGCGAAAGCGACCTTCATCTCGCCGCTGTCCACTCGTCGCTGCAACTCGCCCAAACCGCGGATGCCGCCCACGAAGTCGATCCGTTTCGACGTGCGCAGATCCTTAATGTCCAACAGTTTGTCCAATACGAGATTCGACAGCACGGTCACGTCGAGCACGCCGATCGGATCGTTGTCGTCGTAAGTCCCCGCTTTGGCCGTCAGGCTGTACCACGCGCCGTCGAGGTACATCGCAAAGTTGTGCAGACGCGCCGGACGATACGCCTCCGCACCGATTTTCTCCACTTCGAAATCCCGCTGCAACGCCTCGACGAACCCTGCAGGCGTCATTCCGTTCAGATCCTTCACCACACGATTGTAGTCGATGATGCGCAGCTGGCTCGCCGGAAACGTAACGGCCAGAAAGAAACAGTACTCTTCATCGCCCGTATGGTTCGGATTGCAGCACATGCACTCCTCGCCGACACGGGCCGCGGCCGCCGTACGATGATGTCCGTCGGCGACGTACAAAGCCGGAATATCCTTGAAAATTTCGGTAATGCGGTCGTTCGCCTTCCGGTCGCGGATCACCCACAACCGATGGCCGAAACCGTCCTCGGCCGTAAAGTCGTAATCGGGCGCATCGGTCTTCACCACATTCGCCACCAGCTCGTCGATCTCGGCGTTGTCGGGATAGGCGAAAAAGACCGGTTCGATATTGGCCCGCTGCCGGCGCACATGCTTCATGCGATCCTCCTCCTTGTCGGGACGCGTCAGTTCGTGCTTCTTGATCGCACCACTCTGATAATCGCCGAAATGACAACACATCGCCAGTCCGTACTGCGTGCGGCCCTCCATCGTCTGGGCGTAGACGTAGTAATGCTCCTCATCGTCCTGTTGCAGCCAACCCCGTTCGCGCCACAGACAAAAGTTTTCGACGGCCTTGTCATAGACCTCTTCGGCATGCTCATCGGCGATCGGGTCGAAGTCGATTTCGGGTTTGATGATGTGCAGCAACGAGCGTTCGCCCGCTTCGGCTTTCGCCTCGGCCGAATTGAGCACGTCATAGGGGCGCGACGCCACCTCGGCGGCATACTCCTTCGGCGGACGAACGCCGCGGAAAGGTTTGATTCTTACCATAGCGTATAAAATTAAAGAAAACGGGACGGATTCGGCCCGCAGACCGGCGCTCCGCCCCGTCGTAAATCGGATTACTTATTGACCTGAAAGCGGGTATTTCCCGTCTTGAAGAAATCGACGATCTGCCGAGCCGCAGCCAGTCCGGCGTTGATATTGGCCTCGGCGGTCTCCGCGCCCATCTTCTTGGTCGTCGTAAAGAAACGATTTCCGAATTTCTCCGCCATTTCGGACTGCGCTTCGGGAGCGATGTCGGTGATGTACTTCAAATCCCCGCGCTCGCTCATCGCCGCCATGACGCCGGCTTCGTCGATCACCTCCTTGCGGGCCGTATTGACCAGCGTCGCGCCCTTGGGCATCGACATCAGCAGATCGTAGCCGATCGAGCCGCGCGTCTCGGAGGTCGCCGGAATGTGCAACGACAGATAATCGGCGGCCTTGTAGAGCTCCTCGACCGACGTGACGCGTTTCACGCCGTCGGCTTCGAACAGGGCGTCATCCGTCAGGAACGGATCGTAGGCGATCACGTTCATGCCCATGGCCTTGCCTTTGCGGCCGACGAGTTTTCCGACATTGCCGTAGGCGTGAATGCCCAGCGTCTTGCCCTGAATCTCCGATCCCGTCCCGGGCGTGAAGCGGTTGCGCGCCATGAAGATCATCATCGCGATGGCCAGCTCCGCCACCGCATTGGAATTCTGACCGGGGGTATTCATCACCACGATTCCGCGGGCGGAAGCGGCCGCCAGATCGACGTTGTCGTAACCCGCGCCGGCGCGGACCACGATTTTCAGATTCTTCGCTGCGGCGATCACTTCGGCCGTCACCTTGTCGCTGCGAACGATCAGGGCGTCGACATCGGCCACGGCGGCCAGCAACTCCGATTTATCGGAATATTTCTCCAGCAGGGCAAGCTGATAGCCCGCCTCCTCAACAATGCCGCGAATGCCGTCTACCGCCTTTCGGGCGAACGGCTTCTCGGTTGCAACCAGTATTTTCATATCTCTGAGTAATGACGTGAAATAAATCTGTTTCTCTTTCTTTGCCTCGTATGTATAGGGAACGATCGTCGGACACATGGCCTATTTGGCGTGTTTCTGTGCGAACTCCTGCATGCAGGCGACCAATGCCGCGACACTCTCTTTGGGCAGGGCGTTGTAGCACGAAGCGCGGAAACCGCCCACCAGACGGTGTCCCTTGATGCCCACCATGCCGCGCGACTTGGCGAACTCCATAAACTCGGGCGCCAACTCCTCGTATCCCTCGGCCATCACGAAACAGATATTCATCAGCGAACGATCCTCCTTGGCCACCGTACCTACGAAAAGCGGATTGCGGTCGATCTCGTCGTAAAGCAGCGCCGCCTTCTCCTGATTGCGGCGGTAAATCTCGGGCACGCCGCCGATCGATTTGAGCCATTTTAGCGTCTCGGCCAGCGTATAGATGGCGAACACGGGCGGCGTGTTGAACATCGAGTTGTTGGTCACGTGCGTGCGGTAGTCGACCATCGTAGGCAGATCGCGCTGAATCTTATCGAGCAGATCCTCGCGGATGATGGCGAAGGTGACGCCCGCCGGAGCGAGGTTCTTCTGCGCGCCGCCGTAGATCATGGCGTATTTGCGCACGTCGCGCGGCCGGCTCAGAATATCGGAACTCATGTCGGCGATCAGGGGCACCGGCGAATCGAGGTCGGCCGTGTACTCCGTGCCGTAGATCGTATTGTTGGTCGTGATGTGCAGATAATCGAGGTCAGCGGGGATGGCGAAACCTTTGGGAATGTAGGTGAAATTCCGGTCTTCGGACGATGCGACGACCTCGGTCTGACCGTAACGTTTGGCCTCCTTGATCGCTTTCTTCGCCCAGACGCCGGTATTGACGTACCCCGCCTTCGCATTCAGGAAATTGGCCGGAATCTCGAAGAAATGGGTGCTGGCGCCGCCGCCGATGAAGATGATCTTGTAGTTATCGGGAATATCGAGCAACTCGCGGAACAGCGAATCTGCCTGAGCCATCACCTCGTCGAACTCCTTCGAACGGTGTGAAATCGAGAGAATCGACAACCCCGTCCCGTTGAAATCGAGGATCGCTCGGGCCGTCTTCTCGTAAACGACTTCAGGCAGGATCGAAGGTCCTGCATTAAAATTGTGCTTTTTCATAGTCTGATGATTTAGATAACTGTTACTCCAATAACACAAAGGTAAGCAAAAAATAAGAATCCGCAATCGCAGCGGGCCAAATATTTTCAGATAATTTACCGACGGCCATTTTTCGGACGGAATCCTTCCCCGTTTCGCATTTGTTTACTATTTTTGCAAAAATTTACCTCGACCAATGATCAAATCCATGACCGGTTTCGGCAAGGCCGAAAAACTCGTGCCGAACAAGAAATTCAACGTCGAAATCCGTTCGCTCAACTCCAAGCAACTGGACCTGAGCATCAAAATCCCTTCGACTTACCGTTCGCTCGAGCCCGAAATTCGCACGCTGGCGACACGGACGTTGCAGCGCGGCAAGGTCGAAATCTTCGTTACGGTCGAGAGTACGACCGTCGAAACTTCGGCCCATATAAATAAGGAGCAGTTCCGCGCCTATGTCCGACAGTTGAGCGACGCGCTTACCTACTCGGGGATGGACGCCTCGTTCGACGCCATCATGCAGTCGGTGCTGCGCATGCCCGACGTGGTTTCGTCGCCGAACGAAACGGTGCCGGAAGAGGAGCACAAAGCCCTGTTGGAGGCGGCCGAGGAGGCCGTCGCACGGCTCGACGACTTCCGCCGGCAGGAAGGCGCCATTCTGATCGCCGACCTGCTGCAGCGGGTCGATAAGATCGAACGCTACAAGGAGGAGGTCATACCTTACGAAAAGGCGCGAACCGAAACCGTCAAGGCCCGCATCCGCGAGAATCTGGCGCAACTCAAAGTCGAAGTCGATTCGAACCGGCTCGAACAGGAGATGATCTTCTATCTCGAAAAGCTGGACATCACCGAGGAGAAGGTGCGCCTCCAGAACCACTGCCGCTATTTCCGAGAGGTGGCCGCCGAAGAGGAGGCTCCGGGCCGGAAGCTCGGCTTCATCGCGCAGGAGATGGGCCGCGAAATCAACACGATGGGTTCGAAGGCCAACGAAAGCAATATCCAGATTCTGGTGGTGAAGATGAAGGACGAACTCGAAAAAATCAAGGAACAGGTACTCAACATCTTATAATTCACGGCCCCAAACGGGACAATATCCGATCTGATCTCATGGGAAAACTCATCATCTTTTCGGCTCCGAGCGGTTCGGGCAAGACGACGATCGTCAGGGAGTTGCTCAAACGGGTTCCCCGCTTGGAATTCTCGATTTCAGCCACTTCGCGCGCGCCGCGCGGCACGGAACGCAACGGTGCGGACTACTATTTCCTTTCGCCCCACGATTTCCGTCAGGCCATCGACGAACAGCGTTTCGTCGAATGGGAGGAGGTCTACGCCGGCACCTATTACGGTACGTTGCGCAGCGAGTTGGAGCGCATTTGGGGCAAGGGGAACAGCATCCTGTTCGACGTCGACGTGCTGGGAGGGATCAATCTCAAACGTATCTTCGGCGCCGACGCCTGCTCCGTTTTCATCATGCCGCCGTCGATCGAGGAGTTGGAACGCAGGCTCAACGAGCGGGGTACGGATAGTGCGGAAGTAATCGCCAGACGGGTCGCCAAGGCGGAGTTCGAACTGACCAAGGCATCCGAATTCGACCACGTAGTCGTCAACGACGATCTGAAACAGGCCGTTGCGGAGGTTGAAGAGATCGTCCGAAAATTTCTCTCCTGAAACCAGTGAAACCGTGAAAAACGTCGTCCTCTACTTCGGCTCGTTCAATCCCGTTCACCGCGGGCATATCGCCCTTGCCGAATGGGTGGCCGAACATGTCGACTGCGACGAGGTGGTGCTCGTCGTCTCGCCGCAAAACCCGCTGAAACCGGACGATGCGCTCGCTCCCGAACTGAACCGCTTCGAAATGGCCGAACTGGCCTGCGCCCGCTCGCGTTTCCCTGAGCGGATCAAGCCGTCGGTCATCGAGTTCCTGCTCGAAAAGCCTTCCTATACAATCAATACGCTGCGTTACCTCACGCAAAACTACGGCAAAGAGATGCGCTTTTCCATCCTGATGGGCGCCGACCTCATTCCGCAGCTCGAACGCTGGCGCGACTACCGCGAAATACTCGACAACTATCCGCTGTTGGTCTATCCGCGAAAAGGATGCGAGGTGACGCAATATCGCAACCGGATCACCTATCTGGCCGATGCGCCGCTGTATGACTACTCGTCGACCGAGGTGCGCCGCGCCGTCGAACAAGGCGACGACGTTACACACATGCTCGTCCCCGAAGTGCTGAACTACATTCGCGAGAAACAGCTCTGGGACCCCGTTCGCTACGCCGAACAGCTCACCGTACGCATCGGAGAGGAGCCGCAGAACGCCGCCTTGCTCGTCGAACGGGGCCGGTGGTATTACCGCCGCAACGAATGGGGCAAGGCGCTCAACGACTTCAACCGCGCGCTCGGCATCGAACCCTGTCACCGCGAGGCGCGACAATACGCCGAACAGATCAACGAAATTCTCGCATTCCGTTACAAAGACATTTACAACCCGTAAATACGATATGAAGAGACTGAAAATAGCGTTTCTGGCCGGAGGGGATTCTTCGGAACGGGAAATCGCATTGCAGAGCGCGGCTCAGATCGAAGCGGCGCTCGACCCCGAGAAATACGACGTCACGGTGATCGACGTCCACCGTCGCGACTGGCACTATACGGCGCCCGACGGGCGGCAGTGGCAGCTCGACAAGAACGATTTTTCGCTCACGGTCGACGGCCGCCGCAAGGAATTCGACTATGCGTTGATTCTTATCCACGGGACACCGGGCGAGGACGGCAAGTTGCAGGGATATCTCGACATCATGGGCATTCCCTATTCGTCGTGCTCGATGACCTCGTCGGTCGTCACCTTCGACAAGATCACGACCAAACGCGCCGTTGCCGAGACGGGCGTGGGGCTGGCGCGCGAACGGTTCATCCGACGCGGAGAAGCGGTCGATCCGGCCGCCATCGTCGCCGAACTGGGGCTGCCGCTCTTCATCAAGCCCAACGCTTCGGGCAGTAGTTTCGGCGTGACGCGCGTCGAACGCACCGAGCAGATTCCCGATGCCGTTGCGGCGGCTTTCGCCGAAAGCGAGGAGGTGCTCGTCGAAGAGTGCATCCGAGGACGCGAAATGGGTTGCGGCGTGCTGATCGCCGGAGGCAAAGAATATCTGCTTCCGATCACGGAGATCCGGTCGAAAAAGGCCTTTTTCGATTTTCAGGCCAAATACGAAGCCGGTTACTCGGACGAGATCACGCCGGCCGACATCGCGCCGGAAATCGCGGCCGAACTGAATCGCTTCACGCTGGCAGCCTACAAAGCCTGCCGCTGTCGGGGCATCGTGCGCGTGGATTTCATTGTCACGCCCGAAGGCCGTCCCTACCTGATCGAGATCAACACCATCCCGGGCATGAGCGGCGGCAGCATCGTCCCCAAGCAGGTGCGCGCCGCTGGCATGACGCTGGGCGAACTCTACGACATTATCATCGCCGACACCTGCGGCCGCAAGTCATGATCGAAATCGACGACAAGATCGTAAGTCTCGACCTGCTGCGCGAATGTTTCACCTGCGATCTCGGTCGTTGCAAAGGCATTTGCTGCGTCGAGGGCAATGCGGGAGCTCCGCTCGAAATCGAGGAAATCGATATGCTCGAAGCCGAATACGAGCATTACAAACCCTACATGACGCCCGAAGGCATCGCCGCCGTCGAGCGGCAGGGGTTCATGGTCGTGGACGGCGAGGGCGATTATACCACGCCGCTGGTCGGCGACGCCGAGTGCGCCTATTCCTACACCGAAAACGGCGTTACGCTCTGCGCCGTCGAACGGGCGTTCCGCGAGGGGAAATGCGCGTTTCTGAAACCGATTTCGTGCCATCTGTATCCCATCCGCGTCGTCCGTTTCTCGAATGGTTCGCTGGGGCTCAACTACCACCGCTGGGAGGTTTGCCGACCGGCGGTAGCGTGCGGTCAACGACTGGGTATTCCGCTCTATAAAGCCCTTCGGGAACCGATCGTCCGGCGTTTCGGCGAAGAGTTTTACCGCGCGCTCGAAACGGCCGAAGAGTTTCTTCGGGAACAGGAACAATGATATTATAATTTAATTTTCGAACCTAAACACAGACTTGATGAAATTGCGTTATCTTTTTTTCACCCTTCTTTTCGCCGGTGCGGCGACAGGACTGCAGGCCCAGAGCATCGATCATATGCGTAAACTGCTGCAAGAGATTCAGTTGGAAATCGATTGCCTCGAAAAAGAGCAGGCCGAAACCCTCAAACCGCAAAAGGAACCGCAGCCTGTCGAATCGACCGAATACATCAACGGGGTGATCGCCGTCGACACGCTGCCCTCGGGTAACGACGCGGTAATGATCGTCCTGTTCAACGACAACACATGGAAATACCTGCGCAACCGCGACTACATCAAGGACAGCGAGGTCTACACCCGTTGCTGGGACACGACCAAACTCTTTCCCTACCGCGAAACAGTGACGCTCGCCGACCTGCCGCGTTCGGTGGACATCGAGTTGGTCGACTCGCTCAAATGCTACCACTATCCCTACAAAGCCAATATCCGTTCGAAGTTCGGCATGCGGCGCCGCCGCAAGCATCAGGGCGTCGATCTGCCGTTGAAGATGGGCGACCCCGTCTATGCCGCCTTCAACGGCAAGGTCCGCATTTCGATCGCTCCGTCGAAGTCGGGCGGTTACGGCAATCTGGTCGTCATCCGTCACGACAACGGACTGGAAACCTTCTACGGCCACCTTTCGGAGCGGATCGTCCATGCCGACGAGTGGGTCGAAGCGGGTCAGATCATCGGCTACGGAGGCAGCACGGGCCGCAGCACCGGACCGCATCTCCATTTCGAGACGCGCTACTGCGGACAGTCGTTCGACCCCGAGCGGCTGATCGACTTTCAGAGCGGCAATCTGCGCCGTGAAACCTTCCTGTTGAAGAAGAGTTATCTGGATATCCATTCGAGCGCTTCGCAAGACTTCGGGGACGAGGAAGCCGAAGCCAACGACGAGAAGAAGGCCGAAGAGGCAAAGAAGGCTCTTGCGGCAGCGCAATACCATAAAATCCGTTCGGGCGATACGCTGGGCGGCATTGCGGCGCGTTACGGCACGACCGTTTCGCGGCTCTGTCAGCTCAACGGCATTTCGCGCACCACGACGCTGCGCATCGGCCGTTCGCTGCGGGTCAAATAACCCCGTCCGGCAAAACAAGGAATCGCCTGCACCCAAAAAGGGTGCAGGCGATTCCTTTAAGGTAGGATGCGCTATTCGAACCGAGGTTTCACATAGCCGCCGTCGTACGACGTAAAAGTCTGCCCGCAAAAAGGCTTGCTCCGTACGGCGTAAACCATCGAATCGATCGAGCGGTAATCCTGTCGGGCGGCGATCGCATAATAACGGTCGGCGCCGGCGGCAAACTGGCCGCCACCAACAACTCGACCGATGACTTCACGCCACACGCCACGCCGTCGCTCAGATAGGGCAGCGCCCTTAACGAAACAGACCGATGCCGAAAAGCATCGGTCTGTTTCCATTTTCAGCGGATAAATTACTTAAACCACTCTTCGAGGTGATCCTTCGCATAGAAATAATAAACCAGCAGTCCCACCCAGCTCGTCAACAGCACGACCACCGAAGCGATCACTTTGCCGACAGTCGAAATTTTCTTCTTGAAGATGTCGAGCACCGCCAATACGGCGCATACCAATCCGACCAGATAGAGAATCGTTCCCATAATTCGAGATATTTTAGTTAAACAATAAGTTTCCCCTCTCCACTCCGCGCTGGAACACTTCGGCGGGATAAGCGACGTCCCACAAATAAAGGCCCTCGGCAGGCGCGCTGCCGCTCGCACGCGACAAGTCGCGGCTCTCGACGATGGAGCGGAACTCCTCCGCGCTGTAACGGCCGCGTCCCACGTCGACCATCGTTCCCACCAACGCCCGCACCATATTGCGCAGAAAACGGTCGGCGCGAATGGTGAAACGATACACTCCCTCCGGCGACTCCTCCCATCCGGCCTGCACGATCCGACAGATATTGGTTTTATTGTTGGAGTTCAGTTTGGCGAAGGAGGTAAAATCGCTGTATTCCGAAAGCAACGCCGCTGCACGGTTCATCTCCACCGCATTCAGCGGTTGATAATACTGCCAGACGGCCTGCCGCGTAAACGGGTTTTTGCGCGACTCGATAAAATAACGGTATTCGCGCGCCGAAGCGTCGAAACGGGCATGCGCCCCGGGAGCGACGGGATACAAACCGAAAACGGCAATGTCGTCGGGCAGCAGACAGTTGAGTTTGTAGGTCGTCTGCCGAGGATCGGCCAACGGCGACGCCACATCGAAATGCGCGACGTAATAGGCGGCGTGCACGCCCGTGTCGGTACGGCCGGCGCCGGTCACTTCGAGCCGCTCGCGCAGCAGGGTAGAAAGCGCCCCTTCGAGCGTCGCCTGCACCGAAGCGGCGTCACGCTGACGCTGCCAGCCGCAGTAGCGGCCGCCGTTGTAGCTGAGTTCGATAAAATAGCGCATCGCAGAAATACGAATTTCCGTGTATAATACGTTTTCGTGTAGATACAAATGTACAAAAAATTCCCGAACCGCTCTTCGGATTCGTCGTTAATTTCGTACTTTGGCTGCGCCTTAGATACTTCGCCTCGGCAATTGCAAATAAATTTGCATTGCGCTCGGCTTATTCGTACTTTGGCTACGCCTTAGATACTTCGCCTCGGCAATTGCAAATAAATTTGCATTGCGCTCGGCTTATTCGTACTTTGGCTGCGCCTTAGATACTCCGCCTCGGCAATTGCAAATAAATTTGCATTGCGCTCGGCTTATTCGTATCTTTGCACAAATTGGTTTCGGATATGAATGCAGCCATCATCGGATACGGCAAAATGGGACGCGAGATCGAACGGCTCCTCATCGAAAGGGGACATACCGTGGGACTCGTCATCGATGTCGACAATCGCAGCGAGCTCGACGCAGCGCATCTGCACGGAATCGACGTAGCGCTCGAATTTACGACGCCCGCCACGGCTTACGGCAACATCCGCGCCTGCATCGACGCCGGCACGCCCGTGGTAAGCGGTACGACGGGGTGGACGGAGCGGCTCGAAGAGTTGAAAACCCGCTGCGCAGAACGGGGCGGTGCGTTTTTTTACGCCTCGAACTACTCGCTGGGAGTCAACCTGCTTTTTCGTCTCAACCGGCAATTGGCGGAGATGATCGGCCGGGTCGGCGGTTACGACGTCCGCATCGAGGAGGTGCATCACATTCAGAAGAAGGACGCTCCGAGCGGCACGGCCATCACGCTGGCCGAAGAGGTCATCGACCGGATCGGCTCGAAAACGCGCTGGGTAAACCGCCCCGCAGCCGATCCTTCGGAACTGGCGATCGCTTCGATCCGCGAAGGAACGGTTCCGGGCATCCATACCGTCACCTACTCCTCGGAGGACGATGTGCTGACGCTGCGACACGAGATCCTCAACCGCCGCACGCTGGCATTGGGCGCCGTAGTCGCGGCAGAATTTTTGAACGGTAAACAAGGCGTCTATACGATGGACGACCTGCTGAAATAGAGATACATGGGTAAAATAAAATCCTTTTTCACCAATCGCTGGGTAGGCTTCACCCTCTGGAGCCTCCTCTACATTCTGTGGTTCGTCGTCTGGACGGGCAACCTGTGGCTGCTGCTGGGCGAGCTGATCATCGTCGACGTCTACTTCACACACTTCCTGTCACGCCTGATCGGTCGTAAGAACCGTGAATGGTGTCAGCGCAGCGCAACTTACAAATTCGTCTACGAGTGGGTCAACGCAATCGTTTTCGCAACGGTCGTAGCTTCCCTGATCCACATCTTCGTTTTCCAGATGTACGTCATTCCGTCGTCGTCGATGGAATCGTCGCTGCTGATCGGCGACTACCTCTACGTGAGCAAAGTGGCTTACGGCCCGCAAATGCCCAATACGCCGGTGGCATTCCCCTTCGTACACCACACGATGCCCTTCTCGCAGACGAAAAAGTCCTTCTCGGAGTGCGTCAAATGGCCCTATCACCGGCTCAAAGGTTTGCGCGACATCGAACGCAACGACGTGGTGGTCTTCAATTTTCCGGCCGGCGACACGGTGCTGCTCCAACGGCAGGACGCCACCTATTACGACGTACTGCGCGAGTACCAGCGCACGCTGGGTGCAAAAGCGGGCCGCGAGAAGCTCTTCCGCGACTATACGGTCATCACCCGTCCCGTCGACAAGCGGGAAAACTATATCAAACGCTGCGTAGCCATCGCCGGCGACTCGCTCAAAGTGGTCGGCGGCGAAGTCTATGTCAACAACGAACGGCAGGCCCCCGTCGCGGGCAAGCAATACATGTACTCGGTGATGACCTCGTCGCCGCTGTCGAAATACGCCATCGACAAACTCGGCATCACCGAATGGAGCGGCGGCAACGGCTCGAATTACTACATGCTGCTCAACGACGAAACGGCTGCAGAGTTGCGCAGCATGAGCAACGTGATGGCCGTCGAACGCTTCATCTACGAGGAACCCAACCGCGAGGTTTATCCCCACGATCTGACATTGGGATGGAATCAGGACAACTACGGCCCGATCTGGATTCCGGCCAAGGGCGCCACGATCCCGCTGACGCCGGAGAACCTGCGTCTCTACCGCCGTTGCATCGAAGTCTACGAAGGAAACGAAGTGGCGGAACAGTCCGACGGTACGGTGCTGCTGAACGGCGAACCCGCCGCCGACTACACCTTCCGCATGAACTACTACTGGATGATGGGCGACAACCGCCACAATTCGGCGGACTCGCGTTTCTGGGGCTTCGTGCCCGAGGATCATATCGTAGGGCGCGCCTCATTCATCTGGCTTTCGCTCGATCCCAATAAATCGTTCCCGTCGAATATCCGGTGGAACCGAATTTTCACCAAAGTGAAATGACGCCGGCTGCCGACGATACGTATCTGACCATCGAGGCGCCGGCCGAGGCAATCTACAAGGAAAAGAGCAGCAAATTCCTCGCGTTCGCCTATCCCGTCGCCGACGAAGAGGAGATCCGCGGACGACTCGAAGCCTTGCGCAAACGTTTCTACGACGCCACGCACCACTGTTATGCATGGCGGCTCGGGCCGCGCGGCGAGACGTTTCGGGTCAACGACGACGGAGAACCTTCATCGACGGCCGGCCGGCCGATTCTGGGGCAACTGCTGTCTCAGGGAGTGACCGACTGCCTGCTCGTCGTAGTGCGTTATTTCGGCGGGACGAAACTGGGCGTACCGGGGCTGATCGCCGCATACAGAGAGTCGGCGGCGGCGGCGCTCGCGGCGGCACATATCGTAGAACGAACGATCGACCGCCGGATCGCGGTGGCATTTTCCTACGCGGCAATGAACGACGTAATGCGAATCGTCAAGGAGGAACAACCCGTCATCGAATCGCAGCGTTTCGACAACCTTTCGTCGATGATCCTGCGCATCCGCGCGAGCCGCGCTGAACGATTAACAGAACGACTCTGCAAGGTCGAAGGAGCGACCGTTGAAACATGAACGAACCGAAAAGTATCCATATCAAGGGAGCGCGGGTCCATAACCTCAAAAACGTCGAGGTGGAAATCCCGCACAACACGCTTACCGTCGTCACGGGCCTCTCCGGCTCGGGCAAATCGACGCTGGCCTTCGACACCGTCTTCGCCGAGGGGCAGCGTCGCTATGTGGAAAGTTTGTCGGCTTATGCCCGACAGTTTCTGGGCAAGATCGACAAACCCGACGTCGACTTGATCACGGGCATCGCGCCGGCCATCGCCATCGAGCAGAAGGTCAACACCCGCAACCCGCGTTCGACGGTCGGCACCACGACCGAAATATACGATTATCTGAAACTGCTCTTCGCACGTATCGGCCACACCTTCTCGCCCGTATCGGGACGCGAGGTGAAATGTTACAGCGTCGACGACGTGGCCCGTTACGTCCTTTCGCTCGGCGAAGGAGCCAAAGCGATCGTCGCCGCACCTCTCGTCGTCACGGAGGGACAGGGGATCATCGAAAAGCTGACGCTGCTGATGGGAGAGGGCATTCAGCGCATTCACATAAACGGCGAAACCCGTTTCATCGAGGAAACGCTGCCCGCACTCGCCCCCGATACCCGCGCCGACGAACTGTCGGCGGTAATCGACCGGCTGCGCGTAAGCGGCGACGAGGAGTTCGCGACGCGGCTGCGCGACTCCGTAGCCCGCGCTTTGGCTTACGGCGACGGCGTTTGCCGCATCCTGACCGACGAGGGCGTCGAAGAGTTCTCGTCGCGCTTCGAGGCCGACGGCATCGCTTTCGAGCAGCCCACCGAACATCTGTTCAGTTTCAATAACCCTTTGGGCGCCTGCCCGCGCTGCGAGGGCTACGGCAAGATCGTCGGGATCGACGAAGATCTGGTCATTCCCGACAAGAGCAAGACGATCTACGAAGGCGCCATCGCCTGCTGGCGCGGCGAAACGATGCGCCAGTGGAAAGAGAAACTGGTGGAAAACGCCTACAAGTTCGATTTTCCGATCCATACGCCCTACCACGAACTGACGGCCGAGCAAAAACGGCTGCTGTGGACGGGCAACGAATATTTCTACGGACTCGACAGTTTCTTCGAATACATCGACAGCGAACGGCGCAAAATCCAGTTCCGCGTGATGAAGGCCCGCTATACGGGCAAGACGCGCTGTCCCGTCTGCGGCGGCAGCCGCCTGCGTCCCGAAGCATTATACGTCCGCGTAGGCGACCGCACGATCGCCGATCTGGTCGCCATAGACGTAGACGCGCTGGTCGTCTTTTTCAACGAGTTACAGCTCGACGAGCACGACGCGACGACCGCACGGCGCATTCTCACCGAGATTACCAACCGCCTGCAATACCTTGCAGACGTTGGATTGGGCTATCTGACGCTCGACCGGCTCAGTTCGACCCTTTCGGGCGGAGAGTCGCAGCGTATCAACTTGGCTACGTCGCTGGGCAGCAATCTCGTCGGTTCGCTCTATATCCTCGACGAGCCCTCGATCGGCCTGCATCCGCGCGACACGAACCGACTGATCGGCGTGCTTAAACAATTGCGCGACATCGGCAATACGGTGATCGTGGTCGAGCATGAGGAGGAGGTGATTCGCGCGGCCGACTACATCGTCGACGTCGGCCCCGAAGCGGGTTACAACGGCGGCGAGATCGTTTTCAGCGGTCCGGCCAAGAGACTGCCGGCCTGCAAGAAGAGCCTTACGGCCGATTACCTCTCAGGGCGCAAACGGATCGAGCCGCCCGCTACGAGCCGCGGCTGGAGCAACTACATCACGGTCAGGGGAGCGCGGGAAAACAACTTGCAGAATGTCGACGTACGCTTCCCGTTGGGCGTGATGACCTGCGTCACAGGCGTCAGCGGTTCGGGCAAGTCGTCGCTCGTCAAGGGAATTCTCTATCCGGCGCTGCGGCGCATGCTCTTCGACACGGGACTCAAACCGGGCGATTTCGACAGGTTGGAGGGCGACACGCAACTGCTGAAATCGGTCGAAATGGTCGATCAGAATCCGATCGGAAAATCGACGCGCTCGAATCCCGTCACCTATATCAAAGCTTACGATGAGATACGCAAACTATTTGCCGATCAACCGTATGCGCAACACAACGGATTGGGGCCGTCGCACTTTTCATTCAACATCGCCGGCGGACGCTGCGAAGAGTGTCAGGGCGAAGGAATCATCAAGGTTTCGATGCAGTTCATGGCCGACATCGAACTCAAATGCGACGCATGCGGCGGCAAACGGTTCAAAGAGGAGGTGTTGGAGGTAAAGTACCGCGGCCGTTCGATTTACGACGTGCTGGAGATGACCGTAGACGATGCGATCGTCTTCTTCGGCGAGGAGAAAGGCAACGCCACCTGCCGCCGCATCGTCGAACGACTGCTGCCGTTGCAGGAGGTAGGATTGGGTTACATCAAGTTGGGGCAGTCCTCCTCGACACTCTCGGGCGGCGAATCGCAGCGCGTGAAACTCGCCTCGTTTCTCACGAAGGACGCCACGCAGGGCAATGTGCTGTTCCTTTTCGACGAACCTACCACGGGTTTGCACTTCCACGACATCAACAAACTGCTGGCCGCTTTCGATGCGCTGATCCGCAAAGGACACACGATCGTCATCGTCGAGCACAACATGGATGTCATCAAGTGCGCCGACTGGGTAATCGACCTCGGCCCCGAAGCGGGCGATCGGGGCGGCAGGGTAGTCTACGAAGGAACGCCCGCCGAATTGGAGAAGTGCCCCGAAAGTTATACGGGGCAATTTCTGAAACTCCGCACCAAACTGTAAATTCATGGAGGAATTCTATACCTATACGCTTCCCAACGGCATTCGCGGCATCCACCGTCAGGTGCGCGGCAACGTCGCCCACTGCGCACTGGTGATCAACGCCGGCACGCGCGACGAGTTGAAATCGGAATTCGGGTTGGCGCACTTCACCGAGCACGCCTTCTTCAAGGGAACTGCGCGTCGACGCGCCTATCAGGTCAACTGCCGGCTGGAAAACCTCGGCGGCGAACTGAACGCCTACACCACCAAAGAGGACACGACGCTGCACGCCACCGTGCTGCGCGGCGACTTCGCAAAGGCGGCCGAACTGCTCGCGGACGTAGCTTTCCACTCGACGTTCCCCGAACGGGAACTGGAACGCGAACGCGAGGTGATCCTCGACGAGATCAACACCTACAAGGATTCGCCGGCCGACCGTATCTACGACGATTTCGAGGATATGCTCTTCGAAGGATCGGCGCTGGGACACAATATTCTGGGCTCGAAAGCGGCTTTGAATCGCTATCGTTCGGAGGACATCCACGCCTTCGTGAAGCGCACGCATACTACCGACCAGATGGTCTTCTCGTCGATCGGCAACATCTCGCCCCGCCGCATCGAGGCGATCGCCACGCGCTATTTTGCCGAGATGCCCGCCTCCGTGCGATCGTTTGAGCGGACGGCTCCCGAATCCGTCGCGCCTTTCGCACGGAGCATCGCGCGGCATACGCACCAATCGCACTGCATCGTGGGAGCGCGCGCCTACGGCATTCTCGATCCGAAACGGCTGCCGCTGGCGCTGCTCGTCAATATGCTGGGCGGTCCGAGCGCCAACTCGATGCTCAATGTCACCGTACGGGAGAAACACGGACTTTCGTACAGCATCGAAGGTTCCTATACCCCCTACGGCGACGCGGGGATCGTGGCCATCTACTTCAGTTCCGACCACGACAACTGCGACCGCTGTCTGGAATTGGTGCGCGGACAGATCGACCGCCTGCGCAACGAACGACTTTCGGCACGGCGATTGGCATTGGCTAAAAAACAGTTCATCGCCCAACTGGCCATTTCGATGGAGAGCAACGAGGGTTACATGCTCGGCGCAGGCAAGAGTTATCTGGTACACAGCGAAGTGGACACAATGGAGGAGGTTTACCGCAAGATTCACGGCCTCCGCGCGGAGGAATTGTCGGAGGTTGCCAACGAGATACTGACCGAACCGTCCCTACTCATCTATAAATAAGCGCGCCATGAACCCGAAAAAAACGCTCTTCGCCCTGCTGTTCGCCGCCGGACTCCACACCGCCGCCGGCCAGACGCCCCTTTACGAAAACAAAGCCTTCGTTCTCTATCCCGATCGGGTGGCGCAGGGACTCTTCAACGGCACGGCGGAAGCGCCCGACCGCATCGTGAGCAATTTCGCGAGTCCTCATACCAAAGACGATGGGATGAACTACGCTTGGAAATGCAAAAACGATCTCTCGGCCTATCCCCGCTACGAAAGCGAATTTCCGATCGAAGTAGCGGTCTACAACCTCGGACTGGATGAGATGGTCAATGCCGTCGAACGCAATCTCACGCTGCGCACGGGCGCGCAGTGGGGCGGCATCTGGACGCGCGACGTCAGTTACAGCATTTTGCTGGCGATGGCTTACATGCAGCCCACCGCAGCGCGCAACAGCCTGCTGCGAAAGATCGACGATCTGGGCCGCGTCGTTCAGGATACCGGCACGGGCGGATCATGGCCCTGCTCGTCGGATCGCATGATCTGGGCCGCCGCCGCATGGGAAATCTACAAGACGACCGGCGATCGCGACTGGCTGCGAACGGTCTATGAACCGATCCGTCGTTCGGCCGAAACCGACCGCAGGGTCGTTTTCGATGAGCGTACCGGATTATATCGGGGAGAATCGTCGTTCATCGACTGGCGCGAACAAAGCTATCCCGCATGGATGCAGCCTGCGGATATCTATGAATCAAAATGTTTGGGCACCAACGCCGTACATTACCGTACGCTCGACATATTGGGGAAAATGGCGCGCACGCTGGGCAAACCGGCCGACGCCGAACGTTACGCCGCACAGGCCGCACAACTCAAAACGGCGATCAACGACCGATTGTGGATCGAAGAGCGGGGATACTACGCCCAATACCTTTACGGACGCAGGGGAGAGCTGCGCTCACCGCGCAGCGAAACGCTGGGCGAAGCGCTCGCGATTCTCTTCGGAATCGCATCGGCGGAGCAAAGCCGACTGATCGTCAACCGGATGCCGCTCACGAATTTCGGTCCGACAGTCTTCTATCCCCAGATTCCCGACCAATATGCCTACCACAACGACGCCGTGTGGCCCTTCGTCACGTCGTTCTGGATGCTCGCCGCTTCGAAAGCGGGCAACGAGGAGGCTGTAAAACACGCCGCCGCAAGCACCTATCGCGCGGCATTGCTCTTTGCGACGAACAAGGAGAATTTTCGGGCGCACGACGGCGACTGGGCCTACACCAAGGTCAATTCGAGCAACATGCTTTGGAGCCTTTCGGGCAATTTGAGCATTGTCTTCCGACTCTATTTCGGAATGCGCTTCGAAGAGGAGGCCCTGCGTTTCGATCCCTTTGTCCCCCGATCGATGGCCTGTCGGCGTACGTTGAGCGATTTTCCTTACCAAAAAGCGACGCTGACGCTCGAATTGGAGGGATACGGCGGCCGGATCCGTTCCTTTACACTCGACGGAAAAAGCTGTCCGCCCGTGATCCCCGCAACCCTCTCGGGGCGACATCACGTCCGTATCGTACTGGACAACAGTTTTTCACAATCCGATGCAGGGATAAACCTCACGGCCCAGCGTAATTCGCTCGCAACGCCCCGTGCGGAACTCGACGGCAGCCGTTTGCACTGGCAGCCGGTGGAAGGTGCCGTATCGTATACCGTCCTGCGAAATTACAAACCCTATAAAACGGTTGCGGAGACCGAACTGACGCTCGACGACAAAGAATCGGGGGAGTATCAGGTCATGGCCGACGCCGCTGTTCCGCTCCTGTCGTCATTCGCCTCGGAACCGGTCGTATGGGGCGCACGCGACAAGTGGGAACAATCCTTCATCCCCGTCCGACTCGATGAAAAGCAGCGTTCGGGCTACCGGACGCAGACCTCCGTTCCGATCGACGGCATCTATGCGATCGACTGGGAATACGCCAACGGCAACGGCGGGGTGACCAACCGGAACATGTGCGCCATCCGGTCGCTCTATGTCGACGGGCAGCGCGCCGGCACCGTCGTCCTGCCGCAACGGGGGAAAGAGGAGTGGGAAAACTTCGGATGGAGCAACCCCGTGCAACTGCGGTTGACACCCGGGAACCATACCGTCGAACTGCGCTACGAAACCGGCGACCGCAACATGAATATCGAAACCAACAGCGCCGTGATTCGTACGCTGCGATTCATGCGGATCGAAGAGTAGAGACAATGGACGCACTCGAAAAATACGCAAACGAATTCTCATCGCCCGAATCGGAGTTGCTCCGTGCGCTCGATCACGAGACCCACATGCAGACGATCCAGCCACGAATGCTCTCGGGACACATACAGGGCAAACTGCTCGAAATGCTCGTGCGGATGTTGCGTCCGCGCCATATCCTCGAGATCGGGACGTTTACCGGCTATTCGGCGCTCTCGATGGCCGCAGGGCTCGACGGGGAGGGAATGATCGACACCATAGAAGTGGACGACGAACTGGAGGAGCTGGCGCAACGCTTCTTCGACCGTTCGCCCTACGGCGCAAGGATCCGGCTCCACATCGGTTCGGCGCTGGATATCGCCCCCGCATTGGGATATACGTTCGATCTGGCCTTCATCGACGGTGATAAACGGGAATATCCGGCCTACTACCGAATGTTGATGGGCTACGATTCGGGACGACCGCTCGTTCGAAGCGGCGCGTTTCTGCTCGCGGACAACATCCTCTGGTCGGGCAAGGTGGTGGAACCCGTAGCGCACAACGATCTGCATACGCAGCGCATTCTCGAATTCAACCGTATGGTCGCCGACGACGAGCGCGTGGAGAACGTCATCGTGCCGCTGCGCGACGGGCTGAATCTGATCCGCGTGAAGTAAGACAGCGGATAGCAGAGGGTAAAATGCAACAAAAAGACGCGTTTTGTTGCATTTTCGATTTTTAGTTTTTAACTTTACTGAAACCTAAACCCTCTCTTCATGAAATTCTTCACGCTTTTGACCGTTGCCGTCGGTGCGTGGTATACCGCCGCAGCGCAAGAATGCAGTTTCGAATACGGTAAAATCCCGACAGAAGAACTATCCATGACCTCTTACGGCAGGGATCCTGATGCCGAAGCCGTCTTCCTCAACGACGATACCTTCATCCGCTACGACGTCGCCAATCAAATACGGCTCGAACACTACCGCACCGTCCGCATCAAAGTACTCAAGGACGAGGGCGTACGGTGGGGCGACGTGGAGATCGACTATTACTTTCACCAGCAAGCCAAGGAGGATGTCTCGCGTCTCGAAGCCGCAGCCTACAATCTCGTGAACGGGAAACCGGTAAAAACGCCGCTCGACAAACAGTTTGTTTTCAAGGAAGACCTGAACGAAACTACCTGCCGGCTCAAATTCTCCGTCCCCGAAGTGCGGGTCGGAACCGTTATCGAATACCGCTACAAAATCACTTCGGATTTTATCGGTTCGTTCCCCGACGTCGATATCCAGCACGATATCCCCGTCATACACAGTTCGGTGGAGATCAGAATACCGTGGTGTTTTCTGTTTCATGCCGAGATAAACGGAGACATGCAACTCTCCGTACAGCGGAGCATGGATTACGAAAAGTCGACCGGCAGTTCGGAATTCCGCTATCCGCTCACCAAATACATCTGTCGTACCGAGCACGTGCCGGCGCTCGGAAAAGAGCCGTTCGTCTGGCAGGCCGACGATTTTCGAATCGGACTCCGGTTTAAGATAGATGGGATCGACTATCCCGGCTACCTCTGCAAAACCTTTACGACGACGTGGGCGGAAGTAAACAAGAGACTGAAAAAAGACAGCTTCGGCCGATTCCTTCAAATTAAAAATCCCTATAAGGAAGAGGTGGCGGAAATCGTCCGGCAAACCTCCGACGAACGCCAGCGGCTCCATGCCGTTCTGAAACTCGTCCAATCCCGTATGACATGGGACGGCAGATACCGTCTCAACCCGCTGCGATCGCCGCTTTCGGCGGCCGAGAAAGGACGCGGTGACAGCGGATCGATCAACGCGCTGCTGGCAGCGGCATTACGCGACGCCGGATTCGAACCGCAACCGCTATTGCTCAATCCTCGCTCCTACGGACGCCTGCCCGAAACCTACGCTACGGACGAAATCCGCACCTTCGTATTACGCACACTGCTCGAAAACGGAGAATATGCCTATCTCGACGCAACGGACATCCGTACCGATGTAAACATATTGCCGGAAGAATTGCTTGTCGACAGGGTGCGTATCTACGGCGTCGACGATCCGGCAACAGGGTGGGACGATCTTACGTCACTGACCCCGAACACCGTGCTCATGCAGATCGAGGCTCGACTTACAGAAGGGGACATATTGGAATGTACCGAGACGGATACGGAAACCAATCAGGCAGCCTATGACATAAGCTGCCGCTACGGTCATAGCGAAAACCACGATACGTTCATACAGGAATATGAAAAAAAGGCCGGCATCTCCATTTCGGAACTTACGATCGAAGGACTCGGAACCTCAAACGCCGAAATGAAACTCTCTTTCCAGAAAACGGCCGCTTCAAACGGTGAATTCCTTTACATCCATCCCACGATTGTCCCTTTGGTGGCAAAGAATCCATTTATCCACAAGCGACGACAACTGCCCGTCGAATTCTCCTTCCCACGGCAATATCGTATCGTCGCCAACATTACGCTGCCCGAAGGATATACCGTCGAGGAGTTGCCCAAAACCACCCGTATGGCTACTCGTAAAAAGGGCATGGAGTGCTCGTTACAAATAGAACATGAAGAACGGACCATTCGCTGCATGTTCGATTTCAACCAGTCGCGCATTATCTATCCGGCCGCCGAATACACCGATTTAAGCACCTTCTACGGATTTCTCACGGATATGTGCAACAGTCAGATCGTCATCAAGAAACCATAGTTAATTCAGAACCTTAAACCCTCTCTCCATGAAATTCTTCGCATTTCTGACAGCCGCCGTTTGTCTGTGCGGCTCCTCCGTCGCCCAAGAGTACAGTTTCAAGTACGGCAAAATTTCGCCCGACGAACTCAAAATGACCGTCTATACGCCGGAACCCGATGCCGACGCGGTCTTTATCTACGACGACACGGATATCCACTATGTCTTCGGCAACTCGATTCAACTCGAATGTTATCGCACGGTCAAAATCAAGGTGCTCAAGGACGACGGCGTGGAGTGGGGTGACGTGGCGATCGACTACAGCAATTACCAGCTGTCGAAAGAGGTGGTCTCCCGCATCGACGCCGCAGCCTACAACCTCGTGGACGGGAAAACGGTCAAAACGCAACTCAAGAAACAAAACATCTTCGAAGAGGTGCTGGACGAAAATACGAAACGGCTGAAGTTTTCGATTCCTGAGGTGAAAGCCGGAACGGTCATTGAATACCGCTACCTGCTCACCTCGGATTTCATCGGAACGATTCCCGACGTAAACATTCAGCACTCGATACCGGTGGTTCGCAGTACGGTGCAAGTCTCGATCCCCGAATACTTCACCCACCATATCCATATGCGGGGCTACCTCTCGTTGCCTATCAAAAAAGAGCTGGACAACGGCGCGGTGATCGGCAACGACGGATTCAGCTACACAAACACGAAATACACCTGTAAGATCGATCAGGTTCCGTCGCTTAAAAAAGAGCCGTTCATCTGGTATCTGAACGATTTCCGCGCAGGCATCGAATTCGAAATCAACGGGCTCAGCATTCCCGGCAGCCTGTACAAAAGTTTCACGAAGACATGGGCCGATGTCTACGAGTCGCTCAAACGGTCGGAGTTCGGCCGCTATGCCAACATTCGCAACCCCTTCAAGGACGAAGTCGCAGCCATCGTGGCCCGAAACGCCGACGAACGCGAGCAACTGCACGCCATTCTTAAACTCGTACAGTCCCGTATCACATGGGACGGAACCTACCGGCTTACGCCCAAGAATTCACCCCATGCAGCGGTCGACAAGGGACGCGGCGACAGCGGGTCGATCAACTTCATCCTCGCGGCGGCCATGCGCGGCGCCGGATTCAACCCCGAAATCATTCTGCTAAATCCCCGTTTAGTAGGACGATTGCCCCTGACCCACGCTACCGACCATATCCGAACCTTCGTGTTGCGCACGACGCTCAAAAGCGGGGAGACGGTTTACCTCGACGCAACCGATCGCCATTCGGACGTCAACGTCCTGCCCACGCAGCTGCTCGTCGACCGCGCCCGCCTTTACAGTACGGAGCATCCCTTCGACGACTGGGTCGACCTCTCCTCGCCGGCCCAAAGCGTCGTGCTCTCGCAAATCACGGCACGGTTGACGGAAGCGGGCGAATTGGAGTGCTCCGAAACGGACATCGAGACCAATCAGTCGGCTTACGACCTGAGTCGTCGTTACAGCCGCAGCGAAAATCACGATACCTTCATACAGGAGTATGAAAAGAAAGCCGACATCTCCATCTCGGAATTGACGGTCGAAGGGCTCAATACGGCGAAAGCCTGCATGAAACTGACCTTTACAAAAGCGGTCGATTCGGGCGGTGAATTCCTCTACATCTGTCCCACGATCGTCCCCTTTATCAAGGAAAATCCCTTTACCAGCCAGAAGCGGCAATTACCGGTCGAATTCTCCTTCCCGAACCATTATCGCATCATCATCACCCTCATGCTGCCCGAAGGATACGCCGTCGAAGAGTTGCCCAAGTCCACGCGGATGACCGCCTGCGACGAAGGACTCGCCTGCACGTTGCAGGTACAACACAGCGGGCCTATGATCCAATGCCTGTTGGACTTCAACCTGTCGCGCGTCATTTTCCCTGCCACCGAATACACCGACCTGAGCGCATTCTACGGATTCCTCACGGATCTCTGCAACAGCCAGATCGTTATAAAAAAGTCGTAATTCATGCGCCGCTGTTACCTACTGTGCCTTCTCTTTGCAGGAGGAGCGCCGGCCGTCTGTCCGGCCCAAGAATACGCCATAGGGACTCTCGCCGATTCGCTGCGACAAAATGCGCAGGCGGTCGTCCGGCTCTACGAAACCGATTATCAGTATAATTCTCCGACCTCTGCGACAAAGCGGCAAACCACCGTCATTACCATATTGGACCGCAGGGGAGCGGACAATGCCGATCTTACCTGCAATGTGGATATGTTCAGTTCGCTGAAAAACTTCTCGGGCGAAATCTACGACGCATCGGGCCGCATAATCCGCAAATTGAACAGGAGCGATCTGAACTATACCGAATATTCTCAGAATTTGGCCGACGACGCGGCCTATTACTGGCTCAAACCACCGCTGTCGGTCTTCCCCTGCACCGTCCGCTATCGCTACGAGACCGCGCACAAGGACGGATTGTTCGGCGCATTGGGCTTCTTCCCCCTGTCGACCGATATCGGTGTCGCGCTGGAATGCGCCCGATTCCGGCTGTCTACACCCTCCGGCTACGAGTTCAACTGCAAATGCTCGACCGGCGACATTGAACCGGCGCACCGGAGCGAACGCGGCCGCGATATCTACGAATGGACACTCCCTGCTCAGGCGGCCGTTCTCAGCGAGCCGTTGATGCCCTCATATTACGACCGGCTGCCGATTCTCTATTTCGCTCCGTCGGAATTCTCCTACAGCAAGACGAAGGGAAACATGCAGGACTGGCCTCGTTTCGGAGTCTGGATGAAAGGGCTGCTCGACGGCCGCGAACAGTTGCCCTTCGCCCTGCAAGGCGAGGTGCACGCCCTGACCGACACGATCCCCGACAAACGGGGGAAAATCGAAGCGCTTTACCGTTATCTGGGTCGCACGACCCGTTACGTCAGCATTCAATTGGGTATCGGAGGCTGGCAACCGATGGATGCCGCGACCGTCTACGCGAATAAGTTCGGCGACTGCAAAGCGCTTTCGAACTACCTGCGCGCAATGCTGGCCGAATGCGGCATCGAATCCTTCTATACCATTATACATACGAACCGCCGGCGCATTCCGCGCGATTTCGCCACGCCGGCCATCGCCAACCACGCCATTCTGGGCGTACCGTGCGAACGCGACACGCTGTGGTTGGAGTGCACCAACACCGACGTTCCCTTCGGCTATGTCCACCAATCCATCGCCGGTCACGACGCCGTGATTTGCCACAACGGCACGGCCGAAGTCGTAACGCTGCCCGCCTACGCCGATTCGCTCAACACCGAATGTCAGCATATCGATGTCCGGCTCGACGAGGCGGGAAACGCCCACTTCACGCTTTCGAGCGTCAGCCGGGCGCGGCAATACGAATGGACGCGGCCCATATTGGATCTGGGAAGGGACAAACGGTACGATTTCCTGCGCAGCGCCATCGAACTGCCGCTGGCGAAAGTGGACTCGCTGCACTGCGAAGAGGTGCTGGATAAACCGCTGCCCGAAATACATCTCCGCGCTTCGATCTCGGCCCAACGTTATGCCAACAAAACCGGTACGCGTCTATTCGTGCCCGTTGCGCCGTTGCGCAAGAGCTTGGGGCGCTTCGCCGCGGAACGCAAACACGATCTATGGATCGAGATGGGATACTGCGATGAAGATTCGCTCACGCTGCACCTGCCGGCCGGATATGTCGTCGAGGCGCTTCCGAAACCCTTAGAGATGAACAACCGGTTCGGAAACATCTCTTTCGAAGCATCATACAGCGGCGATACACTGTTCATTCATATCCGACTGCTGCGCCGTTCGGGCCGTTACCCGCAAAACGAATATGCGGCCTTTCGGGAGTTCATGCAGGCCGTCGACCGCATCTATTCCGCAAAGATCGTTCTGCACAAAGCCTGATTCGACATGCGGGCGGCGAACACCCGAATAGGGTAGTCGCCGCCCGATACATACGATGACGGGAAGAGATTCCGCCGCTTTCCTCCGAAAAACCTATAATTTCGGATTGCCCCGATGACGTTCCGCATCGCGGGCCGTCTTTTTGGCGAAATTCTCTTCGACGGCCCGCGTCAGATCGACGCCCGTTTGGTTGGCCAGACAGACCAGTACCCACAGCACATCGGCCATCTCGTCGGCAAGGTTCTCCTTCTCGCCGGCTTTGAACGACTGGTCGCCGTACTTGCGGGCCATAACGCGAGCCAACTCTCCGACCTCCTCCGTGAGAACGGCCATGTTGGTCAGTTCGCTGAAATAACGCACGCCGTACTCCTTGATCCAAGCGTCGACACGACGCTGTAATTCACTCAGTTCCATATTTTATTCGAAAAAACGGCTCCGGCAGGTTGCCGGAGCCACACAATCAAACGAGTTTCAACTCTTTTTTAATCGCCTCGATCTTGGCGTCCAACGCGGCCTCCACACGGTCGAAATCGGCCACCGAAGGCAACTCGGCGCGCACGCCGAAATAGAACTTGATCTTCGGTTCGGTTCCCGACGGCCGCACCGAAACCACTGTTCCGTCGGCAGCGAACCACTGCAAAACATTGGACGACTCCTCGACGATCGGCGTCTTCGCCCCCGTCTTCATATCGGTCGACTCGAGCAGTTTGAAATCGTTGATCTTCACCACGGGCGAACCCGCGATATCCTTGGGAGGATTGGCGCGGTAATCGACCATCATCTGCTGAATTTCGGCGGCGCCCTCCATGCCTTTGCGAACCACCGACACGAGCCCCTCGCGGAAGAAGCCGAATTTCACGTAAAGTTCCTGCAACCACTCGTAGAGCGTCAGCCCCATCGTATCCTTCGTCCACGCGGCAGCCTCGGCGACCAACGAACAGGCCGACACGGCATCCTTGTCACGCACGAAATCGCCGGCCAGATAGCCGAACGACTCCTCGCCGCCGCCAATATAGGTCGCCTTGCCCTCGTTGTTACGGATGATGCGGGCGATGTACTTGAAGCCCGTAAGGCAGTCGTAGCACTTCACGCCGAAATGCTCCGCCATCACGTTGGGCATCTGCGAGGTCACGATGGTCTTCACCACGAACTGCTTGCCGTCGATACGCCCCAGCTCCGACCAGCGAGTCAGCTGGTAGGCCATGATAAGCGACAGGGTCTGATTGCCGTTCAGCAATACATACTCGCCTTTGCCGTTACGCAGCGCAACGCCGATGCGGTCCGAATCGGGATCGGTCGCCAGCACCAGATCGGCGCCCAGCTGCGAACCCAGTTCGATCGCCTTGGTCATCGTCTTGCGCTCCTCAGGATTGGGCGATTCGACCGTGGGAAAATTACCGTCGATGACCGCCTGCTCCTTGACGAGCGAAACGTTCGAGAAGCCCCATTTGCGAAGCGACGCCGGCACGAGCCGCACGCCGGCGCCGTGCAGCGGCGTATAGGCGATCTTCATGTCGTGGAACTTGTGCACGCTCTCGGGCGAGAGCGACAGCGTGTGTACCTTATTTAAATAGATTTCGTCGAAATCCTCGCCCAATAAGGTGATATTACCCGGATTGACGCCCATAAGGATCTGGTCGATGTCGGTGATCTTCTCCACCTCGGCGATGATATTCTTGTCATGCGGAGCCGTCACCTGCGATCCGTCCGTCCAGTAGGCCTTATAGCCGTTATACTCTTTGGGGTTATGCGACGCGGTGATCACGACGCCCGAATGACATTTCAGTTCGCGGATGGCGAAACTCAGTTCGGGAGTGGGGCGCAGCTTGTCGAAGAGGAAAACCGTGAAACCGTTCGAAGCGAAGATATCGGCCACCCGCTCGGCGAACATCCGCGAATTGTTGCGCGAATCGTGACCGATAGCGACGCGAATCCGCTCGCCCGCGAAATTCTTCTTCAAATAGTTGGCCAGCCCCTGCGTAGCCATTCCCACCGTATAGACGTTCATCCGGTTGGTCCCGACGCCCATAATGCCGCGCAGGCCGCCCGTACCGAATTCGAGGTCTTTGTAAAAGCTCTCGGTCAGTTCTTTCCGGTCGTGTTCCATCAGATAGCGCACCTGCGTTTTGGTCGCTTCGTCGTAGTCGCCGTCGAGCCATTTCTGAGCTTTCGACAGGACTGATTGCTCTAATTCGTTTACCATAAATTATCAGTTTTACTTATAAGTAACTACAATTCGTTATTTTAATACTATACGCAAATATACACAAAAAATTCCGAATATTCACTATCAACCAGTTAAAAAACGGGACCCTGAAAACCCTTATTTTGCTATATATAAAAAAACCGAAAAAGCAACCGAAATCAAAAGATATTTTCACAATTTTATTCACACCTTTGTAAGGCTGAAAAGAGCGGTAATCGATCCGCTTTTCAATGCAGAAATCAACCAAACCAGAAAGAACCGTCCCGGCGCATGTTCAACAACACGCAGACATACAGCGACATATGGCAGCATTGCTTGGATAGAATCAAAGAACAGACTTCTGCCGAGGAGTTTGCCAAATGGTTCCAACCCATCGTCCCGCTCGAATTCGACGGAACGACGCTGCGTCTGCGCGTACCCAACGCCAGTTACGTCTATCAGATCGAGAAAAATTACATCCCGTTTCTGCGCCCGATCATCTCGCAACTCTACGGCCAGCAGACGCGGCTCCACTATGCCGTGCCCAAAGCCGATACGATCACGGACGCCGATACCGACTCGACGGCCATTTCGCGTTTCGTAACACAGAACGATACGGCAAATATAAAAAATCCTTTCATCATTCCCGGTCTAAAAAGGGTAAGAATCGATCCGCAACTCAATCCGAACTA
Organism: uncultured bacterium; assembly: GCA_905214725.1. GTDB lineage: Bacteria > Bacteroidota > Bacteroidia > Bacteroidales > Rikenellaceae > Alistipes. The sequence continues at coordinate 32,516 of CAJMNH010000004.1, forward strand.
TACGTTCTCGACCTTTATCGAGGGCGAATGCAACCGGTTGGCGCGGTCGGCGGGCATGTCGGTGGCGATAAATCCCGGCACGACGCCGTTCAATCCCCTCTATATATACGGCGACTCGGGACTGGGAAAGACCCATATCGCACAATCCATCGGTCACGAGGTGCTGCAACGTCATCCCGAATTGCAGGTGCTCTACGTGTCGATGAACAAATTTCAGGCCCAGTTCCAAACGGCGCACAAACGCGGCGAGATACCCGATTTCATCCACTTCTATCAGATGATCGACGTGCTGATCATCGACGATATTCAGGAGTTGACCGGAAAGCCGGGTACGCAGAACGTCTTCTTCAACATCTTCAACCATCTGCACCTTTCGGGCAAGCAGCTGATCCTTACGTCGGATAAGCCGCCCGTCGAGTTGAAGGATATCGAAGACCGCCTGTTGACGCGCTTCAAATGGGGGCTTTCGACCCAGCTCAACCTGCCCGACCACGAGACCAAGGTGAAAATCATCCGCGCCAAGGCGCAGAAGATGGGAGCGCAGATTTCGGAAGAGATCGTGCAGTTCCTCGCCGAAAACATCTCGGCCAACGTGCGGGAAATCGAGGGCGCCTTGTCGTCGCTGGTGGCCAACGCCTCGTTCCTCGGGCGCAAGATCACCACGTCGCTGGCCAAGGAGATCCTCAAAGCCTATGTGCAGCTCTACCAGAAAGAGATCACCATCGAACATATCATTGATGTGGTATGCAAGTACTTGGCTCTCGACCCCGAACGATTCAACTCGCCGGAGCGGACGCGGGAGATCGCGCAGGCCCGCCAAATCGCCATGTATCTGGCCAAGCAGCACACCAAAGCGCCGCTGGCGACGATCGGCGCCGCAATCGGCGGACGCAACCATGCTACGGTACTCCACTCGTGCAAGGCGGTGTCGAACCTGCTGGAGACCGACAAGGCCTTCCGCCGGCAGGTCGAGGAGATCGAGAAACAGGTGATGGCATAAATCGCAGAACCCGAATCGGTTGAAAACGTGACTCAGTGTCGCGTTTTCCCGTTTTATTCCGAATACGATGGATCAACCCAAACTCGAACGGCTGCTGCGTCTGATGAAGATGCTTACGGCCAACACCGAATATACGATCGACGATCTGGCCGAGCGGCTTGCCATGTCGCGCCGCACGGTCTACCGCTACATCGACACGTTTCGCGAGGCGGGGTTCGTCATCAAGAAAAGCAACGAACATATCCGGCTGGACAAGGAGTCGCCCCATTTCAAGGATATTTCGCAATTGATCCACTTCACCGAGGAGGAGGCTGTGATTCTCAAAAGCGCCATCGAAAATATCGACGACGACAACCTCCTGAAACAAAATCTAAAGCGCAAACTCTACTCGGTCTACGACAACCGCACGCTGGCCGACACGATCGTCAAGGGCAAGCTGTCCGGCATCGTTCATAATCTGGTCGAGGCGATCGCCGAGAAACGGCAGGTCGTCCTGCAAGCCTATCGCTCGGCGCGCGGAGCTGCCGTACGCGACCGCAGGGTAGAACCCTTCGCCTTCACGACCAACTACGTCAATATCTGGTGCTACGACACCGAGGACGGCATCTGCAAACTCTTCAAAACATCGCGCATCGGCGCCGTGCTGCCCCTCGACGACAGCTGGGCACACGAAGCGGAGCACTGCGAAGGGTTTATGGACATCTTCCGCATGAACGGCCACGACCGTCATCGCATCTGTCTGCGGCTGGGAATGCTGGCACACAACCTGCTCGTCGAAGAATATCCGCTGGCCGAACGCGATCTCACGCCCGACGGCGACAGCCATTGGCTGCTGCAAACCGAAGTGGCCGGATTCGCCGGCGTCACCCGCTTCGTCGCGGGACTTCTGGACGATATCCGCATCGTCGACTCGCCCGAACTGACCGCCTATATTTGCAACTACATGGAAACGAATCGGTTGAAAGGAGAACGCTGAAACTGCCTCCTTCCGCAACAGGGTGTGTTATTCACATTCCACAGCCGCGTAAACAGACATTCCTAACGGCCGTCGACACGAATATTCGGCTACATTTTCGGCCGAAACCGTTCGAAAAAAAGTTTTTTTGTATATATTTGTTAATAAAACAAACGATACCATGAAACGACATTTACTCCTTGCAGCAGGAACATTGTCGCTCCTCGCCGCTTCCTGCTGCCGACAGACCCCGACGACGCAGGAAAAGACCGACTCGCAACCCGTCGTATTGACGGATTACGGCGCCGAACCGACTACCCTGAACATCGAAAGCTATACGCTGTCGAACGACAACTACCGAACCGTATTGTGGACGGGTAACAACCTGCAAGTAACGCTTATGACGATTCCCGTGGGCGGCGAAATCGGTCTCGAACAACATCCCGACATCGACCAATTTCTGCGCATCGAGCAGGGCACCGCAGAGGTGCTGATGGGCGACAGCGAAGAGAACTTAGACTTCGTGCGAGAGGTCTCGGATAACTTCGCCATCATGGTTCCGGCCGGAAAATGGCACAACATCGTCAACAAGGGAGCCGAACCGCTGAAACTCTATTCGATCTATGCACCGACGGAACATCCCCACGGTACGGTACACAAAACCCGTCAGGAGGCGATGGAGGCCGAGCATCACCATTAAACGAAAGTCGGCAGGGGTCGTTCCCGCGACCGGTTCCGGCTTCGTCGGTAAAGCGTCGGCCGGTCGGAAGCCGGCGCATTGCAGGTCGTCTTCATGCCGACATACCGAAATATAAATGCCTGTTCGAAGCAGGCTGTTCGAAACGATGAGAGCTTTCCGATCCGAACCCGCCGGAAATCCCGACGGGTTTTATTTTGCATTTTTTAGCATAGTGTCACAACCTGTCACTCGCAAGTTGTTCCTTTGCATCGTAAACCTAAAAAATAAGGATTATGGGAACAGCTTACAAAATCAAGTGCAAACACTGCGGAACGGAGTTCCAGCATAGCACGTCGGCCGGTTACGGCCTCTATCAGGAGTGTGTCGGATGTTGCTCGTCACACGTCGAAACCGATATCCCGATCCGTTGCCCTTCGTGCCTGCATGTGCTCAATCGCACGCAGCAGGAGTTCAACGAACAGGTAGAGGTGGTGATGATGTGGGATTGACGCTTCGGCGGAAAATCGCTTCGGAAGGCCTGAATCCGGCGTCGAAAGCGCATTTTTCCGAAATATTTTCCTATCTTTGACTTCACCTTAGATACTTCGCCTCGGCAAAATTGCAAATAAAATTCGTATCTTTGAACAACTAATACGCATTGAAAAGATGACGACGCTCCAAGTGGGGGATACGATCCCCGATTTCAGATCCGTAACACAAGACGGACTGCCGTTGACGAAAGCCGATCTGATGGGCAAACGCACGATTCTCTACTTTTATCCCAAGGATAACACCTCGGGATGTACGCTCGAAGCCAAGAGCCTGCGCGACGGCAAGGCCGAGTTGGCCGACATGGGATTCCAGATCATCGGCGTCAGTCCAGACAGCGAGCGTTCGCACCAAAACTTCTGCGCCAAGCATGAACTGAATTTCACCCTGTTGGCCGATACCGACCACAGCGTCTGCGAGGCATTCGGCGTATGGGCAGAAAAGTCGATGTACGGTCGTAAATACATGGGCGTGCTGCGCACGACTTTCGTCATCGACACAAAGGGACGTATCGAAAAGATCTTCACCAAAGTGGACACGAAAAACCACTATCAACAGATCATCGACGCCTATAAACAAGCATAAAAAACAACAAACGATATGGCAGAAAAACCTCAGGTAAACGCGGATAAGCTCAAAGTGCTTAGCGCGGTCATGGACAAAATCGAAAAGGACTTCGGCAAAGGGTCGATCATGCGCATGAACAGCAGCGAGATCGTCGACGTGCCGGTCATTCCCACAGGGTCGATCACACTCGACATGGCGCTCGGCGTCGGCGGCTATCCCAAGGGCCGCGTGGTCGAAATCTACGGTCCCGAATCGTCGGGTAAGACGACGCTGGCGATCCACGCCATCGCCGAAGCGCAAAAAGCGGGCGGCATCGCCGCATTCATCGACGCAGAGCATGCGTTCGACAGCTTTTATGCCCAGAAGCTGGGCGTGGATGTGGACAATCTGCTTATTTCGCAGCCCGATAACGGCGAGCAGGCGCTCGAAATCGCCGATTCGCTGATTCGTTCGAGCGCCATCGACATCATCGTGATCGACTCGGTGGCGGCGCTCACGCCCAAGGCGGAGATCGAAGGCGATATGGGCGACTCGAAAATGGGATTGCAGGCGCGACTCATGTCGCAGGCGCTGCGAAAACTGACGGCCAGCATCTCGAAAACCAAAACCGTCTGCATCTTCATCAACCAGCTGCGCGATAAGATCGGCGTCGTCTACGGCAATCCCGAGACTACGACCGGCGGCAACGCGCTGAAATTCTACGCCAGCGTGCGTATCGACATTCGCCGCATGTCGGTCATCAAGGACGGCGAGGAGCAGCTCGGAACCCGCACCAAGGTCAAGGTCGTGAAGAACAAGGTGGCGCCTCCCTTCAAGAAGGCCGAGTTCGACATCATGTTCGGCGAGGGCATCTCCAAAATCGGCGAGATTATCGATCTTGGCGTGGATTATGGAGTCATCAAGAAGAGCGGTTCGTGGTTCTCCTACGGAGACCGGAAACTCGGTCAGGGCCGCGACGCGGTGAAAGACCTCTTCAAGACGGACACGCAGCTCGCCGACGAGATCGAAGCGAAAGTGCGCGAGGCGATGAAAGCGCCTCAGCAAAAGTAGCGACCATACTCGACCGAAGCACTCCGGCTATTACCGGAGTGCTTTTCGGCATAAGATAAACGACGCACACGGCAAACCGAAACGACTGGTATGGATTACACGGCCGAGGACGAAAAGATCATCAAGGAGAAATGGGAAGACCTGCTTCTTTCCTGCACCAAGATTTGCAGGAAAGATGAGGATTGGGACTTCATCAAGCGCGCTTTTTTCCTTGCGAAGGAGGCGCACGCCGGCGTGCGGCGCCGCTCGGGCGAGCCGTACCTGCTGCATCCGATCGCCGTAGCGAAAATCGTCATCGAGGAGATCGGGCTGGGAGTCAAGTCGGTCGTCGCGTCGCTTCTGCACGATGTGGTGGAAGACACCGAGTATACGGTGGAGGATATGGAACGCATCTTCGGCCCGAAGATCGCTGCGATGGTCGACGGACTGACCAAAATGTCGGGCGTCTTCAACGCCGACACGTCGGAACAGGCCGAATATTTCCGAAAAGTGCTGCTTACGCTATCGGACGACGTGCGGGTAATCCTGATTAAGATCGCCGACCGGCTGCACAACATGCGCACGCTGGGCGCCATGCCGCTGAATAAGCAGATCAAGATCACCAGCGAGACGATCTACCTCTTTGCGCCGCTGGCCTACCGACTGGGGCTCTTCTCGATCAAGACCGAACTGGAAGACCTCTGCATGAAATACCGCTTTCCAGAACAGTACGAGGAGATCAGCCGCAAGCTCAACGAAACCGAGGCTTCGCGTCAGGAGTTTATCGCCCGTTTCAACGCCCCGATCATCGAGGCGCTCAAACACGACGGTATCAATTTCGAGATTTCGGCCCGCGTCAAAAGCATCTACTCCATCTGGATGAAGATGCAGCGCAAGCAGATTTCCTTCGAAGAGGTCTACGATCTGTTCGCCATCCGCATCGTTTTCAAATCGCTGCCGTTCCCGTCGGAAAAGACGCAGTGTTACCAGATTTATGCGACCATTACGGATATTTATACGCCGAAACCCGATCGGCTGCGCGACTGGATCAATACGCCGAAGGCCAACGGATACGAAGCGCTGCATTCGACGGTGATGAGTCCCGACGGAGTCTGGGTCGAAGTGCAGATTCGCACACAACGCATGGACGACATCGCCGAAAGGGGAGTGGCCGCCCATTGGAAATACAAACAGGAGACGATTTCGCAGAACGAAGACGAGTTGGACAAGTGGCTCAAAAAGATTCGCGACGCACTTAATTCTCCGACGGAGAATGCCGTCGATTTTCTGGATAACTTCAAGTTGTCGCTCTATACCTCGGAAATCGTCGTTTTCACGCCCAAAGGTGAACCGCGACGACTGCCGTTCGGCGCCACAGCATTGGATTTCGCCTACGATATCCACACCAATGTCGGCAACAAGGCGATCGGGGCGAAGATCAATCACAAACTGGAACCCGTCACGACGCAGATTTCGAGCGGCGACCAGATCGAGATCATCACCGCCGACAATACCCGTCCGAAAGCCGAATGGCTGGATCTGGTGACCACGAGCAAGGCCAAGCAATCGATCAAGAATTTTCTCAAGCGCGAACAGCAGAACAACATCGAGCGGGGTATGGCTACGCTCACCGAGCGACTCGCCAAACTCAACATCAATCTTTCGGGACGCGTGCTGCGGAAATTGGTTCCGGCTTACGAGTGTGCGACCAAGGAGGAATTTTACAGCAAAATCGGAGCGGGAATCATCCGGCTGGACGACATCGAAAAGCATCTGAAAGTCAACTCCGCCAGCAAGATATTGAAATTCTGGACACTGTTCATCCCCAATAAATCGAAACAGGAGAACGACGACGACGAGACCTCGACAGTAGAAAATCCCGACGACGACCAGTCGCCGAAATTCGTAGTCGCAGAGTGTTGCAAGCCGATCCCCGGCGATAAAGTCGTAGGATTCCGCGATCCGCAGTCGGGTAAAATCATCGTCCACAAAGCGGCTTGCGAGGAGCTGGACCGGCTCGCTTCGCAATACGGACAGAATATCATCAAGGATGAAATCAAATGGTCGCAGCACAAGGCGGTCTCATATCTCTCGACCATCGAGTTACGCGGCATCGACCGCATGGGGATCCTGCTGGATCTGGCCAATGTCATCAGCCGCGACTTCAGCATCAATATCCGCGAAATCAGCATCCAAAGTCACGACGGCATCTTCGAAGGGACGCTGAGCCTCTATGTCAAAAACGCGGAGAGCCTGAGCGTGATCCTTGAAAATCTCCGCAAGATCAAGGGTATGGAGAGTGTGAAACGAAACTTATAAGGAGGACAAGTAATGGGATTTACCGTTTTAATCTGGGTAGCCATCATTATCATCTGGAGCGTGAAAACGGCTTCGGATCAGAAAAAACGCAACCAGCGACGACCGAACCGGCCGGTGGACGATACGGAGTCGAGCGAAAGGGGAGTATATACGGAACAGGTTCCATCGGAGTCCCGCTATGCAAGACATGAACGGCGATTGGCCGAAGAGGCTGCACGGCAGAACGAAACGATCGAAAAGGCAGCCGACGCAACGATTTTCGTCGAGGCTTCATCGCCTGAAACGAACGATACACTTGTCATAACGGAACTAACAGACACCCCCTTCACGACACCAAAGGCGACGATTCCGACTCCAGAGGCGGACAAACCGCAGTCCGCCGGAACGGAGAATCCGCTCGGGGAGCCTTTCGATCTGCGACGTGCGGTCATCTATTCCGAAATACTGAAACCTAAATTCGAAGAGTAAAAAACAATACAGTCATGGCATCGATCTTTTCCCGTATTATCGCCGGCGAAATTCCGTCGTATAAGGTAGCCGAAGACGATAATTATTACGCATTTCTCGACATCAATCCGCTGACCGAGGGACACACTCTCGTCGTCCCCAAAAAAGAAGTCGATTACATTTTCGATCTGGACGACTCCACGCTCGCCGGTATGATTTTGTTCGCAAAGACGGTGGCCCGCAAGATCGAGAACCAGATAGATTGTACGCGGGTAGCGATTGTCGTGCTGGGACTCGAAGTCCCGCATGCACACATCCATTTGATCCCTATCAAAAGTGAAAACGACGTCGATTTCCGGCGCGAAAAGCTCAAACTGACTTCCGAAGAGTTTCAAGCGATCGCCGCCAAATTGAACCGATAGGGGAAATCGCATCTCCGGTAAAGAGACTCCGTTTAGGAGTCTCTTTTTTTATTTTGCAAGTGGAATATCGTCCGAAAATAGAAAGTTGCACAACCGGAAAACCGGCAGATAGTTCAGGCTTTGCATCATTTCTATATATGAATTTTGACACTGACTGCTTAAGATCAAGATCGAATCCGAACGAGTTCAAAGAACCAGTGCTTCGCCGCGATTGAATTACCGATTATTTCGAAAAAGCCTCATCGATTTCAATTACCTAACCTGCATACGAATCGATAGAGGGTACGCGGAGTTAGTAAGGGCACCGACAATCCCTGTCATGAAAAACCGAGTTTCCAAAGACAACAAACATTTACGCACAATTTAGATCGGAATTAAGCCTCAAAGGGGAAAATAGCGCACATCAAAAGGCGAATTCACAAGCAAAAAACGAGTAATATCATTCAATTTTCCTCTTTCCCAATCGGAATTTATAGCTAAACGATGCTAAAATAATCGGGTTGAGGAGTAGGTCGGTTTAATCTGATTACAAATATATAAATACTTATATTATAGATATATATATCAATGAAAGAGGGTTTCCGGTATTTTATATTTAACATAATACAGGTTAAAAGAATCAAGAATGGAATCGTCGTTTAACAATGTACTTCAAGATTAAATTTTCTATTAAAAATCGCTACAATAGGGCAGGTTATTTACATATGTAAACAACAATTGCGATTGATTTTAATTTTTCAATTACATTTGTAAACACAACAAGTCAGATTGATCTGTTGATAATTAAACATATGTAAACAGCAGGGTAGAGGGCAACAAACACCGCAAAAGAGCTCTTGCTTACGAATTAAATGATTGAATAATAAATAATAAACACATGAAAATCAATTGTTTATAGAAATTATATCTAGAAGAAAATCCAATAATAGATATAAAATTGGGCCAATAATTGGGAGCAGCTTTATATATAAATATAAATACCATATACTATAAGTATATCAATATATTATATTATTTAATTCAAGTAAAACACCAAATAAAGAATTCCGCTCGATCTTTACAATTTGATATAGTTTACAATTGTAAATAACTTTCTCGATTGTTTATACTTTACATTTTTACAAATCCCTTGTTTTACAAAATAAAAAACTTTATATTTGTAAAAAATCCGGTTTATGGGAGAAAAATTGTTGAAATTGATGAAAAGCGAAGGTTTGACTTCAAGCCGTCTTGCCGAGATTCTGGATACGGGCGCTTCCAATATTTCTCATATTATTTCCGGCAGGAGCAAACCGGGTTACGATCTGTTGCGTAAAATTCTACTTAGTTTTCCGCAGATCAATCCAGATTGGTTACTGCTCGATGCAGAGACAATGTATCGCACGGAAGATTCGATGACAGGACAATCGTCGTCGCCCGCCAACCTTTTTGAAACGGAATCTCCAGTATCCGCACCAAGCAGCTCCAAATCCATCGACGAAGAAAGCCCGTCGAACATATCCGACTCCGTCAACGATACGGTTCGAACCAACTCCGATATTTTTAGAAATATGACATCCTCGACAGTACAGCGAGTCATAGTCATTTATTCGGATAAAACTTTCGAAAGTTTCATGCTCAAACAAGAATAGAGCGAGAATGCCTCCTCTTTTCCGACCTACCCAAACCGCCGCGAAAGAGCGTTTGGATATTATTAACATAATATAAGCTCCTAAAAAGCATAAATTCGACAGCCTCGTCGTCCATCTTACATTCGTTTTCCAAACTGCGGCACTGAAAATCTATTCCGTGTTTTTCTTCCAATCTTTAAAAGTAAAAAAACAATGTCTGGACAGAAGGTTTCAGCCTTCAAAAAGAGCAAATCGGATTTAATAGGGATAAATATAGACGTCGCCATCCGACATAACCTGAACAAACCCGTTGGCAAGATCGGATCGGTTTTGGATTCTTGAATAAATACAATTTAACATAAGATAAATATTACACCAAATATACACGTACGAGTTTTCCAATATGAACAGCCCATACAACTCTCCCGAGACATTCTCCATGGAGACACTACGTCTATTTTCGCAGGAAAAGAGCCGATGAACCGGAATTTTCGCTACATTTGTTCCGATTCAAAAGACTATGCGAACCGGATACTTATATTTATTGCTGCTGATATTTCTTGCGACAGGTTGTACGTCCCGTACCCGGCAGCCGGACAAGGAACAGCTTTATGTTTCGATTTTGCCGCTGCGGTCGATCGTCGGACAGATCGTTCAAGACGACTTTACGATCGACGTATTGGTTCCGTCGGGCGCCAGTCCCGAAAGCTTCGAGCCGACGCCGCGTCAGTATGTTGCGTTGAATCGTTCGAAACTGATCTTCAACGTAGGTATTATCGACTTCGAACAGAACTTGTTACGTGATTTCCCCGATCGGGAGAAACTGGTAAATCTGAGTCAGGGCGTTCGGCTGCTCGAAGGCAGTTGCTCCCATGTACACACGGCAGACGAACCGGCCAAAGAGAAAGCCGAACACACACGCACGCACGGCATCGATCCCCATATCTGGACTTCGCCGCGCGCCTTGAAACAGATGGCTGCAAATGCATACGAGGCGCTCCATGCATCGTTTCCCGATTCGATGCATTACACGGAAAATTACCGGAAACTGCTCGTTCGGCTCGACTCGCTCGACAGCGCCTGTGCCGAGGCTCTGCATCGTGCGTCCGTGGGCACCATTGTGATCTACCACCCCGCTCTCACCTACTATGCGGCGGATTACGGGCTGGAACAACTCGCCATCGAGCATGACGGCAAGGAGCCGTCGGCCCGTCATTTGGCCCGACTGATCGAAGAGGCGCGAACGAAGGGAGTCCGTCGCGTATTTTATCAGGCGCAATATCCGGTTTCAACCGTAAAAGTCATAGCAGAAGATATTGGAGCAGAGAGCGTAAGGATCGATCCACTGCGCGAAGACGTCATCGAAAATATCGGGGAGATCACCCGCCAACTTACGGCCGGCGATGAATAAGATTTTGATTTCGGTTCGGGGTCTTACGGTCAGCTATGACGGTACGACAGCGCTGGATAAGGTGTCGCTGGATATTTTCGAGAATGATTTCTTAGGTATCATCGGCCCCAACGGCGGAGGAAAGACCTCGCTCGTACGCGCGATTCTCGGGAACATATCCTATCAGGGAAGTGTGAAATATGCACCCGAGCTGTTTCGCGGCAGAGAACGCCTGATCGGATATCTGCCCCAACAGAACGTCTTCGACCGAGCGTTTCCCATTTCGGTTACGGAAACAGTTTTATCGGGATTGCAGGGGCGGAAACGATTCCGAACCCGCTACACCTCCGAGGATCGTCGACGGGTTTCGGAATTGCTCGAACGCACCGGTATCGGCGAAGTTGCCGACCGCGCCATCGGTGAAATATCGGGAGGTCAGATGCAACGGGCGCTGTTATGCCGCGCGATCATTTCGGAACCGCGATTGTTGATCCTTGACGAACCGGCCAACTTCGTCGACAACCAATTCGAGAACGAACTCTACCGGATTCTCCAAGAGCTGAACCGGCGTATGGCCATCGTCATGGTATCGCACGATCTGGGGACAATCTCTTCCGTAGTGAAAAGTATCGTCTGCGTCAACCGCCATGTACACCGACACGACTCGAACATCATCGATGAAGAACAGTTACGCAACTACGGCTGTCCGATTCAGCTGATTTCGCACGGCGACGTGCCGCACACCGTACTGAGCCGTCACGAGCACTAGTCCATCAACCGGCGCAACCAACCGAGCAACCCCTTGGCATAGGGAGCATAGCGTAGCGGGACGTCGAAATGCGTCGAGCCCAGAAAATAGGACCGGCGGTTCGAAAAACATTCGAACGACGCTTCTCCGTGATACTTTCCCATACCGCTCGCTCCGACGCCTCCGAAAGGAAGCCGTGAGCTGGAAACATGCATCACCACGTCGTTCAGCGCCGCGCCGCCCGACGGCACCTGCGCGCACAGGCGGAGCCCTTCCCGCTCGCTGCCGAAATAGTAAAGCGCCAGCGGGCGATCATCCGCAAGCAGCGTACGCACCACCTCCGGCAATTCGTGGAAAGTCCGCACGGGCAGCACCGGAGCGAAAATCTCTTCGCGCATCAGGCGGCTCCGGGGATCGGGATTCAGAACGATCGTCGGCGCCACATATCGCTCTTCCTCAAGAACCTCCCCGCCACATACGATTTCACCGCCCGCCGTCGCCAGCAACTCGGCGACGCGCCGCGTATGCGTTGCGTCTATCATACGGGGATAATCGACCGCAAAACGCGGATCGCTCCCCCATTGCCGCTCGACGGCCCGTTTCAGTTCCGCTAAAAGTTTGTCGCAGACCGACTCGTGAACGAGCAGGAAATCCGGCGCCACACAGGTCTGTCCGGCATTGAGCGTCTTGCCCCACACGATCCGTCGGGCAGCCAGACGCAGATCGGCCTCCCGACCGACGATACAAGGACTTTTTCCGCCCAATTCGAGCGTGACAGGCGTCAGCGATTCAGCCGCGCGGGTCATGATTTCTCGGCCGAAAGCGCCGCCGCCTGTATAGAAGATATGATCGAACCGCTGGGCCAACAACTCGTCCATCACTTGCGGTGTATGCTGAACCAGCGCCACATGCTCCGCAGCAAAACATTCGGCGACGATCTCCGACAGGATTTTCGTCGTCGCAGGAGCGCTCGGCGACGGTTTCAACACCACGCAATTCCCTGCGGCCACTGCCCCGACAAGCGGCAGCAGAGAGAGCTGCAACGGATAGTTCCACGGTGCGACGACAAGCACGACGCCCAACGGTTCGTAACAGATGCGACTTCGGGCCGGCTGAGCAAAAAACGGAGTCCGCACCCGCCGGGGCCGCATCCAGCGTTTCAGGTTGCGCAGGACGAAACGAATTTCACCCAGCACGATACCGATCTCCGTCATATAGCTTTCGACGGCCGACTTGCCCAGATCGGCACGCAGCGCATCGCACAACAGCTGTTCATGCTGCCGTATAGACGCCTGCAGGTTCTGCAATGCCTGACGGCGCGGCGCAATATCACGCGTACCGCCCGCTTCGAAACGTGCCCGCTGGGCCGCTATCAATTTCGGAACATCCATCTTTACCACTTTGTATTATCATATGCAAACGAGAGGAGACAGTCGCCCGTCGCCTCTCGTCGAATTCCGTAAAAAGGGCGCTACCCTATTTCTTCGCCTCGTTGATTTTACTCAACTCCTCGAAAAGCGCTTCGAATGACTTGACGATATCGACACGCAGAGCGGCATAGTACTTGCGGACCAGCGACTTGTTGTGCGGTTCGGCGGGATTGCTGACCTTTGCAATCAACTCGTTCCGAAGAGCGACAGCCTTCTGCATCAGTTCGAAAATCGCCTTCTCTTTCGACGGTTGGAAAGCAATGGCCATATCGCAATCGAAAACCACCTCCTCCAAACGATAGTCGATCTCCTTTTTCAGCTCTCTTAAATTTGCCATAATAATCCAGATAGTTTAATATTTGGAACAAAGATAAGAAAAACTTCCATACATCGTCACATCGTCAGCGATTTCCTTTGGAAAAAACGCCGAATTCCAGCCGCGGTTCCATCCGATAAAGAACACTCGGTCTTACATCGTGCACGTACAATCGAACTCATCCATATCGATAATCAGTCCGTCGGGCTGATCGTCGACGATGATATAGGTTGCATTGATGACCGGCTCCACTTCGGGCAGCGGAATGGGCGTGCGCTCGGTGACGACGCTGCTCTTGTCGTAGGTGAAGGCCATTTCGACATGACGCATCGGCGGCAGGATATGCTGGCGCATGTAGTTCCACGCAGCCGGAAGACGTTTGAGACGCATCTCCTTGACGGTCGCCTTATCGCTGCTGTTCAGAATCTGCAAAACCTCCTGCTTGGAGGGAATGGCCGAGGATTCGACAGCCGGAACAGCCGCCTTCCATTCGTCGACCACCGCAGACACGGTGATCGGATACTTGGCCGAAAGATGGTAATGGGAATCGACGTAATCGCGGAAATCGGTCGCACGTTTGCGGGCCAACCGTTCGTTGGGAGCATACGAACCGTCGGGCGAAGCGTAACCCGTAACCGTCACGCCCGTCACCTGCAACGCCTTGTCCTGCGAAACCTTGTCGATAAAGGATTGCAAATCGGCCAGTTGCCGCGCGTTTCCGGCCAGCGTCGAAGAGAGTTGCGCCACATCGATCCGATAGCGCAATGCATAATCGGAATTCCGATCGTAACGCTGTTTCACCAAATACTTGCGCACCAGATAGGCGCCGTCGACATCGGCCGACAATAGAACGGTATCGGTTGCAGGACGCGATGCCGGAGCCATGCCTTGCGATTGGGCATTCGCCGCAGCGCACACCGCAAAGGCACATACGAGAGTAGTAAAGATTTTTTTCACGTCATTAACGATTTATGAGTGGATACTGTGATTTCGCACCTATCCTTCTCAACAATCGCGCCGAAACGGACAAACGGCCCCGACATCCTGTCGAAGGCTGTTTACGAAGCGTTTTCCGACCGGTGAAAAGCCGGCTCAGGGCCTTTTCTACATACGTTCGGGAACGTCGATACCGAGCAGGCGCATCGACAACCGGATTACGCGCGCCACCTGCTCCGACAAGCGCAGCCGCAGGACGCGCACCGCGGTGTCCTCTTCACGCAGGATCGAATGGTCGTGATAGTAGCCGTTGAACTGTTTGGCCAGTTCATAGGCATAGGCCGCAACCAGCGAGGGGGCAAAGTTTTCGGCGGCCGATTTCACCACATTGGGATAGTCCGAGAGTTGCTTGACGAGCGCCACCTCTTCGGGCAGATAAGCCGCAGCCGACGGCGCGCCGTATTCGATTCCCGCCTCCTGCGCCTTACGCAACACCGAACGGATGCGCGCATGGGTATATTGGATGAAGGGGCCCGTATTGCCGTTGAAGTCAATCGACTCACGCGGGTCGAAGAGCATCGTCTTCTTGGGATCGACCTTGAGAATGAAATATTTGAGCGCGCCGAGTCCCACCATCCGCGAGATCGCGACGGCCTCCTCTTCCGAACAGCCGTCGAGTTTGCCCAGTTCGGCCGACATCTCGCGGGCAGTGCGCACCATGTCGTCGATCAGATCGTCGGCATCGACCACCGTCCCTTCACGCGACTTCATCTTGCCGTTGGGCAGCTCCACCATGCCGTATGACAAATGGGTGATATGATCGCTCCAATCGTAACCGAGTTTCTTGAGGACGAGTTTCAGCACTTGGAAATGATAGTTCTGTTCGTTGCCCACCACATAGATCATGTCGTCGAGATTGTTCTCCTCGAAACGGCGGTAGGCCGTTCCCAGATCCTGCGTCATGTAGACCGACGTACCGTCGCCGCGCAGCAGCAATTTCTGATCCAGCCCATCGGCAGAGAGGTCGATCCACACCGAATTGTCCTCCTTGCGGAAAAAGACGCCCGTATCCAATCCCTTCTGCACGATATCCTTGCCCAGCAGATAGGTCTGCGACTCGTAATAAACCTTGTCGAAATCGACCCCCAGCGCCTTGTAAGTTACGTCGAAACCATCGTACACCCAGCCGTTCATCATCTCCCACAGCCCGTAGACTTCGGGATCTTTCGCCTCCCAACGGCGCAGCATCTCCTGCGCTTCGAGCATCAGCGGCGCCTGTTTCTTCGCCTCCTCCTCCGACATGCCGGCAGCCGTCAGCTCCTTGATCTGCTCCTTGTAATGCCGGTCGAACTCGACATAGTACTTACCGACCAGATGGTCGCCCTTCATCCCCGACGAAGCGGGCGTTTCGCCGTTGCCGAAGAGTTTCCACGCCAGCATCGACTTGCAAATGTGAATGCCTCGGTCGTTGACCAGATTGACCTTGATGACGTTATGGCCGTTGGCCTTGAGAATCTGCGACACAGAGTACCCCAGCAGGTTGTTGCGGATATGCCCCAAATGGAGCGGTTTATTGGTATTGGGCGACGAATACTCGACCATCACGTTGCGGCCCGTCGCCGGAGCCTGTCCGAACGCCTCGTCCGCAGCGATCTCGGCGAACCGGCCGGCCCAGAAGCCGTCCGAAAGAGCGAGGTTCAGGAACCCTTTGATGACGTTGAACGACTTCACCTCCGGCGTATGCGCCGTGACGTGCTCCCCTATCTCGGCGGCCGTGGCCTCGGGCGACTTGCGGCTTCGTCGCAGCAGCGGGAAAACGACCAGCGTATAATCGCCGTCGAACTCCTTACGGGTCTTCTGAATCTGCAACTGCTCCTCCCCCAGCGGACCGTAGAGCGCCTCGACCGAGCGGCTCACCGCCTCCGAAATAAAGTGATCGATATTCATTTCCTCAATAATTTGTTGATTTAGCCCTGCAAATTTAGCGTTTTTCGGCGAATAATCAATTCCCTGCGGGAGATTCCGCACAATTCTCCGCCGCAGCATTTTCCGCAACCGAAACATTCGCTATCTTTGCGAAGGATAAACCTCCGCTCGGACAGACGGCGCCTCGGCAGCACAAACCGAACTCGATTTTACATCGGATTTGCGCTATCTTCGTACGAGAAACGACTTATTTAAAATATGGAAATCGTCATCATCATCCTGCTGATCCTGCTCAACGGCCTTTTCGCCATGTCGGAGATCGCGCTGATCTCGGCGCGCCGTTCCAACCTCGAACTGCGCGCCCGACAGGGAAACGCCGGAGCGCGACGGGCGCTCAGGATCATCGAAGATCCCGACAAATTCCTCTCGACCATCCAGATCGGCATTACGCTGATCGGTATTCTCACCGGTATCTACTCCGGCGATGCGCTGGCAACAAAGTTCGGGAAGGAACTCGCTCTGCTGGGTATCCCGCTGCGCACGGCGACCATCGTCGCCCAAGTGACGATCGTCGTGATCGTCACCTATCTGACGCTCATCTTCGGCGAGCTCGTTCCCAAGCGCATCGGCATGAATACGGCTGAAAAAATCGCCTGCACCGTCGCCCGACCGATGCGTGCGCTCTCCGTCGCGGCTTCGCCGTTCGTATGGCTGCTTTCACGCAGCACCTCGGCGATCACCCGACTGCTGCATCTCAAGGAATCGGACAATAAGGTGACCGAAGCGGAGATTCGCTCGATCATTCAAGAAAGTGTCGACGACGGGGAGGTACGGAAGGTCGAGCAACAGATCGTCGGACGGGTCTTTTCGCTCGGAGACCGCACGGTCGACTCGGTGATGACGCCCCGCAGCGAGATGGTGTGGATCGATATCGGCATGGATACCGGACAGATTCGCGAACGGGTCAGCCGCAATCCCCACAACCTCTACCCCGTCGCCGACGGGGAACTCGATAAGCTCGTCGGCGTCGTTTATCTGAAAGACCTCTTTCAGCACCTCTCCGAGCCCGATTTCAATCTCTGCAAAACGCTTCGTCCGGTCAAGTTCTTCCATGAAGGATGCGAGGTGTACAACGCGATGGACCAGTTGCGCAACGAACAGGTGGGCTACGGCATCGTCTGCGACGAATTCGGCGTCACGCGCGGCATCATCACCCTCAAAGATATTTTCGAAGCGCTCGTCGGCGAAATCCCCGAAGACCTCGACGAACCCGAGATCATACGGCGCGATGACGGCAGTTGTCTCGTAGACGGGCAATGCTCCTTCTACGATTTTCTGGCCTATTTCGGCATGGAGGAGGTCGTTCCGCACACCGCCTACAAAACGATCAGCGGGCTGATTCTCGACGAATTGGAACACATTCCCCAAACCGGAGAAAAACTGCGCTGGAACCGATTCGAGTTGGAGATCGTCGACATGGACGGCGCGCGCATCGACAAAGTTCTCGTTACACCCGACACTACGCAAGAAGATGAAAATAGCTGATCTGGAACTCGGCGACAAGCCGTTGTTTCTGGCCCCGATGGAGGATGTCACAGACCCCTCGTTCCGTGCGATGTGCAAAGAGTTCGGCGCCGACGTGGTCTATACCGAATTCATCTCGTCAGACGGATTGATCCGCGATGCGGCCAAGTCGCTCAAGAAACTCGAAATATCGGATTCCGAACGCCCCGTCGGCATCCAGATTTACGGACATCTGATCGAACCGATGGTCGAAGCGGCCCGCATGGCCGAGGCGGCCGGCCCCGACATTATCGATATCAATTTCGGTTGTCCGATGAAGAAGATCGCCGGCCGCGGCGCCGGATCGGGCATGATGCGCGACGTGCCGCTGATGGTCGAGATGACGCGCCGCATCGTCGAGGCGGTCGACCACACTCCCGTGACGGTCAAAACCCGCTTGGGCTGGGACGACGAAAACAAGAATATCGAAGAGATCGCCCTGCGGTTGCAGGATGTCGGAATCGCGGCGCTGACGATTCACGGCCGCACCCGCGCGCAGATCTATCGCGGCGAAGCCGACTGGACGCTTATCGGCCGCGTGAAGACTAACCCTGCGATCCATATTCCCGTTATCGGCAACGGAGACGTCGATTCGGGTCCGAAAGCCGCCGCGATGTTCGACCGTTACGGTGTCGACGGCGTGATGATCGGCCGCGCCACCTACGGCCGGCCGTGGATCTTCCGAGAGATCAAACACTATCTGGCAACAGGCGAGGTACTCCCCCAGCCGACGGTATGCGAACGGGTGGAGATCGCCAAACGCCACTTGCTGAAATCGCTGGAAATCAAGGGAGAATATGTCGGCGTGCTGGAAATGCGCCGCCATCTGTCGAACTATTTCAAAGGATTGCCCGATTTCAAGCCGACGCGGCTCAAACTGGTCACGCTGACCGATATTCCGGCGCTGATGGCCACGCTCGATTCGATCGCCGAACGTTGGGGCGATTTCGACACCTCGCAGGTCGTACCCGCCCCTCTTTCACACGACATTTAAGTTCTTGCGGGAACCTGCCCTTCCCGAAAAAGTCTCCACCGTTCCGCCGCCGACCGCAAAAGCCGTGCGGCAGGCTGTTTTTCACGGGCGAACGGTTCTACATCGACCTCCGAACCACTGCGGCTCCAACGAGCCACGACGCGGCCGTCGTGCAGCACTACGGGATAAAATACGCCATAGGCGTTGAAGGCACGGCTCCGATGCTCGGAAGCCAGCACGGCCGCGCGATCTCGGTAAGCGATCAGATATTCGTCGAACGGCGGCAGCAAATGCGTCTGCACGGGAGCCGTCGCACAAGTCGCACAAGCTTCATGCAGCAGATATTCCCGTCCGTCGAACGATTCCCGCAGCAACTCCGCTCCCAGCGCCGCGACGCCACGACGCGCTTCGGTTACGGTAAGACCCGACCACCAGACGAAATCTGCAAGCGTGGCGGGAGCATGACTGCGGAAATACCTGCGCGCCAACAATGCCAGCGCTTCCTCCTCCGGCAAATCGGCCGCTTGCGGCGCCCGTTCGGCCAGCAGCGCATAGGTCGCCTTGCCCGATTGATCGGCGCCGCTGCAAACCACGCCGTCGGTCTCGGCGCGCATCATCAGGCGATTCAGACGCGGTGCGTCGACCGCCATCCCCGCCCGCCGCAACTCGTCCGCTATCTGCTGTCGGGTCAGGTGATTCCCACCCTCCAGCATACGCTCCAACAGCCGGTTGCAACGCAGGTAATCGGCTTCGCCGAGCCCGCAGCCGTTGCCGTTGGCAAACGAGGCATTGGCTGCGCGAATCCGTCGGGCCGAGAGGCGCAGCATCCACTGCACGTCCTCCGCCGCAATGAAATGCCACGTAGGGCGCATGATGTGCATCCGCAGGATACGGCCGTCGCGCAACGCCTCCTCCACCCTATCCGCAGCAGGCGTCCGCAACCGAAGGCCCAACGCCCACTTTACCGAAACATACTCCTGCGCCTGTACCATTCCCATCCAGCGGACGAGCTCGACGGGATAGTCGAACTGCGGCGCTGCGAGCTGCTGTGCGTGCAGGCGTATATCGGTCAGACGGTTCATCGGCAGCGCGCTCCCCTACTTGTCGACCGAGAACTTATAGATGCAATGACTGCGGTAGATTTCACCCAGGCGAAGCACCGTCGAAGGCCACTGCGGCTTGTTGGGCGAATCGGGATAGTGCTGCGTTTCGAGACAAACGGCCGTGCGGCGCGCATAGGGTATATCGTGTTTGCCGCAGACCGTACCGTCGAGGAAATTGCCGACATAGACCTGAATGCCCGGTTCGTCGGTAAAGACCTCCAACGCAATGCCCGATACGGGCGAAACGAGCCGCGCCGCAGGACGCGACGAATCGCCCTCCGTCGCGAGCACCCAATTGTGGTCGTAACCGTGGCCGTTGCGCAGCTGTTCGTTGTCGGAATCGATCTCCGCGCCGATGGATTTAGCTCGCCGGAAATCGAAGGGAGTGCCCCCGACCGAGTCGATCCGGCCGAGCGTCATGAAGGTCGAATCGACCGGCGTATAGCCGTCGGCCGCAATCGTCAGCAGATTGTCGAGAATAGGATGAGCGGGGTCGCCCGAGAGATTGAAATAGGAGTGATTCGTGAGATTGATCACCGTCGGACGATCCGTACACGCTTCATAGGAGATGTCGACGGCGTTGTCGTCCGTCAGACGGTAAACGACCTTCGCTGTCACGGCGCCCGGGAATCCGGCATCGCCATCGGGCGAATGCAACATCAGTTCAAGCGATTGCGTATCGGGCTGATTGGCCTCGTATACACGATACTGCCACCCGTCGGGCCCGCCGTGCAGGCAGTGACCGTAGTTGTTCACGGGCAATTGCACCGTATCGCCGTCGAGCACAAAACGCCCCCGATCGATACGATTGGCATAACGGCCGATGGACGCGCCGAAATCCGACGGAATCCGAATATAGTCCGCGATATTGTCGAAGCCGAGCACTACGTCGCGCAGCGTTCCCGTGCGGTCGGGAACCATGATCGAGACGATCCTGCCCCCGAAATTAGTAATGCACACCTCCATTCCCGCGGCATTGGTCAACGTATAGAGATCTGTCAGGCGGCCGTTCACTTCGGAGCGAAACCGTTGCCGTTCCAATCCCGACAGGGTTTTATCGCCCGCAGCGTCGCCACAGGCCGGAATCATGGCAGCAGCGACAACGGCTGCCAACCAACAAAGTAACAATTTCTTCATTTTCGGGTCATTTTGATCCGATAAAGATAGTAAAAAACCCGCAGGATCGACGTATCGGAGCATAAAAAAGGACGACCGGCCGGTCGTCCTTCGTCGCGTTCCATTTGTTTTCTATTTCAGCACCCGCTCTATATAAGAGGTATAATCCTTCACCACGGGCTGATAGTCGTCGTGCTCGAAGAGCGGCGAGGAGATCAAAAAGTCGGCCGACGAGCGGTTGATGGCCGTCGGCACATTGTAGAGTGTCGCGATACGCAGCAACGCCTTCACATCGACGTCGTGCGGCTGCGCCGACATCGGATCCCAGAAAAAGATCAGCGCGCTGATATCCCCGTCGGCAATCATCGAACCGAGCTGCTGATCGCCGCCCAGCGGGCCGGATTTAAGCAGCGTGATATCAAAATGCGAAATCTCCTCTTCACCGCCCCGCTCCATCAGCGTACGCGTCACCATCTTACCCGTAGTGCCCGTGCAGACCAAGTGATGCCGGAGCAGAATCTCCCAATTCCAATCGACCCACTCCGCCAGATCGCGTTTCATGTTGTCGTGAGCCACCAGTGCGACTTTCTTCTTTTCTTTCATCGTCATTCGTTTTACAGCCCGAAGGCCACATCGTTACATGACAAAAATAATACAAAAAACGAATCGGCGAACCGTTTCCTCACAGATTTCACATATTGATAACAAAAAGCCGCCCGCAGGATTTGCGGACGGCGGAACGGATACGGGGCGGACGTCTATTCCTCCTCGGTTTCGGGCAGCTTGAATTCGGTGAAACCCGCGCCGAGCAGGATGTTATACCACATGAACACCTTTTTCATATCCGACACATGCACCCGGTCGCGATCATAATCGGGCAGCACCTCCGCGAAATAAGCCTTCAACTTCTCGGGCGCCTCCTTGTGGCCGATCGCCTCCTTACCTCCCGTATGCTCGTAAATCTTAGTGAACACCTCGGCCAGCGGCAGATCGTCGCCCTCGGTGAAGATCGAGATCTCCGTCAGGGCGCTCACCTTCGACGAAGCCGAAGCGTTCATCCGCTTCCCGTCGAGCAGCGACTCGACGATCACGCCGTTCGTGGACTGCGCCACATACTTATACAATCCGGGCTGTCCCGATATTGCCAGAATCTCTTTCAATTCCATACATCTTCAAGAATTAAGTTTGCACAAAATGTAAATACCCCATAATCGTTCGCCTCAAACGGCGGCGCGAACGCATCCCCGCCTACTTTTCCGAACCGTTTTCGCCGGATTCGCCCGACTCTCCGGGTTTGGGTTCGTACTCGATCGGGCCGGGCACGATATACTCCACTGGATCCGATGCGATGTAGGAAAAATGCTGCGTCAACACTTCGATCACGAAACGCACCTTGCGACCGGTTAACTTCGTGGCGGGAATCTTCGCCGTAAAATCATACGTCTCTCCCGCTATGGTCGAATGTACGGGATCCGTCGAGTGATAACTCTCGGATGTATTTCCCCACGTTCCGGTAAGCGAATCCACCTGATAGGTCACGTTCGCCTGAAACAAGCAGTGTTCGTTGCGGATCTTGGCCGTAACGATCACATCATCGAACTTCCCCGGGTTCTTCGGCAGATAATTCACGGCCGTAATTTCAGGGACCGAACACGACTCGCTCTTGTCTTTCATGCACGACGGCAGCATCGCAACTCCGGCAAGCAACGCCGCCCATACAATCAGCTTCTTCATATTTCAGGACTTTCGCTTATTTATCGAGATGAACATCCAACTGCGGGAAGGGGAAATGCAACCCCTGTCGCGGCAATTCGTTGTAAAACCGTTCGTTCATATCGAAATAGAGGTTCCAGTAATCGCCGTTGAGCGTCCATGTCCGCGCGACCATGACGATCGCGCTGTCGGCCAGTTCAGACAAGGCCACGAAAGGATCGGCCGGCGCATCCGGCGTATGGAGCACCCGTTTGTCTGCTTCCAGCATGGCGAGCATCGTGCGTTTGGCCACCGCCACGTCGTCGCCGTAGGCGAGCGAAATCTTCCATTCGACGCGTCGCACCGTCTCCGCCGAATAGTTGTTGACGATCGCGTTCGAAATCGAAGAGTTGGGAATGTAGATTCGTTTGTTGTCGGTCGTCGTGACCACCGTCGAAAACAATCGGATCTCCTTGACGGTACCCGCCTGCCCCTGCGCCTCGATGTAGTCGCCGATACGATAGGGATGCATGAACATGACCATCACGCCGCCGGCGAAATTCTGCAACGTGCCGCTCAACGCCATACCGATACCGAAGCCCGATGCGGCGAGCAGCGCTACGAGCGACGTGGTATTGAAGCCCAGCAATTGAACGATAATCAGCAACAGGATGGTATAAGCGATGCCTTTGAGCAGGCTGCGCAGAAACGAGCGCAGCGACTTGTCCACCTGCCGGCGTTCGAACGACGCATCCATCAGACGCACCACCCGATTGATGATCCACCGTCCGGCGGCATAGATCAGAATCGCCACCGCGATCTTCAACACGACCCAAATCGCCTGCCCCGTGAAATCGCGGATAAACGTCTCCGCGTCGAGCGACGTGAACTTCTCGATCATTCCTTTCCACTGCGCCTTCTGCACACTGTCGGGCAGAACCAGATTCTCCACCTCCAGAAAAAATCTCAACATAAGCTATTTCTTATCGTTTAAGTTACAAAAGTACTATTTTTATTGGAAAAAACCACTAATTTTGTCTCCACATTTAACATCCGACCATGGAATCTCAGGTAGAAATCATCCAAATCAATATCGCCGGAAAGGATCAGCCCGGCCTCACTTCGTCGCTGACCGACATTCTGGCCCGCTACGACGCATTCATCCTCGATATCGGACAAGCCAATATCCATCAGTCGCTTACGCTGGGAATTCTGATCAAGACGACCTCCGACAAATCGGGCGCCATCATGAAGGAACTGCTCTTTAAATCCTCGGAGCTGGGAATCAATATCCGCTTTACGCCCATCAGCGAGGAACGTTACACGGCGTGGGTGGGGATGCAGGGCAAGAACCGCTACATCATCACCCTGCTGGGCCGCCAGCTTACGGCACGGCATATCGCCGACGTGGCGGGCGTTATTTCACGGCAGGGACTCAACATCGACGCCATCAAACGCATGACGGGGCGCGTACCGCTGCACGAAGATGAACGGGCGCCGAAATCATGCATCGAATTCTCGGTGCGCGGATCGCTCACCGAGGAAGCTACGACGGACATTCAAGAGAAATTCATGTCCTTCTCGAACAACGGACTGGATATCTCGTTCCAGCGCGACGACATCTTTCGCCGCAGTCGCCGGCTGATCTGCTTCGACATGGATTCGACGCTGATCGAAACCGAAGTGATCGACGAACTGGCCGAACGCGCCGGCGTCGGCGCGCAGGTGCGCGCCATCACCGAGCGCGCCATGCGGGGCGAGATCGATTTTCGCGAAAGTTTCACCGAGCGCGTGGCGCTTCTCAAAGGCCTCGACGTCTCGGTCATGGAGGAGATCGCCCTGCACCTGCCCATCACCGAAGGGTTGGAACGTATGATGACCATTCTCAAACGCGTCGGCTACAAGACGGCGATCCTTTCGGGCGGCTTCACCTATTTCGGCAACTACCTGCGTCAGCGTTTCGGGTTCGATTACGTCTATGCCAACGAATTGGAGATCGTCGACGGACATCTTACGGGTCGTTATGTGGGCGAAATCGTCGACGGCCGCCGCAAGGCCGAGCTGCTGCGTCTACTGTGCCAGTTCGAAAACATCAACATCGCCCAGTCGATCGCCGTAGGCGACGGCGCCAACGATTTGCCGATGCTCTCGCTTGCAGGTCTCGGCATCGCCTTCCATGCCAAACCGAAGGTAAAGGCTACCGCCGGACAATCGATCTCCACCATCGGGCTGGACGGAATTCTCTATTTCCTCGGACTGAAAGATTCGTGGATCGAACGGTAACGGGATGAAACGGTCGGCTGTCATCGTTTTTTCCGCCGTATGCGGATTGTTGTACGGATGCGACGACCGCTTCGACGCGCCCGCTACGGACGCTGAAATACCTGCTCCGAACATTACGCTCGCTACGCTGCGTTCGCTCTACCGCGGACAAACGGTCGTCGTCCGCGAGGAGCTGATTATCGGCGGCTGGGTCGCATCGAGCGATGAAGCAGGCAATTTCTACCGTACATTGGTACTCGACGACGGCACGGGCGGCGCAGAACTGCGCATTGCCGAATACAACCTCTACACGATCTATGCACCGGAAAGCTATCTGACGGTTTCGTTGCAGGGTTGCGCATTGGGCGAACGCAACGGCGTATTGCAGATCGGCTTGCCGCCCGAAACATACAGTCCCTATCCTACCGACTACATCGCCTCGCGCGCGCTGCTCGACCGGATCTTGCATCGCACGAACGAACGGCGGGAGCTCTCTCCGCCGACATATTCCATCTCTCAGTTGAACAATTCGTTATGCGGACGGCTGATTCGTATCGACGACCTGCGATTCAGCCCCGAAGCGGAGCAAATCGGCCCGCAGGCATGGACGGGATATCGTCTCTTCGAAGATGCGAAAGGCGATTCGGTCGCCGTCTATACGAGCGAATACGCCCGTTTCAGGGAAGAGGAAATACCGCAGGGCAGGTGTTCGCTGACGGGAATTCTGGAATACGGGACGGTAAGCGGTTACGGAAAACGGTTCATTCTCCAAATGCGCGATGAAAACGACTGTTCTCATTAAATTCTGTTCGCTGGCAGTTTGCATCGCCTGTCTTGCCGGATGCCGCGACGAGAAACAACTGCCATTCGAAAAGGGTATGCAGGACGACGGAACCCGACCGACCGGCGTGCAGAGTATCAGCGTACTCAAGTCGCTCTATCACGACCGTTCGACCCGCATCACGCAGGATCTTTCGATTCAGGGCTATATCGTGGCCAACGACACATCGGGCGAATTCTACAAGGAGATCGTTGTCGAGGACGACACGGGCGGCATCGTCGTCTCGATCGACGACGAGAAACTCTACCGCACCTATCGGCTCTACGATTTCGTCACGATCAACTGCCAAGGTCTTGCGCTCGGCAATGAAGGCGGGACGCTGCTGTTGGGAATCTATCCGACGGGAGACTATGCCGCCGACCGGATCCCTTCCGGCGAAGGGTCGCGCTATATCGCCGTTACGCAAGCTGCATCCCGCAGAGAGCCGCTGACGCTCACCTTCGACGCAATCACACCCCGCCACATCAGCCGCTATGTACGTTTCGATCGGGTGCGTTTTGCCGAAAGCGGTACGACATGGTGCGACTTCGACCCCGAAAACGGCGACCCGATTACGACCGACCGCATACTCGTCGACGAAGCCGGACGGCAATTCGTCGTACGTACCGACCGGAGGTGCGATTATGCCCGAAAACAGCTGCCTTCCGGCACAGGCACGCTTTGCGGTATCGTCGAATATTTCAACGGCGTTTACCGTTTGCGCGTCACCAACCACGAAATCGTTTTCGATCTATGAAAAACGGGATGCAACGTGTTGCATCCCGCCGATTTCCGTTTCACGCAATCTTTCGTTCAATCCTCCGGCACGGCCGCTGCAGCCTCCATCACCCCTTCGTTCATCGTCGGGTGGGCATGGATCGTGCGAGCGATCTGTCGCGCCGTAGCCCCCAGCCGGCAGGCCAATGTCGGTTCGGCCAGCATTTCGGTCACGCTGGCCCCGACCAGATGGGCGCCGATCAGTTTGCGGTCGGCATCGAAAAGCAGTTTCACGAAGCCGTCGCGCTCGCCGGCAGCCGCCGCCTTGCCCGACGCCATGAACGAATAGCGTCCGACGGTATAGGGAATCTCCTTCGCCAGCGCCTCCCGTTCGGTCAGACCCACCGACGCCACTTCGGGCGAAGTGAAGACGCACGAGGGGATGACGGCATAATCGACCGGCTCGGAATCGACCCCGCAGATATGTTCCACGCAGTGCAGGGCCTCTGCCGACGCAACATGCGCCAATGCCGGGCCGGGAACAATATCGCCGACGGCATAAACGCCCTCGACATTCGTGCGGTAATGCTCGTCCACCACGATTTTGTCGCGTTCGACGCGTACGCCCAGCTCTTCCAAACCGAGCCCCTCGATATTCGACTTGATACCGACGGCCGAGAGCACCTTGTCGGCGACAAGCTCCTCCGTTCCTTTCTTTCCTTCGACCGTCACTCGGCACCGACCGTCGCCGTCGACCGCCACGGCCCTGACCGACACGGAGGTAAGCACCGTAATGCGCTGTTTGCGGAAAGCCCGCTCCATCGTTCGCGCCACCTCCTCGTCTTCGAGCGGCATCAGTTGCGGGAGGTACTCGACGATGGTCACCTGCACGCCGAGCGCGGCATAGAACGATGCGAACTCGCAGCCGATGGCGCCCGATCCGACGACGATCATCGATTCGGGCAGTTTGTCGAGCAACAACGCGTCGCGCGAAGAGAGGACATGCACGTGGTCGATCGGCATGAAGGGCATTTCACGCGGACGCGCCCCCGTCGCCAAAACGATATGATCGGCCGAAACCGTCAGGTCGCCTACGACGACTTGTCCCGCACCTGCGAGACGGGCGTCGCCGCACAGCACTTCGATCTTGTTTTTCGCCATCAGGAATTCGACGCCCTTGCGCATCGTTTCCGAAACGCCGCGCGACCGTGCGACGATGCGCTCCATATCGGGCTTCGCTTCGCCGGCTATCGTCACGCCGAACGCATCGGCCGTCCGACAGTAATGAAAGACCTGTGCGCTTTTGAGCAGCGCCTTGGTGGGGATGCATCCCCAGTTGAGGCAGACGCCTCCCAATTCGGCACGCTCCGCGAGCGCCACCCTGCGTCCCAACTCCGCTGCGCGAAGCGCGGCGCCCATGCCGCCCGGACCGCCGCCGATGACCAGAATATCGTAATGATTCATATCCGTTCTATTTAACAACTTTCAGTATCTCGCCGTTGTCGGCCGCTACGGCGCACCGCCACTTCTCGTCATACCCCGGAAAGAGAATCTCGCCCGGGATATCACGGCCGTAACCGTTATCCTTGAACTTGCCGGGCTCCGTTTCGCCCTTTACGTTGCCGTCGACGTATTTCACCAGCAAATATTCATCCATCTGCTTCCACAGGCCGAACAACTCCTGCGCCATCATCACCGAATAGTCCGTCACATACTTCACGCGCGCCTCCCCTTCGAGTTTCCGCGCCTCGGCCGTCACCCGACGCACATCTTCGAGCACCTGATTCTCCCACAGGTCGGCCACCGCCTGCAAATCCTTCGCCATGCGATTGTAACGCAGGTAGGCGAAATTCGTCACGCGGTTGAAGAGCCAGAACATCGACGTAGGCGAATACTTGAGCATCGAACCGTTGTGCTCGCTCAGGCACTCGGGGACACGGTCGATCGAGCAGTAGATCGGCGTAAGGCACGAAGTGGAGGCATCGTCGACGCCGAACCACAGAATGCCCAGATCGTCGCCCGCCGCACGGCTCGCCTGCCCCACCATCCAGAAACCGGTCTGCTGCGTAGCCGTAGCGCGTTCGTTGACATATTCCACGCCGTCCACCTCGAACGACATCGGACGCCAGCGATACGGCAGTCCGTTGCCGCCGGCGCCGATATCCGTGGTCATATCCATCGGAGTGCCCTCGTAGTGGTCGCGCATGGCGTCGAACACCTCCTTCGCGGAGACCTTCTTCGAGGGTTTCACCCACAGCGGCATCCGGTTGGCGGGATTGTGCCCCATCGCATAATCGGTATAGGCGTCCATTCCGTCGGCCACGCGGCGGAAGAAACTCCACACGCGGGCTTCGCAGGCGCGCAGCGCCGAAAAATCGGCCGGCGCATAGGCGTCGCAGAAACTGAACTCCGCGTCCGGCCCCTCGTAATACCCCTTCTCGCGGGCAAACGAGATCACATCGGGCGAATAAAGGCAGTTTTCGGGATCGTCGAGCGGGAAAGTAGTGATCCGCGCCTGATTGGCATGGCCCGAAACATAGCCGTCGGGGATGCGGCGCGCCACCCACACGATCCCTCTGCGGGCGTTGCCGCCCTTGCCGTCCGGCTCGAAGCCTTTGCCGATCACCTCCATGATCCACGCCTCGTCGGGGTCGGCGATCGAGAACGATTCGCCCTCCGAAGCATATCCGTGAGCATCGACCAGATCGGCCATTACACGGATCGCCTCGCGCGCCGTACGGGCGCGTTGCAGGGCGATATAGATCATCGAACCGTAATCCATCCGCCCCGTCGAATCCGCGAGTTCGCTGCGGCCGCCGTAAGTCGTCTCGGTAATGATAAGCGAATGCTCGTTCATGTTTCCCACCGTGGAGTACGGATGCTCCACCTGCGGAATATCCCCGAGATAACGTCCCGTATCCCACTCGTACACGGACATCATCGCGCCGGCTCGGTATCCCTCCTTCGGAGCGTTGAACTTATAGAGACAGCCGTAAAGCGCATGCGAATCGGCAGAATAGCTCACCAGCGTCGTGGAGTCGGTCGAAGCGCCGCGCGTAACGATGAAATTGGTACATGCTTCGGCAGAAGGTATCCAGAGCAGAAAAGCGAGCGCAGAGGCTGTAATGAGGCGAAAAAACGGTTTCTTCATAAACAAAATAAGGTTTGCGGTCAAAAATACAAAAAATTTATCTAATTTTACCGATGCGTTAACCGAAAAAAGGAGAGATTATGTCGATCAAAAGTCAATTATCGGATGTGCGGGAGACATTGCCCGAAGGCGTTACGCTGGTGGCCGTATCCAAAACGCACTCCCCCGCCCTGATCGAAGAGGCCTATGCCGCAGGACAGCGTATTTTCGGCGAGAGCCGGCCGCAGGAGATGGCTGCGAAATACGAAGCCCTGCCCAAAGATATCGAGTGGCAGATGATCGGTCATCTGCAAACCAACAAGGTAAAACTCATCGCTCCGTTCGTCTCGCTGATCCAGTCGGCGGACAGCGAGCGGCTGATCAAGACGATCAACGACGAGGCGATCAGGAACAACCGCGTCATCGACATCCTGCTCGAAATTCACGTCGCCGACGAAGAGACCAAATCGGGCTGGGCGTACGACGCCCTACTTAAATATGTCAAAAGCGGAGCGCTGGCCGCCATGAAAGGCATTCGGGTGCGCGGCGTGATGGGAATCGCCACCTATACAGACAACGAATTCCGCGTGCGGCTCGACTTCGAGTTGCTGGAACAGTATAAAAAGGAGTTGGAAGCCTATTTCGACGCATCGTTCGATACGCTCTCAATGGGCATGTCCGACGACTATCCGCTGGCATTGGAGTACGGGACAACCATGGTGCGCATCGGTTCGCTCATCTTCGGCAAACGCGATTATGCGGCGGAGGCAGCCAAATAGATGCAACCGGATTCGGAGCCGAAAATAAAGCCTGCGGGTTTCCGCAGGCTTTAAACTTACAATTTCTTCAAACGATCGGAACGATCTCCTCCCAAAGATGCAAGGAGAGATCCACACACCCGTTTTTCCGAAAAACAACCCCTTCCTTCTCCAACAGGTCTCGCTGGGCGGGCCATGCGGGAGCCAGCCTTCCGCAACTGTTCACCACACGGTGGCAGGGCAATCCCGCAGGGGCATGAGCCAATGCGCGCCCCGCTTTACGCGACCACTGCGGCCGCTGGGCGAGCCGCGCCAACTGTCCGTAGGTCACTACCTTACCCTGAGGTATCTGACGGACGATGTCGTAAATCTCTGCGTCGAAATCATCCATTACTTATGCAACGCTTCCCACAGCAAATCTTTCAGCTGCGGGATATTGTATCCCGTCACCGACGAGATGAAGATCGACGGAATTCCTTCGGGCAGATGTTCCCGCATCTCGGCGATCAACTGCTCGTCGAGCATGTCGCTCTTCGTAACGGCCAGCAGACGCTGCTTGTCGAGTAATTCGGGATTATACTGCGTCAGCTCGCCCAGCAGAATTTCATACTCGCGGCGAATATCGTCGGCTTCGGCCGGCACCATAAACAACAGCACGGAATTCCGCTCGATATGGCGCAGAAAACGCAACCCCAATCCTTTTCCTTCGTGCGCGCCCTCGATGATTCCCGGAATATCGGCCATGACGAACGACTTATGATCGCGGCATTCGACGATGCCCAGATTGGGTTCGAGCGTCGTAAAGGCATAGTTGGCGATCTTGGGCTTGGCCGCCGATACGACCGACAGCAACGTCGATTTGCCGGCATTCGGGAACCCGACCAGACCAACGTCGGCCAGCACCTTCAACTCCAACACGAAAGCCCCTTCGTCGCCCTCCTCGCCCGGCTGCGCATAACGCGGAGCCTGATTCGTGGCGCTCTTGAAATGCCAGTTGCCCTGCCCTCCGCGACCGCCTTTGAGCAGCACCAACTGCTCTCCGTCAGCCGTCACTTCGCCGACGGGAACCAGTTCGCTCTCGCCGTTCTCATGCTCCACGACGCGTTTGGCCACCGTGCCCAACGGTACGGGAATGACAATATCCCTGGCATCCTTACCCGATGAACGGGCCCCCGATCCGCAACCGCCGTCCTCGGCAAACTGGTGACGCTGATATTTCAGGTGGATAAGCGTCCAATATTGGCTGTCGCCCTGCAAAACGATACTGCCGCCCTTTCCGCCGTCGCCGCCGTCGGGGCCACCGAATGCGACGAACTTCTCACGGCGGAAATGCGCCGATCCGGCGCCGCCATGCCCCGAACGGGCGAAAATTTTCACATAGTCTACAAAGTTCGAACCTGCCATAATATTGTCGGATTTGCCGCTGCAAAGACAGTGCTGGTCAAGCATCGAACCGAGTATTCTTCGGGTTCCGCAGGAACATAGCCTATCTTAATTCGCGTTTTCTGAGACAAAGGTAGTACAAAAAAGCGAGAAAGCGACCGTCCGGCATGCGTTTAGCCGATCGAGTCGATCATCCGGCGCAGCTCCTCGCGCCAGTCCGCATTGCTCTCGGGGCACAGCGTCCGATACCCCAACGCCGCACCCGCAGCTGCATTGGCCGCACTGTCGTCGATATAGAGCGTCTCGGCGGGAATGAGTTGCGCATCGGACGCCATCCGGTCGAAAATTTCACGGGCGGGCTTCATGCATTTCATCTCATAGGAGAGATACAGTTTGTCGAAATACGCATCGAGCGGCTTGCCGGCGGGCGAAAACTCGCTGCTGCGCGCCCAGTCCATCACGAAAGGATTGGTGTTGCTCAGCACATAGAGCCGATAGTCGCGGCGCAACTCCTCCAAGCAGGCGAGCCGTTCGGGCGGAACCGGCATCAGAAAAAAGCCCAGCCACGCTTCGCGCGCCTCGGCATAACTCACTTCTCGTTCAGCGCATTCGCTCAAACGCCGGACGAACGCGTCGGCCCCGATTCGCCCGCTTTCGAGCTCCATGAAGAATCCGCGCTGATGGAAACTGTCCAGATATTCCGTCGGATTTTTCAGGCCGACGCGTTCGAACGCCGCCAGCGCCCGCGAAAATTCGAAATCGACGATAACGCCGCCGAAGTCGAAAACCAGATTTTTAATCATACGTTTGCTATTAGGAGGACGAATATACGCAATTTTATCCTGCAAAAAAAATGCGGCGGCCGGAAATGGCCGCCGCAAAACAATTGGCAAAACAAATCAGTGCCCCAGCGGCTCGTAAGGAAGCCCCCACGCCTCGGCGACCGATTGGTAAACGACTTTGCCTTCCACCACATTCAGACCGAGCCGCAACTCCTTGTTCTCGGCGCAGGCTCGCTGCCACCCCTTGTCGGCCAGTTGCAATGCATAAGGCAACGTGGCATTGGTCAGCGCAAGCGTCGAAGTATAGGGCACCGCTCCGGGGATATTGGCTACACAATAGTGCAGAATGCCGTCGACATAGTACACGGGATCTTCGTGCGTCGTGGGACGCGACGTCTCGAAGCAACCGCCCTGATCGATGGCGACATCGACCATCACCGTACCCGGTTCCATTGTCTTTAACATATGGCGCGTCACCAGCTTCGGAGCCTTGGCTCCCGGAATCAGCACGGAGCCGACGACCAGATCGGCATGTTTCAACTCTTCGCGGATATTGTATTCGGAAGACATCAACGTCTTGACGTTCTTGGGCATCACATCCGCAAGATAGGTCAGCCTCCGCAGCGAGATGTCGCAGATCGTGACGTCGGCGCCCGTACCGGCCGCCGTGCGTGCGGCCGCCGTCCCCACGACACCCGCGCCGATGACGAAGACCTTCGCCGGCTTCACGCCCGGTACGCCACCCAGCAGAATACCCTTGCCGCCGCGCGGCTTTTCGAGAAAATAGCGCCCTTCCTGCGTGGCCATGCGGCCGGCAACCTCCGACATGGGAATCAGCAGCGGCAGCGACCGGTCGTCGCGTTCGACGGTCTCGTAGGCACAGCATACGGCGCCCGATTCGATCATCGCCCGCGTGAGCGCTTCGCTGCTGGCGAAATGGAAATAGGTAAAGAGCAACTGTCCCGGACGAACCAACTTGTATTCCGGTTCGATCGGCTCCTTGACCTTGATAATCATTTCGGCCGTCGCATACACCTCCTCGATGGTAGGCAACAGTTTGGCTCCGACAGCCTGATAAGCCGCGTCTGCGAATCCGCTGTTGACGCCCGCGCCGCTCTGGACGTAGACGGTATGCCCTCGCCGAACGAGCTCCATGGCTCCGGCCGGCGTGAGGGAAACGCGATACTCGTTGTTCTTGATTTCCTTAGGAATTCCGACGATCATACTAATAAGTTTTAATTTTTCGAAAGCAATTTAGCGAAATTAAAAACAAAATCCAACAATTTTTCTTAGAATTTATAACTTATCGTCAGCGTCGCACTGCGTCCGTAGGCATAAAGACAGCTCACGGCAAAAGGGCGGTAGAAAGTTTCCGCTCCGCTGCGCAGGCGGCGCACCCGATCGGATTCATAGGCCGAATATGCCGTATGCCGATCGTCGAGCAGGTTTCCGACCGACAACGTAACCGAAAGACGCGATGCCCCCAGCCGCCACATCTTGCCGGCCGAAGCATCGACCGTAAAGGCGTCGTCCAGCCGTTCCTGTCCGGTAAACAAGGCGAACGTTTCGGGGGAATCGGAGGCTTGATTGACGACACGAGAGGTCCGGTAGTAGAACGACGGTGCAACCCGCCGCCCGCCGATAAACGATGCGTCGGCCGAAAAATACCACCCCGAACGGCCGAAATAATGCACACCCGCCGTTGCGGCCAGCGAAGCCGTACCGCCAGGATGCAGACCGCTCATGTAACTCGTAACCCCATCGGCGCGCAGTTCGTTACCGGAATCGGTGTAGAGCCACACCGCGGGGTTCTTCGCATAGGTATGGCTGCCCGCTTCGACGGCCGCCGTCAGACTCCAATTCCATGTGAGGCGCAACTTCGCAGCGGCCTCCACGCCATAATCGAGCCGGCCGATGCCGCGCACGGCCATGTCGCAATATTCATAGGCCAGATCGTCGAAAAAACGGGTCGTACGCATTTCATCCCGCGTCGCCGCGAAATATCCCGTCACCCGCAGATCGAACGCTCCGCCCGTGCGAACGAACCCCAGTTCGGCGCCGTAACGATGCCACACAGCGGGATCGTCCACCGTCCGGTTGTTGTAAAGCGGCTGTAAAAACAGATCGGCAACATCGGGCGTTCCGGCAGCGATCATTGCCGACGCCTCGAGATAACTGCGGGGCGAAAAGGCGTAACCGACGCTTGCACGCAGGACGTATGGCGTGAAATGCAGCCGGCGGGAACACCCGTAGGAGCCTTCGCCCGGAAATAACTCCTTCTCATAAAACCCGCGACGCCGAACGACGCATTGACCGACGCTCGCGCCGAAAGCCGCCGTCACCCGATCCAAGCGATAACGGATCACGGCGTCGGCCGACACCTCGCAGCGAACCGTGCGATAGTCGTAACCGAAACGGTCGCCCTCGCCCACCGTCCGGTCGGGATGCCGCAGATCGTTCTGCAAACGGTTGGAGTAGGTCGCATCATCAAGCAGGAAATGGTCGATGTCGGTCAAACGGTCGGCTCCCAACAGATCGCGCATCTGTTTATACCAGCGCGACGCATCGTAATCGGCCCGCAGAGCGCAGGAGACGGTCAGTTGCGGATCGACTTCGGTTTCGGTACGGATCGCCACCTGAATCCGCAGCGGACGCTCCACCCGATCTTCGAGGGCATAAAGCGCCTCGCCGTCGGGCTGCATCCGGTTGCGGCGGTAGAGTTCCTCCCAGTCGATCTGCGTATAGCGTTCGTCGCCGGCGCGCCACACGGCATCGACGGCATCGAACGCCGCGCCGGTGAAGTAACTGGGCAGGTAGCGATAGTTGTCGGGGCGGGGCGTCGAAGCGTCGTACCACGCCAGCGAACTCTGACGCCGGACGCCTGCTTCGACGGCGGTCGTCGCATGCAATTGCGTCGAAGCGCCGATCCGCCCCGAATAAGCGACAACGCCCGACGGCAACAGTTCGCGCCGCACACGGCTGTTGCGTACATCACCCGCCTGACGGCCCCACGCAGGATTATAGTAATTCGAACCCCGCAATGCAAAGGCCTCTTCCGTAGAAGAGGAGCGAAGGCCCCGTTCCGAAAACGGGACAACGAGCAGGATCGCCCAGCATCCATCGGTTTTCGTGCGGTGACCGAGCCACAAAGCCGCCGTCGACTGCCGCGTATAGACCCCGTCGATCAGCGCGTCGCGGCCGAAACGCCCGTCGGCCGTAACGGACAGATTCCATCGCCGAGGCAGTTCGAACGCCAATGCAGCCTCCGCTCCGGCCCTGTAATTGCGGGTCGCCGCACGCAGGGCGAATCTCCCGCTCGGTATCGGATCGCAGGCAGTGAGCGACACCGATGTCGTTCCGACGCCTGCATCGAGCATTCCGACCTGCGGATGCGCGCCCGAAACATACCATGATTCTGCCTGCAAGCGTCTGAGCGCCGAGAGATAACGCCACGGCACCTCCACGCCTTCCAGCAAGACGGGCGACAGCGCGTAATCTTCACCCCGCCGGCGATATGAAACGGCCGAAAAGCGAAATGCGGACACCTCCGCAAAGAGATCGCCCGCCTGCTGTACCGCCCGATAGAAAAGCAGCGAATCGCTATCCAATTCGGGTGCGAATATCTCCTCGTGCGGCACAAAAGGATCATAGGGCTCCTCGTCGAACGATTGCGCGCCAACGTCCGAATAATGCAATAAAAAGACGATAAATAGTATTTTATAGCATAATTTCATTATTTCTACGCCTGATTCTACTACAAATATAACACTTTTTCGCAGGATCCGCATTTCGAGGGAGGGGTATTGCTTTTTCGGAAAAGAATCGATATATTTGTCGGCAATAATCCGAAAAGATACCCTGCGCAACACTCCGACCGACGCTCCGTACCCTATCGGACCAGCACTTACCGAATGAAAAAACTAACGCTTCTCCTGCTGCTGTCGATCCTACCCATGTGTATGTATGCGCAGCAGAAATTTCTGCTGCGCGGCCAAATCGTCGACGCAGCGAACAGTACCCCCGTAGGCTTCGTCACAACGTCCCTGCTCCGCGATTCGACGGCCGTCGTCGCCGTCGCCGCCGATGCACAAGGCCGGTTCGAACTCTCGGTATCCGCCCCGGGCGATTATCAGTTGCATATTACGATGGTGGGTTATAACCCCGAAACGCAGCCCGTAACCCTTCGCGGCGCCGTCACCGACGTCGGTACGATCCGCATCCGTCAAGGGGTCGACATCGATCAGGTGACCGTTACCATCCAGAAACCGCTCGTCACGTCCGATGCAGAGAAGACGACCTACTCCGTGGAAGACGATCCGCAGGCCGCATCGTCGACGCTCGAAGAGATTCTGCGCAAGGTGCCGCAGCTGACCATCGACGCCGAAGGCAACGTGAAACTCAACGGACAAAGCGATTTCAAAGTGCTGGTCAACGGCCGCTCGTCGGCAATGTTCAAGAATTTCAAGGACGTTATCCGCAGTATGCCCGCTTCGCAGATCAAAAAGATCGAGGTCATCACCGAACCCTCGATGAAATACGACGCCGAAGGTTCGGGCGGCATCATCAACATCATCACCGCCCGTAAGGAATTCGACGGCTACAACGGCAGCCTCAACTACAACACGGGATTAAATACCCGACAGAACTACGGCGGCGCCACTCTCTCCATTCAGAAAGGCAAGTTCGCCGCGTCGATCCAAGGATTCTTCTATCAGATGAACCGCAAGAATCGCCCCTACA
Organism: uncultured bacterium; assembly: GCA_905214725.1. Lineage (GTDB taxonomy): Bacteria > Bacteroidota > Bacteroidia > Bacteroidales > Rikenellaceae > Alistipes. The sequence goes on from CAJMNH010000004.1 coordinate 69,878, forward strand.
CATCGGAAAACTGGCAGGAGAACTATGCCTCCGAAGAACAGCATTACCGCACCTCCGAATCGGCTGGTTACGGGAAGGGACACAACGAGTATGTTTCGCTGAATCTGAGTTACCAGCCCGATACGCTCAATCTGATTACCCTCGAAGGATCCCTTTGGACAGGAGGCTGGAAAAACTATTCGGACAGCAACACCCGTTTTCTCGACAAAGACGAGACGCCGACGGTCGAATACGCCTCTTCCGATTATGACAATTACCCTTATACGGGATATCAAATCGGCGCCAACTACGAACGGCGTTTCCGCAAGCCCGAACACACGCTCACGGTTTCGGACATGGTCGAGATAGATCCTGACAAAGGCTACAACCTCGTCTCTTACGACGGAATCCTGAACTACCCCTCATCGCAACTCTACAAGCGGCACACGAGCCAAAGCACGACGAACACGTTCCAGCTCGACTACTACAATCCGCTCGCAGAGCACCACTACATCGAGGCCGGCAGCAAATACATCTACCGCATTAACAAAGGGTATCAGAACGAAATTCCGTGGGTGGAACCGGAAGGGTTCGATCCCGCGAACATGACCAAATACGACGACCTGCGGCAACGGCAGCAAATTTTTTCGCTCTATTTCGGCTACGGCCTGAAATTCAAGAAGGTTTCGGCCCGCACGGGAGTCCGCATGGAACGCACGTGGAATCATGCCGACGCCGATAACAGCAGGGAGGGAATCTACACCTATGGAAATCGGCTGCTGAACTTCATTCCCTATCTCAGCGTCACCTACAAGCCGCGCGACGGACACAACCTCTCCCTCTCCTATACCGAACGGCTGCGACGGCCCTCGATCTCGATGCTGTCGACCTACCTCGACGACAGCAACCCCTACAACACGTCGCAGGGCAACCCCGATCTGAAAGCGGCGACGACGCATACGCTGTCGCTCAAATACAATTACTTCTCCCCGAAATGGAGCGGCACGTTCACGCTGTCGGGACACTTGTCGAACGACGGCATCTCAAGCTGGACGGGCGTAAACAGCGAAGGGGTTTCGCATACGACGTACAGCAACAACGTGCGTTCGCGCACGGCCAGCGCACGGCTTTCGGTCAATTACTCTCCTTCGAAGAAATTCTCCTTCGCATTGAACGGGCGGGGAGGTTACAATCATTACCGACTGCCCGAAGAGGATATCACCACCGAAGAGTTCACTTTCGATCAAAACCTCAACATGAATATCTCGCTTTGGAAGGCAGCCACCGTTTCGTTGGGCGAAGGCTACAACAGCGGCAGTGCAAACCTCGGCCGCAAGTCGGGAGATTATTTCTACTCGTACGCCTCCCTCTCGCAGAAATTCTTCAAGGAGAAACTGCAAGTCTCCGTGAGATGCTACAATCCGTTCACCAAATACCAGACGTACAGTTCGACGGCCGAAACTCCGACCTATTTTTCACGGAATCACAACCGCAACTACGCCCGTCAATTCTCCATCGGCGCTTACTGGCGGTTCGGCAAACAGAACGTCGAGGTCAGAAAAACACGAAAATCGATCTCCAACGACGACATCATGGGCGGCGAAAACAAACAAGGCGGCGGCAAAGAGTAAAAGGAAGGGGAGCGACGATTTTCGCCCCCCCCCTTTATTTGTACTCGGGTTCTCAGAGACTCCGCACCACGGCGCAGAGCAGATCCCAGAACTTCTGCACGGTAGCGATTTCCAGCCGCTCGTCGGGCGAATGCACGCCGCGCAACGTCGGACCGAACGATACCATGTCCAACCCGGGGTATTTCTCCAGAAACAGGCCGCATTCCAGTCCGGCATGGATCGCCCGCACTTTGGGTTTCACGGCGAAGAGTTTTTCGTAGCACTGCTCCGTGACGCGCAGCAGATGCGAATCGGGATCGGGCGTCCAACCGGGATAGCCGTCCGAGTGGACGACCTCGGCGCCGGCCAAACGCAGAACGGCCTCGACGGTCTGAGCGGCATAGCGCTTGGCGCTCTCCACCGACGAACGCTGCGAAGTGGTGACGACGATTCCGTCGGAGCCGAACTTTACCGATGCGAGATTCGACGAGGTTTCGACCAGTCCCTCGACAGCGTGCGACATCGCCAATACGCCGTTCGGAAGACCGACCAACGCCCCGACGAGCGACTGCATCGTCACGGGATCGAGCACCCACTCTACGCCCTCTATCTTGTTGAGGGTCATTTGCAGATTGGGTTCGGCGTACTTGAACTCCTCGACGATCTCCACCGCAAACGTGCGGCAGCGTTCGCATGCGTCACCGGCCGACTCGGCGGGAACGCCGAAGACGGCGAACGCCTCGCGCGGAATGGCGTTGCGCAGATTCCCTCCATCGAAACGGTTCAGCACCAAACCGTAAGGCTGCAATTCATAAAGCAGGCGCACCACCAGCTTGTTGGAATTAGCGCGGCCTTTGTCGATGTCATCGCCCGAATGTCCGCCCAACAGATTTTTCACGTCGATGCGGAAAAATTCGAATCCGTCGGGTGCCGGCGTCACCATCGGGCGGAACGTCGCCAGCGTATCCACGCCGCCGGCGCAGCCGATGAAAAGCTCTCCCTCGTCCTCCGAATCGAGATTGATGAGATATTTCCCCGTCAACATTCCCTCGCCCAGACCGAACGCCCCCGTGAGACCGGTCTCCTCGTCCACTGTGAAGAGCGCTTCGAGCGCCGGATGTTCGACGGTCGCGGAGGCCAGCATGGCAAGGGCGGCAGCCATGCCGATTCCGTCGTCGGCACCGAGCGTCGTCCCCTCGGCACGCACCCATTCGCCGTCGATATGCGTACGGATCGCATCTTTTTCAAAATCGAACGCCACATCCGAATTCTTCTCGCATACCATATCCATGTGCGACTGAAGAATCACCGTCGGTCGCCCTTCGTAACCGACCGTAGCCGGCTTGCGAATCACGACATTGCCGGTCGCATCGCATTTGCACTCCAAGTTATGCTTCTTCGCCCAGCCGACGAGATAGTCGCGTATCTTCTGTTCTTTCTTCGAGGGCCGCGGCACCCGCGTAATCGCCTCGAACTCGGTCCACACCTCTCGGGGTGCGAGTTTTGTCAAATCTGCCATTGTTTTCGGTTTGAATATCTACAAAATTACAAAAGAATATCCATTTCTAACCGAAAATGTTTAATTTTGTCTACAACATAATTCTCAAATGCCCATGATCCCGGACTACCAAACCCTGATGCGGCCACTGCTGGAAGCCATACAGGACGGACAAGAACACGTATTCAAGAATATCGTCGAGAAATTGGCCGACCGATTCAAACTTTCCCAGGAAGAGCGGGAACAGTTGCAACCCAGTGGTCGATACCCTCTTTTCTCGGGCCGTGTCGGCTGGGCGAAAACCTACCTGAAGAAGGCGGGGCTGCTCGAACAGCGAAAAAGAGGCTATCTCTCCATTACCCCTCTGGGAACGAAAGCACTAAAAACGGGCCAACAGATCAATATAGCCTATTTGATGCGTTATCCCGATTTCGTCCGATTCTCATCGATTTCTTCACATAACGGAAAGACGCAAAAGCCCAAAACCGTACCTGCGGCCGTTCCAGATTGCACCCCGTCCATTACCCCTGAAGAGACGATTGCTCACGCTTACGAACAGATCCACAACAAATTGTCGTCCGAGTTGCTGGACGTCGTACTGACACAAGATTTCGCTTTTTTCGAACGCCTTGTCGTTGAACTTTTAGTTAAAATGGGATATGGCGGTTCGATTCAAGATGCAGGTCGTGCGATCGGACGCACGGGAGACGAAGGGATTGACGGCATCATCAAAGAAGACAAACTGGGGTTGGACGTTATCCATATCCAAGCCAAGAAATGGAACAAGAACAATACCGTGGGACGTCCTGAGTTGCAGAAATTCGTGGGCGCTCTTGCCGGACAGGGAAGCACAAAGGGAATCTTCATCACGACGTCCTCTTTCACCAAAGAGGCGGAATCCTACAGACCCCAAGGCGTCAAACTGGTTAAAATCGACGGAGGAAAACTGGCACAACTCATGATCGAACATAACCTCGGTGTCTCGACTGCATTCTCTTACGATATTAAGCGCATCGACCGAGATTATTTCAACGATTTAGACGATTAATACAATACCATGCTTTTCAGAATCGGACACGGATACGACGTACATGCGCTGGCCGAGGGGCCGGCCCTCGTATTGGGCGGCATTGAAATCGAACATACCAAAGGCTGCGTTGCTCACTCGGACGGCGACGTAGTGATCCACGCCCTGTGCGATGCGCTGCTAGGCGCAGCCGCATTGGGCGATATCGGGCTGCATTTCCCCGACACTTCGGAGGACTATAAGGGAATCGACTCGAAACTGCTGCTGCGCCGTGTCGCGGAGTTACTGACCGAAAAAGGCTACCGCATCGGCAACGTCGACTGCACGATTCGCATGCAGCGGCCCAAGTTGCGCCCTCATATCGACCGGATGCGCGAAACGCTGGCCAAGGTCATGGAACTCGGCGTCGACTGCGTCTCGGTCAAAGCCACCACGACCGAACATCTGGGATTCGAGGGCCGCGAAGAGGGCGTTTCGGTCTCGGCCGTAGCCCTGATCTATAAAGAATAACGATTCCTCCGCCGTTTCCGCCCCCCCCGACGGCCGCCGATAGGCTGTTAATGTCCCTATTGTGTCAAATCGGCACATTTGAATCAAATTGTTTCATTATTCTTTGTCCGACTTAAACTGTTGATAATCACGTATAATAGCATATTTTAATAAAATTTCTGAAAAAATTATTAAAATATTTTATCAACTTGCCGTTTTTTGTAGTATCTTTGCATCGGTTAAGGTTAGAAAACAGATCCGCCGAAGAGGCTGCTCCGATGCGGATCGCAAATCAGGTTAAGTTATGGTACGAATGATCAAAAACACCGTGGTTGCCTCGCGGACGCTGAAGAGCAACCTCACCAACAAACTGTTGGACATGATGACCTCCGACTGGTTCCTCAAGGTTCTGGAATCGAATAAGTCGAACATCGATTAGGGAAGAGATCACGAAAGAGCGATCTCTTTCTTTTTTGAAGACATCGACATCGCGGAACAAAAATCGCCGCGCGCAATAGACACGAAGCCCCGACTCTTTGAAGAGTCGGGGCTTCGCAATGACAAACCGACCTTACTCTTTTCGTAAAGAGGTATCGGCAGACTGATCCGCATCGGATTGCCGGCGCTCAGCGCCTTGAACCGAATCGGCAAGCGGCCGCACCTGAAACTCGCGGACCGGCACGCCGTACATCAATCGGATCGGACGATGAATTTCCACGCTGTCCGAAGAGCCGGCGTCCGACGTTTTGGCGGCCTCTTTTACGCCCGAACAGGCCGTACCGAAACCGAGCAAAGCGAGCAGCGCCGTTATCATTCTGGCATTCATATTCTTAGTTTGTTCGTTTCCTTTTTTACAAATTTCACAGCCAAATATACGCAAAAAATCGTTTTTTTTGCATATAATCTCAAAAAAACAGACTAAAAAGTTTTGATATTCAATTGTTTTTCTTTTACTTTGCGAGACAAATCTATTATTTTATTTCTATGAAAGGCAAAGTTAAATGGTTCGATGGCAAGAAAGGCTACGGATTCATTACTGGCGAAGACGGTAAAGAAGTGTTCGTTCACTACTCGGGTATCGCCAAAGACGGTTTCAGGGCTCTCAATGAGAAGCAGGATGTTGAATACGAACTCGGCGAGGGCAGCAAGGGCATTCAGGCGATCAATGTGAAAGTAGTTGAGTAACAATCTATATTTTCACTTTTTTTGAAGACAGGCCGCATTATGCAGCCTGTCTTTCTTTTGGTGCGACAGACCGGATTTTGATATCAGGGACGGATTTTTGCAGCGGATTGTTTCGGATTTATTAAAATATTTTGTAATTTTGGACGCGAAAAGAGTACATTCGGAACATCTGAACAATCATAACTTTATAACACTATGAAAGAGGCTATTGCAATTCTTACAGGTGGCGGTCCCGCACCGGGCATGAACACGGTGGTGGGCAGCGTTGCCAAAACGTTCCTTGCCAAAGGGTATCGCGTGATCGGTTTGCACTACGGTTATTCGGGACTCTTCAATCCTGCTCCCCGTCACGAAGACCTGACCTTCACGTTGGCCGATTACATCTTCAATCAGGGCGGTTCCTATCTGACAATGAGCCGTTTCAAACCGACTGACAAGGATTTCGAGGAGAATTTCAACCTCAATTTCTTTACCGAGAACAACGTCAAGTTGCTCGTGACCGTCGGCGGCGACGATACCGCTTCGACCGCCAACCGGATCGCCAAATTCCTCGAGGCCAAGCACTACCCCATCGCCAACATCCACGTCCCGAAGACCATCGACAACGACCTGCCGTTGCCTGCCGGAACGCCGACGTTCGGCTACCAGTCGGCCAAGGAGGGCGGAACGGTCATCGGCCGCGCCGTCTACAACGATGCGCGCACGTCGGCCAACTGGTTCGTCGTAGCCGCCATGGGTCGTTCGGCGGGGCATCTTGCCTTCGGTATCGGATCGGCCTGCCACTACCCGATGATCGTCATTCCCGAGATGTTCAATAAAACGGAGATCACGGTCGAGAAGATCGTCAATCTGGTTGTTTCGTCGATCATCAAGCGTAAAATCATGGGACTCGACTACGGCGTAGCCATGATTTCGGAGGGCGTTTTCCATGCTCTGAGCGACGAGGAGATCAAAAAGTCAGGCATCCACTTCTCCTACGACGAGCACGGACACCCCGAGCTGGGCAAGGTATCGAAGGCTCATATCTTCAACGAGATGCTGGAGAATAAACTCAAGGAGTTGAATATCAAGGTCAAGTCGCGTCCCGTCGAAATCGGTTACGAAGTGCGCTGCCAGACCCCGATCGCCTATGATCTGGTCTACTGCTCGGAGTTGGGCATGGGCGTCTACAAACTCTTCTCGGAGGGAAAAACGGGCTGCATGGTCTACATCAGCCAAGACGGTTTCGTATCGCCGCTCTACCTCAAGGATCTGCAGGATCCCACCACGGGCAAGATTCCGCCCCGTCTGGTGAATGTCGAATCGGATAAGATTCAGCAGGTGATCAACAACCTGATGAACTACATTACGCCGGCCGACTACGAAGCCGCCAAGGCGTATGTAGCCGATCCCGAAGCCTTCGATTTCAAGAAGATTCTGAACTGGTAGCACGCTGCCGAACCCGAAAAACCTCTGCGGCAGCCGATCCGGTTTGCCGCAGAGGTTTCTTTTTCCAACTCTTACCTGCAACCGAACCATGAACGCCCAACAAAAAGCCGAGCGACAGAGAGACCGAGCATGGCTGCGCGAATGCATCGCCCGCTACCGCGCGGAGGTCGCCCGCTACGAAAAGGCCGTCGCACGACGCCCCAACACCTACCTGCCCAAACTCGCAGAGGCACAACACGAACTGGGGAAATTCCACTGGTGGCGCCACACACAAGCCTCTTACCGCATGGCGCTGAAACTCTTTATGCAGGCTCTCCAGAACTACGACCGGTATCGGGGACGGCGTAATCTGATGCTGGGGCGACTCTATTTGCTGGACGATCTGGCGAAGTTGAGCGTGCGTCTCGATGGCCGCAGTGCCGAGCAGGTATTGTTCAACCTGCTGTCGATCTACGAGGCGATGGCCGCCGCGGATCCGCTCATCCACGGCATGGACGTAGCCGAGATGCTTTGGCGGCTGGGGAACCTCTATGCCGACGAACAGCGTTTCGACGAGGCCGAACGCATGTACCTGCGAGCATTGGACAAACACGCCGAGTTCGACGGGGAAGATCCGCACCGCTACCGTCCCGCAACGGCGCAATGCAGGCGTTCGCTGGGACGGCTCTACGAGGAGATGCACGACGACGCCCGCGCCGAGGAGGCCTACCTCGCGTCGGCGGCCATGCTGCGCGAATTATGTGAAGATCCCTTCGAACGATGCAACCTTCTCCGCCCGCTGGCCTTCACCCTCACGCTGCTAGCCGACCTCTACGAGCGGCGAGGTGCCCTTGGCGAAGCGGCCCGATACCGCGCCGAAGCGGCGGCGCTGGATGCCGAACACGAAGCATGATACTCGTAAGGACGAAAAGCCCCGCATTTTCGATGCGGGGCTTTTCGTCCTATTACAAAGGGTCTTAACTGGCGATTACGCGCAGTTTCTTACCCGTAAGTTTCTGAATGTCGGCCAACATGGGACGTTCGTCCGAGGCGCAGAAGGTCAGCGCCATCCCCGAATGACCCGCACGTCCCGTACGTCCGATGCGATGCACATAGGTCTCCGCCACGTCCGGCAGGTCGTAATTGATAACCAGCTCCAATTGATCGATGTCGATGCCGCGCGCCGCAATATCGGTCGCCACGATCACGCGCGTTTTCCCCGCTTTGAAATTGGACAAGGCGCGCTGACGCGCCGTCTGCGACTTGTCGCCGTGAATCGCATCGCAACCGATGCCTGCTTTCGACACGATGCGAGCGATGCGGTCGGCGCCATGTTTCGTACGCGAAAAAACCAGTACCGAGCGACTGTCGTACTGCTGCAACGCCGAGATCAACGCCTGTTTTTTCTCAGGCTTCTCCACATAGCAGAGTCGCTGCTCGATGATATCGACCACCGACGCCACGGGTTCGACCGCCACGCGCACGGGATCGCTCAACAGATCGGACGCGAGCTGTTCGATCGTTTTGGGCATCGTCGCCGAGAAGAGCAACGTCTGACGCTGCGCGGGCAGCAGCGGCAGCAGACGCCGGATGTCGTGGATAAACCCCATATCGAGCATCCGGTCGGCTTCGTCGAGCACGAAAAACTCGATCTGTTTCAATGAAATATATCCCTGTCCGATCAGATCGAGCAGACGGCCCGGCGTCGCGGTCAGTACGTCGACGCCACGTTTCAACTGGTCGGTCTGCGGACGCTGATTCACACCGCCGAAAACGACGCACGACCGCAACGAGGTATATTTGGCGTAGTCGCGAAAGGATTCGTCGATCTGCAGGGCCAACTCACGCGTGGGCGTAAGGATCAGCGCACGGATCGGACGTTCGCGGCCGCCGAGCGGCCGGCGCATCATATTCGCCAAAATGGGCAGGGCGAAAGCCGCCGTCTTTCCCGTACCGGTCTGGGCCGTACCGAGAATATCCCGCTCCTCCAGCGCCGCGGGGATCGCCTGCACCTGAATGGGCGTGGGTTGTTCGTATTCCTTATCCCGCAATGCGCGCAACAGCGCATTGGGAAGATTCAATTCCTGAAAAGTCATTCATTTATTTTGCGAGTCCGACGTAAGTATCGTTTTTAATAATTGTAAGTCGTGTGAATATGGAATCTCGTCGAACTCGTATTACGGCCCCTTTCGGACACCGGATTTCATATTGACATTTCCTATAAATTTCCCACTGTCAAAGGGAAACTTTCAAACAGACCATTACCCGCCCTTCGGTTCAGGCGGTTTTGTCTGACGGATTCGTAATAAAATAACGGGGAGAAGAGCGGCCTCCGAAGGCCGGCACGAAAGATTATTACGGTGCAAAGATACGAATATTTCCTGAAAAAACAAATTCCGGCCGAAACCCGCCTACGACGGCTGCGGTCCGTAGGCTTTCAGCGCCAGCCGTTTCACCAGCAGGACGAATCCGCCCGTGAGGATCAGGTTGAGCACGATGGTCAGCACCGAGACGATCAGCACCGGTCCGCCGAGATTATAACCCAAGGCGATGAAGATCACGCCGGCTCCCACCTCGCCGCGCGTGAACATGCCGATCGAAAGAGCCAGCCGTTCGCTCAGCTTGCGGTCGCGGTAGAAGAAGACCGGAAAGAGTTTCCCGATATTCGACAGCAGCGAAACGATCAGCACATGTACGGCGATCATCCCCCACGACATCATGGGTTGCGAACCCGTCACCGAATGGTGGCCGGACAAAGCCTCGGAATGCTGCACGCCGATAAACAGCGGCATGCTGATTCCGACCAGAAACATGAACAGAAACGAGATGAACGAAGAGGCCCGCGCTTCGGAGGGCGCGTCGATATGGCGATGCCGCATCATCATGCCCAAAACAAAGGCCGGCAAAAGCACTTCGATATGGATTCCGCCCGACTCACCGAAAAGCGATTTCGTAACCAGATAAAGCCCCTGCGTGAGCGCGAAGACGATCACGGCATACCCCAGAATCGCTTTCCAATCCTGACGCAAGTCGTATTGTCCCAGTTTCCTCCATCCCGCGACCAACAGCAACGTTACGATCGCCACCACGACGAACATCTGCCATTGGAGACCGATCATCGCGATTTGCAGCGGAATCATCAACAGAATGGTGTCCAGATCGTCGAAAATCGCCAGCACCTGTATCTTGCGATACATCCAACTCGATTTGAGGTGCAGCGCAGCCAGCATCGTAAAGAGAATACCCGCCGAAGTCGGCGCGGCGAAACGGCTCAGCAACAGGTTCTCCTTCCATGCCGCAGCATCGCCCCAATAGGCAGAAGGGAGCATGACGAACATATAGTAGAGCGTAATCAAAATCCACGGCATGGCCGCCGTAGCCATTGCAATGAAATAGTCGCTCACATAGGAGCGCCACTCGTCTTTTTTAATCTCGAATTCCCTGCCTACATTGATCATGATAAATGCCAGACAGACATAGAGCAACGTATCGGAAAAGATTTTGAACGAGGCATACCCTTTTCCGAGCAACCCCGGCAATAATTGGGAGGCGACGAGCCCCAGTACGAGCAAAAGGGAGAAAGTAAGGACTTTTTTCATGAACTCAATCTGTCAGGTTCGAGACCTTCGGGTTTCAATCACACAAACGGCTGAAGCTATTTTCTTCCGAATCGGTTCCGCACAACAGGCCGCCGATGCAAACTCACCCCGCCCTTGCCGCAGTGCAACCCGTCTCGGCCGAAGGTTCCGCAGCAAAGATAGTGCAAGCCCATCTAAACCGAAGTTTTATCTGCGGCAAAGATAGAAAATAAAAATGAGATCGAGGACAAAAGATAAAAATAGATTGTGACTGAATGTATTATGGGATAATCTTGCCGACGGAACAGATCGCATAAAACCGTTTGAAAACCAAAAGAGGCCGGAATTGCGTTATTATCTCATGACCCTTCGGGGCAGCGGAATGAAGTTAAGACTGCATATTGAAGATTCGGAGATTTATTTTTATAAATCGGCAACCATGATTGCGATTAAATTTATACTTTTGCGCCAATTACCTACCTGAATATGAAACCGAATTCTTATTGCGGAATCTCCACCTTGTGTCAGCGGAGTCTGCTATTGCTCGCCGGTATTGCATTTGCGCTGACATCCCAAGCTCAAGGTAACCAGCCGCGGAATCTCAAAAACGACTATTTATTGGTCGTCAATACCTATACTTCGGATGCCCCGTGGAGCAATGCGATCATCGAACCGGTTCAAAAATGGGTCTCCGCCGAACGCGGCGTCGCCGTTTTCGTCGAACATCTCAATATGCTGATGATAGACGACGCCGCACGATTCGACAAGGTAAAACAGGCTGTACTCGACAAATATTCGGATAAGGCACCGAAAGCCGTCCTGCTGCTGGGCAATCCCGCCCTGTTGCTGAAAGACGACATTCGGGATCGTTGGGGCGACATACCCGTGATTCTGTGTGCAGAGGAGGATTATTTCGGTCCCGACTCGGCCTATATCGATAAACATCCGATCCCGATCGAAAAGCGCATACCGCTCTCGACGCTTACCGGCGACTATAACCTGACCGTTCTGCAAACCAAAATGTTCCCGAAGGACAATGTGGATTTGCTGCAACGGATGATCCCCGATCTGAAAGAGGTGCTGCTCATCGGCGACGGCCGTTATGTCAATCAACAGCTCAATTACGATACGGAGCGTCTGATGGCGCAGGAATATCCCGCTCTCAACTACCGTTTCCTTTCGGCGGCGGATATGTCGCTGGAGGAATTGATTGCCTATCTGGAAACCGTCGACACCGACTCTACCGGCGTGCTGTTCTCCTCTTGGTTCAGCAAGTCGGATATTGCCGGAAGCCCCGTACTCAATGCAAGTTCATACCGTGTGATTTCCAATCTTTCCGTTCCGGTCTTTGCTATAAAACGAGCCGTCATGGATAACAGCAGCATGGTCGGAGGTTGTTTTTTCGACGGCGAGATTTTCAAAACGCATTTGCAACAAACCCTCTTCTCGATCTTAGAAAATACCCCTGCACGGGATACTCCGTTTTATATACCCACAAAAGCGGCACCTACCTTTAGCTATCCTTCGTTGCTGTTGAAGGGCTTTTCCATAGATCAATGCCCTCTGGAAAGCCAATTCATAGACCGGCCTACATTCTATCAACGGAACAGAGCTTTAATGATTTTCGGCGGAATCTCAATTGTGGCTTTGCTGTTTTCGCTTTACCTGTTCCACCGCATCCGCTCGTTGAAAACGCTGAACGAAGCGCAACGGCGGCAATTCGAAACCAGCCGTGAATTAGCCAATCTTTTCGACAACATGCCGGTCGCCTACATGAAAGCGAAACTCCTGCATAATTCCTCCGGGGAGGTCACAGATATGGAGATCTGCCAGATGAACGGGCGTTTTACGGCGAATTTCGTCCGAGGCACCGAATCGGACCGCTATCGGGGAAGCGAACTTTTCGGCGCGGATCTCAAGATTTCCCTATGCCTTGCGGAGTTGGCGAGTGCCGAAAAGAGAGCCATTACCTACTCGCAGTACTTTTCGGAGTCGGATTCTTATCAGAATATCGTGGTAACCCCGGCAACAAAAGAAGGTTATGTGGACGCCTATTACGTCGATGCCACGGCACTGCACGATGCCCAGCAGAAACTCGACGATACGAACCACAAACTGGCGATGGCGCTCGACGTAGCCAACATCGTACCGTGGAATTGGAATCTGCGTGAACATAAAATCCTCTGCGACGTAAACCGTCCGGTCGAGTTGAGCGACATCGGGCATCCTGTCGACGAAGAAAAGTTGTCGGTCCCGGATACGCAGTATTTTTCCAAGATACACAAGGAGGATCTGGAACGGGTCCTGCGAGCCTATAACGATCTGATCGAAGGCCGATCGAACAAAGTGAGCGAAGAGTATCGGGTCGTATCGCACGACCAGACCGGATACAAACTGGATTGGGTGGAAGCGCAGGCTACCGTAGAAAGTCGGGACGCCGACGGGAAGCCGCTCACGCTGGTCGGTTCTTCGCTGGTGATTACGCAGCGGAAAAAGATGGAGCAGGAGCTTATCGATGCGCGCGACAAGGCGGAAGAGTCGAATCGGCTCAAATCGGCGTTCCTCGCCAATATGAGCCATGAGATCCGCACGCCGCTGAATGCCATCGTCGGCTTTGCCAGCCTGCTTAATTCGACAGAGGAAACCGAAGAACGGGAGGAATTCGTCAAGATCATTGAGAACAACAACGAACTGCTGCTTCAGCTTATCGGCGACATCCTCGACCTGTCGAAAATCGAAGCCGGAACACTGGAATTCGTCGATGCCCCCGTCGATGTAAATGTTCTGATCGAAGAAACGATCAAGTCGCTGCAATCACGGGCCGAAGCAAAGGGCCTGACAATCAAATTCGCAGACCGGCTTTCCAAGTGTCATATCATGGCGGACCATAACCGGTTGCGCCAATTGCTCATCAACTTAATTACCAATTCCATCAAATTTACCGAGGAGGGCGGCATCACGATCGGCTATTCGCTGCAAAAGGACAACTTGCTCCGTTTTTGCGTTACCGATACCGGATGCGGTATTGCGCCGGAGAAACAAGCCGACATTTTTACACGTTTCGTCAAGCTAAACAGTTTCGCACAGGGAACGGGACTGGGCCTGCCGATATGCAAAACCATCGCGAACCGAATGGGCGGCGAGATCGGAGTGGAATCCGAGTTGGGCAAAGGTTCGACGTTCTGGTTTACGATCCAGAACATCCCTGTCGAAATGAATAAAAAAAGCGTTCAAGAATACACGCTTCAGGCCGTGGCGAAAGACCAGATTACGATTCTCATCGCCGAAGACAATATCAGCAACTTCAAATTGTTCGAAACGATTCTTAAAAAGGATTACCATATCCTTCATGCGTGGAACGGCCAAGAAGCCGTGGAACTGTTCAAGGCCCACAGGCCGCATATCATATTGATGGATGTGAACATGCCCATAATGGACGGATACGAAGCGACGGCCGAAATCCGCAAGGTTTCGGCGGATGTGCCCATTCTCGCCGTTACGGCCTATGCTTATGCTTCGGATGAACAGCGGATCCTCAGTCATGGATTTAACGGATACGCCGCCAAACCGATTAATCCCGGCGTGTTACGGTCGAAGATCATCGACCTGCTCAGCGCGAGATTAATGTTGTTATAATATAGAAATTAGAATCCGCATATCCCGCTGTTGCATAACGCCTGCATTGGCGTCAAAATCGCCCTGTTCTAAAACGTTTTGACTGAAATCCGTTCGATAAGACCGTAACGTCTCAGAAAAGTTCGCCCTGTCCATCACGCCACAAATTGATGCGCTCCACGCCGTGACGCCGAGCGTATTCCCACGTATAGCGCGTTCCGCCCTTGCCGCCGTCGAACCACGCCACAACGGCGGACGATCGCTCCACCATAAATTCGTCGCGGCGCAGATAACAGCGCGGATCGTACCGTCGGGCAATTATCTCCACCTCGTCCGCACGATCCAAAATCCGCGCGTATCGGATGCGGTCCGTGCTCGGGAAACGATCCGCCTGTCCGGGAAATGGAACGGCGCAGTACAGCCGCAATTCGGGCAGCTCTTCGTGCAGGGCGAGCGCCGTCTCGGCCGCAGCGAGATCGAACCCCTGAGCCATACCGCTCCAGAACGCACGAAAACCTCGGGCATACAACTCCTCGACGACGGCGCGTAACGCATCGTCGCATTCGCCGGCATAACGGCGATGGCCGGTAAAGGCCGCCGACTGTTCCCTGAATATCTCCATTCGGCTCGCTTCTTCAAACAGGAATAATACTGCAAGTTACGCTTTTGGTCTGAACTTTGCAATCGGAAAGGGTGAATTTCAAATACATTTTACCACTATGAAAGGTTCTTGTTTTTTTGCTATGCTGGGCGGCATGCTGCTCGGCTCGGTCATTACCCTGCTGGCCACCCCGAAGTCGGGAGCCGAGGTACGGGGACAAATCAAAGATCTCGTAAACCGCGAAGCCGAAAAGGTTCGCAACAAATATCACGAGGTCGAAGGTAAGGTCGAAGAGGCAGCAGCCAAAAAGTAATCGGCGGACATGTATCCCGACTCCTCCGAACGGCCCTTTGCCGGAGCGCTCGTATTCTTCCTCGTCATGGCTCTTTCGGCCTACGTTCTGCTGGCGACGGCGCTCGTGGTCTGGCTGGCCGAGCTGCTCGGTTCATTGCCGCTGGCAGCGGCCCTGCTGGGCGGATTCACGCTGCTGCTTGCCGTGCTCGCCTACCTGCTTGCCGTGCGCGACGCCATCGCCCGGCTGCGTGAACGGTGGGAGGTCATCTACGAGGTCATGCGATCGCTTCACAACGGGTATCGGCGTGTGTCGGGATTTCTCCACCGACTCCTATGGTAGGACGTCTCTCCGAATGCGCCGCCGCGTATGCAAACAAAAAACGGACTGCATTGCAGTCCGTTTTTTTGTAGCCGAATGCCTCCTTAGCAGAATGTCTCCGACTCGACGGCCTTGAACAGTTCCACGTCGGCGGACGTCGAAGCCATGACATAGGCGTAGGCCTCCTCGATCTTCGACGCAGCGAGCTTCCCGTAGATCTCCGCCGGCTGAATATACTCCTCGCTGTCCTTGGACTGCAATGCCAGCAGGTGGGTGATAGCCAGATAACCGGCCATTTCGACCAAACGGCGGGCATGAAGTTCCTTGAATCCGCAGGTCTCCTTCTCGATCTGCTCGACGCGGGCGACCGCCTCTTCGAACTTCATGCGCAGAGCGACGAGCCGCTCCACGAGCGGTTTCACGGCTTCGACATGCTCCGCCGCCTCGTAACGCCCGATCTGTTCGAGATAGGTTCCCTTGGTCACGTGATTGATCGCCGCGACAACCTGCAACTGCGATGTTCCTTCATAGATATTCATGATACGGGCGTCGCGGTAAAGACGTTCGCAGGCGTAATCCTTCATGAAGCCCGAACCGCCGTGAATCTGAATGGCGTCGTAGGCCATCTGATTGGCATACTCCGACGAGAAGAGTTTCAGCAGCGGCGTGAAGCCGTCGGCCAGCTTGTTGTAATATTTCATCTCCTGACGCTCCTCCGCTTCGAGCGAACGCTCATGGGAGATATGGGTGTACTGTTTGTAGATCTCCACGAAACGGGTCGTTTCATACAGCAGCGCACGCACCCCCAGCGTCTTGGCCTTCATGTTCGACAGCATCTCCGAAATGGCTGCAAAGCGGATGATGTTCTTGCCGAACTGCGCACGCTCGTTGGCGTATTTCAACGCTTCGCGGTAAGCCGCCTCGCAGAGACCCACCGACTGCGCGCCGATACCCAGACGGGCGGCGTTCATCAGCGACATCACATACTTGATAAGGCCCATCTTGCGATCGCCCACCAACTGCGCCGGAGCGTTCGTGAAGACCAGTTCGCAGGTGGGCGACCCCTTGATGCCGAGTTTGTTCTCGATGCGACGCACCTTTACGCCGCCGTCGCGCTTGTCGTAAACGAGCATCGACAGGCCGCGCGCATCGGTCGTACCCTCTTCGGTGCGAGCCAGCACCAGCGACACGTCGCCGTCGCCGTTGGTGATAAAGCGCTTCACGCCGTTCAGAAGCCACGTCCCCTTCTCTTCCGACCAAGTCGCCTTCAACATCACGGCGCCCAGATCCGAACCGGCATCCGGCTCCGTAAGATCCATCGCGCACGTTGCGCCGGCCGAAACCCATGTCAGGTATTTCTGTTTGATCTCCTCCGAAGCGAACTCGTTGAGCGTTTCGGCGCAGTCCTGCAAACCCCAGATATTCTCGAAGCCGGCGTCGGCGCGCGCCACCATCTCGTTGGTCATGACAAAGCACAACAGCGGGAAATTCAGGCCGTCGTACTTGCGCGGCAACGTCAGACCGCTCAGACCGGCCTTGATGATCGCATCCAAATTGCGCTGCGTGCCCTCGGCATAGACCACATGGTCGTTCACCACTTTCGGGCCTTCCTGATCGACGCTTTCAGCGTTCGGGGCTATCACGTCGCCGCACACCTCGCCCGCGATCTCCAACACCTTGCGGTAGGAGTCCATCGCATCTTCGAAATTCTGCGGCGCATAATCGTAGGTGTCCTTCTCAGCGAACCCGCGCTCTTTCAGTTCCACGATCTTGCGCATCAGCGGATGCTCGAGGTGGTACTGCAAATCCTTATTATCTAAAAAGAAATTAGCCATTACTTCGAATTTTGTTTGTAATACTTAATCATCTTGGGGATCACCTCGTTGACGTCGCCCGTAATGGCGAAATCGGCGATCTTGTTGATCGGCGCCTCCGCATCGGTATTGATCGAAATGATCATCGACGACTGGTCCATGCCGGCCGTGTGCTGAATCTGCCCCGAGATACCGCAGGCGATGTAGAGTTTCGGACGCACGCAGACACCCGTCTGCCCCACCTGACGCGCATGTTCGGTGAATCCCGCGTCGACGGCCGCACGGCTGGCGCCCACCTCGGCGCCCAGCACTTCGGCCAACTCGTGCACGAGTTTGAAGTTCTCCTTCGAACCCAGACCATAACCGCCGGCAACGATCACGCCCGCGCCCTTGATATTGATCTTGCGCTCTTCGATCTGACGGTCGATAATCTTCACCGCAAGATCGGCATCCTGCACCATCGGCCGCCAATCGATCCGTTTTACTTCGCCGGCGCCCGCTTTGGCGGCATACTCCTTGCGCATCACCCCCTCGCGGACGGTCGCCATCTGCGGACGGTGGTCGGGATTGACGATCGTGGCAATGATATTGCCGCCGAAGGCAGGACGAATCTGATAGAGCAGATTCTTGTAATCCGTCTTGGTCTTGGGATCGGTATGATCGCCGATAACCAACTGCGTACAGTCGGCCGTCAGGCCGCTGTGCAACGCCGACGACACGCGCGGCGCGAAATCGCGGCCGATGGGCGTAGCGCCGAAAAGCGCGATCTGCGGCTTCTCCTGTCGGATCAGACCGCACATCACCGCCGTATGGGGCAGCGTGCGGAACGGCGCGAAAATCGCGTCGTCGGCCATCCAGACGGTATCGGTCCCGTACTTCGCAAGTTCCTTTTCAATACCGGCGACATGGTTCCCCAACACTACCGCCTCGAGTTTGACGCCCAGTTCATCGGCCAATTCGCGGCCTTTGGTCAGAAGTTCCAAGCTTACGTCGGCAACCGTGCCGTTTTCGAGCTCGATATAGACAAATATATTATTCATAACTGAAATCCTCCGATCTTTAACCGAGCGTGTGGCTCGCAATGAGTTCAACCATCAGTGATTCGATATCCGCATCGGCCGCCGTAAGCTTCTTGGCCTCTTTGGCTTGGAAAACGACGTTTTCGATCTTCTTGACCTTCGTCGGCGAACCGACAAGGCCCAGCTGCGTTTCGTCGGGATCGACGTCGGCCGCCGACAGTTCGACGATTTGCAGATACTCCTTCGCCGCCGCCATCTTCGAGGCCAAGCAGTCGGGAGCGGCCGCAATTTCGGACTTGGTCTGCGCGAATTTGTATTTCATCACGCGCTTGGCGTTTTGCGGGCGGCACTCGGGGGCCGACGCATTGACGGTCATCACCATCGGCAACGGGCACTCGACGATCTCCGTACCGTGTTCCAGACGGCGTTTCACGACCAGCGAATCCGCCTTGATTTCGAGCAGCTCCTCGGCATAGGTCACCTGCGGCCAACCCAGTTTCTCGGCCACCTGCGGCCCTACCTGCGCCGTATCGCCGTCGATAGCCTGACGGCCTGCCACGATCACGTCGGGGCGAATCTTGCGCAGTGCGCACGACAATGCATAGGAGGTCGCCAGCGTATCGGCGCCGGCGAACTTGCGGTCGGTCAGCAGATAACCGCCGTCGGCGCCGCGGAACATCGCGTCGCGGATAATATCGGCCGCACGGGGAGGCCCCATCGTCAGAATATGCACGGTCGAGCCCTCGGTCTCGTCCTTCAGCGCGAGCGCCATTTCGAGGGCATTCAAATCTTCGGGATTGAAGATTGCTGGCAGAGCGGCGCGATTGACCGTCCCTTCGGGCGTCATCGCATCCTTACCCACGTTTCGGGTATCGGGAACCTGCTTTGCCAATACAACAATTTTCAACGCTTTTTTCATTCGTATCGTTTTAAGTTTTGTATTGTATATCCATAAAAATCGGCAGGTTCACAGCGAGGAACCTACCGAGAAAAGGCTATTGGAGCGTTCCGGCTTGCGCCTGCCGGATCATCGCTTGGCCGGCCGAGATATAGATCTCGACGCGGCGGTTGGCGGCCCGACCTTCGGCGGTATCGTTCGAAGCGACCGGTTCCGTATAGGCCTTGCCCTCGACTTTCAGGAAGCGTGCGGAAGGAATTCCCTTCGTTTCCAAATAGTTGCGTACAGCCTGCGCACGTTCGAGCGAGATACGTTCGTTGACCGCAAGCGTTCCTGTACTGTCGGTATGGCCGAAGACGGTCACATCCGTATCGGGATTCTGCAACAGACTGACGGCGAACTTGTCGAGCGCCGCCTTCGACGCAGCGCTGAGCGTCGTTCCGTTGGTCGGGAAGAGAATGCCCGTGTCGAACGTAACCTTGATGGCATCCAGTCCGTTGGTGTCGGTCACCGTCTCGACGTCGGCGCCCTCGATGGCCGCCAACTCCGCCTTCTGCTTCTCCATCTTCCGGCCGATCAACGCACCGGCCGTCGCTCCGACCGCCAGTCCCACGCCGGCGCCGATCGCCGCGCCTTTGCCGCCGCCGGCCAACGCGCCGATACCGGCGCCGACCGCCGTACCGCCACCGCCGCCGATCAGACCGCCTTTCAGCGTTCCCGACATCGAAGCGCAACCGCTCGCCACCATCATCGCAGTGGCGCACGCCACGCACAGCACAGAGATATTTTTCATAAAAAGCGAAATGAAATTCGGTTACCGGATAATCGTCTCCTCCCGATCGGGGCCGACCGAAATAATCGCCACGGGCACGCCCGTCTCACGTTCGATATACTCTACATACGCCTTGAACTCGGCAGGGAAATCCTCGTAACGGCGCACCTTCTGCAAATCGGTTTTCCACCCCTTGAACTCGCGGTAAACAGGCTTTACGTCGTCCTGAATATCATAAGGGAACTCCGTCACGCGCCGACCGTCGACCTCGTAGGCTTCGGCGACTTTGATCGCATCGAACCCGTTCATCACATCGGCCTTCATCATAATGAGTTTCGTCACTCCGTCGATCATAATGGCGTATTTGAGCGCCACCATATCGAGCCAGCCGCAACGACGCTTACGCCCCGTCACCGCGCCGAACTCATGGCCGAGCCGGCACAGCTCGTCGCCCGTGGCGTCGAACAACTCCGTAGGGAACGGACCGCTGCCCACGCGCGTACAATAGGCCTTGAAAATGCCGTAAACCTCGCCGATACGGTTGGGGCCGATGCCCAGTCCGGTGCAGGCGCCCGCACAGATCGTATTCGAGGAGGTTACGAAGGGATACGAACCGAAATCGACATCGAGCAGCGTACCCTGCGCGCCCTCGGCCAAAATAGCTTTGTCCTCCGCTAAAAAACGGTTGATTTCGTGCTCGCTGTCGATGATGCGGAACTTCTTGAGGTATTCGATTCCCTCGAACCACTGCCGCTCCAACTCGTCGATGTTATAGTTGTAACCCAGCGATTCGAGAATGTTCTCGTGGCGCGCCTTGGCCACTTCGTAGATATTCTTGAAGTCGAGGAAGATATCGCCCACACGCACGCCGTTGCGGCTGATCTTGTCCGTATAGGTCGGGCCGATGCCCTTGCCTGTCGTGCCGATCTTCGAAGTGCCTTTGGCCGCTTCGAGCGCAGCGTCCAGAATACGGTGCGTGGGCAGAATCAGGTGCGCCTTTTTCGAGATATAGAGCCGCTCCGTCAGATCGTGGCCGCTGCGGGCCAGCGCCTCGGCCTCCTCCTTGAAGAGGATCGGATCCAGTACGACGCCGTTGCCGATCACATTGACCTTGCCGCCCTGAAAAATACCCGAAGGGATCGAACGCAACACGTATTTCTCCCCGTTGAATTCCAATGTATGCCCGGCGTTGGGTCCTCCCTGAAAGCGGGCCACGACCTGATAATCGGGTGTCAATACATCTACGACCTTTCCCTTTCCTTCGTCGCCCCACTGCAACCCGAGAACAACATCGACTTTTTTCATCTTTTCTGTTATCTAATTTTTATGCAAAAGACATTTTTTGCATTCAAAGGTACGAATTATTCTCCGAAATACCCAATTCCGCCGCGGGACTTTTCAACAAATTGTGAAGAATCCGCCCCTTCGGCAACCTCAGCCGACAAGCGGCAAAAGCAAAACGACGCCCTTCTCCGAGGCGCGGATCACGTGAGATCCCAACCGCCCGACAAAAAACCGGATGCTTCGCAGCATCCGGCAAAACCCGAACGAACCGAACTCGAATTTCTAAAAAACGGATACGGCGCGAAAAAAGCCGTGACCGGCCTTTATCATGGCCCGCACGTCACAGACAATCATACGCACGCTCCACTGGTGTATTTTATTCTCTTCCGATTCCGTGGATGACATATACGCCTTGCCGTCACCTTTATCGAACAATTTATCGCCATCATGCCGCACCAACGTCCGATTGACGGCATCGTGCACCGCTTCGTCCAGCAGCAATGCCTCCAGCTCCCCGATCGCCGGCAGATACCACCCTTCACCCAGCTCGGCGCACCACGCGAAAGCAGGGTATTTCTCCCGCCAACCGTCGATCCGCTCGATCGTCCGCTGATTGCGTGCCCCGTCGGCTTTATCCGTCGCGCCGGTAATCCGACCTATTTCTTTGAATATGCACCAAGGCAACTCCTTCTGTTTCATACTTACGATTTTGCCGTGGCGACCCGCAGCGTCAACGGCGAAGACGACGCCCTCTTTTCCGTTCTCCCCGTAATAGTCGCCCACGCGATATGTTTTTGCCGGAGCGGAAGTCGGATTCGATACCGGAGCCGCCGGATCGATTTTGCGCGACCGGCCGAGCAATCCCAACAGATCGTCGACCAGCACCGTGTCGACAGGATGCTCTTCGATCGTGCGCCAATTGACTCCGGCGAACATGAACCGCAGCGCGGCAGGCATCGGAGCGTCGTCGATCCGGTAGGGAATGATACTGTTGCGCGGTTTCTCGTTGTATGCGAATACGATCTCGTTGTTGGTGAATTTCGATGCATAAGAGTTTGCGCTCGCCAAGAACAGAATCTTGTCGCATTCGGTAATCGCCTCGGCCAATATATCGGGAAACTCCATACCGCCGCAAATGCCCTGCCGGTCGATGAAATAACTGATTCCGGCACGGTCGAGCACGGCGCAGATACGATCGGCCACGGCGGTATCCTTCCGCGAATAACTGATAAATACGTCGTATTTCATCGGCGTTCTGTTTTAACGAAACAAATATAACAAAAAAACGTCAAGGGTTAACAATAATCCGCACCAAACGTTGCACCGAGACCATCCAGCGACCGAACACCGAGCGGAGAAGCCCGAACGGACAATGAAAAACCCAACCACCCGTCGTCGGGATAGTTGGGCAGCGTCCGGCCGAAAAGCCGTCAGATTTCCACGTCGTCGTCCGTCGCCTCTTCCGACTGGGAGCTCTCCTCCTGAATGTCGTCGGCGCCCTTGATCTCGTCGTCGTAATACTCCTTCTCCTCCTCCTCTTCGGACAGATCGTCGATTTTCACGTCGATCTTGATGAGATAACTGATCTCGTCGGTATCGTAGGGAACGGCATAAAAGAAATCGCCGTTGGGTTTATCGACACGAATCATCGCATCGGTAAAACCAAGCGGATATTTCTGCTTGATTTTCTCCTGTAATTCAGGAGAGAGATTGTGGAAACTCGCTACCAAATGTTTCTTATTCGCCATGGCCTTTACCATAAAACTCGTAAAATTTTGTGCAAGTATAAACAAAATTTGTGTACCGCCCTTCATCTTCCTATTTTTTTTGCATTTTTTTTGATTTTTATGGATGTTCCAAACAAAATGTGTAATTTAGCGCGAACAACAATATATAATGGGTATACTCGAACGCATACGCGAGTTGCGGCAGCAACTCAATTACCATAACCGCAAATACTACGTCGAAAACGCACCCGAAATCTCCGATTTCGAATTCGACGCCATGTTGCGCGAATTGCAGGAACTGGAAGCGGCGCATCCCGAATACGCCGACCCCAACTCCCCTACCGTGCGCGTGGGAAGCGATATCACAACGGAGTTTCGCAGCGTGCGGCACCGCTTTCCGATGCTGTCGCTGGGCAACACCTATTCGCTCGACGAACTGCACGAATTCATCGAACGGGTCGAAAAAGAGGTAGGCGAAACGGAATTCGTCTGCGAACTGAAATTCGACGGCACGGCCATCTCGCTCACCTACGACCACGGCCGCCTGTTGCAGGCCGTGACGCGCGGCGACGGTACGCAGGGCGACGACGTGACGGCCAACGTCCGCACCATCCGCAGCGTTCCGTTGGAACTGTCGGGCGGCGACTATCCCGATTTCTTCGAAATTCGGGGCGAGATCCTGATGCCCTACGCCTCGTTCGACCGGCTCAACACCGAGCGCGAAGCGGCCGGCGAATCGCTCTTCGCCAATCCGCGCAACGCCGCCGCAGGCACGCTCAAACAACAGTCGTCGGCCGTCGTGGCGCGGCGCGGACTGGACTGCACGCTCTATCAGCTGGCGGGAGACAGCCTGCCCTTTCAGTCGCATTGGGAGAATCTGCAAAAGGCGCGCGAATGGGGATTCAAGATTTCGGATAAAATGCGCATCTGCCGCAACGTCGCCCAGATCGACGATTATATCGCCTATTGGGACGAAGCGCGCAGGCAACTGCCCTTTCCGACGGACGGCGTCGTAGTGAAGCTCAACCGCTATGCCGACCGACGCGTATTGGGATCGACGGCCAAAGCCCCGCGCTGGGCCGTTGCCTACAAGTTCAAGGCCGAGCAGGCGCTCACCGAGTTGCTGAGCGTCGATTTTCAGGTCGGACGTACGGGCGCCGTCACCCCCGTCGCAAATCTCGACCCCGTTCAACTGGCCGGTACGACCGTCAAGCGCGCCACGTTGCATAACGCCGAGCAGATCGCGCTGCTCGACATCCGGCTGGGCGACAAGGTCTACGTCGAAAAAGGCGGCGAAATCATCCCCAAGATTATCGGCGTTGATCTCACGCAGCGCAAAGCCGACAGCCGTCCCTTCGAATACATCACCGTCTGTCCGGTTTGCGGCACGCCGCTGGTACGTTACGAAGGCGAGGCGAAACACTACTGCCCCAACCAGAACCACTGCGAACCGCAGATTCTGGGGCGCATCATCCATTTCATCCGCCGCAAGGCGATGGACATCGACGGATTGGGCGAGGAGACCGTCGAACTGCTCTACCGCAACGGATTGGTCCGTAACGCCGCCGATCTCTACGATCTGCAAGCCGAACAACTCGCCGGCCTGCCTCGATTGGGTGAAAAGTCGGCTGAGAATATCATCGAAAGTATCCGCCGCTCGAAAGAGACCCCTTTCCAGCGTGTGCTTTTTGCGCTGGGCATCCGGTTCGTGGGCGAGACGACGGCCAAATACCTCGCCTCGCATTTCGGAACGATGGACGCCGTGATGCAGGCCGCGCGCGAGGAGCTGGTCGAGGCCGAAGAGGTAGGGCCGAAGGTCGCCGACGGCATTGTCGAGTATTTCGCCGACGAGGGCAACCGCGCCCTTATCGAACGGCTGCGCCGGGCCGGACTGAAATTCGAAGCCGAAGCGACACAGCTCCGCTCCGAGGCACTTGCAGGGAAGAGTTTCGTCATCTCGGGCAAGTTCGTGACACACAGCCGCGATGAATTGAAGGAGCTGATCGAACTGCACGGCGGACGCAATCTGGCGGCCGTTTCGGCCAATGTCGACTACATCGTAGCCGGCGACAATATGGGGCCTGCCAAATTGAAGAAGGCCGAGAAGCTCGGAATTCCGATCCTTTCGGAAGAGGAGTTCCTCGCATTGATCGCCAACGACGGATCGTCGGCTGCGGAGCCTGCGACAGCGGCCGAAACCGAAGCGTCGACGCAAGGTTCCCTATTTTAACCGAGAAACAGAAAACCCGCGATATGAAGCAAAACCTTTTCCGCGGCGCAGGAGCCGCCATGATTACCCCCTTCACCGCCGACGGGCGCGTCGATTACGAAGCGCTCGGGCGCATGGTCGACTATGTCATCGAGGGCGGAGCCGACTATATCGTCGCACTCGGCACGACGGCCGAAACGCCGACGCTCTATATTCAGGAGCGCGCCGTCGTCGCGATGTTCATCGCCAACCAAATTCGCCACCGCGTGCCGCTCGTGATCGGCGTGGGCGGCAACTCGACCTCTGAAGTGCTCGACCAGCTGCGGGAGTTCGACCTACGCAACGCCGACGCCATCCTGAGCGTGACGCCGTACTACAACAAACCATCGCAGGAGGGATTGTACCAACATTTCAAAGTCGTTTCGGAACACTCGCCGCTGCCGATCATTCTCTACAACATCGCCGGCCGCACGGGCGTCAATATGACCGCCGAGACAACGCTGCGTATCGCCGGCGACTTCGAGAACGTCATCGGCATCAAGGAGGCGTCGGGCAATATCGCGCAGATTCAGGAAATCATCGATCGCCGGCGCGAAGGATTCCTCGTTCTTTCGGGTGACGACGGAATCGCCGTCGACGTGATGCGACGCGGCGGCGACGGCGTGATCTCGGTAGCAGTCAACGCCTTCCCGCAACGATTCATGGCGTGTATCGATCTGGCCAAGGCTGGAAATTTCGATGCCGCCGACCGGGCGTTCGAGTCGATGCAGGAGGTGGTCGACGCGCTCTTCGCCGAAGGGAATCCCACCGGCGTGAAATGTGCTCTGAGCATCATGGGCCTGATCGGCAACCGACTGCGGCTGCCGCTGGTCGCAGGCACTCCGGCGCTCGAAGCGCGCTTTCGGGAATTGATCCGCAAATACGATTTACGCTGAAAAAGCGTTTGCTGAAGAAAGTGACGCATATGAAACGACTTCTCATCCTGTCGCTGTTCCTGCCGCTGCTGTCGACGGCGAAGATTCCCGTGGAGAGCGATATAAAAGCCCGTATCGAAGACCCCGCGTCGGAGCAGTATTACCCGAATCTCCGGCTGCGGTACGAGCAGGCCGATTCGACCCTTACGGCCGACGACTACCATTACCTCTATTACGGCTATGCCTATCAGCCGCAGTATCGTCCGCTGGAGACGAATCCTGCGCTCGACCGGTTCTATGAAGCGCTCGCTCGCCTGAACGTCGACGCACCCGCCGCAGCCGATTTGCAGGCCGTCATCACCGCCGGCAAGGAGGCGTTGGAGGCCGATCCGTTCAGCCCGCAGGTGCTTAATTTCCTCTCGTTCGCCTATGCCGGACTGGGTGACACCGCGCAGGCTGCCGCCTACCGCGACAAGATGAGCCTCGTTCTGGCGACCATCGAAAATTCGGGCGACGGACTGACGGAGAAGACCCCGTGGCACATTCTGATGTACACGCACGCCCTCGATCTGCTGGCGGCCAAGAACATTCCGGTGCGCGAGAGTTCGATCGTCAGCCGCACGGTGGAGTACATTCCGCGCGTCAAAAAGGATGAAAACGGCGTCAAAGGCTACTATTTCGACTACGGCCGCATCTACTGGAAAAAGCCCGAACAGGGGTATAAACGCGAACGTTCGTGGCAGTTCAACAATCTCAAACCGTGGAAAAGCGACGCAAAATAACCGCCTCCGCGCTGCTGTTGCTCTGCATGCTGAGCCTCTCCGGCTGTAAAAAATCGGAGAGCGAGCCCGTCATCAGGCTTTCGCTGAACAAGGAACGGATCGTTTTCGACAATCCCGAATCGGATACGCCGGTACGGGCGACGCTCTCGATCGAGGCCGACCGCCGTTGGAGCGCCGTATTCACGGGAGACGACTGTACGCTTTCGGCCTCGACGGGCAGAGCCGGAATCAGCGAAATCACACTGGAAACCGAAGCGTCGAATCCGGGTCGGACACTGACGACGCTCGGACGGCTTACCGTTCTGCTCGACGACGGCTCCGCCAATCAGACCATAGAGGTGAAACAACGCCCGCAAATCAATCGGCAAACCCTGCTGATGTACTTCTGCGGCACCGACCTCTATTCCTATTACCGAAACAATCTCGCGGACGTGGCCAAAGCGCTTTCGAAGAATATTCTGCCGCTGGGCCGCATCGTGGCCTTTACGCAGCCGACCAGCGGCAACGGCTGCATCGTCGAATACCGCTACGACGAAGAGACAAACGCCTGCAAACGAGACACGCTGGTCCGCTACGCGCCGTTGCCCGGCCAGACCACCGATCCCGAAATCATGAGCCGCATTCTCGCGGAGATGGCGGCGCTCGCTCCGGCCGAACGCTACGGATTGCATCTGGCTTCGCATGCCAAGGGATGGCTGCCCGCCTCGATCGAAAGTTCGTCGTGGCTGCGCAGCGCCCGCCGCAGCGACGACCTGTGGCGCAAGGTATCCGGCGCGCCCGAAACCCGCTGGTTCGGCTACGACAGAGGACGTTATATGAATGTTTCGGAACTGGTCGCAGCGTTGGACGAAGTCAACGTACAATTCGACTATCTGCTTTTCGACGCCTGTTTCATGTCCTCCGTCGAGGCGCTCTACGATCTGCGTCACTCGGCCGACTACATCGTCGCCTCGCCCTGCGAGGTAATGGCGTACGGATTCCCTTACGAGACGGTGATTCCCGCGCTCTTTGCCGAAGACGGCGCACAATACGACCTCGTATCGGCCTGCCGGAATTTTTACAAACACTATAACGAAACGGCCTCCTATAATTCGGGATGCGTGGCGCTTGCGGTCTGCAACGAACTCGATGCGCTGGCCGCTTCGATGCGCGAGATAAACGCCGGAACGACGAAAACGGTCGATCCGACGACGTTGCAAAGCTATGACGGTCTGAAAGAGCATCAGTTCTACGATCTGGAGGAGTATGCATTGCAACTGACAGCCGACGACGCCTTCGGCGAAGCCTTCAAGCGCCAGATGGAGCGCTGCTTCCCGCTTGCGGGACGGTTCCACACGGCGCAGTTCTTTTCGGTTTACAACAACCGCATGAACGACATCCGGTACTATTCGGGCGTAACGACCTATGCGCCGGCAACGGTCTATCAGGACGACTGGCAGCAGACAGCGTGGTACGCCGAGACGAAGAAATAACGGTTCTTAAACGAAGACGTCCGGCCTGCAAATGCAGGCCGGACGTCTTCGTTTACCGATCGCACTAAAAAAGCTTCTTGCGCGAGGTCGTCACGACGAAATCCTTCAGATAGAAGGGTTCGAAATAGGCCGGATCGACGAACTCGCCCCGATCGTAAGCCGCCTGCGCCGGTCGCGCCAGTCCGCGCGCCGAAGGCGTTACATGCGCCAGCACGGCGTCCGGCATCATTCCGGTGCATTTCGCGGCTCCGTTGCCGAAGATCACAAAGGTCTTCTTTTCACGCCACCCGGCAAAACTCTCCGCATCGATCACTTCGGCCGACACCTCCGTAAGCGATTGTCCTGCCGCGTCGAAAAGCTGCGTGTAGACCTCCATGCGTCGCGCATCCACCATCGGGCACAGCACGGCCTGCTCCCACCCTTCGACCGAGAGAATCCCCGCTTCGTTATCCTCGCGCGCCACCTCGCAGAGCGCATCGAGCGAACCGATGGCAATCAGCGGTTTCTGCAAACCGTAACAGAGTCCTTTGGCGAACGACACGCCGATACGCAGCCCCGTGTAGGAGCCGGGGCCTTTCCCGACGGCGACGGCGTCCAGATCCTCGGGATCGAGCCGGTTCTCCTTGAGAATTTCATCGACGAAAACGCCGACTTTACGGGCGTGGTCGCGGCCTTCGTCGCTCTCGCGCAATGCGATCAGCTCGCCGTTCTCGGCGATTCCGACCGAACAGACGTCCGTGCCCGTCTCGATACATAATATCAGTGCCATATCTGCTTTTATAATACTCCGTAATGTTGCAGCGCCCGCAGTACGCCGTCGTCGTCGACCGTTGCGGTAACATAATCCGCCGCCTGCTTGGCTACGTCGACGGCATTACCCAACGCTACGCCGACGGCCGCATGGCGGATCATCTCCACATCGTTGCCGCCGTCGCCGAAAGCCATCGAACGGCTCCGGTCGATGCCGTAGTGCTCCAGAAAGACGTCCATCCCGCTCGCCTTCGTCACACCGCGCATGTCGATATCGGCCATAAGCGGGCTCCAGCGACTCGACACGCACTCGGGAAATTCATGCATGATACGCGCCTCCTGCTCGGGCGACATGAAGACGCACAACTGGCGGCAGGGCGTACGCCGCGCCACCTCGCGCAGATCGGCCACCGCAGGATCGACCGGCATTCCCAACGCCGCCAAAAACTCGCGCATGCCGTCGTTCACTCCGCTGGCGACCATCCCTTCGTCGGTAAGCATCGAGACGGGAAAACCCTCCCGCTCTCCTACCCGCAACATCCGTTCGAGAATCTCCATCGTAACGGGATGTTCGGCCAACACCTCGCCGTCGGCGGTCAGGCAGTGGCCGCCGTTGACCAAAATATATCCGTCGAAGGTCATTCCGTCGAGCGGCGGGAGACTCCGACGGTCACGGCCTGTGGCGATAATCACCTTCGCGCCGCGTTCCCGCAATCGGGCAAGCGCCTCACGCGCCGATACTGGTACCTCGTGCGTCTCGAAACTGCGCAGCGTACCGTCGATATCGAAAAAGAAAATTTCGTACATTGTCATTTAACGTTTATAGGTTTTCATCGCCTTGTCCATCTCGCGGCGGGCGTCGTTCTCCTTGAGGTATTCGCGTTTGTCGTATGCCTTGCGTCCGCGCGCCAGCCCGACGACGATCTTCACCAACCCCCTGTCGTTAAGAAACATCCGAAGACCGACGGCTGTCAGACCGCGATCCTGCAAGGCCCGCTCCAACTTGTTCAACTCCTTTCGGTTGAGCAGCAGTTTCCGATCGCGCTTGGGAATATGGTTGTTGCAGGTTCCCCAATGGTATTCGGCGATGTTGACGTTGCGGATCCACAGTTCGCCCTTGTCGAAATAGCAGTAACTGTCCACCATCGACGCCTTGCCCAGCCGCACGGACTTGATCTCGGTACCGACCAGAACGACGCCGGCGACGAACTCCTCCAGAATCTCGTAGTCGAACGTCGCCCGCTTGTTGCGGATATTTATCGTTTTATAATCGCTCATCTATTTCTCTGTCTTTGAAACAGCTAACATTTATCTTTCAACTTCCGGCCCGTCGGAGGCGATTCCGGCACTCCGTTTGCACGTATACGGGCGTAAGGCTGGGTGAAGGTAACTAATTCTTTTATCTTTGATATGTTTTACACATCTTTCTGTTTATTTTCTGTTTGCACACGGTATGCGTAGCGATACGTGTACGACCCAGCCTTACTTTTTTAATGTTCTGCGAACATAAAAAAGTAAAAAAGTTATTTCTACATTCCCTCCCTCCGGATTTCACCCTTTATTGTCGAAAAGGGAAGCACCTTAACAGAGTACTATTGCCGATATTCTGCGAACACCCTCTGATACGGAAGCTACTATCTTGCAAAAATAGTGACTTTTTTCGGAAATCCAATCGAAATCCACAGACGGGCTACCCCAATTTCACCAGCCAGTGGCCCGCGTAGACAGCCAGCAGCCCCGACGCGACGCTCAACGCGACATAGAGAGCGAACCCGAATAAGTCCGACTGACGGGCCAATAAAAGATTTTCATGGATAAAGGTCGAGAAGGTCGTGAAACTGCCGCAGAAACCGACGATAAAGAGCAGCCGTATCTCTTCCGACAACACCTGATAACGTTCCAATACGCCGTAACACACGCCAAGCAACAGGCAACCGAGAATATTCACGCAAAAGGTTCCCAACGGCAGGGACAACCACAGGCAGCCCTGCAACAGCCGCGACACGCCGTAACGCAACACGCCTCCGGCGAAACTGCCGCAACCGATCAACAGCAATGCTTTCATCTACACTAGTATTTAAGAGCAGGCATCATCAGCGTCCGCAAACGGGAACACGGTTGGGATCGGGCGGATACCATCGCCCCCTTTTAAAGAATGGTTCGCTGCACCTTGTGCGAGATGGAGACCATCTCGCGGTTCAGGGTGGCGATCAGATTCATGACCTCCGACTCCTCCTCGTCGGAAAGCTGTCCCGCCGCGAGTCGTTTCATCTGCTCGTCGATCAGCTTCTTGATGGCGTTCGACTTGTAGAGGATCACGGCCTTCGGCACGCCCGCCGCAAGGATCTCCGCCACGCTCTCGACATGGATCTCCTTCTGTTTCCAGATCTTACTGGGAATATAATTGTCGTCCGACGTGAGAATATCGACCGCCGCATTGCAGACCGCCGGATCAGGATGGTTGATAAACAGATGCGCCGGAACCTCCGCCCCTTCGCCCAATTCGGCGCGCTGCTGCCGGTAGGTATCCAGCATTTTCCGGTAGACCTCGCTCTCGAAATGCAGGCCCTGCGCATCGAGATTCGACAGAATCACGTCGGCGACATTCATCTGAATGACGTTGCGCCCCTCCTTGAAGCCGAAATTGCAATGACCGTATTTGAGCAGGTATTTCAGCAGCTCCTTCTCCAATTCCAACGTGGCGCTGCCGGCCACGATACCTTTCGTATAGTCGACCTGCGGCTCCGCCACGGCAGCCTGCTCTTCGCGACGCTGCTGCAACTGCTGGCGGCGGATGAAATCCGAAGCTTCGCGGCCGCCGCCCGTCTGCACGACGCGCTTGCGGGCCACCTCCTCGATGAGCACGCGCTCGTCGATGTCCATCAGCCGCGCGCACTCCTTGACATAGACCGAGCGTTGGATCGGATCGGGAATCTGAGTGATCGACTGCACCATATCGCCGATAAGCGACGCCCGTTTGATCGGATCGTTCTGAGCATCCTTCATCAGCAATTGCGCCTTGAAGGTGATGAAATCGATCTCGTTGGCTTTGATGTATTCTTGCACCTCGACGGCACTGTGGGAACGGGCGAAAGAGTCGGGATCTTCGGGTTCGGGCAGCAAGACGACGCGCACATTCATCCCCTCGGCCAAGATCATGTCGATGCCTCGGATCGAAGCGTGGATACCCGCCGAGTCGCCGTCGTAAATGACGGTGATGTTCTTTGTGAAGCGGTTGAGCAGACGTATCTGCTCTGTCGTGAGCGACGTCCCCGACGACGACACGACATTCTCCACGCCGGCCTGATGCATCGAAATCACATCGGTATACCCTTCGACCATGATCGCGTAGTCCTGTTGCTGGATCGCTTTCTTGGCGAAATAGAGACCGTAGAGTTCGCGCTTCTTGCTGTATATTTCGCTTTCGGGCGAGTTCTGATATTTGCCGACATTCTTG
This sequence comes from uncultured bacterium, assembly GCA_905214725.1. Classification (GTDB taxonomy): domain Bacteria; phylum Bacteroidota; class Bacteroidia; order Bacteroidales; family Rikenellaceae; genus Alistipes. The sequence goes on from CAJMNH010000004.1 coordinate 102,578, forward strand.
TTCGTACCCAGAATACGGCCGCCGAAAGCGACGATACGCCCCGAAATATTGTGTACGGGGAACATCACGCGGTCGTGGAAGCGGTCGAACAGATGCCCGTCGCGCTCGCTGCGCAGCGTAAGGCCCGTCGAAAGCAGGAACTCCTCCTTGTAACCGGCGGCAAGGGCGGCCTGCGTCATCGCGTCGCCCTTGGCCGAGCAATAACCCAGTCCGAACTTCTCGATCGTCGCCTCCGTAAACCCGCGCTTCTGCCGGAAATAGCTCATGCCGATGCTCATTCCCTCCTGCGAACGGCGCAGGTAGTCGGCAAAGTAGTCGTAGGCCCATCCGTTGAGCGCAAACATGCTCTCACGGTTGTCGTTGCGGCGAATCTCCTCCTCGGTCAGCTCCTTTTCCTGCACTTCGATGCCGTAGCGTTTGGCGACGACTTTGAGCGCCTCGGGATAGGAAATTCCTTCGTGCTCCATCACGAAGGTGACGGCGTTGCCCGCCTTGCCGCAGCCGAAACACTTGAAAACGCCTTTGGCGGGCGAAACGACGAACGAAGGAGTTTTTTCGTTGTGGAAGGGACAGCACGCCTGATAGTTCACGCCCTTGCGTTTGAGCGTGACATAGTCGCCGATGATCTCGACGATGTTGGCTGCCGCATAGATGCGGTCCACGGTGGCGCGGTCGATCATAATCCTTCCGAAAATTCGTTTACAAAGTTACGAATAATTCGGCAGGCGGAATAGTGTTTGCTGAATTAAATTTACGTCTCGCAGCCAATTCGTTCTCACGCTGCCGGTTGGCGGACATCCGCCAACCGGCGGGCAATATCGCCGGCCCGTTTCGCGTTGAAAAGGCGGATTCGGATTCAAAATTATCCGCCGTTTCGAATTCCGAATCCTGAATTTGTTATACCTTTGCATACATGGATTTCAAACTTGTCTCGGAGTATAAACCCACGGGCGATCAGCCCGAGGCCATCGCGCAGCTCGTCGACTCTATTCACCACGGGTCGAAGCACAACACGCTGCTGGGCGTTACCGGATCGGGCAAGACCTTTACCGTGGCGAACGTTATCGCCGAAATCAACAAACCGACGCTGGTGCTGAGCCACAACAAAACGCTTGCGGCGCAGCTCTACGGAGAGTTCAAAAACTTCTTCCCGGAAAACGCCGTCGAGTACTTCGTCTCCTACTACGACTATTACCAGCCCGAGGCCTATCTTCCGGCTTCGGACACCTTTATCGAAAAAGACCTCTCGATCAACGACGAGATCGAGAAACTGCGTCTGCAAACCTGCGCGACGCTTCTTTCGGGACGCAAGGACGTGATCGTCGTCTCGTCCGTTTCGTGCCTCTACGGCAGCGGCAACCCCGAAGATTTCCATGCGACGGCCGTCTCGTTCAAGGTGGGCGACATCGTCAGCTACAAACAGTTCCTCTACAAACTGGTCGAAGCGCTCTACACCCGTACCGAACGCGACATGCAGCCCGCAACATTCCGCGTCAACGGCGATACGGTGGACATCATGGCCGCCTTCGGCGAGTTCGGCAGTCAGTGTTACCGCGTGATGTTCTACGACAACGAGATCGAGGCGATCTGGCTTATCGATCCGGTAACGGGCGCCCGCATCCAGACGATCGACACGCTGACGATCTACCCCGCCCGCCTGTTCGTCACCACGAAGGAGCGCATCAACGCCGCCGTGCAGCAGATCTACCTCGATCTGGGCAAGCAAATCGAGTTCTTCGAACGCGAAGGGCGGCCGATGGAAGCGCAGCGCATCAAACAGCGCGTGGAGTATGATCTGGAGATGATCAAGGAGTTGGGCTACTGTTCCGGCATCGAAAACTACTCGCGTTACTTCGACGGGAGGGCTGCCGGTACGCGTCCCTTCTGTCTGCTCGATTTTTTTCCGAAAGATTACCTACTGCTCATCGACGAAAGCCATGTCACGCTGCCGCAGGTACACGGCATGTTCGGCGGCGACCGCGCCCGCAAGGAGAATCTGGTGGAGTACGGATTCCGCCTGCCCGCCGCAAAGGACAACCGCCCGCTGCGCTTCGAGGAGTTCGAACAGATGATGGGCACGACGATCTACATCAGCGCCACGCCTGCCGAGTACGAACTGATGAAAAGCGAAGGCGTAGTGGTCGAACAGTTGATCCGCCCCACAGGGCTGGTCGATCCGCCACTCGAAGTGCGCGTCACGGAGAATCAGATCGACGACTTGCTGGAAGAGATCGACAAGCGGGTGCGGGTCGAGGACAAAGTCCTTATCACGACCATCACCAAGCGCATGGCCGAGGAACTGTCGAAATATTTCGACCGCATCGGCGTGCGCAACCGCTATATCCACTCGGACATCGACACGCTGGAGCGCATCCAGATTCTCGAAGACCTGCGCGCCGGACTGTTCGACGTACTGATCGGCGTCAACCTGCTGCGCGAAGGGCTGGACCTGCCCGAAGTGGGACTCGTCGCCATCCTCGACGCCGACAAGGAGGGTTTTCTGCGCAACGTGCGTTCGATCACCCAGATCGCGGGACGCGCCGCACGGCATGCCAACGGCAACGTCATCCTCTACGCCGACCGGTGCACCGACTCGATGCGTTACGCCATCGTCGAGAGCAACCGCCGGCGTGAAAAACAGGTGCGCTACAACCTCGAACACGAGATGCTGCCGCGGCAGGCGCAGCGCAGCGGTTCGGGGCAGAGCACGCTATTGGCCGGACAGGGCGAGAAGATTCAGGAGGCGAAACGGGCGTTCTATCTGCCGGCCGAAGATCATTACATGCAGGCCGCCGACGTACAGCGCACCTATGTGGCGAGCGAAAACCTCGATACGCTGATAGAGAAGGCGAAAGAAGAGATGGAACGCGCCGCCAAATCGCTCGACTTCCTCGCCGCAGCGAAATACCGCGACCGCATGTACGAATTGCAGAAACTGCGCGAAGAGAACCGCAAAGGCCGTTGACAGACGGTCTTTTTCATCCGGTCGGCGCGGTTCCCGTCGGCCGTCGATCAAAGAACGCTCAATCGATGGCTCCTCGAAACGTAAAATAGCGGGCTGCGAGAAAGCTATAAATGGCGGAAAGCAAGGAGGTCGCGAGTTTGGCGGGCGTCGGCCAGATGCCGACAATTTCCACGAAGAATTTCATGCAGAGATAATTGAGCAGGATCGCGCCCGCCACCGAAAAGGCATAGCGCAGCAATTGCGTGCGCGTACGCAGCGGCGACGAGCGGAACGCGACGTTGCGGTTGAGCCAGAATCCCGTAAAGAAAGTGATCGGAAAGACGAGAAACAACGACGCGATCGGCGCCGACATATAAACGAATCCCAGATCGATAAACCGATCTTCGCCGATCAGGAAATGGTAAATCACGAAATACCACACCGCATCCAGCAGCAGGTTCAATCCGCCGCAAAAAGCATAACGGAACAATTGTCGGGAAACCACCCCTTCCAGCCGACGCCAATAGAACACATCGACCGCACGGGTCATCAGCGAAGCGAACGAACTCATTTTTTCACGTAAATCCACAGGTCGGGCCATACCGAGCGGTGTTCCCGCATAAAGTTCTCGCAGGCATCGCGGCCCTGCGCGGCATAGGGCGAAACCATGAACTTCGCTCCGAAAGGATAAATGGATACCGCGAGCGACGGCATCTCACGCAGCAACTGTTCACGGCACCGCACAGCATTCTCCTCTGTGGAAAAGACTCCGAAAACCACATAGCACCACCCCGCCTGCATGCGGTCGGACGCCGGCTGGGAAGCAGCGGCCGGTCGTGCGGAAGACGATGTCGATGCGATCTCGACAGGCACATCGGAGGCCTGCTCACGGTGCGTTCCCGCTGACGGTACCGGCTCGGCGGGCTCCGATTCTCCGGCCGAGGGTTTCTCGGCGGAATGCGAAGCACCGACTGTAACGGCCGCGGCAGAGGTTGCATCCACCGCCGATTCGGAAAACGCTACCGTTTTTTTCCTTTCGACCTCGGCCGCAGTATGCCCCTGCGTCTTTCTCGCTATCCGCTCTGAACGCGCGACGAGGCGGGAGATGGATTTGGGACCGAATTCGATATACCCGAACACTCCGATCGCCACCGCGATCGCCGCCACGGCGATGCCCACCACGACGCGATTCATGCGGGGCTGCAACGTCACGACCTCTTCGCCCGCGGGATTCAACCGTGCGGCGAATGCAGGATCGGGCGTAAAGGCGCGATGGCGCAATATGCCGATTCCTTCGAGGGTCAGCACCTCGCCTTCGCGCGTCTTCGCCAGCCAGCGGTCGAAAATAGCCTGCGCCTGCGCTTCGTCGCATTCGGCGACGCGACGAATCAACTCGACAAGCGACACGTCTTCCTCCGACGGACGAAAGTCGATCTCGTTGCGGGGCGCCGCGAATTTCTGCCGCGACAGACGGCGGGCGTTGCGATGCGCCACGTAGAGCGTACCCACCCCGGGAATTACGACAGGCCTATGGCTCAGCAGTTCGCCTGCGATGATTTTATTTACCTCTGCGACCATGTTTTACCTCCACGGCGGGATGCGACAGCGCCCGCCAGATCATATAAATACCGAAAAGGATGAAGGGAATACTCAGCAACTGCCCCATATTGAGCAGCATTCCCTGCTCGAAGGCCTCCTGATCCTCCTTGATGAATTCGATGAAAAAACGCGTCAGGAAAATCCCGATCAGTCCTACGCCAAACAACAATCCCGGCCGGCGCACTCCCAGATCGCGACGGTAGTAAAGCCACCACAGCACGCCGAACGTCACCACGTAACACAACGCTTCGTAAAGCTGCGTAGGATGCTGCACGGGTACCGCGTCGAGCGGCAGGTCACGGTAGAGCCGCACGAATTTGAAACCCCACGGCATGTCGGTCGCGCAACCCACGATCTCCGAATTGAAAAGATTGCCGAAACGCACCGCCGCACCGCCGATGGCCACCGGAATCATGATGCGGTCGAGCGACCAGACATAAGGCAGTTTGTTGCGGCGCGAAAAGAGCCACAGGCCGATCAAAAGTCCCACAGCCGCACCGTGACTCGCCATGCCGCCGTTACGGATCTCCGTAATGATCGCCAACGGATGCGCCAAATAGTGCTGTGGCTCGTAAAAGAGACAGTGGCCCAGACGCGAACCGATAATCGTCGCCAGCGTACCGTAGATAAAGATCGACTCCGAAACCGACGAAGGCAACCCCTCGCGCTTGCAGAAATTATCGAAGAATTTGGCGCCGACGAGAATCGCCAGCGCCCACATCAGTCCATAATAACGGATATCCAGCCCGCCGATGGAAAAGAGCACCGGGTTGAAATTCCATACGATGTACAAAGGATTGAATACCATTTTATCGAGATCGGTTTACTTGATTTCGTTCGGGTCCACTTTCTTGAGCGTGAAGGAGAAGGTGCTGCCCACGCCCATTTCGCTGCGCAAAGTGATGTGTTCGCCGTGCGCTTCGACGATATGCTTGACGATCGCCAGTCCGAGCCCCGTACCGCCGTGTTCGCGCGACCGCCCCTTGTCGGTACGATAGAAACGTTCGAAGACGCGCGGGATCTCCTCCTTGGCAATGCCTACGCCCGAATCCTCGACTTCGATCAGGATTTTGTCGAGCATGTCGCGGAAACGCACGCGCGTCTGACCGCCCTCGCGACCGTAGCAGATCGAGTTGGTCAACAGATTGACCATCACTTGTCCCACATAGTGCTTGTCGGCCAAAACCCAGAAAGGCGACGGCAGGTCGTCGGCTCCCTTGACCAGCAATTTGATATGCCGCTCGCCGGCCTTCATCTCCAACTGATCGGCGATCTCCTTCGTAAGCGCCACAATATCGAACGGCTCCATTTTCAGCCGCGTCATGTCGCTCTCGAGTTTGGAAATGGTATCGAGATCGTTGACGATATTGATCAGCCGGTCGATGCTCTTCTCGGTACGTTCGAGATACTTGCGGTTGATGAGTTCGTCCTCCAGTCCACCGTCGAGCAGCGTGGAGATATATCCCTGAATATTGAAAATCGGGGTTTTCAGTTCATGCGCCACATTGCCGAGGTACTCCTTGCGGAACTTCTCGGTCTCCTTCAGGCGGGCGATCTCCATATCGCTGGTTTCGGCCCATGCCGACAACTCTTCGGAGATGCTCTCCACATGCTTATCCTTCAATTCGTCGAGAATCTCATGGGTGTGTACGTTGCGGGAAAAGACAATCGAATAGATCGGTTTCAGCTTGTAAGCCACGTATTTACGGATTACAAAGAGGGTGAACAGCGACACGATCAGGAACGTCCCGAGCGCTATGCACAAAACCACCCACCATACCATATGGGCCAACGCCGTCGCAAGGGCGACAATCGCCGCCGCCAGCACTGCAACCAACAGCGAAGAGGCCTCTTTCGTTTTGATGTTCATCGCAAATAATATTTAAGGTATAAAGTATTCCGCGCCCGCCCGCTGCACAGATGCATCAACGCTTCATATAATTCTGCATCAGACGGGCGATATACTTTCCCACGATGTCGAATTCGAGGTTTACGACCGAGCCGACTCCGATACGGCAAAAATTGGTATGTTCGTAGGTATAGGGAATGATAGCCACACGGAAACCGTCCGCACGCGAGTCGCAGACCGTCAGGCTCACTCCATTGACGGCGATCGAGCCCTTCTCTACCGTACAGTTATCGCCCTGCGGCTCATAATGGAAGGAAAAATACCAACTGCCTTCGGCGTCTTCGACGGCTGTGCAGACGGCCGTCTGATCCACATGTCCCTGCACGATATGACCGTCGAGCAGCGCATCGGGTTTCATCGACCGTTCGATATTGACCAAATCGCCCACCTGCAACGCCCCCAGATTGCTGCGCAGCAAGGTCTCCTTCATGGCCGTCACCGTATAGGTATCTTCCGTAAGGTCCACTACCGTCAGGCATACGCCGTTATGGGCGATGCTCTGATCGATCTTCAGCTCGCGGCAAAAACCCGCACGCAGGGTGAAGTGTTTGTTCTGTTGTTCGCTGCGAATGGCAACGACGGTCGCCGTCTGCTCGATAATACCGGAAAACATAAATCGTCAATACTAAATTAGATTGCTAAAGTTAAGCATAATTTCCCAAACGCCCAAACGCGAGAGCCAACTTTACAAATCCGATCCGGTATCAATCGACGATAAGATGCGCTTTTACGCGGTATATCTTCTGAATATCGCTGTTTCTGACGACCATCTCGTCGAAACCGCCCTCCTGCGAAGCCGTCAGGCGGATCGACTGCGCGTCCGCGCCGGAGTGGAGATGCCGCAACGTTACGATCTTGCGCGTCACGACAACATACAATCCGCCGGGAATAATCGCCTCCACATCGGCCTCTTTCAGGAAGACCAGCGTTCCGGCAGGCAGATTCTCCCCCATCGCCCTGCCATAATAATACAAGGCGCAATCGGCATCGTCGCCCATCGGCAATACGACATAGCCGTCGGGGCTGAGCAAATCGATGCCGCGAATCGATTTTTCGACGTCGGCTTTGAAGAAGGGAATCTGCACGCCCCGATCCTCGCTTTCGGCAACGAACATCTGGCCCCGACCGGTCAGCAACCAGAGTAAGTCGATCTGCGGGAAATGCTGAACGATCCGCTCCGCCAACTTACGCGAAATGCCGTTGTGCCCCCGTTTGATCTGATAAAGATTTTCACCGCGTGAAAGGCCGATATAACGGGCAAAATAGTTCGTCGTCATGTTTGCCCATTTGACGACGCTCTCGATTCTTTGCCAATTATTTTGATTTTCGTGCATTATTTCAATTTTTTTTTTGCATCTTTGCGCTACCGTTTGGTCTCGTAGTTCAATGGATAGAATATAAGATTCCGGTTCTTACGATGTGGGTTCGATTCCCGCCGAGACTACTTTTTTTCTTATTATCAGCCTCTAAACCCCTTCCAATCCATTCTTTTATTTTACTACAAAATTAATAACAAAATTCTATTTTCCAACATAAAATAGCATTTTTAGACTGTTTTATAAAGCAAACAGCCCTTTGCAATTGTTCCAAATATAAAATGCCGTCCGATAAAAGAATGCCGAAATCCTCCCGAAAGACTGAAATTGTCCCGAAATAGAAAAGTCCGGCTATGTTTCGACATAGCCGGACTTATTTTTCAATGCAAGTTTTCTCAGTAAGTCAACCGCACGCCCAATTGCAAGGATAAATTGGCAGGAGAGGCCGTCCGGGCCGTCCGAAGGTCGGTTTCTGTCAGATAATAGGAGACGCCCGGTTCGAAATAGAGCGACGTCCGTCGTGAAAAATCATATTGTACACCCGCATTAGCGGTCAACGACCATTGCAAAGCTTTCTCCGCAACCGATTCCGAACCGAACTTCGCATAGAGATTCTTCTCGACCATTCCGCCCGCGCCCAAATAGAGTTTCCAATTGCTTCGCGCCAAGAAATCCCAATTCACCCGCAACGGAAGGCCCAGCATGTGAAGCGTCTGCGAGAACGATTCGTCATTTTCAGAGACCCTGACATCCGAGCGCAGCAACGAATAGACCAGTCCGCTTTCGAGCGACAGCCCATATGAAAATTCTTTCCGAACGGAAATACCGAAACTGAGCGGCTGCTTATGCCGGTAAAGGTAATCGCCGTAACCGCGCTTCATGCGGATAATACCGCTCGAGCTAAGAACATGAGTAGACGACATCGGCGTCGCCCGACCCGAAGACACATGTTGCGCCGTCGGGAGTCCGGCGGCAAAAAGCCCAACGGAAGTTCGCCTCGGAAGCTGCTTCGGCGTAAAAACCCGCGATGCGGATTCATCGGGGATCGTTCGGGTGATCGCCCGCTGCCGCGAATTTGACGCGGAAGCCGGTTTGGCAGGTTCGGCAGGAGCTTTTCGCTCGGCAGGCGCTTGGGTGGAACCCGATTCCGGCGCCGCTGAATTCACTTCGACGGAAGTCGTCCGATCCGCCCCTGTATCATCGTCGGTAGCGTACCGCACCGAACGATTTTTCACAGTCTTTTTCCCGAACCGCCGTTCGGTCGAAGTCGGTCGAGCCTCAGCCACCAACGGCGCAGAAGTCTCGGACAGAGGAATCAGCGCCTCTTCATTTTTCGGTATTTCGTTATTCCGTAAAAGCTGACCGTCCGCCGTCGTAAGTTCTCCGGCAAAGAACTCTGTTTTTCGATCACCGTCCACAACACCTTGATTTACGACAGTCTCACCTATTAACACGGCAATCGCTACGACGGCGGCTACGGCAGCTATTTTCTTCCATACGGGATTGAAGGTTTCGCGGCGCCGACCGACAGCTGCAAGGTCGCGTTCCAGCGCCTCCCAACTCCCTTTCGGCAACGGCTCTTCGGTATGCAGCAACTTCTGACGAATCGCCGCAACCCACCGTTCTTCCCGTTCTATCCTATTCTCTTTCATTTGTTTTTCAAATACGCCTTAATTCGCCGCGCCAACAAAGCCTTCGCCCTGAACAACTGCGACGACGAGGTTTTTTCGCTGATTCCCAACTGTTCGGCAATCTCCTTATGGGAAAGTTCCTCGATGCAGTAAAGGTTGAAAACCGTCCGGTAACCGTCGGGCAACTCGGCAATCAACCGCCGAAGTTCGTCATAGGGCACCTGTTCCATTTCACCGGCAGTCGGCTCTTCGTAACGTTCGGGCAGTTGGTCGACCGTAGTCGGATAATGCAGGCGTCGCTTATGGCGCAACGCTTCCAGCGAGACATTTACCGCAATACGTTCCATCCACGCTCTCAAGGAACCTTCGCCCCGCCACGTAAACCGATCGATGGCCGCAAATACTTTGAGAAAACAGTCATGGAGCAGATCCTCGGCAGTCGCCCGATCCCCGACATAACGCAGGCAAATACTCAACAACCGTCCTCCGAAACGAGTGTACAGCTCGCGGCGGGCATCGTTATCTCCGGCTTTACAACGCTCAGCGAGTATCCGTTCCTCCATGCTCATCGTTCGTCATATAATAAATGGTGTCTCCCCTAAAATACTGCATCCTGAGAAAAAAAATATTTTTTTTATTTCAATACGCAGTATTTTGCACTTTTCTGCGTTTATAGGAAGGAACAAATGTAGAAAAAAATAGCTAAATCGATGAAAAAGTTCAAATTATTTCTCCTTGCAACGGTCGCGGCAGTGCCCTTGCTCCAGTCTTGCAACGATTCCAAAGTCGAAGGCGCCGACAGCATGGCGCTCGTAACCATCCTCAATCCGGGCGGAATATCCGCCGGCTATTATTTCAAAGCGGATAACGGACAGACGCTCTATCCGGCACAGTTCGCCGTAGCCACCGGCAACTACAATCCCGATGACGGACAGCGCGCCTTCATCTACTACTCGCTGCTCGAAGAAAAGAGTCAGAAATATGATTACAATATCAAGCTTTACGGTCTCAGTGAAATTCTGACCAAAGAGGTCGAGTCGATGGATCCGGGCAACGAAGAGGAGTTCGGCGACGATCCGATCACCCTTGTACAACTCGACAATGGCAACGGATACGACTGTCTGATTAGCGGCGGGTATATTACACTTTCATTCAAAATCAACGCTTTGGCGCAAGAGGGACATAAGATAAGTCTCGTAAGAAACTCTACAGATGACAACACGGCAGAGTCCGATTATACGCTGCTTGAGTTACGTCACAAATCCGATAAGATGTCGTCGGAGGGCAGTCGTCGGACAAGTATGGCATCTTTCAAACTTAATGGATACGACCCTGTAATAACTGGAAAGAAAGGTCTTAAAATTCGTATCAAGGATTTCAATGAAAATATCGAGTACGTCCAAATCGATTATCAGAAATAAATTTATCCCATCTCAATTAATAAATGATTAACCGGAAGGTCTGCCCGCATTTGGGCAGACCTTTTTTATTCGCAGTGCATCTTCACCGCTTCGGACAATCGCAATTTCTTTTTTTGAGCCGGCGGATGCGGCGAATTCCCGAAAAAGAAGTATATTTGTAGCATATGTCCACGATCCGAAACATAGAGAGCGATCTCGAATTCGAAAATAAAATCCGGCCACAGGAGTTGCAGAACTTCGCCGGACAGGAGAAAATCGTCGAGAACCTGCGCATCTTCATCCAAGCGGCCCTCATGCGCGGCGATTCGCTCGACCATGTGCTGCTGCACGGCCCTCCGGGACTGGGCAAGACCACGCTGGCCAATATCATCGCCAACGAGATGCATTCCCAACTGAAAGTTACTTCCGGCCCTGTCCTCGACAAGCCGGGCGATTTGGCGGGACTACTCACCAATCTCAATCCGGGCGACGTGCTTTTCATCGACGAGATTCACCGGCTGAGTCCCATCGTCGAGGAGTATCTTTATTCGGCGATGGAGGATTACAAAATCGACATTGTACTCGACAAAGGGCCTTCGGCTCGTTCGATCCAGATCGAACTGGCCCCTTTTACGTTGATCGGCGCCACGACGCGCAGCGGTCTGCTGACTTCACCGCTGAGAGCTCGGTTCGGCATTCAATGCCATCTGGAATACTATGACGCAGCGATTCTGTCGGGAATCGTGAAACGGTCGGCCCGCATTTTGGACGTTTCGATCGACGACGACGCAGCAATTGAGATTGCACGTCGTTCGCGCGGCACTCCCCGTATCGTCAACGCCCTGCTGCGCCGCGTACGCGATTTTGCCATGGTCAAGGGCGAAGGGCATATCGATCTGAATATCACGCGCATGTCCCTCACTGCGCTCAACATCGACGCGCGCGGATTGGACCAGATGGACAACCGCATCCTCCAGACCATCATCGGCAAGTTCAACGGCGGACCGGTCGGGCTGAACACCATCGCCACGGCCGTGGGCGAAGACGCCGGAACGATCGAAGAAGTTTACGAACCTTTCCTCATTATGGAGGGGTTCCTCAAACGTACGCCCCGCGGCCGTGAAGCGACCGAGACGGCGTTCCGGCATTTGGGACTCACGCCGCCGACCATTGGCGACACGCTCTTTTGACGGGCTGCACCTATGCAAACCAAATCTGAAGCCATATGCTACAACCCTCTCTCTCGCTTCAGGCAGGTTATCTCTTTCGAATCTCCTGTCTGGCGATCATCTGTTTCGCATGCGGTTGTTCTCCGCGTGTCTACACATCCGTTACGGAATCGCACGACCCGCTTCCTGCCGACAGCGTAATTCTTTATGAAAAAGGGGATCCGATTCCTGCCTCGGCCCGTAAAATCGGCGACGTGACGATCTCGGACACGGGTCCCGAGAATAATAAACGGTACCGGCAGGCTATCGATCTGGCCGTTCACGCGACGGCTGAAGCCGGCGGCAATGCGCTCGCAATCTCCGAGCTGAGCGAAACCGTATCGCAGGACGGCACCACCTATGCGCTGAACGCCTCCATGCTCCGTATCGACAGTCTGAGCACTGCACGACCGATCGATTCCGATTGCTCCTTTCGCGACGGACACACGACATCCGCACAAACTGCGTCAGCCTGCGAAACCCGCCCCTATCGGGGATTCAGCCAACCCAATCACCTCAACCATTTGTTCTATGTCAATATCGGCGTAGGATTCATCACCAGCGATCTCTATGCGTCCGACGGATCTCCCTACGACGGACGCACGACCGGAATCACTTATAATGCAGGCTACGATCTCATCACGAACACAGGATTCGGAATAGGATTCCGCTACGCCCATTTCCGAATGAATACCGATCTGAGGCTTGATGATTCGTTCGGACGCATGTATGTTTGTCGCGATTGCAAAATCGGAATGCACTACGTAGCGCCCGAAGCCGGTTATTCGTTCATGGCCGGAAACAAGATTATGCTCTCGGCGCTGGTCGGCATCGGCTATGTCAGCTACTTCGAACGCAAGGACAACATACGGGGTTCTGTCAGCGGATACGGCACACACGGCGTATTTCGCGCTACGGTCCTGATATCTAAGCAGGTCGATCTCGGCCTCGAAATAGGCGGCTATACGTCACGCTTCCCTTCGGAAAAACTCGGAGTCGAGGGGCATGACGAGAAAACCGGAATAAAATATCTCAATATGGCGACAGGTCTTCACATTCATTTTTAAGAAATTCATTTTATATTTTAATAAATTTGTTTTAAAAACTAATATTTTTTATTAACTTGCAGGCGTGATAATTGTTTGAATACACTGTAAAATCCGATAGTTATGGACACGAACAAGTTAATGAAGGACGCGCTCGCTTATCACGCCGAAGGGAGCCCCGGCAAGATTGAAATCCTGTCGACAAAACCCGACGCCACCCAATACGATCTCTCGCTGGCTTACTCTCCCGGCGTAGCGGCTCCGTGTCTGGCCATCGCCGACGATCCAACGAAAGTGTACGACTATACGATCAAGGGCAATCTGGTAGCGGTCATCACCAACGGAACGGCCGTGCTGGGACTGGGGAATATCGGCCCGTTGGCGGCGAAGCCCGTCATGGAGGGCAAAAGCATGCTATTCAAGCACTTTTCCGGCATAAACGCTTTCGACATCGAGATCGACACCACGGATACGGAGGAGTTCATCGACACCGTCAAGCGGATCGCCCCCACCTTCGGCGGGATCAATCTCGAAGACATCAAGGCGCCCGAATGTTTCGAGATCGAGCGGCGGCTCGTCGAGGAGCTCGACATCCCTGTGATGCATGACGATCAGCACGGGACGGCCATCATCGCTTCTGCGGCGCTCATCAATGCGTTGCATCTGAGCGGGAAGCGCGTCGAGGAGGTGCAGATCGTCGTCAACGGCGCAGGCGCCGCCGCCATCGCCTGTGCAAAAATGTTCCTCGCACTCGGAGCCCGCCGCGATCACATCACGATGTGCGACAGCCAAGGCGTGGTCACCGCCCGCCGCAACGACCTCAATCCGGTTAAACGCGAATTCGCGACCGAGCGGCAGATCACGACGCTGCAAGAAGCGCTCGTCGGCGCCGATGTTTTTTTGGGCGTTTCGACCTCCGGCGTGCTCAACGGAGAGATGATCCGGTCGATGGCCCGTCAACCGCTGGTGATGGCGCTGGCGAATCCCGATCCCGAAATCCCCTACGAAGAGGCAAAAGCTGCGCGTCCCGACGTGATTGTCGCCACGGGCCGTACCGACTATCCCAATCAAGTGAACAACGTGCTGGGATTCCCCTACATTTTCCGGGGCGCGCTCGACGTCCACGCCCGTAAAATCAACGAAGCGATGAAACTCGCCGCAGCACATGCGCTCGCAGAGTTGGCCCGCGAAGAGGCTCCTGCAGAGTTGGCTGCCGCTTACGGCGTCGCACGACTCGAATTCGGCCCCGACTATCTGATTCCGAAGCTGACGGACCCCCGATTGCTGCAACGCGTTGCCCCTGCCGTAGCCAAAGCGGCAATCGATTCGGGCGTGGCGCAACCCGTGCCCGATGTAAAATAGAAGGTAATTATATATCTTTTACACGATCTCCCGATCATTATTCGAACTTGATCGGCTATCCGTCAAAAAGAGTTGCAAAAATATTTGCAACTCTTTTTTGTTAAATAAAAAGCCTATTTTTTCGTGTATGTTTCCTTGTTGTAATATTCGTATTCCAATTGTGTTTTATGGGTAACTATCTCTCTCATAAGTTTATCATTTTTTATACGATCTTTTCCATAATCATCTCAGGCTTATCCTCCGATTTAAGGCATGCGATTCCGCCTTTAATGAATTCTCTTTTCATAATTAGAATGTACTAGATGCAAACTATTAACTTATAATATGTTATCAAATAAAAAGCGGGAAGCTCCTCTCTCAGGAGCTTCCCGCTTTCATTTCGATCGCACCTATTCGGCGGACATCCGCTGCCAGACAAGCTGTGAAATCTCGGCGATCAACGCTGCCGATTCTTCATCGGAAAGACGGGTTTCGGTAACGTACACGCAGATCGCATAACCGCTTCCGTCTGGCAAAACGACATAACCCAAATCGTTGTCCGCGACCTTCAATCCCTGCGCATTGCGGTCCGACGAACCTGTTTTATGTCCTATCGCCACCCCTTCGGGAAGTCCTGCCCGCAGCTTATCCGTTCCGGTCGTCGTTTCGCACAAGGTTTTCCAAAGGAAATCGCGATATTCACAGGCGAAAAGATCGTTGTGCCGAAAATAATCCATCAGCCGGGCCATCGCCTCCGGCGTCGCACGGTTAAGACGCTGCGCCTCGAAACGGCGGTACATCCGCTCCGTCGCCTGAAAGTCGAAGCCGCCGACGGGCAACGCATCCAGATAACGCTGCAACGACCCGATACCGCCGATCTCCCGAATCAGGCGGTCGCAGGCGCAATTATCGCTCTGCGCCACCGTATAACGCAACAACTCTCCCACCGAAAACCATCCACCCGACGGATGCTCGTCGCGCAGCGGCGACCATGTATTCGGCCACAGATCGTCGGACGTCACTTCCAACGGCATCGAAAGCGGCAGCCCCAGCGAATCGAGCCGCGCCAGCACGGCCAGCGCCAACGGAAATTTGAACGTGCTCATCGTCGGCATCGCCCGATCGCCGTTCAGAGAGACGATTACTCGGCCCTCGCGCACCACGGCGACCCCCACCTCGGCCTCGACACCGCGCACGGCACGGCATAAATCCCGTTTCAGGCCATGCGGCGTAACGAACCACAACGCCACCGCAGCGCACGCGAAAAGGAGAAGGAACCGGAGCCGTTTCACCGAATTATTCCGAATTTAAATCGCTTTGACAATTTCCGACAGAGCCTCGAAAGTCAGCGTTCGCACTTGGCAGGCGCCGATTGCGGTCGGCAATACCAGATGAATCGTGCCGCCCTCGCTCTTCTTGTCTTTGGTCACTGCCGCAAGCAGTTGTTCGACCGGCACCGGCGATTCGGTCGCAAACCCCAGCGCCGAAAGCAATCGGACGATCCGGTCGCACGTCTCAGCGGCCAGCAGGCCCAGCCGAACAGCCAATCGGGCGGCGATCGCCATGCCCACGGCAACCGCCTCGCCGTGATTCATCTCCCGCGAGCACTTCTCGACGGCATGACCGAACGTATGACCCAGATTGAGTTTGCGCCGCTCGCCGCGCTCCCGCTCGTCGCGGCCGACAATGGCGGCTTTGAGCCGCACGGAGTGCACCACGATCTTGTCCATCGCCTTCGGATCGTCGCACAGGCCGGCAACCCCCGACTGCTCGATCAACTCGAACAACGCCTTGTCGCCGATGATTCCGGCTTTTACCGCCTCGGCCAGTCCGGCGCGAATCTCCCGTCGGGGAAGCGTCGCGAAAAGCGACGTATCGCAAACGACGAACTGCGGCTGAGCGAAAACGCCCGCCATATTCTTGTACCCGTCCAGATTGACACCGTTCTTGCCGCCGACGCTCGCATCGACGTTTCCCAACAACGTGGTCGAAACGAACCCGAAGGGAATGCCTCGCATGTAAATCGACGCTACGAACCCCGTGACGTCGGTCACGATGCCGCCTCCGACGCCCAGCAGGAACGTCGTGCGGTCGGCGCCGCGGCGAATCAACTCGCGGCAAACATATTCCACCGTCTGCAAGGTCTTGTGCTCCTCGCCCTGCTCCATACAGATCGGATCGCAGCCGGTAAAAAGTTCGGGGCGGCAGCGGACGACGTTCCGATCCGTCAGGACGATCACCCGCCCTTCGGGAAGCAGGCGCGGCAACTCCTCGACGGCGCGTCCCACCACCACTCGGCTGCGTCCGGCAACTTGCAACGAATAACTCATAATCCAGATTACCTAAATGAATACCTGAACAAAAGTAAGATATTTTCCTGAGATTTTATTACCTTTGCCCCGATAAATATTCCAAGTAACAGATGCAGAAATTACGCAATATTGCGATTATCGCCCATGTAGACCATGGAAAGACTACATTGGTCGATAAGATGATCCTTGCAGGAAATCTCCTGCGCGAGAACGCCCAGCAGAACGGCGAACTGATTATGGACAACAACGATTTGGAACGCGAACGAGGCATCACGATTCTCTCGAAAAACGTTTCGGTCATCTATAAGGACTACAAGATCAATATCATAGACACCCCGGGACACGCCGATTTCGGCGGTGAGGTCGAACGCGTGCTCAACATGTGCGACGGCGTGCTGCTGCTGGTGGACGCCTTCGAAGGCACCATGCCGCAGACCCGTTTCGTATTGCAGAAAGCCCTTGCGCTCGGTAAGAAGCCCATCGTGGTAATCAACAAGGTCGACAAGCCCAACTGCCGTCCCGAAGTGGTCAACGAACAGGTCTTCGACCTGATGTTCACACTCGACGCCACCGAGGAGCAACTCGACTACAAAACGATCTACGGCTCGGCCAAACAGGGCTGGATGTCGCACGTCTGGACCGAACGCACCGATTCGATCGCTCCGTTGCTGGACGCCATTATCGACGAAATTCCGGCGCCCGAGATCGTCGAAGGAACGCCGCAGATGCTCATCACCTCGCTCGAATATTCGCCTTACGTGGGGCGGATCGCAGTGGGCAAGGTGACGCGAGGATCGCTCAAGGCGGGTCAAAACGTCACGCTGGCCAAGCGCGACGGGGAGACGATGATCAAAACCCGCATCCGCGACCTGACGGTTTTCGAAGGACTGGGTAAAAAAAAGGTCGAAGAGGTTCCCTGCGGAGAGATCTGCGCACTGGTGGGCATCGAGGGATTCGAAATCGGCGACACGATCTGCGACTACGAAAATCCCGAACCGCTGCCCCCTATCCAGATCGACGAACCCACGATGTCGATGCTCTTCACGATCAACAACTCGCCCTTTTTCGGCAAGGACGGCAAATACGTCACTTCGCGCCACCTCAAGGAGCGTCTGGACCGCGAATTGGAGAAGAACCTCGCCCTGCGCGTCGAACCCGGGCAGAACGCCGATTCGTTCGTCGTTTACGGCCGCGGCGTGCTGCACCTGTCGGTGCTGATCGAAACCATGCGCCGCGAGGGTTACGAGTTACAGGTCGGCCAGCCGAAGGTGATCGTCAAGGAGATCGACGGCGTAAAATGCGAGCCGATCGAGGAGATGACCGTCGACTGTCCCGACGAATATGCCGGCACGGTAATCGAGCTGGCGACCAAACGCAAAGGCACCCTCACGAATATGGAATCGGCCAACGGCCGCACGCGGCTCGAGTTCGCGATCCCTTCGCGCGGTATTATCGGTCTTCGGTCGAACATGCTGACCGCCACTGCCGGCGAGGCGATCATGACCCATCGTCTGAAGGATTTCGAACCGTGGACGGGCGAGATCGAGATGCGCACCAACGGTTCGCTGATCGCATCGGAAACCGGCACGGCCTACGCCTATTCGATCGACAAACTGCAGGATCGCGGCCGCTTCTTCATCGCACCGATGGATTCCGTCTACGAAGGTCAGGTCATCGGAGAAAGCACACGGTCGGGCGACATTACGGTCAACGTGACCAAAGCCAAGCAGCTCACCAACATGCGCGCCTCGGGATCGGACGACAAGACAGCGATCGTTCCGCCCAAAATCTTTTCGCTGGAGGAGGCGCTCGAATACATCAAGGAGGACGAATACGTCGAGGTAACCCCTCATGCCATGCGCCTGCGGAAGATTCTGCTCCACGAAGTAGATCGCAAACGCGCATCGAAATAAAGTCGCCCGACAGATGGATCATTTCACGCTCTCGCTGACCGTAGGAGCCGTTGTGGGACTGTTGGACGTCGTCCCGATGATTTTTCAGAAATTATCGGCCCGTTCGTGTCTCTCGGCGTTTTTCATCTATTTCTTTGCCTCCGTCATCGTCTTTCACGGCCGTCTGCCTACCTGCCGTGGTGGGCGCAGGGAATGGCCGTCGTACTGATGCTGATGATTCCCGTGCTGTTCACCTTTTCGGGCAAGGAACGCAAAGCGATCCCCGTCGTACTGTTCAACGCACTGTTTTTCGGATTTCTGATTTCGGCGGCGGAACGTTACCTCTGACGAATACGAGCGGAATTTTTACGTTCAGCCGCCATTTTCGTATGACGCAATGATCACGACTGTCGCAATGTCGCATAGGAGAGAATGTGCCACGTGAGGCCGACGGCAAGCAGCAACAATCCGAGCTGCGCCCACCACCATTCGCCGACCACGCCGAAAATGCAGTAGAGCAACGTCGCCCAGATCAACGTGACGGAGACGACTTTGGCCCTCAACGGAATGGCACGGTATTCTCTGAAATTACGGATATAGCGCCCCAGACAGGGATGCGCCAACAATCGGTCGTAAAGGTGCGGCGAAGAGCGGTAGAACGCCCATGCCGCAAGCAGCAGAAAAGGCGTAGTGGGCAGCAGCGGCACGAAGATACCGACAATGCCCAGCACGAGTGCGGCCCATCCAAGGAGTAAACAGAGCGTTTTCACCGTACAAAAATAAAGGTTTATTCAATATTGTTAGTATATTTGTATACGAAAAACAATACCAAAAACGACGTTTGAAAACTAAATCAATCTTACGATATGGATAAAAAATTAGGAATTGCCAGCGATCATGCGGGTTATGAAATGAAAGAGTTCCTGATCGGCTATTTGGGCGCCAAGGGATACGACGTGTACGATTTCGGCACCGACTCGCCCGAAGCGGTCGATTATGCGGATTTCGCCCACCCGCTGGCCGAAGCGGTCGAGAAGGGCGAATTCGAACGCGCCATCGCCCTCTGCGGCTCGGGAGAGGGAATGACGATCACGCTCAACAAGCATCAGGGCATCCGCGCCGGTCTGGTTTGGCGCAAAGAGATCGCCGAACTGATTAAGAAACACAACAACGCCAACATTATCGTGCTGCCGGCGCGCTTCATCTCGAACGACGAAGCGGTGGAATTTATCGAGACCTATTTCGCCGCGGAATTCGAAGGCGGACGCCACGAACGACGCATCGCCAAGATTCCGGTAAAGTGCGGCGAATAATCCTTCATACGGTTGGCCGACACGGTCGAAACGACCCTCACAACCGCTCTCTATGGAGAAATACCCCGTCGAAAGGCGGGGTATAGTTTTGCGCCCGATCGGGATCGTCGAACAGGCCGAAGAGCGCCGAGCCGCTGCCCGACATCGAAGCATAGACGGCTCCCGCCGCCAGCAGACTCTTCTTGAACACAGCCAGCCGCGGATGCGCGGCGAAGACATGCGGTTCAAAGTCGTTTTTTATCCTTCCCTGCCACTCGGCGACGGGGAGTTGCAGCAACTCTTCGAGCGGTTCGGCCGGAACTGCCGGATGCACGCCGGCGTACGCCTCCCGTGTGGAGACCATCTCGTCCGGTTTCACGACCAAGAGCGTCCATCCGCCGAGCGCCGGACGAACGGGCCGCATCACCTCGCCCCGACCCGTACAGTGCTGCGGAGCGTTGCGCACGAAAAAGGCCGTGTCGCTGCCCAACGCCGCCGCGCAACCGATCTGTTCAACCTCCGATAACCGCAGGCCGAACAACGCGTCGATTCCCAGCACGACCGCCGTCGCATCGGACGATCCGCTGCCCAATCCCGCGCCATAGGGCACGCGCTTATCGAGCGTGAGCCGCACCGGACCGACGCCGTAACGTTCATGCATCAGCCGCCACGCCCTCAGGCAGATGTTCTCCGACGGCGGACAATCGACCGGCAACCCCCGCTGCACGAACGCCACTTCGGCGGCCGGTTCGATTTCCAGTTCATCGTAAAGTCCCCGCACGGGCACCATCACCGTCGACAGGTCGTGAAAACCGTCGGGCCGCCGGCGAAGCACGTCCAGTCCGATATTGATTTTGCAATTGGCTCGTAATTTCATAGGATGCGATTTAGCTCGACAAAATTAAGATAAATTCCCGATACCGGATGCCGAATTCCGAAAATTCCTACCCTTCGGCTGCGCCGTAGATACTCCGCCTCGGCAAAATCGCAAATGAAATTTGCTTTTGCGCTCGGCTTATTCGTATCTTTACCGCATGAAATTCCGTACTGAAATCGAAATCCGCCCTTACGACCGGCAACTTTCGTACGACGACCGTTTGCTGGCGCTCGGTTCCTGTTTCGCCACCGAGATCGGCAGGCGGCTCGCCGAAGCGAAATTCCGCATTGCGGTCAACCCTTCGGGCGTGCTGTTCAATCCGCTGTCGGTTGTCCGCGCGCTGCGGCGTTACCACAACGAACGTCCGGTCGCGAAGGAAGAGTTGCAGCAAACCGACGGGCGATGGTTCCATTACGACTTTCACGGATCGCTTTCGGGCGCGACGCCGGACGAGGCGCTGACACGGATCAATACGGCCGTCGCCGAAGGGACACGTGCGCTGCGCGAAGCCTCGGTCGTCCTGCTGACGCTGGGCACGGCATGGGTCTATGAACGCACGGATACGGGCGACGCCGTCGCCAACTGCCACAAACAGCCTGCCGACCGGTTCCGACGACGCCGACTTACGGTCGAAGAGATCGTCTCGGAGATCGAAAACGCATTGTCCGCCGAATTGAGCGGGAAACAGATTCTGCTGACCGTCAGTCCCGTCCGTCACTTGGGCGATGGACTGACGGGCAACACCGTAAGCAAAGCCGTGCTGCGGCTCGCGGCCGAGGAACTGTCCGAACGACACGCGCAGATCGCCTACTTTCCTGCTTACGAAATCCTCTGCGACGACCTGCGCGACTACCGCTTTTACGCCGACGATCTGGTTCACCCCTCGTCGCAGGCGGTCGCATACATCTGGAAGCATTTTTGCGAGGCGTTGCTTACGCCCGACGCGCGGCAACTGCTGCCCCGCATCGCCGAGGTGACCGCCGCAGCCCGTCACCGGCCGCTCCATCCGACCGCCGAAGCCTACCGCGCTTTCTGCCGCCGCCAACTGGAAGCCATCGACCGGCTACCGGAAGCGGATTTCACGGAAGAAACGGCGTTTTTTCGCCGCCAAATCGAAATTAATTCCTAAATTTGTCGTTCAATAGATGCTATGATGAAATTCCGATATTTTCTACCGATTCTCACCCTTCTCGCATCGTTCCGAGCCGTAGCGGCGGAGACGCCCAAACTGGTTGTCCAGATCGTCGTCAGCTCGATGCGCGCCGAAGACCTGAACCGTTATGCCGAAAATTTTTCCGACGACGGTTTTTTGCGTCTCGTACGCGGCGGCACCTTCTATCCCGAAAGCCATTACGACTATCTGCATACCTCGACCCCCGTCTCGCTGGCAACGCTTACCACGGGCGCCAACCCTTCGGTACACGGCATCATCGCCGAACGTTGGATCGACTATGTGAACAACAACGTCGTGGAGCTTACCAAGGACCGCACGACGATGGGCATCGAGTGCGACGCCGGCATCGGCGACTGCTCTCCCCGCAATCTGGTGGCCCCGACGCTGGGCGAAAGTCTTCAGCAGAGTTCGCCCAAGAGCCTCGTCGCCACCGTGGCGCTCGATCCCGCATCGGCCGTCGTCGCAGGAGGCTATACGCGCAACGTCTTCTGGATGGACGCGCCGCGCGCCAACTGGATCACCTCGTCGTTCTACACCGAAACCCTGCCTGCGTGGGCCCGAAAATACAATCTCGGCCGTGAGATTCTGGGATATATCCCCTTTGCGTGGGAATTGAAATACCCTCGCGACCGTTACCGGAATTCGCAAAGCACGGTCATCGACCTCAACCGACCCGAACATCTGCGCCGCAAACGCCATCGTCCGACGACGATCGAACCCGAAAAAGCCGTGCCGACAATCCCCTCCGGTATCGAAAGACTGCTTTACACCCCGTCAGGGAACTCCGTCACGCTGGCCTTCGCACAACAGATACTCACACAGATGCGGCTGGGCAAGGACGCAGCGCCCGATCTGCTGAACATCTGTCTGGATGCACCGCGCCGCATCGCCGAGTGTTACGGTCCCGAATCGATCGAAGTCGAGGACATGTACTACCGGCTCGACGAAGAGTTGGCGCAATTTCTGAACTACCTTTTCGCGCAGATCAACCCCGAAGAGGTGGTCGTAGTGCTTACCTCCGACCACGGCACCAGTCCGTCGTACGACGCCGGCGTCTTCGAGCGCGATCGCTTCAACGCCGCACAGTTTCAGGTGATCGTCAACAGTTTTCTCTGCGCCCAGCACGGCCCCGGCCAGTGGGTCGTCGATTACGAGGACAACAACCTCTACCTCAACCATACGCTCATCTACAACAAGGGGCTGGATCTGGCCGCCATCCAGAACGAAGCGGCGACCTTCGCCATGCAGTTCCGCGGCGTATCGCACGCGCTGTCGTCGACAGCCATGCGGTCGAGTTATTTCGGAAGCGGTTACGGCGAGAAGATGCAGAACAGTTTCTATCCCCGCCGTTCGGGCGACGTGGTCATCAACCTCATGCCCGGCTGCATCGAAGAACGACCGGACGTCCGGTCGAAATCGGGTTCGATGTACGGCTACGACACCACCGTGCCGCTGATCTTCTACGGCGGCCGCATCCCCGCCCGCAAGGTGGGGCGCAGCGTCGACATGACCTCCGTCGCTCCGACGCTGGCCTATCTGCTCGACATCCCCGAACCGGCGGCCTCGGAGGGTACGGTTCTGGAAGAATTCAGAAAATAAGCGACAAAAACAATGGATAAGATTCAGGACGAAATCATCGATGAATTCGCGGTCTTCGACGACTGGCTCGACAAATACGACTATCTGATCGAACTGAGCGACTCGCTGCCGGCGATCGACGCGGCGCACCGCACCGACCGTTATCTCATCAACGGCTGCCAGTCGCGGGTATGGATCGACGCGCGGCTCGAAGAGGGGAAGGTCTATTATACGGCCGACAGCGACGCCATCATCACCAAAGGTATCATCTCACTGCTGATCCGCGTACTCAACGGCCGCACGCCGCAGGAGATCCTCTCGACCGAGCTCTATTTCATCGACGCCATCGGTCTGAAGGAAAACCTCTCGCCGACGCGTTCGAACGGTTTGTCGGCGATGCTCAAACAGATGAAACTCTATGCGCTGGCATTCGAGAAGGAGTTGGAAACGAAGCGTTGAATGCCGGAGGGAGCGGTTAACTGTTTTTTAATTCTCAATTCTAATTTTCGAAGGTCATGACTCCCGAAGAGATACTTAAAGTCGAAAAGGATATCATCCTTACGCTTAAAAATATTTACGATCCCGAAATTCCGGTCAATATCTACGATCTGGGGCTCATTTACGAAATCGACTATACGCCCGACGGCACGGCCAATATCCGCATGACGCTCACGGCGCCCAACTGTCCGATGGCCGAACAGTTGGTCGAAGACGTCAACACGCAGGTGGCCAAGGTCGAAGGGGTCAAGGAGGTCAATATCGTCCTTACGTTCGATCCCGTATGGGACAAGAGCATGATGTCCGAAGAGGCGCTCATCGAACTCAACCTGCTGTAACGCCATGACGACGGACGAGGAACTGCGACGTATCGAACACCGGCTGCTGGCCGGCGCCGCGACATATGCCTGCGGCGGATATATCGCGCGCCTCGACACGCTGCGACGCAACGACCTCTACACACGGCTGGCCTACGACCGGCTGGAACGCAAATACAACGTGGTGCGCGAACTCTTCGCCGAAAGCGATCAGAACTGGAATCAGGCTTTTTATGCGATGCTCTTCCGCACGATCGGCGACACGACGAACCGCGACGCTTTCAGGACGTTGGCGCGACGGGTGAGCTACCGCATGATACTGCGCGAACGAACGTCGCTGCACGCCGTCGAAGCGATGTTGTTCGGGGCCTCGGGACTGCTCGACAACTACCGCGACGACGCCTATACACGTTCACTGAAACAGGACTTCGAATATTTCTCCCGTAAATACGAGATCGAGCCGATGTCTGGCGACGAATGGAACCTTCGGGAGATCCGGCCGGCCAACCATCCGCTGCTGCGCATCGCCCAATTGGCGGCGTTCCTCGCGTCGAACGACTTTCTGATCGACCGGCTCGTCGAATGCCGTACGGCGGAGGATGTGCGCCGGTTGTTTTCAGCCGAAGCGTCGGACTATTGGTATACTCATTATATTCCGGCGACGATCACCCACGAACTGCCCAAGCGCATCGGACGGATGAAAGCCGATCTGTTGGGCATCAATCTTGTCGTGCAAATACAATACGCTTACGGAGCCTACAACGGTAACGACATGCTGCGCGAACGCGCCATCGCTCTGCTCGAAGCCATCCCCGCCGAGGAGAACCGCTTCATGCGCCACTGGCGTTTCTACGACCTGCATCCGGCCAACGCTTTCGAATCGCAGGCGCTGCTGCAACTGGCCACCGAATACTGCGACCGCCGCCGCTGCGCGGAGTGTCCGGTGGGACGGCGGCAGCTGGCGGCTGTCAAACAGGCGGAAAGCGACCGATAGAAATTACACGTTCAATTTTAACGATACGGCAATGACGATACATATCGAAAAAGAGAGTTGCATAAAATGCGGAAAATGCGTACAGGTGTGCCCTTCCGAAATAATGGTTCGCGATGAAGCCGCGAAGGAGATCGCGCTCGTCCATATCGATCGCTGCATCGGCTGCGGACACTGCGTCGACGTATGTCCCACCGATTCGGTCATTCACAGCGATTTTTCGCCGCAGGAGATACATACCATCGACTATTCGCAACGGCCGACGCCGGAACAGTTGCTGCTGCTCATCAAGTCGCGGCGTTCCAACCGAACGATCACGCCGAAACCCGTTCCCGAAGAGACGCTGCAACGGATCGTCGAAGCCGCACGCTACGCCCCGACGGCAACGAATTCCCGACAGGTCTCCTTCACCCTTGTCTCGGATCCCGAACAACTCCGCCGTATCGGCGATTTCACCATCGGCGTATTCGACTCGATTGCGCGGAAACTGATGAATCCGATTGTGCGGACCCTTCTCAAACCCTTCCGGCCGGATCTTTACAGGTATGCCTCCGTCTTCGGCAGCATGAAACGAAAGCACGAGGCCGGCAAGGATCCGATTCTCCGTAAGGCGACCGCACTGCTGATTATCCATACACCCGCATCCAACCGTTTCGGATGCGAGGACGCGAATCTGGCCTATCAGAACGCCTCGCTGATGGCCGAGTCGCTGGGCGTGAGCCAGATTTATATGGGATTCGTCCTTATGGCCATCCGAATGGGAAAGAAAGGTGCATTTGCCCGAATAACCGGGATAACGGGAAAACCGCAGGCGATCATGGCGCTGGGCATACCGGCGTTCCGCTACCCGAAATACGTGGACAGATAAACCCTTACGCCCGCCACGAAAGGCCTTCGCCCGTTTTCCGGCGGAGCGGCCGCCGCCCGCCGGAAAGAAAGACTTCCGGTCGATTGCATCGAAGCATCGTCATTCATTTCCAGCCAATTCATAAAAGCCCGAACGATGAATACCAATGAAAAAATCATGCAGGCTCTCGCGCATCAACCGCGTGCAGAGCAGGCGTTGAACTGCGGAGACCTTGCCGCCGCTTACGCAGAAGCCGTCGATTTTTACGAACGGCTGAATGCCCTCTACGAAGACGACCTGACCGACGAATCTCTGCAAGCCGCATTTGTCGGGGCGGAATCCGCCGCGCTGATTCTTTCGAAGATAGCGGCGCAGGACGCCGAGTTCCAAATCAATGGCGACAGCGATTTCGACTGCGATCCCGATTTCGGAAGCCCCGATTCCGAACTCCTCATTCAGGTTGTCGCCTATGCACGCCGGTCGGTCGAACTGGCGCAGAAAATATACGGCGGCGACCACTCGCGGAAAAATGCGTTGACCGTCATCTCGGCAGCCACAATTTACCTATACCACAATTGCGATCTGCTATGCAAGGACAACGATTTGAATCGGATACGAGAAGACGCCGCTCGGCTGGCCGACTCGCTTCGGCAGCGGTATCCCGCGCAAGAGGAAGTAATACGGACCGTCAAGGCATATCACGACGCAGTCGAGCGATTAGATAACAATTTCGATCAACTGAACACCCTGTTGGCGAACTGTCTCGAAGAGAGTAAAACTTGGAACCGATAAAAACGACCGGAATCATTCCCCTGCAACTTATAAAAGGCCGCTCGCAACCGGCGGAGGCGAGCGGTCATCTCCGGCTGCGACTCAGCGGCTCACGGAGCCGTCATACGGCGACAAGTCTGAAAAGGCTGATTTTGAAAACAAATAAACCGTTCCGAAGAGCCGTCATCCGCTTTTTCTTTTCGGACAGCCTCATAAATACATTTCCTTCGATAGGATTTTACTGAAAAAAGGCTATCTTTGTAAAATTTATAACTTGTACTCAGGCAAAAAAACGAACAAACTTCAATGGATATTGTAAGCAGTATTATCAAACTCCTGTTCGGCTCGAAAGCGGACAAGGATCGCAAGGCCATCGAACCTTATGTGAACAAAATCAAAGAGGTTTATCCCTCCATTGCCGCGCTTTCGAACGACGAACTCCGAGACCGGAGTCAGTCGCTGATGAAGCAGATCGCCGACTATATCGCCCCTGACGAGGAGCGTATCGTCACGTTGAAGGCGCAGTTGGAGAGACCCGAAACCGCCCTCGAAGAGAAGGAAAAAATCTCAAAGGAGATCGACGAAATCACCAAGCGCATCGACGAAAAGATCGAGCAGAAGCTCGACGAAATTCTTCCCGAAGCGTTCGCCATCATGAAGGATACGGCACGCCGCTTCACCGAAAACGAGACCGTCGTAGTGACGACTACCGATTTCGACCGGCAACTCGCGGCAACGAAGGATTTCGTAACCATCGAAGGCGACAAGGCCGTCTATGCCAATCACTGGCTGGCCGGCGGCAACGACGTCAAATGGGACATGGTACACTACGACGTGCAGCTTTTCGGCGGCGTGGTGCTCCACAAGGGCAAGATCGCCGAGATGGCGACGGGCGAGGGCAAGACCCTCGTGGCAACGCTCCCCGTATTCCTCAACGCATTGGCTCGCAAGGGCGTGCACATGGTAACGGTCAACAACTATTTGGCCAAGCGTGACTCCGAATGGATGGGGCCGATGTACGAATTTCACGGTCTGTCGGTCGCCTGCATCGACGATACGCAACCCAACTCCGACGCCCGCCGTCAGGCTTACATGGCCGACATCACCTTCGGTACGAACAACGAATACGGTTTCGACTACCTGCGCGACAACATGGCCTCGTCGCCCAAAGACCTCGTACAGCGCAAACACCACTACGCCATCGTCGATGAGGTCGACTCGGTATTGATCGACGACGCCCGAACGCCGCTGATCATCTCCGGTCCCGTACCCAAAGGCGACGATCAACTCTACGAACAGTATCGTCCCGCCATCGAGAACCTCTACAATCTCCAGAAGAATCTGGTGACAGGTCTCGTCGCCGAAGCCAAACAACTGATGGCCGACGGCAAGACGGAGGAGGGCGGCATCAAGATGTACCGCGCCCACAAGGGACTGCCCAAGTACAAGCCGCTGATCAAATTCCTCTCAGAGCAGGGTATCAAAGCCCAGATGCAGAAGACCGAGAACATCTACATGCAGGACAACAACCGCCGCATGCCCGAGATCATCGACGATCTCTTTTTCGTCATCGACGAGAAACTCAACTCGGTGGAGCTGACGGACAAGGGGCACGAGGCGCTGTCGAAATATTTCGACGAGGAGGGTTTCTTCGTAATGCCCGACATCGGCGCCGAAGTTGCCGAAATCGAAAAGGGAGAGGGCTCCGCCGAAGAAAAAGCCCAGAAACGGGATGCCATCATCAACGATTACGCCGTCAAATCGGAACGCGTCCACACGGTCATTCAGCTGCTGAAAGCCTACGCCATGTTCGAGAAGGACATCGAATACGTGGTGATGGACAACAAGGTGAAGATCGTAGACGAGCAGACGGGACGTATTCTCGACGGCCGCCGTTATTCGGACGGCCTGCATCAGGCCATCGAGGCCAAGGAGCGCGTGAAAGTCGAGGCCGCGACGCAGACCTTCGCCACCGTAACCCTGCAAAACTACTTCCGCATGTACCACAAACTGGCCGGTATGACCGGTACGGCCGAAACGGAAGCATCGGAGTTCTGGAGCATCTACAAACTCGACGTCGTGGTGATTCCGACCAACAAACCGGTGGTACGCGACGACCGCGAGGATCTGATCTATAAAACCAAACGCGAGAAATACAACGCCGTGATCGACGAAATCGTCCGTTTGGTCGAAGCGGGTCGTCCGGTGCTCGTGGGTACGACATCGGTCGAAATCTCGGAGTTGCTGAGCCGCATGCTCAAATTGCGCGGCATCAAGCACAATGTCCTGAATGCCAAACAGCACCAGTTGGAGGCGCAGATCGTAGCCGAAGCCGGTCGCACGGGTCAGGTGACCATCGCCACCAACATGGCCGGCCGTGGTACCGACATCAAATTGTCGCCCGAAGTGAAAACCGCCGGAGGTCTGGCCATCATCGGTACGGAGCGTCACGAAAGCCGCCGCGTCGACCGCCAGTTGCGCGGTCGCGCCGGTCGTCAGGGCGACCCGGGTTCGTCGCAGTTCTTCGTCTCGCTCGAAGACGACCTGATGCGTCTGTTCGGTTCGGGCCGCATCGCATCGTGGATGGACCGCATGGGCCTCAAAGAGGGCGAGGTGATCCAAGCCAGCATGATGACCAAGGCCATCGAACGCGCCCAGAAAAAGGTCGAAGAGAACAACTTCGGCATCCGTAAGCGTCTGCTCGAATACGACGACGTGATGAACTCGCAGCGCGAAGTAATTTACACGCGCCGCCGCCACGCTCTTTACGGAGAACGCATCGAGATCGACCTGAACAACATCATGTACGACTTCGCCGAGGCATTCCTGCAAGCGCACGAAGGCGCCGAGTTCGAGGATTTCACCTACGAAATGATTCACGAAGCGGCAATCCAGCCCTCGTTCGATGCGGAGGCCTTCGCCAAGGCAAAACACGACGAACAGGTGGAACTGATCGTCGCCGATCTCAAAGCCGCCTACGCCCGTCGCGCCAAGTTGATCGCCGACACGGTGCGTCCTGTCATGCAGCGCATTTACGAAGACCGCAAGGATCAGCTCGACAGCAACATCTATTTTCCGATCACGGACGGCCATCTGGGCTACAACGTACCGGTCAACCTGCTGCGATGCAAGGAGACGGACGGCGCCGAAATTTTCCGCGTATTCTCGAAAGTAGTGATGTTCACCACCATCGACGACGCATGGCGCGAACATCTGCGCGAAATGGACGACCTGCGCCAGAGCGTGCAGAACGCCACCTACGAGCAGAAAGACCCGCTGCTGATCTACAAGTTCGAATCGTTCGGGCTCTTCTCGAAGATGCTCGAAAAGATCAACCGCGACGTATTGGCTACGCTCAACAAGGCTTATATTCCCGTGCGCGAACAAAATGCCGAAGCCGTACAACGCGAACGGCAGGAACGCGTCAAGGTCGATGTCAACAAACTGCAGGCGTCGCGCATGCAGGCTGCGGCGCAGGCCGGTCAGGGCGAGCGCGGCCCTACGGCTCCTATTCACGTCGAAAAAAAGGTCGGCCGCAACGATCCCTGTCCCTGCGGATCAGGCAAGAAATTCAAGAACTGTCACGGGAAAGGACTGTAAACAGCAGAAACAGATAAAAGGTTAAAAGCGGCCGCCGTTCGCTTTTAACCTTTTTCTTTCACCTTAAAACGAAACGATATGGGATACAAGGAGGAGAAACAACGCCAACTCGACCGCCGTTACCTGCGCATGGCGCGTATCTGGGCGGAAAACTCCTATTGCGTACGCCGCAAGGTGGGAGCTTTGATCGTCAAGGATAAGATGATTATTTCGGACGGCTACAACGGCACGCCTTCGGGATTCGAGAATATTTGCGAAGACGAAGCCGGCAAGACCAAGCCCTATGTGCTTCATGCCGAAGCCAACGCCATCACGAAAGTCGCCAAAAGCGCCAACAATTGCGACGGCTCGACGCTCTACATCACCGCAGCGCCCTGCATCGAGTGTTCGAAACTCATCATTCAGGCCGGTATCCGGCGGGTGGTCTACTGCGACGAATACCGCTCGGAAGAGGGGCTCGACCTGCTGCGCAAAGTCGGTATCGAATGTACGCAAATCAACGATCTCGAAGACTGACGTCCTGAAACGACGGCCGATACTATGGTCGTATTGCCTGCACCGCTGCGGCGCAACAGCCTGCGCAGCTGCCCTCCGATAACGGCGATCCGGTATCCGCACGGATGTGCAGCACCGGCGAATCGAACAACCGCGTACGCTATGTGCTGCGACGCACAGCAGCCGCTCCTACGGCAGAGTAGACCGAAACGATCGGATACCTAACCAACAAGATAACAGATGAAACGGATCGTCATTATGGGAGCCACTTCGGGAATCGGACTCGAAACGGCCAAACGCTGCATCGCCGCCGGATGGCATGTCGGCGCCGCCGGACGTCGCACGGATGCGCTGGAACAACTGCGTGAACTCGCGCCGGAACAAGTCGTGACCGAACCGGCAGACGTGACGGAGGAGAATGCTCCGTCGGCGCTCGACCGCCTGATCGAAAAGCTCGGCGGCATGGACATTTATCTCCACGTTTCGGGAATCGGCAGCCAGAATCCGCAGCTGGACCCGCAGATCGAACTGCGTACCGTTCGGACAAACGTCGAAGGATTTACCCGCATGGTGACCGCCGCCTACGGATATTTCGCCCGTCACGGCGGAGGACATCTGGCCGTTATCAGTTCCATCGCCGGAACACGAGGTCTGGGAACCGCGGCAGTATATTCCGCGTCGAAGCGGTTCCAGAACATCTATATCGATTCGCTCGATCAGCTCGCGCGCATGGAAAACCTGAATATTCGCTTCACCGATATTCGCCCGGGGTTCGTCGCGACACCCTTACTCAAAGAAGGCAAACACTATCCGATGCTTATGCAGCCCGAGAAGGTCGCCGCAAGCGTGTTCCGAGCGTTGGAACGCCGAAAACGCCGCGTAGTGATCGACCGCCGCTTCGCTCTGCTGGTTTTCTTCTGGCGACTCATCCCGCAAAGGCTATGGGAACGCCTTCCGATTCGCACCAAAGCATAGACGCTTCCTTTTGCATACATTAGGGTCGCCATCCTTTCGGATGGCGACCCTAATCATATATTCCGTTACCGGCGCAGACCGCCCGCCCCTTTTTAGAACGGCAGGTCGTCAGGATCCTCGGCCGGCGTCACTACCGGAGGAGCGGCAGATTGCACAGGCTGTCCCGCAGGCTGAGCGTAACCGCCCTGAGCACCGCCCTGCGGCTGATAGCCGCCTTGTCCGGCAGGCTGCCCGCCGACCGGATTGTCGGAGCGTTTGCCGAGCAGCTTCATATCCGACGCAATGATCTCGGTCGTATAACGCTTCTGATTCTCCTTGTCCATCCACTCGCGCGTGCGCAGGCTGCCTTCGATATAGAGCTGGCTGCCTTTGCGTACGAAACGATCCACCACGTCGGCCAGACCGCGCCACAGAATGACCGTATGCCACTCGGTATGTTCTTTCCAATCGTTGGCCTGCTTGTCGAACATGCGTTCGGTCGTAGCCAGACGCACCCGTGCGACTTTCACGCCGCTTTCGATGGCACGCACCTCGGGGTCGATCCCGACGTTGCCTACCAATATCACCTTATTAATCATATCTTTGATTGTTTAAATATACACCGTTTAGAGCTCCCTGAGCAACTCCATAAAGAGCCGCGCCATCTTTACACCCGCTTTCTTGCCCTGACGCTGCACATCTTCGTGGTCCCCGATCTCGTCGCTCAGACCGCAGTTGGTAATTACCGATACGCCGAAGACGGGCAGCGACATGTGCCGTGCGACGATCACTTCGGGCACGGTCGACATGCCTGCGGCATCGCCTCCGATCGCTTTGAAATAGCGGTATTCGGCCTGCGTCTCGAACGTCGGCCCCGTACCGCCGACATAAACGCCGTATTGCAGCTTGATCCCCTCGCGTTCGGCGATAGCCGTCGCCTTGGCGCGCAGCTCCTTGTCGTAACAGTTGTGCATATCCGGGAAGCGAGGGCCCAATTCGGCGATGTTCGGCCCGATAAGCGGATTGGGCATCAGATTGATATGGTCGGTAATGATCATCAGGTCGCCCGTTCGGAACGACGAATTAATACCGCCCGAAGCGTTCGACACGAACAGGCAGCGAATTCCCAATTGTTTGAGAACCCGCACGGGAAAGGTCACCTGCTGCATGGTATAGCCCTCGTAATAGTGAAACCTTCCCTGCATCGCAACGACCCTACGGCCGTTGATTTCGCCGAAGATCAGGCGCCCCTTATGTCCCTCGACCGTCGAAACGGGAAAGTTGGGGATCTCCTTGTATTCAATAGCGTACTTCACCTCGATATTGTCGGCGAAATCACCCAGCCCCGTACCGAGAATGATCCCGACTTCGGGGGTAAACTGTCCGACCTTCGCACGGATGAATGCTGCGGTCTCAAGAATCTGATTTAACATCTTTTTCAAGGTTTTGAAGAAAATCCGTTGCCGAATCGTCTATGAATGAAATGTTTATCGGTTGGTAAAACAATCTGCTTCGAATCTCGGCGGGCACTTTGGTCCGTCCCGCCAACTTGACGGCATCCTTTTCCGTGGTAAGCACCATCGCTTCGGGGTGTTGCGCCATCAGCCCCGCAAGCGTTTTCAAATCCTTCACGCGGTAGACATGGTGGTCTTCGAACCTCAGCTCTCCGACGACGCGATAGTTCTCCTTGGCTTCGCATACGAACGGAGCCGGATTCCCGATGCCCGACATGACGATCACCTCCGTACCCGGATCGAATCCCTCCGCCGGCGCCTCTTCGAAAACAGGCTGCGGACGGAACGCCTCCATACGGGTGAAATAGATACTTTGGTAGGCAGCTTCGATCAGCACCTTGCGCATAATACGGCGGTCGAGGGCATTCATCTCCGCGGGACACTTGGTCACAATGAAATAATTGGCGCGATGCAACTGCCCGGGCAGGTCTCGCAGCGTTCCCAGCGGAAGCATGCGATCCTCCTGCACGGGACGCGTGGCGTCGACCAGCACGACATTGATCTTCGCCTCCACATAACGGTGCTGAAAACCGTCGTCCATGACGATCAGGTCTACCTCAGGATGCAGGGCGCGAATGCGACGGATACCGTCCGCACGCCGTTCACATACGACGACATGTACATAGGGAAACTTACGTTTGATCTGCAACGGCTCGTCGCCTACGTCGCGATAGTGATCCGTCGCCGCCACTTCCCGATAACCTTTTGTCCGACGGCCGTAACCGCGCGACAACAATGCGACCCGATGCATCTGCGACATATAGTCGACAATCATCTCGGCCAGCGGAGTCTTACCCGTTCCGCCGACGGTGATATTGCCGATGCATATGACCGGAATATCGAATTTCTCGCTGTGCAGAATACCCCAATCGAATAGCCGATGACGGAACGAAACCGCCATCTTATAGAGCCATGAAGCAGGAGCCAGCAAGAATCTAAACATTACGTTCGATACACAATCTCTTGATTTTCAAAGATAGCAAAAAGAATCGGAACGCCCAAATAATAAGGATCAAAACCTCTCGGAAAAGGATTTATGCCGCAATATTTGACGGGATTCGAACGTTTTTTAGTAACTTTGGCTTCGCCGGAGATACTCCGTCTCGGCAGAAGCAAACCGACGTTTGCTTCTGCGCTCGGGTTTTTCGTATCTTTGACTGCGTCTTAGATACTCCGTCTCGGCAAAAGCAAACTGACGTTTGCTTCTGCGCTCGACTTTTCGTATCTTTGTAAAACTATGAAACACGCAATGAAATTGGCGGCGCTGGGCGTCGCATGGATCGCATGGGGCTGCGGTTCGCACGACACCTCCGCTTCATGCAACGAGGAGACCGAAGAGGTCGTCGAACAGAACCTGCTCTACGGCATTCCTGCGGACGATTACCGCATCGAACACAGCGAAATCGCTTCGGGCGAAACGATGGGACGTATTCTGAACCGCTACGGAGTCGGCGCGGCGACCGTCGATCGGCTCGATCGGGCGGCAAAGGCGCACTTCCCGCTGGACGGCATCCGTGCAGGAAATCCCTACACGGTTTTTATCCACGAGGATTCGCTCAATACGCCTCACCTCGATTATCTGGTCTACGAACGCAATGCGTCGCAATATGTCGTCTTTGCCCTCCACAGCGCCGATTCGGTAAGCGTCTCGCTCGGTGAGAAGCCCGTCAGCGTCCGCCGGCAGAAAAAGCAGGCTACGATCGACAATTCGCTGTGGGGCGCTATCATGCGCGAGCAGATGCCGTATGCGTTGGCGGCCGAGTTGGAGGATATCTATCAGTGGAGCATCGACTTCTTCGGCATCCAGAAAGGCGACGCTTTCACGGTGGTCTACGACGAGCGGATCATCGATACCACGGCCGTCGGCATCGGCCGCGTCTGGGGGGCCAAGTTCACCCACGCCGGCAAGGATTACTACGCCATCCCGTTCCGTCAGAACGGCCGCATCCAGTATTGGGACGCCGACGGCGGCAGCTTACGCAAACAACTGCTCAAGGCGCCGCTCAAATATTCACGGATCAGTTCGCGTTTCTCCAACGCCCGCCTGCATCCGATCTACAAAGTCTACCGCCCTCACCACGGCGTCGACTACGCCGCTCCGAAAGGGACTCCCGTACATGCCGTGGCGGACGGTGTGGTCACCTTCAAAGGCTGGGGAGGCGGAGGCGGAAATACGCTGAAAATCAAACACCCCGGCAACCTGATGACCGGATATTTACACCTGAGCCGCTTCGCCAAAGGCATTGCGCAGGGTTCGCGCGTGTCGCAGGGACAACTGATCGGATACGTAGGCAGCACCGGCGCTTCGACCGGCCCGCACCTCGATTTCAGATTGTGGCGGAACGGGAAACCCATCGATCCGCTCAAAGCCCCCTCCGAACCGGCAGAACCGATTGCGGCTGAAAACCGCTCGACATTCGAGTTCGTGCGCGACCGTATTGTGGCTGAGTTGAACGGAGAGGTGAGCGATTCGCTCAAAATCACTCAGATCGACTCCATTCGCATCGGATGATGACCGCCCGGGAACAACAAACGGCAACGGCGGTCGACGAACGGATCGTTAAATTCCTCAGGCGGCATCACGTGCTGACGCTCGCCACTGTCGCCGACGGGATACCCTACTGCGCCAATGCGTTCTACGCCTACGACGAGAAACGCAACCGGCTGATTTTTACCTCCGACCTATCGACACGCCATGCGCAGGAGATGCTCTCCGAAGCGCGGGTGGCCGCCTCGGTCGTCCTCGAAACACGGATCGTGGGGAAAGTACAGGGCTTGCAGATCTGCGCAGCGGCCATGCGCGGCGATGAAGAGGACAAACGCCGTTATCTTCACCGGTTTCCTTATGCGGCATTGGCGGAATTGACGCTGTGGGCCCTTACGCCCGACTATCTCAAATTTACGGATAATACGCTCGGATTCGGAAAAAAACTGATATGGAAAGCATAACTACACACATCGGAGTCATCGTCGTTGCGGGCGGCAGCGGCACCCGCATGGGCGGAAATCTGCCCAAACAGTTCATGTTGCTCGACGGCCAGCCCATACTGGCTCGCACCATCAACAACTTTGCAGAGGCGCTGCCCGACGCAGAGATCGTCGTGGTGCTGCCTGCCGATTATATCGACTTCTGGCAGGACTATTCCCGCCGCTTCAACGTCGCAGAGCATCGGACGACGGCCGGCGGAGCGGAGCGGTTTCACTCCGTGATCAATGGCATCGCCGCCCTCTCCGACCGGTGCGAACTGATCGCCGTACAGGACGGCGTGCGTCCGCTGGCAACGCACGGCTTCATCCGACGGATCGCTGAAATCGCAGCGAAGGAAGGATTGGCGATTCCGGCCGTTCGGCCTGTCGATTCGTTTCGCGTCGTTGCGACGAACGGCTTTTCGCAACCCATCGACCGAACGGCTCTGCGCATCGTGCAAACGCCCCAAATCTTCCGTGCCGATCTGCTGCGCCGCGCCTATGCCTGCGACTATACGCCGGCGTTCACGGACGACGCGACGGTCGTCGAAGCGGCCGGCACAGCCATCCGGCTCGTCGAAGGCGAGCCGACGAATCTGAAAATCACCACCCACGACGATCTCGCCATCGCCGAATCCATTCTCGCCCGCCGGACCGAAGCATGAAACGGGTTTTCAAATATCGTTTCAGCCGACGCACGCTCTACCTCAGCGCTCTTTATGTCGTCGTACTGTCATTGATCGGGCTGGGGCTGCACATCCTCTATATCGGTGGATACCTCTCGGCATGGTTTATTTCGCTGGTGGTCGCTCTTTTCGCACTGATGTCGCTTTCGATTCCGCGCAAAATCGTGGTAAAGGATGCTACGGTCGAGATTCTCTGCCTCTTGGACATGACCGAGATTCCCCGCATCGAGATCGCCTCCGTGCAACGGGTCGATCCGCGACAGATGCGGTGGGTAATTCCGCTCTTCGGAGGATACGGCTTTTTCGGCTACTACGGATATTACTTCGACCTGAAGAATTTCGAAAAAGTGGTGATCTACGCTTCCGAATGGAAAAATCTGGTGGAGATCGTCGACATTTACGAACAACGCTATTACGTTTCATGCGCCGAAGCCGACGAACTCGTCGCCCTGCTGCAACCCAAATAAAAAAGAGCGCTTTCCAAGCGCTCTTTCCGATTTATCCCCCGAATTATTCCAGTTCGAGAATTTCCATCAGCCGGTTCGCCAGATCGGAATTCTCCATGATTCCATTGATACGCTCCGCTCCCGTACCATACAGATAGACGGGCAGCATAATGCCCGTATGGCTCTTCGTACCGTATTTATACAACACGCCGCTTTCGGATTTAGTAAAATCCACATTGCCGCTCGGCAAGGTCAGGCCGCCGGTTTCGTGATCGGAGGTAATGACAAGCAGCGTTCCGGGATGCGCATCGACAAAATCCATCGCCACACGCACCGCACGGTCGAAATCGCGCATCTCGGCCAGAATTCCCTTCGAATCGTTGCTGTGCGACACATAGTCGATCATCGATCCCTCGACCATCAGCATGAAGCCGCTCCCCCGCTCGTCGGCATCGTTCGACAGAATCTCCAAAGCCTTGCCGACAGCCCGAGGCAGATAGTCGCCGCGCCCCTTGTGCGCATAGGGCAGATGTTTGGAGGCGAACAGCCCCACTACCCTGCCCGACGTAATCGTATCGGCCGCGGCGAGCGTGTCGATTACACTGTATCCTTTCGTCCGCAACCGGTCGACGAGCGTCGTTCCATCGGCCTGACGTGCGGTGAAATAATGCCTGCCGCCGCCGAAAGCCACGTCGATCCCGCTTTCGACCAACTGTTCGGCGATCGGGCCGAGCGTCCTCCGGTAGGCCTGATGCGCATAAAAAGCGCCCGGCGTCGCGTGCGGCAGATAACAGGTCACCACCAATCCCGTCGCCATTCCCTGCCGTACGGCCTTCTCCATCATCGATTCGACAACCGTGCTGTCGGGCAGAACGCCCAGCATGCTGTTATTCGTCTTATGACCGGTCGCCAGCGCCGTGCCGGCCGCAGCGGAGTCGGTCACACGATTGTTCTGCGAATAACTTTTAATCAACGCTACATTCTGCGCCTGCATAAAAGAGACGGGATTGTCGTATCCTTCGGCGATCTGCAACATCGTCACATGGGCCAATCTCATTCCGTCGCCGATCATGTAGATCAGATTGCGCACCGTATCGCAAGCCGGAATAACGTCGCAGCGCAGCGTTTGTTCCGCAGGCCGTTTTACGGCGTCGGATCTCACCCGTCGGGCCTCCGCAGGCATCGTCCCAACCAATGCAGCCAGAAAAAGCCATATCCATCGTTTCATTTCGCTCATTTTCAACCGTATTTTTTCACCTTTCATCAAACAAAAATACCCATTCATGACAAATAATACAATCTTTTTTACTATTTTTACAAAAAATACGAGCGACTATGAACGTAAAAATAGCACCCGACTGGCACGAACTGCTGGCTGCCGAATTCGAGAAGCCCTATTTTGCAGAACTTGCCGAATTCGTCCGCAACGAATACGCTTCGCAACGTATCTATCCGCGCGGCAGCAACATTTTTCGTGCCTTCGACAAGTGCCCGTTCGAGAAACTCAAAGTAGTCATCATCGGTCAGGACCCCTATCACGAAGAGGGGCAGGCCAACGGTCTCTGCTTTTCGGTAGGCGACGGCATTCCCTTCCCCCCTTCGCTGCAAAACATCTTTCGGGAAATTTCGACCGATATCGGCACGCCCGTTCCTCCGACCGGCAATCTCGACCGTTGGGCCGAGCAGGGCGTTCTGCTGCTCAACTCGGTACTGACCGTACGGGCTCATCAGGCCGCTTCGCACGCCGGACGCGGATGGGAGACCTTCACCGACGCAGTCGTACGCGCCATCGCCGAACGCAAGCAGGGAATCGTCTACATGCTCTGGGGTAGCTATGCCCAGCGGAAAGGCGCAATCGCCAGTCCTGTAAGCAACTGTATTCTGAAAGCCGTCCACCCCTCGCCGCTCTCGGTTTACCGCGGCTTTTTCGGCTGCCGCCACTTTTCGCAGGCCAACGAATACCTCGCAAGTCAGGGGAAAGAACCGATTGTCTGGTAGCGGACAACGATTATCACGATTTTTGCTTATCTTTGTTTCAAATATTCACATTTATCTAACGGACTTTTATGAAAGGGTTGAAATTTCTGATGATCCTCTGCTCGATAGCGCTTGTCGTATTCATTCTCTTTACGTTGCGACAATTCATGATAGGAGGATTTATTTTCGCAGCCATATCGGCGGTCGCATCGATCATCCTTTTCGCGATTCTGACCGTTCTGCGGCGTCAGTTGCGCATCATGAAAATCATGAATACCGAGGATTTCGAATAAAGAGTCCACCTGCTAAATCGAACGAGGATGTCCGAACGGACATCCTCTGTTTTTATTCCATCGTACAACGGAAACGCCGCCCTTTATCAGGCGGCGTTTCCGTTTATAAACGACAAGGCGGCTACATCGTCTGTTCAATGCTCCAGACAAAAGCGCGCGAACCCTGCATCTTCGTCTCGGAATCCAGTTTACGGAAGGCATCGAGCAGCGGCGTCACCTTCTCGTCCTCGACGATCATCAGCATCGAAGAGTTCATCGAAGGCCATGCGTGAGTTCCGTAGTGCGGCTCGCCATCGAACGATCCGCGCCCCATCGTGAGTTCCCACTTGGTAAACCCGCGTACGCCGAGATTATCCAGAATCTCCTGCATGGGGTCGGTCAACGCCTGATTATAAGATATAAATACGGCTTTCATAATTTTTCGTGTGTTTTATGCGTTCAACGATGCCTGTTTGGCGGCCTGCTTCTGCTGCGCCTTGCGAATCTGACGATTGACGAATACCGAGTAAAGAACCGGTACGACGAGCAGCGTCAGCAGTGTCGAACAGGTCAGACCGCCGATTACGGCGATACCCATCGGCTGCCACGTCTCCGAGCCCTCGCCCGTACCGAGCGCCAACGGCAACATACCGAGGATCGTGGTGAACGAGGTCATCAGCACCGGACGCAGACGGCTCTTTCCGCCGGCGACCACCGCATCGAAGACGCTCGATCCGCGCTCGACAAGCAGGTTGGTGTAGTCCACCAGCACGATACCGTTCTTGGTCACGATACCCACCAGCATGATCGCACCGATCAGGGCGATAATCGACAACGGAGTACCCGTCAACCACAATGCAAGGAACGTACCCGTGAAAGCCAGCGGAATGGTGAACATGATGATGAAGGGGAACATCAGCGACTCGAACTGCGTGGCCATCACGATGTAAACCAGAATCACGATCAGAACGAACAGCGTCAGCAGATCGCTGAAAGCGTCGCCTTGGTCTTCGACCGTACCGCCGACATCCAAATCGATGCCGTCAGGCAGCGGATATTCGTTCAAAATCCGGTTTACCTCCGGTATGACCGTACCCAACGCTACGCCGGCGCCGAGCGAGCCTTCTACATAGATGACACGCTGACGATTTTCCCGTTCGATCGACGGAGCGGCGAACTCCTCGCGGACCTCGGCCACCTCCTTCAACTTCACCGGCTGACCGTCCGAGCCGTAGAGCACGATATTCTCGATATCCTGAAGGCTCGTACGGAAAGGCTCGCCGTAACGTACCGTGATATCGTACTCATCGCCGTCCTCTCGGTATTTCGAGGCGTCCAGTCCGTTGATACGATTGCGGATCGCCTGCGAAGCCGTTGCGGAGTTCATACCGTAATACGCCAGTTTGTCACGGTCGAAAACGACGTTGTATTCGGGACGCAGATCGTCGCGCGAAAGCTGCACGTCGCGAAGACCCGGGATTTGCGACATCTGATGTTTCAAATCGTTGGCCACATCATTGGTCACATTCATATCGTATCCGTAAACCTTGACCTTCACCGTCGAGGAAC
The DNA here is from genome assembly GCA_905214725.1 of uncultured bacterium. Taxonomy (GTDB): domain Bacteria; phylum Bacteroidota; class Bacteroidia; order Bacteroidales; family Rikenellaceae; genus Alistipes. The sequence continues at coordinate 144,001 of CAJMNH010000004.1, forward strand.
CGCTCATCGAACCTTTGTTACCGCCGGGCGTAACCTCATACTGGTCGATCTCGGGAATCTGGTCGAGATCCTTACGCAACAGGTCGGAGATCACGTAAATCGACCGGTCGCGCTCACCCGAACGGGGCAAACGCAGGTTGTAGTTGATAATATGCGAACCCGTGGTCTGCATGGCCGAAAAGGCATTATTGGCCGAGCTGGCGCCCGCCGAAGCGGATACGAGCACGATTTCGGGATATTTCGCGTAAATGATGCTGTCGATCTCCCGTGCGATTTTGGCCGTGTATTCCACACTTACGTTTTGCTGCAACTTGATGATAGCCGAAATACGTCCGTTATCCGAAGGCGGGAAGAACTCGAACGGGACTTTCGTCAGCAGAAGCAAGGAGGAACTGAATACCACGAATACGACGCCCAACGTCCAACGACGGTGGTGCAATACGGTGTTCAACATCGAAGCGTAGGTGTCGTCGAGCCACGTCAGCGCCTTGTCGATCGGCTTGTAGACGATGCCGATACCCTTGTAGTCGTGCTCACCGCCCTCTTTGTGCAGAATGTAGGCCGACAACATCGGGGTCAGCGAAATGGCAGCCGTCGTCGAGACGCTCACCACGATCGACACGATCCAACCCAGCTCACGGAACATAATGCCCGAAAGACCCGAGACCATCGTCAGCGGCAGGAATACGGCGACCGTTACCAGCGTCGTGGCGATTACCGACAGCCACACCTCGTTGGTCGCATAGATGGCGGCCTCTTTCGGCTGCGAACCGCGTTCGATATGCGTCGTGATATTCTCCAACACCACGATGGCGTCGTCCACCACCATACCGATGGCGATCGACAGGGACGAGAGCGAAATGATGTTCAACGTCGATCCGACCGCGTAAAGATAGATAAACGAACAGATCAGCGAGACGGGAATCGTCAGACAGATAATGAACGTCGCGCGCCACCGCCCGAGGAAGATCATCACCACGAGCACCACGAAGATGAAGGCGTACATGATCGTCTCCGACAACGAACTGATCGCGTCGGTGATCTCCTGCGAACCTTCGAAGATTAGCTGAATATTTACGTCGTTGGGCAACGACTTCTCGATAGCGGGCAGACGCTTCTGAATCTCGTGCACGATGTTCACGGTATTGGCGCCCGACTGCTTCTGAATCATCACGCGCACGCCGCGCTGGCCGTTCACACGCTCGTCCATAGTCGCCTTTTCGAGCGTATCTCGGATTTCAGCCACGTCGCTCAACAATACCTTACGGCCGTTCTTGTTCGAGATCACGACCTTGCCCAACTGCGAACTGGCATCGGTGAACTCGCCGTCAGCCTTGAGGTTGAAAGTATTGTTTCCGATATCGATCGTACCGCTCGGGACATTGACGTTCTCGGCCGCGATGATATTGCCGATCTGCTCGACCGACAAGCCGTAAGCTTCGATCTTCTTGGGATCGACATTGACCTGCACCTCGCGTTCGGGCACACCCATCACCGTCACGGCGCCCACGCCGTCCACGCGGTTCAGGACATTGACCAGTTTGTCGTCGAGAATCTTGTTCAATGCCGGATAACTCTCATCTGCCGTGATGGCAAGCATCATGACGGGAATCATCGACGACGAGAATTTGAAAATCGTCGGGTAATCCACATCGTCGGGCAGCAGCGACTGCGTACGGCTCACGGCATCGCGGATGTCGTTGGCGGCCTCGGTCAGATCGGAACCGTACTCGAATTCGAGGGTAATCATCGAGAAGTTGTCCGACGACTTCGAAGTCATCTTCTTCAGGTTCTCCACCGTGTTGAGGTTATCCTCCAGCACACGGGTGATATTGGTCTCGATATCGGCCGCATTGGCTCCCTGATAGGTCGAAATGACCGAAATCTGCGGGATATCGATATCGGGATACTGATCGACGGCGAGGTTGCTCAGCGAAAAAAGGCCGAAGACGATGACGCCGACGAAAATCAGGATGGTCGAAATAGGTTTTCGGACCGCTGTTTCGTATATTTTCATGTTCGATTCGTGCTAAAATTACTCCTTCACCTCAACCTCTACGCCATCATCCAAACGCGAAAGCGCCGTTACGGCGACCTCTTCACCGGCGGAAACGCCCGAAAGAATATCCACATTCTTACCGACCTGACGGCCTACTTTCACACTGCGGCGCTCGGCCTTGCCGTCCTTTATGACATACAAATAACGCTCGGCCGAACCGACCTGCTTCAAAATAGCGACGTCGGGAACCATGATTCCCTCCTTATCGCCCATGTTGAAAATCGAACGGGCGAACATGCCGGGACGCAGTTTCTCATTGGCATTGAGAACGGTGATCTCGACCGTAAAGGTACGCGTCGAGGGATCGAGCGCCGGATAGATCAGCGACACCTTACCCGCAAACACCTCTTCGGGGAAGATATCGGTACGAATCTCGACGGGCATACCCAGTTTCACATTGGGATAGTACTGCTCCTGAATGTTGGCGATAATCTTCAACGGATTGATCTGCATAACGTGCAGAATCGGGGTGTTGGCGAACAGATTGCCCGCCTCGTAGTTGCGCGCCGTCACAACGCCCGTAATGGGCGAGCGCATCTCGATATTCTTCTTCAAGTTGTCGAGCACCTCCTTCTGAACATCGAGCGCAGCCTTCGACTGTTCGAGTTCCTGCGCCGAAATACCGCCGGCTTCATAGACCGGAACCAAGCGGTTATAGTCGTCCAGCGCGGTCTGGTACTGTACCCGCTGCTGGTTGTATTGCGTCGGATCGAGCGTCACGAGCAGTTGCCCCTCTTTCACGCGCGACCCCACATCCACAAGGATTTTATCGATATGCACGCCCGAAGCCGCAGGCGTGATGTCATTCTCCTTATAAGGGTCGATCTCGGACGTATACTCCTCGTTCTGCTCGATTACCTGAAGCGTAGCGGGAACCGTCTTCGTCAATACTTTCACATCGGCGGCCGTCGTTTCAGCCTGTTTCTTGCCTGTGCAGGATGCAACCATAATCGCTGCAACCAACATAACCAAAACTCTTTTCATACTTCTCTATCTATTATTTTCTAATTTCATCCTGTTTAGTTTCCGCCCACCTCTTTGCCGACGATCTGATCGTAGTCAGCCTGTGCGGAGAGATAATCGTAGATCGCCTGCGAATAGTTCAGATGCGCCTGCGTACGATTGAGTTGCGCCGAATTGAGTTCGAGGATCGTGCCCGCTCCCGCACGGAACCGCGTGTCGGAGATCTGATAGGCCTTGTCGGCCTGCGCCATCGTTTGAGCCTGCGCCAACATCGTCTCGCGCGCCGTCAGCAGATTGTTGATGGCCGATTCCACGGCGACGGTCGTCTGCTTGTGCGCATAGTCGCGTTGCAGGTTGAGCTGCTCGATCTGATTCTTCACCTGACGGGCCTTATAGTTGTTTTTCAGGCCCGAGAAGATCGGAATCGAGACCTGAATGCCAGCCACGAGCGGATGTTGCCAATAGAATTCACGCGGGCCTGCAACCATACCTCCATCTTCGCCGAATCTAACCGATCCCATATCGTTACCGCCATAAGAAAACGTTCCAAAAGCGGAAACACTCGGGATTCGAACTGCATTTGATGTCTTCAACTGATAACGAAGTATCTCAGCCTGAATATCCAATGCGCGCAGGTCGCTGTTCTGTGACACGTCGGTCGAAAGCGATTCACCGCCCGCAAGCACGACGTCCTTCATCTCATCGAGGTTACCGACCAATTCGACTGAAAGTTCCTCGGGAATCGAGAGATACATCTTGATCTGCAACATGGCCACCTTGATCGAATTTTTCGTCTGCGTGATGGTCGGAAGCAGATTGCTCAACTCCACCTGCGCCGTAAGATAGTCGTACTCCGAAGCAACGCCCTGTTCGTATTTCACCTTCGTATCGTCTACCGTGCGCTGAATCGTCGCACGCGATTCTTCGAGCGTTGCGAGCGACTGCTCCGCCAGCAGAATATTATAAAACGCTTTTTTCACCTCGGCCACCAGCATAATGCGCGACGAACGCGCCGCCTCGACGGCCGACGCTATCTGCGTACGGTTCATTTTCAGCGTACGGTAAACAGTTGGTGCGAAAAGAGGCACAGTCAGACTTGCATCTGCATTTAACGTATTGTATTGGTCCGCACCCAGATTAAAGCCTTTCGCCATATTCTGCTTAATAAAAGTGTGCTGGTAGGTGCCACCGACCGACAACGACGGCAACAAGTTGCCCCGCGTCTCCTTCTTCACATAATCATACCGCTCCACGTCGAGGTCGGCCACCTTGATGGTGGGGTTTTCGCTGAGCGCCATCTGAATCGCGTCGTCCAACGTCAACCGAAGCTGCGCAGAGACGCTCCCCGTGCCAAGCGCACCGAAACACAGTGCTAAAATCAATCGCTTCATACCTTTTCTTATCATCTGTAAATATTACTTCTTCTCTTTCTGCTTTTCAAGGAAATCATCGATAAAGCGCATCCCTTTTTCGGTCGAAATGCCCCGAAGGAAATTTACGACTAAAAACACTAACGCATCATTCGTAGACATATTATGCGACAGCAATACATCTTTTCGCACCACCAAGCCTTCCACCGAATAACGCAAAAGCGTAATAGCCAGATCGAAATTGACGATCCCCTGAAAATACCCCTCTTCCACACCGCGCGACAGCGCGATCTTAAACTGTTCGAGGCCTTCCCTGCTGCGGCTGCGCTCGGATACGAGCCGTTCATAAACCTTCGGATAAAACCGCCGGAGGTTGCTTTGCAGCCGATGGCTCACCTCTGCTGAGTTCATCACGTCGCCGAAGACCAGCAGCATCGCTTCGAGTACGTTCTTCGCCTGCGCCCCCAGTTCGGCATGCCGCTTGTCCTGTTCATGTATGTAGTAGCTGAGGCACTGATAGAGCAACTCTTCCTTGTCGCCGAACATCTCATAGAGCGTACGTTTCGACACTCCGATATGACGGGCGATATCGTCCATCCGCACCGCTTTGATACCCTGCTCGACGAACATTTCAGCCGCTGATTTGATGATGGTTTCACGTTGCATACTCGTTTTACCGGTTGATCTGGCAGCAAAGGTAGAAAAGAAAACTTAAAAAACAAAAAAAGTTTTCAATTTTACACGATTATTTTTTCAGATAAGCCCATACGCCCAACCATTCATCTATTTAAAATAATAAATATAAACGATTTAACCTTTCCATCCGGCTAAAATATGCAACCCGCCGAAATTCAGCCGCCACATCCGAATCGCACGGTCCGAATCTCTCTTTCCAGAAATTACCGCATGCAGCGAAACTCTTCGTCGAAGAGTCCGTCGAATCGCTCCCGCAACCGTTTTTCATCGGAGAGCATCGCCCGCAGTTCGGCAAGACGGGTCGCATTCTCCGATTCGGGCAGCCACAAATGCAGATAACCCGCCTCGCCGTATTTGGTAACCAGATGCCGAGCGAAGCGGGCAAACTGGCCCTCTCGGTCGAGTTGCGGATAGTGCTCCAATCCGTATTGCACCGTCCGTCGCAGCGTCGTATCGCAATCGATCACACGGTCGGCCTCGGCTACGATCCTTCCGTAAATCGTACGGGGCGGACGCCCTGCCGAAGCGCGATGATCTTCCACCGCATCGGCGATAACGTCCACCTCCTCGGCGGAAAACCAACGGCGCAGATTCGGATCTTCACGCACGATACGCGCCGATACCTCATGGTGTCGTTCGCGACCCGCCACAAGCCCCGTATCGTGATAAGCCGCCACGGCATAGACCATATCGGGGTTCACCTCGTAATAAGTTGCCAACCGCAGGCTCGCGGCGATTACGGTCAGCGCATGATCGCGCCGATGCGCCCGATCGAATGCGTCGTAACGAGGCAGTATCTTGCGCGCAACATATCGAAACAACTCTTCATTCACTTTTTTCATGACCGCAAAAGTACAAAAAAAGCGTCGTTCCATTCTAATCTAAGGAACGACGCTTTTCCGATCGGGCTGTTATTTATTCCTCTTTCGGAGTTTCCGCCTGCGACGCCTCTGCCTCAACGACAGACACCGCCGGCGCCTCCTCCTCTTTGGGATTGGGGCCGTACTGGTTCTCACCGTGCTGCGAATTAAGGCACATCCACACAAGCATCCAAATAGCAACGGCCATCAATACTACAAATCCTACGCCCGTAAGTATCATACCGCTGCTCTTCCCTCCGATCAGCAACACACTGCCGATCACCATTCCGATCGTGCAGACGATCGCCACACCGTAATAGCCGACCAGCCACCAACCGCTGCGACCGATATCGTGTAACCGTCGTACGACGACGGCCAATTGCGGCAAAAAGATGAAAAGGCCGTAAAGCGATGTCAAAAATCTCGGTTTTGTCGGCTTAACAGGGGACGCGCCGAAAAGCAGATAATCGAGTATCATCGCCACAATCAGGAAAATCACATTGAACAACATGAACATCCAATACTCCTTGCGGCGCGCACGCCCCTCGAAGGTCACATACTTTTTAATACAAGTCAACCACCATTTCATAAGCTATCGATTTTAAGTTAAACGATCCATTTCACCCTCCTGCACCGCAACGTCCGCGGCCGGAATCTCAGCTTTCGGATCGACGCCATAACGATTTTCGCCCTTCTCGGAGTCGATGCACATGGCTGCGATGCCTACCGCCGACAACAATCCCATTGCCAACACCGTCGGCCGGACTACGATCCAAAGCACCGCAACCGTCTGCATCCCCGACAATCCCTCCAAAGCGCCGCCCTCGGAAAATTGCAGTATCGAAGCGGACAGCCACTGCCAACAAACCAGATAAAGCGCATAGTAGCCCAACAACCATTTGCCGCTCAACCCGATGTCGTGCAGCCGTCGCACCCGCACGGCCAATCCGGGCAGAAACGTGGCCAACAGCCAAATGTAAAAGAGCGCGACGGCTCCGAAAATCGTCAATGCATACGCCGTTGCATTCCCCTCGTTGCCGGTTGTCTTATAGGCAAGTGCTCCGATCAATACAGCGGAACCAAGGATAAGTATAAAATAGACGAGCGTGTTGAACAATGCGAACATCCAAAACTCCCGCCGGCGGGCGCGCCCGCGGAAATTGACGTAGTTACGCATACATTTGAGCCACCATTTCATCGGATCAAGGCGTCGGCTTTCCCATTAACATTTACAAATATAGACAAAATATCGCAGAACAGGACTATTTTCCGCGGAAAATGCAGAGAAGAAAATTTCCCTGCAAATCAGGCCATTTACAAGAAATAATGAACAATCGACGATGAAAGCACGCGTACGGATATGCTGTTCCGAACAGGGCCGGCGATCTTTGACAATAAAGAAACGACCGACTCGAAAGTCGGCCGTTATTACACACGTTGTATTCAATCGTTAATCGACTACGCATCCGCCGTAGCGCTTTCGAGTTTCTTCATAATCGAGAAGATGAACGCGGCAGACAGCAGACAGCAAACGATCAGTACGCTCCATACGGCCCACAACGGCATCGACGAACCCCACAAATAGCCGATCAACGCCGTAGCGTAGTTACCGATGGCCGTCGCTGCGAACCAGCAGCCCATCATCGCGCCCTTGTACTTGGGAGGCGCCACCTTCGAGACGAACGAAATACCCATCGGTGAGAGAAGCAGCTCGGCAAAGGTCAGCACGAGATAGGTCGAGATCAGCCAATTCTGCGAAACGAGCACGTCGCTCGCGCCGACGACTTTCAGCTGCGCGGGCGACATCAGCCCCACCGATCCGAGCGCCAAAATCAGAAAACCGCACGCGGCCACCAACATACCCATGCCGATCTTACGCGGCGCCGAAGGCTCCTTGCCTTTACGTCCCAACCAGCCGAACAACGCCATCGACACGGGAGTCAGCGCCACGACGAAGAAAGGATTGAACTGTTGGAACAACTGCGGTTCGATCTTCACCACAGCCGCCGTCTGCGTATATTTGTAATACAATCCTCCGAGCACGGCCGCTACGATTGCACCGCAAATCGCCCTGCCCTTTCCCGTCTCCGACTGGAACAGTCCGAACAGCGCATAGACGCCGACGGCCATCAACACGAGATTGAAGATATCGAAGCCCATGCGGGTGATGCCCGTCGCATCCGACGTCGTATAATCGCGGGCGAAATAGGTCATCGTCGAACCGTTCTGATGGAATGCCATCCAGAAGAAGATCACCACCGCAAAGACAAGCATCAGCGCCGTGATGCGCGAGCGGGTCTGCTGCGGCGTCAACTCCTTGACGTCATGCTGCACGGCCGCCTGCTGCTTGGCATTGTAGTCGGCGTGCTTGTAGGTCGAACGGAACAGTACATAAATCAGATAGGAGACGATCAACGAGAAGCATGCTACGCCGAAACCGTAGTTATAAGCCGTCGAAAGTTTCTCGACGTAAAGCTGCGAGAAAGCCGTAAGATCGGTTACGTGCTGACCGCCTACGACAGCCAGTTCCTGCAATTTCGAGAGCGCTTCGGCGCTCATTCCTGCGGCGTTGTCGAGATATTGATGCGCCAGCGCGGGAATCGAACCGTTGTACGTAAGGCCGCTTTGGCCGAGGAAGTAATTGGTCACCTTCGTCGCGGCCGTAGGCGCGAACATTGCGCCGATATTGATAGCCATGTAGAAGAGCGAAAAGGCCGAGTCGCGTTTGGACTGGAATTCGGGCGCGTCGTAAAGATTACCGACCATCACCTGCAGGTTGCCCTTGAAAAGGCCCGTGCCGCAGGCGATCAAGAAGAGCGCGCCGAACATCATCGCCTTGGCTCCTACACCCGTACCCGACGGTACGGCCAACAGCAGATAGCCGAAGAACATGACGAAGATACCCAGCGTGACGGTCTTGCCGAAGCCCAGCCAACGGTCGGCGATAATACCGCCGAACAGAGGCATAAAATAGACCATTGCGAGGAAGATGCCGTAGATGTTCGATGTCACGGCCTCCGTGAAACCGAATTTGGCCTGCAAAAAGAGGGTGAAAATCGCCAGCATGGTGTAGTAACCGAATCGTTCGCCGGTATTGGCCAGCGCCAGCGCATACAAACCTTTGGGTTGTTCTTTGAACATAGAGAGAACTTATTTGGGGTTAGTTAGAATTCCTCCGAAAATTCATTGAGGACAAATATAGCGAAAAAATCGGAAAGATGACCCGCCGATTGCAAAAAAGCCCCGACCGCCGTCCGAATCACAAACGGCCTCATTACGATAACTACTACATCGACGGGGATTTTCACCCGCTCGGAACTGCCGCACACAATGGTCACGGCGGGAGGTTCAATTTCAGTTACATCTTATAACTTTAAATATAAAACGAAAGCAGGAACGCTTTTCGACTTTTTAACGGATAATCCGCACTTTTTAAACATTTTGCAGCCGTTTTATAGCATGAATTAGTAACTGATTCTCAAAAGGATGAAGTAACTTAATAGATGGCATATGCCACAAAACCCTCAAATTATTATTGTTTATGAGCTATTTTAATGGTTATCAACGCTTACGCGTTAAGGCGATCCAACAATTCGACGCCATTTTCTATGAGAAGGGCAATTTGCGCCGCTGTCATTATCGGATTTGGCACGATCTCGCGCAGCACATCTGGGGTATCTCTTACAAAAGTTATCTCAACACCCTGCGCAAGGATACGAGCGACATTCCTAACATGCCGTCTCGGGCCGTAGAGGCCGTGCACAAGTTGACCACGCAACTGCTGCGCGACGAACCGGAGTGGAAGCGTAAAACGTATATTCACAGGAAAAAACAATCCGAAGGCACTACGGAAAATGAACAGGCGTGCAATCCGCCCGACACACCAAAACACTGAAAATTAATATCCTGCAAGCCGCGCATAGCTCCGGTATTAAAAGCCGGAGCTATTTTATCCATCTTTCAGGCCAGCAAAATCCGGCGTGATCGGCAGCAGGATCCGTTCCGTATCCACAAACGCCGGAAAACGGAAAGAGCCGCTCGGCCGAATCGCCGCGAAAGAGCCGCCCGATGCGCATTATTTCACACAGCGAACAGAATCTTTTGCACGCGAAGGGCAGAAACGCAAAATTTTTGTATATTTGGAAGAACAACCGTATCCGCTAATACGTCGCACCTATGGAAAATACACACCGTCTGAAAATGGTCGAACGCGACGAGTGGCTCCGTCCCGTCGAACAGCAACTTCTGGCCCGCCACGAAGCCTATGAAAAACGACTCGGCGAGATATGCAGCGGGAGCGGTTCGCTCGTCGACTACGCCAACGGCTACCGTTATTTCGGCTGGCAGTACGATCCGACACTCGAAGGATGGTGGTTCCGCGAATGGCTGCCGGGCGCTTACGACGTCTATCTTTTCGGCGACTTCAATAACTGGCAGCGTACCGAACTGCGGCTCGACAAGGACGCCCAAGGGGTATGGAGCATTTTCCTGCCCGACGCCATGTACGGTCTGCGCCTCAAGCACGGATCGCTCTACAAAATCCACGTCCACGGCCGCAACGGCTGGCTCGACCGCATCCCCGCCTATGCCACGCGGGTCGTACAGGACGAGCGGACGAAGAATTTCACGGCGCAGTTCTGGATTCCGCGCCCCTTCGACTGGTCGGACGACTCGTTCGACATCGCCCGCAACAAGGAATTGCTCATTTACGAGGCTCACGTAGGCATGGCGCAGGAGCGGCCGGGAGTGGGGACTTACCGTGAATTCACCGACAACATCCTGCCAATCATCAAACGCGACGGTTACAACACCATTCAGCTGATGGCCATCGCCGAGCATCCCTACTACGGTTCATTCGGCTATCACGTATCGAGTCTCTTCGCGCCGTCGTCGCGCTTCGGTACGCCCGAAGAACTTAAAGAACTGATTCGTCGCGCGCACGGGCTGGGACTGGCGGTAGTGATGGACCTCGTCCACTCGCACTATGTCAAGAACCTCAACGAAGGAATCAACGAGCTGGACGGCACCGACCACCTCTACTCGCTCGCAGGCCCCGCCGGCGACCAACCCCACTGGGATTCGAAGCTATTCGACTACGGCAAACCGCAGGTGGAACATTTCCTGTTGTCGAACATCAAATATTGGCTCGAAGAATTTCATTTCGACGGATTCCGCTTCGACGGCGTAACGTCGATGCTCTACCACCATCACGGCTACGTCACCTTCGACTGCCGCGACCGCTATTTCGACAAGGGCGTAAACGAAGGAGCCGTCACCTACCTCTCGCTGGCCAACCGACTCGTCCATGACCTGCGCCCTTCGGGCGTCACGATTGCCGAGGACGTAAGCGGTATGCCGGGCGTCTGCATCCCGCAGTCGGAAGGCGGCGTCGGTTTCGACTACCGGCTCGGAATGGCTATTCCCGATTTTTGGATCAAACTGCTCAAGGAGATTCCCGACGAGCAGTGGAACATCCACGAAATGTGGTCGGTGATGACCGGACGTCTGCCCGGCGTTAAGACCGTCGCCTATGCCGAGTCGCACGATCAAGCGCTCGTGGGCGACAAGACGATCGCCTTTCGACTGATGGACAAGGAGATGTACGACCATATGGACCGCGCATCGGAGAACCTCACGATCGACCGCGGCATGGCGCTGCACAAAATGATCCGTCTGATGACCATTTCAACCGGCGGCGATGCCTATCTAAATTTTATGGGCAACGAATTCGGCCATCCCGAATGGATCGACTTTCCGCGCGAAGGCAACGGGTGGAGCTACGCCCACGCGCGACGGCAGTGGTCGCTCTCGGAAAACGAATTGCTGCGCTACGCATGGCTGGGCGACTTCGACAAGGCGATGCTCCGGCTGGTCAAAAAATATCGTGTCCTGCGCGACGGCTATCCCTACAATTTGCAGATGGACGACCGGAACCAGACGACTGTCTTCTCGCACGGCCCGCTCGTCTTCGTCTTCAACTGGCATCCTTCGGCGTCGATCCCCGACTATGTCTGCCGCGTTCGGAAAGCAGGATGTTACGAACTGATCTTCTCGACCGACGAACGGCGTTTCGGCGGCACGGAGCGCGCCCGCCTCGGCGGCGAACATTTCTCTTCGCCCGTCGATAACGGCGACGGCACGACGGCGCCTGCAATCCGCATCTACAACACCTCGCGCACGGCGGCGGTATTTCTGCTTAAAGAGTAAAGTACAGTCGTGCGGAGCTTTAAAAGCTCCGCACGACTGTACGATCTGGTTTCAGGACTTTTGCACCTCGAAATCGAGTCCCGCCTTGCGGGCCTGCGAATGCTGGAATTGCCGCCGGACGCGGTATATCTTACCCTCCTTGCGAAACCGCGCTCCGGTCTGCCGGAATCGAAATTCGACGCCCGCTTCGACGCACTGCCGCCGCAGATCGAGCACCCAGTCGCAGTCGCAGACGCGCGCCTCATTACCCGACTCCCCGCCGCACCACACCGAATCGATCCGCCCCGTCGCAAGATAGCGGCTCAGATCGAGGCGTTCGAGCAGCGGCTCGCAGATCACCTCCCGCCACCGCAGCGGCAACGAGAGATAGATCGGCAACCGGTAATCGGCGCGATCCTGCGTTTCGCAGGTGCAGCACAATACCACGTGCGGCCATCCGTCGCCCCAGTCCGCGGGCAGGCAGGCCGCCACACGGTCGATACGTTTGGTAATGATCAGAAACGTGCAGTCGCTCCGTTCGCGGATCATCGTCCAAGCCTCGTCGCGCCACGCGTCGGCCTCCTCGACGAAAAAATCGGAGGTGAAGCAGGTGTAGATCGTCTCGCCGGGAGGAATTTTGTAACGACCCGTGCGATCGCGCCGCACGGGCAGGTTGAAAGCCGCGGTTCTACGCACCTGTGAAGCGTCCTGCTCCCACTGCGCATCCTGACGGTAGACATAACAGTGACGGCATCCCTCGCTCAGTTTGCGGCATCCGTGCCACAGATTCCAGCCGGCCATGAGAAAATCGAAATTATACAGAGCACAAAACGCCCCGACTGATCAGATGCGTACCTTGACGATCACTTTGCGGATCGTCCCCTCGCCCACCATCGGAGCGTGGGCGTCTTCGGGAAAAAGAAGCGTGAATTGTCCCTGCGTCACTTCATAATAGGTCTGGGGCGCATCGTCGAAAAACTGAATGTCCTTCTCCTTGTCGAACGCTCCGAGCGACTGGCGGACACGGTCGCGCTGACTCCAGCCGAAGGCTTCGCGCCGGCCCGTGACGAGCACTTGAATGTCGAGGTAACGGTCGTGAATTTCCAGCTTGGCATCGGCAGGCCGTTTCAGATCGACGTCCATCACATTGAGGAAGATATCGTCGCCGTCGATGGCATGCCGGCCGGCCGGCAGCGCTTTCAGATCGGTGGAGAGAAGATAGTCGAACGCCTTTTCGAGGCGGGGATTGAGGACGTAGTAACGCGCCCTGTTTTCGAGCGAATCCAGTATCATTGTCGTTGGGAATTGTATTTCAATCGAACGAAAACGGGATGATGATCCGAGAACTCGACTTGCGGCACCTCATAGGAGATCACCTCGAACGCATCGGAGACCAGTACATAGTCGATACGGAACGTATCGTAGAACCCTCTGTAAGTGTGCGAGAAACCTCGTCCCTTCTCACGGAAAGCGTCCTGCAACCCGCGCGACATGAGACGATAGGTATAGGACAAGGGCGTATCGTTGAAATCGCCGCATACGATACGGGCGTGAGGCGTGGCCGCGATCAGTTGCGAAAGCGTGTCGACCTGATGCGAACGCGAAATACTGTTGTAGCGGAACCGTGTAAGGATGCTGTATAGCTTTTCATGACGCGCCGTATCGGTCAGAAAACGGTAGTTCATCAGGTACTCCCCGTCAGCGGATTTGATATGCGTCGAACGCAGATGGTTGCAGAAGACGCGCACCGTATCGCGGTCGAGCCTGAGATCGGCCCAGACGGCGGCCGTACGTGTGGTATCGACATCGTTGATACAGTCGACGCAGCCCGAATCGAGGATGCGGAATTTCGAATAGACGGCCAGCGAGACGCCGTCCGTTCCCTCGCGGTCGCGCGAATAGACCGCCCTGCGATAACCCGGAGCGATCAGCGAATCGAAACGCATCGTCGCGCCCTTCGCCTGATCGGAAAACTCCTCTATACACAATATATCGGGATCGTAACGGTTCACGAAAGCCGCCAGAGAATCCACCGTACTCTTGCCGTCGTCGCCGTAAAACATGCGCACATTATAGGTCATCACTTTCAGCGCCGAACGGTCGTACGTCGGTTCGCCGTAGTGGCGCAGCGTATCCATCTTGTAATAGAGAGAAATTTTCGGTACGCCGAAAAGCAGCAATACGAGCATCAGAGAGGCATACCCCCACCGCCAGCGAATCACCCAGTAAAGGAAAAGGATGATTCCCGAAACATAGATAACCGGCGCGACAAGCCCCAGCACGGAGAAGATCCACGACGCATCGGGCGAAACATAGGGAGCCAGATACATGAACAACAACAGCAACGCCACCACGATCGTCACCACGGCGAACGCCATGTCGAGCAACCATACGAACAAACCGCGTCGCCGTTTTTCGGAACGGCCGCTGTCGGAATCATATACCCAACGCTCCATAGCTTAGAAACGGATGATTCCTTTCCGGCGCCAATAGTAGAGCAATCCCAACCCCCACAGCATGCCGCCGATATGCGCGAAATGCGCCACGCCGGGATCGCGCCCCGTCCAACCCAACAACAATTCGATCGCCGCATAAATGATAACGAACCACTTGGCTTTGAGCGGAATGGGCGGGATGAGCAACATGATGATCGAATTGGGCCACAGAACGCCGAAGGCGAGCAGCAGTCCCATTACGGCGCCCGATGCGCCCAATAATTGAATACCGAATTCTCCCGTAAGCCCCGCAACGCCCATCTGGACCAGCGCGGCGCCGACGCCGCAGACCATGTAGTAGATCAGGAAGCGCTTCGAGCCGAGCGCGTACTCCAACGTACGGCCGAACATCCACAGCGCGAACATATTGAAAAACAGATGCTCCCAACTGGCGTGCAGAAACATATAGGTAATGAACTGGTACGAGTGATAGTAGGGACTCGTAAACCAGTAGAGCACGCCGTACTGCGCCATCAGATGGTTGATCGAAGGGATGAGATAGACCCCCAGAAAGGCGAGGCAGTTGATGATGATCAGGTTCTTCACCACCGGAGGTGTCGAAAAATAGCTGCTGTTCATTGTCATTCGTTTTTAACAGTCGTTTTCTATGCTCGGCATGGGCTGCAAGCGGCCTCTGCTCTCACCTATCGAAAACGTTTCTTTTCACTATATGTTTTACAAAGGTAGCAGCCGAGAGCAAAAGCAAGCGAAAAAACTCGTTATGCCGAAACGCCGTCTATCCAAGCAGTGTTTATCTTTCGCAAAGGTAGCATTTTTCCTGCAAACAGACATATCCTTACCGAAGTTTCGCCCGCAACTCGTCGAGTGTGATCTCCGCCAGAATGGGTTTCCCCGTCGGAGCGAAGCAGCGGTCTCCCGCCTCCTGCAGTTGCGCGAGCAATCGCGCAGCCTCTTCCTGCGAGACGCAGCGGCCCATCGGCCGCGCGCCGCTGCGGGCAAGTTCGGCAGCGATTCGTTCGCGGCGCAAATCGGCAGCCGAAACATGCGCGAAAGTCTGCAACAATTGGTAGATCAGCTCGTCGATCGTATCCGAAGGCATATCGGCCGGCGTTCCTTTCACGTCGATCGCTCCGTCGCCCAACCGTTCAATCTCGAATCCGACAGCGGCAAATTCGGCGGCATACTGCCCGAGCAACTCGTATTCGTCGTGTGAAAGCACCAGCCGTTCGGGAAAAAGCAGTTGTTCGCTCACCGCCGAACCATTGGAGAGCATCAGCAGGTAATATTCATAGAGCAACCGCTCCTGCGCCCGTTTCAGATCGACCGCCACAAGTCCGCCGCCCAGCATCGCCACGGCATATCCCGGAGCCACGGGCGTTACGTTGCGGAACTCTGCCGCAGGTTCCGCCACGAGCCGCTGCTGCACGGCGGCATCCGATGAAGAGACGTATTCCAGCATACTCTCCTCCGAATCATCCGCCGTCGCGATCGCACCTCCGCCCAATGACGACGGGATATCGGCCATCTCGGAAAATCCGGCGGCATCGTCCTGCATCTGGTCATGCGACGGAAACTCTTCATAACTTCCCTGCAAATCGGATACGATGTATTCGCTTCCCGGATCGAATGCAGGAACCGCGCCGGCATCCCGCCGAAGACGGGCAGCGCCTTTTCCGCCGCCGGCCCTTCCCGAAACCGGCCGACCGGACACAACCGGAATCTCCGTAAAATCTTCCGTAGGGAACGCATCGGCGCCATCGGTCGGCGATTCACCTCCCTCCGCGACATATCCTTCGGCGAACGGATTATAATGTTCGTTGGTCATTGCCGCCGGTTCCCCGTAAACGGCTCCCTGCCGCGCAACGGGTATCTCGATACGCCCCTCGGCCGTAAAATCCATCATCGGCACGGCACCGGTCTTGCCCAGCGTATTGCGCACGGCGGCGTGAATGATCTCCCACACGGCCTCCTTGTCGTCGAACTTCACCTCGATCTTCTGGGGGTGGACATTGACGTCGATCCGCTCGGGATCGATCGTGAGAAAGAGGAAATAGGAGGGGAAACAGGTATCGGGGATCAGTTTTTCATAAGCTTTCAGCACCGCTTTGCGCAAAAACGGATCGCTGAAATAACGTCCGTTGACGAAAAAGTACTGCTCGGCATTGCTTTTTTTCGCAGCCGCCGGCCGGCCGACGAACCCATCGACCCGAACGATCGAAGTGTCGGCCGATACTTCCAACAAATTGGGTTTGATATGACGGCCGACCACATCCACGATCCGCCCCGCCAGCGACGAGGGTTGCAGGTGATAAACGGGAGCATCGTTGTCGTACAATTCGAAAGCCACATCGGGATTGCACAATGCGACGCGCTGAAATTCGGCCTTGATCTGTTTTGCCGACGCGGTGCTTTTTTCCAGAAAACGCCGACGGGCCGGAACATTGTAAAAGAGATTGCGCACATAGAACTGCGACCCCACAGGGCAGAGAATCGGCTCCTGACTCTGGAATTTTCCGCCGTTGACAAACGTCTGCGTACCCACCTCGTCACTCTCCTGACGCGTACGCAGTTCGACCTGCGCGACCGCTGCAATCGAGGCGAGCGCCTCGCCGCGAAACCCGAACGTATGGAGCGCATAAATATCTTCGACCGAAGCGATCTTGCTCGTTGCGTGGCGATCGAACGCCATGCGGGCGTCGAGCGGAGACATGCCGCAACCATCGTCGACGACCTGAATCAACTCCCTGCCGCCGTCGCGGGCATTGACCGTTACGGTATGCGCGCCGGCGTCGATGGCGTTCTCCATCATCTCCTTCACTACCGACGACGGGCGGTTGACCACCTCGCCGGCAGCAATCTGATTGGCGACGACGTCGGGCAGCAGTTTGATTCGATCGGCCATACTTCGTTACTCTCCCTGATAGTCGTTGGGTACCACCGTAATCGGCATCTCCTGCCACTCCACGTCGCTGATACCCGACTGGTCGAGCTCGGAAGCAGGCGCACGCCGTTCCGCCGACGCCGGTACGGGGCCCCGCTCAGCCTGTTTGATCATCGCCGTCACGCGGGGATAGACAACCATGAAAAAGAGCAGCAGTACGATCACGCCCGTAAGCAACAATCCGAAACGGCGTTTCGACCGCGCGCTGCGCTCCTCCTCGCGCCGCGCGGCACGCGCCGTGCGGGCCGTACGAACGTATTGCCCGGGTTCGTACTCCCGATCGGCGTCTTCGGGCCGCTCGCCGCGCAATTCGGCGCGACGCTGCGCTCTGCGCTCCGCTTCGGGATCGTAGTAACGCGGGATATAGTTGAATTTATTGGCGTGCTTCTTAAAGGGCGTAAAACCTAACATGGTACCTTGTGTTTTCCGCGAAGATACGAATTTTACTGGAAGAAATTCTTCATTCGCTCGAAGATATTCTGGTTTTTGACCGATTCCGCCTTTGCGAACGACGGCTGCTGCGAAAGCTGCTCGACCAGACGCTTCTCTTCGGCGGAGAGTTTCGCCGGAACGGTAATGTCCACCACCGCCAGCAGGTCGCCCGTGCCATACCCGTTCACGTCGGGAAGGCCCTTCCCGCGCAAACGCAGCACCTTGCCGGCGTGCGTACCGGGATCGATCTTGATCTTCACACGGCCGTCGACCGTCGGAATTTCGACCGACCCGCCCAGCAGCGCCATCGGAACGGTAATGTTCAGATTGTGAATCAGATCGTTGCCGTCGCGCACCAGTTCGGGATTGCGCTCCTCGTCGATCACGACCAGCAGATCGCCGTTCACGCCGCCCTGACGCGCGGCATTGCCCTTGCCGGCGACGGTCAATACCATTCCCTCGCCTACTCCGGCCGGAATGCGTATCTCGACGACCTCCTCGCCGCGCACGACGCCTTCGCCGCCGCACTTGTCGCACTTGGAGGTAATGACCTTGCCCGTACCGCCGCAGGTCGGACAGACGCTCTGGGTCTGCATCCGCCCGAAGAAGGTGTTCTCCACGCGCGTCACATACCCCGATCCGTTACAGGTCGGACAGGTCGAATAGGCATTGGGATCCTTGGCCCCCGTACCCCCGCACTTGTCGCAGGCGATGAGTTTCGATATTTTGAGTTTCTTGGTCGCGCCCTTGGCGATCTCGGCCAACGTCAGTTTCACGCGCACGCGCAGATCGGAACCTTTGTTGATCCGCTGACCGCGCTGCGTGCGGCCGCCGCCCGAAAAGCCCGAAAAGCCGCCGCCGAAATGACCGCCGAAGATATCCCCGAACTGCGAGAAGATATCCTCCATCGAAAAGCCGCCTCCCGAAAAGCCGCCGAAGCCGCCTGCCCCGCCGGCAGCACCGTTCATCCCCGCATGTCCGAACTGGTCGTACCGTGCGCGCTTGTCGGGATTCGACAGCACGTCGTATGCCTCGGCGGCCTCCTTGAATTTCTCCTCGGCCTCCTTATCCCCCGGATTCTTATCGGGATGGTATTTGATGGCCGCCTTGCGGTAGGCCTTTTTTATCTCATCGGCGTTGGCGGTCTTCTCGACGCCCAACACCTCGTAATAATCGCGTTTTTCTGCCATAATCTTCGGATTCTCTCCCGATTCTGTTCTTCATTTATTCAGCCGACGAATAGACTCTCCTATTCGCCTACGACGACCTTCGCAAACCGAAGCACCTTGTCACGCAGTTGATAACCCTTCTGCACCACGTCGATAATCTTACCGCGCTGCTCGTCTCCGGCCTGAAATCGGGCCACCGCCTCATGATGGTCGGTGTTCAGTTCGAGTCCTTTGGCTTCGATTTCGCTCACGCCGCACGAGCGGAGCACTTCGTGAAACTTTTGCGCAATCAACTCGACCCCTTCGCGCAACGCTTCGATATCGTCGCTTTTGGCCATCGCCTCCACCGCACGATCCATATCGTCGGCCACCGGCAGCATCGCTTTCAGCACATCCGCTCCGCCCCGTTCGACAAGCTCCATCTTCTCGCGCAGGGTGCGTTTGCGATAGTTGTCGAATTCGGCCTGCAACCGTAAAAACTTATCTCTCCATTCGGCGATCTGCGTTTCCAGTTCAGGCGCCAATTGCTCGCAGACACCCGCTTCGACGCCCGATTCGTCGCCGGCCATCCCCGAGACGGCATCGTTCGTCGCCCGCTCGTCGCCGGTCGGAGTCGCGTCTGTCATTGTGTCAGTACTTACGCCGTTGTCGCCTGACACATTGGCGCACGGTTCGCCGTCGCACGAAGGGTAACCCTCGCCGTGAGCAAAGCCCTCGTCGCCGCTAATCGCCTCATTGTAAACTTCTTCCTTTTTCATATCTCAATTCTTTTACGTTTCAGTTCCCTGCAAATGCGCAAATTGTATACCAAGCGCCGGCTACCCGAGAATGAAGATCGCCGGACGTTTGTTCAACTCCGGCAACTGCGATCGCCGCCAATCGGCGATACGGCGCGTAATCACCGTCTCATCCGGTGCGGTAAGATCCTTCGCGACGGTCAGCAGGGTATCCGGCGCGCAAATTTGCAACAACTGTTCGACCAGTTTCACATTGCGGTAAGGCGTCTCGATAAAGAGCTGCGCCTGATGCTCGGCGTGCGCACGCCGCTCGAAGGTACGGATCGCCCGCGCCCGCTCGTCGGGTTTGACGGGCAGATAGCCGTTGAAGGCGAACGACTGGCCGTTGAGTCCCGACGCCATCATCGCCAGCAGGATCGACGAAGGGCCGACCAGCGGCACGACGCGAATCCCGCGCCGATGACACAGCGCGACCACCAAGGCCCCGGGATCGGCCACACCCGGCACGCCCGCCTCCGAAATGACACCCGCCGAACGCCCCGCCTCGATCGGAGCGATCAACTCCTCTACCTCGCGTCCGGCAACCGTATGTTCGTTCAATTCGCGGAATTCCAATTCATCAATAGACAGGCCCAATTTGGCCCTCGAGAGGAAGCGCCGCGCCGAACGGGTGTTTTCGACGATAAAATAGTCCAACGCCGCCATCACCGCGCGGTTGGCGGCGGGCAGTACATCCCACACATCGCCCTCGTCGGCAATCGGGCAGGGAATCAAATAGAGGGTTCCGGGCATCTTCTGCGTCTATTCTTTGAGATAAATCCGTTTCACGCGGCCTGCGACCGACGTAAGTATTTCATAGGGGATCGTGCCGAGCACGGCGGCCATCTCTTCCGGCGTATTTCCCGCCGCAGGCGAGAAGACCACCGCTTCGTCGCCTTCGTTCACTCCTTCGATACCGGTAATATCGATCATGCAGCTGTCCATGCAGACGCGGCCCAAGATCGGCGCGAGCCGTCCTTTGACGAGCATCGACCATGCGCCGCATCCCAGATGTCGATCCAGTCCGTCGGCATAGCCGATCGGTACGGTCGCCGTCACCGTGGGTCGCGTCAACACGCCCGCGCGGCCGTATCCCACCGTTTCGGGCGGAGTCAGACGCTTGATCTGCACGATACGGGTGCGCAGCGTCGAGACGGGGCGCAACGCCGCATTGTGTTCGAACCCGAAGCCGTAGAGCCCCAACCCCAACCGGCACAGATCATACTGCGCTTCGGGAAACCGCTCGATGGCGGCCGAGTTGGCCGTATGGCGCAGAACAGGATAAGGCAACGCCTCCTTAATCCGGCCGCTCATGCGGTCGAAACGCGCGATCTGCAACCGCGTGAAGTCGTCCTGCGACGGATCGTCCGACGTACAGAGATGCGCGAAAACAGTTGTCACGCGCACCGTCCGCCCGCAGCGGCCGAGCGCATCGAGCAGCGCGGGCAGCTCCTCCTCCACGAAGCCTAAGCGGTGCATTCCCGTATCGAGTTTGACATGGATCGGATAGCGCTGCTCGCCGTAACGCCCCACGGCCGCCGCGAACTCGCCGAGCGACCGCAGACTGTAAATCTCCGGTTCGAGCCGGTTGGCCACCATTGCGTCGAAACTGTCGGCGTCGGCATTGAGCACCACGATCGGCATCGTGATGCCGCGTTCGCGCAGCAGCACCCCCTCGTCGGCGAATGCCACGGCCAGATAATCCACGCCCTGATGTTGCAGCAGCTGCGCCACCTCGAAATCGCCCGCGCCATAGCTGCCGGCCTTGACCATGGCCACGAGCCGCACGCCCTGCCGCAACCGCGACCGGAAATAATTCAGATTGTGAACCATAGCATCCAGATCGACCTCCAATACCGTCGTATGGCTTTTACGCGAAAGCGCATGTTCCAGTCTCTCGAAGCGGCTGTCGCGATTGCCTTTCAGCAGCACGGCGCGCCCCGCGATGTCGGCGCGGTCGATGCGCCGCAGATAGTCGTCGGTCGAGGCATAAAAGGCCTTCTCGCAGGCGAACAGCGCCGCGTGGGCCTGCAATTTCGGCCCGATGCCGACAATCCGCTCCACGCCGGCCGCCGCGACCATCGCCGCCACGCGCGCGTAGAGGTCGCCGTCGTCCATACCGCTTTGAAGGATATCCGAAAGAATCAACGTCGTGGGACGTCCCGCCGCCACGCTGTGCAGGTAATCGAGGGCGATGCCCAACGAATTGATATCGGAATTATAAGCGTCGTCGACCAGCAGCGAATCGTTGATCCCCTCCTTCACCTCCAAACGCATCGCCACGGGCTGCAACTGCCCGAAATCGGGAGCCGGCCGCCCCATGACCCGCCAGAAAGTCTCCACCAGCTGGGAGTTACGCTCGGAGGCCGCATCGGCGAACCCGCCGCCTGCAACCTTCGCCGCATCATAGAGTTCATGCCCTTCGGCATAGACTTCGCGCAGCATCGACGCCATCGGTTCATAGACGCCGTGATAGACGATTTTCGGCGCATGAAGCGCCAGCAACAGTTTCTCGGCGCACTTCTCCTCCAGCGAAGCGAAGTGCTCCTGATGGGCGTCGCCCAGCGAGGTGAAAATCGCCACGTCGGGCGAGATCATCCGCTCCAGCCGCGCCATCTCGCCGGGCAGCGAAATTCCCGCCTCGATCAAGGCGACCTTCTCGTCGCCCTCGATCATCAGCAACGACAGCGCCGCGCCCAACTGCGAATTGTAACTGCGCGGCGAACGGAAGAGTTTCACTCCGGCGGGAACCGTCTGGGCGATCCACTCCTTGACGACCGTCTTGCCGTTCGAGCCGGTGATGCCGACCACCGTGCCGCCGAAACGACGGCGCCAGTCGGCTGCCAAACGCTGCAAGGCGTCGATCGCGTTACCGACCACGATGCAGCCGGCTCCGGGACGCGCTTCGATCGGTCGTTCGACCAGAAAAGCCCGCACGCCGCGGGCGTACATTTCGTCGACAAAAGCGTGCGAATCGTGCCGTGCGCCGCGCATGGCGACGAACAGCGGCGCGGCCGGCATCCCGCAGTTGCGGCTGTCGGTCACGATCTCCGTCACACGCTGGTTCTCACCGGTGAAGATTCCTTCGCAAATGCGTGCGATTTCGCTTAGCGTATAATCCATCGTCTCTTCGATTTAATCCGCGCGGAACGTTACCACCGTGATGCCCGCGCCGCCGCGGTCGGCATGTTCGTCGGCGACGCTCTCTATGCCGGAAACCGTGCGCAAATAGCGGCGGATCTCCTCCTTGAGCGCGCCCGTTCCCTTGCCGTGAAGGATCGTCACCGAGCCGACGCCCACCATCAGCGCATCGTCGATGAAGGTCTGAACCTCCTCGACCGCTTCGGCGGCGCGCATCCCGCGCACGTCGATATGATCCTTGAAATTGAGCTTGCGCGCCGCCACATCGACCGATACCACCGTACGCGCCGTAACAGGCCGCGTCGCGTCGCGGTATTCGCTGTTCGACACCACGCGCAGACGCTTCTTGTCGACCATCGTCAGCAATTGGCCGAAGGCCACCTGCGCCTTATTTCCTTTGAGCATTCGCACCACACCGGGCGTCTCCTGCCCTTCGAGTACCACCTTCGAGCCGACCTCGACCTCGCGCGGCGGAACGACGACGGGCGGCGTATCGGTCGTCGCAACAGGTTGGCGGCGACGCTCCTCGCGGCGTTCGCGGCGGCGCTGCAACTTCTCCATCTCGCGGTCGATACGGGCCGCCTTTTCGGGGTCGACGGCGTCCGCCTGTTCGACCTTCTCCTTGAACTCGTCGAGATCGCGCCGGATGAGCCGCGTCATTTCACGTTCGGCCTGCGCCTCGCGAATCTCTTTGATCGTCTGCTCGATGCGACGGTTGGCCTCGGCCACCAGTTCCTTGGCTTCCGCTTTGGCTGCCCGCAAAATCTCGCTCCGCTCCTGCCGGATGCGGGCCAGTTGCGCGGCATAACTCTGCTCCAACTCTTCGATCTTGCGATCCGTCAGGCGGATGCGGTCGCGCTTCTGCTCCCAATACCGCTTGTCGCGCGCGATCTCGCGCAGCTGCTTCTCCAGATTGATATGGTCCGAACCCGCCTTGTCGCTCGCCGCACGGATGATCTCTTCGGGCAGACCGATCTTGCGGGCGATCTCCACGGCGAACGAACTGCCGGGCTTGCCGATTTCGAGTTTGAACAGTGGACGGATCTGCTGCACGTCGAACAGCATCGCGCCGTTGGCTACCCCTTCGGCATTCGACGCGTAATATTTGATATTGGCGTAATGCGTCGTGATGACCCCGTAACAGCCGCGATCGAGCAACCGCTCGAGAATCGCCTCGGCGATGGCGCCGCCGATCACGGGTTCGGTTCCCGAACCGAATTCGTCGATCAGCGCCAGCGTACGGTCGGACGCTCCGGCCAGCATGTTCTTCATGTTGCGCAGGTGCGACGAATAGGTCGACAGATCGTCGTCGATTGACTGCTCGTCGCCGATGTCGATGAAGATCGACCGGAAGACGGGCAGTTCCGAGACCTCCGACGCCGGCACGGGATAGCCGCACTGGAACATATACTGAACCAGCCCCGTCGTTTTCAGGCAGACCGACTTTCCGCCGGCATTGGGGCCCGAAATCACGAGAATGCGCTTGTGCCGGTCGAGCGACAGATCGAGCGGAACGACCTCTCGCCCCTGCGCCCGAAGCGTCTGCTGCAAGAGCGGGTGACGCGCCGTACGCAGTTCCAACCGGTCATCGGTCGAAACGATCGGTTTGCCGGCATCGTTGGCAAGCGCCCAGCGCGCCTTGGCGCGGATCATGTCGATACCGGCCAGATAGTCGCCCGCATCGGCGATCGGCTCCGCATCGGGGCGGATCGAATCGGTGAAGGCGCTCAGCACCTTGACCACCTCGCGCCGCTCTGCATACTCCAACTCTTTGAGTTCATTGTTGATTTCGACCACCTCGACCGGCTCGATATAAAACGTGCGTCCGGTGGCCGACTCGTCGTGGATAAATCCCTGCAACTTGCGCTTGTTGACCGCCGCAACGGGGATCACCGTCCGTCCGTCTCGCACCGACAAGGTTGCGTCGGCCTCGACGATTCCGGCCTGCTTGGCCCGCTGCAATACCTGCTGCAACCGCTTGGCGGCCTGCCCCTCGCGCTCGCGGATAGCGCGGCGCACCTGCTGCAATTCGGGCGAAGCGCTGTCCTTCACCTCGCCGTACGCATCGAGAATCGCATCGATCGCCCGCACGATGTCGGGGAAAAGCGTCACACGGCGACTCATCTCCCACAAACGGGGATAACGCTCCTCGCCGCGCCCCAGCACGAACTCCGCAATCGCCCCGACGGTGGCGAGCGCCTTACGCAACTGAGCCACTTCGGAAGCGAGCAGATAGCCCCCTTCGACCTTGATTTTCGCCACCAGCGGCGCCGGATCGGGATAATCGCCGTCAGGGAAGTCGCGTTCGAGCATCAACAGCGAACGCATCTCGTTCATCAGCGACAAACGCCGTTCGATCTCGTCGGCCGAAGTCGAAAAACCCTCCCCTGCAAGTTTTCCGGCGGCCGAGCGGGTCGAGCAAAGCGCCGTCACCTGTTCGCGGATACGATCGAAACCGATCTTCTCTTCAAAATTCGCCGGATAGATCATGGTGCGTCCGATAGGGTTTTGAAACGGAAAGGCCGCGCTACTCGGCAGCCGGCAGCGAATCGGTTATCGAAATCGTAGCCCCCTTCATTTTGACCTTTTCACCCTTGTCCTTGCGGCCGAAAATCGAGAAATGGACATAGCGTTTGGGATGCGCTTTGAGATCCGCCAGCAACGCCGCCAGATTGGCGCTCGCCGTTTCCAGCGACTCGTAGAGCTTCGGATCGTTCATCAGTTTGCCGACCGTTCCCTGTCCCTCGTTGATACGGGCGACGGTCTCGTTCAGTTCGCCGAGCGTCGTACGCAGACCGAGCGACAGCGAGTCGATGTCGGCCTCGGTCAATTGCTGCGAGAAACGATCCAGATTGGCGATCATCGACGAGAATCGCTCGGAATTTTCGCCCAGCGCCGTCGAAAATTTGCCGATGTTGTCGATCGCCGTCTTCAAATTCCCCTTTTCGGTCGCCAGCACGGCGTCCATATTGCCCGAAATAGAATTCAGATGCATCAACGTCCCGTCGATATTCCCCTTGTTGTCTTTCAGAAGGGCGTTGACGCTTTCGAGCGTCACGGAGAGATTGTCCATCACACGCGTCAGCCGCTCCTTCACATCGGCCAGTTCCGTACCGGCCGCCGCCAGCATGTCGCGCGTCTCGGCAGCATGCAGCGTATCGCCTTTCGACAACATTTCCGGGCTGTTTCCCATCTCGATGGCGATCGCCTTGCCGCCCATCAGTCCGTCGCTGTAAATCCGCGCTTCGGAATCGCTCGGAATTCGGAACGTCCGCCGCACGGTGAGTTGCAGCACGACGTTGCGGCTCACCGAAGGATTGAAACCGATGGCGGTGACGGTGCCCACCTTGACGCCTTGGATGGTCACGGGCGTGGCGGTCTGAATGCCGTTGATTTCGGGATACGCCACATAGTAGGGAATGTTGCGGCTGAAGATGTCGATGCCGCTCAAAAAGCGGATGCCGCCCCACAGGCAGCCCAGCATGATAACGGCGAAAACGCCTATTTTTACTTCTCGTCTCATAATCGATTATGTTTATTGGACTACCGAATCGCCTTCGTAACGCACGATATAAGCGTCTTTGAAGCTCTTCTGCACCTGCGGCAGCGCGCGTTTGGCCTCCGCCTGCGTCTTGTAACGGCCCACGCAATACTTATATCCGTACCGACCTGCGGAACGCAGCTCGATCACCTCGTTTTTGTAACTCTTGAATTGCCAGTCGTCGGATTTCAAATGCTTGGTGCTGGCCAGAATCTGTATCGTATAGCCGCTCGCCGATTTTTTCGCAGAGGCGGATTTCGCAGGCTGCGACGACTCTTTCACGACAGGCGCAGATTTTGCGGCTGCGGGATCGGGCGAAACCGGATTCGGAGCCGGTTCGAGCGAAGGCTGCGCCGTCGCATCGTCGCACTCTTCGATCAACTGCATCCCCCGCACGAAATTCACATATTCCTTCACTGCGTTGAACAGCGAACGGGCGATCTCGTTCTGCCCCTTCTCGGAACACATGTAGCGCAGCTCTTCAGGGTTGGACATGAACCCGATCTCGGTCAATACGCCCGGCATGTTCGTTGCGTACAGCACTTTAAGCAACTGCGGTTTGGTTTTGCGCACATAACGCCCCGCCTGCTTGTAGTTCTTTTCCAGCAACCGCGCCATCGCCTCGCTGTATTCGCCGTAAGTAAAACGCAGGTTGGAGATGTAGGCGCGCACGATGGCCGCCGTGCGCTGATCGCTCATATCGATGAACTCCTCCTTGTTGTTGGCGAAGAGCACCTCGTCGTTGATGCGCTGTTCGAGCGGACTTTCGCCCATGATCAGCGTCTCGACCCCCCGCGCCGCTGCGGCAGGCGCCGCATTGGTATGGATCGAAAGGAACAGATCGCCTTCGGCCCTGTTGGCAATGTCGGCACGCGCCTGCAAGTCCTTGGTCAGCGACTCGGAAAACTGCTTGTCCGTCTTGCGGGTATAAACCACTTTTATCTCGGGCAGTTCCCGTTCGATAAGCGCACCCAGTTTGAGCGCGACTTTCAGGTTGAGATCCTTCTCGTAAATTCCGCGATAGTGCGCGCCGGGAAACTTCGGGCCGCCGTGGCCGGCATCGATGACGATAACCCGCACGCCGCGCGCAATATTTTCCGCTCCGGCTCCGTTCGCACAGAGTGCGAACCATACACAAAGCGATATGACAAAAACCAGACGCCGCATGGCAAAAGTGGGATTAACTATGGTGTTTCTCTAAATTTTTACCTATCTTTGTCGGATGCAAAATCGGCCTCAGATAGATGCAGAGGCTCGATTTAGGCGGTTTTGCCGACTCGTCGGCAAAGGTATGAATTTTTTTGGAATTTTGAAGCGATTTTCATTAAAATATCTCGCTGCAGCGCTGCTCGTCGTTCTCTTCACGGAGATGGTTTTCGGCTTTGCGCCCCACTCCGTCGTGCAGCGGCCCGAATCGGCGGCCGTCCTATCCGCCGACAGCGATTCGATCGGCGGCGACCGGCGCGCGCAACGCCTCTCGCGCCGTGAACGCCGTCGCATGCAACAGACCGCCGAGACGCAGCCCCGCTCGGTGCGGGACTCGCTTGCAGGCCCCGATTCGCTCCTGTTGCAAATGGATTCGCTCCTGCGTCCCGATTCCCTGCGAACGCACCCCGACTCGCTGCAACGCGACACGACCCGCCGCAAAAAAGAGGGCGGCGCTTTCCTCGAAGACATCATGAACGGCAAGAACACCGACTCGCTGGTCTACGATATCCGCAATAAGATGGTCTACATCTACAATCAGGGCGACATCAACTATCAGGAGATGAACCTCAAAGCCGACTTCATGCGGGTCAATATGGACACCAAGGAGATCTACGCCTACGGAAAGCCCGACACCGTGGAGGGGCAGCCCACGGTCACCCGCCCCGAGTTCACCGAAGGTTCGGCTTCGCCCTACAAGATGGACACCATCACCTACAACTTCAAGTCGGGCAAGGCCAAGATCAAAGGCGTGGCGACGCAGGAAGGCGACGGTTGGCTCATCGGCGGCAGCGTGAAGAAGATGCCGGACAACAACATCAATATTCAGGGCGGCAAATACACCACCTGCGACCATACGGATCACCCCCACTTCTATCTGGCCATGACCAAGGCGAAGGTGATTCCGGGCAAGAAGGTCGTTACCGGTCCGGCCTATCTGGTGATGGAGGACGTGCCGATCTACTTCCTCGGCATTCCCGAAGGGTTCTTTCCCATCAGTTCGGGTCCCAAATCGGGCTTCCTGATGCCGACTTACGGCGAGGACGGCCAGCGCGGATTCTTCTTCCGCGATTTCGGTTATTATTTTACGCTGAGTCAGCATATGGACCTCGCGCTTACGGCGGGTATCTATACCCTCGGATCATGGGAAGGTGCGGCTGCGTCGCGTTATATCAAACGTTACAAATACTCCGGCAACCTCAACGCCCAGTATGCGAGCATCCGTACCGGAGAGAAGGGCGAACCCGATTTTCTCGAGCAGAATACGTTCCGTTTGCAGTGGACCCATTCACAGGACCCGAAAGCCAATCCCGGTTCGACCTTCGCCGCCTCGGTGAACTTCGCCACGAGCGGCTACTCCAAATACGCGGCTACGACGCTCAACGACATTCTCCAGACGCAGACCAACTCGACGGTTTCCTATTCGAAAAACTGGGCGGGAACGCCCTTCTCCCTTTCGATGAACATGGCCGTGTCGCAGAACTCGCAGAACGCCACCATCTCGATGACGCTGCCCAACATCGTCTTCAACGTCTCGCGTTTCTATCCCTTCAAACGACGGGAGGCGCAGGGCAAAGCGCGGTGGTACGAGAAGATCTCGATGCAGTACACCGGAAAGATGACCAACAGCGTTTCGACCACCGAATCGCAGGTCTTCACCAAGGAGACGCTCAAAAACATGCGTAACGGCATCGAGCACTCGGTGCCTGTCACCGCGTCGTTCAACCTCTTCAACTACATCAACATTTCGCCGTCGTTCAACTACACCGAGAAGTGGTATTTCAAAAAGCAGGAGCGCGAGTGGAGCCCCGTGACCAACGAGGTGCGTTACCTCGAACCCGAATACGGCTTCTACCGGCTCTACAACTACACCACCTCGATGAGCGCCTCGACGACGATCTACGGCATGTATCAGTTCAAGAAAAAGACCAGCAAGATACAGGCTATCCGCCACACGCTGACCCCGTCGGTCGGATTCTCCTACGCCCCCGATTTCACGAAACAAAAATACGGTTACTACAAAACCGTCCAGACCGATTCCACCGGCAAGTTCCAAGTCTACTCACCCTTCGCCGACAACGCTTACGGCATTCCCAGTGCGGGCCGCAGCATGTCGATGAACTTCTCGCTGTCGCAGACGCTCGAAATGAAGGTGCTCTCGAAGCGCGACACCTCGGGCGTCAAGAAGATCAAGCTGATCGACAACCTCTCGATCAGCGCCTCATACAACTTTCTGGCCGACTCGATGAAGCTTTCGACCATCCCCGTGCAATTCCGCACGACGGTTTTCGGCACGAATTTCGGCATTCAGCTCAACGCGACGCTCGACCCTTACAAGGTGACGCCGCAGGGACGGCGCATCGACAAACTCTTCTTCCCTGGCCGTATCGTCTCGACCGGCTGGTCGTTCGGTTATACCTTCAAGTCGAGGCAGGACAACTCGACGCCCGCAATCAACGACATCAACAGCATTCCGCCGGAGTACGCCAATCCTTTCTACGACCCCTACGGCATCCTCGATCCCGTGCTGCGACGACAGTACATGGCGCAGTCGTATTACGATTTTTCACTGCCGTGGAACCTCGGTTTCAACTATACGGTCTCCTACTCGATCAACTACGTAAACAACGGAACGACAGGCTACCGGAAAAACATCACGCAGAACGTCGGCTTCAACGGCAGCATCAACCTCACGCCCAAGATGGGCGTCACGTTCCAAGGCGGTTACGACCTCAAAGAGAACAAACTGACCACCTCGTCGGTCAG
The DNA here is from genome assembly GCA_905214725.1 of uncultured bacterium. Taxonomy (GTDB): domain Bacteria; phylum Bacteroidota; class Bacteroidia; order Bacteroidales; family Rikenellaceae; genus Alistipes. The sequence goes on from CAJMNH010000004.1 coordinate 174,563, forward strand.
TATCTCGCGCGATCTGCACTGTTGGCAGATGTCCTTCTCATGGATCCCGTTCGGTTCCCACCGCAGCTGGAGTTTCAACATCGGCGTCAAAGCCGCTTCGCTGGCCGATCTCAAATACGACAAGAGCCAGTCGATGTACGACAATATGTATTGATCGGGCGCGAACGGTCATCGATAAAACCCGCGCCACCGCGGACGAATCGAGGCAACTCCTCCGACAGAAATCCCGCCGCACGCTATCGACCGGTCAGAAAAGCCCCGAAACCGGATACGAAAAGAGGCCGAGTATTGACTACTCGGCCTCTTTTTGTTGAGCTACCCGGATTCGAACCAGGAAAAACAGGACCAGAATCTGTTGTGTTACCATTACACCATAGCTCAATGTCCCACGGAACTACCCGTTCTACGTGCCCGCCCCGCCGGTATCGCATCTCCTGTTCCGAACAAACGCGGCGCGCGCCTTCCGAGGATCGATCCCATTGGTTTGGTGATGCAAAAGTAGCACATAATTTTGCTTTGTGCAAGAAAAATACGAAAAAATTTTCTAATTTTGTTTTCGCTCATTTCGCCCGCCGACGGGAAATGACGCATAACGAACCGCACTCTATTAAACCTACATTATGAATACAAAAATTCGCCTGACCCTGATGAACTTCCTCCAGTACGCAGTCTGGGGGTCCTATCTCACATCCATGGGTTCGTACCTCGTAACGGTCGGTCTCGCCTCAAAAATCGGCCTTTTCTATGCCATGCAGGGCATCGTCTCGCTCTTTATGCCGGCCGTCATCGGCATCATCGCCGACCGGTGGATTCCCGCGCAGCGTATGCTGGGCCTCTGTCACGTATTGGCCGCCGGCTTCATGGGCATGGCCGGCTGGTACGCCTTGTCGGCCGGCGAGGCGGTCGATTTCGGCACGCTCTTCACGCTCTACTCGCTCAGCGTCGCCTTCTATATGCCGACCATCGCCCTCTCGAATTCGGTCGCCTACTGCGTACTCGAACATGCGGGCTACGACACGGTCAAGGCCTTTCCGCCGATCCGCGTTTTCGGTACGGTCGGCTTCATCTGCGCCATGTTGCTCTGCGACGGTCTCGGATTCCAAACCACCTACATGCAGTTCATTCAATGCGCCGTGCTCGGCATCGTGCTGGGACTCTACTCCTTCACGCTGCCCCACTGCCCGATCGACAACGCAGGCAACAAACAGTCGTTGGTCGATGCATTGGGACTGAAGGCTTTCGCACTGTTCAAACAGAAAAAGATGGCCTTGTTTTTCATCTTCTCGATGCTGCTGGGCGTTTCGCTCCAGATCACCAACGGATTCGCCAACCCCTTTATCACCAGTTTCAAGGAGATTCCCGAATTCGCGCAGACCTTCGGCGCGAATCACGCCAATGCGCTGATCTCGCTCTCGCAGGTGTCGGAAACGCTCTGCATCCTGCTCATCCCCTTCTTCCTCAAACGGTTCGGCATCAAGCGCGTGATGCTCATCGCCATGTTCGCATGGGTATTACGTTTCGGGTTGTTCGGATTGGGCAACCCGGGCGGCGGCGTATGGATGTTCGTGCTCTCGATGATCGTCTACGGCGTGGCGTTCGACTTCTTCAATATCTCGGGGTCGCTCTTCGTCAACAACGAAACCGACGAGAAGATCCGTTCCTCGGCGCAGGGGCTCTTCATGATCATGACCAACGGCGTCGGCGCCACCATTGGAACGCTCGGCGCACAGGCCGTCGTCAATCACTATGTCCTTTCGCAACAGACTCCGATCGCACAGACGGCCGGCTGGTCGACTTCGTGGCTGATCTTCGCCGGTTACGCGCTTGCGGTGGCGGTCGTGTTCGCAATCGTATTCAGATACAACCACAATCCCGAAGCAATCAACTGAGAGGCCTGCATAAAAACGAAAAAGTTCCGGTAAGTTACCGGAACTTTTTCGTTCGGGGCTATAACCGAATTGCGAATTTGCGCAAATGATCGTCGAGCATCCGCGCCGGAATAAGCTGTTTGATGACATCGGCCACGGCGTTGACCATCCGCTCGCGGATATAATCCCGCCGGATCAGAATCGAAATCTCCCGTACGGCGGGCGGCTCGATCGGTTCCACGTTGCCGCGCTGCTCGGCCGTCAGAAACGGCAGATGCAATTCGGGAATCACCGTATAACCGCCGTTGCGGTCGACGATCTTGATAAGCGTATCGATGCTTCCGGCCTCATAGGTATGGTTGTAAACGCCCGAAGAGCGGCAGAAATTGAAAACCTGATTGCGGGCGCAGTGTCCCTCCTGCAATACCCACAAATGATCGGGCGGCATATCGCCGGGTTTCAATGCACGATGCGGCTCATCGGGAGAGAAATAGGCGACGAACCGTTCATAATAGAGCGGAATTTCCAGAAAATCGGGATCGCCCAACGGCGTGGAGAGGATCGCCATATCCAGCTCCCCTGAACGTAATTGCAGAAGCAGCATCTTCGTACGCATCTCCTCCACAGTAAGCGCAACCGACGGGCATTCCGTCTGAAACCCATTGATGAATCCGGGAACCAGATAGGGCGCTACGGTCGGAATCACGCCCAGCCGGAGCTCCCCCGCCAGCTGCGTTTTCTCCCTGTCGAGCTGTTCCGAAATCCGATGCACCTCCTGCAATGCCGTCTCAGCCTGCCGGATGATGCGCCGCCCCATCTCGGTCGGTTCGACGGGATGCTTCGTACGGTCGAAAATCCGCACGCCGAGCTCCTCTTCCAATTTCTGAATCATTGCGCTCAAAGTCGGCTGCGAAATGCCGCAGGCCTCCGCCGCCTGCACGAAATGGCGATGCCGGTCGAGCGCCACGACGTATTCGAGTTGTTGCAAAGTCATAATTATAGATTTTGTCGATATAAATATACAAAATATCTGTTTGATTGATAAAAACAGATCCGCTATCTTTGCAATAGAAAATAGAAACAAATCTTTAAAAAATAAAAAACCATGGAAAATCAGGTAAACGTAATGCCGAGAATCGGCGAAAAGGCTCCTTCGTTCGAAGCAGTCACCACACAAGGTAAGATTCATTTCCCGGAGGATTACAAAGGCAAGTGGAAGATTCTGTTCAGCCATCCGGCCGACTTCACCCCCGTCTGCACCTCGGAATTCATGACCTTCGGCCGCATGTCCGACGAGTTCGAAGCGCTCAACTGCCAGTTGGTAGGGCTCTCGGTAGACGGACTTTACAGCCACATCGCATGGCTGCGCACGATTCATGAGAAGATCGAGTACAAGGGGATGAAGGGTATCGAGATCAAATTCCCGCTTATCGAGGACATTTCGATGAACGTCGCCAGACTCTACGGCATGATCCAGCCGGAAGAGAGCACCACCTCGGCCGTCCGCGCCGTCTTCTTCATCGACCCCGAAGGAATCATCCGCACGATTATGTACTACCCACTGTCGCTGGGTCGTAATTTCGACGAGATCAAGCGCGTCCTGATCGGACTGCAAACCTCCGACCGCTTCAACGTGGCGCTGCCCGCCGACTGGCGTCCGGGCGACGAAGTGATCGTCCCGACGGCTGGATCGTGCGGCGTCGCCAAAAACCGCATGGAAGGCAAAGAGGGCGAAATGCACTGCTACGACTGGTTCTTCTGCACGAAGCAACTCGCGCGCGAAACCGTCGAAAAGGAGCTGAACATCAAAAAGTAACGTCCCCATGAGCATTCGAGTCGACTCCGATCGCTGCCCGCAGGACCACCGCTGCCCGCTCATCGAACGCTGTCCGATGCAAGCGATTTCGCAAACCGGAGAGAGGCTGCCGACGATCGATCCCCGCAAATGCATCGAATGCGGACTGTGCGTATCCGAATGTCCCAAGCACGCGATGCGATTCGAATAGTTCCTGCAAGCAGCATCCGTCCCGGACTCGCCAAACGAAGAGAGGGCAGCGACAAAACGCTGCCCTCTCTTTTTCCACCGGTCGCTACCGGTCGAACAGCGCGTTCAACACCTTCGCCAGACGATAACCCGACAGCACGAGCTGATACTCCGCAAACGGCGCGTGCGCATTGTAAAACTCCTGTCCCAGTTCGTCGCCCGGGCGCACCCAGTCGTAGATTTCATGACAACGCCGCGCCGACTCCTCGAACCACTCGACGGGCGTCCCCTCCGTCATACGGGCGATCTCCTCCTCGGAATAGTTGTCCAACGCATGGCGGTAATCCTGAAATCCCCAGAATTTATGACGGCTGTCGAGCAGCTGTCCGTCCCAAATCTTGTGATAGTTGGTCTCGACGCCATGTAACTTGACCGGAAATTTTCCGAGCGTCATGTTGTCGGGATAGTAATAGACGTGCGCCGGACAGTGCATGTCGCCGAGCAGGTGCACCAGATATTTAATATGCACCAGCACCGTCGAATCGTCCAGTTTCTCGTATTCGGAGAGCAGCGCCATCGACCGCTCGACGGCCTCGACGCAGTCGCCTTTCGAGCCCGACGTCTCGCGCACGGCCGGAGTGCTTCGGAAATCCGCATCGACCGTTCCGGCATGCCAGTGCGTTGTGAATTCATACCCTTTCGAATGACGCCATTCGTCCATCCAAGAGGCGTAGTAGACGATCGAATGGTGGTCGGTATACCGCATGATATTGGCTTTGGCCCGCGGCGTAAGGTGATGTTCCGCGATGCAGGCGATCGCGGCATGACCGGCCAGTCCGAAGGCGCGGAGTTCGCGTGCGGCCAGCAGGGCGAAAAGAATCAGAATCAGTTTCTTCATTTTTTTCGATTGTGTTTGATGAACATGAATCCGGCGCACGATTTTCAAGCGCACGATTCGTATCGAATCCACGTTCGGATAAATACTCGGTTTCAGGTAAGTCGCAGCCGTTCTCGCCGTCGGACGGAACCGTCGGCGCGGCTTCTCCTCGGCAGGGTGCAATCGGTTCTATCCCATAGGCATTCAGGTTTAGGTCGGTTCGATAGGAGGATTCCGCACCGCACTCGGTCGCGGTATATACCGACAGCCGATCCGAAAACTCCTCATATATAACAACACCTTCACGGCAAAATACCCTATTCGGAAACAAAAAAACATCCTTGCCGCCCGATCTGCTCCGTAACGCAACGGAGCCGAATCCCGCAGGATTCGGCTCCGCCGTTTTCGGACACGCCGGTTTATTTAGTCAGCCCCATCTTCTCGATGAGCGCCTTCGTTTCGGGCTTGTGACCGCGGAAATTGACATAGAGCTTCATCGGATGCTCGTGTCCGCCCTGCGTGAGAATGTTCTTACGGAACGAATCGGCCGCCGGACCGCCCAGAATACTGCCCGTCTCCTCGAAAGCCTTGAAAGCGTCGGCCTCCAGCACCTCGGCCCACTTGTAACCGTAGTAACCGGCCGCATAACCGCCGGCGAAGATGTGCGTAAAGGCCGGATTCATCGCCGTGCCGTCCACCGCGGGCAGCACCTGCGCGGGAGCCATCGACTGCTTCTCGAAAGCCTCGACGTCGCCCGTGAACGGCTCTTTGAGCGTATGCCATGCCATGTCGGTCAGGCCGAACGACAATTGGCGCACGTTGGCGTAAGCAGCCAAGTAGTTCTTCGCGGCGACGATCTTCCCGATCAGTTCGGCCGGCATCTTCTCGCCCGTCTCATAGTGCTCGGCCCACAGATCGAGCCACGGCTTCTCGGTGGCCCAGTTCTCCATGATCTGCGACGGCAGCTCCACGAAATCGCGGTAGACGTTCGTACCGTTCAGAGACTCGTATTTACCCTGTCCCAGCATACCGTGCAGCGAGTGGCCGAACTCGTGGAGGAAGGTCGTCACCTCGTCGAAAGTCAGCAGCGAAGGCTTCGTCTCGGTCGGCTTGGTGAAATTCATCACCAGCGACACCAGCGGGCGCGTCTCCGCCTCCTCGACCACTTTCGAACCGCGGAACTCGGTCATCCATGCGCCGGCACGCTTCGAGGCGCGGGGGAAGAAATCCAGATAGAGCACCGCCACGAAATCGCCCTTCGCATCGGTCACCTCGTAGGCGGTTACGTCGGGGTGGTAAACGGCGATGTCGTCGCGCTTGGCGAAGTTCAACCCGTAGAGTCTGTTGGCCAACAGGAAAACGCCCTTCTTCACCTTCTCCAGTTCGAAGTAAGGCTTCACCTGCTCGTCGCTCAGCGCGTATTTCTCATTTTTATACTTCTCGGTATAGTACGACCAGTCCCACGGCATCACATCGCCCTTGAAGCCCTGCGCATGCGCATAGTCGTCGATCATCTTGTAGTCGGCCTTCGCATAATCGATCGTCTCGTCGAGCAGCTCTTGCAGGAAGGCGTTCACCGTAGCGGTATTCTCGGCCATGCGCTCCTCGAGCACATAATCGGCATAGGTTTCATACCCCAGCAGACCTGCGATCTGACGGCGCAGATCGACGATGCGGCGGATGTTCCCGCAGTTGTCGAACTCGCCGCCCAACGCACGCGCATTCGAAGCGCGCCACAACTTCTCCTTCGCTTCGCGATCCGACGAATAAGTCATAAAGGGGACATAGCTCGGATACTGCAACGTCACCGTCCATCCCTTCTCGCCGCGAGCCTTGGCTTCGGCAGCCATTCCCTCCTTTACGAAGTCGGGCAACTCCTCGACCCGCTTGGGATCGGTGATATTGAGCGTGAAGGCATTGGTCGCAGCCAACGAATTCTGGCCGAATTTGAGCGTCATCTCGCCCAATTCGGTCGTATACTGACGGTACAACTCCTGCTTGTCGGCCGGAAGCGCCGCGCCGTTGCGGGCGAAGCCCTTGTAAGTCTTCTCCAGCAGGCGCTTGTCCTCCTTCGAAAGGAACCAGCCCGGATTCTCATACACGGCCTTCACGCGGGCGAACAGCTCGGGATCGAGCGATATATCGTTCCCCAGCGCCGTCAATTTGGGCTGTACGTCGAGAGCGATACGCTGCATCTCATCGTTGGAATCGGCCTCGAGCAAGTTGTAGAACAGCCCCTCGATGCGCGAGAGCAGTTCGCCGGAACGTTCCAACGCCACGATCGTATTGTTGAACGTCGGTTTGGCGGGATTCTTCACGATAGCGTCGATCTCGGCCCGCTGCACGGCGATGGCCGCATCGAACGCAGGTTCGTAATCCGACAGTTTGATCTCCGCAAAAGGCGGCGTGGCGTGAGGCGTATCCCACTCGGCCAACAGCGGATTCGAGGTGTCGATCTCAGGCAGGATGGCCACGGGCATCGTGCGATCCGCACATCCGGCCACCAAAAGTGTCAATGACATAAACGACAGGATTTTTTTCATTGTAACGGTTTATTTGAGGTTTTCTTGTCTATCGCGCAGTTTGAGCTGATTCGCAGGAGGCATGAGCGTCCGCTCCATGACGGGCGGTTTCACCGTCAAACTGTCGGGCTCCGGTTCCGGTTCGACCCAGAAGCCGCAGGCCTTCAATAAGGGTTCCTTGTCAGGATCTTTGCCGCGGAAATCGCGGTAAAGCGTCATGCCGTCGGCTTCGCCGCCGCGGCTGAGCAGCTTTTCACGGAATGCGCGGGCGATCTTCTTGTTGAAGATATCGCCGCTGCTGCGAAATGCCTCGTAGGCATCCTTGTCGAGCACCTGCGCCCAAATGTAAAAGTAGTAGCCCGCCGAATAGCCGCCGTCGAAGATATGGCTGAAATAGGGATAACGATAACGCGGTTCGATCTGCGGGATCAGCCCCCGCTTGGTGTAAAGCGCCTCGCGCTCGAACGCATTGACGTCGAACGGTTCGTATGCTTTCTGCGAATGAATGTCCATGTCCGACAAGGCAGCGGCCAACAGTTCGGTCATCTCGAAACCTTGATTGAACTGTGCGCTGCGGCGGATCTTCTGCATGAGCGTCGCAGGTATCTTATCATTGGTACGGTAATGCAACGCATACTGCTCCAACATTTCGGGTTCGGTCGCCCAATTCTCCATCACTTGCGACGGCAGCTCCACGAAATCGCCCTCGACATCCGCCAGTCCGCGATACTTCACCTTGCGGAACAGACTGTGCAGCGCATGGCCGAACTCGTGGAAGAGGGTCTTCGTCTCGTCGAGATTGAGCAGCGTCGGCGTCGAACGGGTCGGACGGGCATAGTTGGTCACCACCCCCACGACGGGCGCCACGCGTTCGTCGCCCACGTAATATTGCTCGGTGAAGTTTCCGCACCATGCGCCGCCGCTCTTTCCCTCACGCACATAGTAATCGAAATAGAGCACGCCCAGATGGCTCTCGTCCTCGTCGAGCACTTCGTAAACGAGGCAGTCGGGATTGTACAACGGCGCCACGATGGGTCGGAAGGTGACTCCGTAAAGCCGGTTGGCCAGAAAAAAGATGCCGCCCTGCACGTTTTCGAGCGTGAAATAGGGTCGCAGCGCCTCGTCGTCGAGCGCATAGTCGCGGCGGCGCACCTTCTCTGCATAGTACCACCAGTCCCACGGTTCGAACGTAGCCTCCGGTTCGTCGGCATGCAACAGCTCCTCCATCGCCGCCAACTCCTCCTTCGCCCGACCGAGCGCCGGCGTCCATATCTCGTCCAACAACGCATAGACCGCTTCTGGCGTCGCGGCCATCTGATCCGAAATCACATAGTCGGCATAGGATTCATACCCCAGCAGATGCGCCTTTTCGGTGCGCAGCCGGATGTAATCGTTCACCAGCGTCTTGTTGTCGTACGCATCGTCGTTGTTACAGCGATTCAGGTACGCCGTATAGAGTTGTTCGCGCAGTTTGCGATTCTTGGCATAGCTCAGGAAGGGCAACATGCTGGGTTTGTGAAGCGTGAATACATAGTATTTGTCACCGAGCTCCAACTCGCGCGCCTTCTCCCGCGCCGCCTCGCGTACGGCGGTGGGCAGTCCGTCCAACTGATCTGCGGTCAGTTCCAATCGGAACGCATCGTTATCCGCCAACAGGTTGTTGCCGTATTTCACCGACAACCGAGACAATTCGCCGTTGATCTCTTTGAGCCGGCTCTTACCCGTCTCGTCGAGCAGGGCGCCCGAACGAACGAATTCGCGGTAAAGCTTCTCCGTCAGACGCCGTTGTTCCGCCGTCAGCGGCAATGCGTCACGATGGTCGTAAACGGCCTTGATCCGGTCGAACAGCCGCTCGTTCATACGGATTTCGTCGGCATGAGCCGCCAGCAGCGGCATCGCCTCCTCCTCGACGGCCTGCATTTCAGGCGTGGCGTCCGAGTCCGTAAGCATCTCGAAGATCAGCGCCGTGCGCTGCAACATCCGCCCCGCCCCGTCGTAGGCCAAGATCGTATTCTCGAAAGTAGGAGCGTCCGACTCGCCGACGATGGCGTCGATTTCTGCGTTATGGAGCGACATTCCCCGCTCGAAGGCCGGCAGGAAATGTTCGGGCCTGATCCGATCGAAAGGAGGCACACCGTAGGGCGTCGTCCACTCCTCGAAGAAAGGATTGGGCGTCTGGACCGGTTTATTCCGGCACGCGAAGAGTGTCATGGCTGCACAAATTGTTAATAAGAATCCGATGAAACGTCCCATGTGATTGGCAATCTTTTTATAACTTTGCAAAGTTATAAATTATTACACAGCCATGCAACTATTTTACGCACCCGATCTCACGCCGCCCCTCTACACGCTGGGCGAGGAGGAGTCGAAGCACTGCATCCGCGTACTGCGGCTCAGGCGGGGCGACACGCTCCACCTGACCGACGGGCGGGGAACGCTCCACCGGTGCGAAATCATGGACGACAACGCCAAACGCTGCACGGTGCGCGTCGTGGAGAGCACCACCGAATTCGAGCGCATGCCCTACCGTCTGACGATGGCCGTCGCCCCCACGAAGAATATCGAACGTTTCGAGTGGTTTCTCGAAAAGGCGACCGAGGTAGGCGTAAGCGAAATCGTCCCGATCCTGTGCGACCGCTCGGAACGCCGCGCGCTGAAAGTCGAACGCGAAGAACGCGTCGTCACGGCCGCCATGAAACAGTCGCTCAAAGCCTATTGTCCTACGCTGCGCCCGCTCACTCCGCTGGCCGGACTGTTGGCGGAACCGTTCGACGGACGGCGGTTCATCGCCCATTGCGACACGCCGCGTTCGGCGAAACGCTATCTGTTCGATACGCTCCGGTCGGCTGAAAATCTGTTGGTGCTCATCGGCCCCGAAGGCGACTTCTCGCCCGCAGAGATCGACGCTGCGCTGGCCGCCGGTTTCGAGGAGATCACCCTCGGCCGTCAGCGGCTGCGCACCGAAACGGCCGCCGTCGTCGCGACGGTCATGGCCGCCACACGGAATCACACGCCCGAAGAGACCGCATAACCCATGCCGACCGCCGCTTTTATCCTGCCGACCGTAACGGGCGCCGCCTTTTTTACCGGCGCCCCATGCAGTAAAGCGCAGGTCGTATCGACATGCGTCGCCCCGCTTCGAAAAAGACTACGCTGATATGACATCCCTATTCACCCTTTTCCGGTCGTTCTTCAAGATCGGGCTCTTCACCTTCGGCGGCGGCTACGCCATGATTCCGCTTATCGAAGCGGAGATCATCAACCGCCGGGGCTGGCTCGCCCGCGATGAATTTCTGGAGTTGCTGACGCTCGCGCAATCGGCTCCCGGCCCTATCGCCATCAATACGTCGGTTTTTATCGGCTACAAAGTGCGCGGCATCCCGGGAGCGGCGGCGGCCGTCTGCGGCGCCGTACTTCCGTCGTTCGCGATTATTCTGGTCATCGCGATCTTCTTCGCCGAAGTTCGCAACAACGTGGTCGTGGACGCCGCATTCAAGGGGATGCGGCCGGCCGTCGTGGCATTGATCGTCGTCCCGACGATCTCGCTGGCGCGCGGCATGCATCCGGCGCTGATCGTCGTAGCCGTCGCCACGGCGTTGGCCGTCTGGTGGTTCGGATTCTCTCCGATCTGGCTGATCGTCGCCGGCGCGGCGGCCGGTATTCTGTGGTCTGTGAAACTCGGAAAGGAGGTGCGGCGATGATCTACCTGCAACTCTTCATCAGCTACCTGAAAATCGGATTCTTCGGATTCGGAGGCGGCTATGCGATGTTGTCGCTTATCCAGAACGAAGTCGTCGTACAGCACGCGTGGATGACCAACACCACCTTTACGGACATCGTGGCCATCTCACAGATGACGCCCGGGCCGATCGCCATCAATTCGGCAACTTACGTCGGTTATACCGTCGGCTGTCAGGTGGGAGCGGGTTGCTGGTGCGGCATTCTGGGTTCGGTCATCGCCACGTTCGCCGTCTGCCTGCCGTCGCTGACGGTGATGCTGCTGCTGACACGTTTTTACCTGAAACTCAAAGGGAATAAATACATCGAAGGCGCGATGGCCGGCATGAAACCCGTCGTCATCGGCATGATCGCAGCAGCGGCCCTGCTGCTGATCTTCCCCAAGACGGACGAAGGCGCGAGCTTCATCGACGGGTGGAGCTGGCTGTTGTTCGCCCTCTGTTTCGTGGGAGCGGCACGCAAGCTGAACCCCATTCTTCTGATCGTTCTTTCGGCCGTAGCGGGCATCGCCATCTACTACGTCCCGACGGTCATCTGACCTTACATGGCCACCATCATCCCGCCGGCAAGCAGCAGGAAGAAGAAAATCACGAGAAACAGCAATCCGAGGATGCCGAACAGCGTCCCGATGCAGCCCAACCCGCGATCCGTTCCGGCGGGCAGCGGATCCGATATCAGTGTGATAAGCAGTCCGATAAGCGGCGTAAGGATCAGGCTGACCAGAAAAGCCCAGCCGAAACCGATACGGCGTTTGCTGCCGACGATGCCGACCAGCACCGAAAGGAAACAGCCCGACATCAGGCCGAAAAAGAGCGCGAACAGTGACATAAGCTATCTGTTAAGTTATCTGACAAACCGGTAATAGACTCCCAGCGGCAGTTGTTTGGCGAAAGCATCCTCGAAATAGAGTTCGCCGTATTGTTCCTCCGACGGCGCGCCGAACGCCTGCCGCACGGCCGTACGGGCCAGCATCGCCGAGAGCCCCATCGAATAGAGATTGAGCACCAGAAAAGCCCCCTCGTCGGACGAAAACAGCTGCGCGCAGCAGGCCAGCATTTCGCCGATATGCTCCTCCAAGATCCATTTTTCGCCGTCGGCGCCGCGCCCGTAAGCGGGCGGATCGAGCACGATGGCGTCGTAACGACTCCCGCGCCGCACCTCGCGCCGCACGAATTTCAGCGCGTCCTCCACGATCCAGCGCACGCCGTCCAGCCCGCTCAGTTCCATATTCTCGCGGGCCCACGTCACCACTTGTTTCACCGAATCGACGTGCGTAGCTTCGGCTCCGGCGGCGCGCGCCGCCAGCGTCGCCCCGCCCGTATAGGCAAAGAGATTCAGCAGACGCGGTTTCCGTCCCGCAGCCGCCAACGCACGGCAACGGTCGTAGATAAAATTCCAGTTGGCGGCCTGTTCGGGAAAAATGCCCACGTGTTTGAACGAAGTCAGCCCCATGCGCATCCGCAGGCGCATCTCCTCATAATCATAGGCCACGACCCATCGGTCGGGCGTCTGCGGTTTGAGCCGCCACTCGCCCCGTTCGTCGCTGCGGGCGTCGCGCAAAAACGCCGCATCGGCACGCTGCCGCCACGCCTCTTCCGGCAGCGAACGATGCCAGATCGCCTGCGGCTCGGGCCGGCGGGTGACATAGCGTCCGAACCGTTCGAGTTTCTCGAAATCGCCCGAATCGAGCAGTTCGTACTCCTTCAGCACGGGGGTAAGCGAAGTATTCATCCGAATGTTATTTTTCATCTATCAAACTCATTTCGCAATGCACGCAGTCGAACGCCAGCCGATAACGCTTCGTTCCGCGCACCAGAAAGAGATCGTCCCGCAGGCGCGAACCTTCACGCAGGCACTCGCCGATTTCACGGCGAATGCAGTACGCCGACCGCATCACCCGCCGCCCGACCGTCGCGGCGGACAAGTCGAGTCCCGACTCTATTCGCGCCACGCCGTGATCGCGGTAAAATTGCTCCGCCAGTCGGTTGGTGACGTTCCCTTCGGCCGAAAGCTCCGTCGCAGGATAAGGCGCATGCTGATCTTCGGGGAGAATACGGCGCTCGGGAACCCGCGCAATGCGCAACCGGCGTAACTCTTCCAGCGCTTCACGCCGCAACGCTCCGGCCAACGACACGGGAACGAACCGGTCGGCGCCCGCCACCTCGACCCGCCGCACCTCGAAAGGCGTATCGCCGCTCTTGGCGGCCTGCATCCGCAACAGATCGGCCATTTTTACGGGATCGCCCGCCGGCTCGAACGTTCCTTCGCGCGAAACCTCGGCCGTTATCCCCTCGCAATCGGCATACCGAAACGTCACCCTGTCGGACGCAACCGTCACGCAGGCCGTCGCAGGGATGACGCGCCGCATCCGGCTGCGTTCGAGCTGCAAGCGGAACCGGTTGTCCAGATTGCGGCAGACCGCCGCGCCGGAACGAACCGACTCCGGCATCCGGTTGGGCACGATGCGACGGCCCTCGACCGAATTGACGTTCGCGCCGTCGGCGCCGATGCAGATGCCGTCGCCCGGAGCGAGCGAGACTGTGCGGTCGAGCGTAAAACCGCGGGCGTCGCATGCGGCCACCCGTCCCACGAACTCTCCGACCGACTTGGGTGTGTCGAACGACGCTACGCCCGCCGTGCGTCCCGCAAAGAAATACTCCGACTCGCCGCGCGTAAAACTCTTCGACGGATCGGGCGTAAAATCGAGCCGCGTCTCACCGACCGACGCCCGACAGCAATCCCCGCGCGAAGCGATCGCCTCGTCCAACCGCTGCCGGTAATAGGCCACCACATTGCGGATGTAACCTTCGTCCTTGAGCCGCCCCTCGATTTTGAACGAAGTGACCCCCGCGTCGATCAACGCGCCCAACCGATCCGCGAGATTGAGGTCGCGCACCGAAAGCAGATGCTTGCCGCGGATAATCCGCCGGCCGGAAGCGTCTTCCAGATCGTAGCTCAGACGGCATGGCTGGCTGCACTCGCCCCGATTGCCGCTGCGCGCCGACATCGACCGCGACAGGTAACATTGGCCGCTGTATCCCACGCAAATCGCGCCGTGGACGAAGCATTCGACCTCGGCGGTCGTTGCACGGCAGATCGAGCGAATCTCGTCGAACGACAGCGCTCGTTCCAGAATCACGCGCGCAAAACCGCAACGCGCCAGAAAAGCCGCTTGTTCGGGCGTACGGATCGCCGTCTGTGTCGATGCGTGCAGTTCGACGGGCAGCGACATCCGCCGCAATGCCATATCCTGCACGATCAGGGCGTCGATCCCCGCCGCAATCAACTCGCGGGCCTGCCGCTGGGCAGCGGCCAACTCATCGTCGTAAAGCAGCGTATTGAGCGTAGCGTGCACCCGCACGCCGTAAAGATGCGCGTATTCCACGACCCGCCGAATGTCGTCGGCCGAATTTGCGGCCGCATGACGCGCGCCGAACCGCGCGCCGCCGATGTAGATCGCATCGGCGCCGGCGTCGACGGCAGCAACCGCCGAAGCATAGTTCCGCGCAGGAGCCAGCAGTTCGAGTCGTTTCATTGTCAACAGAAATCCGCCGAAAAGACGGACGTTATCTGCGGCAAAGATAACGAAAAAAGCGGCGGTGCGTACTCGCACTGCCGCTTTTCATTCCCGAACGGACAAAAAAAGAGGAGCCCCCTTGCTTAGCTCCTCGGAAACAACACACATGACACCTTCCCGTCGGCTAACGGGCGCAAGGGAGATGGTAGTAAAAATTCTGGTCTATAATCGTTTTCAACAACTTGTCGCCCGAAGAGCCCGAATCGCCCGCAAAATCCATCATCACGACGCCGGTACATCCCGGATGCGCGACAATATATTCGCAGGCCGCCGGATTCAGTTTCTTGGCATTCGATTCCGGCGTAGTCACGATGGCTGTGGCGAGACTCGTGAAGTTGAACAGCCAGTCGAACGACTCTTTGCCGCGCGCCTTATCCAGATAGGCGGTGATCGCACTCTTCTTGGCGTCGGTACCGGTCGTAAACCCACCGTATTTATCCTGAATAAAGAGCGTTGCGGAGGCCGAACCGTTGACGATCGACGAGGTCTGGTCCGTCACATCGTCCTGCCACGACGTTATCTTCCCCCCGACAAGCGACCCATTGTAGTCCGTCCGCGTGAGAATCAGTATTTTCCCCCGCATATCACCCATTGTCAGGTCGGGCCGGAAATCGATGAAACGGTCGCGATAGGCGCTCGAAGCGAGATAGTTCCCCATCGCGGACGCCCACGACGCGCCGTCGCCCTTTCCGCTTTGATACTGCATCTGCACGAAACAGGCCTCCGAAGGATTGGCGATCATGTAATCGACCATGGCTGCAATCGCCGCATCGAATGTCACGCCGGTCGAAGAACCGTGGTAAATCATCAGGTCGTCGGAACCGGTAGGCCGCAGATCGAAGAACCGCACGCCAAGTTCGAGTTGCTGCCGCAACGTCTTGCTCTGACATTTCGACCAGATATCGAGCGTGGAAGTCGCAGCATCGTGCGTACCCGGAATCGACAGAGCCGAAACATAAGCATCGTCGGGCAGATACGCCATCCATGACGCATAAAATTTCGTTCGGGCATTCTCATCCATTTTCGGCAAGACTCCCAGTGCAATCGCATAACGCTTACCGCCGGTGAGCGTCTTCGAACTGCTGCGGCCCGCAACGCCGTTCGAAGTCACCACGTCTACCCTGAGTCCGATGAAACTGCTCTGCGATACCACCACCGCGATCGCCCGACAGGTTTCGCCTGCGGCCAGTGTTACGCCCGGCGTACCGTCCGCCTGCAACATCCGTACGGAAACGACATTCGACGCCTCCGTAATCTCGCCGAGACGGTTCGTCCGCAGATCGTACGTAAACTTTCCTGCCAGATTCTCGTTGGATTGCGTCGAGCGCACGACGATCTGCCGGACTTCGGTTGCCTCCGACGCCTCGAAGGTGATGTCGAGCAGCGTTACGACGGGCCGAAAACGCAATCTTACGGCATCGGCGCCCGGTTCGATTTGCTCTTCGGCAGCAGCCAGATAAAGCAAATCGGGATCGTATGCGCCGTCCCTGCACTCCTGCACGGACGGAAGCAGGGCTTTCACCGTACCGTCGCCCGGAATTTCGAGGTCGGGGGCATCCGCCGGAGAAAAAGCATAGAAATCATGTAACCCCTCGCCCCACTGCTGCGAGCCGGAAGAGCCGAACGACGCCGAAACGGAAAATTCGTCGGCGCATGTCAGCGTATAACGGTTCACTGCGGGCATAGCCTTTGCACAACTTACGCGCACGGCGTCGCCGTCGCGCCAATAGACCGGCACCTTCCCGTCGGCGGGATCACCCAACGCAACACGCGTAGCATCGTACGTTCCCTCGAAACGGATCGGCTGTCCGGCATCGCCGGCAGCGTAGTCGCCGGCCGTATCGCGGGAACATCCCGCGCAAACCATTACCCAACCGAGAACGGAGGCTGCTATTATCAAATTTTTCATTTCAGTCCCATTCATCTAAATTAGGCGTTCCGCCATCATCGAAACCATCGGAGTCCACACCATCTTCGGTAGCGGCGAACCCTCGTTCGACGGTTACCGGCACTTGCTCGATGCAAGGCGGAATATATCTATCGTACTTCACGTAATCACGTTTAAAAAGGAGCTAAGAGGCGCAGACGACGCCTCTTAGCTTCCGAAATCAGTTTCCGTAAGCGAACGCAATATTCTTGATGTATACGATAGCCGAATCACCGGAAGGATTGTTCAACGTTCCCGGAAGAATAAATCCGACATAGGTATGATCGCTCTCGGGGAAACCATTCTCAAGTACGACGGTATAATGGTTCCATGTCGCTGCGGGGTACCCCGATGAAGGTACCGTCGACCGTGTATACGCAGCCGGAGAGACCACGACCTGCTTGAGGGCGCTACGTCCGCCATCGCCGGTATTTGCATTCGTCGACGATATACCGCTCAATGTAATGCGATTTTCTGCGATCCAGATCGGAATATTGTTGCTATCGTACGACATCAGACAGGCGGCATCGAACGATACGGCAACTTTCTGTCCTGCGGTATAGCCGGGCAACACATCCGACTTCGACATATAGAACGCCGCCTGCCCATACTTTGTCAAGCCTGTATTGAAACCTTTTCGGTTGGAAGTATTGTCCAGAACAACCACCGCAGCCCCATCATCATCCGTTCTTACCAATGCATGGAATCCCACGCACGAACCTCTCTTTTCAAAACGAATACCGGCTCCGCCTCCATAATCGCCCGAGGGAGCGAACTCGCTCGCCAGATCGATCTCGACGGGAGCCGTCCACTCGTTGGTCAATTTCAGGTTGATCGCACGGAAACGCCCTGCGCCGAACGCAACATCCGTACCCGTCTTCACGACGATCGACTGCGAGATGACGCGCACTTCACCCGTATAGATATCCTTTCCGGTACCGGTCAGAGTGACCACGATCCGATCCGTCGTATTGTTGTTCGTATTCGCTTTCAGCGTAAAGGGCTTTACGACCACCAGCGCATACTGATCGTCACGCGCCTTGCCGTTCTCATCCACATACGAATCCTGCGGAGTCAACGGATTCGCCAGATTTACGATCAGCTTGTTACTCGAAGCGGAAGCGATGGTTCCCGTACGATAGTTCACCTTCGTTACGCCGGTGACATTTTCGGGGAACAGAATCTCCATATTGGTGATCTTCAAATCATCGTATATCGGCTTATCGGCTTTTTTCACATAAAAACGCAGCGAAGAGAGCAAATGCGAGAAGGTCAGCTGGGGCCGCTGCACTTTGAGCGAAGGACCGTCGACCTCGGCGCGCATCAGATTGTAAATATCTTCGAAAGCATTTCCCTGCACATATCCGTCTTCCATCTGGGTACCGATCGTATAGGTCACTTCATCGCCGCTGATACCCGCCGTACCGGCATTCGGCCACGGGTACATCAGTACATAATGCTGCGGATCCTCGCCCATCGGCGAAAGATCATGTCCCGAAAGGGAGAAGCGGGTCGACTCACCGGCAGCCTCGGAGACGAACGGCGCGGGAACATTCGTATAGGTGTAATCGGGCGCCGAAGTCTGAGGCGCATACCATGCAATCGTTTTATCGCCGACACTCCATGCGTATTTCAGGGTCGTATGGTCCAATTCCACACGCGACTCCTCGCCGATCGCATCGAAGGAGTAGACCTTCGACGAAGCCGCAACATCTTCGGTTGCATCCTGTTGGCAAGAGGTAAAACCGATGGCCGTAACAAGAAGAGCTAAAAATAACTTTTTCATCATCGTAATTGTTTTTAAATTGATTTTTTCTTCGAAGATTCTTGAACAATACGCATCAATACCCGTCGTTCAGCTCTCCGTCATCTCCGCCGGGAGTGATCGAGCCTTCACCCGAAGCGGCGAATCCTGCCTCTATTTTCACGTCGAAGATCCGCACCTGAGGTGCCTCATAAGCGTTTTTTTGTATAAAAAGACGATTCATAATACGATACATTTAGTTAAATAAAATTTACATTATGTTCAGAATCGTCCTCTATTTAGTCTGATAGACAACTGTTTGAGTTACAATATAATATTGTACAAACATTCGATGTTTCTGGAAGGCATATCATTAGGAAATTTGGACTTTTTTCAAAAAAACGCACAAAAAAAAGAACGTTTTTCGGAAATTATATCTATATTTGCAAAATAGAAATTCTATTTGAGTGAACTTAAAGAGGTTACACGGGAAAATGAACATCCGACAAAATTAAACATAATGTAAATTTTTGTACGGGCATTCGGGCACGATTCCACACGCAATCGATTAACCGCCAAAGAGTTTCATTATCGAAGATTTTACTCGCCTTTCCCGACATTTTCTCGTAACAATGCCGGTCGTCGGCCAAATTTGCAGGAAAGCAAAATTCACCGACGATCTCACCTATTTATGCCGGTTTCCGCATCGTTTTTATCCAATATTTTATACCTTTGCGACTTGGAAACGTTTAACGACAAATAACGATGCTTACACTCAAACAACTCCGTGACGACAAGGAACTGGCAATCCGGCGTCTCGCCAAGAAAGGCGTGGATGCACGGCCCGTCATCGACCGGATCGAACAACTCGACGACCGTCGCAAGGCAATCCAGCAAGAGTTGGATAACTGTCTCTCGGAACAGAACAAAGCCGCCAAAATGATCGGCGCGCTGATGGGGCAGGGCAAACGCGACGAAGCCGAAGCGAAAAAGGCCGAAGTGGCGGCCCTCAAAGAGAAATCGGTGAAACTTTCGGCCGAGATGAAAGAGACGGCCGACGCCCTGCAAGCCGAGATCGTCCTGCTGCCCAACTTTCCCGCCGACATCGTGCCGGAAGGAACCTGCGCCGAGGACAATCTGGTGGTGAAACTCGTGGAAAGCTACACGCAACTGCCGGCAGACCCGCTGCCCCACTGGGAGTTGGCCAAGAAGTACGACATCATCGATTTCGATCTGGGCGTGAAGCTCACCGGAGCGGGATTCCCCGTCTACAAAGGCAAAGGCGCCCGTCTGCAACGCGCGCTGATCAATTACTTTCTCGATTACAATGCCCGCGCCGGCTATCAGGAAGTCGAACCGCCCGTGATGGTCAACGAGGCTTCGGGCTTCGGCACGGGTCAGTTGCCCGACAAGGAGGGCCAGATGTACCATGCTACGGTGGACAACTTCTACCTCGTCCCCACCGCCGAAGTACCCGTGACGAATATTTTCCGCGATGTGATTCTCGACGAAAAGGATTTCCCCGTCAAACTGACCGCCTACACCCCCTGCTTCCGCCGCGAAGCCGGATCGTACGGCAAGGACGTGCGCGGTCTGAACCGCCTGCACCAGTTCGACAAGGTGGAGATCGTGCGGCTGTCGCTGCCCGAAACCTCCTATGAAGCGCTCGACGACATGGTCGCCCACGTCGAGGGGCTGGTCAAATCGCTCGGCCTGCCCTATCGCATCCTGCGTCTGTGCGGCGGCGACATGTCGTTCACCTCGGCGCTGACGTACGACTTCGAGGTCTATTCCGAAGCGCAGAAACGCTGGTTGGAGGTATCGTCCGTCTCGAACTTCGAATCGTTCCAAGCCAACCGTCTGAAACTCCGCTACCGCGACGCGAACAAGAAGACGCAGCTGGCGCACACGCTCAACGGCTCGTCGCTCGCGCTGCCGCGTATCGTCGCGGCGCTGCTGGAAAACAATCAGACGCCCGACGGCATCCGTATTCCCGAGGTATTGATCCCCTACACGGGGTTTGATATTATCAAATAAAATTTCTATATTTGCGGACACTTAACACAAAATCGATAAGACAATGGCTTACAAAATTACCGACGCATGCGTTGCATGCGGTACTTGTATCGGCGAATGCCCGGTCGAGGCGATCTCTGCCGGAGATATCTATGTGATCGACGCTGATAAGTGCATCGACTGCGGAACCTGCGCAGGCGTTTGCCCCAGCGAGGCGATCATCCCGGAATAATTCGTCCTACGAAGACGTGCGTCCTCCCGCAATCTTGCGGGAGGACGCACGCTTTTTATTCGTTCCGAATCGGAACGACAGAAGCGGAAATTATAACACCCGCCCTTTGAACACACGCGAATCGTCCAACGGGATTAGCGTGCCGTTCAGCGTAATCCGATTGGAACTGAAGTTGGGATCGATCGAGACCGAAGCGCGATTACCGCCCTTGGGCAATGTAATGTTCAGCGTCGCGGAGATGCCGCTTCCGAAAACATTCATGGAAAAGCGGGTATTCCCCCGCTTATCCGTTTCGATACGAACATTGGAAACCCTCCCCTCGACCGTAATGCCGCCGATCCCATTCGGCCCGCCGCCCATGAAAGGAGCGACCTGAACGGTCGCCATATCGCCGCAAAGCGTCACGAAATTCGTGTCGGAAGAGACGAAGACCGATCTTCCGCGTTTGAGAATCAATTGATCGGCCTCCAACGCAAAGTCGTGACGTTCGAGACTTCGGAGCGCGTTTCGGTGGTCGATCGAATCCGCAATGGCCTGCTCGCGCTTCACGCGTTCGCGGTCGGCAGCCCTCGTTTGCTCGGTCTGCGTACGAACACGCCGTTCCTGTGGGCGTGCAGAGGCTGTGTAAACCGCCAGCAGACAGATCGTCAATAGAATCGATTGTTTCATTTTCGTGTTTTTCAGACGACACTGCAAAATATGTGCTCAAATCATTCATCCCCGAATGCGGCGACGGAACGGCGCACGAGTCCGTCCGAATACAAAAGTGACAGACCGTTGAACGGTCTGTCGCTTTTATTGCATCCCGACCGGCACAGGGTCGGACACAGTCGGATAGGGGTCTAATAACCGAACAGTTCGCGCTGGCTCACCTCGCGGACGGGGCCGAGCGTACGCAGATAGTTCAGATCGATATCGTTCTTGTCGCCCAAAATGCTGTAAGTGTATTTGCGCCCCTTGACCCATTTGTCGTGGAACGCCTTCACATCAGCGAGCGTCATCTGCTGCACGGCGTCGTAAACGGCCTTGTTACGGTCGGATTCGACGCCCATCTCACGTGCCGAGACGAAGCTCCACAGCACGTTGTCGCGCACGGTGCGCTGCGTGGAGAGGTTCGCGAGAATGCTCTGCTTGGCCAGTTCGAACGCCTTTTCCGATTCGGGCATATTCTCGATGATCTCCTCGAACGCCTCGACGGCCTGACGCATCTTGTCGTTCTGCGTGGCGATGAAAGCATAGAAGATATAGGGATCGTCCTTGTCGCGCATCTCGGTGAAGGTGGCGAAAGCCGTGTAAGCCAACGACCGCGCCTCGCGCATCTCTTGGAAAACCACCGCGTTCATACCGCCGCCGAAATAGCTGTTGAAAAGCGTCTTTCCCGGATCGTTGTCGGTAGAGAATTTCTCACCGCGGTTCGAATACTGGAGGTAATAGATCTGCTTGGCGTCGTACTGCGCGATGTTGACCTCGCTCTTGTCCACCGTAAGCAACGGGAAACGCACCTCCTTCACAGGTTTCAGCTCCTGCGCCGTGTGGTGGATTTCGTCGAGCGCGGCGACGAGTTTCGTCTCCTTCTCTGGACCGTAGTACATCACATAGTGCTCGTAATCGCTCAGGCTCTTGATACGCGCCAGCAGTTCGTCCGACGTGAGCGCCATCAGCTGCTCGTCGGTCAACGTCCGCGCCTGAATCGCCTTGGGACCGAAAAAGGTATACTGCTGCAACGCGCGGAAGTTGGCGTTCTGGTTCAACTTGGCGTCGTTGCGCGCCTTCATTTCGTTGGCTTTGAGCTGTGCGAGCACCGCGTCGTCGCCCTTCACATTCTTCATATACTCCTCGGCCAACTTCACCGCTTTGTCCATATTCTCCGACAGACCGCTGATGATCACATAGATACGTTCTCCGCCCACACGGATTCCGAACGAACAGGCCATATCGTAGAACTCGCGCTGAATCTCCTGCAACGACTTGGAATCGGTACCCAGCAGGTCGAAGTAGTCCGATGCGATGCTGAAAGCCGGATCGGACGTCGTGCCGAAATCATAGACGTAATAGAGGTTGAACAGTCCGTTGGTCGTATTCCGCTTGTACAGCAACTCGATCTCCTGCTTCATCTTCCCTACGGTCATATCCTTCGCATAGTCGACGAATACCGGCTGTATGGCTTCGACCTCGGAAGTCTGAACAGAGGCGAGGAACTCCGAAGCCTTGTCGCGGTTCGTCGCGATGGGCGTAATCTGCGGCTTATCGATCTTGTGAATGTTCGGATCGACGCCCTGACGCTTGTAGATAGCGGCATAGGCTTTGGGATCGAGCTTCTCGTTGGCCCACGCCACGACGTCGGCCTTGGTTACCTTCGACAGCCGGTCGAGTTCCCCGACGGCGCGTTTCCAGTCGACGCCGTTGATGAAGGCGTCGACATAGGCCATCGCACGGTTATCGTTCTCTTCAAGCTCCTGCATCTCGCTGCGTTTGTAATTGGCGATGGTCGATGCGAGCAACTCTTCGTCGAAATCGCCGGCACGCAGCTTTTCGATCTCGTCGAGCAGCATATCGCGCGCCTCTTCGAGCGTCTGCCCCGGCTTGGGATAGCCGATAGCCACCATCATGCCGTAATCGGCCAGTTGAACGCCCTGCGCACCCACGCCGAGCATCTTCTGCTGTTGCTGAATATCGACATCCAGCAGACCGCACTTGCCGTTCGAAAGCAACGAACTCACGAGTTGCACCATATCGGCGTCCTCGCTCGAAGCGCCCTCGGTACGCCAGCCCAGATAGACCATCTCGGCCTCCTGACCCAACACCGTCTTCTCGACCGGAGCGGTCATCGCCGGTTCGGGCGTGAACGTCCATTCGGGCAGCTCGGGATTGGGTTGAAGCGATCCGAAGTACTTGTCGATCGTCGCGATCATCTTGTCGGGATCGAAATCGCCCGAAAGGCAGACGGCCATATTGTTGGGCACGTAATAGGTCTTGTAGTAATTCTTGATATTGGTGATCGAAGGATTCTTCAGATCGTTCTGCGTCCCCAACACGGTGTGCATGCCGTAGGGATGGTGCGGATAGAGCGCCACCATGAGCGAGTCGAACATCTTGCGCCCGTCGCTCGTGAGCGACATGTTGTACTCCTCGTAGACGGTCTCCAGCTCGGTGTGGAACCCGCGAATCACGGCATTGGCGAAACGGTCGGACTGGATCTTCGCCCAATTGTCGATCTGGTTCGAGGGAATCTCCTCGGTGTAAACGGTCATGTCGTACGACGTGAAGGCATTCGTGCCGTCGGCGCCGATGGCCGACATCAGTTTGTCGTACTCGTTGGGAATCGCCAGTTTCGACGCCTCCTGCGATACGGAGTCGATCCGAGCGTAAATTGCACGGCGCTCCTCGGAATCGCTCTTCGTGCGATACACCTCGAACAGACGTTCGATCTCGTCGAGCATCGGCTTCTCGGCCTCGTAGTTCTGAGTGCCGAACGACTCGGTACCCTTGAACATCAGGTGCTCGAAATAGTGAGCCAGGCCGGTCGTCTCGAGCGGGTCGTTTTTCGAACCCACGCGCACGGCGATGTAGGTCTGGATGCGGGGAGCCTCCTCGTTCACGGTCATATAGACCTTCAATCCGTTGTCCAACGTGTAGATACGGCTATGCATCGGATCGTCGGCGACCTTTTCATAGCGGTATTTCGAACAGGACGTAACGACAAGGCTCAGTGCCGCTGCCGCTACCAATAAAAATACTCTCTTCATATAATTGGTGAGTTATGTTATCTTAAAATACGGTTGAAAACCACTCCCTGAGCGCCGGCCATGTGTCGGCGACGACAAAGGTCAGCATCCCGATCGAAGCCACCAGCTTGATACCCGTGCCGACCAGAAACGACAGAAACGACCCGACGCCTACGACAAACGCCCGCCCGACTTCGGCGCGGTCGTTCACCAGTTCGCCGAGCACGGCTCCCATAAACGGACCCAGCAGGATACCGATCAGACCGCCCATGAGCAAGCCCACGATCAGGCCCACCGTAGCGCCGATCATACCGGCCCGCGTACCGCCGAAGAGCTTGGCCATATACCCCGGCAGAAAATAGTCGACCAGCGTCACGACGGCAGTCACGGCCGCCCACAACCACATCGTCGCAGCCGGCAGCGTCGAATAACTGCATGCATAGGCACAAAAAAGCCCCGCGTAACTCAGCACCGGACCGGGCAGGACGGGGACAATGCAACCGACGATGCCGACGAGGCAACAGACGAAAGCCAGTATGGAGAGGAATATATCCATCGTTCGGGATTCATAGTTCTCGGAGAAATCCGGCCGTCGGCCGGCCTCTCTCTTATTTCACCAGACGGTTGGTCGCCGTATCGGGAAAAACGACCCACGGACGGAACGACTTCGCCTCTTCGAACTCCATGCGGGCGTAGGAGGCGATGATCAGCACGTCGCCCACCTGCGCCTTACGAGCCGCAGCGCCGTTCAGGCAGATGGCGCCGCTGGCGCGCACACCCCGAATTACATAGGTGTCGAGCCGTTCGCCGTTGGTGACGTTCCATATCTGCACCCGCTCGCCCTCGATCAAGTTGGCGGCCTCCATCAACTCCTCGTCGATGGTGATGCTCCCCACATAATTGAGATTGGCCTCGGTGATGGTCACCCGGTGAATTTTCGATTTCAGCACTTCGATCTGCATCATCCTCTTCGCCTTATTTGATCCGAATATTGTCGATCAGCCGCACGGCGCCCGCCTGCACGGCGATACATCCCTGTATGCGCGGACTGTCGCCCCAAGCCGCCACCTGCTGAATCGTAAGCGCATCGACCGCCTGAAAATAGATTACTTCGAGCAATCCGCTGCGCTCCGTCTCGCGCGTGACGAAAGCCGTCAGCTCGGCGGGCGTCATCGAAGCGGCGCGCTCGGCGCCTAACTTCAACGCACGGTAAATATCGGGAGCCGCAGCGCGGTGTTCCGCATCGAGCAGTGCGTTGCGCGACGAAAGCGCCAGACCGTCGTCGCCGCGCACGATTTCGCACTCGACGATTTCGAGCGGGAAACTCGACTGCGCGACCATCGACTTCACCACGGCGATCTGCTGGAAATCCTTCTCGCCGAAGTAGGCGCGCGCGGGCTGCACGACGGCGAACAGCTTGCTCACCACCTGCGCCACGCCGTTGAAATGGCCCGGGCGGGTCGCCCCCTCCATCACCTTGTCGATCTGGCCGAAATCGTACTGCCGACGGTCGGGCACGGGATACATCTCCTCCACCGACGGCATAAAGACCAGATCGGTCCCCGCCGCTTCGAGCAGCGCGCAATCGGCCTCCGGCGTGCGCGGATAGTTTCTCAGATCGTTTTTATCGTTGAACTGCGTGGGATTGACGAAGACGCTCACCACGACGGTGGCGTTCTCGCGGCGCGCCCGTTCGACGAGCGAACGATGGCCGGCATGCAGGGCGCCCATGGTCGGAACCAACCCGACTTTCGTCACATCGACCGCTGAGAGCGCCTCGCGAAGCGCTTTGACGCTTGTTACTATTTTCATTTTACTTTCAACCGATTATGCCCGAAGGCGAGGCAAAGTTAGAAATAACAATTAAGATATGAAAGCGAAAAAGCGAAAAATATATTTCAGGCCGGCAAACCCCGCTGCGGGGCTCTTTGCGGCCTGCGCATCCGAAACTTCGGCAACGGACAACCGCGGGAGCCCTCCTTCGTCTTGCAGAACTGAAGCCGGTAAAAGAACGGTCTACGACGACTCCGCAAGATTTCGGAACTTCGTCGCCTCGCGGTCACAGCGGAAAAATAAACCTTTTTTTCGAAAAATTCGCTATCTTTGGCATCAAATTCAATCCGAACGCAAATGAAAACGCTCACGTTTATTTCGCTTATGACAACATCCGTAGCATGCATGGGTTCGTGTACGAACCGAACGGCGTCCGATGCGGAACAGCCGTGGATCGTCGACCGGTTCGACGACATCAAGGTCATCCGCTACGAAGTGCCCGGATTCGAGCAACTGCCTCTCGAACAGAAAGAGCTGATCTACTACCTCGCCGAGGCGGCCAAATGCGGCCGTGACATTCTCTTCGACCAGAACTGCGCAGCCAACCTCCCGATCCGACGCACGCTCGAAACGCTCCACCTTAATTATAAAGGCGACCGTACGACCGAAAAGTGGAAAGCGCTCGAAAAATATCTCAAGAAGGTATGGTTTGCCAACGGCATCCACCACCACTACTCCAACGACAAGTTCCGCCCCGAATTTTCGGAAACCTTTTTCCGCGAAGCGGCCGCATCGGTCGGCATGGAGCGGTTCTCTTCGGACTTCGATTTCCTCTGCAAAGTCATCTTCGACCCCGCGATCTACCCCACGCGGCTCAATCAGGCGGCGGACGCCGACATGCTTTGGACATCGGCCAGCAACTATTACAGCAACGTGCGGCAGCGCGAGGCCGAAAAATTCTATGCCGGAATGGCCGCTGCCGACGCTGGCAATCCCTGCCCCGTCTCCTACGGTCTGAATTCGCAGCTGGTCAAAGAGGAAAAGACCGGCCGGATGTACGAACGCACGTGGAAAGTGGGCGGCATGTACTCGCCCGCCATCGAGCGGATCGTCTACTGGCTCGAAAAGGCGCGCGACGTAGCCGCCGAACCGCAGCGCGAAACGCTGGCCGCACTGATCGACTACTACCGGACGGGCGACCTGAAACAATTCGACCGCTACAATATCCTCTGGTTGCAGGACACGGTGTCGAACGTCGATTTCGTCAACGGATTCATCGAGACTTACGGCGATCCGCTGGGCTACAAGGCTTCATGGGAGGCCAACGTCAACTTCGTCGACTCGGCCGCCTGCCGCCGCACGCAGATCATCTCCGAAAACGCACAATGGTTCGAAGATCATTCGCCCGTCGACCCCGCCTACAAGAAAAAGGTCGTGAAAGGCGTCTCGGCCAAGGTCATCACCGTGGCGATGCTGGGCGGCGACTGCTACCCCGCCACCCCGATCGGCATCAATCTGCCCAACGCCGACTGGATCCGCAAGGAACACGGTTCGAAATCGGTGACGATCGACAACATCACCTACGCCTACGACCGCGCGGCGCACGGCAACGGCTTCGAGGAGGAGTTCATGCTGCGCGCCGAAGACCGCGAACGCATCGACAAATACGGCAAGATCGGCGACGACCTGCACACCGATCTGCACGAGTGTCTCGGCCACGGTTCGGGTCAGTTGGCTCCCGGCGTGAAGGGCGACGAACTGAAAAGCTACGGATCGACGCTCGAAGAGACGCGCGCCGACCTCTTCGGCCTCTACTATCTGGGCGACCCGAAACTCGTCGAACTGGGACTCGTTCCCTCGTTCGACGTAGCCAAAGCGCAATACGCCTCCTATATTCTCAACGGCATGATGACGCAGCTCGCCCGCATCCAACCGGGCAAAAACGTCGAGGAGTCGCATATGCGCAACCGCAAGCTGATTGCCGAGTGGTGCTACGAGCAGGGCGAGGCCGACAACGTTATCGAATGGCGCAAGGAGAACGGCAAGACCTACATCGTAGTCAACGATTTCGACAAGTTGCGCGGGTTGTTCGGCCGCATGCTGCGCGAAATCCAGCGCATCAAATCCGAAGGCGACTATGAAGCGGGCAAGGCGCTGGTTGAGCGGTATGCCGTCAAGGTCGACCCTGAGTTGCACCGCGAGGTACTCGAACGTTACGAAGCGCTCCGCATTGAACCTTACGGAGGATTCGTCAATCCCGAATACGAACTCGTCGAGCGCGACGGCCGAATCGTCGACGTGAAGATCTGCTATCCGGCCGACTACGTCGGGCAGATGCTCGGATATTCCAAGGAGTACTCATTCCTTCCCGACCGCAACTAAAATCCATTCGGACAACCAAGCGTGCGGAGTCTTTCGAAAGACTCCGCACGCTTCCGTTTTGAATCGGCTCGATTTGCGCGGAACACGGATCCGCCCCACAAGAAAGCATTGCATCAGACAAGAAAAACCGTAAAACATTTCGGCCGGATTTCAAAACGATGCGACCCAAGACCCTGCGAACGGCGACGAACCGGAACGGTCGTCCGATCGCGCGTCGAGACGCCTGTACCGCGACTATTGCCGCGTATTTCACCGCTGCGACCCGTCCGCCTCGCTACGCGCTCCGAAATCGTAACATTCAGAACGGAACGGTATTTGAACAGAAACGGGACGATAGCAACTCTTAAAAAATTTCAGGACTATGACCACAAAAAATTTACTCACGTCATTGCTCGTACTGCTGGCCGTCGCGGTCGTTTCGTGCCAGAAAGAGCCTTCCACCTCCGGGCTTCACGAGGACTATTTGGTCTATACGGATTACGATCAGAAGACCGATTTTTCCACCGTGGAGACCTACTACCTTCCCGACAGTATTCTGTTGATCGGCAACGCCGACAAGACCGAATACTGGAAAGACGCCGACGCTTTGGAGATCATCGGGACCGTCGCCGACTGGATGGAATCCCGCAACTTCGTCCGCACGGATGAAAAGGCCGATGCACAGGTCGGTTTGCAACTCAGTTATGTCGAGCGAGTGACCTATTTCGTCGGCTACAACAACCCCTACTGGTGGTGGTACTACCCCTATTACTGGGCACCCGGCTACTGGGGCGACTGGCTCGGCTGGCATTACCCGTATCAGGTCTATTACGGCTACACGGCCGGTTCGATGCTCATCGAGATGGTCGATCTGGCTGCCGATCAGGAGAGCAACCGCAAGTTGCCCGTCATCTGGGACAGCTTCATCGGCGGACTGCTCACCTCATCGCAGGAAGTCAACATGCAACGCACGCTGGATGCTGTCGATCAGGCATTCGTGCAATCGCCTTATCTGGTAAATTCCGTCAACAATTAATTATTCCTTTGCCATGAAAACACTTCACATATTCAGTCGTAAAGCGTTGTTGCTCGCCGTCGCATTGGTCGCCTTCGCGCTGCCGGGACGGGCGCAACTCATCCAGAACACCTATCTCAACGTCGATTGGCAAGTGACCGTTCCGCTGGGGAACGCCTTCGCCGACAAAGCCTCGGGTTGGGGTATGAACTTCGAAGGCGGTTACTTCGTAACGCCCGAAATAACCGTCGGCGCCTTCATCTCCTATCAGACCAACATCGAGTCGATCGGCCGTCAAACCCTGCAATTGGGGAACGGCGCGGCGATGACCACCGCACAGAAACACACGCTGTTCGAACTGCCGTTCGGTGTCGTCGGACGATATAATTTCCTAAAAGGAAGCATCTTCCAGCCCTATGCCGGTCTGCGCATCGGCGCCGACTACGCCCAGATGTCCTCCTACTACTATACGATCCAGCAGTATCAGGATACGTGGGGCGTCTATCTCTCGCCGGAAATCGGCGTGAGCATCTTCCCTTCGCCGTCGCAGCGGTTCGGCTTCCACGTGGCGCTCTTCTACAGCTACGCCAGCAACAACGACGATCTGCTGATCTATACGATGAACAACATCAACCGCTTCGGCGTCCGCGTCGGTATCTCGTTCTGATTTCTCCTACCTGACGAAAACGGCTGCTCTTGTTTCCAAGAGCAGCCGTTTTCGTCGTCCGTATTCGGCAGATCATGCCGTGCAAGCGGACAGGGAGCTATTTCCTCTTCGTTCCCTTCATCTTTCCGGCTTTGAACGCACGGTTGCCCTCGATGGCACGGTCCTGCAAGGCGTGAATCTCAGCGCGCGAGCGGGGCAGATCGGCGAACTCCGACGGATAGTCGGTCTCTATCAGATCGGGTTCCGACACCAAATCGCGCAGGTAGCAGACCCTCCGATCGCGCGGATTCTTCACCTTGTCGGACGAACCGGTAATGGAAGTCATCGTCGAGACGCCGCGTGCATGCAACAGATCGTAAACCTCCTGCAATTCGGGATCGACCGACAGCCGGATATAAGCCATAACGTAGTCCCACGGAATCGGGCAGGCCTCGTAGGCATCGAACATCTCTCGCGAGCTGATCTCGCAGCAGAACATCACGTTGCGGATGCCGGCGTTCCAGTAGTACATCGCCTCCTCCAACGAACGGACGCTGAGCATGATGTTGTGATACATCGACCAGTCGCCGCCCGGTTTCAACTGACGGATATAGTAGTCGAGACTCGCCTTGCGCACCGCTTCGCTCACGCCCTTGGTGTTGATGTACTTGTTGTCGAAGTTGAAGGCCACTTTGTCTTTCCCCCACTCGAGCATATCTTTCAGACGGGGAATGCGGTAGGGGGTCAACTTGCCGTCTCGGTCGATCAGCCGGAATCCCTGCAACTCTTCGTAGGTGTAGTCGGCCACGCGTCCCTTGCCGTTCGTCGTACGATCGATCGTCAGGTCGTGCATAAGCACCATTACGCTGTCTTTCGTGAAGCTGAAATCGATCTCGAAAAAGGTCGGCATCAGCGACAGCGTCTTTTCGCACGACTCGATGCAGTTTTCAGGATAGCCGGGCATCATGCCGCCGCGATGGCCGCTGACGATAATATCCCGTTCGGGATTATAGGCGAAATAGGCCTTCAGGTCTTCGAGGCTGTTGATCCGAACGGTGTGGAGGTTCTTCTCCGGCGCAGGCCGCTCGACGGCGACGGCGGAAAGGGTCGCCGCAACCGCGAAAACCATCGCGACAATTGCAATTCGGGATTTCTTCATATGCGTCATAGGTTGATTAACGGATCCTTTTTTCGACTTCGGCGGTAGCCGCGGCGATCTCGTCGATCACGGGATCGGTCGCGGGAATCGACGTAATCTCCGACACGGCCTGACGCAGTCCCTTGGCTGCGATCAGCTCCTGCATCTTGACGCTCTGCGGGTCTTCGGGATTGTTGTAGTGCAGCGCAGCGCCGATACCGAGCAACAGTTTGTCGCAAGGCAGGCCGTATTCGCGGGCGGTCATCATCGGCTTCACCAAACGGTCGGTCGACGAGAGTTTGCGCAGCGGCTCGCGCCCCACACGCGTCACGTCGTCTTTCAGATAAGGATTCTTGAAGCGACCGATAATCTTGTCGATGTATTTGAAATGGGTGTCGCGGTCGAAACCGAACTTGTCGACCAACGCCTGTCCGCTCTGCTGCATCGCCTCCTTGACGATAGCGAAGATTTCGGGATCAGCGATGCTCTCGTCGATCGTCCTGAGCCCCTTCATCCGGCCCAGATAGGCCGTGATGGCGTGACCCGTATTGAGCGTAAAGAGCTTGCGCTCGATATAGGCCAGCAGGTTGTCGGCGAGATTCATTCCCTCGATATGCGGCGCACCGCCCACGAACGATTTCTCCTCGACGTTCCACTCGTAAAAGTTCTCCACCACCACGTCGATGGGATTTTCGCTGCGCACGGGCGGCACGATGCGGTCGACCGAACAGTCGGCGAATCCGACGTGGGCGTCGCACCATGCGGCGTCTTCGGCCGAGAGATGCTTGTAGACCTCCTCCTTCAACTGCGAAGTAGCGCGGATGCCGTTTTCGCAGGCGACGACGTTCAGCTGCGTCTCGATACCGGCGGCACGGCGCGCGGCGATTCCCTTGGCGATGGCCGGCGCGATGAAAGGCAGGATACGCAGCCCGACGGCCGTGGTAATGATCTCGGCGCGCACGATCTCGTCGACGATGGCGTCGCTGCCCGAATTGACGCCCGAAATATCGGTGATCCGCACGTCGCGGCTCTCCACGTCCATGATATGCACGGTATAGGCGCCGTCCTTGTTGATACGGTCGATGACTTCCATGTTCACATCGGCGAATACCACATGATATCCCGCCTGTGAAAGTACTGCGCCGATGAATCCGCGGCCGATATTGCCCGCGCCGAATTGAATTGCTCTTTTCATATCGTTGTTAAAAATTAATTGATGGTTTTCATTTAGAACTGCTCCAGCCAGTCGAGCACATAGTGCTGCCAGCAGTCGATGTACTTGAATTCGGGCTTGATCCCCCAGCCGTGATCGCCCGAAGGAAAGACGTGGATCGAGGCCTTTACCCCGTTACGTTTGAGCGCCTCGTAGAAAAGCAGGCTGTTGACGGGCGGCACGATGCGGTCGTCGTCGCTCAGCAGCAGCAATGTCGGGGGCGTAAGTGCCGAAACACGCTTCTCGAGCGAATAGTTGCGGGCCTTTTCGGGCGAATACCCCTTGCCCAACAAACACTCGAACGATCGTTTGTGCAACTTTCCCTTCTCTGCCGTAATAACCGGATAGAAGAGCACCATGAAAGCGGGCTTCTCGTCCGAGATCGTGCCGGTGCTGGCCGCCAGATGACCGCCCGCCGACGAACCGACGATGCCGACCCGCGACGCATCGCAGCCCCACTCGGCAGCGTGATCCTGCAGGATGCGCAATGCCTGCTCGGCATCGTTGCGCGGCACCTCGCAGTGGCCGTTGGGCATGCGGTATTTCAGCACGGCGGCCGTCGTACCGTGATCGGCCAGCCAGCGCGCCATATCGTGACCCTCGTAACCGATTGCCAGATTATGATATCCGCCGCCCGGACAGACCACGACGGCGCGTCCGCTCGGCTCCTTGGCCTTGTAAACGAAGAGCTCGGCAACATTGTTATTCGCAAGGAAAACGTCTTTCTCGATGTAGGCCGGTCCGAACAGACCGCTCGACGTCGGCGCCGAAGCGTTGTCCCAGATGACGATGTGTTCGTCCTGCGCCTGCGCACCCAAAACGGTCGCAGCACAGCAGAAACAGGTTAAGAATAGGTTTTTCATAGTATTGATGTTTGGATAAGAAAGGGCTTTTGCAAATTGTACGTCACCGGACACCGATCAAATTATGGATTTCTTCCGCCGTAGCCGTTTCGACGGCTCTGCGGGCTGTCTCGCACGCTTCCGAAGTCTCGATCCGGCGGATACGCTCCTTGATTGCCGAGACGGCGGGCGGCGCTACGCTCAGTTCGTCGAAACCCAATCCGACGAGCAGTTCGGTGTGGGCCGCCTGTCCGGCGAATTCGCCGCAGATGCCGACCTCGCACCCATGCCGGTGCGCCGCGTCGACCACCTGCCGCATCGCCCGCACGACGGCCGGATGCAGCGTATCGTACATCGCCGCGATCCGCTCGTTACCCCGGTCGACGGCCAATATGTATTGGGTCAGATCATTGGTGCCGATGCTGAAGAAATCGACCTCGGCAGCCAGTTCGTCGGCAATCAGTACCGCTGCGGGCGTCTCGATCATCACGCCGACCGGTATCCGGACGTCGAACGGCACGCCCTGCCAGCGCAGTTCCTCCTTGCACTCCTCCACGAGCGCCAGCGCATCGCGCAGCTCCGAGAGGGAGACGATCATCGGAAACATTACCCGTACGCCGCCTTCGGAGCTTGCCCGCAGAATCGCCCGCAGTTGCGTGCGAAACATATCGCGCAGTTCGAGACTCACGCGAATGGCGCGCCACCCGAGGAACGGGTTCTCCTCTTCGGGAAACTTATAGTACGGCAGCGCCTTGTCGCCGCCGATATCGAGCGTACGGATAATCAACGGCCGACCGGCGCACAACTTCGCAGCTTCGGCATAGACCGCCGCCTGCGTCTCCTCGTCGGGGAAACCGTCCCGCCGCTGCATGTAAAGGAATTCACTGCGGAACAGACCGATGCCGTCGGCGCCTTTCCGCATCGCCGTCGCCACTTCGGCGACGCTGCCGGCATTGGCGAATACGGCCACTGCACGACCATCGCGCGTCGCAGCCGGATCTTGCGCATTTTGTTTCGTAAGGCGCGCTTCAACCGCCTCCATCCGACGGCGGTATTCCTCCGCCGCTGCCGGTTCGGGAGCGACAATCAGCTCGCCCGCTTCGCCGTCGAGCACGACGGTCTCGCCGTCGGCCAACCGGTCGAAATCGTCGCCCAATCCCACCACGGCGGGAAGTCCCATATTCCGTGCAAGAATGGCCAGATGACTTGTCGCGCTGCCGCGCCGCGTCACCACGCCGCATACGCGCGAAAAATCGATCAGCGCCGTATCGGAAGGAGCCAGTTCATCGGCGGCAAGAACGCTCCCTTCGGGAATCGCCGCGAAAGGATTGGCTTCAGAAGGTTCCAACTGCCTCAGAATACGGAGGCAAACGTCGCGCACATCGTCGGCCCGCGCCCGCAGGTACTCGTCGTCTATTTGTGCGAAGAGCGCCGCCAGCTCGTCGGCCGCCGCATGGACGGCATCGGCGGCGGTCGTTCCCTCGGCGATCTTCTCCGTCACGTTCTCCCCGAGCATCGGATCGGAGGCCAACTCCAGATGCGCCGCAAAGATATCGTTCGAAGCCGCCAGCGGTTCCAATTCGCGCTTGGCCGCTTCCACCGCATCGTCGAAACGTCTTTTTTCGGCCGGCCGGTCCGCAACCGGAACGATCCGTCCCGAAGGTTCGTACCCTCCGGGATGATAACGCCACACGCGCCCGATCGCCACGGCATCGGACATGGCCTGTTTCACCGGAAACCGCAACATACCCGTCGTTAATCGGTTATCGCTTCGATAGCGGCGACCACTTCGTCGAGCACAGCCTGTTCGTTGTCGCCTTCGACCGCAACCTCCACTTCGGTCCCCTTTTTCAGTCCCAGCGAGAGGATGCCGATCATGCTGGCTCCATTGACCGATTTGGCGGGGGTGCGCAGCGTCACCTGCTGGCCCGATCCCTTAACGAGCGCCACCAATGCCGAGACGGGACGCGCATGCATTCCGTTCGGCGCCAAAATTGTAACTTTCTTCGATACCATATCTCAAATAGCTAATTTTTCCAGAATATACTGCGGATCGGCCGTCGTTTTGAGTCGCTCGAGAACCGCCTCGTCTTCGAGCGCCGACGTCACGCGCGCCAGAATCTCGATATGCTCATCTCCCGCACCGGCAATGCCGATCACCAACTGCGCCCGCTCGTCGCCGAATTCGACTCCTTCGGGATATTGCATCACGACGATTCCCGAACGGAGGATACGCGACTTGGCCTCGGCCGTCCCATGAGGAATGGCAATTCCCATGCCCAGATAGGTCGTGGCCACACGCTCGCGCGCGAGCATCGCATCGGCATAGCCGTCATCGACATAACCGCAGGTAGCCAACAACTCTCCGGCAGCGCGGATCGCGTCCTCCTTGCTGACGGATTTCAACCCCGTGCGAATGCCCTGCAAGGTCAGCATTCCCGCCGCCGATTCGGCAGAGACCGGCTCCGCTGAAATCTCCGCAGACGATACTTCCGGCATTTCAGCCGCTTTGGCTTGACCTTCGATCCGATCGTATAAAGCATCGAGCGCAGGATCGGTCAGAAAATTTCCGATCACGATCACCTCCGAACCCGGAGCCGATTTCTCGGCGCGTTCGGCAAGTTGCGACTGGCAAACCACGACATCCGTACCTTCGGGAATCGTATCTACCGAACTGTTGGTCACGCGTACGCCGCTTCCGAGCGGTTCGATACGCTTGCGGAAACGCGTAGCGCCCATGGCGCTCGACCCCATACCGGCGTCACAGGCAAAGACGATCGTACGGATCGGTCCTTCGACCGGATGCTTTGCATGATTCGTTCCTCCGATGACCTTACCGTTCGGTTTCTGAATGGCTTTTACCTCCTCCAGATGAGCACGCTTGACGATCGGCGCCGCAACGAAGAACGACGCGGCGGCAGCAATAACCACTCCCGCAAGCACCAGCAATGTCTCTCCCTTCGGCGCCATCGCCAGTACGGCGATGATGCTGCCGGGCGACGCAACGGCCGTCAACCCCGTTCCGGTAAGCGAATAGAAGAGAATCGCCGCGGCCGAACCGACAATCGGCGCTACGATGATGGCCGGACGCATCAGCACATAGGGGAAATAGATTTCATGGATGCCGCCGAAAAACTGGATGACGATCGCCCCCGGGGCCGACGAACGCGCCGCGCCCCGTGCAAAAGCCCAATAGGCCAGCAGAACGCCGAGCCCGGGGCCCGGATTGGTTTCCAGCAGAAACATGATCGACTGGCCTGTCTGGCGCGCCTGTTCGATACCTATCGGCGAAAAGATTCCGTGGTTGATGGCGTTATTCAGAAAGAGCACTTTGGCAGGTTCGATGAAGACCGATACCAACGGCAGCAGGCCGTGCTCGATCATCAGCGACACGCCGACCGATAGAAACGTAGTCAGGGCCGAAACCACAGGTCCTACGGCATAAAATCCGATCAAAGCGCAAAATATACCCAGAATGCCGACCGAGAAATTATTGACCAACATCTCGAATCCGGCGGGAATACGTCCTTCCACCGTGCGGTCGAAAGTGCGGATTACCCAACCGGCAAAAGGCCCGATAGCCATCGCCCCGATAAACATAGGAATGTCACTGCCCAGAATGACGCCCATCACCGCTACGGCGGCAATCACGCCGCCGCGATCGCCGGTTACATGCCGGCCCGCCGTGATGGCGATCAGCAGCGGCAACAGGTAACGCAGCATCGGTTCGACGAGTTGTCCCAAATTCGCGTTGGGCCACCAACCCGTAGGAATGAAAAGAGCCGTGATAAAACCCCATGCGATAAATGCACCGATATTGGGCATCACCATGCCGCTCAGCGATTTGCCGAAGCGCTGAATCCGTTCTTTCATTTTCAGTCGGTTTTAAGGCCTTCACCGCAAGACGACCGGCGAGACCGAAACAGTAAACAAAGGTAACAATTATTCGGCAAAAACCGTCGATCAAAGCGGAAAAGTTCTCCGCCGAATAGTTCGGTCAGAAGCTCCTTTTCCAACGAAACCCCATACGATAAAAACAAAGAATCAAGACAAAAAAGGTCGAATTTTGCAGCATAACGAGATCGTTCCTTCTAAATCGGGCACTGAAAACATGAACGACCAGCTCTGCAAAATGTAAATTCTATCGTGACATCGGAGACGCTTGCACAAAGAAAAGCCGGATCCCTCGTTTGGGATCCGGCTTGAAGAGGCGGCTACCTACTCTCCCACGGGAAAACCGCAGTACCATCGGCGTTAGTGAGCTTAACTTCTCTGTTCGGAATGGGAAGAGGTGGAACCTCACCACTATAACCACCTAAAGAACCTTCTTCTTGACGATATGGCAACAGCCACATCTCTGAACGGGTATTTATAAATCGGACCCCTCCGATAAAACTTGACATATAACGGGAAATGAGATAATCTTTTGATAGAAAGCCGTTCGGGTAATTAGTACTGCTCGACTTTGACATCACTGTCTTTACATCTGCAGCCTATCAACGTAGTAGTCTCCTACGCCCCTCAAGGGAAGACTCATCTTGGGGATGGCTTCGCGCTTAGATGCTTTCAGCGCTTATCCAAACCGAACGC